>NZ_VOHC01000023.1 GCF_007859275.1 Planomicrobium sp. CPCC 101079 | reverse complement strand
AAAGAGTCCAGTGATGATGGCAAAGAGGCCACACCCGTTCCCATCCCGAACACGGAAGTTAAGCTCTTTTGCGCCGATGGTAGTTGGGGGTCTCCCCCTGTGAGAGTAGGACGTCGCTGGGCATACATAACGGAGGATTAGCTCAGCTGGGAGAGCATCTGCCTTACAAGCAGAGGGTCGGCGGTTCGATCCCGTCATCCTCCACCATTTTTTCTTAGCCGGAGTAGCTCAACTGGTAGAGCAACTGACTTGTAATCAGTAGGTTGAGGGTTCAAGTCCTTTCTCCGGCACCATTTGCACGAGCCATTAGCTCAGTTGGTAGAGCATCTGACTTTTAATCAGAGGGTCGAAGGTTCGAATCCTTCATGGCTCACCATTTTAATTCAATACTTGCCACGCGGGTGTGGCGGAACTGGCAGACGCACTAGACTTAGGATCTAGCGCCTTCGGGCGTGGGGGTTCGACTCCCTTCACCCGCACCATTTTTGCGGAAGTAGTTCAGTGGTAGAACGCCACCTTGCCAAGGTGGAGGTCGCGGGTTCGACCCCCGTCTTCCGCTCCATTTTTTTCAAACGCAATGCAAGCCGACCCTATGCCGGGGTGGCGGAACTGGCAGACGCACAGGACTTAAAATCCTGCGGTAGGTGACTACCGTACCGGTTCGATTCCGGTCCTCGGCACCATTTTGTTTGCAGAAAAAACATGATTTCTTAAATAAGCGCCCGTAGCTCAATTGGATAGAGTACTTGACTACGAATCAAGCGGTTAGAGGTTCGAGTCCTCTCGGGCGCGCCATATTTTTCATACTCAGCATTTCAGTTCGGGAAGTAGCTCAGCTTGGTAGAGCACTTGGTTTGGGACCAAGGGGTCGCAGGTTCGAATCCTGTCTTCCCGACCATTACAACGGGGCCTTAGCTCAGCTGGGAGAGCGCCTGCCTTGCACGCAGGAGGTCAGCGGTTCGATCCCGCTAGGCTCCAC
>NZ_VOHC01000022.1 GCF_007859275.1 Planomicrobium sp. CPCC 101079 | reverse complement strand
AAAAACACCGCCATCGTCGTATGTAGTTATCCACGACAAATTGGAGGTGTTTTTCTGTATGGGTTCAAAAAAGGGATCAACCAAGCGATTCTATCCAGAAGAAATTAAGCAAGCGGTCATTCAACTGAAACTTAGCGGCAACTATACCAATGCCGAAATTATGGAGATTCATCAGATTAAAAACAAATCGCAGATCAAGACGTGGATGAAGTGGTACCGGAACGGGGAAACGCACCGGCTGGTGCAGTCTGTCGGGAAACAATACAGCTACAATGCAGAGCTAAGCGAACTAGACGAATTGAAGAAAAAGGTCCGGTACTACGAAGTGAAGGAAGAGCTAATGGGAAAGTACCGGGAATTGGAAAGAAGGTGGAGCCCGCCCTCTTCCTAGAACTGGTCGACTGTTTCAAGGACACCTATTCCGTCTCACTGATCTGTGA
The DNA here is from genome assembly GCF_007859275.1 of Planomicrobium sp. CPCC 101079. Taxonomy (GTDB): domain Bacteria; phylum Bacillota; class Bacilli; order Bacillales_A; family Planococcaceae; genus Planococcus. Next base: position 793 of record NZ_VOHC01000022.1, on the reverse strand, counting down.
ATGCCTGCACGTCTCGCGTGCCACTTATTACCGGTGGCGCAAGAAAGACTTCGGTAAGACCGCGTTGGAAAAACAGGTTCTCGCCATCTGTAAACAGCTGAAGTTCCGGGTGGGTCACCGCACGGTGAAAGGCCTGTTGAAAAATGACGGCATGAACGTAGACCGGAAGACCGTGCAGCGAATCATGCAGAAATACAACAGCCAATGCCGAATCAAGCCCAAACGGGTCAAGAAGATGGCAGGGGCAAGCCATTTGGTGGTGCCGAATCTGTTGGAACAAAATTTCAACGCGGTCGCCCCGAATCAAAAGTGGGTGACGGATATTACGTATCTCCCCTTCGGGGAACGCATGCTTTACTTGTCGACGATCCTGGACTTGTACAACAACGAAGTGATTGCCTACAAAGTTAGCGATACCCAGGATGCCCAGCTGGTGTTGGACACACTCGAACTGGCTTGCCAGAAGCGAACGACGGCCGGAACCATCCTGCACAGTGACCAGGGCGCCCAGTATACATCCCGTGCGTTCCAGGTGAAGACAAAAGAAAAAGGCATTATCACCAGCATGTCCCGCAAAGGAAACTGCTTTGATAATGCCGTCATCGAATCCTTCCACTCCTCGCTAAAGTCGGAAGAATTCTATACCCTGGAAAGGGTATGCCTAACCACTGCCATTGTACAACAAAAAGTTGAAGATTACATGTATTATTACAACTACATCCGACCGTTCCAAAAATTAAACTGCCACTCTCCGGTTGAATACCGGACAATGGCAGTCTAGGTGTTTTTTCTT
>NZ_VOHC01000024.1:181820-373786 GCF_007859275.1 Planomicrobium sp. CPCC 101079 | reverse complement strand
CTAAGGCCGTGCCCGCGGAAAGCGAGCGCCGGAACGGAAAGCCCGCTGCCTACGCTTCCCTCATTCCCCTCTTCTGTAAAAGAAAAAGGCTTGACTACTGATAAGAAAGCGTCCGCCTGGAGCGCAAAGTGAAAAGAGCAACAAGAGTTTCTCGACAGCCTGGAAACCGGACAAGGGGTCTATCCCCTTGTCCGGTTTTGTTAGGTGATTTTGCTTGTAAAGAAGCTAATGCTGTTTTCATCTACTTTATAAAGCAATCTGCTTTTAGATAAAGTATCTGGTGTCAGTTTGATATCGGAGTCAATTAGGTTAACCCCCACATACCTGAATGCGTCAACTATCAATTCATCGCAATTATAGCGATGCACTGATGAAATGATAGGCGTTCCAAATAAAATATTAAAAAAGCGGCTAAAAATCAGCTTCCAGTCATAGCCTGTAGAAATCCACTCTCTTATAAAGAATATGACTTTCGCTTTTTCTGTTTCTGTTAAAGCGACTTTCAAGCGGTAAATATCATATTGGCCAATCGGGTACGCCAAATGTTGAATCGAAACTGGTGTTTTCCAGTCGAGCTGGATTAAATGGAGCGGATCGATAACCATAGCCACATGGCTGTACTGGCTGTTGGTCAGCCTTTGGATAATCCGGGCAATTGGCGTTTCACCTCTATAGAAGATAAGATCAAATTGTTCCAGCATACCATCACCTTGCCATTCTATTAAAATCATCCCTTCTAATCCCATTTCAATTACCATTCGACTCTGCCGGCAGAAACCCTGCTTTTCCTTGAAAACAAAACGCCAATCAGCTTATTGCTGATTGGCGTTTTCTGCTTACTTGCTCTCCATATTCAATTCCTTCAACTTGCGTTCAAACAACTCCAGCAAAGGCGCTCGAAGATCCGGACGCTGCAATGCGAACTCGATGGTCGTTTCGATAAAGCCGAACTTTTCTCCGACATCGAACCGGCGTCCATCAAATTCATAAGCATACACCGGCTGAATGCCGTTCAACTTTTCAATCGCATCCGTCAATTGGATTTCTCCTCCGGCTCCAAATTGATGCTCGCCCAAAAACTCGAATATTTCCGGAGTCAACACATAGCGGCCCATAATGGCATAATTGGACGGTGCGGTGCCTTCTGCCGGTTTTTCAACAAAACGCTTTACTTCCATCAATTTTCCATCGGTAGATAATGGATCGATAATGCCATATCGTTTTGTTTCGCTATCCGGCACTTCCTTAACCCCAATTACGCTATTGCCGGTTTTATCATATTGTTTCATTAATTGCGCCAAACATGGTTCATCGTTTTCGACAATATCATCGCCGAGCAGCACTGCAAACGGTTCGTTTCCGATGAAGTTGCGCGCCGACCAGATAGCATGGCCAAGGCCAAGCGGCTGCTTTTGGCGGATATAATGAATTTCCACTTTTGATGTTTCCACAACGGAATCCAGCATATCCAATTTCCCTTTTTTCAGCAATGTTTCTTCCAATTCGTACGCGTGGTCAAAATGATCCTCAATAGCGCGCTTCCCTTTACCGGTTACGATAATGATGTCTTCGATTCCCGACGCAATCGCTTCTTCTACTATGTACTGAATCGTCGGTTTGTCTACAATTGGCAGCATTTCTTTCGGCATTGCTTTTGTGGCAGGCAAAAAACGAGTACCCAGTCCAGCAGCCGGAATAATAGCTTTTCTAACTTGCATTTTTTCCACCCACCTTTTAGTTTTTAGACTTGTATTTAGCATTTTCCATACTGCTAAATACGTTTAAGCAACTATTTACTTAATTTTCTTACATATCATTAATATACACTTTATTAGTCCTAAGTGCTATAAAGTTTAGCATTACTCAAAAATTTCTCTAATATTCAGTGAATATAAAGCGCTGAAATCCCTTAAAGTACTCTTTCTAAGCACAATTCAAATGAATACCTGCAGGTCAATTCAAAAAGTTTTCCAGACTATGAAATAGAACACAGCTTGACAAAAAAGGCAATTCTCTACCGAGAATTGCCTCAAATCCATATAGCTTTTCTAACCGTTAAAAATTATTTTACAACAATCGTCTTACTGCCGCTCCTATTGCCTGCTTTATCAGTAGCGTAAAATTTAACAGATGCACCTTTTTTCTGGGCGCTGATTTTCACTTTAAACGTACCAGTACTGCTTGCTGTGCTTTGGCCAAGCTTCTTGGAGCCGTTATATACAGTAATCACAGCTCCTTTTTCCGCTTTTCCTGAAGCCGCAGTTGTTTTGCTTGTTATCGAATTCACACTCGGGGCGCTCGGCGCAATTTTATCAGCCGCTTTAATATTTTTCGTCCCGCTTCTGTTTTTTGCTGCATCTACTGCATATACCGAGATGATAGTCCCTGCCTTTTGCTTGGCAATTTTAAGTGAGAAAGCTCCACTTTTTGCTGCAGCTTCTCCAAGCTTTGTTTTTCCTGCGTACGCGTATACTTTAGCGTTCGATTCCGCTTTGCCAGTTACAGTCGTGCTTTTGTTCGAAACCGGATTGACTGTAGGTATTCCTGGTGCAGTTTTATCGATCACTGTTACCGTTTTATTGGCGCTTTTATTTTTTGCAGCATCTATCGCATAGAGCGAGATTCCAGTTCCCGCTTTTTGCTTGGCAATCTTCATTGTATACTTGCCATTTTTAGCTACTGCTTCGCCAAGCTTTGTTTTTCCTGCATAAGCGATCACTTTCGCGTTCAATTCAGTCTTCCCTGTAATGGAAGTAGTGGAATCCGTGACTACACCGACTGATGGAACAACCGGGACAGTTTTATCAATATTCATTAGGGCATTTTTTGCGTTTACTCGGCCATTGCCAAATTTTGTGTCTTTTCCTTTTGTGCCCAAGTCTTTGGCGGTCAAATACAAGCGATCAGCAATCTGTGTATTTTTCAAGGACGGTTCTTTCGCTTTTAAAAGAGCTGCAACCCCCGCTACTACCGGAGAAGCCATCGATGTACCACTCATCCAGCCATACCCATCGTTTGGAAGAGTAGAAAAAATTTCAGTCCCAGGTGCTGCAATGTCAATAGTCGATCCATAATTGGAAAAGCTGGATCGGCCATCGCCAGAAGTAGTGGAGGCTACTGATATAACACTATTATAAGAAGAAGGGTAATGTGCTTCACTTATTGCGTCATTTCCTGCTGCCGCTACTACAACCACTCCTTTACTGGATGCATATTGAACAGCCTTCTCTAACGCGGTGCTTGGAAAATAGCTGCCTAGGCTCATGTTAATAATGTCAGCGCCAGAATCCACCGCTTTATATATTCCTTCAACAATATCAGAGATGAGTGCATAGTCTCCGTCAAAAACATCAATAGCCATGATTTTTGTTTTCGGTGCAATTCCTGCTCCTCCGGTTTTATTATTCATTACGCCGGCAATAATACCTGCTACATGCGTCCCGTGTTCTCCTTTGGTGAATGACTTGCCTTCTACCATATTATAATGTGACACTATTTGGCTTTTTAGATCGACATGGTTCAAATCGATGCCATCGTCAATTACGGCCACAACTACATCAGACGATCCAAGCGTTACATCCCAGGCTAGACTGGACTCAATGGTTTTATGGTGATATTGAAAATCGATAAGATCCGGATCGTTTGCCGCGTAATCCAATTTGACCAAATAATCCGGTTCAACGCTTTCCACGTCTTTTCGTTTTTCTAAATCTTCAATAAAGATATCGATTGACTTGTTATCAGGAACTTCCAGGGTGGCCAGGTGATCGGCATCTTCGCCAGGCGTTGCCACTGTTTCAGATTCCGCCAACTTACTGACAACATTTTCTTCATAATGTATGATTACTTGATCTGTTTCGGGAATTGCAGCAGGGCTTTGCCCTTCTGCATATGTATGGACTCCAGAGAAAGCTGGCATAACTACCAGCAAGCTGGAGAGGGCTATTAATGTTTTTTTCATTTTCATTCTCCTTGTAAAACAGTCTAAATTGCTCTACTTTAACTTTGGCCATCCTTAATATTCAGTAATTCGATAGGTGATTAATAGGATTATTTCCAAAAATATTATTAAAATCCATTTGTCTTATCACAGTATACTTTAATGGCACTCAAATTCATATCCATAGTAAAAGAAAATTACTTATATACTTTTACCTATGTCAACTTGAAAAGAACCTCTTTTTTCTTACGCAACCTTATACCCTTTTTATATGAACGCCAAAAAACCCTTTTTTGAAAAATATATACTCTCTACTAATATATTCTTTTTTCCAGTAGTATACATTCTTTTACTGCAAAATTCATATTAGTTTTACCGTTAAACTTTAGAAATAACGAAGAAAGATGGTCAGTAAAGGTGTTTTTTATTTTAGAAACTAAGAAAATAAAACACACACATTTTTCTAATTCAAAGTTCCATATACCTATGTAATTTTCCCTACCTTTCTATTATACTGTTGAAGATTGTTATTTAGATGAGATATGGGAGGAAATGGGATGAAACATTTTTTGACGATGTTGATGGCTGCAGTACTGATAATGGGAGTCATGCCGATTTCAGTATTTGCAATCGAAGAAGATGATAAGAGATTCAACAGGTTCCTGAGCGAAATAGGCTGGGAAAAGCAAGCTTATCTTGAATACTTGGAAAGCAAAGATTGGCCATTAGAAGAAGTTGAATATATGGATGAACTTGGTACTCCTATCACAGAAGAAACCGTTCAAACTCTTTTAAAAGATTTTGATATAGCGCGTGAAGAATTAAATAAACTCCTTGAAGAATATGGCTACATTGAAAAAGGGCAAGATGTGCTTGACAGTGATTATCTTCTCTTTATCGAGGAAATTGAGGCCTTCATTGACAAAGATCCAAGCTTCACTGAAATTATCCCAGAGAACCTGCAAGAACTTGTCGACTATTATGAGTTCGGTTCTGTGGAAGAACTGGAAGCGTTTTTGAACGGCTTTGGGGATTCTTATAAAAATTATCAGTCCATTGAAGAATTGGAAGGAGCAATTTCTCTTTATTTGTGGCTTAGTGAAGATGGCGATATTATGCTTGATGGCCTTTTTTCTGCATTTGGTTTGACTGAGGAAGAGTTGGATAACTTAGGCGGTCATCTAGGAACACTGGATTATGAAAATTCTGCCTTTAAATCCAAGCTCACCGAATTAGCCCAGCGCATGATGGCTATTGGTGAGTTTGAAACTGCAGATGAATTGACAGCTGAACAGATTGCTGAAATCTTATCTATTTTTAATGAATTGCAGTCGCTGTTTAAGGTTACTACTCAATATTATTTGATTACTGAGGGAGAAAAACAAGCAATTTCTTTAGATACTCTACTGACATTGGATACAACTAACGGCTTTGACTTATTGATTGAAATCTACAATCAACAAGGAACATTCCTTGCCGATATTTTGTTGACTGCTGATTTGTTTGACTCGGATGTTATTGTTGATACAGGCGAAGACTTGAAAGAAATTGAAGAAGTTGTTTCAGAGGCGCCTGCAAAAACACCTGCAAAGCCAAAAATTCACGAAGACGCTAAAAAACCCGTGGTTTCTTCTACCGTTAAAGGCGGAAAACTGCCGAAAACTGCTGGCGGCTATGCAGCAAACACTTTGGCAGGATTGGCACTTGTCTTGATCGGAATTGTATTGTTCCGCCGTTTCAAAGTTGCAGGGATGTAAGGATGAAAAGAGACGAAATAAAAGGAAGAAGCAAACGCGTTAAACGCTTGCTTATTCTTTCCATGTCAATTGCATTTATTGGATTTGGCGCTTGGTTCAGCACTACGAATGCGGCAACTTTCTTGAAAGGTTATTTGCTTTTTAAAACCACCCAATCGGATGCAAAGGCAGCGACTGAACTGGTGATGGCTGACGAAAAAGAGCAAGCAGCTGAAACGGAGCCGACAGAATCAGAAAAAAAAGAAGTCGTCTACTTGGAGCAGCCGGAACAAGGAGAGAACATTGGAGAATTGATCATTCCGAAACTTGATGCAACCTTGCCGATTATACACGGTACTGACGAAGAAGAGCTGGAAAAAGGCGTCGGCCACTTCGCGGAAAGCGTTTTGCCTGGAATGGAAGACAACTCTGTTTTGTCCGGCCACCGGGATACAGTGTTTCGCCGGCTTGGAGAAGTCGGCAAAGGCGACTTGCTCATTGTGGAGACAGTTGCCGGCAAATTTACGTACAAAGTCCGTCAGGTGCGAATTGTCGATGAAGACGACCGCACAGTGATTGTGCCAAAACCAAAAGCTACCTTAACCGTTTCCACCTGCTATCCGTTCGATTTCGTCGGCTATGCACCAGAACGCTACATATTAGTAGCTGATTTAGTATCATCCGAATAAAAAAAGCGATTCCAATTGGAATCGCTTTTTTTATGGTTGAAATCTAATAATAATAAAAATTTAAGATATCTCTAATTATATAGATTAATTTTTATCATTATGGTAAAATTCAATCAATTCAGATAAATTTACATAGTAATTATTGAGTGTACTTTTCCCAAAGACAAACCTTTTCTCTTTTTCTATTGGCACTGAAAAACTAATTCCGCCGTCCCTTACACTGCTGATGCCTTCTTACTGTCAGCAAAACCAAATTTAATGCGTTTTCATTTTAATTTATATAGGTAATCATTTTGATGCAGAGAGGATGAGTATATGAAAAAAGTAGGGGTATTTTTAGGGGTCGCTCTTTTTTGTTTTGCTGGCTATCTTGTTTATTTGTTTGAATTTAAAACATATGATGTAGCCGATGCTGAAGTTGACGTTGTGGCCGAGGAAGAATACATTATTGTACTTTCGGATGGCTCTAAAATCATTTTGGACGAAGATGGAAACTTGATACGCCGGGAAAAGCCTCTTTCTGAAACAACGGGCGAACCAGATGAAAGGATGCCTATTTTTGGTACAGATAAGTTTGATTCTGATATATCAAACAATGGAAAAATCTCAAAAGAAAAGGCCAAAGTAACTCCGGTTGCCAACGAAAAAGCCGCGTCTGCTGAAAAAAGGAACACTTCAGATGGCAAAGCAATGGCCAGACAACTCAAGAAGCAGTATGAAGCGGCATTTGAAGATCTGGAGGAACAGTCAACGGACCGCCTTTATAAATTGGTTAGTTTAGCAAAAAATGAATATCTAGAGAAACAAGCAGCCGGCCAATCCATAAGTTATCCTTATTTCTATAATAAATACACAGCAGCAGCCTCTAAACTGGAAGAACAGACTGACCAGTTCTTTTACGCCTTGATAAATCAGATGAAACAAGAGTTAAAAGCAAATAATTTACCTGATTCCACTGCTGACGCCTATGCAAAAGAATACGAAAAGCGAAAAGATAACCTGCGCAATAAACTATTAAAAGAAGCAGCCGATTTCTAATCGAAAAATCAGCCGCAGCATTCAATTGCGGCTGGTTTTTATTTTAAGCCCATACGGCCTCCCATTCATGAATTTCATAGCCCCTGGCTCCGTTTTTGACATAAGGGTCTTGATTCACAAAGGCTTCGCACTCACTAAATGAGCTAGCCTGATATATGACCAGACCGCCGGATCCATCAACAAATCGTCCATTGCCGTAAACGTGCCCTCTGCTTCTCATCATTTCTAAGAATGATAAATGGTCCGCCCTGAAATGCTGACTTTTTTGCTTATCGAGCATCGGCAAAAAAACTGCGAAAAACTTCTTTTCCTCTTGTTGTGGCATGTTTTATCCCCCTCTTATAATTCCAACCTGCTGCTTCATTTCTTTATCAAGCAATTGAAAAGCCGCTTTGAGTTGCTCTTTCGGCACAGCGGCATACAAGTCGCCTATACTGATTTCATAGGAGCAAGCTGTTCCTTCTAAATCTTTCAAATAACTTGCAAAACCGATGTTAGTTTGCTGGTGAACAGCTGCAAGCAGTTCACTTACAACTTCTTTCGATTGCTGAAAATGAACATGGAACATATTGGAAACAGGTTCCTTAGGCAAGGTTGAAATTCCATGGCAGCCATTGAACAACTCAGCCAATTCTTTTGCCTCGTCATAATAGCGCTTCATTTTGTCTGCTCGCTGTTCAAAATAATAGTCCGCTGAAACGATGTAGGGATAGAGGCTGATTAGGTCGCCTCCATGGCGCCGTTTCCAGACTTTTGCTTGGGTAATGAATTCCGGTTCACCAGCAAGGATAGCTCCGGCAATGCCGCCAATTCCTTTGTATAACGAAATGTAGACGCTATCAAAAAGAGCACAAACTTCAGCAGCAGTCTTACGGTAATACGGAAGCACTTCTAAAAGCCGTGCACCGTCCAAATGCAGCTTGATGCCCTTGTCCCGGCAATAGGCAGATATCCGCTCCAATGTATCAAAGCTTGGAAGTTGGCCGCCAATTTCCCGTTGAGGCAGCTCCAACAATAGGCAAGCCACTTCCTCTTCCAGCCCTGTTATGTCCTCTAAGTTAATGACCCGTTCTTTGTCCGCCAACAAAATCGAATGGATATTGTGCAATTCTTTTAAACCGTCTTCTTCATGGATTTCCAAGTGGGATAAGGGATGATACGCAACTTTTTTCAACGCTTTTTCATCACACCAGATTCGCAAAGCAATCTGCTGCGCCATCGTTCCGCTTGGAAAAAAAACAGCTGCCTCTTTTCCGGTTAAAGCAGCCATTTTCTCCTGAAACTCTTCAATGACTTTTCCAGACCCATATCGATCGCTCTCAAGTTCTTTGTCAACATTTTCAAATGCCTCTTTCAATACGGTCGCATTCCGTTTACCGTGCCCAGACAACTGATAGTTTGTTTGATTGAATGTTTCTTCTAAATGATTTATATCGCCCAATTAGCTCCCCATCCTTTTTAGAATACTTGCAACATGATAATTACTATATCATTCTTTTTCTATTCCATGAGGCCATTTTGAATATAAAAAACGGCCATGCTTTGAAAAGCATGGCCGCGGAATAAATAGATTTTTTATACCAGTGATTTAGTGGATGCAAGAACTGAACCCCATTTTATAGTCGCCATAATTCAATGTTTGCCGGCTTTTCTTTTTTATCGAGTACGCAATGAATATCAAAAACTATTCCTTCTTTATTTATTAGCAGTTGTTCAATCTTTTGCCATCCTGCTTTTTTATAATTCATATGGGGCACTGCCAGGATTACAGCTGAAGCAGGAAGCAAATCACTGTGAGGAGTAAGTTCGAAGCCAAATAAACTTTCTGCTTTTTCAGGATGTGCCAATGGATCTGCAACCTGTACATCAAGACCAAACTCCTGTAGCTCCCGAATCATATCGACAACCTGAATATTATAGGCGTTTGGTTCATCTTCTTTGTCCGTGAAACCGAGTACGGTGACTCTTGATTTTTCATTAGAATAACTTTGCTCAACGATTTTTTTTACAATTATTTGTGCAAGTGCAGTGCCCATTTGTTCGTTGATGCGCCTGGCATCCATGGTAAGAACAGGATAATGGTCAGCTGCAATTCCTTTATAGGCCAAAAAGTAAGGATCGTTGCTTATTGAAGAGCCGCCAATTAAACTAGGTGCGAATTTCTGGAATTTCTTCTTTATCGAAACAGTTTCAAGAACATCCTGTGTATCGATTTCCAGTTTGTGGCAAATCAGAGCCAATTCGTTCATTAGTGCGAAGTTGACATCGCGCTGTACAGATTCGAAAATTTTTGCAGTTTCTGCAATCCGAATCGATTTCGCCTTATACACACCAGCTTCGGCTACCTTCCCATATACTTCAGCAATAAAATCGCTCACTTCTTTACTTTGGCCAGCCACTACTCTCTTGGCTTTCGAGAAAACTTCTTTGTTTTCATAGGGTTTAATTTGCTCTTGTGAATACCCGACAAAAAACTCTTCCCCAGCTTCCAATCCTGAATATTTTTCAAGGACCGGGATGCATTTTTCTTCTGTCAACCCTGGATAAAAAGTTGACTCGTAAACAACAACCACCCCTTTTCTCATATGTTTACCTACAGTTTTACTGGCTTCCAATACTTGAGCGAAATCTGGATAGTTGCTTGAATTCACAATTGTTGGAACAGCAATGATGATAAAACCGGCATCATTAAGTTTTATGGGATCATCGCTAAAATCAATCTCCACTTTTTTTAAATCCTCTATCATCATTTCTGATATGTAGTCAAACCCTTCATTCAATGCTTCAATCCGATCCGTTTCCGAATCAAAACCGATCACCGAATACTTCTTACCGAATTCAATAGCGACTGGCAATCCGGCGTCCCCCAAACCTACTACTGCTATTTTTAACTTGTCGATCATCATGTGAATTTCTCCCTTTCTTCCGGCCTCCAACGCTGAGTATCTAGATTAAGCAACTGCTTGCTATTCACGAGAGCGAATGCTATGAGGAGCATTAGAATCGACCCACTCGAAATAGCTGATAAGAATTCATTGAAATATCCGGTGTCTGTGCCGTTTGAAAATACCGGAAACATCAGAACGTAAAGCCCATTAAAAAGAAGAAGAGTTTGTACTCTAACTCCAGTAAAAATCAGTACAAGCCATTCTTTATAAAGCGAACGATACAAATAGAGTGCAATAGCCAAAATACTTATTAAAAGAAGAAATATCGCATAAACTTCATTGACCGATACAAAACCCTTAATCAGGTCTGATATCGGTAATTGTGAAAAAAAGAAAGCCAATAACAAAATCATGAAAAATCTCTCCCTTGATAACAACTTCTAAAGATTAACAGCCAAAGAGTAAATTTCTTACCCCACTAACTGTAAAACGATATAGAGATACTTTTTGATTATCCATGTTATTTTTTAGGTGGTTGAACCCTTGACTCTTTTCATGGGTTCCCCTTCTGCCCCTTAAGCTTCCTGCCTGAAATCTATGCTAAAGTCATTAGGTTAAGGGTAGGTTAAATAGTTTAAATAGTTCGAAAATAAGACATCTTCATATGATGGCCCTGGTATTGTACCGGGGCCATTTCTTTTAAATCAATTGCTTGCGCGTTCTGTTGTATTGGCCTATGTAACCATCCACCATCGTTTTTAAATAATTTACCTATAAGGCTTTCTCTCACACATCTTAAATAAGACCAGCATACAGGGCTTAAAAGAGAAAAGATTCTCGCTGGATCCCTTTTTAAACAATCGACTGTATTAAGGCCTAGTTCACTTCAAAAAGAAAGTTCCCTTTAATTTTAAAAAAATCTGAATTTAACCTCCTTTTAACCTGTATTCTTTAATGTTGTATTTGTTGAAATGAAGAATTTATTTTACCTATAAATTGAGTTTTGTGGACATCTTGCTTTGGCATCTCGAAATTTTTACATCAAGGAGTGGAGGAGACAAATGGAAATTGGTGGAGAATTTGAAATGAGGCTTGCTGATGTGGAAAGGAAAAAGACACTCGATTTAAATAGCCTCTTTTTTTCTTCAGGTCAAGCCGCAATAAAAACAACTTTGACTTTCCTGCTTAAAGAAAAAAAAATAGACTCTTTCCTCTTGCCAAATTATTTATGCGGCAGTATTTATGAACCTTTTTCAGAGTTGAACTTGAAGGTGGAGTTTTATGAAGTGACTAAAGATTTAAGGATCGACTTGGACGATTTAAAAAAGAAACTAAGACGAAGCCAGGCTATCTATTTAGTGGACTTTTTTAATGTCAGAGAACCAGCATCTACAATAGAATTTTTACGAAGCATAAAAAATGAAAAAGTCATAATCGAAGATAGGACACATACTATTTTTAATGAAGAAACTGGATTGGGCCATTATGAACTGGCGAGCTTAAGGAAATGGATGGGAGTTCCGTCCGGAGCTGTCCTCAGAGTGGAAGATGAAAATGAAAGAGCTGAACTTGAAAAACTTATGGTTCCATTTAATTCTTACCCGCTAATAGAAAAGCGTTTGTATGGTTTTATCCTTAAAGAAAAATATCTTCAAGACCCCAGTAATGAATCACTCAAAGAAATCTATTTGAATTTGTTTAAAGAAACGGAAGAAATAGTGAGTGATCAAATTATTCAATTAGAGAGTATAGATGCCCTGTCTAAAATAATTATTGAAACTTATGATGCTGCTGAGATGAGGAAAAAAAGGCGTGATAATTATAACTTTCTTTATCAATCGCTTTCTGCCGTTTTCGGCCCTAGCAATATTGTTAGCGGAAAATTAACTCCAGCGGATACGCCTATAGGATTTGTTATTTTTGTTCAAAATAGAGACCGTTTAAAAAAAGAACTAATCAAAAACAAAATATATCCGCCTATTCACTGGCCTGTACCAAATGTCATCAGAGGATTGAAAATGGAGAATCCACTGATTATATTCAGTAAAATCCTTACAATCCCTTGCGATCAACGATACTCGGAAAAGGATATGGAACGAATTGTAGAAGTTATAAAAGCTTATTATACCCACTGTGAAAAAGATGAAGAACTGATGAACTTTAATGAAGTTGAAACCGATAAAATATGTGCTCATGGAGGTATTTAATGAAATTCTTTATCAAAAAATCTTTTGACATAGGCAGTTCTTTGATAGCTTTAATTCTTTTGTCTCCATTACTCCTCTTGCTTTCAATAATAATATATTTTAATATGGGCAGCCCTGTTATTTTTAAGCATCAACGCCCAGGATTTAAAGGCAATCTATTCCTAATGTATAAGTTCAGAACAATGACAGATGAAAAAGATGAACATGGCGAACTTCTGCCTGATCATATCCGGTTAACTAAATTAGGAAGATTTTTAAGAAGCACCAGCTTAGACGAACTCCCTGAATTAATCAACGTGTTAAAAGGGGATATGAGTTTAGTGGGGCCAAGACCGCTAGAAGTGGTATATTTGGAACATTATTCTCCGGAACAAATGAGAAGGCACGATGTCAAACCGGGAATTACAGGTTGGGCACAAGTAAATGGGCGAAATGAATTGTCTTGGGAAAACCGCTTTAAGTTAGATGTTTGGTATGTGGATAACCATAACTTTTTTATTGACTTGAAAATTATATTAATCACCATTCTAAAGGTAGTAAAAAGAGAGGGAGTGTTAGTGGAAGGGGCTTCTAGCGGCGAAGCCTTTTATGGAAACCTAAAAAAAGAAGAGCATGTATGATTAGTTCTTGGTGAGATTCACGGAAAATCTTGAGGGAAAATTAAAGTATTCACATATAGAAAAACCACTATTGTTACAGAATGAACCAGCCACATTTAAGGGTTAGTTCATAAGCAGCTCTCTTGCACTTAAATGACTCCGGTATAGTACCGGGGTCATTTTCTTTTGATTTCATTGCTTGCATGTTTTGCTTTAATGGTCCATGTAGTCAACCCCCTTTTAATCCAGATAGACAATTGCCTGTCAAGCATTGACATCAATCTTGAAAGAGGCAAAATATGATTCGACGGCGTATTGCCTATATAGCTTCTGTTGCAGGAATGGATAGCATGCTTTTAATAAGACTTGAATGACAAGCCGCTTCAAAATCGTTATAAAATTAATTGTTTTCAGCTGAAGGTGCAGTTCTTTTTAAGCTTCTTATGAAGTGATATATAGCAAATGCAAATAAAATGCCCGCTAAATCTATAAAAGCATCAAACAACCTTCCATTTCGATTAAAGTACAGTTGTAAAACTTCAGTGATCCCCCCAAAAATCGCACATATCATAAAAGCCAATTGCGATTTCCTTAACCAATTCAGAACTAAAAGATACAAGATTCCAAAGGAAGCAAAATGTCCAACTTTTTGAAGCAAATAGAAATCATCATAAAAGTCTATGTCGTTTACTATGAGGAGTTCTGAAACAGCAGGACGAGGTTCAAAGTCATAATTTATACTCTGATCAAATAAAAAAGCACGGGCATTAGTTGTGCATGTTGCTATTAATATTGAAGCCACCCAAAAAATAACTAATAAAAACTTTAAGTTCCAGAACATTCCCCTGTCTTCCCCCCTCTTCTTAAACTAGTTTACCTGCTTCTATGTTTGTATGTTGAATTGTCTAGTCTAAGAGTATAATCTGCATCGCCTACCAAGCAGCGCGAGCCGTTTTTTTCGGCATAATCTACGTTTACTACTCCGGTTATCAAGCATTTCGCTTATATTACACTGAATCTTTATTTTTTTCAATTTTTCGAATGGACTACTTTTTGTTTAAATCGGGAATGATACTGATACAAGGAAATAAGATTCAAAAAAATTAAGGTGTGGTGTTTTATCGCTGATATACTTCTATTGCATAAATGGCCAATATTAATAACATGCGACCTTATAGCTTGGTCCGCCACTTTCTATATGTTTTACGCCCGTTATTGGCTCAGATCGAAAATCCGGATCTTGATATCCTTTTCGATTAGTACGGGACTTGGCTATGTGCCCCATATCATTCTGGGCATCCTGAATTTTCTCGAATTCAAACGCTTTGATCCTTTTACAATTTTCCTGTTGTCGATGTTCCTGTTCGGTATTACGGTCGGGAAAAAATATATTATGAAAATCGATCGCAAAATCCAAACTTGGGCGACTAAAGCCCAGGAAAATTATTAAGAGCTGTCCCTTTTGAGGACAGCTCTTTCCATACGCATCTTCTGCTTTCTTTTTATTTCCAAGACCGAAGTGTTATAATGAACACAGAAATTTGAGGCGAAGGGGAAATCGTATGTATATTGTAACGTCAACTGTGGTTGTTCCGCTTGAAAAAGTGGATGAAGTAATAGCCATCTACCGGAACCGCTCCAGACGTGTAGATTCGGCAGAAGGATTCCATTCGTTCCGGCTGATTCAAAACACAAAAAAACCGAACGAATTGACAGTTCACCTCGAGTGGCAAACCAAAGCCGCATATCTTACTTGGGTGAAAAGTGCCGAATTCAAGGAAATACACGATATGGAAAAAAATTATCCGGACCAGGAATTGGCCGGGATTGTGCCAAAAGTCCGGCAATACGAGGTTGTTGCCGAATGAATAGCATAATTAAACAACAAATCGCTAAAGAAGCGAGAGAAAGCATATACGCCGCTCATCCTGAACTTGTCGAACGTTTTGGGGAGAATGGCATCATCCATACCGAAAAAGATAATATGCATCATCTTGACCATTTGGAAACAGCTTATTCACTCAAACAAACAAGTCTGTTTCTAGATTATACAAAATGGCTGCAGACCGTCTTAGAAAGCCGAAATGTCGGTACCCACTTGATTATCGATAACTTTGAGCGCTTAATTGAGATCCTTCCTGGAAAAGTTGACCTCAAGGAAGAAGAGTTTATGATTCAGTCCCTTAAAGAAGCTATTCATCTTCTCGATAATTAGAAAGGAGGATACCTGTGACTTCAGACGAACTTGCCGATATATTTCTTTCAGGCGATGATTATTATGCCTTGCGAAAAGTTCAGCATTATTTGCAGACACATACACGGAAGGAACTTCACCAGGAATTATTGACGCCTGCCATGTACCGGATCGGACAATTATGGCAAGAAAATGTTATTAGTGTAGCTGATGAACATTTGGCTACCGCAATTTGTGATTTTGTCATTTCTGCAACAGACCACCGGAGCCAGGCAGAAAAAGAGGCAATCGGAAAAGCGATGATTATGGGCTTTGAAGGCGAAGACCATTACCTCGGCTTGAAAATGGTGGCATGCGTTTTCCGCGAACATGGCTGGGCCGTCCACGACATGGGCCCGAACTTGCCGCTTGTATACGCTCTGGATGCTGCGAAACAATTGAAGCCGGACGTTATCGGGTTGTCTGCTGCCCTCGTTTCCCGACTGCCTTTAGTCAAAACGTATATGGACGCTTTCGGAACACTTGATCCAAAACCGACAGTCCTCATTGGCGGCCGTGCTGTTACATTGGCCGATTTATCGCATGCGGAAGCGGAAGGCGCTGTCGTCCTGGAAAATTTAGAAACCCTGCAGCACTGGATTCAGTCAAGAAAGGAGTTGAACTATGGCACAAGCGCACCACATTGAAGAATGGCCATTGCCAATCTTCAAATTAGACCGGGAGCTCACCATCTTAGCGAGTTCGAAGATGGCACGCACCCTCTTCAAGGAATCACCTGTTTTCACCGGCCTTCTTGAAGAAGGAAGCCGTCAGAAAGCTGTGGAATTCTTGAATCCGGCGCGTTCCATTAACCCTATTGAGTTGACATTCTTATCGCCATCAGATGAACCAACGGTGATGGACGTGCATTGCCAATGGCAAAGCGATGGAACAGCGAATGCCATTGCTGTGCCCAAAGACCGGCATTACAACCGTGTGTCTGAGCAACTGTCAAATTTGCGAAGAAGGCTGAACGAAACCAATTATGATTTACTGCTCGAAAAAGAGCGTACTGAAGAACTGCTCCAGAACGTCAGGGAGTTGTCTGCGCCTTGCATCAAGATTGATCACCAACGCCTGCTCATTCCCTTATTCGGTTTGATTGATAAACTGAAAATGGAAACGGTCATGCCAAGTATTTTAGACAATGTCTATCGCCAGGATGGCCAAACAGTTATTTTCGATTTAACGGCCATGGACGATATTGATAGTGATGGCTTAAACCAATTGAACGCATTGATCCAGTCCTTATCCATCATGGGCATTGCTATTTCCATCACTGGCGTCCATCCAAATCACGCTAAACGCCTGCATGAACTAAATACACTGCTTTATGTTACTTTTGCGGTTTCTTTGCAAGAAGTATTGCTAAATGAACATTAAAAAGGTATTATTTTGATGTACTGAACAAATCAGCGGTTTTCAGCGCCATACGAACAGCTTTTCTGTTTAAAGTGCCTTTGTACTTTTTGATGAGCTTGTTTCTTTCAGTTAACTCTTCTTTCATTTTTGCGAATTTCTCTTCTTCTGCTAAGTGAAGTTTTTCCCAGCGATCAGCCGCTTCTGGAAAACTAATACCTTTGATCGTTTTCAAAGGTTGAAGAAGTTCAACTTTGGCAATTTCCTCATCCAACGGCACGGTTGAAGGGGTATTGGTGTTTTTGTATATATGGTCTAGGTTATTTTTGTTTAAAAAGTCGATGAAATGATCGAAATTCTTCGCTTGATTTTTGGCTGGCGCTTGGAAATCAACCGTTTCGATTAAATCGCTTAATCTTGTTTTATCCGTAATATCATGAGCCATCACATGCGTCAACTGATGGTATTCAGCTAATTCGCGCATACGTGCGTCTTTAGGGATCAAAATGCTAGGCGTTCCTGCAATTGTAGCTGTAATGTTTCCGTGCAAGCGGGCACCGAAGCTCAAATCAGCAGTACGAAGGAAATCAAGCCAAGTTGGCACGTTCAAAAAGTAACGAACTCGATCGTTCATATAAGTAGGATCCGTCATCTTTGCCGGATAATTAGTGCTCGATTTTGCAATTGACGGAGCTCCTGAGTAAACCAATCTCATTTCCTTCATCCATTGTGGAATAAAGTAATGATTCGGATACTCCTCCATGCCTCTCGTAATAAAGTCCAAGACATTTTTCGGTGATAACCGGGACGAATTGACGCTGACAATCGAATCTTTTGTGATATCAGTTTCGCGAATATTGAGTTCCCTGCCAAAAGCATACATAGAAGGACAGCCAATTACTGTATGGTCGATTCCCTCGCGGAAACCAAGACGCGTAAGATATTGTGAAGTTATCTCCCCGCGCAATCCGATGATAGTTGATTTTTCTAAAACCGCTTTAACAAAAGCTTTAACATCTTCATCAAAAGGAAAGCCTTCATTTAATTTCGGTTCAAACGGTGCACGCAAACCTACTCCAATAACGATAACAGGGATTTTCAACTTCTTGATCAGTTTTGTATATTTGCGGAGTGATGGCACAAACTCTTCGCGAAATGCATCCGCCAGCGGAATGACATAAGCATCGTATTTTTCATTGATTTCATCAGCATACTCAGGGTCGTAATCATAGTAATCGGGTGTAATTACGGTATCTGCTGTCATCAACGTACGAAACACGCTGTATTGGTAAACCAAGTTACCGACATTTCCTCCAATAGAATTATTCATCATGATGTGTGGTGCATCAAACTTTTCATATGGAGCCATACCGGCTCTAATTAAAATATTCTTCATGGTAGAAAATTTGCTCCCCTCACCTATGTAAATTTCAAGAAATATCACAAAACGTTTACTTAAAATAGCATAGAGAAGAATAGCCAGTAAGTCAATTTTGCGCATAATTAATTACTATATCTTTAAATAGATTAACATAAAACAATAAATGGTGATTAGCTTTGTGCTGTCATTCTTTTTAGCTTCAGTAAGAAACTTAACCCGAAAAGGTTGAGGGCCCATAATATAAAAGCATTATTTGCTATTAAAAATTCCTGCTGTTTTTGAAGCCATATTGATCGCTCTTCTTTTTAATGCTTTTTGGTAACTTAAAATCGTGCGTTCTATTGGATCTTTCTGGGCCTTTTTATGTGCTTCCTCTAACGGATAAAAAGTTTCCCAGCGCTGTACCATCTCTTCCAAACTTATGCCGCTGATTGTTGAGATTGGTGCTTGCAGTTGAATATTCGCTAATTGTTCTTCGAGTGGTACAGTTATTGGAGACAAGGTTTTTTTATAAATGTGGTCTAGCCCGTTTTGATTCAAGAAATCAATGTAATGGTCAAAGTTCTTTGGATGCGGTTTAATTGGCTTCTTAAAATCTGCTTTCTCTACCAATTCACTAAGCTTGGTTTTAGATGTAATTTTATCAGCCATTACATGTGTCAATTGGTGATATTCAGCCAGCTCTCTCATTCGTGCATCCTTAGGAATCAAAATACTCGGAGTTCCAGCAATTGTAGCAGTAATATTCCCATGAAGCCTTGCTCCAAAGCTCAAGTCAGCTTCTTTTAAGAAATCAAGCCATGTTGGAACATTCAAGAAGTATCGGACCCGATCATTCATATAAGTTGGATCAGACATCTTTACCGGATAATTGGAACTCGGTTTAGCAATGGCCGGGGAACCGGCATACACCAACCTCATTTCTTTTAGCCACTGCGGAACAAAATAATGATTGGGATATTCTTCCATGCTTCTTGTGATAAAATCCAGAACTTTTTTAGGTGAATGGCGGGAAGAATTTACACTGATTAAAGAATCTTTCGTAATTACAGTATCTCGGATATTCAATTCTCTGCCAAATGTATACATTGATGGGCAGCCAATAACGGTATGGTCTGTGCCTTCACGAAAGCCCAGCTTGGTCAAGTATTCTGAAGTGATTTCCCCTCGAAGCCCAATGATGCTGGACTTTTCTAAAACAGCCTTGACGAACGCCTTTACATCCGCATCAAATGGAAAGCCCTCGTTTAATTTCGGCTCAAAAGGCGCACGCAATCCTACCCCTATTACGATGACGGGAATTTTCAATTTTTTGATCAGCTTTGTGTATTTCCGCAAAGATGGGACAAATTGTTCGCGGAAAGCATCTGCAAGCGGAATGATAAAATAATCATATTTCTCATTGATTTCATCGGCGTATTTCGGATCAAAATCGTAATAATCCGGAGTAATAGTAGTACCTTCCGTCATCAATGTCCGGAATACACTATACTGATAAACCAGGTTCCCTACATTACCGCCAATAGAGTTATTTACAATCATATGTGAAGCATCGAATGTGTCTAATGGAGACATTCCCGCCCTTATTAAGATATTCGTCATGTTTCCCTGCCCTTCCCTGTATGTATACCTCAGCACTTAAAATATACTGAATTGATATATAATTTAGCTTATTGAATAAAAACAGGAAAGTCAATGCAACGTCATGAAGTTAATAATACCTTTACATCTTATATCTCCATGGGTAAAGGCATAAATCCAGATTATTGATTGCAGATTGGCATGCCTTCCATAGCGAAAAGAAATAAAATTTTTCGATGGTATTTTCTAAAAAACCCCCGAAAAATAGACTGATTGGAAATCAGCCATTATTCGGAGGCGATTGTTTGATAACATCAATTTTATTCTACTAAGAGATACTCCTCCAACGTCTTTCCGCTCGCTTTTACTTTGGCAGCAAGCGCAGATCCGACATATCGGTAATGCCAAGGCTCATATTGATAACCTGTCACCTTTTCTTGCCCTTTCGGATAACGCAGGATAAAACCGTAAGTATGGGCATTTTTACGAAGCCACTTGCCTTCTTCTGTTTCGCCAAACGATTCCTTTAGCCATTGAGTTTGATCAACTCCGCCAAAATCAAAAGCGAGTCCAGATTGGTGTTCACTATGGCCTGGCCGTGCACTAAACTTTTCAGCTTCCGCTTTGCCGTATTTTGAAGAATAATTTGCAAAAAGTGTCGCTTGGCGCGAATAGCTGCGGAATGTGCTGAACGGGTTCAAAGAGATTCCTTGCTGCTTGGCAGCAGCAACCATTGCATCAGCGCCTTTTTGCGCTGTCGCATCAATGCCTGGATTATAGCTGGACGGAAGTCCGTAGAGCTTATTGACAAGCAATACGCCATTTACATACGTTCCGGTTTTCTTTATTGATGGAGCTGGAAAGCTTTCCGGTTTACTTGAAGAAGCTTTTTTCAAATATGCGGCGTTTACAAAACCGGTATGTTTGCCCGTTTTCACTTTATACCAAGAATTGGTCTTGCTAATATAACTGACAATTGTTCCTTTCGGAAGAACCGCCAAAATTTGATCGGATATGGAAGCGCCAGAACGCATATTGACGTTTCCTGTGGCAGCATATTGTACTGCACGCGGGGTATCCACAACTTTTACGATTTTGCTTTTACTTTTGTTTTTCGCCGCATCAACCGCATAAACTTTGATGTTAGCGCCGATTTTTTGCTTCGCTATAGCGATTGAAAATTGGCCGTTTTGCGCCTTCGCTTCTCCAATTTTATCGTTCCCGACAAATGCATAAATTTTCGCTTTTGATTCCGCTTTTCCAGTAATGATTATAGCTGTGTCGGATACTGCATCAACAACCGGCGTAGCAGGCGGAATTGTGTCATTCTCCGCTAACGTGTGTTCCCCCGGCAATTGTATCGCTAGTAAAAGACTTAGCAATAGGGCGGCCATCCATTTTCTGTTTTTCATCTTCCCACTCCTTTAGCTTGCAACTAATATTTACTAAAGGAACAGAGTAACATGAAAAATCCTAAAAACACCATTTGTAATAAAAACTTAATATCCCTTTTTATCTTTTCATTTTAAAAAGGCAAGTCTTTCGTATGGTCTTGATGCGCCAACTCTTCCTGCTCTTCCAAAAATTCACTGAAATGCTCCCACATGTGATATTTATAAGCTGGCGTATCATGGGACTCCAGCTTTTCTGCAGAAGCAAACAATTCAGCCATGAACTTGCCAAAAGAATCCGGCCGGGCTTCATGATCCCATATCGTTGTAAAGTTCTTGCTGTAAGTCACGCGGTTGAAATTGCCAAAGATATGCGTCAGTGTTCCGACTAAAGAGCGCACCTTGGCTACATCAGGTGTTTCTTTAAAGTGATTATGGCTATAGACGGTCCCATTCCCGTCCAGCAAGCGCACGCTAAAATCACTTTCGTATTCCTCCAGCACTAATATAAGTTCCTTTTTACCGCCCATATCTTCACTCACTTTCTCTCATTAATGTAACAACTTTGCTATACGAAAAATTCTTCCCAATTGGATGAATTCGCTGTTTTTTTCAAAACTCCTTTTTGCCAAGCTTTTGTCTTTCATCCAAGGAGGAAGTTTCAATCAGGCGCTTCTCTGTTAAATTCCGCCTGAACTTTACAATTCCACTCAAAAAACAGCCCTGCGAATACAGGGCTGTTGCATTTTCTATCCTATCCACTTAGGTTAACCTAACTTCCGTTCCTTTTCGATACCTTCCCATTTTCCTCCTATATCTACCGGATGCGTCGCTTCATATAATAAGCCATCCAACTCGTTCGCATAAGCGGAGGCCTGATCATTTGACCAACCAAAAACAGCCGCCATATATGCAATTACAGCTTTTTTCCATGCGTATACCCAATCGATTTCAAATAGCACCGCGCCTGTACGGCGGACAAAAAAATCGGCCGGCTTGTATGCCGCTTCAAATTCAATGGCATAGCGAAGCATTGCATACACTAACGGATCAAGCCCCGCTTGTTTCGCAGCGTCTCTTTCTACAACGAAAAAGTGCAAGACATGGTCAACATTCGCCCCGTAACGGCCCGTCAACATTTGTGCAGTCGATTTGTTCAGGCCAAGAGCCAGTGCTTGTTTTTCACGGTCGGCCCGGAACTGTTGGAATCCTTTTGATCCGCCAACTTCCCCACCGGATATCGGCATATGTTTTGTCGAACTTTGCGGGAACGTACGTCCTTCTTTGCCTGCGAGTTGCTCGGCTACCAAATCGGCGATGCTTTCACCCATTTTACGGTAGCCTGTCAGTTTACCTCCCGCAATGGAAATCAATCCTGAATTTGAAACAAAGATTTCATCTTTCCGGGAAATCTCGGACGGATCCTTGCCTTCTTCGTGAATAAGCGGGCGAAGGCCTGCCCAGCTCGATTCAATGTCTTTTTCCGTAATACGCACTTCCGGGAACATGAAATCGATCGCTTTCAAGACATAATCGCGGTCTTCCTTCGTAATCGTCGGATGGGCAATGTCTTGTTTGTAAACGGTGTCCGTTGTACCCACATAGACTTTATTGGCACGCGGAATAGCAAATGCCATTCGGCCATCTGGCATATCAAAGTAAATTGCCTGCTTCAGCGGGAACCGTTTGCCGTCAAACACCAAGTGGATGCCTTTTGTCAGCTGCAGGGTTTTCCCTTGCTTTGAATGGTCTTTGTCGCGAAGCGTATCAACCCATGGCCCTGCTGCATTGACGATTTTTTTCGCATAGATGTCATGAACCGAACCATCAATCTGATCTTCTACCCGAATGCCGATAACTTGGCTTCCGTTATAGATAAATTCGAGCACTTTTGCGTAATTCAACGCAAGAGCCCCTTTTTCGATTGCCTTCTTCATGACTTCAATAGTTAGGCGTGCATCGTCGGTTTTGTACTCGACATAATAACCCGCGCCCTTAATTCCATTTTTTTTCAATAGCGGTTCCCGTTCTAACGCTTCTTCTTTATTCAGCATTTTTCGGCGCTCTTCCCGTTTTACGCCCGCTAAAAAGTCATAAACGCGAAGCCCGATGTTTGTGCTGAATGGCCCGAACGTGCCTCCTTTATAGAAAGGCAGCAGCATCCATTCCGGCGTCGTCACATGTGGCCCGTTTTCATAAACGATTTCACGTTCTTTTCCGACCTCCGCCACAATTTTCACTTCAAACTGTTTCAAATAGCGAAGCCCGCCGTGGACAAGTTTCGTCGATCGGCTGCTTGTACCCGCCGCAAAATCCTGCATTTCAATGACAGCTGTACGGATTCCGCGGGCGGCTGCATCCAGTGCAATCCCAGCACCTGTAATTCCTCCTCCGATCACCAATAAATCAAGATGTGTTTTTTTCATTTCTCCATAGGTTTCCTTGCGGTTTAAACTTGAAAATTTCACTTTAACATCTCTCCTTTTATGTTTTTGCAAACAAAAAAGAGACCAAGGCACAGTTGCAGAATTTCTCTGCTAAACTGGCTTGGTCTCTCGAATTCTCCGGCCAACATATATTAACTTGTAAAATTACAGATTAGATTTCGCTTTTTTAAAGCTTCTCGTTGATTGTACCGCACGTTGCCAGCCCTCGTAAAGCTCTTCGCTCGTATCAGTATCCATTTGGCGGTTGAAGGTTTTTTCGACTTTCCATTGCTGGGCAATTTCTTCTTTGTCTTTCCAGAAACCGACTGCCAGTCCTGCAAGATAAGCAGCGCCTAGTGCTGTTGTCTCCTGGACGCTTGGGCGCTCCACCGGGACGTCCAAAATATCACTTTGGAATTGCATAAGCATATTGTTCGCCACGACTCCTCCATCAACGCGCAACGTCTTCAGTTCAATGCCTGCGTCTTTGATCATCACATCAACCACGTCTTTTGTCTGGTAAGCAAGTGATTCGAGCGTTGCGCGGACGAAATGCGCTTTTGTCGTCCCGCGCGTTAAACCGAACACTGCGCCTCTCGCGTCGGTATCCCAATAAGGCGTGCCCAGTCCGACAAATGCCGGCACCATGTAAACTCCTTCCGTCGAATCAACAGAAGCGGCGTAAACTTCGCTTTCCGGCGCGCTATTGATTATCTGCAGACCGTCTCGCAGCCACTGGATTGCAGAACCAGCTACGAAAATGCTGCCTTCAAGTGCGTATTCCACTTTGCCGTCGATTCCCCAGGCAAGCGTCGTCAGCAAGCCATGGTCGGATTGTACGCTTTGTTCGCCGGTGTTCATCAGCATAAAACAACCTGTGCCATAGGTGTTTTTCGCCATGCCTTTTTCAAAGCACGCCTGGCCGAAAAGCGCAGCTTGCTGGTCGCCTGCGATGCCAGCAATCGGCACTTCATGGCCGAAGAAATGATAGTTGATTGTATGAGCGTAAATTTCAGAAGACTGTTTCACTTCAGGCAGCATGCTTTTAGGAACTGTCAAAATCTCCAGCAGTTCATCGTCCCATGCCAAGTCGAAAATATTGTACATCAACGTCCGCGAAGCATTGCTGTAATCCGTGATGTGCTTTTCGCCGCCTGATAGTTTATAGACGAGCCAGGAATCAATTGTCCCAAACATCAAATCGCCATTATCTGCTTTTTCACGTGCGCCTTCGACATTGTCCAAAATCCATTTTACTTTCGTGCCTGAGAAATAAGCATCAATGAGCAGCCCCGTCTTATTGCGGAACGTCGCTTCATGCCCTTGTTCTTTTAGTTCCTTGCAGATGTCATCCGTTTGGCGTGATTGCCAAACGATGGCTTTATAAACCGGCTTGCCGGTCGTCCGGTCCCATACGACCGCCGTTTCCCGTTGGTTGGTAATGCCAATGCCGGCAACTTCACTTGGATCCACATCCGCTTTCCGAAGCACTTCTGCAATACAGGCAAGGACCGATGTCCAAATTTCATTGGCGTCATGCTCTACCCATCCTGGTTTCGGGAAAAATTGCTGGAACTCCTGCTGCCCTGTTTCCACGACTTCCCCTTTGTGGTTAAACAGCATTGCACGTGAACTCGTTGTTCCTTGGTCGATTGATAAAATGTATTTTTTGCTCACTTGGCTTCCTCCCAACTAATTATGTACTATTTGATTTCTTTTTAATTCTACACTTGCCGCTCCAAATAAGACCAGTGCGAGCACTGCACTTAACAGCCAAAAAATTGCACCAAATTCTCCAGTGAAGACCGCTTTATAGAAAACAGCTCCATAAATCCCGCCAAATGCCGGCCCGACAATCGGCACCCACGCATATCTCCATTGGGAATCGCCTTTACCGGGGATGGGCAGCAGTGCATGCGCAATACGCGGCCCTAGGTCACGCGCCGGATTGATGGCATAACCGGTCGTTCCGCCAAGGGACATGCCAATAGCAACGATCAAAGCCCCGACGATCAAAGGATTCAGACCTTCTGTAAATTGGTTTGCGCCGATGAACATCAAGCCCATGACCAGAACCGCCGTTCCGATGATTTCACTGACTAAATTGGAAAACGGCCGTTCAACTGCCGGAATTGTGGCAAAAACCCCTAGTTTTGTTGCTCGGTCTTTTGTCCGTTCCCAGTGCGGCAAGTAATTGAAAAACACCAGTATTGCCCCGATTATCGCACCTGAAATTTGCGCAGCAATGTAAACCGGAACTTTTGCCCACGGAAACTCTCCTACAGCGGCAAAACCAAGTGTCACTGCCGGATTTAAATGCGCACCGGAAAAGTTGCCAACGGCATAAACCCCCATCGTTACAGCCAATCCCCAAGCGATGGTAATGACCGCCCAACCGCTATTTTCTGCTTTTGAATCCTTTAAGACCACACCGGCGACTACACCCGCGCCAAAAATGATCAAAATCATGGTACCGATTAATTCCGCTAAAAACTCGGTCATCTTACCGCCTTCTTTCCTTTCCGTCTATTCTGCCGGGACCAACAAAAAACCCACACCGAATGACGCACTCCTCTTCCTGAGGGTGTCCATTGCAGTGTGGGTCTCCATTTCTCCGACACAGTTCTTAACTTGTAGAACCAACTTATCACAATTATGAAAACGCTGTCAACTAAAAGTTATGTTCCTATAATACCCATAGTTCCGGCTGTGAAGTCGAAATAGCCACAGCTCCGCCGTCATAAGCAAGCTGAACATCTTCTTCTGTCCGGATCAAGCCGCCTGCGATGACCGGAATGCCCGTTTTTTCATGCACTTCCTTAATAACGCTTGGGATGATGCCCGGCAGAATCTCGATATAATCAGGTCTCACTTGGTTGATCAAGCTGATGTTGTGCTCAAGCGCTTGGCTGTCGAGCAAGAACAAGCGCTGAATCGTCAACAGCTGGTTTTTCTTTGCAAGCGCAATCACATTGCTGCGCGTTGAAACAATACCGTCCGGCTTGATATCCTGTACTAAAAATTCAAAACCGTACGCATCCGTCTTCAAGCCTTGAATCAAATCAACGTGCAAAATGACTTTCTTCTTCGCTTTCTTGGCTGCTTTGACAAATGCTTTCAGCTGAGCCAGTCGAATCTCCAAAAAGATGATATATTCATGTCCGCTGTCGAGCAGCCGTTCAAATTCTTTCATATTCCGCAATACTGGCAATACGCCTTTCAACTCACTCATTATTCTATGCCTCCAAATTTTTCATTGTTCCTATTAAAGTTTATTATCCTCATAAAACAAAATAGAATCAATGATTACTCCCCGGCCCTTTGCCCCTTATTTGATTTAATGTAATTTTTTTGATAAAGTGGTGAATGGTTTTAACAATACGCTACATATTTAGAAATTTTACTATACATGGAGGAGAATGAATTGAAGTGTGAAAAGTTTATGGCTTGGATTTTTGTATTAATCTTTGCCATTATATTAGCCGGCTGTTCGGCAGAAGCAGAACCAGCAGCCAACGAAAATTTGGGAAAACTTACTGTTCCAGTAGAAACAATTTCATTGGACAAAAGCGATGAGAATTTTTCCTACTATGATTTAACGGTACAGGAAGAGTTGCAACAACAGCTGAACGGATTGAAAGAAAAGAAAAACTATACGTTCAAAGAGCCTCTGCTTGTAATGAATCCCTATGGCACCAACACAACGGGATTGTATCTTTATTTTGAAGAAGAAAGTTCAAGTTCCCTTTCTTATACTGTCTCCGTCGACGGAAGCTCCGATTTCACAAAAACCGCAAAAGATGCGAACAAAGATGAAACACAAGCGGAATACCAATTGATCGGCCTTGTTCCCGGTGAAGAAAATAACGTATCTTTTACTTACAAGCAAGAAGACGGTTCCACAATGATATATGAGTTTACCGTAACAGCACCGAAATCACAGTCGGGCTACCCGATTGAGATGGTACAAACTGAAAAAGCAGAAGATGCCGAGTTATCCGATGGTTTGTTTTATACACTTGGGACAGACGGTTATGCCGGCTATTCCTATGTCTTCGACAATGAAGGTACAATGCGGGCCGAACTGATTACAGAAGATTACCGGACAGACAGAATGGTCTTCTATGAGGAAACACTCATTACAGCCATTACCGATTCAATGTTAGCCCGGATAGACAGCCTCGGGAAAATCGTCGATATTTATCAATTAGAGGGCTTTAACCTGCACCATGACATCGCCTTGAATGAAAACGGCCAATTGATCGTATTGGCCACCGACCAAGCGAAGAATAGTGTGGAGGATGTTGTGTTAAGCTTGGATTTAGAGACCGGCGAGTACAAAAAACTGCTGGACTTTGACGATCTTATGGGAAGCTATAAAGAAATGACCGCTCCCGTTTCCGATGAAAAAAGCAGCACATGGGACTGGCTGCATTACAACTCCATCGATTTGGCCGGACAAGATTCGATGATTCTGAGTTCCCGTGAAACGTCAGCCATCATGAAAATCAGCGGCATCTACGACAATCCCGCTATCGATTACTTGATCGGCAATGAAGGCGTTTGGGCTGGAACGGAATTCGAAGATAAACTGTTAACCAAATCCGGGGACTTCGAAGGCCAGTCCGGGCAGCATTCAGTCACTTATTTGGAAGATGACAGCCTGCCCGAAGGACAATATTATTTATATATGTTCAACAACAATTACTGGTGGTATTTGAGCCGCCCCGATTACGATGGGCCAACCAATGCCAAGGCGAGCCTGGCCAGGGAAGCGAACGAGGAAGACCATTCGCAATTCTACAAATATCTGGTCGATGAAAAAGCAGGAACCTACCAGCTTGTCCAGCAGTTTGACGTCCCTTATTCGTCAATCGTCAGCAGTGCCCAAATTTATGGCGATTCCATCATTATTGATAGCGGCGTATCGAAAATTCTTGGAGAATACGATACCGAAGGCAATCTGCTTGCCCAATTTCCCTACGAAGCCGATCGCTTTACATACCGTATTTTCAAAGATACATTTGAAGGCTATTGGTTTGAATAAAATAAAAATGCCCGTTGAATCTTTCTCAGATTCAACGGGTTTTTTCATCCTATTAAAGAAACTTAAACTGCCAACCCAAAAAAGCCGGTTTCCAAAGGGCGGCTGTTAATGGGAATTTTTCTAGGTCTGCCGCGTGATTTCTTTCCAACTTTTATTATGCTTTTTCCTTGTCTGGAGCCAATTGACCAATAAATACAATGCAATTCCAACAAAGGCTCCGGAGCTGTCAATGAAGACGTCCTTTACTTCTCCACTTCTGCCAGGAATCAAAAGCTGATGCAATTCATCCGACACGGCATACAACACACAAATCGCTAAGGCACTCACAATACTTCGGTAAGTCAGGACTCCGCTTTTTGCCAAAGCGTTAATCGTTAACGCCCCCAAGATCAAATAAATTGTGAAATGTGCGTTCTTGCGGACAATATGGTGCAGCGAGTCCCAATGTTCCCCGATCTCGGGGATGATTTTTTCTGCTGCCTTCAAGACAATTTCCGTCACTCCGGAACTTAGCTCACTTGAATCGGTTGCAGGCTGGTTGGAAAACAGAAAAATGGCGCCCATCCAAAGGAAGACCGCAAGCCAAGAAATTAGCTTTGATTTAATCATTAGAATGTTGATCCTTTTCTATTTTATTTATCACGAAAACATAGCTACTATTATAGCATGACTTGATCCGTTCTATTGATGGCAAAAGTTCTCTTCTGTAAAGCATCTGATGTTAGCATTGAAGGGTTTTCATAAAAAAACCGCAGCGATATTTCACTGCGGGCTTTCGGCATCTATCCCATTATTTATGAATTGAACAACCGGCCGCGTCTTATCGTCCGGATCCAAAATCCACCATGTATGGTCTTTGAATCATTCGCTACCACAAACGCTTGAGGCTCCAACTCTTTAATGGTCTGATATAATTTGAGTTCGTGTTTTTTCGGCGTCAATATCTGCAGAGAACGGCGCTTGCCTTCGTGCCCGTTCGTTTCCCAATCCGTGACGCCATAGCCTTTTTCCCTCAGCTGCTTGGATAAACGGTCTGAGTTCTCCGGCGAGACAACAGTAGCTGTCACATAGCCTAAGGTCAATTTGTCTTCGATTACCGATCCAACAATGATTCCTGCCCCAAATCCGGCTGCGTACGAAATCAGGTTTTGTATTTCTGAAATATTCTCGAGCACCAGCCCTAACCCCAAAATATTAATAATGACTTCAAGCACAGACAAAGCGGCGGCGAAATACCGATAGCCTTTCATCATCAAAATCATTCGCACAGTCGATAACGTCACATAGACGATACTGATCATAAAAATGATGACCACTAATACAATAGGATTTAAACCCAAAATCAAAAACCTTCTTCCTTTTGAATATTTTCTCTTTCTGATTTATCGGTTTTCCCGTATGAAAGAGCATATAAACGTCTGTATTCCTCATTTTATATTCTTTAAACATGCGTAATTCTCTTTACATACTTAGTCTTCAAAAACCTTTTTCCAAACCATCTTCCATCCAACCTTATGCAGAACTATACGAGAAACCACCTCTCTGAGTTACTGGACGCCTTCTATATTTTATATTGTTCCGCGGAACATTCTTTATTGTCCTTTATTTTCCCACGAGCGAAGGATATATAAACAAATATTTTTGTATAATATTAACAATAAATTTTCTCGAATAAAAAAACAGTCAACAACAATTCATGTCGTTAACTGCTTTATTATAAACAAATTACTTTTTTAGTTTCTTTTTAAAAAGTATTATCTTCTGTATATATTGCCAATATATTTTCTTAATCTATATAGGATTTTCGCTGACGAATTAAATAATGATTTAATTCCTTGAACAGCACCGTGTAAGTTTCCATATCGATATTAAACTCCACACCATACTCGGTTTCCCCGTTATTAGTCCCTTTGCGGACAATTATGCCTCCAACCAAGAACGAACTATTTAAAAACTTAAACCGGCACTCTAAATTCGTCTGCAGCGGCATATCAAAA
This sequence comes from Planomicrobium sp. CPCC 101079, assembly GCF_007859275.1. Lineage (GTDB taxonomy): Bacteria > Bacillota > Bacilli > Bacillales_A > Planococcaceae > Planococcus. The sequence goes on along the minus strand of NZ_VOHC01000024.1, from coordinate 343,274 downwards.
GATGATAGGAATCTTAATCCTTTTGCGCTTAAATCATAAATTTTTACAGCTATATACTCATTCTCGGGGACTAAGATTTCTCCTTCTAAAGCATTATTAAAGTTTACTCGAAAAAATTCCCGACGGTTCTGGCTCACTCAATTTCCCCCTACATTCCAATAAAATGTTTTCTCTTTATTAGAACGCTACATACTTAATTGTAGATTCTCTTTTTTACACTTCTTCCAAAGTGCCTTTACGCTTGCGAATTTGATAATAATTCAGTTGCTTGAACAATTCGGAGAAAGTGACCGGATCCTGTTTAAGTATTACACCATAGTCAATACCCTTTCGCTCTGGAGATTTCCGGACAATAGAACCCTTCATTTTAAAAGAGCAATCCAATATGGAGAAACTGCACATCAAATCTTTATGCAAAGGGAGGTCGACATCAGAAGAAAAACGTAATCCTTTTACACTAACATCGTGAATTTCTATCTGAAACGGGTCTTTATTGAGGATACTTACTTCACCCTCTAAAGGCTTATTGAATCGCACCCGAAAGAATTCTCTTTGATTGTTATCCAATTCTCTTCTCCTCCCTAGCCATTATTTGTGCTTACATATAAAGATTAATAAGAAGCCCTTTAATTTCCCCGATCAATTCAAGCAAATCAATGCTATCTTTTTCATTGGCCAATACTTCATCCTGTAGTTCCAAAAGCTTTTTATCAATTACCTCTATCAGTTGGTGAGTCTTCATACCACCACCTGAATGAAAGCTTTGCTTTTCGGATAATTGCAGACCAGAGTTCAACGCTTCTCCGATAAATTGCTTTACCAGCTTTTTGTAATCCCTTAAATTTTCAAGTGTTTTCTGTTTCGCCAACTTTTGTCCTTGGATATCTACCCGTGAAATCAATTGATTTAAGGCATCGTGCTGCATTTTCACCTGTGATTTCCGGATGACATTCGCAAAAGAATCAGCTAATCTGTTTTCGGCCATGTTTTTTTGTACCCGATCGTTTGGAATAGGTATCGGTCTATCAATACGCAAAGAGGGCACCTCATTTTAATTTTGATAACTTTTCTTTCTACTGTATAAATTGACTGCGAGTTCTACTTTCCCCTGTTCCAGTTGCAGAACTTTGGCGATTTGCTTAGCGGAAAAGCCTTGTTTATATAATTGTGCAATTTTTTCTTGCTCTTGCATCGAATGATCAACTTTTTCTTCTTTGCCTCCGCTAACCTTATCCTCTGGGACAAATGTTTGAGAAGCTGGAGAAACAGCAGATAATTCGCCTAACTTTTCTTCTAAGTTTCTAATTTTTTGTTCTAATCCGCTTTCTTTTACTTTAATATAATTTACCAAATTATGATAGAGCTCGTCGTTTTCTTTTTCCAATTTAGCAACAAAATCTTCCATACTTTGGCTAAGCGCTTCAGACTCTTCAATCATCTGTTGGCGCTGCTGCTTTATCTCGGTCATTCCAACAAATGATTTGATACTAATATAAATTGCCAGTATAAGCAAAATCGCCACTAACAGCCATTCCATAAAAATCACCTTTGCCTTTTTCGAATTCAGGATATGCTATGTTCATGAATTGCCTGCATTGCCGCGTTTAGCCTCAGCATTGCTTTTGAATGCAACTGGGAGACCCGCGAAACGCTGACGCTTAGAACTTCAGCTATTTCAGTCAGTTTCAATTCTTCGAAATAGCAAAGAGAAACGACCAGCTTTTCTTTTTCAGGCAAACCTTCAATTGCTTGAGTCAATGCCGCTTTCGTAACTTGTTCGGTAACATGCTTTTCCGGAGAAGCCGCTTTAGTGTCTTCTATCATATGGTATTTTCCTGCCGGTTCATTGTCGTCGTAAGCTGTTTCATCTATGGACACCATTGCAGACAATGCAGCTTCAGAGACCGTTTTGTTCAACTCCGCTTTTGTGATGCCAAGGTATGCGCTGACTTCTTCATCAGTAACGGAAGAGTTGTTTTGCTGCTCGAGCACTGTGTAAGCTTTTTCGATTTTCTTTACTTTGTCGCGGACGGAACGCGGCAGCCAATCGCTATGCCGCAGCCCGTCTATAATTGCCCCTTTTATGCGCCAAGTTGCGTAAGTTTCAAACTTCAAATCCCGCTGGATATTGAATTTTTCGAGTGCATCTAGCAAGCCTTCGTACGCCAAACTCCGTATATCGTCTTTATCCACCGACTTAGGAAGACTGATCATAAAACGATCGATCAAGAAATCGACCAGCGGCAAGTATTGCCGGACCAAATAATCACCTGCAACAGGATCCCGGCCGTTTTGCCAATCTTCCCAGTACCTTTTTTCGTGTGTCGACAATTTACTGTTCAATCCCTTTTTCACCACCATTTATTTGATAAAGCGCACGTGTCACTTAAACAGCATTTTCAACAAAAATCCTTTGAGGCCCAATTTATAAGGCATCGGGATTTCAAGATATTCACTGGCCAGCTTTTGGATTGCCTTGGATGCATGAGTTCCGGGATACGCCAGCAAAAATGGAGTTTGCTTTTTTACCGCAGCTGGGATATTGGCGTCGCTTGGGATATAACCTAATGTCCCAACTTGTTTTTCCAAAAACTGTTCCGTTACTTTTCTGAAGTTTTCAGCAGTCTGAATTCCTTCTTTTTCGTTCGTGCATTGATTGACAACCAATTTCATATGAACGTTTTGATTTTTCGCATGGACCATCTTCACAACAGAATAAGCATCCGTTATGGATGTCGGTTCCGGCGTCGTCACTAATATCACATCATCTGCCGCTAATATGAAACGCAAATTTTCATAAGATAAACCTGCGCCAGTATCTAAAATAATGTAATCCACCAAGCCTTGAATCTGGCTCAATTCTTTAAAAAATTTGGTCAGCTTCGACTCATCCATCTGAAACAAATCATTGAAACCAGTTCCTCCGGAGATGAACAGCAGGCCATTCGGCCCTTCTTCAATGATGTCCCATATCGCCAAGTCTTTTTCTAACATTGTGGCAATAGATTCTTCAGGTGAGCGTCCAAGCAGCACATCAATATTGGCAAAACCCAAGTCCACATCAAAAATCAATACTTTTTTGTTTTGTTCAACAAGGCCGAGCGCAAAGTTCAAAGCGAAATTCGATTTTCCCACTCCGCCTTTGCCGCTAGTGACAGCCAATATGCGCGTTTGTCTCCGCTCTTTTTTGACTTTTTTCTGCATAACTCTATCTCTTAATTGTTTTGCTTGATCAACCATTCTCATCTTCCCCTAATACGAAGTTTGCGATCAATTCTGGAGTTACGGTTAAAATATCGTCTGGAACGTTTTGTCCATTGGCGATGTGGCGTATCGGGATCGAGTAATGATAAATCAAATTCAAAATGGCGCCAGCTGAACTCGTCTCATCTTTTTTCGTCAAAAGCAGCTGGTCCATTTGAATGGTTTGAAAATTATCAATGATTTTTCTCATATCCTCGTATTTTGAAGTAAGGCTCAATACTAAATTGATCTGAATTTTGTTTTTATCCGGAAGCATCGCTTCCAAGTCATCGATATATTGCTTCTGCTGGTAGTTGCGTCCGGCCGTATCCATCAAGATAATGTCACAGCCATCGAGTTCCCTAATCGCTTTGAGGACATCCGCTGAGGACTCAGCCACTTGGACCGGAATGTTCAGAATGCTGGCATATGTCTTCAATTGCTCGACCGCTGCAATCCGATACGTATCAGAAGTGATCAAGCCGACTTTTTTGTCTTCCCGCAGCATAAGATCCGCAGCTATTTTGGCAATTGTCGTCGTCTTGCCGACTCCTGTAGGGCCAATAAAGCAGATAATGTCCGGATCTTTGTCGATTGGCATTCTTTGGTGCTCTTTCACCAAATTCAAGATTTCAATGCGTGCCAAATCCTCTATCTCTTTCTCAGTAGCCTTTGGCTGGTCGCCTATTGCAAGGATCAATTTTGCATATAAATCAGACTGTATTTCCGATGCAATTTCTTGTTGGTGAAAGCGCCGGTTCAACGGTTTTAACGCTTCCGGCAAACGGTCCTCGCCAATCACCTGCATCATGACCTTTTTGATGTTTTTCAATTCGTTAATCATGTCGACATTTGCTTTGTCCTGATTTTGTTTAGGCGCTTTTTCGGCAAACGCAGTTTCTTCTATAGGCTCTTTTTTCTTCAATGGCAGGCTCGCCGGCTTTTTTTCTTTTGCCGGCGTTTTCTGTTCCGCCTGCTGGCTTTCAACAGCCGCAATCACTTCCAGTTTCTCTTTTTTAAAGAAACCAAGGAAACCGCCCGTCTTGATTTTTTTCGTGTTCAAGATCATGGCATCTGCCCCTAAATCGCGTTTGATCATTGGAATCGCTTCAGTCATATTCTGGACAATATAAGTTTTTAATCTCATTACGTACTAACCACCCCGCCAATATTAACCACTCCAACACTTTGAATCTCGACTTCCGGCTCCAATTCGTTGTAAGACAGCACTGGAAGGTCCGGTGCAAAACGCTCGATAAACTGCCGCATATACATGCGGATTGCCGGTGAAGTCAGCAAGATCGGCTGGATGCCGGTTTGCTGCAGCTGCGCGGCCTGCTCTGAAATCCGCTGGAAAATCTGCTGCGAAGATTCTGGATCAATCGACAAATAACTGCCTTGGTCTGACCGATGCACGGAATCAGCGAATTTTTTCTCAAGGCTTGCACCTGCGGTAATTACTTGAAGCGGTTCTCTTGCCGTCGCATACTGCAGCGTAATCTGCCTTGATAACGCTTGGCGGACATACTCAGTCAAGACATCCGGATCTTTTGTGTGGACTGAATAATCGGCCAAGGTTTCTAAAATTAACAGCAAATTCCGGATAGAAACCTTTTCTTTCAACAACTTCATCAATACTTTTTGAACTTCACCAATTGCCATCATGTTCGGAATCAATTCTTCGACAACTGCCGGTGAACTTTCCCGAATATTTTCAATCAATGCTTTCACTTCTTGGCGTCCAATCAGTTCATGCGCATGGCGCTTAATGACTTCAGTCAAGTGAGTTGACACAACGGATGGGGGATCGACAATGGCATAACCCGACATTTCCGCTTCTTCTTTCATCTCTTCGTTGACCCAGAGAGCCGGCATGCCGAATGCCGGTTCCACGGTTGCGATGCCTTCTATTGTTTCGTCGTCGATTCCAGGGCTCATCGCCAAATAATGATCCAGCAGAATTTCCCCGGAAGCAACGCGGTTGCCTTTGATCTTAATCACATACTCATTCGGCTGCAGCTGGATATTATCGCGGATCCTGATAACCGGAACGACAATACCCAGTTCAATGGCACATTGCCGCCGGATCATGATGACCCGGTCCAGCAAATCGCCGCCTTGGTTTTTGTCGGCAATCGGGATCAAGCCATAGCCGAACTCAAACTCGATAGCGTCTACGTGCAACAAGTCGATGACGCTTTCCGGGCTTTTCATCTCTTCAAGCTCTTTTCCTTCTACCGAAACCTCTTTGTCTTCTTTTTCTTCCGCTTTCAAGTTCTGCTGCATCTTGAATCCGCCAAATGCGACAATTCCGGCTATCGGCAAAACTAAGAACGGGCTTAAAGGGGTGAAGATGGCAAACAGCGTCAGTGTTCCTGCGACGATATAAAGCAGTTTTGGATGGGCAAAGAGTTGTTTTGTGATATCCGAGCCCAAATTTCCTTCAGATGCTGCGCGCGTAACCACGATGCCCGCGGCGGTTGAAATCAGCAATGCCGGAATCTGGCTTACTAAGCCGTCACCGATCGACATAAGCGTAAAGAGCTGTGCCGCTTCTGCAAATGGCATGCCATGGACAACCATCCCGATGATCAAACCGCCAATAATATTAATCAGCACAATAATGATTCCGGCAATCGCATCTCCTTTAACAAACTTACTGGCACCATCCATGGCACCGTAGAAGTCCGCTTCCTGGCCGACTTTCTCACGGCGCTTTTTCGCTTCCTGGTCGGAAATCATACCGGCTCCAAGGTCGGCGTCAATGCTCATTTGTTTCCCGGGCATTGAGTCGAGTGTAAAGCGCGCCGCCACTTCGGCAACTCGTTCAGACCCTTTCGTAATGACCAAGAATTGAATAATGACTAATATCAGAAAGACTAAAATTCCGATGATCGGGCTGCCGCCGACTACGAACTGGCCAAATGTCTCTACAACTTCTCCTCCGGTCCGGTTTGACAAGATGGATCGTGTCGTTGAAACGTTCAATCCTAGCCTGAATAACGTGGTGAGCAATAACAGCGTCGGAAAAATCGAGAATTCCAATGCTTCTTTCGTATTCATCGCAACGAGAATAATCGTCAAAGAAATACTGAGGTTAATCATGATCAATATGTCCAACAACATTGGCGGAAGCGGAATGACCATCATTACGACAATCATGATGACGGATACTAAGATAACAAAATCTTTGGCTTTCAATGAATTTCCTCCTGCGATGGCTCTATTTGATCTTGCCTTTTAATCGGTAAATATATGCTAAAACCTCGGCTACCGCCAAAAATAACTCTTCGGGGACCGTATCCCCTACCTCTACTTGTGCATAAAGGGCGCGGGCGAGCGGTTTGTTTTCCATGATCACAATGCCGTGTTCTTTGGCTTTTTCTTTGATTTTCAACGCCAGATGATCTTTCCCCATTGCGATGACCGTGGGAGCTTCCATGGTTTCTGCATCATATTTGATGGCGACTGCATAATGCGTCGGGTTGGTGATCAGGACATCTGCATTCGGCAAATCCTGGATCATGCGGTTCATGCTCATCTGCCGCTGCTGCTCTCTTATCTTTGATTTGATCAGCGGATCACCTTCCGCTTTTTTCATCTCATCCCGAATGTCTTGTTTGGACATCCGGATTCCTTTTTCAAATTCATACTTTTGGTAGATAAAATCTAAAATTGCTAAAACTAATAAGATAACGGCGGCAACTGTGACCAGTTGCGCGGTGAGGCCCCCTAAAAACGCCAACGAATAACCTAGGCTTTTTTGAGACAACAAGAACAGTTCATCTTTTTGAGACCATAAAACTAAAAAAGCAGCAGTGCCGATAATGGCGATTTTCAATAAAGATTTCAGTAGTTCTACAAGTGCCCGGATCGCAAAAATTCTTTTTGCACCTTGTATCGGATCGATCCGCTCCAGTTTTGCCATTAGCGGTTCTGTCGTGAACATTACGCCTACTTGTAAATAGTTCCCCAGAGCGCCTAACACTACTGCCGCTACCATCAGCGGCGCAACAACTTTAACAGCGCTAAATGTCATTTGTTCGAATAACGTACGGATACTGTCTGGCGTCAATTCCCAAGAAATATATTCGGTGAAGTTGATGCGATAAATCGACAATATTTGATCGAGCATCCAACCGCCAAAAACGCTGAGCAGTAAAATTCCGCCTAGTAAGATGAACGCGGCGGGAACTTCTGCACTTTTTGCGACTTGCCCTTTCCGTTTTGACTCCTGCCGTTTTTGCGGTGTCGCTTTTTCGGTTTTCTCGCCCGAGAAAAACTGCAAATCCAATGCGAGTGGATATCTTTTTTCCACCTATGCCCCTCCTAATAAGCTGATCAGTTCGGCCATGCTGACAATGATGTTTTCAAATAATATATGCAATAAGTAAAAGAAAATCGGCATGGACACTAACAACAAGATGAATCCGACAAAAATTTTCAACGGAAGCCCTACAGCGAAAATGTTGAGTTGAGGCACAGTTTTAGCTAAGATACCAAGCGCAATATCGATCAAAAACAACGCACCGACTATTGGCAAAGCAATCTGCAAAGCGATTAAAAACATTTCAATAAATAAATGTGTGATAAATTGGGCGACATCTTCTATGCCAACTGCGAAGGCAATCGATTCTACCGGAAAGACATGTATGCTGCGCATTACACCATCCAACATCAAATGATGGCCATTGACTGTTAATAAGAATAATGTGGCCAGCATATATTTGAAGTGGCCGATAATCGGCACTTGGCTTCCTGTCTGAGGATCCATGACGCTAGCGATAGAAAAACCCATTTGGAAATCGATAAATGCTCCCGCAATTTGTATGGTGTACAAGACTAGTGCTGCTGTAAATCCAAGAGACAACCCTATTGCCAATTCCTTGATGATTAACAAAATGTAAAAACTGTCTAAACTAATCGGCACTTCTGCCGATATACTAGTAAAGGCGATAAACGCGATAAAAACGCCAAGGCCGATTTTAAATTGGTTGGGTACGCCCTTTATCGAGAAAATTGGAGCCATGATAAAAAAACTGGTGAACCGGACAAATATCAACAATACATATGGAAAGGTTTCAAGAATCAGATTCATCATCCAGCCACTATCCGATTAGCTGCGGAAGTTGTTGGAATAAATTTCTTGTGTAATCCAAAAGAATTGTCAACATCCATGGACCAAAGATGATGATCGATAAAAACACCGCTAAAATTTTAGGCACAAATGCCAAAGTTTGTTCTTGAATTTGTGTCATGGCCTGAAAAATACTGACAAGCAACCCTACTCCTAACGCAATCAGAAGCATTGGCGCTGATAAAATCAGAATTGTATAGATTGATTGTTCAGCCAGTTTTAATACCATATCTGGAGTCATGTTGTTCTTCCCTTCAATTAAAAGCTGACAAGCAGCGATTCGATTATTAAATACCAGCCGTCCACCAGGACAAACAATAGAATTTTGAACGGCAGGGAAATCATGACCGGCGGAAGCATCATCATCCCCATTGCCATGAGCGTGCTTGCCACGACCATATCAATGACCAGAAAAGGAATAAAAATAACAAATCCGATTTGGAATGCGGTTTTCAATTCACTGATGGCAAACGCTGGGACCAATGAAGTGAATGGAATCGCTTCAATGCTCTCCGGCTTTTCAAGGCCAGCGTATTTGAAAAACAGCGCCAAGTCTTTTTCGCGTGTATGCTCTGCCATAAATTCCTTAATCGGAAGAGAAGCCGCATCCAATGCTTCTTGCTGACCTGTTTCTCCGTCTAGATAAGGCTGGAGAGCAGTTTCATTGATTTCGTTCATGACCGGCGACATGATAAAAAACGTTAAGAATAATGCGAGTCCGACCAAAACTTGGTTTGGCGGCATCGATTGCGTACCGAGCCCTGTACGGACAAAAGAGAGCACGATGACGATGCGCGTAAAGCTGGTCACCATGATCAAAATAGCCGGAGCCAGCGAAAGTATGGTCAATAAGGCAAAAAGCTGTAAAGTTGTTGAGACATCCCCTGGTGCATCGCTGCCAAAATCGACACCTGGAATGTTAATGGATAGCAAAAGTTCCGGCATCATGATGAACTACCTTCTTTGTTCTCGTCTTTTTTCAACTCTTTGTCGATCTGTTGCTGTTTTATCTTTTGTTTGGTCAAGCTCTGGCTGAACAATTGCTCAAATCCTGATTTCTGCTCATGTGTCTTGCGATTGTTCACTTTGTCCTTCATAAAGCTGACTACAGGATTTGAAAGAAGGGTCGGCTGGTTATCCAACTCTTTTTCAATGCCGCTGATTTCATCGGCATCCGTAAATTCCTTGATCAGTGTCACTTGATCGCCGACACCTACCATATATATCTGGCCTCCGACTTTGACAAGCTGAAGTGACTTGTTATTGCCGAGCGGCGTCCCGCCCATCAGCTTCACCGCCTGGTTCGGCTGCAGCTTTTTCTGGCGCAGCGCCAAAAACTTGATGAGTCCATAAATCATCACCAGGATGAGCAGCGTGTACAAGATGAGCTTGCCGATGATGACCGTCAAACTTTTGTCTTCAGTCACTACCGCTTCTTTTGGTTGTTCTGTTTCATTTACTTTTGTGTTCTTATCGTCTTCCACCCAGTCAGCCACATTTGTATCCTCTGCTTGCGCAAGGAGTGGTGCTGAAAACGCGAAAAACGAAAAGAACAAAAGCATTATCATAGCGTATTTTAAAATTTTTTGGCTCACACTCGGTAAACTCCTTACTAAACGCATTACCGCAATTTTGAAATGCGGTCTGCTGTGCTGATAATATCGGTTACGCGGACGCCAAAGTTTTCATCGATGACAACCACTTCTCCTACCGCAATCAGTTTATTATTGATTAAAATATCAACAGGTTCTCCTGCCAGCTTGTCGAGCTCAATAATAGATCCTTGAGAAACCCCCAGAATCTCTTTCACCATTCTTTTTGTCCGCCCTAATTCCACTGTTACTTGAAGTGGTATGTCGAGCAGCATGTTTAAATTATTCGGCTCTGCTTGTATTGCAGTGGTTTCATCAAAACTCGAAAATTGTACACTTTGGATATTTGGAGCTGAACTTGTGTCCTGTGTATTGCTTGATTGGTTGTTCGATTGGAATTCCATACTTTGTATCTCCTCCAGGTTTTCTTCGATCATCGTATCGGTTAGAATGCTTACTATATGCTGTGCCAACCGAATCGGTATATACAGGCAGAAACTGACAGTTAAACCAGTACCGATTTGCATTTGGAAATCCGCTTCAACAAACCATTCTTCTTTCGTGAAATTGCCAACTTGGAAATCTTCTTGGTTATCAATAACGTCCATTCCGGAAAGCGAATAGGCAACTTCTACTTCCAAAACAGTTGACATCGAGCGGGATGCCGAAGCAAACATTTGCTGGACCATTTGCTGAATCACTTCAAATTGCTTTTCCATATTCCCTGCTTCTATTATCGGATCAATCAGTTGTGTAATCGTTTCGACACTTTTTTTGCTGATTGATAAAAACTGGATTCCTTTAATATCCCCTGTATGTTCACCTAAAATTACGTAAAAAGGCGTTTCGCCATTTTTCATCAAAGCGTCTTTTGGCATAACTGCAAGACTCGGAGTCATTATGTTCACTTGCTCCGAAAACATCAAAGAAAGGTCAGCGGATGAACTTCCTAAGGATACGGCAAGCAATTCTGTTATGGCTTCTTGTTCTAGAGTGGTCAAAGAATTTTTGGCTGTCTTTTCACCAGCCGAATGTTGTCTGCCTAGTAATCCGTTAATTTCGTCTGGAGATAATTTTTCAGTTGTCATCAAATTCTTCTCCTTCTCCATGAACGTCGGTGATTTGGACCGCTATTTTCCCTTTTGAAACCCCTGGCTGCGCAAAAAACTTCTGCTTATCATCAACCATGATGGTTATCGGATCGGTATAGGATTCATTTAACCGAATGACGTCACCGCTTTTCAAATTCAAAAAGTCTCCAATTTCAATTACAGATTTCCCTAAGACTGCCGTAACATCCAGTTTTGTTCCTTGCAATTTTTTCTCTAGTGCTTCCACTTCGTGATTCTCAATAATCTTTTTCTGGTTTGCCAGCCAATGGCGGGCAGATAGTTTTGGCAATACTTGTTCCAATCCGACGTGTGTCAAACAAATATTAATTGCTCCCTCGACATCTCCGATCTTTGCAATCAAAGAAATCAAAATTACGGTTTCGTTGGGAGGAGACATGGTTAAAAATTGAGGATTCACTTCCAATTCTCTTAATTCCGGTGTCAACTTAACAACTGATGACCACGCTTCTTCGAAATTGTTCAAAGCATTGAGAAAAACACGTTGAATCACATTTATTTCTATTTCAGTAAGTTCATTTGTTTTTTGTGTAATGTTCCCTTGACCGCCAAGCAATCTGTCTAACACTACGTAAGAGACTGCCGGAGAAAATTCCATAATCATATTGCCATGCAAGGGCGGGGCTTTAAATACGCCTAGTATTGAGCTTTTTTGTATATTCTGTATAACAGTTTCATATGCATATTCTTCTACCGAATCTACAGAGATCTGGACAAAAGTCCGAAGCTGAGTAGACAGATATGAAGTAAGCAAACGCGCAAAGTTTTCATGTATACGGGTCAGCGTACGGACTTGATCTTGTGAAAAGCGAAGTGCCTTTTTAAAGTCATACGTATGAACTTTTCTTCCAGTCCCATCTCCATCCCTTGTCGTCTCTTCTTTTGCTAATGTTGCAAGAAGAGTATTAATATTTTCTTCAGAAAAAACATCTGCCACAGCATTCTCTCCTCTTATTCTTCTCCATTCGGTTTATGCAGACCAGATAATAGATTTATTTTCCGGTAGTAGTCCGTCACTTTTTCAGAAACTTCTTCAACCGTTTCCAACACATAAACTTTTTTGCCGGATGCCATTGTAATGATTGTATCGGGAGTGGCATCCAACCGTTCGATATATATAGCATTCAATGAAATCTTCGTTCGGTTCAACATCGTCAATTGGATCATGTAAAAGCGGAGAGAGAGAAGAATTCTTCTCTCTCAACTACCCCCTTCTATTATCGTTTCAAGTTAACAACTTCTTGTAAGATTTCGTCAGAAGTAGTGATTGTACGGGAGTTAGCTTGGAAACCGCGTTGGGCGATAATCATTTCCGTAAATTCTTCTGTTAAGTCAACATTTGACATCTCAAGCATACCAGACGCTATTTGTGTATTTCGCGTGGCTGCAGTCCCAGTATTTATACCATCTGGGCTAGCAGAAGCAGTCATTTCATACAACGAACCGCCTACTTTTCGCAAACCTGCTGGATTTTCAGGAGTTGAAATGCCGATAGTTTGGATAGTTTCTTCTGCTCCGTTATCTTCACGCTTGCCGATTACTCTTCCTTGAGGGTCGATTGCAAATGAGGAATACGTATCCATTGGAATGTTAATAGCAACCCCATCGCCATCTAATACGTTATGGCCTTGTGTTGTTACCAAATCGCCATTCGCATCAACGATAAAGTTCCCCGCACGCGTTAAGAATTGATCACCTTGTGCATCTTCTACTACAAAAAATCCGTCGCCTTGAATCGAAAGGTCAGTGCCGACACCTGTTGTCATTGATGAACCGGCAGTATGAACCGTGCTGATTGCAGATGTTTGTGAGCCGAGACCGACTTGCATTGGGTTAACACCGTTGCTCGACATGTTTTGGCTTAATAGATCTTGGAAGTTGATTGTGCTTTTTTTGTAGCCCACTGTGTTGACGTTAGAAATGTTGTTGCCGATCACGTCTAGTTTTGTTTGGAAGCCTTTCATACCTGAAACACCTGAGTACATTGAACGTAACATTTATTTTTCCCCTTTCAAGAACTGTCCTTGGCCCGTTTTGGGTTGGACTGTTTCTTGTTGAATGTGATTGTATGGTTGTAGAAATCGCTCCTGGCGGACGCTTTCCGCGGGCTTGCGCCGAACTAACTCGGGCTAAATGCCCGAGTGGATTTCGGCACTGCGCTTTCCCGCAGGAGTCGCCGCCATCCGCTCTTTCTCTAATTTTCGATTTGTTTATATAAAATAAAATTTTCTTAAATTCAATTAACATATATCAGTTACCAAAAGTAACAAGCAATCACTTCATTGCTTCTCAATACGATTGATCGAACCAAGCGGAACTTTCACATCATTTTCGAGTTCTACTTGCAGTTCACCGTTTTTAAGCGATAGGGCTTTTACTGTGCCTTCTCCGGATTCGAGTTTGCCGTCGACTGTTTGTTCCCAGTAGACGGTGTTACCGATTAGGTCGGCATGGTCGGTTAAGGAGGTGTTGGATTGCGTGCCGATAAATTGGTTCATGGATGTATTTAAATTTGTCAGTTGTTCTAAGCTGCTGAATTGCGCCATTTGGCCAATAAATTCAGTGTCTTTTAACGGTTCTAACGGGTTTTGGTTTTTCATTTGGGTCACGAGAATTTTTAAGAATGCGTCTTTGCCAAGTGCGTTGTCGGTTGCCGTTTTAGCTGGTGCAGCCGACGCTTGGGTGCTGACGGAGTTTGAGCTTGTTACATTCATGGCATTGCCCTTCTTTCTTAGATGGTGTAGTCCACCTTCATCATCGAGCCGTCGTTCGATTGGCGCCGCGTGATTACTGCGGCGTCTTCTTCAAGTTGCTGGTAGCCGTTGCGGTTGCGCGCGTATGCTCCTTGTTTTTGCTGCTGGGAGAAGCGCTGGTCGCGATTTGCGGATTGTTGTCCGAATGATTGCTGGGAGCTTTGCTGGCTGATTTCGATTTTCTCAACCGATATGCCCTGCTGCATCATGGAACTTCTCAACAAACTCGCTTGCTGGTCAAGCGCCTCTTTTGCCGCTAACGTACTGGTGAATATTTGCGCGACAATCTTTCCGTCAATTGACGTCAGCTTGATTTCCATATGGCCAAGATGTTCTGGAAAGATACTGATTTTGATTTGTTTGCTGTCACCTTCCCCGTTCAAACGGAACGAACCTTTCAAGGTTTCGCCCAAGTCTTCGACCAAGTTGGACAAGCGGACAGTCGCTTGTGGAACGATTGCTTCTGGTTTTTGAGGAACTGCCGTTGCTTTCGCTGCTTCTGTTCCGGCTGCAGCCGGTTGGCTTTGTTCAGCTGGAGCTGCAGGCGCCCCAAGTTCTGGCTGTTTCGGCGCAGTTTCCAGTGGTTTTGATGCTGTTTCTTCTGGTGCAGCTTGAACTTCAGCGGCATTTTCTACAGCGGGCATTGCAGGTGGTGTTTGGATTTCTTTTGGCTGGGTTAAGTTGATTGGTTCTTGCTTCAAGCCGGTTACTTGTTTTAGTACTTGTTCCACTTGCTCTACTTGTGCGGCTTTGGTTTTTGTATCGGCTTTTTGCTGGTCGTTATTTAATTCTTTAATTAGGCCAGTCAACTGGCTGACTACTTGTTCCAATTTCTCAACATCCGCCGGAAGACTCGTAGTGCCAGTTTCTTTCACAGAGGCATCTGTCAGTTTTTGCAGAACCTCAACTGCTTCTTCAAGCAATCCTGTTAGCTTCGCTTGATCGAGAGTACTGCTTTGTAATTTTTCGAGAGCCTGAGCAGTCAACATCAATTCTTTTTGTACAGGCTGTTGGATAGTTGGACTTTGTTCCAGGGGATTGGCTTCTATCGCTAATTCCATTTGCTCTTTTGGTGGAGACACTTGCTGCGCCAGCAATCCCATGATCGCTTGAAGCATTTCCTGCTGTTCAGGTGTTAAGTCTTCTTTTGGCAGCTGTTCTAAACTTCCAAGCAGCGAATCCAGTTTCTCCAACAGTTCTTCTTGGCCGTCAGTTGCGGATTGATTTTCTGTTGGTGCAGCTGAAACGGCTCCTAGTAATTGGGCGAAGTCGACTGAGTCACTTTTTGCTGTGGGTGCAGCCGGTTTCGATTCGGTGGCTTTAATTGACTTTAGCGGCGCTGATAAAGAGATTGGCATGGCGTTCATCGCTTACCCTCTTTCCGCTGCAGTCGCTTGCATGTTCCGGAAAAACCGGGTGCTTGCGATCTCGTCAAAAAAGATTTGTTCTTCAGCTTTTATTTGTTCTTCGAATAAAACAAATTTTTGCTGCTTCAAGTTGTCCCAGGTTTTTTCTTCTTGTGCTTTTTCCTGCAGATTGTTTTGTGACTTCTTGACATTGTTTTGCAGGCGCTCAAGTTCGCGGTTTGACATCACCAATTGGTCTTGCAGCTGTTGAATATAATCCATCATCATTCTAAGTTCGGAAATGTTGACGCCTTCTTGCTGTTTTTCCTTTTTCAAAAGTTCAGCATCAAGCAGCATGTTGTAGATCGCTTCTTTTTTCTGATAGCCGACTTCTTCTTGCTTCATGGCATCCGCCATTTGGATTTGAGCAAAGCCTTTTTCATTTCCTTTTATGTCTAAAATCTTTTGAAAGCGAAAATTGAATTTCGTCACGTTCTACTTCCTCCAAACTGTGCGGATAGCCGGCCAACACTTTCTTCAAGCTTGGCTTTCTCATATATGTCTTGCTGTAAATATTCTCGTATTAACGGATAAGCCCGAACCGCATCGTCGATTTCTTTATTAGCGCCGCTTTTGTAAGCGCCGATATTGATCAAATCTTCGGATGCGTTATACGCGGCGAGCAGTCTTTTCAATTCGATGGCCGCTTGCTGATGTTCTTTTGAAACCACTTCGTGCATGACCCGGCTGACACTTGCCATGACATTAATCGCTGGAAATTGGCCTTTTTGGGCAATCTTGCGGTCGAGCACAATGTGCCCGTCCAAGATTCCCCGGACCGCATCCGCAATCGGTTCGTTCATGTCATCGCCGTCGACGAGTACTGTATAGAAAGCGGTGATCGAACCTTTGCTTGATGTACCGGACCGCTCCAGAAGTTTTGGCAATAATGCAAAAACACTAGGCGTATAGCCTTTACTGGTCGGCGGTTCACCGACAGCGAGGCCAACTTCACGCTGGGCCATCGCAAAACGCGTCACCGAATCCATCATCAGCATGACGTTTTTTCCCTGATCGCGGAAATACTCCGCAATTGCAGTTGCCGTCAAGGCCCCTTTGATCCGTTGAAGTGGGGTCTGGTCGGAAGTCGCTGCTACGACAACGGATTTTTTTAATCCTTCAGGACCTAAATCACGTTCGATAAAGTCCCTGACTTCCCGGCCACGTTCGCCGACTAAAGCGATTACGTTTATGTCTGCTTCTGTATTTCTAGCAATCATGCCCATGAGCGTGCTTTTTCCGACCCCGCTTCCAGCGAATACACCGATGCGCTGGCCTTGGCCGACCGTCAACAATCCATCAATCGCACGGACGCCGACAGATAAGGGTTTTTCAATCCGCGGGCGGCGAAGCGGATTTGGCGGCATGTTGTTCGTCGAATAATTCGATAATCCTTTTGGCAATGAACTTTCATCGAGCGGTTTGCCCATGCCGTCAAGCACTTTTCCAAGAATGGATGGCCCCACTTTTATTTGCAGCGGAAATCCAGTCGCGACGACCAAACAGCCTGGCCCGATTTGCGAAATGTCCCGGAGCGGCATCAGCAACACTTTGTTTTCTTTAAAACCGACCACTTCCGCTTCGATGGGGCGTTCATGTTGGTTGGGATACAACAGGCACAATTCGCCCATTTTGGCGTAAGGACCACGCGATTCAATGGTCAAGCCAATCACTTGAATGACTTTCCCATGCTTTTTCACCGGTTCGATTTCATCCAGCAGCGCCAAATATTCATCTTTAGGAAAGGTCATTGTTTGTTTTCTCCTCAAAGTAAATCAACAATTGTTTTTTGATTTCTTCCAATTGGCCGTCAATCGTGGCATCATACGAGCCGCTTGTGGTATGGATTATGCAATCGCCTTTTGATAAAGTCGCCACTGGAATTACTTTTAATTGAGAATCTGCCCGTATATAGGTTTTAAGTTCTTCGAAGAAGGGTAGAATAACCGAGTAGTCTTCTGAAGATACCTGTAAATGCACGTCTTCAGACTCCTCGATGTGTGACAATGCTTGCTTGACAACATTTATTATTTGATCATCGTGTTGTTTCAGTTCGGTTTTAATTACTTTTTCTGCGGTTTTCACGCTTAATTCAAGCAAAAATGGTTCTGCTTGCTGAATGATTTTCTCTTTTTCAGCATAAGCGAGTTCTAGAAGATCTTGCATCTTCTCCTGTTTTTGGCGATAGTCTTCTTCCGCTCTTAGAATCCCTTGCCCATAACCCGCTTGATAGCCCTTTTCCGCCGCTTCATCAGCCATTTTCTGCGCTTTCAGTTCGGCTTCTTTTTGCTTGTCCAGCCACCATTGTTCAATCGCTTTTCGTGCTTCTTCCTGTTCAAATTTTAGTTGGTTTTGCAATTTCTCCAGTTGTGTTTCCAAAATGCTGATTTCTTGCGTCAAATATTGCCTTTTTTCACTCGGAGCCATTTCCATCCCATTAAAATCCAGCTGTTTAGTTTCTATTTTCTTCGTCCCGATGATTTTTGTTTCGGTTGCTGAGAAGGATTGGAAGCGAATCACATTAGACAATCACTTCATCCCCTTCACCACGGGATACAATAATTTCCCCATCTTCATCCAAACTGCGAATCAAAGCAACAATGGTTGTCTGCGCTTTTTCGACATCTTTCAGTTTGACAGGGCCCATAAATTCAATTTCTTCCTGAATAACTTCAGCTCGGCGAGAAGACATATTGGCATAAATGCCATTTTTCACTTCTTCGCTTGCTACTTTTAATGCGTAAGTTAAATCCATATCGTTGACATCGCGAATAATCCGTTGAATCGAACGCGTATCCAAATTGATAATGTCTTCGAAGACAAACATGCGTTTTTTGATTTCTTCGACGAGATCCGGTGACTCTGTTTCCAGTTCAGACAGAATTGCTTTTTCAGTCCCACGATCCACTTTATTCAATACGCGGACGATAGCTTCGACGCCGCCTGTAGACGTATAGTCTTGGGCACCCGTCGCCGACAATTTCCGCTCAATGATTTGCTCGACTTGATGGATGATTTCTGGAGAAGTACTCTCCATCAATGCGATTCTTCGCGCCACTTCGGTTTGTTTTTCTGGAGGCAGCTGCGACAAAATTTGTGACGATTGTTTCGGATCCAAATAGGAAAGGACAAGGGCGATGGTCTGAGAGTGCTCATGCTGTAAAATATTCAGTATTTGGGTTGGATCGGCTTTTCGGGCGAAGTGGAACGGCTTTACCTGTAAACGGCTTGATAACCGGCCGATTGTCTCATTCGCTTTTTCTTTTCCCAACGCTTTTTCTAGTATTTCCCTCGCGTAGTCAAGACCACCTTCACTGACATAATCCTGAGCCAAAATCAATTCATAAAACTCGTTCATTACTTCTTCAGTTTCGCTGCTCTTCAAATGCCTCACATTTGCAATTTCCATTGTCAACTGGTCAATCTCTGATTCCGTCAGCTGCTTAAAAATATCAACTGACACTTCAGGGCCTAACCCAACAAGCAAGACAGCTACTTTTTGAACGCCAGTCAACTCTTTCATACTTTTAACCATATGCCACTCTCCTACTCTTCAGCCATCCATGTACGCAATAGTTTAGCAAAATCATCTGGGCGTCCTTTGGCCAACTTTTCAATTGTTTTCCGCTTTGGATTCTCCGTTGCATCAAATTCAGACAAGTCAAACTCATCCTCTTCCAATTGTTCGACTTTAACGACTGGTTGGTCGAATATATCGAAATCGTATTCCTCTTCTTTTTTCTTTCTTCTGCGCATCATCAAAACCACTATCCCACCAAACAACAATACAACCGCACCTGCAATTGCCAGCATCAACGGATTGCCGATAAGCGTTTCAAACCAAGAAACTTGTACCGGTTCTTTCTCAACTATTGCTTCCGGTTTTCCTTGGAATTCAGTCGCAAAGACCGAAATGCGGTTATCAAGATCTTCTTCTGTTACTTCTTGTCCGTTCATACTTAGAGAAGTACTGACGGTATTTTTCAAAAGGTTGCTGATGTCATCAATGTTTTGCTGCGTCAAGCTTGCCGGGTTTTGCGGATTCGGCGGCTCCACTCCTACGTTGATCGTGATGTCATCAATCACATACGGGCTCATTTCAATCTGGCGGTTGATTCGGTTTACTTCGCGGTTGATCCGCTCTTCGGTTTTCTCGGATTCGGTTGTTCCGCCTTCGCCAGCGGCCGGGTAATTCGCAATTTCAGTTTCGCCTGTCCCCGTTGTGTCTTCAATTGTCGCACCTTCACTCGCATATGTTTCGACAATCCGTTCAACACTGATATCAATGCCTTCGTTTGTTTCTTCGTTGACCGGCTCAACCAGTTTTTCTTCACGTTTTTCTTTTGTGAAATCGATACTTGTCATGACGGACACAACGACTTTATCTTGCCCAAGCGTCAAACCGAGCATTTGCTGCAATTCACGTTGGATGTCTTTTTCGATGTCCTGCTTAATTTCGCGTTGCTGCTGATAAATGGACAAGCTTGTGTCCAATTGGTTTTCTTCCTGTGCTTCAAACACTTGGCCATTTTGGTCCATGATCACAATTTCTTCTGCCGGCAAATTCGGTACACTTTTGCTGATCAAATGATAAAGGCCGTTTACTTGCTTAGGATCCAATTGAAAAGAAGGATCTCCTTTGACAACGACCGAAGCTGTCGCCACTTGCTCTTCATCCGTGATCCAGACATTTTCTTTCGGCAACGTAATCATGACACTTGCTTCAGTTACGCCGTCAATTTGTTTGATAAGCGAAGCGAGTTCATTTTGCATGGCATCGCGTTCTACAACATCAAAATGCCGGTCGGTCATGCCAAGCCCCATGTTTTCGCTGAAAATTCCGTAGTCGACATTGCCGCTTTCCGGAATTCCTTCAGCCGCCAGGTTAACTTTCAAATTAGAAATTTGTTCTTTTGGCACACTGATGGTTGTACTATCAGCCGAAACTTGCACCGGAATGCCTTGTTCTTCAATTGCCGATTTGATTTCACCAGCTTCAGAAGCTTCCAATCCGGAGTAAAGCGTACCGTATTCGGTTTTATTGCTGAAAAAGACAAAAGCCAAAATAATCAGGAATGTAGCAAAAAATGATCCCACAATCGTCCACTTGACGACCGGCGAAAAATTGCTCCATGAACTTGTTAGTTTACTTTTAAAACTTGCCATCTTTTCTTTCATTTATCGTTCATCCCTCATCTTTGCCTTAAGGATCATAGTTGCATTCTCATAACTTCTTGGTAAGCTTCCACAACTTTGTTGCGCACTTGCACGGTCAATTCCAATGAAAGGCTCGCTTTTTGCGCAGCAATCATCACTTCACTGACATCGTTCACTTCGCCTGTCACCAATTGCTTGGTTTTTGTATCCGATTCTTTTTGCGCCGCATTCACATCTTGCAATGCCTGTTTAAAAATATCGCCAAAGCCTTCAGCCTTGTTTTCGGTCTTGGCAACCGAAGGGCTCTGGAACATTGGTGTTTGAATTTGACTGATTGGATCCATAAGAACACTCCCTAACACGTAGATTAATTACTTCCCGATTTCCAACGCTTTCATAAACATTCCTTTTGAAGCATTTAGTGCCGTGACGTTTGCTTCATATGAGCGAGTCGCTGACATCAAATCGACCATTTCTTTGACCGGATCAACATTTGAACTAAGCACATATCCTTCTGCATTGGCATCCGGATTTGTCGGATCATAGGTTTGTGTGAACGGTGCATCGTCTTCTTTAATGCGTGAAGCCATGACTCCCGAAACTTGCGCTGACCCTTTGTTTATCGTCGATTGCAGTTTTTGCTCGAATGGAGATACGCCCACTTGCGACAAATCCACTGTTTTCCGGCGGTACGGCAGCCATTCCCCGTCCACCAGTTCTGCCCTATTTGTATTAGCGTTTGCAATATTGGAAGAAACCACGTCCATACGCAGTCGATTTGCCGTGAGTCCAGAAGCACTGATATTCAATCCACTAAATAAGCTCATCTGCTTCACCGCCCGCCATTGATTACTGTCCGAAGACTATTTAAATTTCCGTTCACACGTTCTGTTAACGCGTTATACCATAGTTGGTTTTCTGCCAGTTCAGCCATTTCAACGTCCATGTCGACGTTGCTGCCGTTCGTGTTGTATGTTGTGGAGTTATTAACTTTTATTGAAGGATTGGATTGTGAAGAGCTGTTTCCAAATGAAATATGTTTTGGGTCTGTTTTGTAGCTGGCCAATGGCTGGTTATTCAAAACACCGTTCAATGTTGCCTGGAAATCCACTTGCTTGCTTTTGTAGTTCGGTGTGTCAACATTTGCGATGTTGGAGGAATGCACTTTTTGCTTTAGTGCGGACGCTGCCATAGCTTGCTCCAGCGATTTGAAAGTTGGTGATAAGATATTCAATTTTACTTGCTCCTTTACTAAAGTATATTTTGCATATAAAAATCCACCCTTAAAAAAGGTGGATTTACATTAAACAATCCATCTTTCGGCAACCCGGCTACCTTATATAGTGATATACGTAGGCCCGTGGCTTTGCGTCCTTCTCTTTCGAAGAAGTTTGCCATTATCGTTGTATTGAACCGTTCATATTTTCAAACTCGTCAATTAGAACTATTTTGAAATATTGGTCTAAGTCATAGTATCACCTTTTTATGAATTTGTATATTTTTCTTTAAAAAATTTTTTCAACTATATTTTCCATTTTTTTATTTTGTTTATACTAGATTGGTGATATGCTTACGAGATAATCATCATAATACCGAGTGAGAGGAAGTACCTGCCTATGTTTCGTGGGTTATATACAGCCACATCTGGAATGATGGCTCATAATCGAAAACAACAAGTTTTAACCAATAACCTTTCTAACGCTAATACTCCTGGATTCAAGCAAGATCAAACAGTTTTGCGCGCTTTTCCCGAACAGCTTTTGAGTGCAATGGGCAAAGGAACCGCGATGCAGAGCGGTTCCCAGAAGATCGGTACGCTGAATACAGGCGTCTATGCTCAAGAAGGCATCCCTTCTTTTACACAAGGAGCTTTAAAAGAAACAGGCAACAGCACTGATATTTCTTTAATGTCTGAGATGTTGCCGGTGAATCCTGAGACCGGTCAAAAAGGGACAATTGTGTATGCAGTGCGCACTGAGAACGGTGAAGTACGATATACCCAGAACGGCCAGTTTACTGTCGACCAAGATGGTTTCCTCCGAACGAGCGATGGCCATAGCGTTTTGAACCAGGACTTAACACCCATAAACGTTATTTCAAAAGAATTTACGGTGCAAAATGATGGCCAAATTACCTTGGAAAACGGCGCATCTCCTGGCAGCTTATGGATCGGGTACACGGAAAATCCCGCACAATTGGTAAAAGAAGGACAAGGATTGCTGCGCTGGGATGGTGCCGAAGCGGATGCTCCGCAATCGGTTGAAGATGTTCCCCTTCTGAACGATTCGGCTTCATTTGTCCAACAAGGTTATCTGGAACAATCCAATGTGGATTTGACAACTACGATGACTGAAATGATGAGCACCTACCGCGGTTTCGAGTCAAACCAGAAAGTAATCCAAGCCTATGACCGCAGCATGGAAAAAGCGGTCAACGAAATTGGCCGGATTTAAAGGAGAAGTTGACTAAATGAATATCCAAATGAATACAGCAGCCACTACGATGCGAGAACTTCAGAAAAAAGTCGATATGATTGCAAACAATGTGTCTAACGTTAACACGGCGGGTTATAAACGCCAAGAAGCGAATTTTTCGGACGCACTTGTCCAATCGATTGAAAAGCAAGCAAATCCGCCGCATGAAGTCGGCCGCCAAACACCGTACGGCCTACGGATCGGCAGCGGCGCAATTTTTGCCCAAACCAGTTTGCAGACTGAGCAAGGAACGGTGAAACAAACCGACCGTCCGCTCGACTTTATGATTCAAGGCGATTCCGGATTTTTCCGGGTGGCATCTGAAGGGCAAACGTTCTACACTCGCGATGGTTCTTTCCAGTTGCAGCCTGTGCCGAATTCAGACCAGGTAAATCTGGTAACAGCGAACGGCGACTCGGTTCTCGACAGCAACGGCCAGCCGATTTCGTTTAACGGCGAGTACGAGTCCATCCAAGCAAACGAAAATGGCACGCTCCAAGTGACTTATAAAAACCAAGCGCTCGCACCAACACAGATCCAGCTCGGCATAGCGGATATCGCCCGGCCAAACTTGCTGGAAAAAATCGGCGGCAACCGCTACCAGCTTCCGGGAACTGAAGCGGAACAACTAGCGAGCGGCAATTTGCAGCTCGGCAACAACGAAATCAAAATCAGCCAAGGCGCACTCGAAATGTCCAACGTCGATTTGACTGACGAAATGACCGAACTGATCGCAACACAGCGTTTGCTCGAATCCCAAGGCAAAGCGATCACTTTTGCTGATGATATGATGGGCTTGGTCAACACGATGAAAGGTTAATAAAAAAAGCAGATGCGCAATGCATCTGCTTTTTTTATTTGTGTGCAGCACGGGTCTTCCAATTTTTTTCATGAACAATTTCGTTTCTTTCATGAACCATCTCCACTTTTACATGAACCACTTCCTGCCAATCAGGAACAAATTCATTTCTCACATGGACTCTTCCTCTCCTAACATAACGAACCCAAAACTCGCTTCTTTTGCCTAACAAATAATTACACCAAAAACTTATTAAGTCTTTCTATTTATTTTTCTTCGTATAAACGCCTCTTTTTCCGTGACCATTGACCGGTTAATTATTTTTTTATTTTAAGCACTTTACCATTAGACAAAAGCATTTCCTTATATAATAGAAGGAAAGTAAAATTTATGTTAAATTTGCTTCGTAAAAATTAACCAAAACTATAGAAAAAAGCAGTCTGCCGAAGCAGACTGCTTTCCTGTTTTTATCTTAAAAAGTCCATTAAAGTCGGTTGAATAATTTTCGCTGAAGAAGCGAGACTAGCTTGGTAAACACTTTCTTCGCTCTTCAATTTGATGATTGCTTCTGCGTAATCAATGTCTTCCAGTTTTGACAAACGCGCTCCAAGATCAAGCATGCTGTCCTGGATGCGGTTTTCAATCGACTCCACTCGGTTCGTCCGAGCCCCAACTTCAGCCGCCGCCCCCAGCAGGCGATCAATACTCGTATCAATTGTTTCAAGAGAAACGGTATTTTCACCTGTTCTCAATCCAACTGCCAAATCTGCCAAGGTTTTAAAAAGATTGCCTTCGTCTTCAATATTGCCAAACATTTGGTCTGCTGTTACGTTGACTTTTACCGTAACATTCTCGCCAATTGTAATGAGTTTCTCGCTATTATCAAATGAATTAGTTAAGTAGGAATCCGGATTCGGAAACGGTGCTTCGTCTGTTTTTGTTCCGTTGAACAAGTAATTATCGTTTATTTTAGTATTTGCAAACTGGCGGACTTGTTCATTCAATTGCTCGACTTCAATAGCAATCGCTTCCCGGTCACTTGGAGACAAACTGTCATTTGCCCCTTTGACTGCCAACTCCCGAGCACGTTGCATGACATTCACTACTTGATTGATCGTCTGGTCGCTTTCATCCAGCCACAGCTTTGCTTCATCTACATTGCGCTCAAATTGTTCATTCGCCGCAATCGTACTTTTTAAATTCATTGCTTTGCTTATGCCGTTCGGATCATCGGATGGACGCGACAGCGTTTTTCCAGATGCCACTTGGTTGTTTAGCTTCTCGAATCGGCTTAAGTTTTGGTTCATTTGGCGCACCGAATTTTGGTGCATCATTTGCTGTGTGACTCTCATTTTATTTCCCCCAATTACGCCGGCTTATCGTCCCATCTGGTTGATGATGACGTCGAGCATTTGATCTGTAGTTGATACGAACCGCGCCGCGGCGCTATAAGAATGTTGGTACATGATCAAGTTGGCCATTTCTTCATCAATTGACACACCGGTCACAGACATCCGGCGGTTGTCTGTCGCCAACAATGCCGCTTCGTCGTTTTCAACCCTTCTGATTGCCGACTGGCTTTGCGCTCCAAGTTCACTGACAAGCGACTGGAAGAACGTGTTGACTTTTTGGACATCGCCATTTGCGTTTTGCGCCGGGTTGTCTCTGCTGATGGTCAGATTAACGTTCAGTTCCGAAACCTTAAACGCCGCATTTTCTTTTGTGAAAAGGTTCGCACCAGGCGCAGCTGCATCTGCCAAGCCATTTGCCGTCACAAATTGTTCTATCGTGCTTGCAAGTTCCGTCTGATAGTATTTAACGGTTTCAATCGACTCGATGATGCCAGCCAATTTTCCGCCGCTTACTTCCGTTCCGTCAACGATTGATCCGCTTTGTACATCGCCTTTGACTAACGAAGTACCGGCAGTTCCATCGGCATTTTGCAAACTGATTGAATTTGTACCGTCCGTATTTGCAGTAACTTTAATGGAAGCGAGCGTAGAAAGTTCTTCGACCAATACATCGCGTTTGTCCATCAAATCATTCGCTTGGCTGCCCGCTTTTTTGATACTGCCATTCAATTCTGTTATTTGCTTCACTAATTCATTTGCATCTCTAACCGTATTCGTTTGCTGCAGGTTTAAATCATCTATTGCATAAGTCATGTCACGGTCCA
Organism: Planomicrobium sp. CPCC 101079; assembly: GCF_007859275.1. Lineage (GTDB taxonomy): Bacteria > Bacillota > Bacilli > Bacillales_A > Planococcaceae > Planococcus. Next base: position 317,407 of record NZ_VOHC01000024.1, on the reverse strand, counting down.
TTGCCTGCGCCGTATTGACAAATTCGATTGCGCGTTCTTTCAATACAGTCTGCGCGGCGGAACTTTTCGGTTCATTGGCGACGTCTTGCCAAGCTGCCCATAACTGATCCATAGATGAGCTAAGCCCGGTTTCACTCGGTTCGTTGATAATTGTTTCAAGCCGATCGAGCGTTTGCTGCTTTACTTGTGATTCTCCAAGTGTAGAAGATTGGTCTTGGAATTGGCGGTCTAAAAAACTGTCTCTCACACGGGTTATTGAATCCAAGGAAACACCGGTACCCAGCTGACCGCTTTTTCCACCGGCAGTCCATACATCGAGTGACGGAGAAGCGCTAGCGTTCACTTGTTGGCGTGAATAGCCTTTTGTATTTGCATTGGCAATATTTTGGCCAGTTGTCGTGATGCTTGCTTGAGTTACAGCTAAGCCGCGTTTTCCAAGTTCTAATCCGTGAAATGTTGAAACCATGTTTTTTCCTTCCTTCTGCCTTTAATCAAGCTTTTGTATCAAAAAAGCCGCGGCTGCTAGTTTGTGATTTTTGTTGTGCTAATGGAGACTGGTAATTGAAGTTTTGTTTTTTTACGGTAGTGACTTGATCAATCATGTGCTGGACAAAATTCATCGCATCTTTCAGCAATCGTTCATTGATTCGGTTTTTCACCTGTAATTCGGTTAGCACTTCTTGCAGCGCCGCCATGCATGACTGCAGTTCTTGTTTCATCTCATCATCCGGCAATTGATCAACAAATTGGCTGAAAGATTCACCTGGATAGTTTTCAAGCACAGCGTTTACAAGCCGTTCGCGTTCTTGGTCTATTCGACCGAGCTGTTTGATCAGCTTTGCTTCTTGTTTCACTAGTAAATTCAACTCATTGATATTGCGTTCGATCAATATAGTTCTTTTATGTTCCGCAAAATCAATGAGTTGTTTCTGTATCATAATAAGCTCATCTAGCGTCGCGACGACTGACTGGAGCATCCGACACCCTCCTCTTCAACACCCTGCTCTACTTGCCGAACCAGAACTGAAACACTTTATCGGCAACTTTCTCCGCATTGTTCACATATTCGCCGGACTCGATCTGGGCTTTTAATAAATTGATTTTTTCTTGTCTGGCTGCGTCAGCTTTTGTATTTTTCCCATACATTTCTTTAGCTTGGCTTGAAATCTCCAATTGATCTTCCTTTTGCACCGGTTTACCCTTCGCCGCTGGAGCGGCTTGCATTTGTTTTTGATAAGATTGAATAAAGGATGAACCTGTAGTTTTATCTATATTCATACCTTCACCGCCCTGTTAGTTTATTTGCTTTTCTTTATATGCCAGTAGCCTCGATTTTTGTGCGGCTCTGATTTTTTCACCATACTGTCAGCCAATTGTTCGCTTTTTAACACCCGGTTGACATCCGTCGCAAATTCGTCGAAGCAGGAATTGCATAAAACTTGTCTTTTTATCAGTTTACCACACCGGTTGCACGGATAACCGAGGTTCGGGAAATCACCCGCAAAAATACGGCCGTCCCTGATAAATTCAATCAAGCGTTTGGCAGAAACATTAGTAGCTTTTTTCACTTCAGCTAACGTAGCCAACCGGTTATCTTCCACTTTCAAAAAATCATTGACGAGTTCAAATTCGTCCTCAATTTTTTTATAACAATCCAAGCAATGATCGGTATGCACTTGCAAAAACAATCTGCCGCAAATGGCACAATTTTTTAAGCGGTTTGAATCCATTTTGGACCACCTGATGCTTTCTATTATTTATATCGGCAAAAGCCGAAAAAAGTTTAGCCTAAAATGCAATTATTGTACTTTAAATTCCGTTACTAAGACACGTTCAACTTTTCCAGTCGATACAACTTTATTGAGTTTTTGGTATAGTTCTTCTTCAAGTTGCGAAATACCGTCCTTGCCGACCATTTTTTCTTTCGTCATCCCCGCTACCGTTGATATGATAGCAGCCCGGATTTCAGGCGTCCGCTTTTCAGTTTCTTCCTTCGCCTTCTTGCTGTCCAATTGAATATTGAATTGCACAATGCCAAAATGGTCAGGAGTTGCAAGGTTTGTCGTAATGACGTCTGTGTCAATACTGCGTTCCGCAAGTTCTTCAGCGGACGGTTTTTTGTCTGCCGCTTCTCCAGGCTTCATAAAATACATAAACCCACCACCCGCCAATAACGCGACAATAATAATGATGAGAATCAAATTCATTTTCCCCATAGGACACCTCTACCAATTAATTTTCTTCTTGATGTTGATAATTTGAAATTAGAACTTCTACACGGCGGTTTTCCGCTCGTCCTGCGGCGGTATCATTCGATTTGATCGGCTGATATTCACCATAGCCGGTAGCGCTAAACCTTTTGGGATCCAAGTCTTTGTTCTCCAAGATGATTTTCATGAAGTTAATAGCACGGCCTGAACTCAATTCCCAGTTTGTTGGAAATTCATCCGATTTTGTCGGTACATTATCGGTATGCCCTTCGATAAAAATGTCCCGTGGAGGATCTGTAACAATCAATCGTGAAATTTCCTTTGCAATCGTCTTAGATTCTTTTGTTATGTCCGCACTGCCTGATTCATACAGAACTCCTTCTTTGATCTTCAAGACTAACCCTTTCGCTGTCATTTCGGTTTGCAGTTTCGGGTCTAGCCCTTTTTCTTTAATGTAGGCTTCAATTTTTTCTTGGAGAGTTCCAAGGTCTTTTTGGTCTTGAAGCCGGGAAACTTCTTCTTCGCTTCCTTTGTCCGGCTCTTCTTCGCCAATTTTTGTAATTGGCGAAGTATCTGCGAACGTTTCAACAGCCGCCTGATTATCCAGGACACCGGTCCCGCCTTGAAGTTCACTATTGAATGACTGGGAAATTTGTTCAAATTTCTTTGAATCCACTTCGCTGGCCGCGAACAAGACAATAAATAACGCCAGCAAAAGCGTCAAAATATCGGCATAAGGCAAGAGCCACGCTTCATCTACATGTTCTTCATGTTTTTTCTTACGCTTCAACTTGAGCACCCACTCTGTCCGGCTCTTTCAGTTCACGGTCTTTCGATGGCAAGTACGTAAGCAGTTTCTCTTCGACCACGCGTGCAGGCAGTCCACCTTGAACGGCCAATAATCCTTCAAGCATAATCATTCTCATTCGTACTTCTTGTTCCGATTTTCGCTTTAATTTGTTAGCGAAAGGATGCCAAAGCACATATCCCATGAAAATCCCGAACAGCGTCGCGATGAACGCCGCAGAAATCGACTTGCCGAGCAAAGCTACATCGTCCAAATGGCCAAGCGCGGAAACAAGCCCGATAACCGCACCTAATACACCTAATGTCGGCGAGTACGTTCCTGCTTGCGTGAAGATTTTCGCGCCCAGTTCATGGCGTTCTTCCATCGCCACAATTTCTTCTTCCATCAATTCCCGGATTTGTTCTTGCGATTGCCCGTCTACAACCATTTTCAAGCCGCGCTTTAAAAACGCATCTTCCACTTCTTCCGAACGTTCTTCCAGCGATAAAAGCCCTTCTTTGCGTGCCACCATAGCCCATTCCGTAAACATTGGGATCATGTCTTTTACCGGCACCGTTTTCAAATCGCTAAACACGACTTTAAAAAGCGTTGGCACTTTTTTCACTTCATCCATTGGAAACGCCACTAGTATACAAGCGATCGTTCCGCCTATGATAATGACGAGTGCCGCTGGATTATACAAAGCGATCGGGCTCGACCCTTTTAAAATCATCCCGCCGATCAGTACTGCAAAACCAAGAAATACACCTATTCCTGATGTTTTATCCACATCAAAACCCTCATTTCAATCGTTAATCGCGGGCCGTTATTGCCCTTTTACACTGCCCATCACTTGTTTCCACGTCTCGCGCATATCGCGGGCATAACCTTCCACTTCTATCAATATTTCTATATCATTTTTCGTATTGGCTTCTATTAAGCGCGTATACATATATTCGTAAAGCTGGTCCATGTTTTTTGAAATCTCAATATCCAGATTCAATGTTGCGCGAAGTTCATTGACAATGTTTTGCGCTTTGATGATATTGGTATTTTTTTCTTCGATGTTCTTCTCGAGCATTGCCCGTTTGGCTATTTTGATGAACTTGACGCAGCCATTGTAAAGCATAAGCGTCAATTCCTGCGGCGAAGCGGTTAACACTGAATTTTGCTGGTACGCCTGATAAGGATTGATTGTTGACATTGTGATCCTCCTGTAAGTTAATTGCGTTTATCGATGAATGACCCATCTGTCGACACCGTTTGATAGGCGCCGATGTACTTTTTCGATGCTTGCTTTGTCTGATTGATCCGCTTCATCTGGTTGGAAAAGGATTCGTACAACCTGGTGATGAGCGGCTGAAGCTTCGCTTCAAGCGTTTTTAGTTGATCGATGATCCCTCTATCTTCTAATGTCCATTGATGGCCCTGTTTTTGAATAAAAGCATCCAGCCTCAAGATGGCTTGCCCTCGTTTTTCGAAAAGCGACTGCAGCTCATCCAATTTGCTGTCATCGTTGTCTTTCATATTTGAGTGAATCGTTTTTGCCTGGTTGTAGACATCTTCCGTTAGCTGCAGCACTTTTGCCAATTCATTTTGATAAAGGGCCATTACATGCCACCCAGCATATTCTGCTGCATCCACGTGCTTTGCGAATTCATCTGGCTCATCGCTTTTTCCATCGCTGTGAACTGGCGCCAGTAGCGGTCTTCAATCGTCACAAGCCTGTCTTGCCAACGCGTGATTTCCTCGTTCATTTGCTTGATCTTTTTGGAGATCGTGCTGTTGTCGACAGAGCTTGCCGGGCTGCCCGCACGTTCACTTAGATTTTTAATGACATTATTCAATTCTTCGTAAACACGCGCCCCAACACCAACGCTTCTGTCTCCAACCTTGTTGGTAAATAAATTCATCACTTCATCTGGATTGCTATTCAACTTTTCTTTTAACAAATCTTCATCAATGAACAATTTACCGCCTTCAGAATAGCTGCCTGTGCTGATGCCAATTTCAGAGAGTACGTTAATGTTATTTTTATCAATGCCTTCTACAGGATTCATAAAAGCATTACGCAAGTTTTGAATTGCACTTTTTAGAATCGGATCATTTCGTAACAAGCCGCTTTTAGCTTTTTCTTCCCAAAGTTCAATTTCGTTATCGGACATGTCTTTCTTTTGTTCATCCGATAATGGTTGGAAATCTGGATAACGTTTTTCTACTAACTGTTTCTCGATTTCCGCAATGGCTTCGTTATATTTCGTTACAAAGTTTTTAATGGTATCAAATGTTTTTGTTGAATCCGACTGAACAGTAACCGTAATGGTGGATGGCTCTGTTGTAGGTTCTGTTGCTGGTGGTACCGCTGGAACAGTAGTTGTTGCAGCCTTTACCAAATTTAACGTCAGCCCATTAATAGTCGTTTTGTTAGAAGTCAAATTATTAACTTCAATGCCATTAAACTCAACTGCTCCATTAGTAGCTTTTGTCATAAACTCATTTGCTGTAGTCGTGCTTGTTGAAAAAGTGGTCTCATTGCCGTTATTGATTACTTTTTGTGCTAGCGCCGTATTAGCGCCTGTTCCTGCAGAATCTAGGAATTCCAACGAAAAGTTTTGGTTTTCTCCCATCGCTTTTGTAGAAATGAAGAACCGAGAAGTTGTGTTATCAAAACTCGCACGCAATTCCGGTGTTTTACCCGCAGTCGCATCTTGTAGTTTTTTAGCTACATCTGCAAATGTCATATCCGCTTTAATCTCAACTAAGTCGGTTGTCCCACTTATTTTTATCTTACCTGCAACCCCGATGGTATCTGTAGACTTTGCAGGAACTAGATTTCCTGTTGCATTAGTAATGGTAATACCGTTGGCAGAATGCATTTTCGCTTCACCCGCAACACTAATCACTTTAACTTTATACGTGCCATTAACGGAAGCAGATGTTGTCTCGACTGAAAGGCTGCTTGAGTCTGATGAAGTAGCGCTATAAGAGTTAAATGTTCCTTGTAACCGCATGTCGCTGGCACTTGTCCGCAGACTTGATAAGGATAAATTGGCTTTTCGGTAGGATTCTTGCTGCCATTCTGTCCAAGTTTTTTCTTGAGTCAGTTTATCCAGAGGCATTTTTTGTGCCGTCATTATTTCTTTAATCAACGAATCTGTGTCGATCCCTGATGCCAAACCGCCGATGCGCAATATGGTTCACTCCATTCTTTTAAAAATCATATCTTGTCGTCTATAACGAGTCCTGTCAGCTCCAGCATGGAAGCGTACATGTCCAGGAATTTCTTGTTCGGGATTTCTTTTAAGACTTCGTCTGTGTTCGGGTCAATCAGCTGAACATAATACGTGTTCAATTTTTCATGAAGCTGGTATTTCAGTTCGGTTGTCGACTGCTCTAAAAATCGGTTCATGCTTTCCACTTTATCTTCAAGCTGTTCTTTTGGAATATGGTCTGAAGTTTCGAAAGGTTGTTTGTCAGGCAGTTCTTGCAAAGGCTTAATCGCTTTTACAGCCTCAACTTTTTGCGGATAAGCAATAACGGGTGTTTGTCTCACTTCCATCGGTAACACTCCCTTAAGTTTCTGTTCGTAATCGGTTGAGGCGAGACTGTTTACTCGAGAAGACAGTTCAACCGTTAGCTCTATCTTAGTTATCGGCAGAAGCAGCAGAATTTTAACGGCATTTCGCAAAAAATAAAACCGATTCAATGAAGAATCGGTTCGGTTCAGCCTATGTAATTTAAATTTGGTTAATATCGTTTCATTCGCTCCAGGCGGACGCTTTCGGGCCCACAGGAAGTGGGTCATGCAGCTGGCGCGATAGGACGTCGCGGTGCCAGCTGCCAGGACCCCGCAGGAGTCGCCGCCTTCCGTTCATTTCACTCATTTCCTATTCATCTAATCAAGCAAGGAGAATAAAAAGGAGCTATCTCGAACGCCAGAGAACATGACTTCAAGATAAACTCCTTAAATTATCCTATGTTATTAAAATTGCGGGTAACGCCGTTCGTCCAATGGTTGTTGAGTCCGGTCGGATCATTCGCTGCGCCGACTGGAGCGTATTTCGCGCCGATTTCAGCAATCGTGTCTTTTCCTTGGTCCAAATAATTCTGGCGCAAGTTGCGGGCCATGTCGAAAATGCTTTCTTCAACAGAACCGTAGCTTCTCAATCCGTCCTTGCCCATCATCCCTGCGACATTGTTTTTCTCATTGACCGCGCGCGATGTTCCGTTGCCGGTTTCGTGCTTGGCAATCGCCGTCAACAGATTCGGATCAATGTTGTATTTCTTTCCAGCGTTGATAAAATGCACAGCCGTTCCGCTCAGCTTGCCGTCCAACGTGCTGTCCATCTTCATGAACTGCGCGGGCTTGAATTCGAGGCCGTTGGCACTGCCAGTATTTGTTGTGCCTGGAGTAGTGCTCATATCAACCGGTTTTCCATCTGCCCCTGTTGTTTCAGCTGCAGCTGCAGGTGCAGCATCAGACGCAATTGCCGGATTGTATGTGCTAGGCATTTGAATGAAAAATTGGTTGTTGACGATCGGCTGCTGGGTTTGAGGAACACTGGCGTTTGCCGTCTGGGCTCCTTGCATTGCCGCCTGCAGCAGCATCATGAACATCGAATTGGCGTTCATGCCGCTTCCTACCTGATTCATCGAAGTTCCCATTTGATTTATAGAAGGCATTGCTTGTGCCATAGACGCCATCGCCATTTGATTTAACCAGTTAGAAGAAATTGGACTAGTCATTGATAAATTTACCCCACCCTTTGTATAAATAGCTGAATTTAGTTTTATTCTACAAGATATTGATGGAAAAAAGAATAGGATAATTGTGGCAGAGAAAATAAAAAAGTGGAAGAAATTACTTCGACCATCAATATCCCATTCCATTAGCACACAAATGAATAGAGCAGTTTAAAAAATGGGTATGGAAATATAACGGCTATGCAAACAGGAGGAGGTTTTCAAATGCATGATTTAATATGCGGAAAATTACTGGGAGATGGTTGTTTGACGAAACAAGAAGGCAGAAAACCGAGATTCCAATTTAGCCATACGGTAAAAGACAAAGAATGGTGTGAGCATTGCTTCGAGCAGCTCAATTCTTTCCTTCCTTTAACTCCGCCTAAATATAGAAAAACATTTGATAGTCGAATGGTTTCCGGATATACAGAATGTTATATGGTTCAATCACGGACATCCTCAGAACTTTGCCAGCTTTACGAACTATGGTATCCACAATCAAAAAAAGAATTGCCTTTAACGTATATCGAGAAGCATTTCAACGAAAAGTCATTGGCTTGGTGGTATCAAGATGATGGACATTTCAAGCAGAAAGACGGCATACCAAAAAAAATCATATTTTCCACTGATAGTTTTTCTTTGAAAGAAAACTATTTTCTTATCGATTTTCTTCAACGAAAGTACGATTTGCGTTTTTCTATAGACGCTCAAAATCGTCTCCTTTTATACGATCAGTTTCAAATCATTTATTTGCTAAAACTAATTGAACCTCATACCCATAAGTCAATGGCAAGAAAAACATTAGTTCCTAGTGAACCGAAAAAAATTGCTACACGTTCAACCATATATCTTCCTACTGACATTTCACTTATAAAACCGACCCCTGAAATCAATGAGCAATATAAAAAGTTACCAAAATTAGTAACTCTGGCAGAAGAAGCCATTGAATTCTCTAAGTTCTATATCTCTTTTCAAAAAACATTACAAACCACTAAACCTTATCAAATAAAAATAAATGCAGAATCGCAAAAGATTTTAAGCCAATTGAAAGTTCAAACCGGATTGAATCTAAGCCAATTAACTGCTCTCTGCTTTAAATTGTAAAGACGAGTAGCTGTCTATTAATGGTAATTAGCGTACCGTAAAGTTTCTAAAGAATCGACTTCCTTTTTCAATTGTTCTATCTGCTTATTGGAGTTGGAACGTTCTTCTGGACTTAATCCGTCTCCCGCGGCATATTCCGCAATTTTCTTCATTTCGTGCAATTTAAAATCCATTTCGTCTAAAATTTGAATTTGTTCTTTTGTGTTCTGAAGTTGCTGTTCGAGAAGTTCTTTATATTCCTTTTGTTCTTGGTTCATATTTATGCCCTCACTTTCTAAATAAAAAGAGAGACCACAAAATTTCATGATCTCATGTAATTTACATCTTTAAATCGATTGTTCCGCCAATATGAGGTTGAACAGACTGCTCCATTGCCTTCACATTTGCCGAGTGCAACAGCTTCACGACTCCATCGCCATTCGATTCGGCTTGGTCCATCGTCTTTTTCATAATCGAAACGCTCGCTTCTTGCCGAACACTCGCTTGGCTTAAAGCTATTGATAAAGCTGCGATATCCATGGATAACCCTCCATTGTTATAAAAAAAGGAGCCCAAATAAATTGGACTCCTTCGTTTTTAAGATTAACGCAATAATTGAAGAACTTGCTGAGGCGCCTGATTTGCCTGAGCCAACATTGCTTGTGATGCTTGTGCAAGAATTGAATTTCTTGTTTGTTCCATCATTTCTTTCGCCATCGTGCGAACATTTACTTTCATAAATGACTAGACTATATCTTCACCCTCAAATTTAGTAGGGGCCGGGCACTTCGGATCTGCCAGTGCTGATGGACACTGGTTCACCTACGGATTTCATCACCATAGCTTGCGCCTTAGATGGTCTATCCTAGTCGTTGAACCTTCTCCACTCTTTCGAGACAGGAGCTTGGCTGCTGATTGCCCAATCTTTTATTTTTTCAAACCGTCACGCTTGTCGTTTCCAACTACGTTGTGGCAATAAAAGCTATAAGGGGTTTCCAGCAATTCACCCGATCGTAATCTCTAACCGTTACCAGTTAGGACGACTGTACCTCAGCTCGCTTACGCGGCTTCAGCATAATCAACGTCGCGGATACGTGATTCCGCAGCTGTTAGGTTTTCAGCAGATGTGCCTAAGTTATTGATAGTGTGCTCTAAACGATTTTGAACTGCACCTAATTTAGAACGTTCTCCAGAAACATTTTCAATTGCATCGTTAATTGATGTAATTGCAGTATTAGCTGCTGTTTGTGAAGAAATATCGATACCTTTTGCCGCTACAGCATCTGCAGATTTAGCGCCACTTGTAAAAGTAGCTGCTGCTGATGCTGTTGTCGATGATCCTACTGTTACTGTATCACCAGCAGTTAAATCAGCAAGAGTTTGACCAGCATCTAATTTAATGCTAACGCCTGCAAAATCTCCAGCTGTCACAGTTAATGAAGAAGCAGTTTCATCAGTAATAGCAACTACTTGCTGATCGCCACCTGCATTAGTGATAGTAACATTTTCAGCATTTGCTGTGTCAGCAGTTACAGTAAAGCTCATAGTATCACCAGATGCATATGCGCCACCTGTTGCCGCTGCCACGTTTACACTCGTACCTGCAATGCCAGTAAACGCTGTACCAACAGTTCCAGTTTGTCCAGCTACATCAGCATATGTACCAGGAGTAGAAGTTTCTTTTTGAAGTTTAAATGCAGTTGGACTTGTAAATTCTAGTCTATAGTTCCCTGCATCAGCAGTTGTTATAGCACCAGTTCTTGTAGCAGTTAGAGCTGCTGCTTCGTTAGTTACATTCGTGTCAGCAACAGTTGCCGCTGTTTGAGATCCTGTACCATTAACCGTTCCAGCGGCATTATACGTGAATGTTAATACTGCGCCATCTACAACTTTAGCACCTTTTGTATCTGCGATAGTAGCAGTATCAATATTTCCAGCAGTTGTTCCGTTAAATACTGTTTTATCTCCAGCTACACCTAAGGATTTAGCATCCATAGCATTAATAGTCAAAGATAGGTTTTGGTTTGAGTTTGCGCCAATATGGAAAGTAGCTGCTTTTTCTCCACTTGCATTTACAGCACCATTCAACAATGATTTAGAGTTGAACTCAGTGTTGTTTGCGATACGTGTAATTTCTTCAGCCAATTGGTCAACTTCTTTTTGAAGTTCGCCACGGTCTGTGTCTGTATTCGTATCGTTGGCAGATTGTACAGCCAATTCACGCATACGTTGAAGAATGTCATGAGTTTCGTTCAAAGCGCCTTCAGCTGTTTGAATGAAAGAAATTCCGTCTTGTGCGTTAGTCGTAGCTTGCTCTAATCCGCGGATTTGTCCACGCATTTTTTCAGAGATTGCAAGACCTGCTGCATCGTCTTTCGCGCTGTTGATGCGAAGACCTGAAGACAATTTCTCCATGCTGCTTGCTTGTGCGTTTTGAGCTGAGCCCATTTGGCGGTGCGTGTTTAAAGCTGTGATGTTGTGATTGATAATCATTCTGTATTACCTCCGTGTAATGTGTTTTTTGTTTTTTGTCAGGGTTCAAATCCGTTTGAACTTCCTTACAGTATTTATATCGGAGGGCTTTAGAAAATGTTTAGCGTTTTTTGAAAGAATTTCTAAAAACTTTTTTAATGAATCTTTTTACCGTCTAAAATCGTATGAACAGTAACGTTTGATGGATTAAAAAGAAAAGGAGGAACTCACTCCAATGAAATTCCGTTCGAAGATTGACCGTTTTTTCCTCACTATATATGGAATCGCAATGCTGGTTGTGGCCGCTTCGGTTTTCCTGCCGTTCTTCATTGAAGATCGCGTGCCGTTGATGGCGGCTGTCATATTTATTAGTACATTTATTGTTTGTGTTGGTTTTATGCTGTGGCTCTTGCTGGATATTGCGTATGTTTTTTATCCAGATCATTTATTCGTCAAAGGCGGTCTATTCAGAAGCCGCATTCCCTACCAAGAAATCACCCGCGTCTCGCCAACCTCCGACATTTTCACTCGCTACCGGATTCTCTCTTCCCGGGACGGCGTGGAAATTTTCTATCGCTCCGCCCTCATGGGAAGCGTGAAAATCTCTCCTGCCGATCAAGAGTGTTTCTTGAATGAATTAAAGAAACGTGCTCCAGAAAACGCCTTCCATTCGAAACCATATTAAAAAGCTGAAGCCCGCTCATTTTCATGAATGGGCTTCAGCTTTCTTCTATTATTTCTTCATATTCAAAAAATCGCTCAAGTTGATCACATTCGAAGTCGCTTGTTTGTTCTCTTCCTGAATCTCCAAGTAAACTTCTTTCCTATGAATGGTAATATGCTTTGGCGCATTGATTCCTAACTTCACTGTTTCCCCTTCGACTGCTGTGACAATAATTTCGATGTCGTCATCGATGATGATCGATTCGCCTTTTTTTCTTCCTAGCACTAACATCGCTTACACCTGCCTTGCTTCAGCAGTTTGGAATAACGGCTGTTTAATCTGGTAAGTTTTGTTGTTTAAGACAACCTGCATGCCAAGTTTTTTAACATTGTTAATGATGATCGGCCCTTTAAGGTTGGTCGTCGCGTCTTTCATTTCGCCTGTAACGGAAACGGTAGTTAAGACAATAACATCCGTCGGTTCTTCTATAGCCAGCCGCTCTAACATTTTTTCTTCCAACTTCACATCGTAATCTTTAAAGAACGAAAACGGATCAACCAAGAAAAAGCTGACTTCCTCCATTTCAATCGACTGCAGGAAAAAGAACGGGCTCTCCCCTTGCTCATCTGCCGGCAACAATACGTATTCCTTATATTCCTCAAATCCTGGAATGCCTTTTTCAAACGTAATGATGCGATTCTCCGGCATCTCCAATTCACCAAACTGAGTTGTTCTAATCTTCATAACTAACTCCTTTCAATTCAAGTGCTTTTATTTGTCTCTTAGTTTTTTAAAATCATGTAACTTTTAAATCATAGAAAGAGCGGAAGGCGGCCAGCGAAGCGATGGAAGAGCACAGACTTTAAAACTGAGGCCACATCAGCAGAAAGCGTCCGCCTGAAGCGACTCATCAACACTTGCTACTTTCATTATCTTTTACTAGCATAACGTATTTCCCCCAACATTCCATCCTTCTCTTTCACCTGATTTTGCAAAGAAACCCCAGAAATAATCAACTCTGCTACAAATTACTAGTGATAAGAGACTATTACTATGGTATCGTATGTAATAAATAGGGATATATTAGGAAAGAAGACGCGTGATCCGTTCTTTCCTCTATCTTAGTACATCATAGAAAAGGAAGCGTTGTTCTTCTTATGGAAACCATTCTGACTTATTCCCACTCACCTTTGACCGTGCTTGTTATCCTGGCACTGCTTCTCTTTTCCTTTTTACTGTTAAGCTTCAGCAGTTTCCGCAAAGATGCCAAGCTGAAAAAACAATCGACCGAAGCGGAACTGAAATTCCAATCTGTCATAGAATCTGCAAACGATGCCATTATCGTGGCCGACCATGTGGGGCATATTATCCAGTGGAACCACGGAGCAGAAAAAATATTCGGCTATTCGAAAGAAGAAGTTCTCGGAATCGACCTGGATTTGATTATACCCGAGCGCTTTAAAGAAGCGCACCGAAAAGGCATGGCGCGTTATTACGAAACGCGAAAACCGCTTCTTATCGGGAAGACGCTGGAGTTGATCGGCTGCCGAAAAGACGGCACTGAATTTCCCTTTGAATTGTCCTTGGGTTCTTGGGAAACCGAGGAAGGCTTATTCTTCAGCAGCATCATCCGCGACATTTCCGAACGCAAACAAGCAGAAGAAAAAATAAACGATCTTGTTTACCTTGATCCATTGACCGAACTGCCGAACCGCCGTTTGTTCTATGACCGGCTGAGTTCTACATTAAGCCAAGCGAAAGAAGACGACCAGACCTTTTCGCTGTTGTTTCTTGACCTGGATCATTTCAAACTGATCAACGATACGTTCGGTCATTCCATCGGAGACCAATTGCTGATTGAAGCGACAGCACGTTTGCAAGGAAGAATGTCTGAACGGGACACAGTCGCACGGCTTGGCGGCGATGAATTTGTGGTGATATTGCCGCACACCGACCACAACCAAGCAGCTGCATTTGCACAGGATTTGCAGCAAGCCTTCAATGATCCTTTTCATTTTAACGGCGAAGAAGTGTTCATCAGCTTATCCATCGGCATTGGCATGTTCCCAAGTGATGGAGAGAACCAGGAGTCGCTGATCAAAAGTGCGGACCTTGCGTTGTACCGTGTGAAAGAGGAAGGACGCAACGGCTTCCAATTCCATACGAGCGACATGAACGAAATCGTCGCCCGTAAATCAAAGCTTGCCATGAGCTTGCGTAAAGGATTGGAGTACGGCGAATTTAGCATTCATTACCAGCCACAGATCGATCTCAAGACCGGTACGATCATCGGAGTGGAAGCGCTCGCCCGCTGGACGCATTCAAAGTTGGGACCGATTTCACCAGGAGAGTTCATCCCGCTCGCCGAAGACACCGGGGCGATTATCCAAATTGGCGAATTTGTGCTGCGCGAGGCGTGCAAGCAGAACAAAGCTTGGCAGAATGCCGGACTTCCTCCGTTCCGTGTCGCGATCAATATTTCAGCCCGCCAATTCTCACAGACCAACCTGGCCGAAACCGTAAAAGATGCGCTAGAGGAATCCGGCCTTGCCCCTCAGTATTTGGAACTGGAACTGACAGAAAGCATCATCCAAGGATCGAAAAGCGCGATTACGATGATGCAGGAATTGAAAAAGATGGGCATCCATTTGTCGATCGACGATTTCGGGACAGGCTATTCTTCGTTGAGCTACTTGAAGCTGTTCCCGATCGACACGTTGAAAATCGACCAATACTTTACCCGCAACATCCAAGTGGATGCAAAAGACGCAGCCTTAGTGGACACCATCATCCGGATGGCGCATAACCTGGAACTCAATGTAATCGCGGAAGGCGTGGAAACGAGCGAGCAACTGGAGTTCCTGAAAATCAGGCATTGCGACCAGGCTCAAGGCTATTACTTCAACAAGCCGCTGCCGGCCAGTGATATTGAACGGATTTACCGGCAGCTTGAAGGCGAACATTTATTAGTTTAATAAAAATCCGGACACTCAATGTGTCCGGATTTTTTGGTTCCATTATTTTTTTGTAAAGACGACTTTGTTTAAGCCGGAAATATCAATCTTATCCCCATTTTTGAGTGTGGTGGTCACACTTCCAACTTCATACTGACTTGGTTTATTGGACAGGATTTCATTCACAAGCAAGCTGCTTCCTCTAAATATAATCAAATTACCGGAACCGCTCGGTGAAGTCATTTTATATCTGCCAGCATTAATATCTTTGCCTACTGTCCAATGGCCTGCGTGCAGGGTATTGGACTTAACATTTGAAACTTTTGTAAACTGGACGCTGTTTAATCCACTAATCTCAATTTTATCTCCAGATTTAATATCCGTTGTGACAGCCGTTACACTCCAGTTATCATTCTCGTTTGAAAGAATTTCATTCACAAACCGATCTGTCCCCATACCGATTACCAAGTTGCCGCTTCCAGAACTGGTTGTAATTTTATAGCGTCCAGCTGGAAGGTGGGTACCGCCTTTCCAGGTTCCGGTGCTTAACGTTTTGCTGTAAGGAACAGTAATGTTCGCAGTTGTCGCTTTTCCGTTCGTAGTTGTAGCGGTAATTTTAGCGGTTCCGGCGCCGACCGCCGTCACTTTTCCTTTACTGTCGACTTTCGCCACTTTTGTGTTAGATGATTTCCATTTTACCGTTTTATCTGTTGTATTGCTCGGACTCACAGTTGCCGAAAGAGTGAGGGTTTTACCTTTCGCAACTGTTGCGGAAGATTTGTTCATCTTCACTGACTTTGCGGCAACCGGTGAAGTCACCGTCACTTTCGCTGTTGCAGATTTCCCGCTTTTCACTGAAGCTGTGATAGTCACGGTGCCTTTTGCTTTGCCTGTCACTTTTCCTTTGCTGTCGACTGTGGCGATTTTTGTATTCGAGGATTTCCATGATACAGTTTTGTCTTTGCTGTCTGCAGGTGCGACTGTTGCTGTCAATGTGCCAGTCTTGCCAATTATCACCGACAAACTAGTCTTGTTCAGTTTTACCGTTTTAGCCGCCACTTTCACGGAAACGGTTTTCGTCACTTTTGAATTACCTTTCGCTGTTGCGGTGATTGTCGCTGAACCGTTTGCAATTCCTTTAATATTGCCGGACGCATCAACCGTCGCCACCTTGGCATTGGAGCTTTTCCAAACAACCGTCTTGTCAATAGCGTTTGAAGGTGAAACGCTTGCAGACACTTTGTAAGTCTGGTTAGGCGTGATTTGCAAAGAAGCTTTACTTATTGTGATGCTGCTTGGAGTAATGATCTTTTGTTTGAAGCTCATCGTGCCTATTAAACCATAAACATAAATTTTATCCCCAGAGGCAAGTTTTAATTCCTTAGGCTTATCACCGGCTGAAATATCGACCTCGCTTTTGAAATTATACTTACTATCATAAATTTCCATATAAATCGAGTCCGTTGAATCTGCAGGACGATCAAAATTGATTGAATAAGTGCCAGCAGGAATATCTGTTCCCGCTTCATAATAGCCGCCAGTAACTGAAGTTAAGTCCGCTCTGGCATACTTTTCTGCCACTAACTTTGGAGTGCCTTCTTCAAAATAAACATCAACTTCATCTCCGGCTTTCAAGTTAATGTTAATTTGATTTGCAGAATAAAACTTCTCACTATCAAGATATTCTCCGAACAGGAGCTCTTGATTTCGGTAGATTTCAATTATTACTTCACCTGAAGAAACTGTGAATTTGTTTAATCCTGCAGGGATTTCTTTTCCGACTGTGTATGTGCCTTCACTTAACGATACACCAGCTGCTTGCACCGGATTTCCCACTAAAAACGACAACAACAACACAAACACAAACGCCATTCTTAACCAAACTTTCTTTTTCACCGCTGAACCTTCTTCCATTTTTTATTGGTTTATTGCTTGCAAGTCAATCGGCCGAAAGCGCGTATTTATCCTCCACCCATTTCCTTGAGATAATTATAGTTTCTTCTACCTAAAACTACTAGTCTTTTTTATCAAAAAAATACCTTTTTAAACCATTTATTTTCTGCTATCTAAATTTTAACCATTAAAAGAAGCATGCCTCCAAAATTTCGGGGACACGCTTCTCTTTACAGTTTATAGAAATCCACCGCAGTAAAAGAGCTGTAGATTTTTTTTCCCTTCAAAATGCGGTATGCACGCACTTTATAATAGTAAGTCTTTCCTCCTGCCATCCCTTTATTCGTATAGCTAGTTGTATAGCCAGAAGTGATGGTTTTAATTTTTGTGTACTTTCCGGCCTTGCTTGTCGCTCGGTACAGTTCATAGCCTTCCGCTTCGCGTACTTTGTTCCATGATGCTCTTAGGCTCGCATTGCCGGCCTTTGCTACCGAAATCTCCGAAGGCTTTTCTAATGCTGGTGTGGCGTAGGCAAAGCTTGAATAAGGATCAAAGTATTCTTTGCCGTTGACCGTGCGATAAGCTCTCGCTTTATAGTAGTAGGTTTTGCCTGCGAGCAATCCTGCTCGGATATAACTGAAGATGCTCGTGTTGCCACTGGTTTTGATGTTGCTGTATACGCCATTTTGGGATGTCGCTTGGTATAATGCATAGCCACTCGCACCTCTTACCAGGGACCAGTTGATTTTGTTCGTGTTGTAACCGGCTGTTTCTGCTTTCACAGAAGCCAGTGAAACGGTCGGTTTTGCACTGGCAATGATCGAATATGGGCCGTAATATCGCTTTCCGTTGACCAAACGAAAAGCTCTAACTTTGTAATAGTATTTTTTGCCGGTTGTTAACCGCGTTTTCGTGTAACTCAGTATGTTGCCGTTTCCGATCGTTTTGATATTGCTGTATGTTCCGTTCTTCGAGGTCGATTGATATATGGCGTAGCCGCTTGCCCCATTGACTTTAGCCCAGCTGATTTTATTTTTATCGTAACCGGCAGATGTTGCTTTTATAGCAACGGCAGATACAGCCGTCTTTCCGCTTGCAATGCTTGTATAGGAGCCATAGACTTTTTTGCCGCTGATTGTCCGGTAAGCCCGGACTTTGTAATAGTAAGTCTTGCCCGTTGTCAGACTGCTGTTTGTAAAGCTTAATGTGTTGCCACTGGTAATAGTGCTGACTTTGCTGTAAGTTCCTGATTTCGAGGTACTGCGGTAAACTTCGTATCCATGGGCTCCTGAAACTTGTGCCCAACTCACTTTCAGCTTATCGTATGTTGCTGCCGCAACTTTTATGGATGCACTTGCCACAATGATCTTGGCAGCCGGGCTTTTGTTTCCGGCTGCATCTGCTGCAACTAGGTTAATGATTGTGCCAGCGGGCTGCTTGGCGATTTCCATTGAGAAACTGCCGCTGGCACTTGTGGCTTTTCCGATTTCTCCGGTTCCCACATAAGCATAAACTGTAGAACCCGTTTCAGCTGTACCCTTGATTGCTGTTGCAGTGTTGTATAGCGAAATGACAACTGGCAGCATTGGTGGAGTTGCATCAACGACCGTAATTTCTTGTGCTTCGCTTACTTTTTTAAACCGATTTTCTGCAATTACTGTTAGCTTTGTCCCCGCTTGTTGTTTCGGGATGGTGACGGCAAATGTCTCTTTTTCCGTTGCCGTCCCGGTTGCTACAACGGCCCCTCCCTTTTTGACGGCAATTGTCGTGCCAGCTTCCGCTTTTCCGTTGACGGAGGTTGACTGGTCGGTCACTTTGCCTACTTCCGGTTTTTCAGGTGGAAGTAGTAAAGCATCTTTAGCACTCACCCGGCCAAAACCGAAAAGGTCGTCTTTTCCAGGAACCCCCAGATCTTTCGCCGTTTCATAAAGCCGCTTTTCAATAGCTTCATTTGTTAATTCGGGATCATCAGCCATTACCAGTGCCGCGACCCCAGCCACTACAGGCGTTGCCATTGACGTTCCACTCATGCCTCCAAAAGAATTATCAGGCCATGTCGATTGGATCGAACTGCCAGGAGCGGTAATGTCTATAGTTGGACCATAATTCGAGAAATCCGACAAAGTATCCGTCGCCGTTGTAGACCCGACTGATATGACGTCTGGATATGCAGCAGGATAATTTGGCGTGCTTACACCATCGTTTCCAGCTGCTGCAACAAGAACCACGCCTTTCGCGTGTGCTCTTTGTATGGCGCTTTCAAGAGACGCACTTGTTTTTTCGCTTCCAAGGCTCATATTAATGATATCTGCCCCGTTTTCCACCGCATAATTGATAGCTTCAATAATGTCGGAAGTATAAGCATATTCCCCGCTGAAAACATTGATCGGCATGATGCTTGTATTCGGGGCAATCCCTGCCCCCATCTCTTGATTGTCAATTGAGCTGCTAATGATCCCGGCGATATGCGTGCCGTGGATTCCCGCTGGAATGGCCGTTGCACTATCTTTTACAGTGTCATACGGAGAAACAAATTTCCCCGTTAATTCCGGATGAAGCATGTCAACACCGTCATCAATAACAGCGACCACCACTTCCGGGGAGCCGAATGTTTTATCCCATGCACGTATGGTTCCTATTTTCTGGTGATGATACTGCTTTGAGCTTATGTATGGATCGTTTGCGGTATAGGCAAGTTTAACCAAATGATCCGGCTCGACACGCTCAACATCGCTTCTTTTTTCCAGTTCTTCTATAAAGCCATCTACCGTTTCTCCGTCCGGGACTTCGACAGCGACCAATTGGTTCTCCTGCCCTTCAACCGGGATGACTTCCCCGTCCTCCACAGGACGAACAGCATCTTCTTCCATGGTTACAATCACTTGATCAGTTTCCGCCTGGTAGTTTTCTGCGGATGCGGGCAAATCCGAATGTAAAAATATCGTCAAAACCGAAAGTGCGGCTAATGTCTTTTTCATCCATAAACTCCTTATTCATATGGCGATATTTACAGAAAGTTAATACCGCTGTTTTTAAAATCTTCTCCCAAACTTTACTCCCACATGATATCATAAAATTAAAAGGAATAAATACATTATTTTTTTACAAATTTAGTAATATACTTGATTGCTTTTTATTTATTCCAGTTTATGCAGGTAAAATTTTGATGAATTGTTAAGCTGGGAACTCTATCCTTGCTTTCTAACCAAGAGCTGCATTCATCTTGCAATTGTTCTGCCTGTTCTTCTTATGCCTATCAAAACCTAAACGCCAACCAGGAGTGGAAAAAGTGAAACAACAAATCAATATATCAACAGAATGGTTTAACGTAGCAAAAGATCCGCTCATAATTATTGATAACAAAGGGAAAATCGTTGAAGTGAACCAAGCTTGGACAGATCTTTGCGCTGAATATGATTTGGTAAAAGATTGGTGCAGCATAGGAGCCGATTATTTCAAGCTCATCCGCCAGACCGGAGGCCAACGCGAAATACAAGCCATATTGAATGTGATCAACAAAGAAATACTTACATATGAAAAAAAGCAAACCCTTCCCTCGACAAACGGAGAACTTGTTCCTTTTTCAGTCAATGTGATTCCTTTGAATTCGGAGTCAAGCGTCGCGAACTATGCGCTGCTTTCCCATCAACCGATCCCTGTCCATTCAATAGAAGCCATTACGGCGGAAAGCGTTTTAGAAAGCATGACCGAAGGATTTTTTTTAACGGACGATCAATTCAATCTGATCTACCTGAATGATGTAGCAGAACGGATGCTTTGCTGCAAAAGAGCAGAAGTGATTGGGAGAAATGTATGGGACTCTTTTCCCGATGCCAAAACCATCAAGCCGTTATATGAAGCATATGAACGCGCTGCGATTGAGAAAGTTGAAGCGGAAATTGAAACGTTTTACGAACCGCTTGCTTCTTGGTTCAGATTAAAAGCCTATCCACTCGCAAACAACGGGTTGGCAATCTATATCCAAGATGTCGGCGAACGAAAAAAAGCGGAAATCACCTTGACCCAATATGCCTATTTCGACGATTTAACCGGACTGCCAAACAGAAGAAGCCTGATAAAAGAAGGTGCTTCCTTAAAAGGGCAAGACAAATTCTTCTCGTTGTACTTCATCAACCTGGATAATCTCAAACTGATCAACACCTTGCATGATTACAGTACCGGGAACCAGATTTTAAAGATGGCGGCAGACAAGCTGCGGGAGCTAGCAGGAGCTCAACACAAAGTGGGGCGCCGCGATGGCGATAATTTCGTCTTCATCAGATGCTTTGCAGACAAATCTACTCCCTCCCAGTTTGCGGAGAAAATATTGGCGCTCTTCGACCGGCCATTTGACTTGGACAACTTCAAATCCATTAAAGTGTCGGCAAGCGTCGGAATCGCCCATTTCCCCGAAGACGCTGAAACTCTTGAAATCTTAGTAGCAAATGCGGAAACAGCCATGTTCGAAGCCAAAAAAGTGAAAGGTTCTTCTTATGCAGTGTTCAACGCGGAAATGAACAATCGACGCAACCGGAAACTGGTAATCGAAGAAGGGCTCACAAAAAAGTTAAGCGATTCGGGCTTCTACTTTACGCTGCAGCCTCAAATTGATGGAATGACCGGGGAACTCACAGGGGCAGAAGTACTGTCACGATGGAACCATCCCACATTAGGAGAACTTTCCCCGTTGGAGTTTATTGAAGTGGCGGAACAGTCTGGAACAATCATCGCTTTGACACAACACTTGCTGACGGAAGTATTTACGAAGATGAAAGAATGGGAGTCGCGTTATGGCCGATCTATTAAAACTGCCATCAATATGACGCCTTCTCTTCTTTGCTGTTCGGTTTTTGTCGACACGTTCATCCAGTTAATGGAGCAATACGGCATCCAGCCTGAATGGATTGAAATCGAAATTACAGAACAGGCGGAAATCACCTATTCCGATAAGACTCTTGCAAATTTAATGCGCTGCAAAGAATACGGCATTTCCATCGCCATCGATGACTTTGGCACCGGCTTTTCCATGATTTCTTATCTGACTCAATTTCCAGTGAATAAAATAAAAATCGACAAATGTTTCATCCAAAAAATAGGAGAAGATCAGAAGTCGGAAGCCCTCTTGCAATCGCTGATCCATTTGGTGAAAAGCATCGGCTGTGAGCTCTTGGCTGAAGGCGTGGAACGCCAAGAGGAAGTCCGTTTTTTAAAAAATAACGGATGCACCATTTTCCAAGGCTACCTCTTCGATAAACCATTGAAAGCGGAAGACTTTGAAGCCAAGTTTCTTCGTGGCAACTATAAATATCCGATCGGAGAATGAACCTTGAAAAGAAAGCAAGGGAATAACACTTCTTTATCTTTTGGTTCCAGAGATCACAAAAAAGCGGAAAATCGATTCCTATCGATTTTCCGCTTTTTGATATACGGCTACGCACCAATTATTGCTTCATTAAAATCGACCCGGTTCTTGCCGGTCCGTTTTACACTATACAACGCTTCATCGGCCTGCCTGATCACATCACTTATGCTTTCCTGGCCAGCATCCCAAACAGCACCGCCAATACTGCAGCCGATTGATAAGATTTCGCCTTCAATGATATAAGGCTTATTGAGCATTGCAACAATCCGTTCGCCAACCGCTCTTCCATTCTCCAGGGTTGCATTTGCGGAAGTAAGGACGACCACAAATTCGTCTCCCCCCACCCTTGAAACCAATTCCTCATTCCCTACATTTCGCTTTAGTCTTGCTGCAACTTGTTTTAAAAGTTCGTCTCCGGCATGGTGTCCATAGGTGTCATTGATCGCTTTGTACCCATCCAAATCTATGTATAATACAACCAGTTTATTGTACTTTTCAGTTGCTCCATCTAAAAATTGATCGAGTGCATTCCGGTTCGGCAAGCCGGTCAAAGCGTCATGATACGCCACATCTTCCATTCGTTCTAAAGCTGTCTCTGTCTGCGTTAGATTGGAAACCAGTTTTCTTAATGACTCCGAAAGAACTTCTATTTCTAAAATCCCTTTGTAGGAAGGAATTTCAACTGGCTCGCCTTCCCTTAACCGGTCCGCCACCCCTGTAATTTGTTTTAAAGGCCGCGCCACATATCCAGCAACTATCCAGCCGAGGCCTGCAAAAACGAGGACCAATAGAACCCCGGAAACAAGGATGAACGCCAGCAATTCTTTAATTGGTGCGTACGCTACATCCAGTGGCTGCCTGACCAAAACAGTCCAGCCGAGGCCTGGATAATCCTTATAGCCCTCTTCCACCAAATAGCCGGTCAAGTATTGTTTGCCATCGTCCCACTTTTCAAGAGTCCAGCCGTTTTTATTGATTTTAGCCTGTTCGATACTGCTGGTATTCAAAGGAAGGCCCACCATTTCTTCCGGCCCCAGCAGCACATCATTATTTTCTTTACTGACAATGAAAAACTCTATTGATTCTTGATCACTTACCGTTTTCTTCATGGATGCTTCAATTTCTACCATCCATTCCCAGCTTAAATGAGTAGCCAATACTCCGATAAAATTGTTCTCATAATCATGTACCGGCAGACTGATATCAACAAACTTCATTTTCTCGCCAGTCGGATTGGGCAAAAGATCAGCCAATAGGACCGCCTCATGAACATCGCCGATAAATTTGTCGGTTAATGCCCCTTGATATACGGGCCTTTCCGAAATATCCACACCTTCTAAAATCCCGTCCGTTGCGGCAGTGACTGTCCCTTCAGCATTGGTATAGCCAATCCAAGAGAAAGACGGAAATATCGTTTTTGACTGATCGAGCAGATTCTGGACTTGAACGATATCGTCAGGCTGCCTTAATTCTTTTAACGTGCTCAAGATTTCGATTTCGCCATACCGCGACCACATATACTGGTCCAGTGTGTTCCCCATTAAATAAGCGCGTTCCGCAAGTGAACTTCCAATTTGAAGTTGGGCTTGTTTGACAGAACGGTAACCAATGATGCTGCCCAATACAAGTATTAAGGCAAGTAACAGTACTGCAAATATCATAGACAAACGTGTCCGTAGACTTGTGGAACTTTTCATTTTTCTCCTCCAAAGCGCAAATGCAACTTTTAAAAGTATATCATACTATTTTCACTGGAAAACTTTAATATGCAGGTTATTTTTACCTATATCCTTTTTTAAAAAATGATAATGTATATAATAAAAAAGCAGGCACAAGTTGTGCCTGCTCCAATCTCTTATTGCTGAATTAATCAAGGTGTACAGCAAATTCATGGGCTTTGTTGTTCAAAACGATTTTAATGGTGTTCTTGCCTTTGTTTACTCCATCGGTAATTACTCTTATGTAAGCTGAACCATTCTTTGTGAAAATATTAGCTGTGGTATCAACAAACCCAGTAGATTCTTCATGAATTACAGCCGCGATAAATTCGAGGTTTGTGTCGCCATATACATATGTATTGACAATCGGGACTATAATATCTTTGCCATTTTCCACATAAGCATTGTCTACATCCGCTTTAGCTACTCCCAGGAAATTCAAAACAGTCGAATTCATATCGATAGAGAATAACTCTGAATTATTCTTATAGATTACATACGTATTGTTGTTGATGATTGCCGCTTTTTTAAAGTCATCCTTGCAGGCTAAGGCACGTTGAGAAAAATTATCCAAATAAGAAAAACGTGTCGCTATATCCCATGGTTGGAAATAGTCGGCCTTATCCAACGCATAATCCTTCATGTTAATGGTAAACTCCAGTTCACCTGTTACCGTGAAACCTGTCAACCCTTTTCCGTACACAAATTCCGAACGTTTAACTGTTTTCACATCCCAAGTCGCACGGGAATGCCTTCCTTTTATCGCGGGTAAGTAAATCGATTCATCAATCTCTTTTTCATCAAAATACTGCAATTGTTTTGGTATTTCTTTTGCCACGTCTTTCGGCAATTTGATTTTTATCTTTCTGTTTCTGCCTTTTATTTTAACCGCTTCTTCTTCATCTATAGTCAAATCAGCAGAACAAGAAATTAAAATCTTATCGTCTACAAAAGAGGCATTCTTGAGGTAGCTTCTCGCCGTAATGCCTGTCCGGCTTTCAGAGAGAGAATAGGCCAAGTCGCGTCTTCCCATTTCCAGGATTTGGTCCAATACTTTCCCGTTCGAATCCAACTTGGAAACAACGTTATCGTTCACATACTTTTCTCGCCATTCTTCCGCTTTTGCAAACTCGATTTTCTGGATTTCTTCTTTTTTCTTATGGAAATCTTTACTGATAGCGCCTAACACACGTGATTTGTACCAATGCCCTACCATAATATCTCTATCTTCCTGGCTAAGATTTTCTCCAAAGAAAATCGCAAGGTTTGTTAACTGCGACCATTTATAATCTAAATCTTTTCCAAATGAAGCGGATCTATTCTGTTCTCTCCAATGGTAGATCGGATATTCAGCCAACACGCCAATATGAGGATTCTTGCTAAATACTAAGCAAGAGAACATAACGTCTTCCCACCATACTTTTTCACCTTCAGAAAAGGTTAAGCCATTCTTTTCAAGGAATGATTTTTTGTACAGTTTTGGAACTGTCATCGGTCCCATAGATTGCACGCCATTTTTTTCTGCACCAATAATATTTTCTTGGTACTCATCCCAGCCCCAAGACCAGCCCTTTGTTCTGATCACTTTAGGATTGACCACATCAAAGTCATGCTTTTTTGCGAAATCATACATTTTCTCCAATGCCTGAGGGAAAATCGAGTCATCATCATCGCTATAGAAAACGTATTCTCCACGAGCAATCTTGGTTCCCATATTCCTTGGTTTGCTTCCCCAGCCGGACGCTTTAATGCTTTTCACTGTATAATTTGGCCGTTCGTCCGCCATTTTCTTTAAGCGTTTGAACGACTGGAACTCACTAGAACCATCATCAACAAAAATAACTTCAAAATCTTTTTTATCCATCGTTTGATTATCAAATGATTCTATAATACGCTCTAAATTTTCTTTCGTATTGTTGAATGTCGGAACAATAACACTTACTTTTACCATATTTTTCCTCCGTCTTTAAATGAAATACAAAACCTTGCTTTTCATCTCATAGTGTTTATTATATAAATTTTAAATATGTATATGCAAAATTTGATGCAATTCATGTATATATCATAAACATTATCATAGTGAGCGCCTACATTCCACTCATTATCCGCAATATGAAAATCTGAAACTAAAAATTTACATAGCCCTAAGACGGGCTTCTTCAATACCGCTAACAGTACTTGGTCAAAATTAACTGCATATTTAGAGACTATTGCCCGCTTATCTGGCAAACTAGAGATTATTAGAAAACCGAAGGAGTTTTGGCATGAAACCGATCATCAGGCCGCTCAGCACTTTGCTCATGGGCGGAACTTACTTGCTGTCAATCTTTTATCCGTTCCCTTTCGCTTCCGCACTGGTCAGCCTGTTTGCTTTGATAGCGCTGCTGTCGTTTTTTCCTTATTTGAACCGGGTTCCAAAAATCTTGATCTTGGTGCTGACCATCGGGGCGCTCAGCATGGAATTGAGCCGTGAGGGGCTTCACCATTTCTTCATCGGGCTCCAGACGAACGCAAACGTCTTGGCCATTTTCATCTTTGTCCCGCTACTTGCCATCCCGATCAAGCAAGGAAACTATTTAACGTACGTCGAAGTCATTTTCTCGTCCTATATCCAAAAAACACAGCAGTTATATTTGTTCTCAACCATCACCGCCGCAAGCATCGGCGCTGTCATGAACGTCGGCTCCTTGCCCATTCTGTACCAATTGACAGACACGAAGTCGTTCCAGCCGTATACAGCGCTGCGGCTCAAGTCAATGAGCCGGGGATTTGTGCTGGCTTTCCTATGGTCTCCTTATTTCATTTCCGTGGGGCTCGTCCTCGCTTATTTCGACATCACGTGGCTTCAGCTCTTTGTGCCCGGCATTTCCTTGGCGCTGCTCCTCATGCTGATGGGATTCTTCTTAGAAGGAAGAAACTGCGAAGAGATTCCAGTAGAAACACCTTTGCCAAACCAAACAGAATTAAAAAAGGCAAAGCGCAAAGTTGTGGAATTGGCGTTAATCGTCGCGTTGATCACAGCGATTATCATGATTACAGAAAGCCTGACTGGCCTGTCGGTACTTACGGTCATTCCAATTGTTGCTGCGTTGATGTCTTTTGTCTGGTCGCTATTTTTTAGCACCAAACAAGATCTTGCCCGTAATTACCGATCGTTTTTCGACGCACGAATTCCAGGCATGGGGAACGAACTGTCGCTATTCATCATCGCGGGTGCCTTCGGTACAGCGCTACTGGACAACGGAGCCGATGAGTGGATTTTGGCGTTGCTCGATAGCTTGAACATTACAAACGTGCTGCTATTGATCCCGGTGATTGCGCTGCTTATGGTCATACCGGCCATCGTCGGCCTTCATCCGGTCATCACCGCGACAATTTTGGCAATCACGTTGAGCGGCTCTCCGCTTTTCATGGAAGACCATCTCTATTTGAGTCTTGGCCTTCTCTCCAGCTGGATGGCCGCAATCCTTGTTTCCCCGTTTTCAGGAGTCAACTTGCTCCTTGCGGCCATCAGCCGACAAAGCCCTTTTAAGGTAAGTATAAAGTACAATGCCGGTTTTGCAGGCCTGTTGTGGGTGATGTGCTATGCAGCGATTGTGGGTTTGTATTTTTTGGGGTAAAGAAAACAGCCTTGCTTGAAACAGAGTCGTTTCAAGCAAGGCTGTTTAATTATTTATTCATTCGGCTCAGCCGGCTTTGAAATATCTTCGATCGCTTCGCCGGCATGTTCGTCCGACTGATCTTTTACAGCAACGTCTCCGAGCGCTACTATGCCGACCAATTTCTCATCCTCGCAAATTGGCAGGCGGCGGATTTGGTGTTCCGACATTAAAGTTGCGGCATCTTCCACATCCATATCGGGCGTTCCGGTTACAAGGTCGGAAGAAATGATTTGGCCGACTGGCGTGTCCAGCGCGAATTGGGCAGCGATGCCGCGTGTAACGATGTCACGGTCCGTGATGATTCCGACCAGCTTGCCGTCATTATTATCCACCACCGGAATCGATCCGACATCCAAATTCAGCATTTGAATCGCCACTGCCTGAATCGGCGTGTCTGTCGTGCAAGTTTCAACATCTTTTGTCATTATTTCTGTCACTTTCATGATTGGTGCCTCCTTTTAGTTTGGGTAACTAAGCGTAGTGCGTTTCATGAAATCAACTTTAAATGAAAGAATAATCTTTACGCAGTGATTTGTGTTTTCTTTTGGTCCATGCCGAGTGCATCCGTCAACGGGCAATAACGGGTAATCCCTTCCGCCACTTTCTGTGCGCCCATCAGCGACACGAAAAGCTGTCCTCCAGAAGGTTTGTCTCGCGCCATTTTAGCAATCGACCATGCAAGCAGCGTCAAACCGCACGAAATTCGGACCATCGAATCGATTGTTCCAATGTTTTGTTTCATCCAATATCCCCTCCCTGTTTTCCTGATTTACACCTATAGTGTTCCCTTTTCTATTCGGGCTAAACGATTTTTCCGATTACAGTTCAAGGCCAAAAGCGAAAAACCGGTTCTCCGGAATTCTTCTGCACGCTCATCTAAAACTGCCCGTCTTTCCAATAAAAAACCGCCCTCACTTTACGGCGAGGACGGTTGCCATTCAGTTATTCAAATTTCGGTGCTGCGCGTTTTTTTGTTGCTTGTTCGTAAGAATAGGCAAGTTCGATGAGTTTCGGTTCGCTGTAAGCAAGTGCGCTGAACGTAACGCCTACCGGCTCACCTTTGCCCGTGTAGCCCGCTGGCACGGTAATTGATGGATAGCCGGCTTTCGCCGGCATGGCGGCGCCGCGGTTGTTTTCAAACAACAAAGCGTCCAAATTGTATCTTGCCATAACCATATCAATCCCTTCGGCCGCTGAGATCCGGAGGTCGGTTTCGCGGTGTTCCAAATACGTCGGGTCTTGCGGGTCGTCGCTCAAACTCAATGCTTTTTCAAGTTCGCTTTGGCCGAATTTCATGCGGATGGCAGGATCCATTTTGTTGAACTCGATAACATCCGCCAGCGATTTCACCGGCACTTCATCCGACACTTTGCGCAAATAGTCGTTGACCCCCCGCTTGAATTCATACCATAAGACTTCCGAGTCGAACTCCTGCCTTGGGATGATCACTTCCTCGACAATCGCCCCAAACGATTTCAACTCTTCAATTGCCTCTTCCATGACGGCGCGTTCTTCTTTGTCCGCTTCACTCAAGAAAGAACGGTCGACACCGATCCGCGCTCCTTTTAGCCCATCCGCTTTCAAATGGGGCGTATAATCGGATAGTGCCTTGTCGGCATTCAAACGAGTGGCCGGGTCCCGCTCGTCGACTCCTGTCAAAGCGCCAAGTGTAATTGCCGCGTCCGCCACGGTCCGCGCCATCGGTCCTGCTGTGTCCTGGCTTTCGGCAATCGGGATGATGCCCGTACGGCTGATCAACCCTACTGTGGGCTTGATCCCAACAATCGAATTGGCGCTTGAGGGGCTCAAGATCGATCCTGATGTTTCCGTACCGATGCCGACAACTGCAAAATTCGACGCGATACTTGCGCCTGTACCTGAACTTGATCCGCCGACGCTCCCTGCCTCAAACGCACCAACTCCGTAAGGATTCAGCACCTGTCCGCCAAGCCCGCTGTAGCCGCTCGGCACATTTTGCGTCATGAAATAAGCCCATTCACTCATATTGACTTTGCCAAGAATGATGGCACCCGCTTGCCGCAGCTGCTCCGCGACAAACGCATCTTCTTCCGCAAAATTGTCTTTCAGCGCGATGGTTCCCGCAGTAGTCGGCATATTGTCCACCGTATCGATATTGTCTTTTAACAAGACAGGTATTCCATATAACGGGCCTTGTCCCTTTTGCCCGCGCTTTTCATCGAGCACTGTTGCAATTTCCAGCACATCGGGATTAATGCTAAGGACTGAATTGATTTTCGGGCCATTCTTATCATAATTTTCGATCCGGTCCAAATAAGCCTGAACCAGTTCAACCGACGTCAACTGTTTGTTTTTGAAAGCTTCCTGAATATCACTGATTGTTGCCTCTTCTATTTCAAATGCTGTTTTTTCCATTTCCTTTGCTCCTTTTTGGCTGATTGCACAGTCAATATGTAGTTTTTAAAGTGAACAAATGCACTCTTCTTCTATTATATAAGCAAGTTGATAAAATAATAAGAACATTCTAACAGAAATCCCTTTTAAGAAACTCTTCTTGCTTGTTTGAAAAGGCCTGTAAAGGGAAAAATTACACTACCATTCCAGAATGAAAAGGAGAGGGCCGATGAATAACCAATTGTTTCAAGGTATAGAATTTTTAAAGAACCTTTCCTTGGTGGAATTTTTCATGTTTTTCGTCTACGTTGCCCTAATTTTTGCAGCAAAGTCGATTATTATTTTCCTTTTGAGAAAACTGGTTCCGTCTAAACGGTTTAAAGAACGCATCTTCCCTGTTTTATCTGAAGTATTGAATTGGCTCGCTTTCTACGGGGCGATCCTCTTTTTCCTGCTCTACTTTTCAAAAGAGAGCTGGCTGTTTTATCCGTTCTATGAAACAGAAGGCGTCGAGGTATCCGTGTTCCTGATTGTCTTCGTGGCCATCATCGTCAACTTCGCTAGCCGGCTGGTGAAGGCGTTCAACCGCTTCGTTATGCCGTTTATCTATGATCAATTCGACGTTGATGTTGGCATGAGCTATACATTCAACCGGATTATCTACTATATCGTCATGTTTATCGCTTTGGCACTGAGTTTTACGACCGTCGGCCTGGACTTGACCGCACTTGGCGTCGTTTTTAGCGTACTCGGCATCGGCATCGGTTTTGGCGTCCGGAATATTGCAGCTAACTTCGTGTCGGGCATTATCATCTTATTTGAACGGCCGATGGAAGTCGGAGAAATGGTGGAAATCGACAAGAAAATCGGCCGCATCTCCAAGATTACACTTCGCTCGACCGTCGTTGAGACTCTGAAGAGCGGAACGCTTATCGTGCCGAACAAATACTTTATCGAACAAATCGTCAAAAACCGCTCCAGCGCGAAACTCTTCGCACGCGTTGTGGTGAGTGTTGCGTACGGCAGTGACACTGAACAGGTGGAACAACTCCTCTTGCAAGCAGCAGAAAATGAAAAACAAAAAATGGCCGGTGTTCCAGATGACTCACCGGAAGTTCGGTTTATCGATTTCCGGAATTCGGCGCTTGATTTTCAAGTCGAAGTGAATGTTAGCGATGTCGAAATGAAAGAACGATTGGAAAGCCGGATCCGCCACTCCATCTCGGAATTGTTCCTCGCAAACGGAGTTAAACTAGCGGAAGTGGCGATTGTCCGTGAGATGTAAGTGAAGGGATTAAAAAAACGCAAGGCAGCGAAATCAAGCTTCGCAGCCTTGTTTTTAGTTGCCATTGATCTATATCCCCATTTCACACGGTACACAAGCTCTAAAAAAAGCAAATCAGTTCCCTCTTTTCACTGCTTTCGAAAGCAGCGGACGGCTGTTGTGCCACATGACGTTCACAGGAATCCCGAAAAATGCCGACAGCCCTTCACTTGTGATCAATTCTGCCGTATTGCCTGAATCAAACACTTCCCCGTCTTTCAGCAAAAGCGTCTTGTCGAAAACCGGCAGAATTTCTTCTATATGATGCGTCACATAAATAATTGTCGGCCCTTCCGGCTTTTTCGCGATATTCTCGATTGTCTCGAGCAGTTCCTCCCGCGCGATAAAATCCAGTCCATTTGTCGGTTCATCAAGGACCAATAGCGAAGGCTCCGCCATCAATGCCCGCCCGATCAACACCCGCTGTTTTTCTCCTTGTGACAATGTTGCGTAAGGACGGTTCGCATATTCCAGGCAACCCAATTCCTTCAGAATTTCGACGCCTCGTTTATCCATCTCAGCTGTTGTTTCCTCATACAAACCGAGTGACGCAAACGCACCGCTTAAGACCACTTCGTACGCATTATCGGACGAGAGTATTTTTTGTTGGAGCGACGAAGAGACAAAGCCGATTTGCTTCCGGAGTTTTTCAGCCAAGTACGTTTTGCCGAACTCCATTCCGAGGACACTCACCTTTCCTTCAGTCGGGAAAAAATAGGCATTGATCAAATCGAGAAGCGATGTTTTTCCGGCGCCATTTAATCCGTAAAGCACCCAGTGCTCTCCCCGTTCCACCTGCCAGCTCACATTCTTCAATAGCTTTTTATCTCCGCGCCGCCTTGAGACATTTTCAAGCTCCAGAACTTTCATGTTTTCTCTCCCCCCTCTCCATGAAACAGAAGATTCTAATAATTATTCATACTATCCTATCAGCCGCCTAAAATAAAGGCAATTTATCGTGCCGCCAACTAAATAAACGCCATCCTTGGAATCTGCTGCTTCCAAGGATGGCGTCTCGCTTTATCCTACTGCCACTTCTGTCAATTCCAAAAATTCTTCAACGTCTTTCACGCACAGTGCGATGGCCTCTTCCCAGAAGCCGGCTTGTTCAAGATCGACGCCCAAATGTTTTTGCGCCAATTGCTCCACCGTCATGCGGCCCGTATCTCTAAGCAAAGCGTTATACGATTCTTCAAAACCACCTTCTGTTTCGAGGGCCTTTGCGTAGATCCCTTGGCTGAACAGATAGCCGAACGTATACGGGAAGTTATAGAACGGCACGCCCGTAATGTGGAAATGCAGCGTCGAAGCCCAGAACGTCGGGTTATAGCTTGCGAGTTCACCGCCGTATGCTTCCTGCTGGGCCTCCACGGCCAGCTCGTTCAAGCGCTCCACAGAAACCGCGCCTTTTTTACGTTCTTCGTAAAAACGTGTTTCAAACAGGAAGCGGGAATGGATATTCATGAAGAACGCGATGCTCCGCTTGATTTTATCTTCCAACAACGCAATTTTTTCTTCTTTTGTTCCAGCGTTTTTCACCGCGGCATCGGATACGACCATTTCCGCAAACGTCGAAGCGGTTTCAGCCACGTTCATGGCGTATCTTTGGTTTAGCGCCTCTGTATTGTTCATGACGTGCTGGTGGTAAGCGTGCCCAAGTTCATGCGCAAGTGTTGAGATATTTGTCGCTGAACCCGAAAACGTCATGAAGATGCGGGTTTGTTCGCTGTCCGGAAAGCTTGTGCAAAATCCGCCGGGGCGCTTGCCGGCGCGGTCTTCCGCTTCAATCCAGCGCTTTTCGAATGCCATTTTCGAGAATTCGGCCATCTGCGGGCTGAACTTGGCGAACTGCTCCAAGATGAACGCTGCAGCTTCGTCATAGCTGACTTTTTGCGTCGACTTGGTAATCGGTGCGTTCAGGTCCTGCCACTCCAGTTTTGGGAGCCCAAGCAATTCTGCTTTGCGCTTCAAATATGAAACGAACGGCGCTTTCCCTTCTGAAATTGCTCCCCACATAGCATCCAAGGTTTTTTCGCTCATGCGGTTAAGTTCGAGCGGCTCTTTCAGCGGATTATCCCATTTCCGGTGCTTATACGTCTGCAGGCGGAAGCCGGCCAAATTGTTCAAGGTTTCACCGAACAGCTCAGATTCCTCTTCCCACGCCTGGCTGATTTTGCCGAACACTTCTTTGCGGGCGTCCCGATCAGGCGTGCTCAAACGATTGGCAGCTTGCCCCATCGACAATTTCTTTGTCTCTCCGTTTTCCGTGTGCTCAATACTCATCTTCGCGACAATGCTGCTGTACATCTGGTTCCAGGCCGAATAGCCGTTGACCGATAAATCGTTGATCAGGATTTCCTGCTCGAGCGGCAGTCTTCCTTTCGCATTCGAACGGCGCTCATCAAGTACAAACGCAACCGATTGCAAGTTCGGACTTTCCAAAAGCCCTGCCCAAACCGCATCATCCGTCTGCAAAAACTTCTGGTCCAGTTTCGCCAAAATCGACACGTACGCCGCCCCGAGTTCACTTCGTTTGCCAGTTAAAATCTTCGCTTCGTTATCGCTCATGTCCTGCGCCGTCAAACAGCTTGCAAACGCACCAATTTCGCGCAGCTGTTTTGTTGTCGTTTCCAATAGAGTTAATACGGAACCAAGCTCCTCTGTCTGCTCCACTGAACTCGGAACGCTGAAGTCCTCCACTCTTTGTGCCAATTCGTCCATGTTCTCTTCAAACTTGGTTATGTATGTTTTCAACTCTTCGGATTTGCTGCCGCCTTTGAAAATGGAATCCAGATCCCATGTCGTCTCGTAATGGTTCATTGATTGATCTCTCCCTTATATAAATAAGTATGAATAATATTTCGGTTTCCTAAATGATACATTCTCATTGTAGTTCAAAAATTCTTTCAATTCAAGTTGTTAAAGACAAAGCACAGTTTTCCTCAATAAAAAAACCACTTCAAATAAAGATTCAAAGTGGTCCATCATTTATAAAACTATAATTTATAAAATACATTTAGAACCATTATAATTGCAATGCCCCTGCAGCTTTCGCCTTAACACGGAGTACATTTCCAGGAAGATAAGATAATGGAACTGCTTCTAAATCGACAACGCTGGTGCCGGAAAGTACAGCGCCCATTTCAATTGCTTTAGCAATTGCTTGTTCTTTCGCCAGTTCAATGATTTCATCACGCGTCCGTTTTTCCATCGGCCATAAACCGTCGACTTCTCCGCTTGCTTCTGCAATTGCTGCTCCAAGAGCATTTGCACAGCCGAAGTTTTCCGGTTTAATCAGTTTAACCGAATCATCTTGCTGAGCTGGCATGATGACACTCCCTCCCCCAACTAAGACGATCGGCAATGGCTCAGGTGAAGTTTTGATTTTTTCACACGCATTCAAAACCATTTCTTGGATTTTAGCTATTCCTTTTTGGACAAGTTCCGTATCCAAGTAAGATAATCGAGAAAGGTCACAGGCCGGATCATCTATTATAGCCACTCCTGCTGCCAGTGCAATATCTGTTGCAGTAAGGATGTCCCCACCAAAAGCAATCGCTTTTTCTTTAATCTCATACCCTACACTATCCGGCCCTATCGCCACTTCTTTTCCATCATACTGGACAATGCTGCCCCCACCTAAACCAATAGAAATTAAATCAGGCATTCTGAAGTTTGTCAGGACTCCGCCCACTTCAACTGCAAGCGCTGATTGGCGCGGGAATCCGTTGACTAAAATGCCCACGTCCGTTGAAGTGCCTCCAATATCGGCGACGATGCAGTTTTCAAGATTCGACAAATAAGCAGCTCCTCGCGTACTATTTGTCGGCCCTGATCCGATGGTTAAAACAGGATACATGATCGCTCTTTCTAGCGACATAAGGGTCCCGTCATTTTGAGCAAAAAACACTTTGCTCGAAATACCGAGATCCTTTAATGCTTCAATCAGTCCATACGCCGCTTTTTTTGCAACCCCGACAACGCTGGCGTTCAAAATTGCCGAGTTTTCTCGTTCTAGCAAACCGAGGCTTCCAATTTCAGAAGAAAGGGTTACAGGAAAATCTTCTCCGAGACGCTCTGCCGCCAATTTGGCAAACTCCTTTTCATGCTGATCTTTGGCAGGGGAAAAGATGCAGCTTACGGCGATTGACTCGTAGCCTTTCTCTTTGATGGTATCTAAAACCCTGAAGACTTCATCATGGTCCAGCCCTTCACCAGCTAACGCACGCCCATCATATTCATGGCCGCCATGGATTAAAAATGACGTTGCATCCATAGCGGCGATTAGTGATTCATCCCAGCCTGCCAATGGCAAGACGCCTTTACCGGCCGGCAGGCATATTCGTACAACCGCTACTTTCGATAGCCCTTTTCTTCTGATGATGGCATTAGTCGCATGTGTAGTTCCAAGGGACACATAAGCAATCTGATTGACGTTGATTCCCGACTCTTTCAACACTTTTTCAATACTGGTATATATTCCGCTCTGTACATCAGCTGTAGTTGAAGACTTTACCGCAGCTACCACTTGATCTTGATGGTCTAAGACGACAGCATCCGTATTTGTTCCCCCAACATCCACACCAATTTTATAAATCAGCTTAGCCACGTATCTTCGCCTCCTCATTCAATTCTTCAACTGGAACGAATTCTAAATCGTATCCAAAATATTGAGGTCCCCAAACTTTAAGCGCCGCTTCGGAACGCATAATAGAAGGAGTGGGAATCGCCAAGCAGGATATACGATAGCCGTAACGCAATGTTTCCGTAGTCAGTGGTTTAAAGGTATCTAAATCCAAAAATGTTATTAAATCAGGAACAGTGGCAAGAACTTCTCCATTTTGATAAGCAATCAAGTTCTCGTTTTGAAAGTCAACTTGGTACGTCGCTCCTTTATATTCGCCAATCCCCTCTAATGTAACCGTCCCTTTTGCAAATCCATCTGTCGTAGCCCTGTCCACATCGGTAATTTTTGCTTCAAACAAAATCAACGGCTTCCCATATCCCGCCTTTATAAGCGCAGCTTCCATTTGCGGCATTGGGGAGAGTTGTTTTTCCCGCGAATGGACAATCGCTTTCCCTAGTTCAATCGCCAACGTGACTGTATGAAAA
The DNA here is from genome assembly GCF_007859275.1 of Planomicrobium sp. CPCC 101079. Lineage (GTDB taxonomy): Bacteria > Bacillota > Bacilli > Bacillales_A > Planococcaceae > Planococcus. The sequence goes on along the minus strand of NZ_VOHC01000024.1, from coordinate 281,050 downwards.
ATAGATGACCGCTTCATTTCCACTCCGGTCATGGGATATTCTGCAATATGCCCGACCCCACCCATTCTTATAGCGATGCCGCGGGCAATATGTTCCAGCATATTGTTGTCAACTGTATTGAGCAGCGACCAATCGCCGCGTTCGTCCGTTATGACCATAGGCGTACCCGAAACACCATATATATTGAAGGTTTCCATTTGCAATTCAGGAAACGCCCGGCCCATGCCATCCGCATCTACTATCGGAATTCCTGCTCTTGCCGCTACCACAAAAGGAATGGTGGAATTCAATCCGCCACATTCCATCGGCATTACTGCATACGCCTCTTTCCCTAAGTATTCTTCCAAGCGGCGAAGAGAATGTAAAGCTTCGTCTCCGTTCGGTATTTTCTCCACAAATACTGTAGGTGCTCCCATCATAGCGACTGGAACCACCATTTTGTCATCTGGCATTTCATCAGGCTCCAATAAGGTGACGGGCCCAAATTCCTTGATTGCCTGCTGAGCCATAATTTTACCTAAATGAGGATCCCCTCCACCTCCCGTACCCAGTACAGCAGCTCCAATTGCCAAGTATTCAATATCTTCAACACCAATTAAACGAGCCATCCAAACACTCCTTTGTTCTTATTTTGTCTCTTGTATGTTGACACTGTTTACAGGAATCGGAGATTTGCTGAACAGTTTCGTTAAAACGAAATGGAGAACGAACGCCAGCACCAAAGAATTTAAAGATGGAATCCCGACGGACACAAACACGCCTCCTGCAATCCCGAATGCCCACGCTGCAATTGCCTGCCATTTAAGTGCAGGGACGGCCAACTGTTTTTTGAAATCATAGTCTGCCTTATTAAGAACAAAATAATCAGCAATAATAACACCGGCAATTGGCGGTATGAAGACCCCCAAGGTACTTAGAAACCCTACAAAATAATTAGCGATTCCTGCTGCCCCAAGAATAGTTCCAACAATCCCGACAATGACCACCACTGTTGAACGCTTAATTTTAAAAATATTTGTTAGCGGCAAAGATGCAGAATAGAGATTGCTGTCATTGCTGGTCCATTGAGCTGCCAGCAAGATTAATATTCCAGGTACACCTAAACCAAGCTGTAGCATCGCTGCAGGCAAATCGCCCGTGCCCATCGCAAGAGAAGTTGCAGCGCCTGCGAAGACGATAAATCCATTTGCAATCATCATTGCAATGATCATCGCTAGCCAGGAATCTTTGGATGACCGTGCATACCGTGCAATATCCGGCTGGACGACTGCCCCTACAGCAAACGTACCGACTAAAATCACGATTCCTTCAATAATGGAAATAGGTTCAGTAATCTCGGCTGTCAAGTTGCTCCACCCACCCGACTCTCCGACAGCCAGATAAACACCAAATACCGAAAGAAGGAGAAGAAGAGGAATTGCAACATTGCTCAACATCCGAATACCCTTATATCCTAGAAAAGCGGTTAAAATCATCAATGTACCACCCCAAGCAGCCGCTATCGGAGCAGAGGTGATAAACCCTCCTCCTGGTAACATTGCTGCAATAGTCTGGCCAAAAAAACCGGCTTGAACAGAAAACCAACCGATTAATGTTATCGCCCAAATTAAACTGATAACGGTAGCTCCTAATTTCCCGAATGTTTTAGTAGCAAGCATCGAAGTCGAAACTCCGGTTTTAGCACCAATTGAACCCATTAATCCCCCATAAAGAGTCAAGATAAGATTCCCGATCAAGATAGTGATGATGACATCTCTAAGCGGCATACCTAATGATAAGGCCGCTCCAGCAAACATTCCGGAAACCGCTAAACAAAAACCCGATGTAACAAAAGTGATTTCCCACCAAGGTCTTCTACTCCCTGCAGGCACTGGCTGATCTACATAATCCTGATGATTATTTTCCATCTTCATTCCTCCTCATTCTCTTTCAATTGGCATAACCGATTAATATATACAAATTTTATGCATCACTCCTTCCTTATCCATAACTAAATTCTCCAATAAACATCATGTTAGTTTTCCTAACATCAGATTAATACCTCTTATATTATGCTTATAAATAACAAAAGTAAATATATTTTTTAAAAATTCTGATTTTATTTCTAGATAATCCTCTTCGTTTGCTTCCCTTCTTATTGAAAGCGCATTCATTTATACTAATATTTATACGTTTAATTTTGCGCTTTCACTGATAACTCGTCGTTACAGTCACATATGTTTCAAGTCGTTTAAATGCACTTTTTTGATGGTATCGTTTAAACTAGAAAAGTAATCTGTAAATTTATCCAATGGAAAAGGAGCAATGCGAAATGGAATTTGTAACGTTGAACAACGGGCTGAAAATGCCACAATTAGGTTTCGGTGTGTGGCAAGTGCCAGACGAAGGAGCAACAGCTGCAGTAGCAAAAGCACTTGAAGTTGGCTACCGCTCAATCGACACGGCGATGATCTATAAGAACGAAAAAGGCGTCGGCCAAGCGATCAAGGAATCCGGCATTTCCCGCGAAGAATTGTTTATCACGACAAAAGTGTGGAACAGCGACCAAGGCTATGACAATACACTTCGTGCATTCGATGAAAGTTTGGAGCGTCTTGGTCTTGATTACGTCGACTTGTATTTGATCCACTGGCCAACACCGCAGTTTGACGAGTACATCGATACATACAAAGCGCTTGAGAAATTGTACAAAGACGGCCGCGTCAAAGCGATCGGCGTCTGCAACTTCGAAATCGAGCACTTGGAGCGCTTGCTTGCGGAGTGCGAAGTGCCTCCAGTCTTGAACCAAGTCGAGTGCCATCCATACTTGGCACAATTTGAACTGAAAGCTTTCTGCGCTGAGCACAATATTTTCGTTGAAGCATGGAGCCCGCTTGACCAAGGCGGAGAAGCACTTCAGGACGAAACAATCAAAAAAATTGCAGAAGCCCATGGCAAAACGACGGCTCAAGTCATCTTGCGCTGGCACCTGCAAAACAACTCAATCGTCATCCCAAAATCAGTCACACCTTCTCGAATTGAAGAAAACTTCGACGTGTTCGGTTTCGAATTGACAGCTGAGGAAATGGACCAGATTACTGGCCTAAACAAAAACCGCCGCAAAGGTTCTCATCCGAACGAAATGAACGTGCGTTAATAGCAAAAGAAGCTTGCCCCATGAACGTTTTTGGGCAAGCTTCTTTTTGCGTTTTTATTGAATCCGGGAAATTCTGCGCTGGTTGCGAGCTCCAACAAACCTCACTTGAGTTGCAACAAACCAGCGATGAGTTACAACTAATAGGATTCGAGTTACAACAAATGCGCCTCCAGTTGCGACTTTTCACTAGCCGCTTCTTCACTATGCCAAGTATACGCTATATCTCATGAGCCATCTCTGCCCTTTCGCATTTCACTTTGGCTAAACGCATCCATTTTTACATTGCAGAAGAAATCCTCTTTATATTTCATGCCCCGTTCGAGTTCAAGAACAATATGGCACTGTCCGCTTGCGCGAACAGCTAAAAAACTCTTGCACCCCTTCGAACCTGAGGAAGGCAACTTCCAATATTTTCTTCATGAAGTTTTCGCTTTCTTTCACGCATAAATTTTGTTTCTACGTCTTTTTTTGAACTCTTTATATGAATTTTATGGCTTTCAACATCTGGTTCCCGCTTTCTTATCTACGGCAAGCTTATTTCACGAATTCGCTCTCTTCAAGGAAGCACTCGCATAACTTATCATAAGACGAATCCGAACTCCATTTGGATAAAAACAGCCCGGCCGTTGTAATGTAGACAACGGCCGGGCTGTTTTTTCTCATATTTTTTGTCCGCTTTGCAAGGGAAATTTTTGCCGGAACACCGTCAACAAAAGAACAGCCTACTACTAAAACCCGCTGCGCCAGTTACTTCAGAACGGGCTTCTTTCAGAAAACTTAAGCTTTCTTAGCTCACATTTATAATCTCCAATACAAAAAGCCCGCATCCTCTGCTTGGTCCCTATTGAACATTCCTTTGATATCCACCAAAACGCAATCTTGCTCATCAACTTCAACACTGAAATCCGGAGCTGCAAATGGCTCATTGTGAGCTCCTACATTAACCAGCTCTTTGTGCTTGAACATAGCTTTCACATCTTCAAGCTTGATCGATTGGAACTCTTCATGCGGCACTGCGAAAATAACCGCATCAACGCCAGTTATTTCTTCCGGAGTGCTCAGGGTTAATCTATACTCATTCCATAGATCTTCCGGGTCGGCGGAAGGATCGACAATCTTGACTTCAACCCCATACTGCTCCAACTCGTTGATCACATCGACCACTTTGGTGTTTCGGACGTCCGGGCAGTTCTCTTTGAACGTCACACCGAAGATAGCTACCTTTGCGCCGTTTATTTGCTTGTTTACTTTGATCATATTTTTCACGGTATTTTCCGCTACGTATTTACCCATATCATCATTAATTTTTCTTCCTGAAAGGATGATTTGGGAATGGTAGCCCATCTGCTCTGCCTTGTATGTCAGGTAGTATGGATCGACCCCGATGCAATGCCCGCCGACCAGACCGGGAGAAAAATTAAGGAAGTTCCATTTGGTTTTTGCCGTTTCAAGAACCGCATTCGTGTCTATCCCCATTTTGTTGAAGATGATCGACAATTCATTCATGAAGGCGATATTGATATCGCGCTGTGAATTTTCTATGACCTTTGCGGCTTCGGCCACTTTGATGCTCGCCGCTTTATATACCCCAGCTTCAACAACTAATTCGTATACTTTAGCAGCAATGTCCAATGTTTCTTCATCTTGGCCCGCTACAACTTTGATAATGGTTTCCAGTCTATGTACCTTATCGCCAGGGTTGATTCTTTCCGGCGAATAGCCGACTTTAAAATGCACGCCACATTTCAATCCTGACTCTTTTTCCAAAATAGGCACACAAATATCTTCTGTGACACCCGGATAAACGGTGGATTCAAAAACGACAATCGAACCTTTGGTCAAATTCCGGCCCAACGTACGGCTCGCTGATTCTATCGGTGCCAAATTAGGCGTACGATCTCCTTTAACCGGTGTGGGCACTGCAACGATATGGAATTTCGCTTCCCTTAATCTTGCTTCATCCGAAGTAAATTCAATCGTTGTATTCTTGATCACTTCATTTCCTACCTCTTTTGTAGGATCAATGCCATTTTTATATAAGCCGACCTTTTCTTTGTTCACATCAAATCCAATCACGTCTATTTTCTTTGCAAACGCAACTGCGATTGGCATACCAACATACCCTAACCCGACGATTGATACTTTTTCTTCACGGTTAACAATTTTCTCATAAAGGCACATATTATTTCCCCCAATTTTTGATTAAGTACTCCAAACCCCTTAAGTAAGCAAAAAAGTGCGGTAACTTTTTTTCTGATTCCACTTTTAAATAAGACAAATGCTAGATAAATACGGGAATATATTAATATTTTTCTGGCTATTTGTATCCTTAATGAACAGCCGGTATGACAAATCCCCATATCAGTTGGTGCAAGTAAATCAGAACAAGCCTTTCCATCAATCCAGCTAGCAATCTGCAATTTCATAATGATTTGCTCCAAAGCATCACTTTCGTGAAAACTTTAGTTTGTCCCCTCGTTAAAGCAATATTAGTTCTTAAAGGTTAAAAGTCGGTTAAATTATTAGAATATTTATTCAAATAAAAAACACCTTAGAAGAATCCTGAATTCTTTTAAGGTGTTTCATAGTGTATTCAATTTATCGTACGTCTATTATCCATCTTCAATCGATTACTCACTGTCCTGCAGCAGCCCCATCTCCCGGGAAGATTCAAAATCGAACTTGCCGGCCGGGTTTTCCAAGGTCGGCAGCATCTCCATAAAAGGGAACAGTTCCCTTTTCGCGACTTCATAAATTCGAGCAAGCTCTTTAACGGGATCTGGATGCTCGTCCACACGCAAATCGACAAGCGGGTATTCTTCGGTCGAGTATACTTTGAGGGATGCAGACTGTCTCCCCCGCTTGTCGCCTCCAGCGGCTTGCCCCGCTTCCATCGCTCTTAGAAGCCGTTCAGCAAGCGGCAGATCTCCGGTCGCTTCAAAGGACTTTTTCATTTCCTGGATGGTGTCTTCGCCGACCAGCATATTTCCGGCAATGGCGTAATTGTCACCCGTTAAATGCCCGTACCAGCCGTCGCATTTGTCTCCTGAAAAAGCTACGGCTTTTCCTTCCTTATCGACAATGCTGAATTGGCGGATAGACGGATCCGCGTCTTCCTGCAAGATGCGGTCCATCACTTCCTGTACGGACAGCCCTTCTTCCAAGTATTTCAGGCCGTTAATGCCAATATACGGATTGACGAACGACTGGGTGGCGATGGCGCCGACGCCCGCTTTGACGAACGGGCAAAGCAGGCCGACCGCCGGAACTTTTGTCGATACAGCCACGCCAAACTGGCCAGTTTTTTCATCTCGTGCAGCGATGGAAAAGGTATTGAGTTTTAACATTGTCATCCTCCTAGAATCACCAGATTTTTTTCTTTCTTAATTCGTAAATGAAATACCCGAAAATCGTCAGCATCAAAAGCGCCGAACCGAGAATGCTGACCCAGATCAATATGGTGAAAACGCCAAGTGAAATTGTCATTTACGCTCCACCTCCGATGCATGGCTTTGGCCGACCCGGTAAAGCTTATTCCAATTGAAACTTGCCGGCTTTATAAGGCTTCCCGCAAAGCAGACGAGGAACGATACCCAGCCGCTCGCCACCACTCCTTGCAGATCACCAACCGTAAAGTAAACGATATACCCCACTGCAATGGCCAGAATTGAAGCGATAAAAGAGACCGTGGCGCCAAGTTTTCTCCAGAACAAGCCGTAAATGATCGGGAAGACAAACGCCGCGTTGATGACACCGAGAAAAATCAGCATCTGCAGCATCGTCAGGAATTTCGGCAATGAGATCAATAACGCTAGAATCCCGATTACTACCGTCAGGATCTTGCTGATACGGAGCAGCTTTGCATTATCAGCCCGCGGGTTGATGCTTTGGTAAATATCGTGGATCAATAGCGAAACCAGTGCATTCAAAATCGCTGCGATGGTGGAAGCAAGCGCGGACCAGACGCCGACCAAAAACACCCAGCTGACAAAATTGCCGCCGTAGATCTGGGCAATAAACGGCGCCACTTGGTTGACTTCCGCCGGTGCCTGATTGGTGCCGATTGCGACAAAAGCGAGAGTCGCCGTGGCAAGCGGCACGAAAAACCAGCCGATGCCAGCGAGGCCGAAGATGCTCATCAGCTTGTCTTTGCGGACCGCATAAGCCCGCTGCCAGAACGTATTGTCCATAAACACTTCCCCGATGGCGAACATCGCACCGGCAAACATAAAGAGAATACCGGCCGGCAGCAGCAAGTCCAGTTTTTCCGGGGCAAACTGCGCCATTCCCGTATAGATGGGTGCAATACCTGTCGAAAAGTAAACAAGGGGCGGCACGACAATGACCACAATAAATATCAGCATGACCTGGAAAAACGCAATCCCCGTGATGGAAGAAAAACCGCCCATCGTGGCATAAGCGATAACGATGATAAACGTCAGCACAACCGCCAAGGCATAAGGCACATCAAAAATCTGTTCAAGCAGCAAGCCGCCGCCGATTCCTTGCGTCATCAACAAACCGAACATATAAATAAAGAGCATGACCATAAAAAAGAAATAGTTCTTTTTGTCAAAGCGGTTTTTGTAGAAATCCCCGACAGTTTTGCCGTTTGGAATGATTTCGTGGATACGCTTGCCAAGAGGCGAAAACGATACAACCGCAACTCCCCCGAGGAACGAGTAGGCAATCGCTCCGATGACTCCCATACCGTACGCCGCTTCCGGTGCCGCCATGATGGTGTTTCCGGTAATCCAGAATGCCAAAAGGGATGTGGTCCCGAATGCCACTCCGAGCTTGCCGTTTCCAGAAATATACTCATCCGCCGTCGATACTTTGCGGGAGATGAACCAGCTCGAGACAATGAAAATGACGCCCAGGATCAAAATGACAATGATATTGCCCCATGGAATAGTCACTTGCGTTCCTCCCCGTCTTCTTTATGGACCATCTCACCATACAACCCGAACAACGGGCCAAAGGCAGAAATCACAACGATGAAAAACAAAATAATGCTGCTGGTAATCCAAAACGTCATTTTCTTTCCTCCCTATTCCTTTTATGAGTAAACGGCAAGTTATCCATCCATCTTTCCTTCTGTTCTATTTCTTCCCACAACTAAGACTAGACGTTCTTAAATAAGATTTAAAAATTACAAAAAGAAAGCTTTATCAAAATCCTCCTTTCACTTCGTAAGATGGACTTACTGAAGAGTATATTTATGCACAGTTAAGTTGTCAAACTAATCAGACATTTAAACCTAATTTTTATTAACCTAACAAATATACAAAAAACAGACACCTCAAAAGAGATGTCTGTTTCCTAAAACTATACTTTAAATTTGTTTCCAAATTCCAAAATCCTCGTCGCATGCAACACAATTCTTTCTAAGGCACATTGGCAATTATCATCTAGCGACATCTAAACCAGTTAAGGGTATTGGGGGTAATTTTTTGTAGTTTCCGCACAAAAAAAGAAATCAACGCAAGACCAAGCATCCAACCTTAGCGGCTTTGCGTCGACTTCTTATATGCTAAATTACATAATGAAGCAACTCAAAATCCCGCAAGCCATCATACTAGCAATTTTGCTCTACAGCTTACTCCCATTCAATCTGCGGATCTTTCGTCACACAATCAATGTGTACATTCGTTTTAATTGTACCGCCGAATGTATGATTTGATCCGAATGCGATATGGATTGTGTTATACGCTTTTTCATCTTCTAAAATATTGCCGATTACTCGTGCAGCGTGATTGGTCCCTATCCCCAGTTCGCAAAGATAGCGTCCGTCTCCATCCCCGAGAAGCTCAAGCAGTCTTTTCCCATCTTCACCCGTTGCATCTGTCACTTTTCCTTGCCGGATTGTTAAGACTACCGGTTCAGTTACGAGGCCTATTCCAGCAATGGAACCATTAATTTCGATAGTGCCTTCTGAAGCACCTTCGACAGGTGCAATGTATGCTTCCCCAGAAGGCAAATTTCCGGACGCGCCTTTACTTTTAAACACGCCTGTACTAGGAACCCCGTCTCGACCTGCTACTGTTATTTTTAATTGATGGTCGGCACCTGTCCGAATAACGACACTGTTTGCAACTGTTAATCTTTGGGTCATATCGTTTGTTTCTTTTTCCACAATTGTATAGTCAGCACTCATAGCGCCGTGCAAAAACATATCCTCTGTTATCCCAGGCATCGTAATCACACTTATGCCACGGGCATTGGCATTTTTACGGGCCATTGTATGCGTTAAAGAATGTTTTGTCAGGCAAAAAACAATATCATAATTTAGCATTAAATCTGAAGTTTCCTGCGGCGGCTCTTCTCCTGATTTTGTCCGGTCTTCCATAACATGTCTCTCAACATTCCAGCCATCTAATTGCAGTGCATCTGCAAACCTTTCTCCTAAAGGCCTGGTGCTATTATCACTTAATACGAGAACAGAACTCATTTTGTCCACCGAAAAATTTTGGGATATCAATCGTGATACAGTTTCTTGAAAGTTGCTCATTTTATTTTTCTCCTCTGCGATAAAAATAAACCTGCCAGTACAAAAAATAGCGCCAACAATGTTCCTGGTGCCAGCGGTTCTTGCAACAAAAATACCCCTAAAAGAATCGTGGTGAAAGGCATTAAATACATGATCAGCAAAGCAAAGATTGCCCCTCCACTTTTCACTAAGTAATAGAAGATTACGTTGCCGAATCCTGAATTAAACATACCCAATAAAATAAAAAGAATAAAGCTTTTCACATTAAGCAACGCTTCATGACTCATCGGTTCAATTCCAAGCATGAAGAAACCAGAAAAAACACTTCCGACAATCATTGAGACAAATGAAAGCGTATAGACAGAGCAATCCTTCAAAAACTTGCCAACGAAAACAGCCGACAAGGAATAGACGCTTACAGAAAACAAGAACAATGCAGCACTACTGAATTTGAACTCATTAGCCGTCGAAGAACCGGCGAAAAAAGCGAGCACAATTCCAGTAAAACCAATAAAGACGCTGATTATTTCTTGTTTATGGATTTTTATTTTCAAAAATAAACTGCTAATCACCATTCCGATTATAGGGCCTGTTGCGTTTAAAACAGAGGTGATGGTGGTATCGAGATTTTTTATACTCAAACTCATTATTGTCCAAGGAACTCCGGCGCTCATTAAAGTAATCAATAGTAAAGCCGGCAGGTTTTTAAAATCGTTCTTTTTCTTATTCCAAAGAAAAAAAGGCAGCAAAGCGGCAGCTCCAAACAAACAACGAAAAAAGACAATGGAAACAGGATGGAAGTCCGGCAGCAGCATCTTAGTCAAATAGAAGGTCGAGCCCCATAATATACTTAAACTGAACAATGCTAATAATGGCATATAGCAACCCTCTATTTAAAAAGGGTCCAATACTGGACCCTTTTATGAAATATATTCCGCAACAATCCTAGCTGTCAAAGTCCGAGGCAATATGACGGGCAAACCGCTTCCTTCAACCGCATCTTTTTTATGAGCTTCATTGTATCCCATGCAATCCATCACAATCAGCGAAGCTCCCTGTGCTCTTAATCGCCGGGCAGCACCAAAAACATCGCTTTCTTCATAAGGCGAAGCAACTTCTACTTTCAAATCCAGCTTATCATTTGCCCACTTCTTCACCAATGTATTTCGCTGCTCTTCAAGAGGAATGATTAAACCTAGAGTTCCTTTTTCCATGATAGCGCCTACTGTACTATTCAATACCTTATCCGGATAAATGATTGGTTTACGGCTTTGAATAGTAGGGAAATCGCCTGTGCAAAGCATGATAACTGCAGAAGTTTTTTCTTCCAGTTCCTGCAGTTCTTTTTGCAATAATGGAAGTAGTTTCGACTTGCCGATTTTCACAGATGACCCATTTCTTAATCTTGAAATATAAGTGATATCAGAAGCATCTGGAGAGATGGATGCCATTTCTTCTATTGCAACATGGTCCAGCCCTCCCGCTTCTATGATTGTTACGCCATCTCCCAATATGTGTTGAATGGAGGGCGTAACATCAACACGCGGCGATTGTCCAATGGTCAAGACGCCTACTGTGCTCTGTTTCATGAATTGACATTCCCTAATGTTTGGAGATGCTGCAATGAACCGTACAGTTTTTCCAGGTGGTCAAATTCTTCTTTATCATAAAAGTCAAATTGACCTTGTGTGAATTCTTTCGCAGCTTCGATGCTGAATCGAACAGCTTGAGCGATATCCACTTCATGGCTCGCTCCAGTTCCAGAACCCGGCACTGCTGATTTTGCAGTGATTGCCAGTCCAATCACCGGGGCTTGTGTTGCAACAGCTGGCTGCAAAATGCTGTTAATATGGAAAACTCCATTGCCGTAAGGAGTGATATCTTGTGTTGTCACAGTAAATGTCACTGGCACATCCCCTGTCGTCATTTCCATAATTCGCAGCAAATCATTATTGAATTTTAAAATATAGCCCGATTTCACCGTGGGAGAAAGAGCGATTCCCCGGTGATTGATAATTTTGTTCCCTTTTGTTGTATCAATTGACAAAATAGCTTCCATTTCAGGCAGCACTTCGTACTGATTCATGGTCAAGATATCGACTGGCGATCCCATAAAATCAACGGGCTCATGTGGCTGGGTTGGAGCATCCGGGCAGATATGGGTGGTGATGAAAACATCTCCAGGAAGCCTGTCGCCTTTGATAGACATATTCGCTAGTTTTAACGCTGTTGTTACTGCCGCAACAGCCCCATCTCCATCGGATACATAACCGATTCTATTCGGCCGTGCACCTAAGCCGCCCAATCTTCCCACAATACCAAAAGATGGTGCACTTCCCCCGCTCAACTTTCCATTCTCACCTTTAATGACTATCTTTACGAAATCAGTCGATCCTTGTTCTCCTGTAACCGTTTCAAAACTCGCTTCAACATGCTCATACTCGGTAAAAAGATTTGTTACAGCTCCACCACTTGCTTTTGCATCATCTAATAGCTCCAATACTTCCATTGTGTATTTTAATGACATAATGGCACCACTCCCTTAAAGTATTTTTTTCTGGATAATCGGTTCGATTGCTTTTAACAATTTCTTGTTAAACATCGTCGAGCTGAGTTTCAAATTCTCTTGAGGAACAGAAATAACGGCGATGTCGAGACCTTCTTCAATTTCCGCACTAACGACCGGCAGGCCGGTTTCGGCGTTAAAAGTCATAATGAGATCAGGAAATGTGCCTTTTCGTTCTCCATTCATCTCTGCCGTCATATACTCATTCCAAAAAGTAAGTTCCAAGTCATCGATTTGAACAATCCCGACATCGAATCCGCCAGTAGCGTTCAATTCGAATTGGCTAACTTTCCCTGAATGAATGATCCGTCCTTTCAAAAAGGAAGCAACTGCTTCAATTCGTTCCGGGCCTTCAGGAACTGCCAGAAATGCCTTTCCTAATTCAATAGCTTGCGTAATGCCCCCTAGTGCAGCATTTTCTTTCACATAGCCAATATCGACTGGATTTCTGCAGACGCCGACCATGCCGCCTGCTTGCACCGATATGGAACGAACCGTATTTGAGGCTAAATCTAACGATGCTGCAACGTATCCTTCCACTCGTTTTTCCCCTTTTCCACCAGAGAAGGTTTGAATGGAAGTGTAGTCTTCTACTTCAGACAAATTCAAAGATCCCATTGAGCCAGTTGGATGAGCTCTGCCGTTGCATGGCGCATCCAAGAAAGGAAGACCGGTGGCAGCAGCTTGCAGCCAGCCGTTAATTGTTGTTGCCCCTCCATTTTCATTGGTCATCAAGGCTTTCAGAGGTTGATCGAATACATTTTGCATCTTTTGTACAGTATCGATAAGTTGCTGAGCATCAATATATTGTTCTTTGGCAGAAGGAGCGCCTACTAACGAAACACACGCCACATAATCCTGGTCATTCATCTCTTCCACTGAAATCAGTTGTGGAGTTCCGGTCTGAAAAACCAACTCGGATTTTTCAAGACCGTCATGGATCCAGCCGCCACCACCGCCACCTAAAATACACCCTCCATACACAGCATGTTTCGCGTCTTCTTTCGTCAGCTCTCTAATGGTCATTGTTCTTCCTCCTTACCTTGCTTTCCAAATTGATGTGAAGAAGCTATAAATAGCATCACCGGCAATAAACCCGGCCGCAGTCGTATACATTGTATTTTCAGCTTCTGGTCCTCTAACTTTCAAAATGGTAATCCGGATTAAAATACCGGCAATAACTGCCCAACCTGCAATCGGGTTAACAATCAACAATCCAGTGGCAAGCAAAATTCCCATTTGTCTGGATGGCCCACCTATTAATTGGATGAGAGCGCCTGGAATTGCCCATAGCAACAACATCATTCCAACGTCGCCAGTAAGCCCTGCTTCGATAGTAGTAGCGTATACAAGATCAACCGGAGGAACTAAATCCTGTGCAAAGAAAGATTCGGCAAAAAGAAATACCATAACTACAGCTACGCCAAAACCAATCAAAGAGCTTTTCAATTGTTGCCGGCGACCGAACAACTCTTGGGCACTTGAAGCGCCGTTTCGAATAATAACACCGGTTTTAAAATCGTATCCCAAGTCGGCAAAAGCAGGTCCTGTTGCCGCTGTAAATCCGGTCAACAATGCCAGAGCAACGGGCGGGAAACCTAACATCATACCGATCAACAAAGAAATCAATGTAACAGCAAACGCCGGGAACCACCCCGAGTGCATAGCCGCGATTCCAACAATAATTTCGCTGGCAAGCGCTGCAAAGGCCGCAAATAAAACAAAAAGAACTGTTTGCCAAAGCGGCATATCGGTAATAATTCCTCCTAAGGATGCAAGCAGAATTGCAGCAGCCATATAAAGAGCAAAACCTATTCCAAATCCTTTTGTTACATCAGTTGGAGTTCTTGTGTACACAAAAGTATCTTGATCCTGTTCGTTTGCTCTTTCTCTTCTCGCTTTTTCTCTTCTTGATTTCACAATGGTTATAACAAATTGGAGCAGCGCAACAATTCCCGCACCAATCATCATGCCGTGTGGTATATAAAATTCATTCAAGTCAACACCAAACAATTGAACCGAGTAGCCTCTTAGTAAAAGTCCGATACCGAACATTGTAAGTGCCCAAATATTACCGATAAAAGCTACACCAAAAGCGGACATGGAAATCCCGAAATGTGACCCGACTAAACCACCTAAAATACCAAGCCCCAAGTATTTAGCTTTTGATCCACCCTCATCGCCAGCTTTCAACGCTTCAGCAGTTGCAATTCCAGGCGGCCATGCTTCATTGGATCCAAATATTTTCGAGTCAAACACTTTGTAAAGAATAAAAACATCGATGAATAACGCAAGTCCCGCACCTATGAGCATTGGGATGATTAATTCTGGCATCCCTAGAACATAAGGCAATCCAAGTGGAATCAATAAACTGTTTGCCGCACCGAAGGTAGCAGCTGAAATGGTCGTTTGAATAAGGTTCTGATTTTGCAGCGACCGATATTTATAAAACATTTGCATAGGAATACGGGCAACCATCATGGCAATCAATGCGCCGATTATTGACGTGTTAGGTGTAATGCCTAAAGATGTAATAAGTTGCATCCCGATGATGGCACCGAATACAGCAACAATTATGGAAAATAAAATAAATGAAAAATCGAATGTTTTATTCATTTCGAACCCCCCCTTTGATTAGTTGGAAGGCAATGGCTTGAGCTTCCACTAGATCGACTATTGGTACGTTGACCTGTTCAACTAAATAGTCTTTAAGCCGAATTGTTGAAAATCCAGTGCAAGCAAACAAGATAACATCAGCACCTGATTGAATAGTGCCCTTCACCACTTTTAGCAATTCTTCTTTTGCCCCATCAGAAAACAAATCGGTCGTTTTTCGGAGATTTGGCGAAAAGTCATAAGAAAAGAAGCGATTTCCTAATTCTTCTTTCATCCGGCTCGGCGGTGCATCTGTAATGCCGATGATGCCCACTTTGCTGCCTACCATGGCGGCTGCATGAGCTCCGCTTGTCCCAGCTCCAAGAACGGGAATATCCAAAGCCACCCTTGTTTCATCAAGAGCCGGATCCGCCGCGCAGCTAATGGTAATGGCGGCCAAATCATACTGAGCATGCATTTGTTGAGCAAGTTCAATAATTTTTGGTACTGCTTCTTTTTCGGATTGTTCATCATAAATTCCATTTGGTTGTTCTGGGATGCAGTGAGTTACTGACCTCACTTTATAAAGGTTTTCCATTTTTCTGCCGTGTTCTTGTAAAACTTCCTGTTTTTCTGTTGTTAGTACTCGAATGATTCCCAACATTGCTTTCACCCCTTTCGAAAAATTATAAATAATCAAAACAGGTATTAATATGCAAAAACCGGGAAAAAAATTCATCGAATGATTGCTCATTTTTTCAAAAAAAAAAAGACGAATTTTTCGCCTTTCATTTCAATTCTTTAATTTTGATACAAAATTGCAAGATGAATCGATGCTCTGCATTGTCTAAATCCATCGTTAGCAATTCTTGTATTTTTTGAAGACGGTAGGTCATTGTTCTTCGATGAATAAATAGCTTAGTGGCAGATTGTGAAACATTGCCGTTTTCATTCAAATAAACTTGAAGGGATTTAAACAGTTCTTCATCTGTTCCCGATAAACTTCCTAATACATCGCTCGTATATTTTAATACAGCGGAATCTGAAGTCAAATTGAACAGAATTTCGTAAATGCCTAATTTATCATAGGAATACACAAATTCTTCCGGTTGTATTTTTAAACCGATATCCATTGTTTTTGTGACTGAACGGATTTTTTCGTCAAGCAAATCCAGATCCTCAAAAGGATGGCTAATCGAAATATGAAATGAATCTTCCGGAAACTTGTCATTGTATTCATGGATAACTACATTCATTTTTCTTACAAGCGACTGATAACTTCCGTCCTCACCTAGAAATACTGCATAATATATGTGTTTCTTTTCAAAGATGACCGTCTGAAAACCTTCTGCCTGTCTTGCAAATTTCTCTAACTTTTTCCGATAAAAACTAGAGTAATCCAAAAACGAGTTAGGCGGATGAATATTCGCATTCGTAACCTCACTTTTGAATTGCATAACTATCGCTTGATTGTTAAATTCGCTTATGTCATTAAAACTTCCCAGAACTTCAAGATCCCTCAATCTTTCTCTTTGGTGCAGTAATTGCTCATTTAAGATCATTTGACTGAGCTTATTTCCCAGTTCTTTTATATATTTCGGGGAAACTGCATTAAATAATTCTTCCTTCTTGTACAAAAGATGGACGACGGCAAAGACACTTTTATTTGAAACAAGCGGGAGAACGAGCCGCTCTTTTTGTCCTTCTATCATTAATCGTGTGAAGCTTTTTGTTTGAAATGCTTCTACCCACTCCTCAAGCTTCTGTTTATATGAAGGATAGATTGGTTGTGAAAAGAGTAAATTTGATTTTCGCCATTTATCAGCAAGAAATTGGCTGGACGAATACAAAATTCTTCCTTCAATATCTTCTATATATACAGGCGAATTCCCAAGCTCCGAGAGATAATCGATTGCATCTAAAACAGATGTGAATTCGGTTGCTTCAAATTCCTTAAATGGATTTTTTAATTGATCGGCTGCCATGTTTTTTTCTTCATAGAGCCGCTCATAAAGAGGCGTCAACACATTAATATAGGAGATGTCTTTCGGGATGACAATGACAGGAAATGCGTGCTGGTTCGCAAGTTCG
The DNA here is from genome assembly GCF_007859275.1 of Planomicrobium sp. CPCC 101079. Lineage (GTDB taxonomy): Bacteria > Bacillota > Bacilli > Bacillales_A > Planococcaceae > Planococcus. The sequence continues at coordinate 264,172 of NZ_VOHC01000024.1, read as the reverse complement.
ATTATCTGTTCGGGCAATTCGTCGACGAATCGGCCCAGTTTGACGACAATCCCTGCAGCCTCTTTGTTTATCAATGTCTGTACAACTTCTATTTGTTTTTCAGGTTCATCCCGGATAGAGTAAAAGGCGGTCATCACTAAAATACCTTCAGATATCCAAGAAATTACTTCCGGAACTTCCATGACTTCAATTGATGAAATCTTTCGGTTTATTCCTTCCGCTCCTGCTACGACTGTCCCTTTTGAAAGTTCCCCAATATTTAACGAATCTTTTACTTCCATTGAGAATCCCCCTCTTAACCTCTAAATCCTCTCATTCGAAAAGTATAGCTCGTTAATACAATTCATTTTGGATCAAGATGATTGGTTTCTTTATACTTTAATTCAAATAAAAGATGCTTCCTTTCTACTATTCCATTATAATATCATTCCAACTTCAAATGTCATACAGTTCAAAATATTATAGAAATAAATAAACCAGCTTTTTGCTGATTCAATGGGGTTCCTGATACATATAATAGATCTGCAAACAAAAAGAATGCGTTCAAGCTATTAAAACAGCTTGAACGCATTCTTTTTTAATTTCACAACATCCTGTTATTCTACACTAATCTTTTTCCTGCAATGTCACAGTTACCAGGTGCTGGATTGCTTCGTCTATGGCTAGTGCATAGGCTTCTGGATCAGCTGTAACTTTCCATCTGTTTTCACGCAAGATGCCCATTATCTGGTCAAGTGACTCTTCTTCCAAGCCTTGTTCTTTTAACAACATTAACGCCTTCTCCAACGTATCAATCATCCTCATTGGCCCATAACTTTGAGGTTCCCTGTACAATCCTCTCGTGCTCGTTAGCACATAGCCGACGAAATCCAATAAATGTTCTTTAGCAAGATTTTCATCCTTGGTATTTGTCATGGGAGATAACCTCCTTTGCTGACTTTATCGTCTTTTGCCTCGGTTTCTCATTTGAATACCCAAGACTAATTAGCAATTCCGGTTCAATCTCTTCCGGCAATCCTAAAATTTCCTTAATGGATTTTTTGTGAAAGGACCTGGCTGGACAGCTTCCCACTCCTTGTGACTGCGCTGCCAGAAGAATCTGTGACGCGACGATGCCTAGGTTAACGAATCGGAGTACTTCCAACGTATCCACTCCTCCGCGAACCAACGCTTCATTTTTGTTTGAACATAAAACCACGAGCACAGGCGGTTTTCCTGACACGCCTTGCGCAAAACGTTTGATGCGGCGAATTTGTTCTTGATTTTGCACTATGACAAAATGGGATTCTTGTGCATTGCTTCCCGATGGGCTGTGCATAATGGCGTCTTCTATTACCGCTATTACTTCTTTTGGAACAGGCCGATCTTCAAAAGACCGAGAACTTCTTCTTGTCTTCATGGCTTCCAACGTATCCATAGGTATGCCTCCTCCCCCTCTTATCTTTCAGCTTTTCGCGCCATCGATTTATCTTACTTGAATGTAAAACCTTGTTCTTCTAACACAGCCTTCAAATTCTCTCTCAGGCTGGCCGATGCGGCAATTGTTTCAGGTCGTGTACATCTTCGGGCAGTATGTTCAGCCCATCCATAATCCACTCCTTCACGCTCCGGTTCCCCTGCAATCGAAACGCGTCTGCCATCATAGGTTTTTCTCAAAATCAGCTGCCGGTCATACTGATTTAATCCGTCTTCCAAGCCTTCTGTAGAATAGGTCTCTTTATGAACTGTCACTTGTTTCGGCAAACGAGGTTTAACTCCTCTGCGTGTCCCTTCTTTTTCATATCCAATAGCCAAGCCGACTAGCGCAAAAACGCCTTTGGGCAAAGCTAATTCTGCTGCAACTTTTAACGGCTCATTCCGGATAGAACCGACAGGAACTGCCCCTAGTCCGAGTGATTCCGCTGCGATAAGCGCATTTTCCATTGTAAGGGCAGCATCCATCGAGGCTAACAAAAACATTTCCAATGTATCGGCTTTGAATTCATAGCCTTGTCTCTTCGTCACATGCTTAAGCCTATAGACATCCGCACAAAAAACGAGAAAAATCGGAGCTTCTTTTATGAATTTCTGATTCCCGGAAAACCCGGCCAATTTCTCCTTTCTGCTTTCATCTGCCACCACAACAATACTGTAAGCTTGTAAATTCGAGGAAGTAGGCGCACTCCTTGCGGCCATTATAATGGCTTCAAGCATTCCTTCAGAAATATTTTTTGATTGGAAGGCTCGAATCGATTCATGGGATGTCAATACATTTAGCGTTTCGTTCCATTCCTCGAAACCATCTAGTTCTTCAAGCTTCATACGGTTCCGAATAATATCGTCTTCCATAAACTTCTCCCCCTTTTCGGTTCATTCATCAATCAAAAACTTTGGAGCCAATCGGGTCAACTTCCATGGAACAAAATCCACCTTATCAATTAATTATAAATTTTCAGACTAATTAATGTAATGCTCATTGTGTACAATGATTTAGCAAGTCTTTTGTTCATGGTGTGTATTCGAGGAAGAAACCGTTTTACAAGAATTCTTGCTTAGCTCAGTTTAACTGAATCTTCAAGCTGACTAAATTCGCCAAATGCATAAGCCTGATACTCGATCAGCCTATAACTCCCCCTTTTATCTTTCCTTTTTCTCCGTACCTTCGATTACCTCGATTCCTTTCTGCCGGCAGTTCCCCGTGCCCGAAGCTATACTTCTTAGACTAAAACTTGTTTCATTTATCCTCAAAAATTTTAAAGAATCAAAGCATATACAATACCCCCTAAAAATTGCTACGTGTTAAAGATGATGGCGAAGGCAGCGCATGTTAATGCCTGTAATCGTTTATGTCCTTGCAGGCTTTCAAACGAAAAAAGCCATCTATTTCTAAGGTCTGCCGGAAGCAAAACACAAACTCAAGGCGGAAACAGCTTTAGGACACAAAAAAGATGATTCCAGTTCATTATCGGAATCACCTTATCGCATTCTATTTTATTAAACGGTCCACTGAGCGGAACTCAGTTTACCTTCGTGGCCTAGTTTCTACTCAATAAAAGCTTCTTTCAAGTCCGGCTTTGCTTCGTAGCAATACTTGATCCGGCTGAGGTAGGCATCTATTACAATATTTCTGTCGAATTCCGCTTCGACTTTCTTCCTTCCTGAAATCCCCATGTTCTTTTTGGCTTCATCGCTTAGATTTATGAATTTCTCTATTTTCTCTATTAAATCTTCACTGTTTTTCGCTTCGACAAGATAACCATTCACTTCATCATCAACGATTTCTCTGCATCCGCTTCTATCAGTAGCAATGATAGGCCGTCCACTCGCTGCACTTTCCAGCAAAACATTCGACATTCCTTCTGGATAATAAGTGGGGTGTATGGTGCAATGGGACATCTCAAGAAACTTCCTGACGTTCGTTTGCATTCCGTGGTATTCAATAATCCCTTTTTCTTGCATCTTGATCAGTTTATCCTCGTATTCTTCTTCTTCACAAGAGCCAAGAATATGAAATACTGTGTGTGGATATTTTTTTCGAATAACCTGTGCGGCCTCTAAATATTGATCAATCCCTTTTTCTTTCATAATCCGTGCTATAAACAGAAAATGGGTTTTTTCAGTACTTGTGTAATCCAATATGGAGTACTCGGTTAAGTTGACTCCTGAACCTGGGATCAAAACTTTTTTTGCAGGAGTAAGTTTATGTGTTTCAAAGAATTCCTGGTTTTCCTGGTTTTGAAAAAAAACATATCGAGCTTTTTTAAGGGATATTTTATATAAGATTAAAGTGATTTTTTGCAAAATGCCTTTGTTTTCTACTGCAGTTCCTAGCCCTGTAATATTCGCTATAAATGGGACATTGTAAAATTTGCAGGCTAAGCCACCATAGATATTCGGCTTAATCGTGTAGGACAAAACAACATCAGGTTTGATTTCTTGCAGTATTTTCATGTAAGCCATTAACACTTTTATGTCACTAAATGGATTTGTTCCTCTGCTTTCGATAGGTGTTTCGATGATTTTACATCCCCAATTACGCAATTCTGAAACAGAATCACCCATTGGCAATGAAATATATAGTTCATTACTTTTCAAAAGCTCTTGAATCAGCTCTTTCCTAAATTTGTATAAACCATAATCATTATTCGCCAATATAAGTATTTTGGGCATTTTAAATTCTCCTTTGTGAAAGCCTTAATGATAAAAACAATTCTTCCGATTCTCTTTCGGATTTAAATCCTGCCTGAATCTTTTGCTTTCAGGAATTCCGCCAACATAGCCACAAATAATTATCTTAATATTCAGACACTAGAAGACATACCCGTACACAAGATAAACTCCTAAAGCAGATTGGCCATACAGCAGGGACTGCATGCTTTTGGTGACTGGCGATGTCTGCCCTGCTAGCTTGTGCCGTCGCTTAACCAATCCTGCGGATTTTAAGCTTGATTTTCTACCCCTTCTAATTTCACGCCGTAATACTCGACATACCAGTCGACGAATTTGCTTACACCATCTTTGATGCTCGTTTGCGGCTGAAAATCAATATCCCGGTACAAATCCGCAACATCTGCATAAGTAGCGGGAACATCGCCGGCTTGAAGCGGCATAAAGTTCTTGATCGCTTTCTTGCCGACTTTTTCTTCAATGGCTTCGATAAAATCCATCAAATTGACCGGATTGTTGTTTCCGATGTTGTAGATTTTATAAGGGGCATAGCTCGTACCAGGATCAGGGTTCTTGCCAGACCAATCAGGATTTGGCTCTGCCGGTTTTTCGACTAAACGCGCAATTGACTCAACAATGTCATCCACGTATGTAAAGTCCCGCATCATTTCCCCGTTATTGAAGACATTGATCGGTTTTCCTTCAATAATATTCTTAGTGAACATGAACAAGGCCATATCCGGTCTGCCCCACGGGCCATACACAGTAAAAAACCGTAAGCCTGTCGTCGGGATATTATAGAGGCTGCTATACGTATGGGCCATCAATTCATTGGCTTTTTTGGTAGCTGCGTACAGGCTTAGCGGATGGTCAATATTGTCATGCACCGAAAACGGCAACGATGTATTGGCGCCGTAAACGGAACTTGAAGAAGCGTAGATCAATTGCTGAATCTGGTTATGGCGGCAGGCTTCTAAAATATTGATGAATCCAACAATATTGGATTCGATATAAGCATGGGGATTTTCCAAGCTGTATCTCACCCCAGCCTGCGCCGCCAGGTTTACTACAACTTCCGGTTTTTCCTGCTCGAATATTTCTGTTATTGCTTCACGGTTCTCAAGGCTTTCTTCGTAAAACTTAAAGTTCTCATGCTCCAGCATTTTCAAACGCGATTCTTTTAAAGCTACTGAGTAATAGGAGTTGAGGTTATCAATCCCAACGATGGAATGGTTTTGAGCTAATAATTTTCTTGATAAATGCGATCCAATAAATCCGGCTGCCCCTGTTATTAAAATTTTCATGAAACTACCCCTCGTTTTTTAAAATTTTATGCTGCTTTTCTGTATAAATTCAGATACAACTGCACTACTTTTTCTATAGAATACAAGTCCAGAATTCTTTTTCTGGAAAATATCTTCAATTCTTCTTTTTTCTCTTCTTCCAACTCTAACCAGTAGGTGATTTTTTCATATAGATCGTCTACGGAATTTTTTTTGGCGATCAATCTGGAGTTGCCGATAATCTGCGGGCTGTCCCCGACTTCTGTGGATACACAAGCAACGCCGCTGGCCATAGCTTCGCCGATAACATTCGGAAACCCTTCGCTCAAAGACGGAAGCACAAACAAATCGAATACTTTCAAATAGCGGTCCACATTCGGGGTTTCCCCTAACAACCGGATATTGTCATTGTCCTTGACCAGTTCATGGGATTTGTATTTTTCTATCATCCCATTTCCTAACAGGACTAACGTTACGTTCTTATGGACCTTTGAAATTTCAGCAAAAGCCTTGATCAAATCGATCTGGTTTTTGATTTTTTTTGCTCTGCCCACGTGGCCGATGACTAAATGGTTCTCCGGAATTTCTAATTCTCTTCTTATGGCTTTTTTCACTTGGTCGTCTGGCGCAAAAATTTCGGTATCAAAGCCATTTGGTATCACGATTGTTTTGTTTTTTCTATAGCCCAGTTCTGTATGATATTGCTGGGCTGCAGTAGAACCGCAAATTATTTTATCGGGGATAAAGCTCAGTATGCTTAAAATGCGGGCTACAAGAATGGTTGTCCCTTTATCAGCCCCTTTTACAAGATGGCTGTGCCTAATATTCCATACCAGCTTCACTTTCGGGAACATCATTTTCAATAAGATTCCAAACAAATCACAATGATACATCCAGGTCTGAATGACATCCGGCTTTTCACGCTTTATAATTTTAAATATTTCAAAAATGCGAAGCGGACCAAATTTGCCCTGGTCGATATTCAGGCTGTATATTTTTGTTCCTGTCTTCGCTATTTCATCGTAGAAATAATTGAAATTCAAGAGCTTGACAACAACCATCGTGGTATTGGGATCTTTGTTATTGGTAATGAGTTTTGTCAACATTGCTTCTGCTCCGCCGCTGCTAAGGCTCGGTATTAAATGAAGGATTTTAATAAAAAACACTCCTTTTGAAATCACTTATTGCATTTCTTCAAAATCCAACCAACCAGCCTAATGAGAAGAATTTAATTTTTTCTCCATTCGCGCTGCATATACACGATATATATACAGGTACAAATCAAAAGGGATTGAATGGACCATTGATTTCTGGTGAATAGGGCCACTTCCTTAAAATTCAACATCAGAGACGAAAGCAAAACCAGCAAAGTAACCACTGCAATTTTCTTGTCCAATACATATGTTTTTAAAGCAATATTCATTGACAGCAGGTACACACTCAACATAATCAATAACCCGATTATTCCAATTGAAAAGATCAATAATACAAACCCGACATCCGAACTGATATACCCCATGTTTCCCCTGCCTGAATTCGAGGACCCAAAAATAAAAGTCAATGCATCAGTCGGCAAGAAATACATGCTTTTTATTGCAACAGTAGTTTCCGTGTTTCCTGAGTTGGTAAAAAATTGTGTAACTTCTCCCGCTTTTTCGATGGTATATTCACGAAAATATGCCGGCAAGAACTTCATCAGAAAAGTGAATGAAAAATAAAGCAAAGCACCTACTGCTCCGATTTTCATGAAATTGAAAGCTGTCTTAGCTATATTCTTTTTCTCTTTCTTGGTGTTGCCAAATAGCATAGCTAATGGGAAGAGTAAGATTAAGAATAATAATCCAGTTCTTCCGGTCAGGAAGATTGAAACCATTATCAATAAGGCACCCAAAAGATAAACTGGCTTCCAAACGCTTTTATTCACATGCTGCAAAAGATAAGGAAGCAATAAAAGACCGACCATCTGCACCACCGAAGTCGTAGAAAGTCCATAAGTCAAACCAGGGATTCGGTATCCTAATGCAATAGGGGTAGTATCGTTCACCACACTCATTGTAGAAGCCATATCGTATACCAGGTACCTTAGAGTGTCATTCAAATACATCAAAAGGATGATTACTGCATGCAGGCCAATGGACAGATAAATATGGTTTATGATTTGAAAAGAAAACTTTTTCCCGAACCGTCTTACATAGAGGTAGGCTATAGAGAAACCGCCAATGAAATTGATCATCGACCTTACGGACCTTAAAAAGATTTGTTCATCGGCAGCGCCATTCAAAATAACGATAACTCCAGAGTACAAGCTAATGACCAAAAGCAAGCTAATGATCAAAGCAATCAACTTCGGGAATGTTGGCCGGAGTATGATCAGCGTGATAAAACTTGTCACACAAGAAATAAGGAAAATAATATCCAGGGAACTTGTTATTTTCCAACCGAAGATAAATAGAAAAGTAGTTAAGAATAACAGTAGATTAGCCAAGTACCCGTTCCCCTCTCAATTTCCAAGTGAAATTTAGGGCTAAGTCATCAAAAGCTTTTTCGGCTATACTCTTTCTTATATCCGGATTGTTTTGCAATAACAAGATTGCTTCCACCCACTCATCAATGTCTGTGGGATTGCACAATATACTATTTCGTTCATGGGTCAATACTTCTTTTAGCACGGGAAGATCAGAAGCTACCATGGTTTTGCCATAAGACATGTATTCAAATATCTTTAACGGGGACATCCACTTGCTGATATCGCCTTTCCCGCCGGCTGCTGCCACTTTGTTTTGATAAGGAGCCAGAAAAATGTCTATGGAAGAATAATAATTGCATAACTCTCCATTCGGAACGAATCCGTAGAAAAATAGATTTTCAAGACCTTCGCATTTTTGTTTCCAATATTTCAGATCCTCTTCTTTCCCCCCGATGACATGAAAATTCACTTGCGGCATTTTCCTGGCTAATTCCGAGATGACTTCCATCCCTTTTCCTGGATACAAGTGGCCGATATACCCCACGTTCAATCCCTCGTTTGACGACATCAGTACATTGTTTTTGGGTTCATTGTTTTTTAGCTGGTCCTCTTTCGGGAGATCCGCCCCATCATGCGCAACGACGATTTTCTCGGGAGTTAAAAAGGGATAGATTCTTAAATATTCATTTTTCAAGGCTTCTGAAATAACTGTGAGGTGTTTAAAGTTTTTCTTCTGTAAAAGCATAGCTTCTAATCTTTTCCCAACCAAAGTTGCTGGAGGTTTATGCGCTTCGTATACGAGAGGTTTACCGAAGCCCGACACCGCTAGCAAACTATACAATTCTCTTCCGTAAAAAATATCAGCAGAAGCTTTCAATATATTTTTTCTTACCTGATTGGCATATAACATACCGCCTATGCCTCGATAAGAAGGCCATTCATTATGAACAACGTTAAATTTTTTGGATACACCATAGTATTCGAATACATCTTCGATTCTCTCATCTGATTTTCTGGCATATAAACTCACGTTATGGCCGTTTTCAACGAAAGCTTGGCACATTTTCATTACATGAACGCTATTGGCATTTTTTGAAGGTATTATAGATCCTGATAAATAGCATATTTTCAATCTCATTCACTCCCCTAATGTCTCAGCAAATAGTCAGGAACTTAATTTTTTTATAACTCTGGCTGGTACGCCCCCGACTAAACTGTCTCTTGGAACATCCCTAGTGACCACTGCTCCGGCACCGACAACCGAATTTTCTCCAATACACACCCCAGGATTTATAATCGCTCCAGTGGCAATCCACACATGATCTTCTATTACGACTTCTTCACTTTTATGAACCCTATCGACATTTTCATCATGTTCGAGAATCAGTGCACCTGTATTAATCACAACATAAGTAGAAATATGGACATCCGATCCGATTTTTATTTTGCCTCTCGCGTTCAAGTGCACGCCTTCATTCAGTGATACGTTTCGCCCCAATTCGATATTTTCAGGTTTGGCGATGATGACTCTCCCAAAAATTTTCAGATTCCCTTCATGCTGCAAGATGACTGAGTAATATCGCTTTCTCAACCCGTAATAGATTCTCCTAAGGCCGTAATAGAGCTTTCTGAGGGCAAAATGCTGCTTAATTGGGTTGGTTGATTTCATTCAAGTTCTTCCTCTCACTTCTAAAATAAATAACGTATAAAATTAACCAGATGGCATAAAACATGAAATAAGCAATTCCAGCGCCAGCTAATTGGAAATTTAATAAGGAGAAGTAAAGAATGATCAAATATAAAACGGAACTGATTGTAACGATATATAGATGTTGTTTAACCAACCCCATTGACAGCATCGCAGGAGCTATAGGCAAACCCACCATTGAGACAATCACGCCAAGAAAATACCAAACTAAAACTTCATAAGCACCACTATACTCAAGGCCCATTGTCAAAACGATAACTTCATTGCCGGCTATTACTATACCGAGCCAAGCAACGATTCCAATCGCTCCCATGATAAGCCCGATTACCTTTACAAGTCCGAAGAAATTGTTTTTATCGTCTCCAGACCAGTACTTTGCCAATTGAGGATAGATGGCTTGATACAACGGATCTGCAAGGCCATTTACTGTGGCAGCGATGCTTTTGGCAATTTTATAAACCCCTACCGTATTCGCGCCAAGCAAAAATTGGATCATTATAATATCCAGGTAATTGGGAACAATCTTAATGGTCCTTTGCAGGTTGGTCATCCAAACAAACTGCCAGATTCCCTTGAACTTTTCATTAACTTCTTTAAAAGAAAAATACAAACTGAATTTATTTCCGCGTCTTAAATATTCCTTCAAACCGAAATACAGCAGTAAACAATCGGCAATGATATCCGTTAACACCCAAACCAGTACAAAATGGATCAAATCCCCTTGGAGTAAACAGGTTATGGATATTAAAATCACTTTCACTATAGCTGTGATAATTTCTTGAAAAGCAAAAAGCTTAAATTTATCATATATTCTCAATAAAGCAGTGGGAGTGCCATTAATGTAAAACAGGATGACCACTGAATAGATGCTGCTATAGAGAATGACATCCTCACTGAAATTAAAGTAATGGCTAAAATAATGAATAAAAATAAGGCTGAGTATAAAACCAAGAATGGCACTTAGTAAATCCAAGAAAAAACCATAACTAACTAATAGTTTTAAATTTTTTCCATCCTTTTCTTGCGATAGTTTAGTGCCGTAATTGATAATGGCTTGCCATGGCTGAAAAGAAACAAAAGTGATCACAATTAAGACAAAAGTTTGTACAAAAACCAACGTACCAAAATTCCCTGTTCCTAAATATCTGGCAGTTAAAAACAGCGTGAATAAATTTATGAGCTTGGAAACTACGTTTCCACTCAATAAAATCCCGGTATTTCTGAATACTTTGGAGTATGGCGCCAGAAGCTTTTTCATTTCTCTTCCTCTCTAACCACGTTTAGTCAACGTATTATTATATATGCCGTACATAATAATCTGTTTGTCTTTGCAGCTCCCTAAACCCCTACTCCGTAATAGTTGAACCCTTTTTCAATCATCGTTTTTTTGTTGTAAATATTCCGCAAATCAAAGAAGTAATCGCTTCCCCCGATTTCCCTTACCTTATCGAAATCAAGGTTTCTGAACTCGTTCCATTCTGTCAGGATCACCGTAGCATCCGTATTTTCAATTGCTTCGTATGAGGTATCGCACCAAACAATGCTATCCTCAATATCTTTTAGCCGCCATGATCCTTCTTTCTGGCCTTCCGGGTCGTATATCTTTAATTTTGCCCCTTGTTTTACAAGTGCCGGCAAGATGACTAAAGACGGTGCATCTCTCATATCGTCGGTATTCGGCTTGAACGTCACCCCAAGAATACAAAGGGTTTTCCCTGATACATCGCCAAGGCCATTGATGATTTTATCGACCATTTTCTGTTTTTGCTTTTCGTTTGCTGTGATGGTCGTTTCGATCAAAGAAATATTTTCTCCGTTTTCTTCAGCAATCCGAGCTAGTGCAATCGTGTCTTTAGGGAAACAGCTGCCTCCATAACCCGGTCCGGAATTCAAGAATTTAGGGGAAATTCTGCCATCCTGCCCCATTGCTTTCGCAACTATCTGGACATCGGCCCCCACTTTCTCGCAAACATTCGCAACCTCGTTGATAAACGTAATTTTCATTGCCAGGTAAGCATTGGCTGCATACTTGATCATTTCAGATGTTTCAAGATCCGTTTCCACCAAAGGAGTTTCATTCAAATACAGCACGCGATAAACTTCTTTCATGATTTCGAGTGCTTTGGCGCTTTCCGCCCCTACAACCACTCGGTCCGGATGGGTGAAATCCCGTACAGCAGATCCTTCTCTTAAAAATTCAGGATTTGATACGACATCAAAAGAGAAATCCACTTCCCTTTCTGCAAGCGTAGTTTGGATCATTTCCTTTACTTTCTGCCCGGTTCCCACAGGGACGGTCGATTTATTGACAATTACTTTATAGCCATTCATGTAAGTTGCGATGTTTTTAGCGACTTCCAGAACATATTGCAAGTCTGCACTTCCGTCTTCTGCTGAAGGAGTACCGACTGCAATGAAAATCACTTCATTATCTTCGACGGCAGATTTGATATCTGTCGTAAAACTCAGGCGTTTATAATAACTGTTTTTTTGGACAATCGATTCTAACCCAGGTTCATAAATTGGGATCTTGCCGTTAATCAAATCCTGGATCTTCTCTTCGTTTATATCTACGCATGTTACCGTATGGCCGAAATCCGATAGAATTGCTCCTGATACTAAACCAACATACCCAGTTCCTACTACAGCTATTTTTGTCATAGTTTTCTCTCCAATACTGTTTGATAGCAATTTAAAAGGTTAAATATTTTTTTCTGGAATCAAAAGAAACAAAAAGTTAAAGCCTAAGCTTCCATAAAGGCTTAACTCTTTTTTTACAAATCCGCTTCGTCGAACCTTTCTAAATTTCCAAACCCATTACCTCTCTTCCGTTAAAAATCAGCTAATAGCTTCAAGTGTTTTCTCTTGTTAAGGTAGATACTAGTCTTCACAGGTTAAGAATTGGTTAAACTGTTTAAATATTTTGTTTTTTTAACCAAAAAAACTGCCTTTCGCTAGCCGTTTACCTTGGCTTGGCGAAAAGCATCCGGCTTCCTCTCGAACTATTGGAAGCTCCTGCGCTGATGAATTTTAAAAAAACTGCACCTCCATTGTCAGTTAGAACCAACAATGGAGGTGCAGTTTTAGATGGCGATCATTTTACTGTTCCAGCAACTCTTCAAAGGTCTGGCAGGAATTGCTCCTCGCCAATTTTTATCTCGCCTTCAATATTATCGGTTTTGGCTATTGAAATGCCATCTGTGATATTTTTCGAAGTATCGAGTGTTATGCTAACCTGATTTTCACTGTTTTCAAAGTTCTCTAAATAAATTTGAAAACCAAAGCCTTCATTATTCTTTGTAGCCAGATTAACAATCTCGATATTTTCTAAATGCTCTGTATTCGAATTAGGTTCTATATCAATTCCACTTTGCGGATCAGTTCCACTGGTGTTATTGATAACAGGATCCGTTATCTTTAGGTTTTTAGCGGATATAACAGAAATTCCTTGCCTCCGGTTATTTTCAAGCAGCGGGTCTTTTATAACAACATCTTTACTATAGTTTTGTTTTTCTGACGGCCCTATATAGATTCCATCTCCCCAACAATCTGTTATATTTGCATTCTCGATGGAAACACCGGTTGCGCCTTTGATGCTAATTCCAAAACCCCATTCTCCAGTTTCCCCGGTATGCTCCGTCCGTTCTCCTTGAATCACTGGTTTCCCAGTGATTTTTACATTTTCAACGTCGTGGATGCTTATGATTGCGTAGTTGTCTGCACCATTGGGCATAGCTTTTATTACAGCTCCGGACTCAAAATCCAATGTAATATTATCCTTTACTTTTATAGATTCGATTGCATCAACTAGATATGTTCCTTCAGCAATGGTCACTACTCCTCCACCCGCTTCGCTTACTTCATCTATTGCATCTTGAATTGAATTCGTGTCATCGTTTTTGCCATCACCTTTTGCGCCAAAATCTGCTACTGATGCAGCAGAATCTGCACCATTGTTTGCAGGTGACTTGTTAAAATAAAACAATGCCGTCATGGATATTAAAATCAAAGTAATAAAAACTTGGCTTTTACTGATCATGATCAGTCCCCTTTCGCAATTCCATTGCTTAAGTTTCTATTTTTTAAAACAGGGTTTTTTAGTGGCATTTATTTTTATTTCAAGTACCTCCATAGAAGGTGCAAAGAGCAGAGTTTTGGACTTTCATTGCATTAGAGGGAGTTTACCTGTTAAAATCTTACCCTTTTCAGGTTAAAGGCGGGTTAAATTACTCAACTTTCCTGTTATATAGTATTTCTTATCAGCTTTTTTCTGCAGATATACTTTTTTCAAGAATACGCAGAGGCAAAATGCGGAAGTCGTTAGAACACAGAAGACAAAAGCCGCCGGTATGCGATGCGTTTATTAACTATTTTGCAGGCCTCGTTTAAAAGATAGGGAGGTTTTAAAGAATGTACCTAAAAAAGTATTGACCGGGTTTTTCGTGGCATAGGTCTTCGCTTCTGAAAAGGTAATAATATGTTCTCTATTGGACTTGATAAAGTCTTCTATTTCGTCAATGCTCTCTTTGGTCATAGAGTTGAAGTGAATGCAAAATGTGTAAATGCCAAAAGGCATCCTCCGTTGGGTTGCAAATAGTTGTGGTACAAACAGGAGATCATCGTAATAGTAGGGATACAGCGCAAATCCATCAGTTATGGTAGTGATCCCGTTTTCCTTTAGAACCCGCAGCGTGTTCCGGTCCAAGGAATGCGATGGAGCCATGAAAGTATCGGTTTTAATATTGTAACTTTTGAACAATCTCATACCATTTCGTATTTTTTCATTTTGAACTTCAATTGGCAGACCTGAAAATTCACTTTGATTTTTTATGCCAAAAATTCCAGCCTCTTTTGTCACATACTTATGCTGATAACCATGCAAAGCAATTTCCCAGCCGTTTTGTTGGAGTTCCCTCATTTCATTCCAAAAATAATCTTCGTCTTTGAAAGCAAACTTTTTCAGTTCCGGGTCCTGATTGTCCGGTATGACACCGATAAGCGGTTTGACATTGTATTTATCGAATATCCTTTTTATATATTCGTAATTATCCCAGTCCATATTTGGCGCAATATCATCAAATCTAAAAATGTATTTTCCAGCCATCCCATTTCGCTCCTTTTATTGTGCAATTGCAATCAGTATTTTTCTGAGTTTCATAAAACTAACTGGCGCATGGATCGCTTTCCTTTATACGGTAAGCCGGAAAGCTGTCCGCTCCGCTCCCCATTTCCATGGCCTTGCACAACTTTCCATACATCTCTTCGTCCCAGATCCGGCGGCCAATGCACCATTTGAAACGGGTATGCTTACTGAACTGCCGCTTAAATGAGTCCACGTTATGGATCCCGCCATTCATGACAAGCCAGCCGCCGTCATGGATCATCGATGCGCCGTTGTCTTTCCCCCAAAGTGTAAGGCCAAAGCGCATAACATGAACCGGGTTTAAATAAGCAAAACCCGGATGGGCCACCGCCAGATGCGTATGCAAGACGCCTGCCGACAGGAAATTCAAGCTCATGCCGATCACTTGCTCTTTGTATACGGCTTTTACGAGCACCAACTGCTCATGGAATGCATTTCCGCACTCCTGAAAATATCCGAGGCCCGGTTCTCCTCCTTCCACCGCTTTGGTATAGAACTCCGTAAACTCCTCCAAGCTTTCCGGTTTTGCGGTGACGCGGTATTCCACTCCCGCTTCCAGCGCACTCCAGATCATATTTTGGCAGGAAAGGGAGAACTCTTCTCTGACCGGATCCGAAAAAGCCTTTAAATTCGTCCCGTATGTATCGCCCACCCAATCCGTTTCATAGCACCCCATAAAATCCACCGCATTTTCTGCCACCGGGTGGAACCGCACCTGTTCACAAACAATGCGGTTTTCTTTGCAGTACGCATCAAACGCCTGGACGAATTCGTAAACCAAATCCCACTCCCCGTCTTCTTCGCAGTCCAAAATGACCGGACCGCCGTAGGCAAATGGCGTTACCAGGTCATAATACGTCTCCCCTTCGATAGCTGCAGGAATTTCCCGCTTGATATACATATGACGGATGGTGCCTGAAGGACTGCGGAACTCGAATACTTCACACGTTCCGCCTTCCACCGCTTCATGCAGCCGTCCAAAATTTTCATCAAAATAAACTTCTTTCATAGCTTATAACCCCTCTCCGTCAACAAATCGCTCAATGGATTTTGCCAGACTTGTCCCTTGTTGAAACTAATACTAATGCGTAAAGGTTAAATGAGGGTTAAACTATTAGAATATTTAGATTTGTAAAATCGAGCTATTTTTCCAGACAATAAAAAAGCCAGCAGATGGGTTTTGAATAACCCGCCCGCTGACTTCTCCGCTGATTTTTATGGCTTTTTACCGAACCGGTTTTGCAGAAGCTGATGCCATCTTGATAACCTTTGCCGGAATACCTACGGCTGTTGAATGTTCTTCAATATCGTCAATGACGACAGCCCCAGCGCCGACAACGCTCCACTGGCCGATCTCCTTCAACGGAATAACGGTCGCCCCGGCTCCGATATGGACGCCTTCCCCGATCTTTACGCCGCCAGTGATCATGGCTCCTGGCGACACATGCGCATAATCGCCGACGATACAATCGTGTTCAATTACTAGACGGGTGTTTAATATCGCGTGGCTGCCAACCACTGCCGCCGCATTGACTATCACGCCTGGCATTACGACCGTGCCTTCACCGATTGCCGCACTCGGAGAAACGATTGCTTCTTTATGGATGACGGTCGCGTATTGGTCCGCACCCAACGCCAGACGCTCCACAATTTTTCTTCTTACTGAATTCGAACCGATGGCAATGACGACCTTTGCCTCTTCTTGCTCGATCAAGGTATGCACTTCAGATACCGGCCCCAGCCAGCAGCCGTCTTCTTTAAATGGTTCGGTGTATTTATCGTCCAGCCTTGCCACGACCCGGTTGCCGCTTGATGTTATGTTGTCTGCAATCACCCGCGCGTGGCCGCTGTCGCCTATCAATATGATGTTCACATTCAGTCCTCCTGGTTTCTGTTCACATAAGATTTCCCTGTTTAATAGGTAAAAGTATATGGTTCTTTTAATAGTTTTACCAGTGTATGAATACCTATCTATCATTAAACAAATACTTTTTATACTTTCCTGCTATTTTAGTTAAATACAGCATATGAAAAACCGAAGCCAGCAACCTTTTGGGCTGCTGGCTTCGGTTAATGTCTATGGCTTATACCATCAACAATAATAATGGAATCGTTACAATGCTCGCGAGCGTACTGACGAACATGGCGCTTGAAACCATATCCGGATTCATCCCAAATTTAATCGCAAGCAAAGTGGTCGTCGCAGCGGTCGGCGTGGCCGCGCCGATCAACAGCACTTTCGCTTCAAGCGAACCTGCCGGATAAATCAGCCCGAGCAACAGAAACGCCAGGGCCGGCAGCGCGACCAGTTTGAAGATTGTCGCTGTCCCGATAAAACTGAGCACATTCTTGATTTGGATCGACGCAAGCGTAACGCCAAGAAGCGTCAGCATCGTCGGAATGGATGCCTGGCCAAGCAGACTTGTCGCGTTCTCGACCGCCTGCGGAATCGGAATCCCGCCAATTTTCAGCACCAGCGCCAAAAGAATGGCAATAACTCCCGGCATCCGGATAACTTGCAGGAAAATGTCCTTTTTCGGCACCTCAGCATGGTTGGATGCGTAAAACACCCCCGCCGAATTCATCAGAAATGACTGCATCGCCAAATAGATGATGCCAATCGCCACCCCTTCCTCCCCGAAAGCGAAAAGGATGATCGGCAGCCCGTAATTCCCCGCGTTTGGAAATCCGCTCGCCAGCATCAACGTGTTTTGATAGACCTTGTCCCACTTAAGGATTTTGCCAGTCGCGTATACAAACAAAGCAAACAACAGAAACAGCGAAAAAGCGAAAAGGACAACCCGCCCGAAATCGCCCATGTCCATTTCAGACGTAGAAATTGAATAAAAGAAAAGAGCAGGGCTGAACACATAGATCGACAAATCGGATACCGACTTCGAATCGATCCGCATGTACCTGCCCACAACAAAACCGACACCCATCAACAGGAATACCGGCAAAACGACATTCAAAATCTCAACAATGACCAACTGACTTCACATCCGATGCTAGAAATGGAAGCAAACCACGCTTCCCATAATCGTTAATTGTACGGAAAGATGGATGAAAAAACCAGTTGGTTGAAGAAGTTGCGTTCTTTCTTTCACTAATCAGGTTCATCGGAAGCTGCCGTTTCAATGCAGAGCCTTAAAGAGTGCTGAAAACCGCTTTCAGCTCCGAACAATGCTGCTTCCAATATTTTCTTCATGAAGTTTTCGCGTTTTATCATGCACTATTCCCGTTTCTACATGAACTCTTCAGCTTCTTACAAGCCTATCTGCTTCTTCTACATGCGTTTTCAACATTTCTATATGCATTCGTTTAAAAGCGCAAAAAATATGGCCATAAAACCAGGAAAGTTAAATTTCTTTCCTATATATAGCTGTCAAATCGACTCAAAGCTGGCTAAGCGCACAAAACGCCCCTTCCGGATACTCGATCACCGCAAAGCTGCCCGTCTTCACTTCCCCTTTGAGTTCGGTATGGATGACTCCCCCCAGTTTCTTGCACGCTTCAAGGCTCGCATTTAAATCATGGACACCAAAATACACCAGCCAAACAGGCGGCAGCCCTTTGTTTTCTCCCGCTTGATGGCAAATTCCCGCAGCCGGCACTCCGTCCGACGCTTTCATCATATAGTCTGCATAGTCGCCCATCGCAACATCTTCATGTGTCCAGCCAATGACTTGTTTAAAAAAGTCCCGTGTCACTTCCGCGTGCTCCACAGTCAAATCAGTAAAAATGATCTTGCCGGCAGGAGGAGTGGTTTGGCGTTCTTCCATTTTGGATCACTTCGCTTTCTATTATTTTTATAGAATTTCCAGAGATGCCGCATATCCGTGTTGCTATTCGTGCTTTTCAGCTTTATCCGTTTGCTGTCTAATCACTTACTCAAAGCATAATAAAATTTTATCATCAAAGCCTTTAAATTAACAGATATTTCAAATAATAAAAAAGGCGTCGTCAAGATGAAGACGACCCCGTTTAAATATGAGTTAGCCAAATTAAACTGAAGCGTAATCTACGATAATACCGTTTCTTCAACAATCAGCAATTCATCTGCCATCCCTAAAAAGAATGTCCTAACAACTGAAAACCGCCTTTCTTGAAATCTTCTTACAGGAAAGGTTGCCGTATTGCTAATCGTGCAAACGTTATTTTTGCACAATCTCCTTGAGTAACCTTGGCTTCTCAAGGAGACCATTTAGAATAGCTGCCTTTTTACTCCTGCGCGCCAATGTTCCATAAAACTTTGAGCCAACGCATTAAAACCCAAAAAGCTTACTCTAGCTAATAGTAGAATAAGCTTCTGTCCATTTTATAATTCCTTAATCAATTCATTCAATTTCTTCCGATGATGGGCAATCTTCTTTAAAATCTTCGTACGCATCTTCTCATCCAACGCGCCTTTGAGCAGCACTTCCAGATACGCAATTCTCACTTCCCGATACTTTCTACGCATTCGGCACCACCTCATTGGCAATTGCCAATATTGTACGATTTTCAACCGGCAGCTGCCTGATAGGTCTCCATGTCCGCCATCGAACAGGAATAGAGCCATTCCACTTCATCCAGCAGGAATCGGCTGTTCTTCGGTGACAGCATTTTAACGACAGGATAGGATTTCTTCACCTCATAAATGGCTAAGATCATCGCATTATGTATCTTTTCTGATGAGGCAATTTTAAGCTATTTCTTGGTTCGCTTTTTGATAGGTACTTTTTTGTATGCTACCGGCATCAATCAGCTGAGTTATTCTTACAGTGGAGACATTCAACTTCTAACAGGCACTTTAGGATTTAATTTGTCTACTGCAATTTGATTTGGCTTAGAAGAAAAAGGACACCCGGAGGCATACAATGTTCTTCGTCTTATCGAAACACTTCTTTTTATTATTCATCAAGTTTGTTTTATAGAAGGAGAACTTAGAAAGCTTATTGACTCTACCGTTGTTTGATAGCCATCAGGGTTTTCAGATTGCCATCTCCAGGCGTCCTTGCACATTTTCTTCAAATCTTTTTCGGCACGCCAGCCTAAAATCACTTTCGCTTTTTCTGGATTTGCATAACATACAGCGACATCCCCCGGGCGCCTGTTGACAATTTGATAGGGAATCTCTTTAGAAATGACTTCACTGAAAGTAGTCACCAAATCCAAAACACTGTAGCCAGTGCCTGTACCGAGATTGAAAGTTTCGATTCCTTTAAAGTTATCCAGATAATTTAATGCTTTTACATGCCCTTTTACTAAATCAACTACATGAATATAGTCCCTGACACCTGTGCCATCATGAGTGTTATAATCGTTGCCAAACACTTGGAGTTTTTCTCTTTTTTCAATCGCAACTTGGGTAATATAAGGCATTAAATTATTGGGAATGCCAGTAGGGTTTTCTCCAATTCTGCCGCTCTCATGTGCTCCTATTGGATTAAAATACCTTAAAACTGCAATTCGGCACATGGGGTCTGAAGCACTCAAATCCCGTAAAATTTCTTCAATCATCAGCTTCGTGCGGCCGTATGGATTTGTGGCAGATAAAGGGAAGGATTCTTCTATCGGCATTTTCAAAGTGTTTCCATACACGGTAGCTGATGAACTGAAAACTAACTTTTTCACATTGAACTTCTTCATTAGTCTGCATAGATTAAGCGTTCCGGTTATATTGTTGTGATAATATTCCAGTGGGATGTCCACGGACTCCCCGACTGCCTTCAAACCAGCAAAATGCATCACAGCGTCTAGTTTGTAGGAAGAGAAAATGTGATGCAACGATTCGTAATTCAATAAATCAACTTTATGGAAAGGAAAATCTTTCCCAGTCAATTCCTTAATCCGACGGATAGCCCCTGCTCCACTATTAGAGTGGTTATCCACTATTACAATTTCATAACCAGCATCCAATAATTCTACTGCTGCGTGACTGCCTATATAACCGGCCCCTCCTGTTACTAAAATCATCGACATTCCCCCTTCGAGTTTTTTGTTCTGTGCTCGGTCTTTCTCACATGCCCCTACATAAAAACTTAAAATCTAGCTTGACCATTAAAATATATTTAATATTCAGAATATTTAATTTACTTTTATAATTTTAACTCATTGAACTTCTTTTTTCTACTTAATCCAGTATTTTTTTAAAAACAGCTAAATTGTCAGTCCTCTTCTTATGTTCAAACAATACAAAAGCCTCAAGAGTCTAATGCGTTTTTTTTTTTGCTCACAGCAGTTTGTGCTCCAATTTCTCATGCTTTAAATGAAGCTATTCTGTTTACAGAAACAAGTACCCCTGAGCACTGTATAAATTTGCTAATGGACCGATTTCCAGTATTTTCTTCATAATTTATTCATCCTCTTTCATGCACTTTTCAAGTTTCTACATTCACCCTTCAGCTCCCTATATAACTTTTCGAACTCTCTTCATGCTGTTCCCGCGTTTCTTCATGTACTTCCTGCAAAAAGACAAAAAAGCTGCCTCTAGAAACCAAACAGGTTCCTGGATGCAGCCATTAGTTTATTTCATTCAATCTATGGTAAACTCTCTCTTTTAAGCTCAATCGCATTGTATTCATGTAATTGCCTCTAGTATGCCCCCTTGGCTTTTCCTCTAAAATAAAAACTCCCTACTCAAAAGCCATTGCGCTTTCGTAATAAGGAGTCTTCTGCAAGTATTTGCATTACACAGATGGAACTGTTGCAACAAAGGGATATGATCTAAACTTATTCCTTCTCCCGATCCTCCTCTGCCTGTTTCCGTTTGCTATACTCCATCGCACCTGCATCATGATCAATGTCATCGTAATTGGTTGCTTCGTTATCGCCATCGAACATGTCTTTTACCTTCTTGGTGGCTTTGTCGGTCAAAGATTCGTTTGCTCCTATGTTTGATTGGGGCATTCGCCCTGCTGTGCCTTTTCTTGTCATTGGAAATCCCTCCTAGTTAAACTCTGTTACTAGAGTTTACCCGCAATTGACAGAAATAATCGCGGTAACTGCCAATTGGCCCTTTTCAAATCAACTGGCAGTAAATATTCCGTTCTCAATTGAAGTGAAATCTGCTAACAATATTTTCTTCATGAAGTTCTGGCATTTTATCATGAACTATCAGCGTTTTAACATGAACTTCCGAGTTTTCTACATGACTTTCTAAATTTTCTACATGCATTTCATGCCTGTTAACTGGCCTTATGCATGTTTTGCATCTTTGGCATGGTTCATGCGGTCGCTTTCTACCTGAAATGGTATCGAATAGAGTTCTCCAAAGAAAAACCCACTATATAGTTTTTTTCTTTTATCTTCACCATATCGCTTTACTTGTATCTGATGCTTTCCTTTACAATAGACCTACAAGGACTTGGTTGCTTGATCAAGAACAACCGAGCCTCACCAGCATATTCCAAGGAGGGTTTTCATGTCGACGATAAATGACATCATCCAATCAGAAGATTATGGGCAGTTTGAGATAAAAGAAATCTACCAGGCAGCGCAGCTGCTGTTGCAGGAGTTCCAGAAAACGAAGCAGGAACCGGAAAAACTGGGAGACCTGATCACTCATTTGAAAAAGCGGCTTGAAGGCCAGGCGGCGTATCCGCTGCCAGTAATGCTGGAATGCAGCCAGCTCGGCATCCGGCACCAGCTGCAGCAAGACTGGAACAGCCCGATGAAGCAGCGCCAGCTGTTTTTGTTCGAAAGCCTGTACTTCCAGTTCCGCGGCAGAGTGCCGGCGCCCGTATGGAACCAGATCTGTTTGAACTATGCAGAGACACTGATTTATGTTGGACGTGCGATTGAAGGGCTCCAAGTGGCAGAAGCAATGATTGAGGCGGCCAATGATCCTTCGTTTGCCAAAAAAGACGGTGAAAAGGGCTGGGGCCTGTTGTTTTATTCCACTTTCCTGCAGGACACCGTCGAGAAGGCCGAAGCGCTTCATGCAGCGCGTGATTTTCTCCGGCGGTCGCACGAGGCAATTGGCAGCGAAAACGGACGCGCCCTTTACGCGGACCGGCTGAAGCTCGCGGAAAATATGCTGGAAAAGCTCGGTCCGGTCGATGTAACCTCGGGCTATAAACCGAACTTTTTTGAAGGCCGCGAGAAGGAATACCGCGATTGGTGCGCGGAACACCGGCTTCTGCTGAATAACGCTAACGAATTCGATCCGGGCGGCATGATGAAACTCGATACGCTCAGCTACCGCCACAAGGGTGACGACAAGAATCACGGCGAGTTCCTTTCCGGCTATATGGACGCGCTCGTTTCCGAGTTCACGTCGCTCCGCTGGACGCTGTTCGAGGCGCTCGAACAAGATGCAAAAGAGCCAAACCGCAGCGAGCGGCTGAAGAGCGTCTTCCGGCAGGCATTTTCCCTGTTCGATAAGATTGCCTCTTTCCTGAACCATTATTACAAACTCGAAGTGCCGGAGCAGCGTGTCGGCATGCAGCGCATCTGGTTCCAGGAAGAACATCCGAAAAAGCCACTCAAGCCCTTTATCCAGGACTCAAAAAATGCCGCATTAAAAGCGCTCTACTGGCAGGCAAAGGAAGTGTTCGGCTATGAACGCTCCGAGCAGCAGAGCATCCCGATGCTCCGCACGCTTGGGCTGCGCTACCAAATGGAACGCAGCTTTGTGCA
Source organism: Planomicrobium sp. CPCC 101079 (assembly GCF_007859275.1). Lineage (GTDB taxonomy): Bacteria > Bacillota > Bacilli > Bacillales_A > Planococcaceae > Planococcus. The sequence goes on along the minus strand of NZ_VOHC01000024.1, from coordinate 240,803 downwards.
GGTCATCGACTCGCCGGAAGAAGTGGCGAAAGAAGGCGAACTCCGGAAGCATCAGATGACGCGGCTCGAGCTTGAGCGCCTGGCGATGTCGATGGCGTTCCGTGCAAGGAATTCGTTGATGTACCTGGGTTTTGCGCTGAGGTTGGAGAAGAAATAGAGAAAATGGAAAAAAGCACGGGCAGCTGGTATGCTGTCCGTGCTTTTCAGGCTGTCGAGAAAAGTTGCTAGTTATTTCATTGCGCTCCAGACGGACGCGTTCCATACCGGTCTTTTTCCTTATTCAGCAGTTTCCTCCAAATCCACCTTCGAAACTTGTTTTATTTCCAATTCGCGTTCCCTAAATTTCTTTATTACACGTTTCCCCCAATTGATAGAAGGTTCTTCAACCCAATAGTAAGCAATTGCTGCAACGGCAATCGACAAAAGCAATGAAATTGAGAAGATGCTTATGATATGAATTTTTCCATGCAACAAATAAACCGCCGGCAACAAGACCAACATATGATACAAATACAAACTGTAAGAAATCTTCCCCAAAAACAAATTGGCTTTCAAATTCAAAAAACGTGAAAATACGTTAGATGTAAAAGTCAATAGTATGATGCTGGACGCCCCTAAAATGATCACCCAGTCATCCAAGACATGGATGATCCGAAAATCCCTGAAGAACCACCAAGGGTACGTGAGCAACAAGATTCCGCTAATCAATAATGTGTAATTTTTAACTTTAAATTTGGCGACAAGGTCGAGCAATAGAAAACGATATTTTGCGAGCAGTGCTCCAACAATAAAGACCAGTAAATAATGAATGGAATATAAAATACTGATGCTTGAAGCTCCGGTAAGCTTGATCAAGACTGTGGCAATCAGAGAACAAGCAACCGCTGCCCCGACAGTTTTCCATAACTTATTTTTATTCATAAACATTACGACAAAAGGAAAGATCAACGAAATACGCATTTCGTGGATCAGCGACCAAATGGGAGAGTTGAATGTCCGCGTCGTATATTCGCCTAAGAAAAGGATGTGGCTAAGAATGATTCCAGCATCAATCGCGTTTTTCCACAAGTCATTGAATCCACTGCTTAAACCCGAGATTCCCCTCTCCTCGATGATTACCCTTAACAGGATTGCAATAAAAATCGAGATGATATACGGAATATAAATGCGGAAAAACCGTTTAATCACATAGTCCGTATAGCTGAACTCTCTTCCTTCTTTAAAAAACGGAAGAGATAACACAAAACCGCTTAATATAAAAAAGAAAATGACCGCTTCATGTCCGGCCCAAAGAATATGCAGTGGTGTATAAGTGAAGAGATCAATCCAGAAATTCTCAGGCGCTGTATAATCTTTGAAAGCAGGAAGTATAAACAAAAAATGGTGAAATACTACAATGAGAGCCGCAATTCCCCGCAAGGAATCCAATTCTTGAAAACGCTGATTCATTTTGTCCCCTCCAAATGTAATAGAATAAGTTTATTTTATTACATTTTAAGGAATTAAAATAGTTAATTTTTTATATTTTCAGTTAATTATCATATTATCTCTACTGGGCTCCTGTCTTTTGCTTTTGCTAGCATTCATTAGTTCCATTTCGTCCCCCTTGCACAGCCAAATTATAGCTATTTAGTTTTCCCGCTAAATTTTTACTGTCAACAAAAAAGAGCAGTTCAAAAGATCGTTGAAATAATCTTTTGAACTGCTCTTTATAGTTACGTATTTTTCGCCTTTCCATTCCGGAAAAACATCAACATCAAAAGTACGATAGCTACTACGAAAATCGCAACGTACACAATTGATAGCGGGATATTAATAATCTCCAATAAGCTTAAGGCCAGCAAGACTCCCAGCAGGATAAGAATAATTGATAAAAGATTTTTCAATGCTTCGATACCTCCTTTTTAACGCTCTTACATTCCAGCCATGCCGATGCAGTAGGCAATGACTCCCTCAGTCAATAAACCCGCTCCCAACAGACACGGTACGCATCCTGCCCCTGCGGATCCAATACAAGCAAACCCGCAAATGACAGAAAGGGAAGTTATGGCCCAACCAGCAATCCCTTGGCTTGACAGGCAATCGTTAAAGTTGCTCCACCAGCCGGCTTCAGCCGTTTGGGGCTGTAATAACGATAACATTGAATTGGATTTTGTACTAACCTCTTTCTTTTGAGGTTCCGTATTAAAATCTTCTTTAGAAAGCTGCAATTTTTGCTTGTTTAGCAATTTGCCATTCGATACAAGCTCAATTTCTGAAGTATACTTTTTGTTGTCGCCTACTATTTTTACTTCGTAATAAAATTCCAGTTTTCCTTCTTTGAACCCTGCAGTAAAGAAGGATTTGTTCATTTCGTTCTCAACATTTTTATAGTTTATCGGCAAATAAATCAACGAATGGTCTTCGCTCATTTTGCCGCTTACTTTCGTAAAATCCAATGTTCCATGCGTCCCCAGCTTTATTTCTTTCTTCGCTAAGAGACGCTTTAAGTCGTCTTTCATTGCAGTTAGGCCTACTGAGTCAATACCCGAATAAGTTTCTTCGAATTTTTCAGCGTTCTCAAAAACGACTTCCAACTCCTTGGTGGTTTGATCCACATCAGCATTTGCCTTATTTAATGGACTAATTGCAGAGCCTATAAATATCACAGCAATCATACTAAACGTTATTAACAATTTTAAAGAAAACTTTTTCATCATTTTTCCCCTTTCAATTTTCCTTCGCCTTACTTATGTACATGACCAAACCTCTATTTGAAGCTTCTTTCCTCCCTTCTCTATTTAAGTCTAGCGAATTGTGCACGGTAAACACATGGCTACAAGTTGAAACATCTTTTTGTTAAAATAAACTTTATGTGGTATTTAAAGGAAAAAAGTTTCACATTAAATTGATATAAAGCAGAAAATGAATGAGATAAGATAAGAAAGGAGCAAGTGAATGCAAAAAATTGGCCATTTAATCAAAAGCGAAAGAACCAAACAAGGCTGGAAACAGATCAATTTAGCAAAAGGCATCTGCACTGCTTCTTATTTAAGCAAGATAGAAAGCAACAGCATAAAACCAAGCCAGGAAATTCTTGAGTTATTATTGAATCGGTTAGGAGTTTCGGTTGAAGATGGTTTTTTGGAGGAGGGCAGCAGCGAGCAAGACGTATTAAAAAAATTTAAGGAAATGTATTTTGAAGTGACCGCTAATAGAAACCAAGCAGTCTTAAAGAAGAATAAAAGCTTTGTGTTTGAAAAAACCTACTTTTTTAGCAGGGAAAATGATTTTTATACATACCAATTAATTCTTTTTAGACTCTGCTTATCCAGTGAAGAGCAAAACTCAATGGAAAGCATCATAAAGGATTTAGAGAGCGGTTATTCAACTTTCAATGACTATCAAAAATATTACTTCTATAAATATATGGGCATTTTTTATTACCAGTCCCAGAACACCATAAAAGCAATAGACGATTTGGAAAAATCTCTGCATTTACTTAAAAGACTGGTTTTAGAAGATTGGGAGATTGCGGATTTCCATTACATATTAGGATTAGTCTATTTATCAAATTCTCAATTAATGTCCAGTATCGAATACATAACAAAGGCTTTGGAATTCTATAAAAATGGGTTCTATTTTAATCGGCTTATCGATACCTATATTTCGATGGGCATCGCATATAAAAGAGCGAGAAGGTTTGAGGAGGCATTAGAAACCTTCAACTTAGCAGAAAAGGTGGTAAACGCGGTAAACCTTTCCAACTATAAAGGAATCCTGCTGCAAAATATGGGGGCTTTATATTCCTCAAAAGGTGAATCTTCCAAGGCCATAAACTATTTTTCGATGAGTCTAGACAAAAAAGAAGATATAAAAGGAAAAATAATTTCACTCTTTTCACTGATCAACGAATACTCAAAACAAACCGACTCGAAGCAAGTTGTGGAATTATGTGAAAAAGCAACCGCATTAATGGATGGCGACAAGACGGCTTTTGTCGAAAATTATTCTAAAAAAATAGAGGTTTATAAATGTCTGCACAGCAATGATCCAGCATTCGAAGAAACTTGTATCTATGCGATTGACTATTTTGCTGCTGTGTCTGATTTGAAAAGTGTAAACAAGTTTTCTCTTTTATTGGCTGACTATTTTTATGAAGAGAAAAAGTATAAACAAGCTGCCAACTATTACAGAAAATCAACTGATGCAATTAAAAATATAATGGATATAGACTTTTGGGAGGACTTATAATGAAAACTAAACTTTTAATCCTTTTTTCGACAATACTCTTTTTTTCAACACCTACGGACAACTTAGCTCCAATACAATATGCTGAAGATGAATTGCCAGGAATTGTTTCCATTGAAGTTTACTAAATCTTAATCCCACTATGCTGGCATTTGGATAATTGTTCCATTTAGTGCTTGACTCAAACCTTTACTTTGAGCTAAAGCGCTTTTAAAGAAATTAGCTTTTCAATACTTGGACGCAATTATAAAATCCTGATGCCCCTACACAGAAGTGAGGCACCGGTTATTACATCGCCGGTGCCTCGCTTTTTTTCTCATATGGTCAACGAGCAGTGATCCAACTATGCCGTTCACGCATAGATGTATCGCTATCAAAATTTATTAAGCAAAACTATACACATCCGTCTCCCCGTTTTCCGCAACGCCGCACAACTTCCGGTAAACCCCTCTATCCCACACCCGCTGCCCGATGCAATACTTGAAGCTGGTGTTCTGGCTGAATTGTTTTTTGAAGATGTGCATGCCGGTTGCTTTAGGATCGATCAGCCAGCTGCCGTCAAGCAGGAGGTCCACACCCTGTTCTTTTCCCCATAACGTGAGGCCAAAGTGCATGACGTGTTCCGGTGATAGATAGCAAAAAGAAGGATCGACCACAGATAGATGGGTATGCAAAATATTGTTGGCAAGAAAGTTCAAACCCATGCCGATCACTTGCCCTTTGTACACCGCTTCCACAAGCACAATCTGCTCACGAAATGATTTCCCGCATTCCCAAAAAAAGTCGGCCTTGAATTTCTTTTCGCCTTTGTCAGCAAAAGAAGAATAGAATTTATAAAGCTGATGGAGATTTTTCGGCTTTTCCGTAATCCGGTATTCGACGCCTGCCTCTAAAGCTTTCCAGACAGCCCTTTTAGCACTCTCAGAGAACTCCTCCTGCACCGGATCTGCAAACGCCTGTAGATCGGTCCCGAATGCTTCGCCGATATAATGGAGATCATAACAGTCGGCACACGCTTCCGCATTACCTATGACCGGATGAAAACGCACGTATTCCCAGACAATATGGTGGTCCTTGCAGTACCGTTCAAATGCCAGAGCGAATTCATAAACCAATTTCCGTTTATCGCCCTCTTTGCAGCCGGCAATCATCGGCCCCCCGTATCCACAAGGCGTCACAAGTTCATAGAAAACCTTTCCGCCCATCCTGATTGGAATCTCCCGCTTGATAAACACGTGCTTCACCGTTCCTAAGGCATGAAAGAAATCAAACGCCTCGCACGTTCCGTTTTCCATCGCTTCATACAGCCGGCCAAAGCTTTGATCAACATACAAGTCTCCCATCGTCCTAGCCTCTTTCCTTTGAAGGATCCCGTTGGCTCTTTATGGCCCCAGTCTTTCCATTGTTAAGACGAATACTAGACCCGGCAGGTTAAAAGCTGGTTAAAATAATGGAACCCGCTGGTTGAAAAAATCAAAAAAACAGCATATTTTCACCAATATTCTGTATGCCCTTCAATTGTGACAACTCATCTTATTTGTTTTTAAAAAAACATCTCCAAAAACCATCAAGATTATTAGAAAGGGATTTATTCGTATGCAGTGCAGTTAATAATTAAATTGTTTCCAGCACAAGAACACGTTTCACCACTTATTTCTAATACCTCTTTTAAAAGAAGAATATGTAAACTATAATAGGCTAAACTACACACATAAATCTTATAACTTTGCGTGCTACTACTAAGGCAAGGGGAAATTAATCAATGGGAGTATTAAAGAATATCGTTAGTTTTGGAGCGCATGGACGAATCGAAAGAAAAATCGAAGAAAACGATGATTTGCAGACTGAATATCAACAGTTACACGCCAAAATGGAAGACAAAAGGATACAAGTAAATGACAAATTAGAAGAAGTGATAGCAGCTAAAATCGCTGCAGTCAAATCCCTTAAAAAGATCAGCAAGCTTTCTAAAAATCTGCAAAGCAAAGAACGAGATATCGTGGACCAAAAGTTTGAGAACAGTATGGGTACAGTCAATTTCAATCAAATTGATGCCACAATCACAGCAGGCACCATGGCAATGAACGCTTCTAAAGGATTATCCACCGGTGTAGGCACAGCGGTCGGCGCCTGGGCTTTGGCTTCGACCTTTGGAACCGCTTCAACTGGAACTGCATTAGCCGGGCTATCCGGAGCAGCAGCGACAAATGCTACTTTGGCATGGTTTGGAGGCGGCGCTTTAGCTGCTGGCGGTGGCGGCATGGCAGCAGGAACTGCAGTTCTCGGAGGATTGGTTGCGATTCCCGCTCTTGCATTAACTGGAGTTTTTAGCCATATCCAAGCCAATAAAAAAATTACTGAAATTGAAAAGAATATGGCAGAAGTGATAAAGTTGATGGATCAAGTTCAAGCCAATATATTAAAAATGGACTTAATAAACGAGCGCTCCGAAGAACTGATCCTCTCTTTAGAGAAATCAAATCAAGTTTTTGAAGAAGAGTTCCAAAAAGTTTTCAAAGAAATATATAGAGTGCCATTCATATCCAGGTCCGTGAAATGGATGCGGAAAACACTGCTGAGAAGAAATTACTTTTCAAAGAAAGATTACGAAAACATTGCTTACATTGGCGGCATTGCAAGCAACTTTGCACTTTTAATAGACACAAAAGTTTTCGAAGAAGAGGAGCAATGATTATGTTTGAATTATCCAAGGGTTCATCAAAAAAGAATTCTGCTCAAGCCTTAAAGAGGCTAAATGAAGTTTCTCATGTACTCCCGAACGCTGATGTAGTAGATATATTTTCTAAACTAACGGATGCTTATGTAGAACACAAAGTTACTGAACGTGAACTCGCAAAAATCCAAGCCCAAAAAGAAATTCTCTTAACAGAGATTGAGAAAAAATATGATCTTTACCGCTATATCTTCGAACAACTTTTTGATGAAAGAAAGGCCGGAATCAATAAATCTTTTGAGATTATTGACAAAGGGCTTAAAGAAAACGACAAGGAATTAATTAGTACAGGAATGCAGGGACTGAGTAAAATTGTTTCCACTAGTCCTTTTGCTAATTTGGACCAATTAACAAATGCGATTGAAGGCAATCGAGTGATTGAAATATAAGAGTGGCCATGTTTTTACAATGCAAAAAAGCATTCGCTGTTCCTAGAAGTTATAGGAAAGCGGATGCTTTTTTCAATTTCATCGAAAATCATTAGTTCACACTTTAATTTGTCTACTTATTTAGAATGCCACGCCCAAGCACTCCCAATAATCGCGCCCAACTCATACTCCGGTTCCACCCAAGCGCCTTATGGATCTTCTCAGAAGAAGATTCCCTCGTCAAATCAGCAAGTTAAACAACGTCGGGTCATTGTTGATCTCCTTATAGGGAAATCCATTTTCGTCCATCCGTTTCACAAGCGGCCCGTAGTCTTCCCGGCACTTCAGTTCAATGCCTACGATGACGGGACCTGCTTCGCGGTTGGTCCGTTTTGTGTATTGGAAATGCGTGATGTCGTCCTGCTCTCCCAAAACTTGGTCCATGAACTTGCGCAGTGCGCCGGCACGCTGCGGGAACGTGACGATGAAATAATGCTTCAGCCCTTCATAAATAAGCGATTTTTCTTTAATCTCTTGCATCCGCTCAATATCGTTGTTGCCTCCGCTGATGACACATACCACATTTTTCCCTTTGATTTCTTCCTGATAGAAATCCAGCGCCGCCACCGACAAAGCACCCGCCGGTTCCACTACAATCGCATTTTCGTTGTACAGCTGCAGAATGGTCGTGCAGACTTTGCCTTCGGGTACAAGGGCGATAGCATCCAAAACGCCGCTGCAGATGGCCACCGGCAACTCGCCGACCTGTTTAACAGCTGCGCCGTCGACAAATGTATCAATCGAATCGAGACGGGTCACTTTGCCATTGTCAAGCGATGCCTTCATACTGGCAGCTCCCGCAGGCTCAACCCCAATCAGTTTCGTGGACGGGCTGATTCCTTTCAAATACGTTCCGATGCCTGACGCCAATCCGCCGCCGCCGATAGCACAAAACGCATAGTCGACCGGCTCCTGCATGTCGTTCAAGATTTCCACTGCCACGGTGCCTTGGCCGGCTATAACCAGGTTGTTGTCAAACGGATGGACAAACACCTTTCCTTCGGCTGCACCAGATTCCACTGCCGCTGTATAGGCATCGTCAAACGTGTCTCCTGTAAGGACGACCGATACACGATCGCCGCCAAAGCGTTTTACTTGGGAGACTTTTTGGCTCGGGGTTGTCAGCGGCATGAAGATTTTTCCTTCAATCCCTAGCGCAAAACAGGAATACGCAACGCCTTGGGCATGGTTGCCGGCACTTGCACAAACGACTCCTTTGTTCCGTTCTTCTACCGGCAGGCTGCGGATGAAGTTATAAGCCCCGCGCAGCTTGAATGAACGCACCACTTGCAAATCTTCCCGTTTCAAAAAGACGTTGCAGCCATACCTGGCAGAAAGAAGTTCATTTCGCTGCAAAGGCGTTTTGGTCACTACGTCTTTGAGCGCCTGATTCGCCACCATGATCTCTTCGATAGATACTTTCGACGACATTGCTTTTTCCAATTCTTCGATGTGGTTTCTAGCCATATGGATCACCTTCTTGGTTTAGTATTTCCTTACTCTACCATAATATATTGCATATTTGAAAAGAAAATTCGGACAATATTGTTATTACTCTTGAAGCAGCAAGAAGCCATTACTCAACAATCCAATAAAATGAAATTTTTCTAGTAAATTTTCAATCAAGTGAGATGAAAAATATTTTTCTTATAAAATACATTTTAATGGTATTATATACTTAGTTAAGTCATTTATATTTGGTCTTTATATACAATTTCCAGTAGGCAGAAAGGCAAATTTCTCTTATCTTTAAGCTAGTCTCTGATTAATGTATAAGTATCAAATCAATTAGCTTCTCCAAAGAAATGAATATTACATAAATAAAGGTCGTGACTCTCTTGTTAAAAAAAACGCTCATAGTTCTTACATTTTCCCTCATCCTCTCTGGATGTGCTGGCGGGAAAAATGATGGTAATGTTGCTGGAAAAGTTAGAGCAGAGGAACAGCTCGAGGAACAAGTAATTGAAGTGGATTTAACCTCTCTTGAAGGAAAAATATGGACAAGCTCTGAAGAGGAATCTTATCTTTACTTTACTGATGTTAATGAAAACACAATTGAATTTAAATATCTTTCTCCAGCAGGTTACAAAATGCAAGAACAGACTTTTATAGTAGAAATTGCAAATGTTACTGCTAATTCAATAGAAGGCAGTATCACAAAAGCAACCAATGATAGTGAAGCAGCGATACTGGGATTGGAGAAGAGCCAAGTCAAGCTAACCCGTAAAAATAATCTTTATGAAATTTCTATTGAAAACTTGCTCGACTTTGAAATTGTGGAAAGCACATTAACATCTGACGAATGGAACGTGGCGAAAAATACAGTAAAAGAATTAACCGAAAGCGAAGCACTGGAATTGATCTATCAAGCTGAAGCCACTGCTACAAAATCTTTCAGCGAAGCGTTCACCGAAAATGCCGAAGGTTTTTCTTTTAATAAACCATTTGAGACTATTGCCTCTACAGTACAGGATTATTACACGAAAGATTATCCTTTGCATGACGTTTATGAAGATCCATCTGTAATGTATGAGACACTCTATGCCTTCCCTCTTTCTGAAATCCCTAAAGAAAACTTCTTGGTGGATGCTACTGCGGAGAAAGTTAAGATTTACTATGAAGCGGATTTATATGGCTCTTCCGCCCTTTACTTATACACGCTAGTTATTGAAGACGGACTTTGGAAAATAGATTCACGTGACTCCTTGTTATCCCCTGCAGAGGCAGAATATGCGGCTTTAACTCTTTCAGATTCCAGTAAAGACCCTGAGGCACTCGCGCGAACTATAGAATCTCATGATTTTCATGATTACATTGAAACAGTCCTAACCGGTTCTCGTTATCATATTGAAGTATATGATGAGTATGAAGGCGGAACTCAAACTTACGGGTTTTATCAAGTCGATCCCGTCACCCGTATAGTTTATGCTTACGACCGAGTACGAGATATTGCCTTTGAGTTAGGTACTGCTTATTAAGATGAGTTTTCACTTCTTTTTAAGTCGAAAAATTATATACATGTCACCTATGAAATCCAATGATTTCATAGGTGGCATTTTACATTGTTATGAGAGAAAAAAATCGATTTCTCTTTTAATAAAGAAAATATCAGCTTATTTCTTCCTAGGGATTTACCTATATTCGAGCAAAGCCAACATATTAGATTATTATTAACAGAAAGAAAGATGTCTTAATGAATATCCAAAATCAATTTACTTTCACTGTTTTAATTCTGCTCTTATTGCCCGCTTTGTCTTTTGCATACATTTTCAAGGAAGAGCCTTTTTTCTGTGCTTTGATCTTCACGTTATAATGCCCTTTGCTATCGACAGTTCCTTGGCCGATTTTCTTGCTACCGTTATAGATCAGCACCGTGGCAGCTTTTTCCCCTTTTCCGGAAGCAGTAGTCGTTTTGCTGTTTATTTTGTTGACCGTCGGAACAGAAGGTGCTGTCTTGTCGACGACTTTCACGGTTTTACTGCCACTTTTGTTTTTGACTGGATCAATGGCATAAACCAATTTTGAGCAATAATCTTCTCAAACTGATATAGAGTAGGAAGCTTTTTTATTAATTTTAAATTGATGATTGAAAACGAAACTTTATATGTTATTTTTATACAGGAAGTAGTACAATATAAACAGGAAAACAAGACTAATAAATTGACTATTTATAGGTATTTCTGAATACAAAAATTGTTATATTTAACCTTAGTTCTGTCTTTCAATCAATAAATTAAAAGGAGAAAATATCATGACTGTTTTAGCTGGATTAGGTTTATTTGCAGTTCCAATTTTATTAATAATTGGTATTGTAGCCGTTATAAGAAAGACTGGAACTGCAAAAAAATGGTTTAAAATTAGCGGAGGAGTTTTTGTTGCAGCCGTTATTATTCTAATTTTCTTTAGTAACGATAATAGCTCTAATACACCTGTGGAAGAAGCTTCAACTGAGGTGAAGGCTGAGGAAACAGAGAGTTCCGACGAACAGCAAGCGAATCAAGAAGAAGCAGAGAAACAAGCTGAAGTAGAGGCTGCAAAAGCAAAAGAAAATGAAGAAAATGCAAAGTATGCGAATTCATTTGTAAATGACATAGCTCTTATTAATGAAGATAGCCTCACATTATCTGATGAGTCTTATGATTTCATTGTGAAAAATCATTCGCTTTTCCCTGCTCTAAATGAAGCAGACATCGCAAAGGCAAAAGAAATGGCAGACTCATCTATTACAGCAAAACACTTAAACAAAAATGCACAACCTTACTTCCAAAACATAGCCACTTTCCAAGGTACAGTAGTTTCTGTTGAAGAAGCTCCTGCAGAAGTAAGTGAGACCATTTCATTAACCCACGTACTGGATAATAATATGCAATCTTACCAAGTATTTATGTATAAAGGAACTGGGGAAATCTTAGAAGAAGATACGGTTCGCTTCTGGGGAGTACCAGTAGGTCCATCTTCATTTGAAAATGTATCAGGCGGAGCAACTAATGTACAAGTATTTCTAGGATCACACATCGAGAAAACGCAATAACAGTGATTGCTTAAATAAGAAAAGAGAAAAATCGGGGGATATGTCATTGACTTCATATCTTCCGATCTTTCATCGTTTCTGTAAAGATTTTCACCACCTTATTCAGCAACAAACTACTGAAAAGACACTATTTAAAATTACGTTTATCAGAAACTTTTTCAATATTTTAGTGCGATAAAGCTTCAAGCTCTTCCAAATCGGCATTCTTAATTTTTTTCAAAATAAAACAATCTCCTGAAATTAATTAAATTTCAGGAGATTGTTTTTTGCTTAATTTACTTTCAAAGTTTTACTCCCACTCTTATTGCCAGCCTTGTCCTGGATACATACTTTCAAGGAAGATCCTTTTTTCTGTGCTTTGATCTTCACTTTGAAACTGCCTTTGCTGTCCACTGTTCCTTGGCCGATTTTCTTACTGCCATTGTAGATTAAAACAGTAGCAGCTTTCTCGCCTTTTCCAGTAATAGTAGTTGATTTGCTGGTGACTTTGTTGACACTCGGAGCTGCTGGTGCTGTTTTGTCGATTACTTTAACCGTTTTACTGCCGCTTTTGTTTTTAGCAGGATCAATCGCATAAACGCTAATACTTGTTCCCGCCTTTTGTTTGGCGATCTTCAGTGAGTAAGACCCGCTCTTAGCAGTAACTTCGCCCAATTTCTTCTTGCCTACGTATGCATAGACTTTCGCACCTGACTCCGCTTTCCCACTAATTGTAGTCGACTTATCACTTACAGTATTAACACTCGGTACAGAGGGAGCTGTTTTGTCAATTACCTTGATGGTTTTGCTGGCGCTCTTATTTCCCGCTGCATCTACTGCATAGATAGAAATCGAGGTACCATTTTTTTGTTTTGCAATTTTAATCGAATAAGTTCCTTTTGCAGCTGTGGTTTCACCTACTTTTTTGCTACCTACATACGCATAGACTTTAGCTCCTGATTCCACTTTCCCGGTTAATGCAGTTGCATTATCGCCAACTGCATTAATTGTTGGAACTCTCGGAGCTGTTTTGTCAGCCACTATAACGGTTGTGATGTTACTCTTATTTCCCTCTGTATCAATTGCATATACAGTTATTATACTTCCAGCAGGTTCATAATCATTCATTGCAAAACTATACACGCCTTTAACAACTTTTTCTGTAGTGAGAAGGCTTTTCCCTACATATGCATATATTGTCGAATTTATTTCAGCTTTACCTGTAATATAATACGTATTATCATAAATTGGATTTACAGTGGGCGCTAACGTTGCTTTTCGATCGATTACTTTTGCTGTTGTTGTATAGCTCTTAGTTCCCGCTATATCAACTGCATATAGGGTTATTTCACTCCCCACTCGCTGACCATTTATTGCAATGCTATAACTTCCCTTATCAACTTTTGCTTCCCCAATATATATTTCGCCTTCATAAGCATAGACTTTTGAATTTGTTTCAGCTTTGCCAGTAATATACTTAGAGGTATCATAAATAATATTTATGGTAGGGACTAGCGATGCTTTTCTGTCTTGTACCTTTGCTGTTGCTTTATAGCTCTCAGTCCCAGTTGAATCAACTGCATATAAGGTTATTTCACTTCCTATTTGATGACCATTTATCGCAATACTATAAATTCCATTAGCAACTATTGTTTCTCCAATGTATTTATCACGTTCATAAGCATAGACTATTGAATGTGTTTCAGCTTTGCCTGCAATATATTTAGAGTTCTCATAAACTGGATTTATGGTTGGCTTTAGCGATGCTTTTCTGTCCATTACTTTCACTGTTTTAGAAGCACTTTTGTTGCCTGCAGCGTCAACAGCATAGAGAGTAATAGATGTTCCTACCAGTTGTTTATCAATTGAAATAGAAAATAGATTTTCTATTCCAATTGCTTCGCCGACTTTTTCATTTTTAATAAAAGCATATACTTTAGAATCTGATTCAGTTCTCCCGGTAATCGTATTTGTTATTTCATAAATAGGATCAATTATTGGCATCTCTGGGGCAGTTGTATCTATAACTACCATTTCTTTCGCTTCGCTCGTATATCCAGCATTATTGCTAGCTGTCACTAAAATTTTTGTACCAGGTTTTTGTCTTGATATCGAAATTGAAAACTCACCTAGATAATTAGCGATTCCTCTTCCAATTTCTCTATAGCCACCTCTATTATTACTTGTTATTAAAATTTGTGAACCTGGTTCCGCTACTATAAAAATTTTTGTCGTTTTATCTGTTATCTCTTCTACATAAGGAATTTCCGGTGGAACACCATGCGTTGAACCTTCCTCAGACCACGTAGTACCCGTTTTTACAATTCCTTGAACTTCTGTTCCTGTATTTGCTTTAACTAATTGATTTCCTTGAATAAGAACAATAAACATGATGGTAAAAAAGAACACCATTAATACCTTTTTCATTTTTCTTCCCCCGATTTTCATTTCCTTATATTCATGCATTCCTTAGCTTTTAATAAAAGTAGCTTATTAATTTTATACAAATTTAAGGAATACAGTGTATATCGGTATTCTATAAACTTTCTTAAATAGTTTTAACAAAATAGATTTACTATATTGCCTGTTACTTCATTTCACTATCCCACTATTACTGCCATGCTTTCCTATTTTGAATCAAAATACTTTAAAATATTAAAAGGCATCCTCGACTTTAACAAATCGATGATGCCTTCCACTTATCCATTCACTTACTATGCCACTTCCATGCGCTCTCAATAATTTCTTCCAGTTTAAATTTAGGTTTCCAACCAAGGACCTTATTTATCTTTTCAGAAGAAGCTACTAACACAGCGGGGTCTCCAGGACGCCGATCAGCATACTCAACGGTAGCTTGTTTTCCAGAGACTTTTTCACAAACATCAATAATTTCTTTTACTGAGTATCCAGCACCGTTACCTAGATTAAATACTTCATTTGCCAAATTTCCCTTGGCTAATCCTTCATAAGCCAGTATATGTGCATTCGCTAAATCGGTAACATGAATATAATCCCGTACACAGGTGCCATCAGCTGTTTCATAATCTGTGCCAAAGACAGAAATTTTGTCACGCTGCCCAAGCAAGTGCTGCAGGACAATCGGAACCAAGTGAGTTTCCGGATCATGGCTCTCGCCAATTTCACCAGATGCATGGGCGCCTGCTGCATTAAAGTATCTCAACACGACATACTTCACCCCATAAGCATGAGCCGCATCCGCCAATACCTGTTCAATCATTAGCTTTGAACGACCATAGGGATTGATAGGATTAGTAGCAGTTTCTTCCGTAATCAAGTCTCTATCCGGTATTCCGTACGTCGCTGCGGTGGATGAGAAGATAAACTTGTTTACACCGTGTTCCACCATCTTCTGCAATAAAGTAACCGTTGCCGCTACATTGTTTTGATAATACATGAGCGGCTTTACAACAGATTCCCCTACCAAGCTGTTCGCAGCAAAATGGAACACTGCATCAATCTGGTGTTCCGTAAAAAGCTGATCAAGAACCCTTTCGTCCCCAAGATTACCTTCTACGAATGTTACATTGTCATCCAACAAAAAAGGAAAACCCGTGCTCAAGTTGTCCAAGACAACCACTTCATATTTTCCAATCAGCTCTTTTACTGTATGGCTGCCGATATAACCGGCGCCTCCGCATACTAAGATTGCCATAGTATTCTCCTTTTATCTTTTATGCTTCAATATCCTCATGGATGCGATACAATCAGTTCCACTTCACCTTTGATTTCGAATTCTCCAAGACCATTCGGTAAGATAAAATGGGTTCCTTTTTCAATTGGATAGTTCCCTGCACTAGTGATAATTTCACCCGTTCCTTTTAGTACACTGCCAATCAAGAACGGCTCATCTTGTTTAAAGGCAGCCGCTTCAGAAATTTCCCATTTGTAAACCGAGAAGTTTTCTTCTTGTATGTACATAATGACTTTGGCTCCTGGAATATCTGTAGTAACAGGAGCTATGGTGTAGTCTTCGTGAGGTATAGTCGCGACGGCTACCGACTTTTCAAGATGCAGTTCCCGTTTCTGTCCATTTTGATCTACACGATCATAGTCATATACGCGATAGGTGGTATCAGAACTTTGCTGCGTCTCTAGAATAAGGATTCCTGAACCGATGGCATGAATTGTCCCGCTTGGAACGTAGAAGAAATCGCCTGGCTTCACTTTTACTCTGCGCAGCAATTCATTCCATTCTCCTTTTTCAATTACTTCATTGAATTGTTCTTTTGTTTGGGCGGTATGCCCGATAACTAGTTCTGATCCTTCTTCACAATCTATGATATACCAGCATTCCGTTTTTCCTAACTCGCCGTTTTCAAAATTTTGAGCGTATGTATCATCTGGATGAACTTGTACAGATAGATCGGTATTGGCATCAAGAATTTTTGTCAGTAACGGAAAAACATCCCCACTCACGTTTCCGAATAAGTCAGGGCTTTCATCCCAAAGTTGTATTAACGTTTTTCCTTTATATGGTCCGCTATTTACAACACTTGGACCGTTTGGGTGAGCTGACACTGCCCAGCATTCGCCGGTAATATCCGATTCAATCTCATAGTCGAATTCTGTACGTAATTTGGTTCCTCCCCATATTCTTTCTTGAAATACTGGAGATAAAAAGATAGGTTGATTCAATTAGTGCACTTCCTTTTAATAATTTCATTTATTAATATAGGTTAATTATACTACACTAATTAATCTTTTTATCCCATTAAATTAAGTTTTTTTTACTTTTATTGTTAAGTAATACAAGAATCTTCAATTTCTTAATCCATATTGGCAAAGAAAAAAGCGCCAACAATAGTTAGAATTTCTCTAACAACGCTGGCGCTTAATCGATCTATTTAGAACCTTTATTATATTTTCTAGCTCGCAACTCTTCTCGATGCTTTTCACTAATTGCTTCCGCTTGGGAGCTTGCATTCGTTAATGCAAATACTAGCATTAACATCATCACCACAACTATAGATAAGATCATCAACATAAGAACACCTCTTCTTTATGTATCTGCTTTTCATCTTATTTTACCTTCTTTTCTACTTCTATAAACGCTATTCGGATAAGAAGGTTCCAATTACTTATTAAATTCCTTGCATTTGAAGCAAATTACCTAGAAAACAAAATATTTCGAAATCTCTTATTTTCTAATACAAAAAAGCGTTATCTTCTATTTCCTAAGAAGATAACGCTTTATTTACAACCGCTATTAATAATTTAGACTAATATTCCTTGCTCTACACGGTTCATTACTGCGCTTGTTAGTTCTTTTAGTTTCATTTGGCTAGTTGCCATGGTTTCTGATTTTACGCCGAAGTAAAACTTGATCTTTGGTTCAGTGCCAGAAGGCCGTAAACAGAACCAAGAACCATCTTCTAGTTTGTACTTCAGTACATTGGATTTTGGCAGAAGTATATCTTCGCTTGCCATACTATCTACTAATAACCTTTTGCTCGTTTGATAGTCTTCAATTGAGACCACTCGTACTCCAGCTAACACTACTGGAGGATTGCTGCGGAAATCAGCAACAATTGCATCAATTTTCTCAGCGCCGTCTTTGCCTTTTAAGGTCATGGATTCCAGTGATTCCTGGTAAAAGCCATATGTCTCGAAAATGTTTAATAAACCTTCATACAGAGACATGTTCATCGATTTATAATAAGCTGCAACTTCAGCAATCAATAAACACGATTGTACCGCATCCTTGTCCCGCACAAAATCACCTATCAAATAACCATAGCTTTCTTCATAGCCGAACAAAAAGCTTCGCTCTTCCGTTTCTTCAAACTCTTGAATTTTCTCACCGATGAATTTAAATCCAGTTAGCGTATCAATTGTTTCAAGGCCATGAGCTCCAGCAATGTCCCTACCTATCTCAGAAGTAACAATTGTTTTCAAGACAGTCGCATTTTCAGGAAGTTCGTTTTTCTTTTTCTTTTCGGTTATTAAATAGTGTAGCAACAGAGCTCCGACTTGGTTTCCAGTTAAAACTTCAAATTCTCCTTGCAGATTTTTAACAGCTACTCCGACACGGTCTGCATCCGGATCAGTTCCCATTAAGATATCCGCATCATGTTTTTTGCCATATTGGATTGCTAATTCAAATGCGGCGTGTTCTTCCGGATTTGGCGACTCCACTGTTGAAAAATTAGAATCCGGCAGCTCTTGCTCTTCCACTACTTGAACATATTTAAATCCTATAGCTTCCAGGCCTCTTCTTACAGGAACATTACCAGTACCATGCAAAGGCGTGTATACAATTTTGAAATCGTCTGACACTTTTTCAATTATAGTAGAATTTACAGTAATTGTTTTAAGCCGTTGCAAGTATGCTTGGTCGACATCCTCCCCAATAAATTGAAGAAGACCTTCCTCTAGTAATCCTTCTGCTTTAGCAACAGGAACAGTCAGTTCGTCTTCGATGCTATTTACTTTAGAGATGATTTCTGCTGCAACATCTGGTGCTATTTGAGCACCGTCCTGTCCATAAACTTTAAATCCGTTATACTCAGGCGGATTATGGCTGGCCGTAATTACAATACCGCTATAAGCATTCAAGTACCTAACCGCAAAAGAAAGTTCAGGAGTGGAGCGTAAAGATTCAAACAAGTATGTTTTGATGCCATGATAACCAAGCACTACTGCTGCTTCTAGCGCAAATTCTGGAGATTTAAACCGTGAATCATACGCAATGACTACTCCACGTTTTTTTGCTTCTTCTCCGCTTTGATCTATGTATTTGGCTAATCCTTCAGCCGCTTTACGGATGGTATAAATGTTTATCCGGTTCGTTCCTGGCCCGATTTCTCCCCGGATTCCACCTGTGCCAAATTCCAAGCTTTTATAGAAGCGATCTTCTAATTGCTTTGTAATATGTTTAACAGATTCTAAATATAATTTCAATTGGCCATCTAACTGTTTATATTCAATCCATTTCTCGTAATTTATTATCCAGTTCATAAAGTCTCCTAAATTTCCTTGAATTCTCTTTTGATATTGCTTTTATTCCGCAATAGTTTATCTTTTATATCCAAAATAGTATATTTTATGAAGAAATGAATCGTTAGTTATATCAGATAATGAAGAGTCAAACAACCTATTATTTTTATAAAAATTCTTTCTGTTACTATATTTATTACTAAACTTTAAAACTTCTAGAGGCTTCTATTACCTAGCAATTTCATTGTTTTTTTTACAAGAGGCTTCTATTTCATCCCAACTAAAAGCTTCTCGATAAATGTCTTCTTCGATTAGTTCACTTCCAGTTTGTACTTCAATAATTTCCATATTTGTAGTCGCTCTTATAGCATGTTTTGCAGCTAAAGGAATATTTACTACATCTCCAGTTCTCAAATGACTTAACTGATTATTATAAGCAAATATTCCTTCACCTTTTACTATCGTCCAAATTTCACTTCGCTTGTAGTGTATTTGATAACTTAAGTTTTCTCCCGCATTAATACCAATACGTTTTATCAGGACTTCATTGCCTTCAGGATACTTTGTATGTTCTAACACACGATACCACCCCCACCTACGTTCTTCATACATTGGGCGACCGTTAAACTTGCTTACATACTCTTTCACTTTAGGACTAACCTCTTTATCAGTGACTAAAATACCGTCCGGACTTGCTGCAACTACCGTATTACTTAACCCTAATAAAGTAATAGGTATATCTAGTTCATTAATTATATGAGAATTCTCAACATCTTCACTGATTATTCCTTTTCCCGTGACGGTAGAATTCATCTCATCCGTTAAAGTATTCCAAGTTCCTAAATCTTTCCAGTAACCATTATATGAAAGCGATATAATTTGCTTTGCTTTTTCAACAATTTCATAATCAAAACTATTTTTAGGAAGAAGGTGATAGCTTTCTAGCAAGGCACTATAATGAATCGGAAATCCTTTTTCAATCAAAAGATTAATGATGAATTTTAACTTAAATGCAAATACTCCGCAGTTCCATAACGCATCATTCTCAATTAAATTTTTAGCTATATCTGCACTAGGTTTCTCCTTGAAATAATTTACATTTAAATAATTACTATTGTTTGATTTGTCAGGTACTATGTAACCATATTTTTCAGATGGATATGTAGGTTTAACTCCTAAAAGAGCTAGTTCAGCTCCTGATTCTCTTAAAGAAACTTCTAGATCTTGAATTCTCTTAAAAAAGTCGTCTTCTACATAAGGGTCTACGGGTAAAATTGCAACCACTTCATCTAAACTACATTTTTGTATGGAATATAGGTACACAGCCGCAAGAGCAATTGCCGGAAAAGTATCTCTTCTTTCTGGCTCTGTTACAATAGGTACTTCTGAACCCAATTGGGCTTTAATGACGTCGACTTGGGCGTAGTTCGTAGCTATAACACATTCTTTTGTTAAAATATTTTTTTCTAATTGTTTCCAGACTCTTTGTACCATTGAGATTTTTTTACCATTTACATCATCTAGTACTTTTATAAATTGTTTAGAACGAGAATCGTTAGATAAGGGCCATAAACGTTGCCCAGAACCACCTGATAGTAAAACAAATTTCATTATTAATACTCCTGTCTTCAAAAATATATTATTATATTTCTTTAAAAATTCTTAATGTCTAATGTATTTAATAAATTCATTTGTATTAAGTTTGATATGCCTCTTCATTTTATTTACAAGTATGATTTGGAATATTATTATTTATAACTTGTCTGTTTTTATAACTGCACTATTATATAAACACAACCCTATTATAAAAAAGAAAAGGCATGAAATCCGAAAATCTACTAGAAAAAAGTTTTGAACGAATCCTTGAAAAATCACTATACTTATCGAAGCAATTGAAACAAGTACTAGCTCTTCTTTTTTACGATATTTTAATATAGATACTACTAATGAATATCCTAGTAGAATTAAAAAAGAAATAAAGGATAGTACCCCCCCCCACACCCATACTTGAATAAAAATATTATGTGGTGGATAGTTCGTATTTAAAGTTGAAAAAGAGTTTGCAAAAAAAGGGAAGGTTGCTTCCCAACCTCCAAACCCAAGTCCAAGAAATGGATTTTCAATAAATGAGATATAAGCAAACCTCCAGATTAAAAATCTTGGATCATTTATTAGAGCATTTAAAGTAAGTCTTTCTTGCATAGAAACGAATAAATCACTTGAAATTATTAAGTATGTAGTTGCAAACGAGAATATCAGAATAAATATTATTCGCAATAATGACTTAAGTCTTATATTTAGAAAAATAATAAGCAAAAAAGTTATTCCAAAGACAGCTAACCCCCCTCTAGAATATGTAGTTAAAAATGCTAAAAAGAAAAATAAAGCAGAAATTATGTTAATTTTTCTTTTATTCTTCAATAATAAAGTTATTGATACCCAAAAAAGCATTTGGAAAAAAATAGCTGCATCATTAGTATCAGTAAATACTGTACCTGATTTTAATGGATCTACTATATTGTTTCTTCTTTCACCGTAAAGACCTTCAACATCACCAGGTTCTATAAGTATTGTTGCAATTTTTGAATGAAGGTAAGCTGCTTCTAAATCAGGATATAAAAAGAAAAGAATATTGAAAAAAGCTAAGGGTACACCGAAAAAAATTAAATATTTTAAAATTATTTCTATATTATAGTTTTTCTCTTTCACATAAAACCCAAACAGCAAGCTGAATAAACCAGTTGATAAAAATAAAATTGTTCGTATTCCATTAAATTTGTCTGGTGAGTATATAATAGCAATGAACAATGTCAGCAAAAAGATTAGGTAAAAACTAAGTAGCTTTTGATTTCCTATCCATTTAAAAAACTTGTGATTACCTAAAATTAAAATAAAAAATAAAAATAAGTAAAAATATCCTATCGTAATTTCAATGGTTCCTAGTACAGGAACATATATCTGAGATATAAGTAAAAAGGGGAATACAATATATATCATAATTTCTTCAAGAGAAAATCTATTGACTGTTATAACGTAGGAAAAGAATAACGACACACTTAATACCGCAATATATGCCAGAGATACTATTGGATATATTG
This sequence comes from Planomicrobium sp. CPCC 101079, assembly GCF_007859275.1. Classification (GTDB taxonomy): domain Bacteria; phylum Bacillota; class Bacilli; order Bacillales_A; family Planococcaceae; genus Planococcus. The sequence goes on along the minus strand of NZ_VOHC01000024.1, from coordinate 218,846 downwards.
ATCCATATATAATTACCATTAGTGAAGAAAAAATCAGAAAACTTATCACTATTCTTTTGTTAATATCTAACTCATCTTTGAACAATGATTACACCTACTTAAATTTATATATCCTATTTCAATACTTTTATATATTTGCTACTAAACTATAAATTACTTAGAACTTTTATTTAAGTATTTTTTCTAGACTATTAAGCTATTCTAATTTTATTTCTAAGAAACTAAAATAGAAATTTAGTTCTTCAATACAAGTTTCTTTGTAAAATCAAATTATATGTAGTTTTAACTGTACTTCAATATAATAAGAACCACTATTTATTATATCAGTCATAATATTTTTCTTTGATGATAGTCTGTTAATTATAATTTATATGTTTATATAAGCTATTGAATACGATCTTCTACAAAGTTTTTAAATTGCTTTTTAAATCGTTCAGTATTAAAAGTTTCAGCATACTTTCTACAGTCACTAAAAGAAATTAATGACCTAGAAGCTTCAAACTTTTTCACTGCTTCTTCTATAGCTTCTGCACTCTGCTCGTAAAAGAAAAGGCCGGTTGGATTTTCAAACTCTCCTAATCCTCTTACAGTTTCTCTTGATCCTCCTTTTCCATACGCAATAACAGGAGTACCACAAGCCTGTGCTTCAACAGGTAAAATTCCGAAATCTTCTTCTGCTGCAAAAATAAAAGCTTTTGCGCGCTGCATATTATCAATAAGAACATTATTAGGTTGATATCCAAGCATCTTTATATTTGAAGTTGCTATTGCCTTTATTTTTTGAAAATCTGGACCGTCACCAATAACCACTAGTTCTTTGTTTGGCATATTAGAAAAAGCTTTAACAATTGCATCAATTTTTTTATACGGTACCATTCTAGAAGCGGTAAGATAAAACTCTTTCTTTTCATCATGATATGAAAAAGCAGACACATCTACTGGGGGATAGATAGTTTCTGATTTACGACGATATACTTTCCAAATTCGTCTTCCAATAAAATCAGAATTTGATATAAAATAATCTACGCCATTGGAGGTACGGTAATCCCAATTTCTAATTTTGTGTAGAATGTACTTTGTGATTACACCTTTAAAACCTTTATCCATCCCAGATTCATTCAAGTACTGATGTTGTAAGTCCCAAGCATATCGAATAGGAGAATGTACATAAGAGATATGTAATTGATTTGGTCCAGTAATAATACCTTTAGCTACAGCATGGGAACTTGAAATTATCAAATCATATTTCGATAAATCAAATTGCTCTATGGCCAAAGGCATAAACGGAAGATAATTTCTATACTTCTTTTTAGCAAATGGTAATTTCTGTACAAAAGAAGTCCTTACTTTTTTTCCTTTCAGAAATTTTCTGTCTTTTTCATTTACAAAATCCACTAAACTAAATAAATCTGCTTCTGGATATACATTTATTATTTCTTCTAATACTTTTTCTGCTCCAGCGTATGTTACCAACCAATCATGTACTATTGCTATTTTCACAAAAATACTCCTTTTATTATATTAATAAATGTTATTTTTTTACAAAACAAGTTCAAATTATAAAAATTATTTTTCAAAAATTTTAAAATTCTCACCCTCTATTCTTTGGATAGTGTATAAAACTTAAGTGTTGCATTAAATTTTTAATGATAGAAAAGTATTCATCACATATAGTATTTCGCATTATTTACTTAAGTAGACTTTTTAAATCATCTTTTATTTTGAAAATCCATGAATACGATATCAAAAGATAAAATCCCCAGACAATAATAAATATTAATAAGGAACTGATTATATTTTCCTTAATATATTCTGAGGTAACGACTACAATCATAATATAAACGAAACTAATTATAAATATAGAATAAAAGCGCTTCTTCATAATTTTATTTACACCAGTATCTCGTATAGTTAGTAAGAACAATAGTATTCCATAAATACTACTACTTATACCTAAAGTTTGGGGACCTAATATTTTATAGAATATAATATTAAATAACGATCCCATACCAAGTGAAATAGCCATATATATAGTAATTTTTTTATTTTGAAGTTGAGCACTCATTGCCTTTATAAATATATATGCTAAAATTTGTGCCCAAAAACCAATTGCTAATCCTTTAAGAATTTGGCTTGTAATTTCTATTGAATCTCGATCGAATGACCCTCTACCATACAATATTTCTATAATTGTTGTGCTGTATAAAAAGATAAAACAAGAAACTGGCAAAGTGATTATCCCAACTAATATAAATATATTAGATAAAATTTCTCCAACTTCTTTCTTTGTTCTATTACTTAGTTCAGATAATCCAATTAAACCTATTGGCACTGAAATTAACAGTACTCCTGTATCTGAAATAAATCTTGCATACTCTTGTGCTGCTACAACTTCAATCCCCATAAATGAAGAAACCATTCTTTCAATCGCTATATTGGCTTGAAGTAAAAAAGGCAGTAGCAATAAAGGTTTAATTACTTGCCAAAAAGTAACCAGTTGATTTTTGGCTGTAATTAAGTTGCTTTTACTGAAACTTGGAAAGGCTAGATAACCTCTTGGATATATTAATATAACTCCTAGTGCAAAAAAGAATATATAACTTACTGTGAAGCCCCATGCTAAATAAAAAGGAGTTTCTAAGTAAAAAGCTAATAATGTTCCTCCTATTAAGCCTAAACTTTGTATAGAGGATCTTATAGAAGTTAAAATATAAGATTTATTAGCTAACTCAACATAAGATAATAATGTTCCAATAATATAAAAAGGTATTCCAATTGCCATAATTTTCACGAAATCTGTAGTCAATACAAAAATATTACTTGAAAAGCCAGGTGCTAATAGTTTAACCCATAAATCCGATAGCCAAAATAAACTTAAAGTAATGAAAAAGGATAAAAGAAGCAACCCTATTATAATCAACCATAAAAATATCTTAGCATTCTCTTTATTTTCATTGTTATACCTCACATATAAAGGTATAAATCCAGCATTTAAGGTATCACTAGTAAAAAAATTTATGGGTATTAAAGTAGCAGTTTGTGCAGTGCGATATGCTCCAACCGGAGCTTCTGTTCCATAAAATTTAGCTAATATAATTTCTCTAACAAAGCCTAACAACTTCCCTAGCATACTTCCGCTAAAAATTGCACTAAAAGCTTTAATCAATATTTTCACCTTTAAAATTGAGAATTTCATCTCGATACTTCTTAGCAACAGATGCCCATCCAAAATCCTTTGTAGAAAATCTTGCATTTAATCTCATAATTCTATACTTTTCTTCGTTTTTAAGTATTAATATAATTTTTTCTGCAATATCTTCAGATTTTTGTTCGATGAAATAACCATTATACCCTTCAATTAAATATTCTTTGATTCCTCCCGTATTGGTCATTAATACTGGAGTTCCACACGCTAATGACTCTAGACCAACTAAAGCCCAAGTTTCATATGCACTAGGTAAAATAAAGACATCTGACATTTGAAAATATTCAACAATTTCTTTTTGTGTTCCTTTAAAGAATACTCTTTTTTCTACCTTTAAGTTTTGGGCAAGGGTTTCATATTTTTGTTGGCTACTTCCTCTACCTCCTACTACGATCAACTTATAGTTTTTCGGCAAATACACTAATGCTTCAATGAGAAAACTTAAACCTTTTCTCTCATATTCATGACCAACAAATAATAATAATTTATCTTCTACAAGAAAATTGTGCGATTCTCTTATTTTGCGTGTAGATTGGCAATCAATACTATGAAATTTTTTTAAATTTACACCATTATTAATTGCTGATTTCCGCTTTTTTAGGGGTGAAATTTTAACAACTTCCTCTAAAGTAATAGGAGAAACTGCTATTATTGATTTGACCCCTTTTAATCTTACAGCAATGATTTCTCTAATAATTCTTAATGTGAAAATAGGGTTTATCCATCTATATAACTTTTCTGGGATTTTCCTTTTATCTTTTAGCCATTCTGCTAGGAAAACATTGTGAAATACTAAAAGATCTCCACCTAGAATTTCTATATTATGATTTACTACAACGTATCCTTCTTTTTGGTATTTCCTAGCTATTATTGTTCCAAAAAACATGAAGGTAACAATTTGAAGTAAATGTCTGATAGTTTTCGATATTTTATTTTTCGCTTCCCAATTTAAAAGAACATTGCCAAGAGGAATAATTTTTGTTTTATACTTTTCATCGATTAGGGAATCTGTTAGAATTTCAACATTATATCCTTGTGATATAAGTTCATTAGTAGTTTCTAGTATGACAGTTCCGCCACCAGTGTTGCTTATGTCTCTTCCAATTTGAAGAATATCTATATTTTTTTTGTCCATATTATTTATCGGCCTTTTTTTTGTTTATGTTATCATCGATACTTTCTAACATTTTATCGATTCTAGATTCCCAATCATGTTTTTTTGATTCTTGAATTCTTTTATTAATGATTTTGTCATCATTTTCATTTAAAGCTCTTTTAATTGCATTAGAAAAAGATTCTGCATCCTCACCAATATAGCAAAGGTTGTAATAATCTTTTAATGCTTCTAACGGAGTTAGAACTACGGGTTTACCTGCAGCAAGATATTCGAAGAATTTCATGGGAAACATATTTTTAGTATATTCGTTGAGATTATTGGGTAATAAGCAAACATCGAATCTTTTTAGGTAACTAGGCAGATTATCGTAAGATTTGGCACCTAAAAATCTAACATTTTTTAAATCTTTTAGTTGATCAATATTTGTAGAAGGTTCTCCTTCACCAATTTGTCCTATAAAAACAAAATTATAATCAGGATTTTTTTTTGCAATATTTTCTATTAAACTGAAATTTAATTTATAACTGCTAATTGCTCCAATGAACCCAATGATTGGCCCTGAAATGGACTTAAGCTCTTCTGGTATTTCTAAGTTACTACTTAAAGCTTTATTAAAATGTGAAAAATCAGCGACATTAGGACTGTAGAAAGTTTGTGCATTTATATTTTTTTTTGAATCGTACAAACTTTTAGAAGTTGCATAAACAATATCCACTTTTTTAAGTAACAATGTTTCTTCTTCTTTTAAAGTTTTTACTGGCATGCCAGGTTGAGCTGACAATTCATCAACACAATGATAGACTGTAATTTTTTCATTAAGTTTACCTACTAATGGCTGAGTTAATGGATTATAAATCCACAAAACGGTATTTTCGAAATTTAGCTTATTAGAAAAACGATTTAGACTAAGCTCCATAATTTTGAAATTTAATTTTCTAACAAGCTCATTACTATGTATAGGAATAACCACAGGTGACCATACCCATAGATTTTCTTGCTTTTTCAGGATACCTTGTGTATATTTTTTTAGTTTAGATGTTATTCTTTTTAAATCTTTTTTATTTACTTCCGGGCGTCTTAAACCGATCGAATCAACATATAGGACCCGATGCCCTCTATCTGCAAGCCTTTTTGCAATATGTTGTTTATTGGTCCAAAAAGGATTATCCCAATCAGCAGTTGAAATTAATATGAAGTCATATTTCATTTTCATTCTCCTAGCATTATTATAAATTTTAGAATTTCAAGCTTTTAAATGCCTCCAAATATCTATCCGCCCATCTTTCCATAGAAAACTCTGTTGAAATTATATCCTTTGCTTTTTCAAGGTCCCTCTTTTGATTATTCTCTTGTAAATATTTAATTACTTCTTTTGAAGAATATATCGAATCCCTCGGTCTAATTTTTTTAAATGGTAATCTTTCGTCAAAGTATATTAATTCTGAAACAAAGCAAATGATTGAACTTGATAAAGCTTCTAACAAAGATAATGGTAAACCTTCCTGTCTTAGCGTAGCAAACAACATATAGTTAGCACTGCTGTAATATTTATTTAATTGATCCCTCTTTACTTCTCCAATCAATAAAACCTTTTCTTCGAGCTTCAATTCATTGATATAGGCCTTCAATTTCTGTTTTTCAGGACCATCTCCAATTATTAAAAAATATGAGTCGTTATACTTCTCACAAATTCTTTTAAATATGTCTATTGATTCTTTAACTCCTTTTTCCAAATGCAATCTAGACGTTGAGATGTAAACGTCAGAGCCTAATGGAATATTAAGCTCTTTCCTTATATCATTTCTATCTTTGTCATTATATTGGAACTTTTTTGTGTTTATTGCATTATTAATTAACAGGATATTTTTATTCAGCTTTAATTTTGAACTTAAATAATCATTATATACTTTTTCTCCAATTGTAATTACTAGATCATAATTCGGAATTACCAAACTATCGGAAATAAATCCTTTTATATTTTTTATAATACTTATCCTTTTCATAAAACTAAGTTTCAATTTTGTTTTTATTTCTCCCAAAGAAGTTCCATGAGCTTGGAAAACGAAAGGAATGTTGTAGCTTTTTTTATTCTTAACTAAAGAATTTGCAGCTGCACTAATACTAAAAACTATATCGAATCCAACCTCTTCATTCAGCCTTTCAAAAGTAGGGACTACTAACTTCCACCATGATTTTGAATATACCATGGATTTAGTATATGGTATTGAAATGATAGAATACCCATTTTTTTTAAGTAGAATTTGTTCTTTTTGTTTTGGCTTTAAGGAAGTAGTAATTAATATTACGTTATGCCCTAATTTACTTAACTGCTCTGCTAAATCAGCCGCAACATATTCCATGCCTCCATATCCTTTATGAAATATAGTTGACCTAGATACCATACATATATTCATTTTTTTAAATTCTCCTCATAAATCTTTTCTAAAATTCTGGTTTGTTTCTTAATATCAAAATTTTCTTCTATATTATTTCGTCCTTTCCTCCCCATCTCTTCTCTTAATTTTTTATTAGTTGTTAAGATGTTCATTTTTTCAGAAAATGTATTAACATCTTTTTCATCAATTAAAAAACCAGTAACACCATCAATTATCCCGTCTTTTATTCCTCCACTATCAAATGCTATAACAGGCATTCCTGTAGCTGCAGCCTCTAATTGAACCATTCCAAGTCCTTCTTGATCTCCGTCAGTAGCTGTAACACTTGGAAAACAAAATATATCTGCATTTAACATCTCTTTTATTACATCGCTATGCTTTAATAATCCCCTAAATTCAATTTTAGCTTTTGACTTTAAATTATCTGTAAAATTCACCAAATCCTCTTTAAGAGGACCGTCTCCAATTATTATCAACTTAATATTCTTTTGCGTGTAGTATAATTTCTCGAAAGCACGAATCAAATAAATCGTTCCTTTTTTTTCGGTTAATCTTCCTACTGCTAAAAAAGTAATTTCTTTATTATGTCTTTCTTCTTTAAAAGGTATTTCGTTAACATTTATACCAATATGGTGTATTAATATTTTTTCTTTTGGAAATCCAGCGTTTTCTAATCTAGTTTTTATATGATTTGAAACTGCGATAAAAAGATCTCCCTTCAATTTCAACTGATTAATGTAAAAATAATATATCATGTATGATATTGGAAAAAAGGTGAATTTTGGTAATCTAGTAATGTCATATCCATGAAAAGTAGTTATAAGAGGAATATTGTTATTTTTCGCTAGCTTTAATGCGTAAATACTATCTACACCAAAATGTGCATGTATTAATTCTATATCATTTTCTTTTACGGATTTTTCCATTTTTTTTGATGAAGTCGATAATGTAAACATTAATTTTTTAAACTTTTTTATTAAAGGAGATTCTTCCTTTTCTATTAAAGTTATAATATCTAAATTTCGAAAATCGAAATAATTTTCATATTTTAATTCTCTAGTAATTACTTTTACTTTGCTATTTTCTAAATTAATAAGTTGATCGTATATAAAAGTTTCAGAAGGAGGCAAAAAAGTGTTTCTATATATTCCAATATTCAAATTAAAACTCCCCACTTTTTTTGAATAGCCTACTAAGGCTTTTTAATGCTTTTTAATAAGTTATAAAAGAGGAGAAAAGAGTTGCTGATCTCCTCTTTTTCACGTTTATGATAAAAAAACTAATAATATCTTTGATTTTGATTACAATATAAACCTTAAAATAAAACCAAGTTTAATTAGTATGCATTTTTAGAGCCGAAAAGTACAAATACAGTTTTAACAATTAACTTCATATCAATGAAAAAGTTTCTTTCATTAATATATTTCAAGTCTAACTCAACCCACTCTTCAAAACCAATACTACTTCTGCCACTCACTTGCCAATAACAAGTCAATCCAGGAGTAACACTTAAACGCTGTCGTTCGTAACGTGTATATTGGTTAACTTCGTCTAAAAGAGGTGGTCTTGGTCCTACCAAACTCATTTCACCTTTCAGTACATTAAATAATTGAGGTAACTCGTCTATACTCGTTTTGCGAATAAATTGACCAATTTTTGTTATTCTTGGATCTCTTTTAATTTTAAAAACCGGTCCAGTTGCTTCATTTTGTTTCATTAAAGTTGCCTTCAACTCTTCCGCATTCGAAACCATTGACCGAAATTTATACATCGGAAAAGTTTGTTCATCTTTTCCAGCACGCTTTTGTTTAAAGAAAACAGAGCCTTTGGGATCTTCTATTTTTATTAATAGAGCAATCAGCAGGAAGAGCGGAGATAACAGAATGATTCCTGCTAATGACCCTAGAATATCAATAAGGCGTTTCATAAAAAGATAACCATTGCTGTCATTAGCATATACTTTTTCAAAAGCTACATTTTGTAAGTCTCTTTCAATCGTCTCTTTATTTGTACTTGAAACTGTCAATTACTCCACCGCTTTCCCCCATAATATCAACCTGCTCATACATAAACTATTTCGTTTTTTTCTACTATTGATGGTCGCCCAACAGAATGGTATTCAATTCCTTGTTCTTTCATAAAATCCAGTGCAAAGCAGTTTCTGCCGTCTATTACTAGCGGGTATTTCATCGTTTTAAAAAGATTAAGATCGATATTTTTGATTTCATCCCACTCTGTAACGATTAATACTGCATCACTTTCTTCAATTGCTTGTTTCACACTGCTGGCATATTGCACTTTGCTATTCAAAATTGTTTTAGCGTTGTCCATTGCAATTGGATCATATGCGATTACTTCTGCGCCTTGTTTAATAAGTTCATCAGTAACCAAGATAGACGCCGCTTCTCTCATATCATCAGTGTTCGGTTTAAAGGCAAGACCTAGCACAGCTATTCTCTTTCCTTGCAACGAAGTAAATCGATCATTTAATTTTTTCAGAAGCAAACCTTGCTGCTTTTTGTTTACGTTGACTACACCTTTTAGGAGTTCGAAATCATAATCTACGTTCCCAGCAATTTGGATCAACGCTTTCGTGTCTTTAGGGAAGCAGGACCCGCCGTAGCCAATACCAGCTTTTAAGAATTGAGATCCAATTCTTTGGTCTAAGCCCATACCTAGAGCCACATCTTCAACATTAGCATCTAGCAGCTCACAGATATTTGAGATTTCATTTATGAAACTGATTTTAGTCGCTAAAAATGCATTAGAAGCATACTTAATCATTTCAGCACTCTTAATGTCTGTTTTGTAAACTGGAACTCCAAATGGTTTGTTGATTTCAATCAAAATATCTGCAGCTTCATCGCTATCTGAACCAATAACGATTCGGTCTCCATTGAAGGAATCGTGAATAGCAGATCCTTCTTTCAAGAATTCAGGGTTTGAGACAATATCCACTTTGACCTTGTTAGCTAAATTCTCATGAATTATTTGTTTGATTTTGTCATTTGTTCCAACAGGCACGGTGCTCTTTGTCACGACTACAGTATCTTGGCTAATGTTCATAGCAATGTCTTTAGCCACTTGCTCTACAAATCGTAGATTAGCGGAACCGTCTGCATTTTCCGGAGTTCCAACAGCTATATAGATAACATCTGCATCCTTAAATCCTTCTTGGTGTTCTGTTGTAAAGAACAAGCGGTTTTCTGCAATATTCTTTGCCATCAACTCGCTAAGTCCTGGCTCATATATAGGAGAAAATCCCGTTCTCATTTTCTCAACTTTTGCTTCATCTATATCGATACATGTAACAATATGACCGATTTCTGAAAGGCTGACTCCAGTAACCAATCCAACATAGCCTGTACCTACAACTGCAATTTTCATCTTTATCAGCTCCAAATTCAGCGTGTTAATGTGCTTGTTTTTTCTTTTAATACTTCAAGTAACATTTTCTCTACGTCTTTCCCTAACTCTTCACTAGCTAAGGCAAATTCAATAGTTGTACGGATAAAGCCAAGCTTTTCTCCAACATCGTATCGCTTACCTTCAAAGTCATATGCAAACACATTTTGAAGTTCATTTAACTTTTGAATGGCATCAGTTAATTGAATCTCTCCGCCTGCTCCTACTTCTTGCTTCTCCAACAGTTCGAAAATCTCTGGAGTTAAAATATAGCGGCCCATAATCGCCAAGTTTGATGGTGCAGTTCCTAAAGCCGGCTTTTCGACAAATTCATTTACTTGGTAAAGTCTGCCTTGCGCTTTGCTTGGATCGATAATTCCATAGCGGTTTGTTTCATCGTTTGGAACTTGCTGTACTCCAATAATAGAAGTTTGAGTCTCATCATACTGCTCGATCAACTGTTTTAAGCAAGGCTTTTCAGCTTGAACAATGTCGTCTCCAAGCAAAACGGCAAATGGTTCGTTCCCAATAAACTTGCGTGCACTCCAGACTGCATGGCCAAGGCCTTTTGCTTCTTTCTGTCTAATGTAATGGATTTCCACTTTTGATGATTGGGCCACTTTTTCTAAAAGATCGAGCTTTCCTTTTTCCAGAAGGTTTGCTTCCAATTCAAAGTTATTGTCGAAATGATCTTCAATAGCCCGCTTGCCTTTGCCAGTTACAATGATGATATCTTCTATACCTGAAGCTATTGCTTCTTCTACTATGTACTGAATTGTAGGCTTATCGACGATTGGCAGCATTTCTTTCGGCATTGCTTTTGTTGCTGGCAAAAAGCGAGTCCCTAAGCCAGCTGCTGGGATAATTGCTTTAGTTACTTTTTTCATTTTTATTCCCCCTAAATATATTTTCATGGAATCTATGTAATTTATAACTACATCTAAAGAATGACATGTAAATATACCTTGTATATATAAGGTATATTTATTCTGTTTTTTACTAATTAATGGAATAATTGCTCAAAAAAAAAAGCCGATGCAAATTGTTATGTACAATTAGCGAATCGACTCTTTAATAAGATTATGACTAGGTAAAAGGACTATCTATCCAAACCTAAACATTACTTATTCCCCGCTCGTCGTCTTCTAAACTCATTCTAGCATACTATTTATTGGAAGTGATAGAGTTTTTTTATCAATAAATTACTTTTTTTCAAATTTTAATGTAAAACGCTTTCACGCAATTAATATTAATAAATTGATTAGCAATTCGATTTTCAAAGTTCTAATATCATCCGAAAATATTCCACCATTTTGATTTTGTAATATTCTGCGGCTCCAGTACATGAAGATTTTCATTTAACAAAATGCGGTCATTATTCTCGAGCATGATATCAACAATCTCATGGTAGTTCTTCTTCTCTAAATAATCCAAACCTTCATTATAAAGAAATGGGCGAGTGGTCAAATTGTGGATGTCTGATCCGTAGACATGAATCAAGTTGGCATCGATCAAGTCCATTGCGGTGCGTTGAATGGCTTTTCCAAAACTGCCGGCGACTGATCCCGCTGTCACTTGAGCCAATGCCCCGTGAAGCAAAAGTTTGCGCAAGCGTTCCGGTTTTTCGATAATGCCTTGGTTGCGTTCCGGATGCGCGATGATCGGCACGTAATTGCTTGTAATCAGCTGTTGGATAATCTGGACTGTGTATGCAGGCACGCCTGATGAAGGCAGTTCCAACAAGACGTATTGCGAATCGGCTAGCGTCAACGCTTCACCCGCTTTCAAGCGCTCCGGCAGCTTTTCTGAAAGCCGGCATTCCTGGCCGCTGTATATCTCGATCGGCAGATTTTGTTCTTTAATGTATTTTTTAGTTTGTTCCAATTGGTTGTTTAACGCTGCTAAATCGGTTTTGAAATTCGGGTGATAAGCATGAGGCGTCGCGATGATGCCCGTAATCTGCTCTTTCACTGCCGCTTCTAACATTTTTCGGGTTAGTTCCATCGTTTCAGCGCCGTCATCAAGTCCGGCTAGTATATGCGCATGTGTATCGATCATGCTGCTTCCTCCTTATGGCAAGTAAAAAGAGTAAAAAGGAAATCCTTTTTACTCAGAAGAGCCGTAATACTGGTAATAATGGCTATCTTTCGCTAACACATAATTATTCAAGACAGCGCCAATAATTTTACTATTTGAAGCCGTAATGGCTTCTTTTGCTTTCAGTGCCATTTCTTTTTCTGTATTGCCTGAATTCACTACTAAAACAGTGCCATCACATTTGTTCGCTATAATTTGGCCATCAGTTACGGATAAAACAGGCGGCGCATCAAAAACGATTAAATCATACTTTTCTTTTAATTGTTTTATCAGCAGGTCCATTGATTTTGAAGCCAATAGTTCGGCTGGATTTGGCGGTATGGGTCCGCATGTTAAAAGATCCAACCTTTCAACCGCTGTTGGGCGGATAGCATCTTCTGCTGTTGCTTGGCGAGTCAAGACGCTTGAAAGGCCGATCGTATTTCCCATATGGAATGTGTAATGCGTTGTTGGCTTCCGCATATCGCCATCGACGAGCAGCACTTTTTTCCCTTCTTGGGCGAAAACTACGGCCAAGTTCGCCGAAGTCGTCGATTTTCCTTCTGAAGGCGCTGCTGAAGTCACGACCATTGTCCGGATGTCGGTATCCGGTGATGAGAATGTGATGTTCGTACGCAGTGTACGGAATTGTTCTGCTACATAAGATTTAGGAGTTGTAAACGCAATAAGTTTACGAGCTGTTTGCTGCAATACTTTTTTCTGTCTTCTAGCCATAACTTAACCCGCTCTCCTTCTCGATGATGTTGCCGCTTTTTCGGTCAGCTCCGCTTTTTCTTGAATCGGCGAAATAACCCCAAGCAATGGAATTCCTAAAATATCTTCGATGTCTTGGTCTGTCTTCATGGACGTATCCAAGTATTCAAGCAAGAATGCAATCCCTACGCCGAGCATCAAACCGATTACAGCTGCAATTGCCATGTTCATCATCGGGTTTGGGGCAACTGGTGCAGGATTTTCTTTTAATACTGCCGGAGAAAGGATCGACACGTTATCAACGCTCATCAACTCCTGGATTTCTTCTTGGAAGACGTTCGCTGTTGTGTTTGCAATGTTTACCGCAACTTGTGGGTCTGGATCTTGCACTGAGACATTGACGACTTGTGATTGTTCTGCAGTCGCAACTGTGATTTTATTGGTCAGCTGCTCTGTCGTTAACCCTAAGTTGAGCTGTTCTTCCACTTGATCTAATATTGCAGGGCTTTTAATGATGACGCTATATGTATTGATCAATTGCAAGTCGGCTTGGATGTTTTGGTTGATCGCTGTGGCGGCGTCCGTTTTTTCCTGGTTGACGAGAATTTGCGTCGAGGTCTCGTAGATTGGCGTGAGGAACAAATATGATACAGCACCGGCAATCGTGACAGCTAAAATTGTCAGCAAAGCGATCAATCCGAGGCGCTTTTTCAAGGTTTGGAACAAGTCTTGCAAACTGATGGTTTCTTCCATGTACGTGGTGGCTCCTTTAATGGTCTTTTTAAACACTTATGCTAGTATAGCATAAGGTGGTGCCTTTGGAACTTCCATTTTTAAAAAGTTTTATAGGCTAATAGATTTAATTATGCTATGTTTATGGTTAGAAATCGCAAGTTATTGAAAGGAGTTTAATAAGGAATTGAGAAAATTAATCGCTATTTTATTAGTCATTGGATGTATTGTACTCTTAGGATTTAGTTACATAACATGGAAAGATAAACTTGCAGCGGCAAGCACAAAGCCTGCAGAAGCTGCCACTCTTATAGAAGAAAAAGAGGAAAAGGCTGAAACCTCTGAGCCGATAAAGCAAGTTGTAACGGAAGACCAGCTGGAGCGTTTGATGGCTGAGTTGGACGAAAGCGTGCAGAAAGTTTTCACGGACCGCTTTGAGGCAGACGAGAAAGTTCAACTGCTGATTGTGGGATCGGAAGCGATGGACGCTGGGGATGTTGGCTATGGTGAAGAGCTGGAACGCGCGATTGAAGAAGCTTACGGCGGATTTATCGAAGTGGATGCTGTTTCATTTGACGGGACTTCCGCTGAATTTATAGAAGAAGAAATTGATTTATCCAGCGACTACGATGTGGTTCTCTTTGAACCGTTCACATTAAACAATAATGGCTTGGTCGAAATTGAAGTGGAACACGAACATATTGAGGCGTTTTATGGGCAGCTTCAAACGGAAGTTAGTGACGCAGTATTGCTGCTGCAGCCTCCACAGCCAATATACGGCGCCGGGTATTATTTGACGCAAGTGAATGCTTTGGAAGAATTTGCTTCTTTGAGTGATATTGTGTATATTAATCACTGGTCTGCTTGGCCTGCTACTACGGACCCAGCACTCCAAGATTACTTGACGGAAGAAAAAAATCCAAATGACACCGGTTCACAGACTTGGGCAAACGAATTGAAGGGCTATTTTATAGCTGAATAACGGGGGAAAGAACGATGGAAAGCCGCAGAAAAAAAACAAAAAAGAAAAAATGGCCATGGATTGTCGGGATACTGGGACTGCTTGTTGTAGGGCTTGGCGTTTACTTGTTTATGGTTTATAACAGCTTTACGAACACATTGGAAGAAATGCACGAACCGATTGACCGTGAGAAATCAGACAAACGGACCGAAGAAGTCGTGTTTGATGAGAAAGATCCATTCTCTGTCCTATTGCTTGGCGTCGATGAGCGCGAAGGCGACAGCGGCCGCTCGGATACGATTGTTGTTTTGACAATCAATCCTACTGAAAAATCGACAAAGATGGTATCGATTCCACGTGATACGTATACAGAAATTGTTGGGCATGGAACGACCGATAAGATCAACCACGCATACGCGTTCGGCGGCATTGAAATGTCACTTGCCACAGTCGAGAATTTAATAGATATCCCGATTGATTATGTGGTACAGGTGAATATGGAAGGCTTTAAAGATATCGTGGACGCAGTCGGCGGTGTTGATGTTAATAATTCATTTGCTTTCGACGATTTCGCAGCCGGCAATATCCACTTGACCGGCGATAAAGCGTTAAGCTATGTCCGCATGAGATATGAAGATCCGCGCGGCGATTTCGGCCGCCAAGACCGCCAGAAGCAAGTGCTGCAAGGCATTATGCGTGAAGGCGCATCCGTCAACAGCTTGGTGAACTACAAAGACATATTTACTGCACTCGGCGACAACGTCCGCACGAACATGACGTTCGATGAAATGGTCGAAGTGCAAGGCAATTACCGCGACGCGGTCGGCACAGTCGACCAGATCATTGTTGAAGACGGCACGGGTGAAACCATCGACGGCATTTGGTATTACATGATGAATGACGCTGAATTGGCCGAGATCCAGGAAACATTGAAGAGCCATTTAGAACTATAAGAAAACCGCGTTCTCTTTTGAGAACGTGGTTTTTTGCATGCGTGGATTTTAAATGGTGAGTGATGCAGTTAGTTGTTCAAGCCAGAACTTTTTTTTTTATGTCGTCTAACTTAAGCGGTTTTAATCCATAGTGGTTTACAAAGTGAATAAATGCTTTCCGCGGAATGCCCAGTTGTTTGGCACTGACGGACGGCCCTTGCTCGTTGGTGATGTAAAGTGTGGTTAAAATCTCTTTCAAGTCTTGGTTGTACTGCTTTTCAATCTTCTCTTTGTAGAAATTGTAATTTTCCATAGCCCCTTCAACCTTCTTCCCCGTTTTAGATTTTCTCTCTGTCTGTTAATCTATTTCCAGTATATAGGTAGAATGACATTTTGACTAGTCTAAATTACACATTATTTTAATATATCTTGTGATTTTTCTGAGATAAAGCAGAAAAAGCGAAAAAACCGTGACTTTATACCCTATTATATTTATTTGTTTATTGATTCTAATAATTCGATATTGGTAAGCAAGTTTAGGCATTTCTTCGGTTCCCTTATTGTTTGTGGAGTGTGCTTGCTTCATTTTAACTCTTTTATTTCTTCCTAAGTAAAAAGGCACATCCTTTGAGACGTGCCCTTCTTGATTGAATAGATGATGGTTAGTTCCTTCTGCTCCATTCGCTTTCACTTGGCTGATCCAAGATTTGTTCTATTTCCTCCTGGGACATCGGGTTGTTCAGCCAGTCGGTAAGAAGGTCTTCGACTGTGTGCATCGGGATTGAAAAGCCGATGGAGATGCCGTCTGTGTATTGGATCGAGTTGATGGCAATGACTTTTCCGGTTGCAGCGTCGACAAGCGGACCGCCGCTCGAGCCAGGTGCGAGCTGTGCATCGATCTGGTACATGTCTTTGTAGATGAAGTTATGTTCAAAGTCGCGCCCTTCTCCGGTGACGTATCCGATAGAAGCGGAGTTTTCAAAACCGGACGGACTGCCGAATGCGATAACTTCCGTGCCGACTTCTGTTTGGTTTGATTCGACTTCAATCGGCGTATTTCCGGCATAAGCATCAACTTGGACAAGCGCTACATCGTCCACCACCGAAATGCCGATGACGCGCCCCGACTCTTCCTCCCCGTCTGCACTGCGGACGAGCAAGTCGCTGTTTCCGGAAACTACGTGGGCATTGGTGATGAGTATGCCGCTATCGGTGAACAGGAATCCAGTCCCGGACACTTCGTCTGATTCGATTGTGAAAACTTTATGCCGGGTTTCTTGGATAATGTCTTTCTTTTCTTTCGCGCTTTCGGTCTGAGGAGGGGCCGCTTCTGCTTCAGGCTGCTGGGTTAAAGATTGGGTGGTGTTTTCCGCTTCCAGTGACATGGGTTGGACAGTTTGTTCATCGGTAAGCCGGGCGGCGGAAAATCCCGCCCCGATGAGCAGCAGCGAAAGGAAGATTGCTTGTACTTTGTTGCGTTTACCTTTTTTATGCATCCGGGTGATTCTGTCCACAGGCTGGCCGCAGTCTATGCAATAATGCGCTGTCTCTCTGTTTTTGTATCCACAATTGGAACAAAACATAGCGGTCTCCCTCCTACGAAGTGGTGTTATGGGTAGTATACCCGGATCATTAAATATAAGTCTGAAAATTAAATAAATTTAATGATATACTACAGGGAAAGGAGGTATGCCATGTTTATGAAAGAACGGACGGCCCCGCATTTGCTGGCGGCTTTGCCTAGATTGATGCACCGATTGCCGAAGAGCCATGAGTGCTGGGAAGATATAGCCCAGGACCATTATAAAGTGAGAGCTGGATTTGGCGGAGAGCAATATGTGGATGCAATCTTGAAGCGGTTGAGGATTCCCCATGTGGCGGTTGCCGACTTGCAGCTGGCGGAAAGGTTTTGCCAGATTGACACGGTGGTGCTGACGCCCGCTTTTGCGCTGATTTTGGAAGTGAAGAATTTCTCAGGTACGCTACTGTTCAATGAAACAAGCTTCCACATGGAACAAGAAACCCGCGACGGAACAAGACTGGGCTTTAACTCCCCCGCCACTCAAGTGTGGAATGCAAAAGAAGAGCTGGCTTTGATAGTTGATCGTCTAGGTGTGAAGCTGCCGATCCATACCGCAATCGTACTCCCCTACTCCTCGACACTGGTCGAGCGGGCACCGAAAGATATACCTCTTGTTTATGGCAACGCATTGAACCACTTCATCTCCCGCCTCCCCCAGACAGGCCGCTTGATGCCCTTTAGCGAAATGGAGGCCATTGGCCAACTTCTGATTAATCACCATTCCCCTTTCCTCAAAACCGACTACTCTAAAACATACTTCTACGAAACGAAGGATTTGAAAAAAGGTGTCCTTTGCGGCTCCTGTGGCAGCCCATGCCGCAGAATGAGCCAGCGAACTTTTATATGTAATTCGTGTCAGGCAAAAGTTGTCGATGGCTACGAGCGGGCGCTTGACGATTGGTTCGAATTCGCCACGCCTGGTATAAGCGGCGAGCAGCTTCAAGCATATTTGGGATTGAAGGACAAACATGCGGTTGGGTATTTGATGCGGAAGATGGGGTTTGTTCGGATTGAGGGGTCAAGGGTTTATCAGAGAGTGGAGTGAGGCGGTTGTAAATTGGTTAGCATTCGCTGAATGGGAGGGTGAGTTACAACCTTTCGTGACTCAGTTCCAACTTTTTGGGAGTGAGTTACAACTTTTCGCCTCTGAGTTACAACTTCTTCCCCTCGAGTTACAACTTTTTGTGTTTGAGTTAGAACTTCCTCTCCTATGAGCTTGCTGGGTGATTGGCATTCGCGGCTGCGAATGCCTTCTTTTGGGGGTTGCGGGCTTTTCGCCTGGGCGAAAAGCTTTCCAATTAGTTTTTTTGTTGCTGGAAGGGTGAGTTACGACTTTTTGGCGTCGAGTTCCAACTTGCGGGCAGCGAGTTACAACTTTTTGTGCCTGAGTTCCAACTTCTTCACCTATGAGCTTGCTGGATGATCGGCATTCGCAGCTGCGAATGCCTTCTTTTGGGAGTGAGGGCTTTTCGTCGAGGCGAAAAGCTATCAAAATAGTTTTTTGTTGCTAGGAGGGTGAGTTACAACTTATTGAGGTCGAGTTACAATTTGTAGGCAGCGAGTTACAACTTCTTCTCTTTGAGTTATAACTTTTCGCCTCTGAGTTCCAACTTCTTCTCCCATGTTCCATCTTCTCACCTCCACTCCTCCCACAAAAAAGAAGCCATTCACTTCTGGAGTGAATGGCTTCTTCCTACTGTTGTTTATTCAACTTCTATTGAGAATTTAGCAAAGCCGTTTGTAACTGGTGCCACGTATTTGATGCCGCTGTCTGCTGGGATCACGTCTTGGGCTTTAGGTGAGCTTTCGAACGTGAGTGTTGCTCCGCTGCCGATTGGCGCAAAGTTCCAGTTGCCGTCAGCAGACGGGTTGATTGTTCCAAAATCTACCATATAATCCATGATAGCTTGGCGGTTTTCGTAAGCAAAGTCGATTTCTTCAGATGCGTTGCGGACACCTGGGAAGTTGCCGCTCGCACGGTAGTTGTTCGTAACGACCAGGAATTCTTGATCGTTTGCTACAGCTTGTCCATTATACGTAAGGTTCTTGATGCGGTTTGCTGTTTCATTCACTAAGTTGCCATCTTTGTCGTATTTCGCTGGCTGCGTTACGTCAATTTCGTAGTTTACGCCATCGATGACGTCAAAGTTGTATGTGCGGAAGTCGTTGTTGATCAATGCTTGTTCGCCAGTTGCTGATGGGTTGATTTGATTGAATTGGCCAGCTGACATTTCAAGCCATTCTTTTACATCTGCCCCGGTCATTTTCAAAGCGAATAGCGTGTTGTCGAACACATAAAGGTCAGCGACGTTTTTGATTGCGATGCTGCCTGCTGCGATATCCGTGTAGTACTCAGCACCGTTGCGTGAACCTGCTTTGAACGGAGCTGCCGCTGTTAGGAGCGGCAAGTCAGCGTTAGCTGTTCCTGCGATTTTATTTTCAACAAACCATTTTTGTGCATTGTTGACAATTTGCACAGAAGGATCGTCTTTGACAAGTGAGAAATAGCTGTTGATCGGTGCAGACGTTTCACCCACTGGTTGGCGGACATAGTCGATTGTCGCTTCGTGCGCTTCTTTTACTGCATCGACGACTTCTTCAGCCACGACATCAGTAGCTGTGTCTATAGCGCGAAGTTCCGCTTCTTCTTCAACAACGGTCCATTCTTTGCCTTTAGGCATCAATGTCAAATCGATGACGCCCAAGTGGCTACCGAACTTGCCTGGCATAACGACTGGCGTGCCATTGATCGTGCCTTGTTCTTGGTCGACATTCGGAAGGTCTTTGTAAGCGCCTGGGAATGTTTCGTGGTTGTGGCCAGTGATGATGGCATCGATTCCTTCAACCTCAGAAAGTTGGTAGGTGACGTTTTCTTCGCCGACTTCGTATACTTCATCGCCCATGCCTGAATGAGAAAGGACAACCACAACGTCAGCGCCCGCTTTTTTCACTTCCGGCAAGAACTTCTTGACGGATTCGACTGCGTCTTTTGCCACCACTTTGCCTTCAAGGTTTACGCGGTCCCATTTCATGATCTGCGGCGCAACAACACCGATGACACCTACTTGGATCGTCTGTTTTTTGCCTTTGTTGTCAACGACTTCTTTGTCGATGACTGTGTATGGCGTAAAGCGGTTTTTGCCCGTTTCCGCATCGTAGACGTTCGCGTTCAGTACCGGGAACGGTGCGTCGTCCATTGTTTCGTCCAAGTAATCCAGGCCGAAGTTGAACTCATGGTTCCCAAGAGTGGATGCGTCAAAGTCCAAAGATTCAAGTGCCGCATATGCCGGGTGCAACTCGCCGTCTTCCAATTTGTCGACAGTCGCTTTGTAGCCGCCAAGCGGTGTTCCTTGAATCAAGTCGCCGTTATCAAACAACAGCGAGTTTTTGCTTTCTGCACGTGCTTGCTTTATAAGAACCCCTGTTTTTGCTAATCCGAGGCTATTTGAAATTTTGTCTTGGTAATAATCATAATTCACGAAGTTCGTGTGTATATCAGATGTGCCGAGAATGCGAAGCGATACTTCCTGTTTTTCCAGACCTTTACCCGGGTTGTCCACTGCATTTTTTGCTGCCAGTGCCGTTGAGTCCACTGATACTAAACCGCTTACAGCGAGTACCACTGCTGAAGCAGTCATCGCCGCTTTCTTTTGAATCGACATTGTTCCATCTCCCTAATAGTGATTTTTCCAACTATTTTATTATATAGAGAATTTATTGAATAATCGTTTTTTGTAACTAAGATGTAATAATTAAGTTTTTTCTTAATAGTTTTTACATTTCACACACTTCTAGAATCATTTCCCGGGAAATGATTTTCGAATTGTCAGATTTTATTTCCTGGAAAATATCAGTTGGAAATGGAGGTTGAGAGGCAAGTTCCGACTTTCTCCTTGTGAGTTCCAACTTCTCCACTTAAGAGCTGGCTGGGTGTTCGGCATTCGCGGCTGCGAATGCCTTCTTTTTGGGGTGAGGGCTTTTCGCCGAAGCGAAAAGCTTTCAAACAAATCTTTTTTCTAGCTGCATCGAGCGAGTTACAACCTTTTCCGCACGAGTTACAACTTTCTCTCCGTGAGTTCCAACTTCTCTCCCTCGAGTTCCAACTTTCCCCTCATGAGTTCCAACTTTCCTACCTAAGAGCTGGCTGGGTGTTCGGCATTCGTGGCCGCGAATGCCTTCTTTTTGGGGTGAGGGCTTTTCGCTGGTGCGAAAAGCTTTCAAATAGATCTCTTTTCTAGCTGCATTTGGCGAGTTACAACTTTCCAATCTCGAGTTACAACTTTTCCCCCTCGAGTTACAACTTTCTTCTATTGAGTTCCAACTTTCCCGTCATGAGTTCCAACTTTCCTACCTAAGAGCTGGCTGGGTGATCGGCATTCGTGGCTGCGAATGCCTTCTTTTTGGGGTAAGGGCTTTTCGCCGAAGCGAAAAGCCTTCAAACAAATCTTTTTTCTAGCTGCATCGAGCGAGTTACAACCTTTTCCGCACGGGTTACAACTTTCTCTCTGCGAGTTCCAACCTTTCCCCTCCGAGTTACAACTTCTCCCCCAAAAGCTCCATCCTCCCGCGAAAAAGACAAAAAAAAGCGGGAGGATTTTCTCCTCCCGCTTTGCTCACTTCTGATAGATGACGGCCTCGCCTTTATTGCCCGCAGCGTCTGTCACGACCACAGTAATGGCTTCGATTGCTTCATCTTCCGCTACTGGCACGGAGAAGGAACCGTCTTGTTCCAAGTTGAATGGCACTGGTTCTTCTGCTGCCCCGTTTCGGGTGATGATGTAGGTTGCGTGTAGTTTGTCGTTCAAGTCGAAATCCAGGGCATAAAGTTTTAGGACCGTGTTGAATTCCAGGTACCGGTCAGTGACTGTTCCTGTTGCTGCCCCGCCAGAGACGGAGCCGGAAATGTCCGGTTTGGACGTTTTGACGAAGAATGGCATGGCGGTTCCGAAGACAAACGGGAATTGGACGTCCGGAGCGGCTTCGCCATTAAATTGGATGGAGTAGACACCGTCCGGTATGCGTTTTTTCGGATCTCCGTTCCACGGGTAGTACTGGCCATCGATTGGCAAATTGTATTTCCCTTTTTTCATTTCATTTCCTTCCATCAGATAGCCCACTTCTGAAAAAGTAGGCACGCCTTCCCCATACTCTGCACCTAAATCGTATAGCGTGATGTCATAACGGATCAAATCTCCGGTCAACGTGAAATCCAAGGTTCCTTCATCTTTCACCCCGTCACCATTTGGAGACAGATCAGTTTCCGATAAAGCGAAGTTTTGCATTTCCACAACGGGCACTCCGCTAAAGTTGGCGGCAAATGGCAAGGAAAGCTTGGCATCGCCTTTTGTAAGATGGATATACCCGAGAATTTCAGCTTCAAATAATTGTTCCGGATTTTTACTGGCCGTCAATGTGACGGTCAGTTCCTGTTCTCCCGATAAGGTGAATGATGGTTTATCGACGGTCACTTTGGCATCCCCGAATGCCTTTGTCACTTCAACGGTTGTTTTATAATCGCCGCCTTTTCCCGTGATGTCTTTGACGAGGATCTTTTTGGCGACGGACAAGTTCTTTTCTTTCAAGGATTGATTGCCAAAGGTGACGGTTCCTTTCGGGTTATCGACCAAGGCACCTGACTGGTTTTGGACTGCCTGGTCCTGGGCGTAAGCGAGTGCTTCAGGATGGGCTGCCTGGTAGGCTTCGACGCGCCCTGCCCCTTGTGCGAACACATCAAAGTTTTCTTTGTCCAGGTTTTTGGCGGTGTTCGACATAGCGACTTTGATGTCAAACGGCGTCCAGTCCGGATGAGCTTGCTTCAATAGGGCCGCAATTCCGGTGACATGCGGTGCCGACATGGACGTTCCGGAGTCCCGCGTGTAAGCGTTTGTGTAATCGGCATTCGGGTAGTCCGCTTTGTACATCGGTTTGGTTGAAAGAATGCGTGTTCCAGGCGCCACTACATCCGGTTTGATGTCAAAGTTCGGTGTGCTTGGCCCCTGGCTGCTCGTGACATGCACTTCATCACCTTTGGTTTTGGCCGTTTTGAAATCACCGAATGTAACCGTTCCTTTAGTATCTTTCAGCTGCGCCCGGAGCGCTTCCCCGTCCGTTTGGGACAAGTCGAACGCCGGAATAAAATCAAACGAGTCGCCGATAAAGAGTCCGGATGCTTCCGGAGCCCCTTCCCCTCTTCTGACATTATGAAGGAACACCGCAACAGCGCCTTGCGCTTTGGCAGTCCTGATTTTCTCTTCCGGCACGATGCGGCCGAGAGCGACGACAGCCACTTTGCCTTTTACATCGAGGCCTTCATAGTCTTTCTCCTGTCCCGCTTCCGGAACGGAAACAAGTTCGTATTCACCGGTCAATTGCGCTGCCGGGTCTTCGTTGAATGTTGTGGCCATCAAGTTGGCTGGTTTCTCCAGTTTATATTCACCAACTGTGGCATTGACCGCCGCTGAATGGCGTTCTTCGGGAAGTGTCGTATTCCCGACTGTAATGCCAAGGCGGGAAGTTCCCGGCGATCCCACTGATGTCCGGTATGGACCAAAATTGCCTCCTGCCAAAACTGAAGTCGTGCCGGCGAGTGTGGCATTATTGACCGCATACGCCATACTTTCGGATTCAGAAGTGTTGAAAACGCCGAGCGACAGATTGAGGACATCCATGTCCTGCTCCGCCGCTTCTTCAATGCCGGCCAGAACCCACGATACTTGGCCGCTTCCATATGCCCCCATTACCCGGTAAGCGTACAATTCCACTTTTGGGGCCATTCCTTTAAAGCCGAATTCGTTTGCCCCGATGGCAGCAATCGTTCCCGATACGTGGGTGCCGTGATAGGTTGCAAACGGAATTCCCCATTCGTTATATTCGGGCATATTGGCCGGACGTTCCGACGGCTTTGTTTCGGAAGGGTCATTATCCGGACGCGGCTTTGTGTAAGTGGCTGAAAACTTGACGAAGTTTTTGCCGCCTTTATAGACGCCTTTGAATTCCGGATGGTCGGGGTCAATGCCGGTATCGAGCACCGCCACTTTGACGCCCTCACCTTGGATCCCTTCTGCCCAGAGCTTATCCACACCAAGAAGTGACGGCGTCGGGTCTGCCCCTGTAGCCGCTTGCGGCGCTTCTGCTTGCGGCGCTCCATCTGCCATCGCTTTTACGGTATGGTCCGGTTCGATAAAGCGGACGCCCGGCACTTCCAGCATTTTTTTCAAATCGCCAGCTTTGACGGTCGCTGAAAAGCCGTTCAATACAGTTGAGTAAGAATGCGTTTCTTCATAAGAGATGTTCTTTGATTGGAGTTCAGCCCGCACTTCGGTTTGCTGCGCTTCAACTTTCGCCTTTATATCGGTTGCCTGCTCTTTTGAAAAGGCCAGGCCTTTCGAAGCCCGGATGCCTTCTTCAAGCGCGATCGGCTTTTCCGCCAAATGGATGATGACCGCCACTTCCTTGTCGCCTTTAAGATCCCTCAACTCGCGGTCGAGCCTTGGCCCCTGCGCTGAGAGCTTCAGCTGTTCTTTAACAGCTGCCGCGAGTTCGCTGTCGCTCTCCTCTCGGCTTTCTTTTTCTGCTGCTGATAATGAGAACGGTGATAAGAGCGATAAAATCAATACCAGCGGCAAGATACGATTGAACAACTTTTGCGTTTCGGTTTTGCCCACTTCCAACTCCTCCTTAAAATGGTATGTATGGAAATCTGAAAATTTTAACA
Organism: Planomicrobium sp. CPCC 101079; assembly: GCF_007859275.1. GTDB lineage: Bacteria > Bacillota > Bacilli > Bacillales_A > Planococcaceae > Planococcus. Next base: position 194,012 of record NZ_VOHC01000024.1, on the reverse strand, counting down.
AATTCAGTTTATCATAAATATTTGATTTTAAAGTAAGTTTCTTCTATATAAATAGAAAAATAAAAAGCACACGCGAGGTGTGCTTTCTACGGAACGATGTATTTGATGATGGGTATTTTCTGCAAGATCAGAATAATGCCAAATGAAATAAAGTAAATCAAAACCCAGAGGAGCGGAATGCCGACTACCGCATTGATCGTATAAGCGTCTATGCCAAACCATAAGTTCAAGTACACTTGCACAAGTGGATGAATCACGTAAATGCCGAGTGTTGCGAGACTGAGCTTGGTGATCAGCGGATTCGGTTTTATTCGCGGAGCCAACTGTTGGAACAGGACGAAAATGAATAACGTAATCGCCATCGAATTCGGACGGAAATGCTCATAGAAGAAGCCATCGAATTCCCCCGCCCTGTTTGTCCAGTAAAGGTTGCCGAAAAGCGTCACAAGAATGCCCGCTGCGCCCAAGACACCGAGCAGCGGCAGCCATTTTTTTGAAATGGGGTACAGGAACAAATACGCTCCAAGCATAAAGTAGCCGATGTAAGGCTCGAACATTCCTGCTGGAAAAGCCATTTCGAGCTGATAGTATTTTTCCAGCACCGGGAAGATGCCGGAGAACAAAAACCAGAACCCAAGAAAGTACAGGAATGTTTTTTGGCTCATGTGGTGGACGAGGATCCGAAGAAACGGCGCCATCAAGTAAAGGCCGATGATCGTATAGAGGAACCACAAATGAAAGTAAATATCTTCTCCGAAAAACAATTGTACCGCTTCCATCGCCGTGTATGAACGGCCCTGTTCGAAAATTCGGTATAAAAGATAAATGCCGCTCCAGAAAAAAAGCGGAATAAAGGCTTTTGCCAACCGCTTTTTCAAAAAATCCCAAACCGGCTCATCCGGCTTTCGCGTCAGCAGCAATGCTCCGCTTAACATAAAAAAGACCGGCACACACCAGCGGAGAGTCGAACCAAGCGCATGGGCGTACTGCCACTGCCATTCGGTCGGCGGTATATGGTTGACGACACTTGAAACCACATGGATGCCCACCACAGCAAAAATCGACAACACACGGAGCCAATCCATGTAGTCGTACCTTTTCGCCATTTGTGCACCCCCTTTCTCTTAGATGTTTTATATGTATTGGTGTCAGTTTTCCTTTCCCCCACCTTTGGGAAGATGAAACTTTTAGGATGTGGCGAGTTTTTGAGTGAGTTCCAACTTTTTGGAGGCGAGTTCCAACTTTACTCGAGTGAGTTCCAACTTAGTGGAGATGAGTTCCAACTTTTCGCTTGCGAGTTCCAACTTTCTTGGTGCAAGGGCTTGATGGGTGATCGGCATTCGCGGCTGCGGATGCCTTGTTTTTGCAACTTGGCTCTTCGCAGCTGTGTGAGGCTTTCATCTTCCGCATTTGAATAATGTATTTACCAGCTTAAGTCATTGTACTAGAAGAAAAAGAAAATTCTTCTATATAAGAAGCACAATTGTCCGGAGGAAATGGACATAAGGAAACAAGAAAACAAACAATCTGTGTAATAAGAAAATTGCATTATATTAAAAATACCATTTTTAAATATTGAAATAATATTTTTTTGAGTGAAATTACAGGCAAATTTTTAATATAAAATAATATTTTTCTCCTCTTATTCTGGAGCCAACTTGAATGTTATTCTAGTAACAAGAACTGTCTTAATACAGGTGGTCTTTCCGACTGTTTCAGATCCAGGAGCAAAAAAAAGGCTTTTATTTCTTTATGCTGAGAGTAAAAATTTGTAAATTACGTAGAAGTCTACGTATAGGGAAATAGATTATTTTTTATTTTATTTTTTAGTATTATTATCATCATAATTACCAAGTAATTAGAAATTTACATACTATTAAAAGAAAAAATTACCAATAATTATGTTAAATTCCATACGGTTTTTTGCACAATTTCTTTTCTTTCCCACCTTTTTCTCTTTTCAAACATTTTTTCTCCCTCTTCTAACCTCTCAAAAACCCCGTTAAATCAACGTTTTCAAGCAATAAATGTTATTGTCATACAACTGTAATATAACTGCAATCGAATTAACATTGTTTTTAACAGTTCTACCCCCTATAGTAAGTAGCAGAGAACGAAACACCTAATCCTATTCTTGGATAACATAAAACGTTAGGGGAAAAACAATCAATGAAAAAACTAGTCTTCACAATTTTAGCAGCAGGTTCATTGGTCTTATCTAACTCAGCCACGGATGCAGAAGCGGCGATCAACTCTACTTCAAACGCTAACACAGCGGTCGCATATGAAACTTCAGTTAACACACAAGATGTTGAGCAAGTTGCTTCAAGTAAAGCAGTTGCCATGTCTGGAACATATAAATTCAAATACAACACAAACGTCCGCCAAGATGCGGGCACTAAATACAAAGTTGTCGTAGTCGCTAAAAAAGGCGCAACTGCTACAGCAACCCATAAAAAGACAGTCAACGGACAAACTTGGTACAAAGTGAAAACCGGTTCTAAAACTGGTTGGGTTTTGAGCACTCTTGTTTCAAAATCTTCAACTGCTAAAAAAGTTACTACAGTATCAAGCTCTTCTTCACTAGATTCTAAAGTTGTGTCAACAGCTTTATCTCTTAAAGGAATTCCTTACGTATTTGGCGGAACTACAACATCAGGTTTTGACTGCAGCGGATTCATTCAATACGTATTCAAAAAAGCAGGCAAAAACATTTCACGCACTACCCTTACTCAATACGCTGAAACCAAAGCAGTTTCTTCTCCGCAACCAGGAGATTTAGTATTCTTTGCGAACACTTACCGCGCTGGGATCTCTCACGTCGGGATCTACATCGGCAACAACCAGTTCGTACACGCTGGCGGTTCTAAATCAGCAGTCGTAAGCTTGAATGATTCTTACTGGGGTTCTAAATTCCACAGCTTCAGAAGCTTCTAATAAATACAGTTAAAGCCAACACCGAAAATTCGGTGTTGGCTTTTTTGTATCTTATGGGCTTTTGTGAATAGAATAAGTCGTCTGGCCGAAGGTTGAATTTTTACATGAACAAACGAGATTTCGACATGTCTTTACTAATTTTTCATTGAACCGACTCCAATATCCGCTTCCCCTCAAACCGCAGAGTTTTAAATGTATATATAGAAGAAACTCATTTTTCCTTCGGCCGCTGCATTCACTTGCCACAAAGCCCAATCATTCAATCAACAAAGGCATGATAATATTTGGTTGTTTTATTAAATAATCAATAAATTAGTTTGGAATAACTTTCCCGGCAATTTTCTCCTAAATAAAACTTTCTCTTTTATAAAAAAGCCGTTTCCTTGAATTATCAGATAGTTCCAATGACCCTTTTCGATTAGTCGCTCTTCCGCCTTTTTTCTTGAATCCAGTCATACCAATTTTTAAAAACCACCTATTAGATTATATATTTCAAGCTTATTTTTCTTGAAAATATGAATTGAAACAGATTAATTTTCCTTTAAAACTGTTTAATATATCCTTTTTTCACAGTTTCTAAACATTTATTCTTTTCTTCAAAACCTTGTTATAACAGCTTTTGTAAGCGGTTTTTTATTTCGTAACACAATTGTAATACTTTCGAAATGTCACTGACATTGTTTTTTGTGCCCAAAGTCCCTATAGTGGTTAACAGAGAGAGAACACTTAATCCTTATTCTGGGATAACAAAAAACGTTAGGGGAAAACAATGAGAAAATTATTCTTTACAATGTTAGCAGCAGGTTCATTGATCTTATCTAACTCGGCCACAGATGCAGAAGCGGCGATTCACTCTAAAACAAATGCTATCACTACAGCAGTCGCAAACCAGTCAATAACTAGCGAGCAAAACTTGGATGTCGAGCAAGTTGCTTCAAGCAAAGCTACAAAAATGTCTGGAACATATAAATTCAAATACAACACGAATGTCCGCCAAGATGCGGGCACTAAATATAAAAAAGTCACCCTTGCTAAAAAAGGTGCCACGGCAACCGCTACTTATAAAAAGAAAGTCGGCAGCCAAACTTGGTACAAAGTAAAAGTCGGTTCGAAGTCCGGTTGGGTTTTAAGTACACTTGTTTCGAAAACAACTGTGAAAAAAGCGGCTACTAAAACTACCGCTAAAAAAGCTTCATCTTCAAGTAAAGCAACAGCAAAATCAGGCACTTACAAATTAAAGTACAATACGAATGTCCGCCAAGATGCGGGCACTAAATACAAAGTCGTAACTGTCGGTAAAAAGGGTGCTACAGCTACTGCATCCCAGCAAAAGAAAGTCGGCAGCCAAACTTGGTACAAAGTAAAAGTCGGTTCTAAATCTGGTTGGGTTTTAAGCACATTGCTTACCCCTGCTACAGCTAAAAAAGCTTCTAGCACTGTGAAAAAGGCTTCTAGCTCTTCATCAATTGACTCTAAAGTTGTTTCTGAAGCATTAGCTTTAAGAGGAACACCGTATGTATTTGGCGGTACAACTACTAGAGGATTTGACTGCAGCGGATTCATCCAGTACGTATTCAAACAAGCTGGAAAATCTGTGTCACGTACTACACTTACTCAGTACGCGGAAACACATGCAGTTTCTTCTCCGCAACCAGGAGATCTGGTATTCTTCGCGAACACTTACCGCGCTGGCATCTCTCACGTGGGGATTTACATCGGCAACAACCAGTTCGTACACGCTGGCGGCTCTAAAGCGGCTGTCGTAAGCTTGAACGATTCTTACTGGGGCAAGAAGTTCCACAGCTTCAGAAGCTTCTAAAAACATTAAACGGACCGGCTGTCGATTTTTCGATAGCCGGTTTTTTCTTTCTTGAATCGCTTCTTACTGGTGTGGTGCGAGAAAGTCATGCAGCAATGCGAGAAGCACTTGAAGAAACCTTTGTTCGTCACCTAAAAAACAGGAAACTGCATGTAGAAGGTTTGCGAGTTCATGTAAGAATACACTAACTTCATGAAGCAAATTTTTCCAGCCGTTTCCCCTTCCCCTCCCAACTCCACCTTCTCCACTCCTCTTCCATTTTCCATAAGCAAAAAGCCCGGGGATCGATCCCCGGGCTTTTTGCTTATTCTTGATTGTCTTCAATTGTTTCGATCATGTAATCGCCGTATTCGTCAATGATGACCGTATATCGCTTATTGTGCGTGATGGTGGCTGTTTCATCATTTTCTGGACTATGGAAAGTGAAGACGGCTTCCGCTTCGATAACGGCCTCTTCTTCGCCAATTTCAATGTTCTTGATGGTCGGCTTGACGACGTCGAAGATTCGGTCCTCTATTGCCAGTTCTTCAACAAGTTTCTTGCCTTCTGTTTCTCCTTGGCTTCCTGGAAGCAAGTAAGATTGGTAATAGGTTATTTGCTGGTCATTCAATGAGTACGGGATCAGCTCGTAATAGGCCTCTATAAAGCTCTGTAAGAGCTCTTCATCAAAGTGGGCATCTTTGACATCCGGCAGCACTACTTCGCCTTCTTCGTACTGCATCGGGTTTTTGACCCATTCGTTCAGTTGGTCGATGACCGTGTAGATTGGAATGGCGTAGCCGATGTTCGGATCATCTTCTAGAATAATCGAGTTGATGCCTAGGATGCGTTCGGATTCTGCTGCAATCAACGGTCCGCCGCTTGAACCTTTTTTGATGGTTGCGTCCATTTCGTATAGATTCTTGTATTCGTAATCGTCCGAGAAGTTTTTGTTAACATCCGTGATTTTGCCTTCTGTTGCGGTATTGCTGATGTTTTCAGGGCTTCCAAGGGCGAATACTTCCGTGCCTACATCCACTTGGGACATTTCCATCTCCATCGGCTCTTTCCCCGCCAAGGCATCCACGCGAACGAGTGCAACATCTGTAGTTTCCGATATCCCGATTACTTGTCCAGAAAATTCCTGGCCGTCGCTGTTCGTCAGAACGACATATGACGCATCTTTGACCACGTGGGCGTTTGTTAAAACATCTCCTTTTGAGTTAAATAAAAACCCGGAGCCTTGCTCTAAGTCTGTGTAAATTGTATAGACGTATGATTTTGCATTGGCAATCGTTGTTGATAAATCTTTTTTCGGTGCCACTACTGGCTCCGTGCTTTCGATCACTTCGGGAACCGGCTCTGCCGCAGGTTCTTCTACAGGTTCTTCTGCAGGTTCTTCCTCAGTCGGTTCAGCCGTTTCCTCTCTCACATCTTCTACAGTGCCTTCTATCGGAGGCTCTGGCGGCTGCAATGTTTCAATGTCTTCTTCCGCTATTTTAAATCCGGCGTACGTTTTTCCGGCAAATGAATCTTGTTTGCTGACCAGCTGTGCTGACGAATCAGGCGTAGCAACTAAAAAGTAGCTCCCCAGTCCGATAGCCGCTAATAAAATAAAAGACCATATGGCCATGAATATGCGTTTTCTCGTTTGAGCGGATTTTCTATTTTCCAATCGCTTGTTCATATGTTCAACTCTTTTCATCTTTAGTGGTCAAGTAATAGACGTTCTAAAATCCTTATAGTTTCATATTAAATTAACAATTAAGCAACTTGCGCAATTGTTACTAGGACAAGAGAAATTTACAATTCCTCGAACTAATATAACAAAAAGAAGATGGATAATCAATTTAATTTTTGCTCCATGCAAAAAGGCTGAATCACCTTTTAAAAGGTTTCCAGCCTTCTTCTATCGTTATTAGTTAATTGGAAACAACGGTATAGCTTCCAAGATCCTTCATCGAAATGGTGAATGTTTTGCCGCTTTTCTTCCCTGCTGTGTTTTTCCATTGTCCGTTGGCTGCTTTTTTTGCGCCTTTTAAGTTTTTCGCACTGCTGCTTACGTTGAATGCCAGTTTGGCTGCAGGAGAAAAGTTGACCGATTTGTTATTTCCGCCTACGTTTTTCACACCGATTGAAATCTGATCAGTTACAGCAGTACGGTTGCCGACTTTATTTGCGTAATCGTATCCGAGCTGCAATGTGAATGCATCTCCTGCTGCAGCTACAATTTCCCTTACATTGTCAGCTGAGAAAGTCAAGTCCGCTGGGGACATATCAATTTCTAACGGTTTTTTGCTGACAAGAAGTTTTGCAACTGTCACTTCGCTGAAGTGGATGGCCAAATTGCCATTATCATCCGCCACTCCCGCAACAACGACCGCTGTCTTACCGGAAAAACTAGGATCTGCTTCTTGCTTGCCTGGAGTAGACGGACCACCAGGGCCAACTACTACAAACATTGGCTCTTCCTCTGTTTGTTGAGCTTCTCCTGCCGCAAGCGGCGATAGGCCAATTGGCAAACTGACAGACAAGAACAATAGGAAACTTGCTAATAACTTGCATACCACATGTTTTTCCAATGATTCCACCTCTTCATTATTATCGGGGTTGTAAACAATTATACAAGTTTCTGGAAGAAAATGATGATATTTTTTTGATTTTTCTAACAACTATACTATTGTCATAAGTAGTTTGAAATTTTTTCATGAAACCTATGAATGTAGACACTATTAATATTTATGCAAACTCGTTTAACTTTTGTATGTAATAAAATTCCAAAGTTTCATTTCATCAAAAAGAAGCACGCTGAGCAATTCAGCGTGCCTCCTTTATTAGTCATCTGTTTGTGTTTAAGGATGTCTGGTGGATCCAAACAGTCTTGCCATTCAATGTGCCGCGGTACCAAATTGCGCTTCCGACTTTTTCAGTCAGATTGACTTTGAACGTTTGGTTTTGAAACGAGCTTAAAGATTGGTAAACGTAGTCCTTAGACCCGCCCCATGCTTTGCTATAGCCGCTGCCTGTTCCTTTAATGTAAAACGTCTTTGCTGTTTTATCAATTGTCACATGCGTTTGCGCTGAGATATCAGAGGCCTTCGCCCAACCGACAACCCCGCTCGTGCTGCTCGGGTTGTTGCTTAAAAGGTAGTAGGTGACTCCATTTAATACAGCTTCTTTTTTAATATAATAGACGGCGTGCGTATAAGTGGTTCCTGCCGTTATTGAATAAGCTAAATCATCTATATTTGGATAAATTTTTACACCTGTACTATTTAAATGTCCTAATTTACTTGTACGTGATGCCTGAGCTTGCGTAATGTCTTTTGAGTGGACCCAAGCTGTTTTTCCATCAATAACTCCCCGGTACCAAATCGATTCTCCTACTTTTTCTGTTAGGTTGATTTTAAATTCTTTATTTTCGTACGAACCGAGCTGGCTAGCAACTAAATCCTTAGAGCCGCCCCACGCTTTGCTGTAAGCTTTGCCAGTTCCTTTGAAGTAGAACGTTTTAGCTGTTTTATCTACACCTACATGAGCCTGCACTGAAATATCCGATGCTTTCGCCCAGCCAACAACACCACTTGTGGTGCTAGGATTTTTGCTTAGAAGATAATACCTTTCACTATCTTTTACAGCTTCTTTCTTTATGTAGTAGACGGCATGGGTATAAGTTGAACCCGCCGTCAAAGTTTTTGTTACGTCTTCTAAGTTTGGATAAATCTTAACATCGCTATTTTTAATATGGCCAAGCTTACTTGTAGTATTGAAACTAGTTTTTACAGCTGCTTGTTCAGTTAAAAGATTCTTCGCTTCAATCCATACAGTTTTGCCATTCACTATGCCTCGGTACCAAATTGCACTTCCTACCTTCTCGGTTAAAAAGACCTTGAATTCATGGTTTGCACTATTAGCTAAACTTTTGTAGAAATAGTCTTGTGAACCGCCCCACGCTTTCGTATAAGCGCTGCCCGTCCCTTTTACATAGAACGTCTTGGCGTTTTTGTCCACCGTTACATGAGTTTGTGCTGAAATGTCCGATGCTTTCGCCCATCCAACCACACCGGTTGTGCTGCTTGGGTTTTTGCTTAGCAAATAATATGGCACGCCATTTTTTACCGCTTCTTTTTTGATGTAGTAGACTGCATGCGTATAAGTAGTTCCAGCTGTGATTGATTTAGACAAGTTAGCGAGATCCGGATAAATTTTCACTGCTGTACTTTTAATATGGCCTAACTTACTTGTATTAGACATTCTTGTATCTTTCAGATTCTTTTCCTCAATCCATACAGTTTTGCCATTTACTACTCCCCGATGCCAGATGGTGCTTCCTACTTTTTCAGTCAAATTGACTTTGAATTCTTTATCTGTACTGTTGACAAGGCTCTTATAGAAATAGTCTTGTGATCCGCCCCACGCTTTCGTATAAGCGCTGCCCGTCCCTTTTACATAGAACGTCTTAGCAATTTTGTCTACTGTTACATGAGTTTGTGCTGAAATATCTGATGCTTTCGCCCATCCAACCACACCGGTTGTGCTGCTTGGGTTTTTGCTTAGCAAATAATACGTAACTCCATTCATTACGGCTTGCTTTTTAATGTAATAAACTGCATGCGTATAAGTTGTACCTGCTGTGAAAGATTTGGATTCAGTTAATTTTGGATAAATTTTTACTGTTGCGCTTTTAATATGCCCTAGTTTGCTTGTGGTTGTTTCTTTTGGGGCTGAGACAGGTGTTACTGGTGCTGTACCCGCCATTTGTTTGTATTTTAATTGTACAAGTTCAACAAACTCAGACCAGTTGTAACCATATTTCGCGAAATAACCGTGTGGGTCAACATGAGTTGTTCCACCCAAGATTTTTGTAACATCTGAATGAGACCACAAAGTTCCTGTCCCATCTTTAGGATAAATTGAAGTTGCCTTTGCAGTACTAACTCCTAATTTGTTTTTATATAAAATGCTTGCAACATAAGTAGCATAATTGTCAATTGATCGTGCAAATTTATCAAACGTATGGACCCGCACGAGTTCCACTTGGGCAAATCGCTCGTTGCCATAGCGTCCTGCGCCCCAAACACTGTAATTGGTTGGATGAATTTCAATAATGCGTTCGTGATCTACAAATGCATGAACAAAAGCATTTTGCCAATTTCTTGTCATATAATCTATTTCATTGATTATTGTAGAAGAATCATTCGCTGTTTCATGTGCAACAACGCCTTCTACTTTTCCATATCCACCACGGTAATTCATTTTCAGGAAAGCTGGTTTATAGTCATATTCTATTTTAGCTGTAGTGAATTTATTTTTAGCGATATAATCATTCACATTTTGATAGGCCGACCGTGTCATTGCACCTTCTGGAACTTCTTCTTCATGGCCTTCTCCTTCTGCATGGCCGTGACCATCTTCGAACACGCCATCTCTCCAGCCTTCAGGAATGTATTGAAGTTCTTCTTCACTCAATTCGCTGATATCTTCTCCATGGACCATAGTGCCTTTTTTAATACCAAATTCATTGTATTCATCAGATTCCGCAGTACTTTCTTGAATGGTGTCCTTTTCCGTGTCTGCTGCTAAAAATTGTGCCGGGAACAAAGAGCTGCAAAGTAAAAAAAACGTCATCAAGATAATTAATTTCTTCATTTTTTCCTCCAAATTTTTAATTAAAGATGCTAAGTCTTATAGTTTATGCACTTTTCCTATGATTCTTGGCTGGATTTTACATAAGTTACTTTTATAAAATCTATTAATAAAAGAAAGGGAAGAAATAGCTTTGAACAAATGTATTCACTATTTCTTCATAATAAGATATTTATTAATCTAAGAAATTTTAAGTTTTTTATATTTTTAGGTTTAACTTACTTATATTCGGGAATATCTAATGTAATTGTGTAAGAATCTAACATACTATACAAAGATCTCATCCGTGCGGTTTGCTTGTCAGCCCAACCGATGTCAGATGCGTACTGATGCGTTGCAGGTACCGCTGGGTTCCAGCGCATTTTGTAAAGAGTATCCTGGCCTTTCTTTAAATAGTTTGTGCTAATGAAATTAGCAGCCCCTTCTATTGCTTTTTCAGGGGAAAACCAGCCAGAATTATAGGCTTTAATAGCACCCGCAGCCAAAGCATTGCCATCAACTGCACCTACACCGAACATATTGTAAGTTGTTTTAATATCACTAAGGCTTGAGCGGTTAGCAACCGTTACTACTACTAATTGGCCGACCGCATTTTTTCCGACCTCTACACCGCTTGCAAGTGGTGAAGTTCCTTGTCCGGTTTCTAATAAAGCGTGCGAAACCAAGTAAACTTCGTTTACACCATATTGCTTGCCAGCATTTATAAAGGTCTGGCCGTGACCTGTTAATATTCCTTTTCCAACCAGTACTCTGTTTAATTCTATCGTTGATACCCCAGCACTTGATGATAATAACAAGTGTTGGAACTTATCGTTATTACTTGGATTCAGGTATTCTGCGACATCGCTTCGAGTTGGATTTCTCCATGCATTGTAGCTAATTTCATGCCATGCGGTGCCTTTTTTCTTTATCGTCACCCCTGTTCCTGCAGCAAGAGTTCCGTAAACATGACTGGTTCCACTTTGTGCACTCATGACATTTGCTTTTGCAATGATTGCCGTGGGATTTACTACAGATGAATGTGCGTATAACGTTTCTCCAGCATATTTAATTTCATACCATTTTGTACTGCCTGAAGATAAGGCGCCCGGAACTTCTCTCACAATTGTTACAGGTGTTCCTTTGCTTACAATATGCGCAATATTATCTTCAAATTTAGTAGCTCTACGTAAATTCGTTTTATCTGCAGTAATAGCTGCCCCAATGTTCGAACTAGCAACATAAGCAGCGCTATTTCTATATTTATCAGTTTGTTGCAAAACGCCCATTTGTTTGGTTAAAGCTTCCTCAAATGTATGAGTATATTTGCTGTATATCGTTTGTATTTTGATCAAATTATCTTCATGAATCCAGACAGTCTTTCCACTAAGCACACCTCGATACCACACATCATCTCCTACTTTTTCTGTAAGATTGATTGCGAATGCTGCATCTTCTAACGATGCCAAACTGCTAATAACCAAGTTTTTGTTCCCACCCCATGCTTTTGAATAAGCGCTGCCTGTTCCTTTTACATAGAATGTTTTCGCTTCTCTATCTACTCCTAGATGAATTTGGACCGACATATCTGAGTTCTTAACCCAACCAACTGCCCCCGATGTGCTGCTAGGGCTGCGACTGATCAAGTAGTATAGATTGCCATTGTATTCCGCCTGTTTTTTGATGTAGTACACTTCGTGCGTATGGTCTGTTCCCGCTTCGATGGCATCTGCGGAATTTGCATAGTCTTTGTAAATTTTAACGGTTCCGCTGTTCAGGTGGCCGAGTTGGCTTGTGCTGCTTTCCAAGCCGACCGCTAAGTCCGTTTCGTG
>NZ_VOHC01000024.1:0-181725 GCF_007859275.1 Planomicrobium sp. CPCC 101079 | reverse complement strand
GGCGTCCCCCCCAGGCTTTCTCATAGGCATGGCCGCTCCCCGTCAGGTAGAACACCTTCGGGTTCTTGTCGATTCCCACATGGGTTTTGGTTGACATGTCGCTTGCTTTCACCCAGCCGACCACACCAGAGGTGCTGCTTGGGTTGCGGCTGGCCAAGTAGTATAAATCGCCATTGTATTCTGCCTGTTTCTTGATGTAGTACACTTCGTGCGTATGGCCGGTTCCCGCTTGTTGATAATCGGATAAATTTTTATAAGTGCTGTAAATTCTTACTGTTTCAGATTTCAAATGACCTAATTTGCTAATGTTACTTTCAATTGCTACAGGAGCAACTTCCATTCGTTGAATTTTACTATCTTGTTCTTGTGGGGTTTCTGTTGCTGGATTTGCGTGGGTCGTTTTATTTTCTATAACTTCTTTTTCTTCAAAAGGCTCTTCGGGATTGCTATTGGAAGTAGATTCAGATTGTTCAGCTTCTTCTTTATCTAAAACTGGCACATCTTTTTCAACTTCTTTTTCTTCTACAATTTCATTTGGTGTAATTGTATCAATACTATTATTTGATATAGAGGTTTCTGAAATTACTTCTTCCTCTAGAATGGGTAAATCTGGTGCTTCTGTTTGATCTATACTATCAGTGTTCAAAGAATTATTTTCTAGTAATTCTTCGTTCTCAACCATTATTTCCTTATTCACTTTTATTGATTCTGAACTATCTGCCGCAGAGACAGACAAAGGTAGCCCTAATGTAAGTATTAAGACTATTGCAGTTAAAATTTTTACTAATTTCACTTGTCTTGCTCCCCCTTAACGTTATTCCTCTTATTTGTAAAGCTTCATAACTACTTTCGCCTTAATTTCTACCAATATTTAGAACTTAACCACTTATTTTGTTTTGAGCTTTACTTACTCTATCATACACTAACATTTTTTTGATTGTGTAAAATTTCCTGACTTTCTGTTCTTTATTACAAAAAAATTAAAAGAATGTAGTTATTTTTACACTCAAATTGTAATTTTTGAAATTTAAGCGATTTCATTTCACCCTTTCTTTGTACCTAAAAAAGAGCCCAGACCGCAATTGGTCTGGACTCTTTTTTAAATTCTTATAAAATTGGATTTTATTGGTTGCACATTAACATGTAAAAACTTATCCTTCTCGTCGCTTGGCTGTTTCTTTGCGAAACGCTTCTTGTTCTTTTTTGGAAAGCTTCTTGTAATGTTCGATAAACTCTTCATACTCAGCCATGACTTCTTCTGTCGATCCATACTTTTTCAGCCTTCCACCTTCAAGCCACGCCACTTTTTTACAGAATTTTTTAACTTGGCCCAAGTTATGGCTTACGAAGAAAATCGTCTTGCCATTTTCTTTAAACTCATTCATCCGATCAAGGCTTTTATTGGTAAATGTCTGGTCTCCTACGGATAAAGCTTCGTCAATGACCAGAATATCGGGATCTGCAGAAACACTAATGGCAAACCCTAACTTTGACTTCATCCCGCTCGAATATTTTTTGACAGGCTGGTAGATAAAATCGCCCAGTTCCGAAAACGCGACGATTTCCGGTGTTACCCGTTTGATCTCTTCTTTGCTGAATCCCATTAACAAACACTTGAACTCGATATTTTCAATGCCAGTCAATTCGTTGTTCAACCCGGCATTGATCGCAATCACATGGGTATCTCCATTTTTGATAATTTCTCCTGTTGTAGGCGGGACGATACCACCGATCATATTGCTCAATGTGGATTTTCCGGAACCATTGATTCCTACAAGGCCGATGACATCCCCTTCATACGCAGTCAGGGAAACATCTTCGACCGCATTGAAGTTCTTTCCGCCTCTGCCAGGCAAGAGCAAATCTGTAATCTGTTCTTTCTTCGAACGGTACATCCGGTATTTTTTTGATACATTTTTTATAACTACGGCTTCTTTCATGTGAACACCTTTCCCACTTTCAATCTTTTCCATTGGAACTGTGGCTGTTTATATAAAATCAGAAAAACGGTTTCTAAACTTGAAGTGAGCTGCTGAACCTACTAATAGCAGCAGGAAAATTACCCCTAAGTTATAAACGGTCAATTGCCATTGGTCGATGATATACCATTCATTGTATAAAAGCGAAGCGCGGTACCCATTTGCTAAATAATAGAACGGGTTTAATTGCATGTATGGCTCGACGAAATCCGGCAAACGTTCTGTCTGCCATAGGATGGGCGACAAGAAGAACAAAACGCGCAAACTGGATTGGACCACCATTTGAATATCACGGACTACTACTGCAAGCGTTGATGTTAATAGAGTGACCGCAAATGTAAACAGATATGAAATTGCAATGAAATACACAAGCTGGATATAGTAAACTGATGGCCAGTAGCCATTGATCCAGAACAAAATCATCAAGATTCCCAACAGGAACAGATGCCCATAAAGCTTGCTCGTGATGATGTAACTTGGTAGCGTCGATAATGGAAAATTCATCTTCGCTACCAAATTGAATTTTTGATAGATGGACTTCGTGCCATCCAGAATCCCTTGGTTCATAAAGAACCACATCGAAATGCCCGCGAGCATCCAGAAGATAAATGGAACTCCATTGATGCCATTATTTTCTCTTAGTCCGAGACCGAATACAAACCAGTACATTGCCATTTGAATAGCGGGATTTAAAATTTCCCAGACAAACCCTAATACATTGTTCCGATTATCGATTTTTATATGGAACATGGCCAAACGCTGGATCAAATAGATTGATCCTATTTGTTCTTTAATAATATTAAATAGTGACTTCATATTGTTCCTTCCTCAGTTCCAAATAGCTCTAAGGGAGCTGATTAGTTTTCAAGTATTTTTGGATCGGTTTTGCCTAAACATCTTAACTTTCCTCAAACAGTATAGCATATAACATTATGGGGCAGGCTTTTATAATACGTCTATAAGCAGACGTTTTTTTCTGATTTAACGTGCAGTAAAACAAGAATTTCAATTTAAATTTTTCGTTTTTTAAGAAAAAGAGAAGACCGCAAATGTGCCTTCTCCATAGTGTAAGAGCCTAACTTTTAATCGACCATCTGTATTGAGCGATCAAATAATTCTTTTCTTGATTTAGCAGGCGGCAATATGACTTTCTCTTGGTCATCCACTAAGTGCTCATTATTTAAGCTTGGAATAATCAATTGATCCACCACGTTCTTCGAAGCTTTCCCTAATGTATCGTTAAAAAAGTATTTTACAAAAGGCGGAATCTTTTCTAATTGGAATTGCTCATTTTTAATGGTAGAGATAATTTCTTTGGTCGTTCTCAACAAAGGACCTGGAATAAAGCTAAAGTAATCATAATAGAAGTCTCGTGAGGCAATATATTCTTCGACATCAAAAGCAAAAAACAGCATTGGTTTGTTCAATAATGCAAATTCAAAGCAAACTGAGGAATAATCTGTAATTAAGATATCCGTCACTAACAATAAGTCGTTAATTTCCCGATATTCACTTAAGTCCACAAAAAATTCGCTGTATTCATAGGGAATGGTAATTTTATTTTTTACAAAGGGATGGATTTTCATGACGAAGACGTATTCCTCGCCCAATGCGTTGTAAAGCTCTTCCATATCCAAATGTTCGTATGGGTAATGGGCGGAAGCCTGCCCATTACCCCGGAAAGTCGGGGCGAATAAAATGACTTTTTTCTCGCGCATGAATGGATACTTGGCATGCAAAGAGGTTTTAACATATTCTTTGTATTCTTCATCAAAGAATATATCCGCTCTTGGAAGTCCAGTGGCATATACTTTATCTTCTGATATCCCGAATCCTTCTGCGTAATTGCCGCGAATCCCTTCACTACTGACTGCTGCTTTTGTATAGTTCCGATGGTTTTTGGATAATGGCGAAGGTCCACCTGGACGGCCTAATCGGCTGAAACCGAATGTTTTAAACGCTCCAGCTGCGTGCCAGATTTGAATTAAATCCGCTTTTTTCCGGATTTTTAATGGGTAGATCATCGGATAAAAATCATCAAGTAAAATGATTTTCGCAGTTGCAAAATGATACGCTGTTTTAACCAAATCAACAATGGTCCGTTTGGAGCCAATACGTTCATTGAACAAAAACTTTATATCCAGGTTCATATCCCTCTCCAAAATTTCTTCATAAACAAAAAAGAAGTTCCCGCTCAAGTCAACTCGGCTGTCTGAAGCAAATATGACTTTGGTTTTCTGGATGGGAAATAAACAAAAGAAAAAGTAGAACATTCGGAACAAGCGGTTTTTCAGTGCTCGAATACGACGGTTTTCTTCCGGCACCTCATCCATTTGAAGTTTTCGCGGATCATATGACTGCAGAATATTATTTTTCAACTTCAAGTTCTTACTGTAATTATCAAAAGACAGCATTAAGCTGTATTTCAAGACTAGACTGTTGGAGAAATATTCTAACCGTGTCGTTAAAACATTATCTTTGTGAAAGTTTGGACTCGTCGAAAGTGGAATTACTTTATGATGTTTTAAGAAATCATTTTCTTCATCCAGCTGCTCAAGGCTTATAAAAATATGAAACTCGCCCGCTTCCAATGGCCGCCCTTTTGATATAGTCGATAAGTCAATGCTGCCTTTGAATCCACCTAACGAAGAAGCGAATTCTTCCGACAAATCTTCCGTTTCTTCATATACATCTGCTATCAAGCAATTGTCAAGTGGCGCTTTAATCGTAATACTGTCCATAATTTCATCATTTGTTTTATCAGCCAGCTCAAAATTCCGATCCCGGTATGCCGATATATCGATACTCGGAACAATCAATAGTACTTTTCTTGTTCTGTTTTCCTGATAGGAATTGATGCCTTCTATAGTAGCGTAGCCTTCAATCTCTAAACGAGGGCCTTTCAAGTTAATATGGGTAACTTCGCTAAGAAGCTTACCGTTCGTTGCTAATACGACTTTCTCATTGTCGACTGACGACACATTCATTGTTTACAACTCCCCGAGCTATGATAAAAAATGTTTGGTTATTTGTTTTGTAGAATTTGATATATTACTGAAATTAAACGACAGCATGCGCGTTGTATTCCAGCTTTCGTTTTTTGTGCGGCTGTTGATCCAGGCGATGAGCCGGCTGTATTCGTGAAGGATTTCCCCGTCCGAAACTTTTTCAATCGGATAGTATAAACCCCGTCCCTTTTCGTATTCCGCTAAATCCGGAACAAAATGCGCCAGGGGTTTTTTCAAAAGAGCAAATTCAAAAATCGCTGATGAATAATCAGTGATAAAGGCATCGGCGATCAGCATCCATTCATTGACCGTATAATCTTTTGCGACCAGTATATTATCAAAGTTTTTCAGCTGCTCGAGGCTATCGTTCATCAGATACGGATGCGGTTTGTAAACGAGGATCTTTTCAGGATCCAAATCCGCCGCGAGTCCGGTTAAGATTTTGATGAAATCCACTTCTGATTCTTTTTGTTTATTGGCTGCACGGTATGTAGGGGCAAATAAAATGACCACTTTGTCCAAAACCGCCTGACTATACTGACGCCTGATCTTCTCAATGGTTTCCCATTTATGTTTTTGATCGGTAAACATATCCGTGCGCGGAATGCCGAGCGGGTAGATGTTCTCAGCTGGCATGTTAAACGCTTCCGCATAATGCGGAACCACATTCGGCGAAGAAACATAGACGTGTGTGTAGTTGGAGTGGACCGGAACGATTTTCAAATAGCCTTTATCCGGGCCGAACTTTTTATCGACTGTGCTGTAGCCGAATTTTTTAAATGCGCCTGCCGCATGCCAAAGCTGGATGACTTTCAGTGTTTTTGCTGGTTTGATCAAATAGATCGGCAAAAAGAAATCATCCAGTATCAAATATTTGGCTCCGGCAATCGCAAATAGTTCTTTAAACAACTTAAGATTCATCTTATTTGCTGAAGAAATAAGATGAATCTTTGCGTCGGGTTTTTGTGTAATTAGTTCATCGTGTATGAATTTCAGGTTTCCTTCTAAATCCTTTGAGCGTGAAACCACCATCAGAATTTTGTTTTCATCTACCGGCACAACCAAAGAAAGCACACGGTAACAGCTTTGATAGACGATTTTAAAAACCCAAAAAAGAAAGTATTTTATTTTCTGGATTACTTTCATATTAAATTTTCCACCGCATGATGGTTTTGCCCCACGAATTGGACAAATCGGTCTCGAACGCATTCGCCGCTTCTTCAATAGAAGTAACATCGTAGACGTTGCCGATCAATGTCGATAAATAGTCCACCACTTCCGGGTATTCTTTGTAGATATCGACAGTGCGCTGAAAATCAGCGGCGCCGCTCCGGCTGCTGCCGATCAAGGTCAATCCTTTTTCAAGAACCATGCGGGTATTCACTTCGATCGGATGTTCGCTTACACCAAGCAAGCAAACGGTCCCTTCCGGTTTGATATGGTCGATGATTTCATCGAGTGCGTACTGGCTGCCGATGCCGCCTGCGCATTCGATGGCATGGTCAACTTCAAATCCGTCTGGAATATCGCCAACTTTAAGAGCCCGGTCCGCAAAAGAGAAATGATTCATCTTGTAATCGGTTTTGCCGAAAATGATGACTTCGCTTTCCGGATACAGCTTTTTAAGCAGCAGGCAGGTGATATAGCCTAAGTTGCCATCGCCCCAAACGCCGAAAGATCCTCTGCGCTTGTTGGCCTTTTGTTCAAAGCGGCTCAATGCGTGCACCGTAATCGTCACCAATTCCGTAAACGCCGCCACATCCATATCGATATCCTGTGGAAGCTCGACCAAGCGGCCGCGGTCCATAAAGACATAGTCCTGCATAAAACCATCATAACCGCTTGAACGGAATTGGCTTGTGCGCAAGTAGTTTTCCGCAATGAACTCATCTACTTCTGTCGGGTTGTTTGGCACCATGACCACTTTTGTACCGACCGGCAAAAGGTTCTCGGGATCGTACACCACCTCGCCAACACCTTCGTGGATCAATGACATCGGCAATTTTTCCTTCATCGCCTTTTCACCGCGCGTCCCTGTAAAGTAACGCTGATCCGCAGCGCAAATAGAAAGGTGCGTCGGGCGCACCACAACATCGCTTGAGGCGATCCATTTGTCGTTATAGCTGATTTCAAATTGTCTTGGAGATACGAGTCGATAAATTTGGTTGATCATTTGTCGATACTTCCTTGTAGAATCGCATTGGCAACTTTCAAGTCATATGGTGTCGTCACTTTGATGTTAAAAATTTCCCCGCGAAGCAATTTTACTTTCTCGCCTTTTATAGCGAAAATTTTACATGCATCTGTTAAAATCTCTTTTTCATCATCCGTCAATTTGCCGTAAAGTTCCTGCAGCTTTTCAATGTTGAATGTTTGCGGCGTCTGCCCTTGGTACATATGCCCCCGGACCGGAATAGACGAAATATAATCGCCGCCTGTCGATTCAACGATTGTGTCGATCGCTTCAATTACCGTGTCAACAGCCGTGTGCTGAAGCCCGAGCTCGATGTTCTGCTCGATGATCCGGTGCGTCAAGAACGGGCGTACCGCGTCATGCGTCACCAAAATATCTTCCGGCGTCAGGCCATGGTGTTGTTTGATGTGTTCGACAATAGCCATGATTGTGCCGTTGCGATCAGCACCGCCTTCGGTGATCTCCACTTTCGGCAAATCGATTTTGTACTTTTTCAGTACGTCTTTCGTGTGGTTGACCCACTCTTTCGGCGTTGCAATTATGATTTTGTTTAATTTATTATTCAATAGAAACTTTTCTACGGTATGTACAATAATCGGTTTTTCGTTCAGCAGTAAAAACTGCTTTGGCATCGGAACGTTCCCCATTCTCGTGCCTTTTCCTCCTGCCAATATTCCAGCATAAATCAATCCAATCACCTCGTCATTATATATGGATAATTGTAACATAATGCCTGCGCTTTTCAAGTTGACTAAAGACCTACCATAATTACTTGATTTTCATAAGACTTTTTTGCATTCCATCGTTAACTGTCAGTCAGAACGTTGACGGCAAAAAAGAGGCACCCTTGGTAGGATACCCCATTAACTGTGTTTTATTCATATTCTACTATATTGAAGGTTTAATGGCTTTACTCTTCTTTTGTGATCGAAAACTCCACTTCAGTCGTATTTCCAGCTAAATCCGTCGCAATGAGTTTGTAATCGTTCGCCCCTTCCTCGAACACCGGAATTTTGGCCGTCACTTCTTTTTCGAAATTCTCTATTTTATAAAGAGCAGAAAGCGGATGCACATAAACCTTGCTGTCATCGATTGCCGCCAAGTCGCTTTCCAGATGTAATCTTTAAACGTTGACACTAGGTAAAGAGGCAATCCAATTTTCCCCCAATTAAAAGAAGACCTGATACTGCCGAAGCATCGGGTCTTCCAGAAACTTGATTTACTATTTTACTGAAATGCTGCCCTTTATCCATGCTGGCTTGCCTTTATAAGTGACTTTATACCAGTCTTTATCTTTAGTGATTTTATTGCTTTTATCTAGTACTGCAGGAAGAAAAGCGCCTTTATTTACTGATCCGTAGGATTTTGAACTAGTACTAGCTTTCTCGCGAATAACCAAACCGTTCGCTTTCACTTCCAACAGATTCAGCAACTTGACGTAGCTTCCGCTTACCCAGCCGGTTTTTCCGCTGTACTTCACTTTATACCATGTTCCATTCTTTTGAAGGATTTCTATTTTGGCTTTGTCCGGAATTTTTTTTAAGATTTTAGAGCCGATTGTCGTCGGTTTGTCCCTTAAATTCAATTCCATTCCTGCAATATTGCTGCCGTAGATTCCTACAGGATATATGACAGGTTTTACAGGTAAATAAGCGTTCGGATCACCTGAAGATGAAGGTTGGTTTGCATATTTCGGTACATCGTATACCAATACGAAGTTATCTACTAATTTGTAAAGCTGCTCGATTCTCGCTGTTTGTTTTACAGCCCATCCTATATCTGTCGCGTATTGATGGTCGCCTGGCTTTGCCGGATTCCAGCGCATTTTATATAATGTATCCTGTCCCTGGACAATATAGTCCTGGATAAAATCTGCGCCTCCGATGATAGCCGCTTCAGGCGTAAACCATTTTTTTTCAAAAGCTTTTTTGGCTCCGCAAGATTCCGGACATTTGTCTGTTGCCCCGATGCCGTACATATTATAGACGATATGGTCCGCATTTTTTGTGCTTACTATTTTCCCTTTATCGTCTACAGGAATACCAGTTGCTAGTTTGGAGCGGCCATTTCCGGTTTCTAGCAATGCATGCGCGATTAAGTATGCTTCGTTGACCTTATACTTTTTTCCTGCATTTATAAATGATTGAGCTTTTCCAGTTAAGATCCCATGGTTATATAAAACTTTCTGGTTCACTTCTTTTGCGTTGAGGCCTGCCGGCTTCGACAATACTAAAAATTGATAATAGTTTGTGCTATTTTTCTTAAAGTTTGACGGGTTTGCATAGTATTCTACTTGTTTTCTTGAAGCATCCATCCAGCCTCCCGTTTTTCCTGAAACTTGAGGATGAGCAAACAAGTTCAGCTGGGCATCTACAACTTTCTTGAAATCCGTTTGATATGAGACTGTTTTTGTGGAGATGCGATCTTCGCTTACATCGCCGTTATGGACATACGCCACAACTTCTTTACCGGAAATTTTAATTTTTACGGTATACCAATTGCGAGACAGTTTTTTGATTTCAAGCTGATCAGGTTTCGAGTAGGTCTTCAGCACTTTTGCGTTCTTGGATGCCAACGCATAAATTTTTGTCGGCGTTTTCAAGGCCACGCCTTTTACCGATTTGCTTGCAGCACTGAGTTTTTCAATATGGCTCGTATGTATATACCCTGTAGTTTTCTTGCCATTAATAGAAACAGTCGTTTCGTACCATTTGCTTGTAAGAGTTTTATAGCTAAGGATGGCGCCTTGCGCGTAAGTTTTTAATGTTTTGGAATTGGCAGAGGCACGCGAATAGATAGCAGTAGGGCTTTTTAAGCCAATGCCTTTTGACTCAATTTGCTTGTCTACCGCATTTTCGACATGCGCTTTGTAGATATAGCCTTTTGTTGCTTTGCCGTTTACACTAACGGTCGCTTCATGCCAATTTTTGCTGAAGGTTTTGTATTTCAATACGGTTCCTTCACTATACGCTTTTAAACTTTTTGAAGTTGTGGCGGGTTGAGAATAAACAACCGTCGACGATTTTAATGCTACACCTTTTAAGTTCTTTTGCTCCGTATAGCGATTTTCTACATCTTTCTTTGGTAAATACACCGTCGTCTTTTTCCCTTTAAGGTCAATTACGGCTGTATTCCAGTTTTTACTGAACGTTTTATACTTTAAAATTGTCCCTTTGCTATACGTCTTCAGCTTTTTGGAGCTAGTGGAAGCCAAAGAATAGACAGCTGTAGGAGATTTCACTGTAATTCCGCTTAAGCTTTGTTGAGTATTGTCTTGATTTTCAACATCTGATTTACTAATAAAGCCATTTCGGCTTTTTCCATTCACCACGACTGTCGTATTGTACCATTCACTTGAATAAGAAGTGTATTTCAAGTTTGTTCCTTGCGGATAAGATATAAGAACAGTCGATTTACTTGATGCAGCACTGTAGATTTTAGTCGAATTTTTTATAGCGATCCCCTTGTAAGACTCTGCTGCATAACTGGTCTCAGCCATAAAAGAAATACTTGTTAAAACAAGCAGCAGTAAAAAAATCACTGCAATACCTTTTTGTCTTCTATACAAATGTTTCAAACTTACCTTCTCCTTCTTGTTCCTTTTTCAATGAAGAACCTATCTTTTTTCCAATAATAGGTACTATTATTATGAACAAGAAATGGGCACATGTAAATAGATGGAAAAGAATTTCTGATTATTTATTATCAATAATTTGGTTTTTTTTGGTTATTAGCATCTTTTCAGCATCTGCTAATCTTCTAAACAAGTTCGGTTATGTGAATTTGACGGGCTATTCCACAGCCTTTTCTATGTTGAAAATAAAAAAGACGCGCTCTTCAGCACCTCAGACTACGAACAAACTTTCACTGACTTAGCGCATGTTACGTTCAATGCCTTTAAACAACTAAAGATCAATTAAAAAACATGAATCCAAGAAATCCTGGATTCATGTCTACAAGCAGCTAAACTTTTTGTTCAACTTCTTTGATCAATTTACAATAGATGTTTTTATGGTATTCGTTTGTTTGTTCATTCCTTCTCTGCTTCCTTCGTTATCGAAAATTCCACTTCAGTCGTATTTCCAGCTAAATCGGTCGCAATGAGTTTGTAATCGTTCGCCCCTTCCTCAAGCACCGGAATTTTGGCGGTTACTTCTTCATCGAAATTCTTCACTTCATATGGAGTGGAGAGTTTATGGGCATAGATTTCACTGTCGTAGACATATACCCGAATCTCATCAAAATTGTCTTTGACGTTAAAGGTGATTTCGGCTTCGTTCTGATCTTTTGGCACACTCTTTGGCACATCGACCAGCGTCAGTTCCGCTGCTGTCGTATCGACGAAGATTTGCCGCCGGATTTGCAGATCGTTGCCGCTGTCGTCGACTGCTGCCACGTTAATTTCTTGGACACCATCTTCGAGTGCCAGCGTGTGATTGAAGTTCCGGCCGTCGAATTGCAGCGCCGGTTCGCCGTTCACTGTAACCGATGCTACTTTCGATTCATCTTCCACATGCCCCGACACAATGATTTTGTCCGTGTTATGGATGGACAGAGCGGTTGGCGAATCGATAAAAATAGTCGGTTCCGAAGCGGCGGCGCTTGCAGCGGCATTAAGTTCAACTTGCTGGCGGTTGCCGGCGACGTCATAGAAGATGGCGACAAGTTCGTCTCCCGCTTTTAATGCCGCCGGAAGTTTGAAGTTCCGGGTTGCCGGCGCCAGAGATTCATCGGCTGGCGTCGTGGCATCTTCCGTCAGTTCGGTGCCGTTCAGGAACACTTCCCAGCGGTCGGGTCCAGCGCCTTCTTCAGTGTCGGTGAAACTTGCGACTTCCACTGTGGCAGTGTCCGCATTATAGGCTGCCTGCGCTTGCGGCGCCACGGTATCAACAATGACCGGAAATTCGATGGATTGCCATTCTGCGTCCGGATAGTCAATGACAGCGCGCAGCTGGATTTGGTAATCGCCATCCTCCACAAGTTTGCCGAGCACTTGGCCGTTCCAGCCATAAGCCGGATTCGCGATATAAGCTGCGAGCGGGCTAAAGTTTTTCGTCAGTTTTTTATCGCTTCGGATCGTCCGCAGTTTTTTGCCGCCGGCATCCAAAACGTTCACTTCCAGCGCTTTTGCATTGCGCAAAAGTGAAAAATACGGATAAATCATGTCCCACATGCCGTCGCCGTTTGGCGAGAAGGCAAATTGCTCCGGCACAAAATTCGCTTCATGGGTGCCGCCTTTCATGATCATCCCTTGGTTGTTCACAAGGACGGTAGTGCCGTAGAAAGTCATTGGATCCCAAGCAAATTCGTCAAAAATATCGGCATCGTTCCAATTGCCGTTAAAGCCGAAATACGGGACGACCAGTGCCGGATTGCCCGTCACTTCTTCGCTCGCATCGGTCAACGTAACAAAGCCGTCCACGAAAAAGCCGTTGGTAAATACGGTTCTTAACTGAGGGCTGACAGCAGACAAATCAATCGACACCGGTATTTCCATTTCGCCGTTCGCCGGAATGGTCACCGCTTGCGGCGCTGTTATGGAAACCGCTCCGGTGATGTTGTCCGAACCAAGTGTATTCGGATCGGTGACGAACCGGGTGCCGCCTCCATTCATTGTCTTGTCTACTTGGACATTAAGCGCCACGTTGTAAGTGGCGGCATCCGCCGAGAAGTTTTTGGCGGTCAGCGTGAATGCCAATTTGTCGCCAGTGATTTCTTTTAGCGCCACTTTCGCTTCGGCGGTTGCTTTGTCGGTAACCATGGCTTTGGCCGACAGCGCATCGTGCAGCTGCATGAGCCCTGCACCTTGCCGGCGCGGCGAGACGAACTGCCCTTGGGCGAATTCAATCGGATTGGCTGTATTCATCAGTAAGTTTTTAGCGAATTGGACACGGTCCACTCCATCTATCTTCAGTTCATCCTGCAAACGCTGGAACAATAATGCCGCGCCTCCGGAAACGTGCGGCGCTGCCATCGATGTCCCGCTCATGAGCCCATACTGGTCATCGTTGAAGGTCGAGAAAATATTGCCGCCAGGTGCGGTCACTTCCGGTTTGAAATCCAAGTTCGGTGTTGGGCCCCAAGACGTGAAATCGCTCATTTTGCCGGCTGTCGGACTGGCTACATCCAAGTACTCGCCGTCAAAAGCAACTGCCACTTCACTTCCTGCAGCTAATGCTTCTTTCATTTCCAAACCGTCACTCTGCAAAATCGACAGGAACGGAATCCGGATTGCCGGGTCGCCGGCCATGTTGATGATCCCTGGAACGTTGTTGTAAATGATGACGCCGACTGCACCAGCCGCTTGCGCGTTCAACGCTTTTTGCGCGAATGTGATTTCGCCGCGTGCGATAAGTGCGAATTTATTGACGAAATCTTTTCCTTCAAACTCTTCTGGTTTGCCAAGGCCCGCATCCAAAACCGGATACGTGTCTTGCGGCAACTCGACAGGATCGACATCGTTGGCAAGGAAATAAATGCTGCGTCCGGCATCAGCGCCGTTTATGTTTTTTGCAAAGCTTTTGGCGGTGATGCGGCTGTTTTCAAACGACGCTACGCCGAATGAATCATAAGAGACGCTTGGCGAGCCGGTCAAGCCGTAATCCTGGTTGATTGCAAGAGGCGGCGCAAATCCGGAGCCAAGCAAATTCGAGTTTCCCGCAGAGACGGAAACGAGAATCCCGTTGTCCGTTGCACGCTCGACCGCTTGCTGTTCCGGGTCCGACGAATCGACAAATCCGGCTGTTGCACCAATCGACATATTGATAACGTCGGCGCCAAGCTTGATTGCGTCATCGATTGCTTTAACATAAATGTCGCCGTATGTGGACGGGTTTAACGGATCGTTCGAAAAGACTTTCAGCGCGAGCAGCTGTGTTTCTGGCGCTACGCCTTTGACGCCGCCCGTTTCTTCGTTGCCGTTCGCTCCGACTGTTCCGGCGACGTGCATGCCGTGCATGGTGGCACCCGCTCCAATATCACGGATTTCATTATTGCCATCCATATAGTTATAGCCGAACGGCACTTTTTCCGTAAAGAACTTGCCGTTCAAAAGCGCCCTGTCAGCCACGAGCGCTTCCACTTCCGCTTTTGTCAGCTCTGCTGTCGTGTTGTCGCTCAGGACCATGTCTTTATGCGACGGATCGATGCCGGTATCGATGATGCCGACAACCGTCCCTTCCCCCCGCAAGCCGTAGTCGTTCCATACTTGCTGGGCTTGGACAAGCTCCTTGGAGTGAATCATCTCAGGATTAGCGGCCGGCCGTTCGTATTCGGTCGCCTTGAAAATCGCTTTGATCCCTTCTTGCTCCGCAATTTTTTCTACTTGTTTCGCTTCGAGTTCTGCTGAAAATCCATTAAAGACTGCCGAGAAACTTTCTAAATAAGTGGTATCCGGCGCTGTTTTCGAGATAGCGGCTTTGACGGTTTTTTGGCTTTCGGCTATGGCCGCTTCCAGACTTTCTTTTGTGGATTCAGGCATGGCCTTGTAAAGCATCCCTTTTTCGGTGGCATTGCTGATCGCCGGTGCGCCTTCGAGCTCGACGATGATCCGGACTTTCTCGTTCGGGTCTTCCGGTTTCAGCAATTCCGCCGAAATTTCCGCTTTCGGGTTTTCCGGATCAGGCGCCGCCGCGCTTTTGACCGAAATTCCGGCCAGCCCTGAACCTAGTGCAAGTAAAAATACCAATGTTATCAATAAAACCGTACGCCACTCTTTCACTGTGAGACCCCCTCAAGATTATGGAATGCTATGAGCAGAAAAGTATCATTACCCGCATAATAACATAAAATAAGGGAAGTTATTACTAATTATTTGATAATTTCGAATTTATTCTTTACGGAATGGCGGAGTACAGATAAAGAGGCTAATTTAACATGATAGCACGGAGAAAGTTCATGAAAGGAAAGCAACGTTGTCTGATAGAAGTTGAATAGTTCATCAAAGGAAGCGAAAACTTCATGAAGCAAATTTTCCCAGTCTTCCTTACATAAAAAACGGTGCAACATCAAATTAATGATGTTGCACCGTTTTTTCTCTTCGCTTTGGCCGGTAACTGATTTTCGTATACAGGTTCCAAAGGCTGAGCGCGATAAAGGCGCCGATGGAATCGAGTAAAACGTCTTGGCCGGTTGGCGTGCGGCCGCCAGTCAAAGATTGATGGAATTCGTCCAATACCGCAAGCCCGACGGTGATGGCGAATGCCATCCAAAATTTCGGTTTTGGCATTAACACGACTACTGCAATTGCGACAGCTCCGAACATGAACAGATGAGCGCCTTTTCGCAGCAAAAACTCGATAAATGCAAAATAGCCCCTTTCTTCAATCGATACCAATGTTCCATAGTACGGGATGTGCAGGTAGCTGAGCAGGCCTTCCAGCGGTTTGGCCGCCAAGTATTTCTCCAATGTCGGAATGAGAGTTTGCTGTTCGTACGTTTGGCCGGAGGAAATAAATAAAATACTGAGCAATAGTAGGAGCAGGATTATGTTTTTCATATGGAAATCATACCATAAGACCTACCTTTTCTGCACCATGAAGGTGAGCAAGAAAAAACCCCTTTTGCAGTTTTGCAAAAGGGGCAGGAATTAATCTCGATTGGTTTCTTCCCAACATTCGGCGTTTTTCAAGCCTGGGATGTCTTTCGCATAGAAAACAGGATTTTTGCCCGCTTTGCGTTGGGACGTGTAATTTGAAAGCACCTGGAACGCTGTTTTGCCGAGTATGGCAATGACCACCAAGTTGAGGATCGCCATAAAGCCCATGAACAAATCGGCCAAACTCCAAACAAGCGCTACTTGGGCAAGCGAACCGAACATGACCATAGCCAGTACGCCCAAACGGTAAGCTGTCAGCCATGAGCGGTGCGTATTGATAAATTCGATATTCGTTTCACCGTAATAGTAATTCCCGATAACCGAACTGAACGCGAAGAACAAAATCGCGATCGCCAGGAAATACGGAGCCCAGTCGCCGACGTGGACGTTCAGGGATGCTTGTGTCAGCAAGACGCCTTCCGCTTCCGATGTGCTGTAGATGTCAGCCAGGATGATGATGAAAGCAGTTGCTGAACAAATGATGATTGTGTCGAAGAATACGCCCAAGCTTTGCACAAGGCCTTGCTTGGCTGGATGCGAGATGTTTGCTGTCGCAGCGGCGTTCGGGACAGAACCCATCCCCGCTTCGTTCGAGAACAATCCGCGGCGCACACCTTGCATGATAGCGGCACCGATGCCCCCGCCCACTGCTTCTTCAAGGCCGAATGCGCTCTTGAAGATCAATGAAAAGACTGCCGGAATTTCGCTGAAGTTCATGATGACAACATAAAGAGCAACCGCAATATACATGATTGCCATGACGGGCACAAGAATTTGTGTGACGTGGGCAATCCGGCGGACGCCTCCAAAAATGACCATCGCAGTCACAATTACAAGTGCGACACCCACGGTCCAGTCCGGAATATTGAATGTTTCCCCGAACGATTGTGCAATTGTGTTTGACTGTACGGCATTAAAGATGAATCCGAAAACGATCGTCAATAGGATCGCGAAAATGATGCCGAGCGTCCGGTTGCCGAGCGCTTTTTCCATGTAATACGCCGGGCCACCACGGAACTGGTCGCCGTCGCGCACTTTATAGACTTGTGCGAGCGTGCTTTCGATAAACGCCGTCGACATTCCGATCAGCGCCACCATCCACATCCAGAAAACCGCACCCGGACCACCGATTGCGATGGCCAGCGCCACGCCGGTAATGTTCCCGGTACCGACACGCGATGCAGTGGAAATTGTAAATGCCTGGAACGCTGAAACCCCGCTTGTTCCATCTTTCCTTTCAGTGATGACGCGGAACATCTCACCGAACAATCGTACTTGCACAAATTTCGTGCGGATGGTGAAATAAACACCGAGCCCCAGAAGTAATGCGATTAAAATATAAGACCATAATAAGTTATTTCCTTCGTTGACAAGTGTTGTCAACCCTTCTAAAAATCCACTCATGTCCTTTGCCCCTCTACGCTTATTTTTTCTGTTTTCCTATACCCTATTGAACGGGAAGAAGAAACTTCCGCCCATCCTGCTAATGAACTATTAATCACTTTATTTTTCCTCCTTTGTTCATGTCGTCTTAAGCGTTTCAGCCAACACCCGAGCGCCAATGTCGAGCGCGTCGTGATTGAATGCCATATCGGGATGGTGGAGCCCCGGAGCGAGATCTGCGCCGACGCCGATCATCGCGGCTTTCAATTCCGGTTTTTCAATCGTGTAAAAATGAAAATCGTCCGCTCCCGTCGTTTCAACGGCAGGAGCGGCATTGGCATCCCCGATGACCGAGCGGATAGCCGCATCCGCAATCGCGAGCGCAGCGCCTGAAACTTCTGCGGCTGGCGTAAAGTCATGCCATTCCCACTCAATGGTTACGCCGTAAACAGTTTGAAGGGAAGCCAATCCTTCTTCTACGCGCTGCTGCAATTCTTTCATCAGCGCATTCGACTGTGACCGGAGATCCAGCGCAAACGTTGCGTTTCCTGGAATGATGTTCAAGCTCTCGCCGCCTGCCTGAATATTCGTAAGCTTGGCCGAATAAGACTCGAATGGAGAAAAGTAAATCGACTTGACGAACTGGTGGATCGCCGCGATCACATCGATGGCGTTTTTCCCTTGCTGCGGCCGCGCGCCGTGTGCATCAACGCCGATGATTTTCCCTTTCAGGAAAACGGCAGAGCCATGGTAAATCGCCGGCGCCACTTTGCCGAACGGCATTTCTTCAATCGGACGCAAATGGACGCCGTACAGGTGCGTCACATCTTCCGCCGCTCCCCGTTCAATCATGGCGAGCGCGCCGTTGCCTTTTTCCTCTGCCGGCTGAAAGATGAAACGGATGCGTTTCGACAGCGGTTCGCCCTTCAAGTAAAGAAGCGCCCCGAGCACCATCGCCATATTGGCATCATGCCCGCACGAATGGTTCGCCTGGAACTTGCCATTCACTTCCTGCCAAAGCGCGTCCATATCGGCACGGACCGCAACCACTTCCGGCCCTTCCCCGATTTCGGCAATCACCCCGGTAACATCATCAAATGTACGGTACGGAACTTGAAGTTCATCCATGATGCCCGCCAGTTTTTTTGTTGTTTCAACTTCCTGCCAGCTCACTTCCGCGTTTGAATGAAAGTGGTCAAAAAATTCCTGGATCTTCTCTTTATGGTCCATCTTGTTGTTCGCTCCCATCAAGCTTTGCTGATTTTCTGGTGAGTTTAGCCAACTGGGCTTCGTCCACTGTGATGCCGAGCCCCGGTTTGCCTGACAAGTGGACATGCGGCGGCTTGAATTCCAAGTCGCCGATTTCTTCTTTGAACAGAAGCGGTCCGGTCAATTCCGCCGACTGGATGTTGCGGCGCGACATGACAGCGTGGTAGCCGGCAGCGGAGCCAATGGACGATTCGACCATCGAACCGATCTGTGCAATGATGCCTGCACTTTCCGCCGCCTTTGCCATCTGCACGGCAGGGTAAATGCCGCCTGATTTCATCAGTTTGATGTTAATGAAATCCGCAGCCTCCAGCCGGATGATTTCAAGCACATCTTCCATCGAGTGGACACTTTCATCCGCCATGACAGGAATGGAGGTTTTTTGGCGAATTTCCGCCAAGCCGCGCAAATCACCCATGCGGATCGGCTGCTCAACCCAAGTCAAGTTCGCGTCTTGCAATTGATTGATTGTGTGGATGGCTTGGCCCGCCGTTTTCCAGCCTTGGTTGACATCAATCCGTATTGGCATCGCTTCACCGACCGCTTCCCGCACCGCGTAAACGCGCGCAATGTCCATAGCCGGTTCATCAAGGCCAAGCTTCAGCTTTAAGCTGCTGAAGCCCAAGTTTTTAGCAGCCACCGCTTTTTCCGCCATAACAGCTGGCGCTTCAATGCTCAGCACTTTGGCGTATTGGAGGGTTTCATGCGCCCGTCCGCCGATCAGGTTATAGACAGGCTGGTTGGCCGCTTTCCCCATCAAGTCATAGCACGCAATGTCAACTGCCGCTTTCGCAGCTGGATTGCGGGCAATCGAAGTGTCCATAAGAAAATGGATTTTTTCAATATCAAACGGATTTTGGTTCATAATTCGCGGCAGGAGCACATGCTTCAAGATTTCAAACGTCCCGGACACATGCTCTCCCGTGACGTGTTCATCAGGAACCGCTTCCCCGTAGCCTGTGATTCCGGTATCAGTTTCTAATTTCAAGATGACGGCCGGCATTGTGGGATAAGAAGCATACGAAATGATAAACGGTTCTTTTAACGGAAATTCCACTATGTAAAGGCTAGCTTTCGTGATTCTCATCCAGCTGCCCCCTTCCCCTTTGCTTATGTATAAATTTCATTGTACCTTAGTTGGCCGACGGGGTGAAGGGGTTCAATTTACTAGCTTTCTCATTGAATTGAAAACTGACAAAATCTCATTTCCGCCAATTTGCTTTATGAAGTATTGCGGCTCTTTCCCGGAGTGTAGCGGTTTCCGGATGAATTCATTGATTTTCAACCTGATGCATCAAGGTTGCTGCATGAAGATTTCGCTTTTTATCAGGAACTTTTAAAAATTCATCGCTATTAATAAAAAACCGCTTTGAAATCCACTTTACTGGTTTAGTTTTCACTGAAACAACACTTGCCAAAATTTTCTTCATGAAGTTTTGTGGTTCTTTCATGAACTACCCAAGTTTTTTCATAAACTTTTTAGTTGTTATCATGATGGATCGCGATCCTTACAGGAAGTTTTCACAATTCAACATGAAGCACTGAATTATCGCCTCATCAGAAAAAGGCTTTCGCTTACGCCAAAAGCCTTTTTCTCAGCAAGATTTTATTGTTTCGCGTATTGCCGGTGCCGCCTTCCCCCTCTTTCCTCAAGCCCCATCCGTTTCAATAGACGCTTGGCGGTGTCGCGGTCGGGAAGGTCCAGGAATTCTTGGCATTCGGCGGTTGTTATCGTGGATTTGTAAATCATAAACCATTCTTCAAGTGCTTCGAAATGCGCATCGCCGATTAAGAGAAAACAACTTTTGCACTCCCATTTCCGCAGGAAGCGGTCCATTTTTTTCAATCGGCAACGCGGGCAGAAGACACCATTCTCAATTTCATCTGGTGAAATATTGAATTTTGGTGCGAGTGGAAATGGATTGTAGTGGTCTTGGATGGAGAGAAGGTGATCACCCAGCGCTTTCATTTGGCCAGGAGAAATTGAGGCAGCAGCCATTTGCAGACGATCCAATTGGATAAGGACTTCATCGGCGCTCCACACCTTTATGCCAGAAGGGACGGCTTCAACGATTTGCGAAGGATAGGCGATGACAAGTGCGCTTTTCACGCGCAGCGGGCAATCCAGGTGTTTCAGTAATTTGGTGATTTTCATTTCAGCCGTTTCCATCTGGGTGATCGGGCTTTTGTACCCTTTTGTTTCTCCAGTAGGCGTCAGCTGGTGCAATGCGCTCGGGTTTTCGGTAAACCGCAACCGCCCTGCAATGTTTTTTACTTCCAGCAACATGATCCAACTTGGCGTAATCAGCATCAGGTCGATCTGGCATTTGCCCGGCAGCTCCACGCCTTGCAGCAATAAATACGGATACGGCGGATCAAACGATTCCAGCAGCTGGTCCAGGCGTTCTTCTCCACCAAGCCCTGCCCTCGCTCCGTTCAATTTTTCTTGTATCAGCCCCCGTTTCCCATGGTGGGCCGGCAACCTTTTTAATAGCGCTTCATAGCCGGCAATTTTTGCCGGCTTGTCTCGGTATTTGATAATCAAATCAACACCCCTCTTCCATAGTATCAGAGAGAAAATGCATATTCCATAAATATCCAAATTTGTTTTTTGAAGCTCCCATACGGGGCAAAAATGAGATTTGGAGTGGTTTTGAAAGCACGGGTCTTTAAAATAGAGGGGGGTCCACAATGTTCTATATGACGTATTTGTATTCTTTTATGCATTGTTCACGTTTTTACATGAACTTTTGGAGCCCTAACACGAAAAACCGGGTTTCCTACATGAAGTCTGCGCACTTTAAAAAGCCTTTCTAAAAATCTAACTCCAATTTAATTGCATGCTTTCGCTTCAGCGAAAAGCGCCAAACCCTTCAAACCTACACATTTCTTCATGGACTCCACTCACTCTTAGATGAAGTTTTGGCATTTTAACATGAACTTCCTTAGTTTTAACATGAACTTCCTTAGTTTTAACATGACGAAGCACGCTGCTTACATGAACTTCCCCTTCCCACCCCAACAAAAAAAAGCCGCATCAGCTGCGGCTTTTTACGGCTATCGAGAGAATCATGTCCTCCAGCAACACCGGCATTTCTTCGAAAGTGTTTTTGATGTGCAGGCGCTCGGTGCGCTTGTGTGCGTCTTTGCCGAACGGACCGACGTTCAGCACGGGCGCTTTCAGCAGTTTCATCGCTTCGAATGGGATGCTGTAGGAATCGCCGTAGATCGGCGTGTTGTTTTCATACACTTGAAAGCTGTCGCTGTTGTCGTCGTAGTTGACATAGCTCAAATCGGATATGCCGTTAAAGTAATGGACTTGTTTGATTTCCAAACCGAATCTGTCCTTTGCGTTTTCGGTCACTGCACCGACGCATCTTTGAACCAGCTCGTCTTGCGATGAATTGACGGCCGGATAATACGGCGGCGCGTACATGATGACGATGGCCGGTGTCAGTTCCTGGCAATTGATGAGCAGGATGTCGGTGATGTGCAGCGATTTTTCGCGCACGTCCCATTCCGGGTGCATCATCGTTTCGCGCAGCGATTCATTGACATATTCGACCCCGAACTTTTCGATGGCATAGCGCAGCAGTTCCTCGTAGCGCAGCACGCGTATGTCACCGACCGGCTCGACGTTTTCGCGTTCGCACATTGCCCGGTAATCGCGTGTACAATGGGCGGCCGCATCAATCGCCACTTGCTCGAAAATGTCAAACACCTCTGCAGCGCTGCGTTCCATCAAGAAGACGTTATACATCGCGGACGTCCGGTATGGCGTCTGCGCTGAGTATTCAAGCTTGATGTCACGCTGCGTAAGCGTCACCGGCAGCGGCGTTTTTTCGCCGTGAACCGTTTCTGTAAATTCCGTATTCCATTCCATGCGATGCGTTAAATACGTTGAGATATAACTCGACGTGATACCGGACAATGGTT
Source organism: Planomicrobium sp. CPCC 101079 (assembly GCF_007859275.1). Lineage (GTDB taxonomy): Bacteria > Bacillota > Bacilli > Bacillales_A > Planococcaceae > Planococcus. The sequence continues at coordinate 159,360 of NZ_VOHC01000024.1, read as the reverse complement.
CCCCGACATGAGTTTCCTTGCCGTAGAAAAAAGCGGTCGGCATGATTTTCCCGATGCTGCCAGTGTAAAGATAATGCGATTGATCGCCAGGCTTTTGCGCAAAAACCGGCTCCCCGTTCAAAAATAAAATAAAGTTCAACTCATGCTCGCGCTCCAAATCGAGCAGCTTCGAAACACCATAGCGCATGCCGGCAGAGTTGACTTCCTCATCCGGCACGGTCATGAGCAGAAGATTGATCGGCCAATTGTCCGTTGATGCCTTTTCAAGGAGCGCCATATGTAGGGCTAGCCCCGCTTTCATATCCATGGTTCCGCGTCCAAACAAATAATCGCCAGATTCAAGATCTGCCCGCGCTTCGGGATCCAGCTCATCGCTGACCGCTTTGAACGCCTCCGTCAGTTCGCGCGGCAAACAACTTAGCGGCTCCAAGTCCCCGTACTCTTCGGTCTGCACCGTATCAAAATGGCTGATCAAGACAATTGTGTCGGTTGCTTCAGGATGCTTGTAGAGCGCCGTCACATACTGCCGCCCCCAATTGACTTCCCCAAGTGATACGTATTCCGGATGTTCTTGGAAATATGGCAATATATTCAGTTTTTCCTGTAAGTTATAAGCGAAATCCACTTCGCCTTCGGATAATGTGATGCTGTTCCAGCTGACAAGTTCGCAGAGAAGTTCTTCTAATTTTTCTGGGGTGCCCCATAATGTTGTCACTTGTTAGCCCTCCTTTTAACCTTCTAATGTCTTGATCCATTCACCCATGCGCTCCATCGCCAGTTCAAGCGTCGGCATCGAATACGCGTAGGAAATGCGGAGGAACCCTTCGCCAAATTCGGTGAACGCCGAACCCGGTACAGCTGCGACACCGCCTTCTTTCAATAGACGCGTAGCAAATTCAAATGAGGTCATGCCGTATTTTGCGACTGACGGGAAAATGTAGAACGCCCCTCGCGGCTTGACGACATCCAGTCCCATTTCAGTCAATTTGCCATAGACAAAATCGCGCCGCTCTTTATATGCCCGGTTCATTTCCTCCGGTGCATCACGGTTGTTTTTCAGCGCTTCAATCGCTGCGTGCTGACTCGGCAATGACGCGCAGACCGAATTGTACATATGGACTTTCAAAATTTGTGCCATGTACTGCTCGGGACCGAGTAAGAAGCCCATGCGCCATCCTGTCATTGAATGGGACTTCGACAAGCCTTGCACCAGGAATGTCCGGTCTTTGATTTCCTCATAACCTGCAAACGATTCGTGTTTGCTTTCAAAAGAGTTCTCGCTGTAGATTTCATCAGACACAATAAAAATATCGTGCTGCTTCAATTCCTCTACAAGCGGCGCCATTTGTTCTTTCGTAATGGTGACACCGGTCGGGTTGGATGGGAAATTAAGCAAGATCGCTTTGGTTTTATTCGTGATCAGCGTTCTTAAACGCTCAGCTGTCGGCACAAGTCCGGTGTCCGATGTATTAAGGAGCACAGCTTTCCCCCCATTCAAACCGACGAGCGGCACATAGCCGGTATAGCAAGGCGCGGGAATGATCACTTCATCGCCCGCTTCCAAAATTGTCCGAAAGACCGAATCGAGCGCTTCGCTGGCGCCGTTCGTCACGATGATTTCTGTTTTCGGTTCATATGTAAGCCCGTAGCGGTCGCTGAAAAACGCCGCAACTTCCTGGCGCAATTCGATCAATCCCGCATTATGGGAATAGCTGGTCAAGTCTGCCGCGATGGCGTCCATGCCCGCTCGTTTCACTTTATCCGGCGTCGGAAAATCCGGCTGGCCGATCGTTAAATTGATCGCATCTGGATAGTCGACCAACTGGTTGAAAAATTGGCGGATTCCCGATACAGCGAGCCCCTCGGCCCGTGGATTTAATGTCAATGGCATAAATGGTCCCCGTTTCGTATTGTGACTTTCTTCTATTATATTCATATTTTTTTCAAAAGGAACAATTGCGGGTTATTTTAATAAAGAGAAACTTCACTCAGTGGATTTCTTCATCCCATCTGAGTGTTAGTTGATCCAATCGGGCTTTTACGGTCAGTTGATCTCCACTTATCGAAGCGGGATCATACTGACCGTTGAAGCGGGATAAAAAATGGCTTATGTGCTGAGCCGCTTTTTGCGCTTTCTTATGATGTCATCCGCTGCGCCAGAGCCAAAAACAACACCAATAACAATCAGGACAAGGCCGAAAAAATGGCGTGATGTGATTTGTTCGCCCAAGATGACACTGGCTCCGACAAGCGAGAAAAAGGTATTGAAGTTCATGAAAATAGCGGCCTTCGTCGGTCCGGCCTGGCCAATCGAATAATTGTAAAGCATATGGCCGACTGCTGTTCCAAGCATTGCCGAAAAACAGAACGCCAGCCAAAAAATCGGCGGCACCTCAGCAAAGGCGCGAATTTCGCCAGGTTCCTGAATGAGGGAAATGGCGAACAAAACCACGGAGCCGATTACGAACATATATCCAGTCAACAATCGCGGATCGAGCGTGTGCGCCATTCTAGCAATGATCAAATAACTGAACACTTGCGACAAGATTGACAGGAAAACAAAAACATCCCCGATATTCATGCCGTTCGCTCCCCCGTTGCCGACGAGCACCGTCGCCGACACCCCAATCATGCCGACCACTACGCCTATCCACTGCAGTTTCGACGGATAATTGCGCATGATGAGCGATACCAATACTGCTGTCAGCATCGGCCCGGTTCCAAGCACAAGTCCCGCGTTCGTTCCGCTGGTCAGCGCCAAACCGCTCGACAGGAAATAATGGTGGCCCACCACATTAAGCAGCGAGGCAAGCAAGATGTCCTTCCATTCGCTTTTTGCCGGCCAGCGAAACAGCTTGAAAACCGCAAGCAAAGCGAAAACCGAGATTCCCGCCGTCAGGATCCGAAACGACGTCAACGTCACCGGGTCTACAAACCCGACCATATATTTTACCGAGGGCAAATTAAACCCCCACATAAGCATAACTAGCGTTAATATGCCGTAAACCTTCCACTGATTCAAAGCAGCTTTCCTTCTTTCGGGTTTCGAATTAGCTTCCTATTTTACTCTGTTAAAGAGGAAAAGTAAACGGAGGCTGCATGTTAAAAATACGTAAACTCATGCTGAAAGATTGGTGTTTCTTGAGGGAAGCCAGCAGGTTCTCGTTGCAATTCGACTTGTTCATGCAGCAATGCAAAAACTTCATGTAGAAAGCTCGCTTCGTCATGTTAGGACCGCAAAAGTTCATGAAGCAATCCGAATACTTCATGTAAGAACTCAAAAACTTCATGAAGCAAATTTTGGCAGCTTGGTTTTTCGCTTTTCGCTTTTGGCGAAAAGCATCCATCTGGGTCTTGCTGCTTTGATTTTAAGAGTGCCCTTTTGACATATTTTATGTAGCAAGACGAAAACTTCATGTAGGAAACCCGCTTCGTCACGTTAGGACCGCAAAAGTTTATGAAGAACCCCGCATACTTCATGTAAGAACCCAAAAACTTCATGAAGCAAATATTCCCAGCCCTTCATCTTTCTATCCTATAAAACAAAAACCCCCGAAAAGCCGCAGCTTTCGGGGATCAATTCTTCTTTTATTGCCTAGCCAGCAAATACTCGACGTATTTGCGCCAATTTGTAGCTTTAGCCAATTCATAGTTTGGCCGTTCACTAAGGAACGGGACAAAGACTTTTGGAGACGTCTGGAAGTTTTGCAAAGTTTTTTCGTTAGCAACGATGGTGCCCGGCGCAATGCCTTCGGCCAGAACAGCTTTTCCGTCAACATCAAAGCTGACCGTGACGGGAATGGTTGCTGCACGGCCGTCTGGTTGCAGCTGCAGGACAGCGCCGGCATTTTCTGACCGGTCGAAAACCCAAGGCTCTGGAAGCGCCACCGCGTCCATGGCTTCATTCGTCGTAATTTCAGCGTTAGCCGTTGCGCCGAACGGAATAGAGCCCTCAACCGGGGAATCGGCCGCAATTTGGACTTCGTAAATCGCAATCGGATTTTTCTGGTCGACTGGATCGAGCGCGTTATAAGCCTCGAGCCACTTGGAATCGGTCGCCGGCAATGCAGAAACACTCAACACCGTTCCAGATACCGCCTGTTCCATTCCTTCCACGTGGACCATGGCGCGGTCTTGGGCTTCAACGTCCTGCCACTCGTCTTCTAAGACATAAGTTACAAAAATCTTATCGTTCGAATAAATTTCAATGCTCATTGGTTCGGATTCGCGATTGATGGAAGCGACGACGCCTTCTTCCGGGCTGATAAGCGCTGGGTTCGCTAAACTTTGATTGAGCTGAGCTTCCACAACTGCCAATTCAGATTCAATGGCGGCAATCCGCTGTTCGGATTCCGCAATGGCCGCCGCGTACGGGCCATCTTGCGGGACATCGACATTGACGTTCACGTCGGTAGTGTTGCCTTCCGCATCCGTAATGGAGTCATTATACGTTCCAGAGTCAGTGCCGCCTATAGGCCGTTCAAGCACCAAGTTGCTCAACGAGAGCTCCACTTCCGATAATTGCGATTGAAGCGCATCCCGTTCCGCTTCCCAAAGCGCGCGCTGCTCTTCGGTTTCCGCTTCGTTCAAAGAAGCAAGTTCGCTCCCTGCTTGGACCGCGTCGCCTTCTTTGACTAGCCACTGATCAATCGCTTCGCTGTCCTGCACATATATCTGTGTGGATTTGCCTGGTGCAGTCACCGCTTCTTTTGGCAGGTTTTCCGTGTATGCCGCGGCGTAGGTGCGCTCCGTTTCACCGATATAAACGGTTTTTGGGAGGACGCTTTTCTCGCCGAACAGCAAGAGGAAGTTTGCTGTGATAAAGGCCGTGATGGCAATAGATAAACCGATAAAAAAGAATCTGTTCATATAATATTGCCTCCTTCCGTAAACCCTCTAAGCATATCCGTAATCGGCAGCAGGCTAAACGCAGCCACCAAAAGCGCCGCCAAAATATGAAGCGTGATCAGGATAGCTAAAATTCCTTTCGGTGAAAACTCAGTAAAGCTCCTGACATAGCGATATTGGAACGCAATGATGAGCCCTGTGAAAATGGTCAGTTGGTTGAAGAAATAGGTTAAAAAATGGTTAACGTACTGGTTCGGGAATTCGATGAACGTAGCGGCCATTGGTCCGAAAGAAAACATCGATAACGTGGTGGTATAGCCAAAAAGCGCAAATACCAAGAAAACCAGCGCCTTCTCGATGATCAAAACGGCCACCACATAACTTTGCATAACGATTGCCGCGCGCCACGTCATTTTGGTCAACCTGCTGAACAAAAAAGCCGTAATATACAAATGGAACGCCAAGTAAAGACCTGCCCAGAGCAATGTGCCTACAAGAGACGTCCAGCGTGCAAGCGTGTATTCCTCCCATAAACCCGCTGCAAACAGCGGCGTCAACGAAGCCGTATTCATTCCCCAAATTTCGCGCAGCGCAAAAACCAGCACTCCCAGAACCAAAATCCAGGCGAGCCGACGATTAAAGTTCCGCACCTCGGTGTTTTGCAGATTATGTATTAATTCTCCCTGTCTGCCAAAGTAACGCCAGAATTTAAAGTCAAATATCATACTATGTAGTCCTTTCAGTGCTATCGGATGTCCTGCTTTCCTTTACTTTACCAAAAAACAGAAACCAATGAAACGCAGGGACAGAGGCAATTGGCTATATTTTTACTTTTGAGCCAAAAGGCATAGTAGAAGCACATTCGCTCATCAATCGAAGCAAAACCTCAGGATTTTTAACTTTAGCGCATTTTGTCTCCGCAAAAAGCAGGCATTTTCATTTTTTGTTTTTAGCCTGGGAGCGGAGCTATTGGCAGAAGTTCATGAAGAACACTTATCCATTCATGACAAAACTCCAGTAGTTCATGCAGAAAATGCGGCACTTCATGTAAAATCCAAAAAACTTCATGAAGCAGATTTTTCCATCCCAATTTTCTCTCTCTAAAACAAAAAAACTCCCGCCAGCAAGGCTAGCGGGAGTGTGAATTATGCTTCGATAACTTTATATTTCTTATGGGAAATCACGGTCATGCTTGATGCCGCGCCAATTTCTTTTGCATCTTCCGGAGATATCTCAACGATCACCGAGTTATCCATGATTTTGAAGATGGTGCCGTTTACTTCGACGCCATTGCGAGTGAAGGAAATCCATTCACCGATTCTGCGTGCTGCAACAAATTCTGATACTTCTTTTTCATGTGGTTGAAATGCCATTGTTAATCAACGCCTCTCTTTTATGAACCATATCATCTTATTATAACACAATTTTGACTGGATTTCACCTTAAAATTTTCGCAACGCTAACCTATTTCTTCTTTTATTGATAGAGATGGCACGCGACAAAATGGCCCGGCTCCTGTTCTTGCCAAACCGGCACTTTTTCTGCGCAGACCGCCATGGCGTTCGGGCAGCGGGTGCGGAATACACAGCCGCTTGGCGGATTGATCGGGCTTGGCAGCTCGCCTTGCAAAATGATGCGTTCGCGCGCTTCTTCAATGTCCGGGTCCGGAATTGGAATCGCCGACAACAACGCAGAGGTATACGGATGAAGCGGATTTTCATACAACCGGTCGGACGTTGTGAGTTCGACCATATGCCCCAAGTACATCACTGCAATGCGGTCGGAAATGTATTTCACCATGCTGAGGTCATGGGCGATAAACAAATACGTCAGCCCTTTTTCCTTTTGCAGCTTTTGCAGCAGTTTCACTACTTGCGCTTGCACCGACACGTCGAGCGCGGAAATCGGCTCGTCCGCAATGATGAAATCGGGATCGAGCGACAACGCGCGGGCAATGCCGATGCGCTGGCGCTGGCCTCCTGAAAATTCATGCGGATAGCGGTTTGCATGGTCGCGGTTCAAGCCCACATCTTCAAGCAGTTGATGGACACGCGCCTGCAATTCTTTTTTATTTTTATAAAGGCCATGCACCTGCATCGGTTCGGCGATAATTTCAAATACCGTCGAGCGCGGATTGAGCGAAGCATACGGATCCTGGAAAATCATCTGCATATTGCGAAGATAGTCAAAGCGTTCTTTTTCGGACATTTTGTGAATATCGACGCCTTCGTATTCGACTGTACCGTCTGTACTTTTATACAAGCCCATGATTGTCCGGCCGGCTGTCGATTTGCCGCAGCCCGATTCGCCAACCAAGCCGAACGTTTCGCCTCGTTTGATATCGAACGAAATGCCGTCAACCGCTTTTAGCGTCGTGTCTTTTCCTAAATCGAAATGCCGTTTTAAATCTTTTACGGACAATAAAGTATCGTTCGTCATCCTTATTCCTCCTGTGCAAACCGGCGGACTGCACACAATTCCCGTTCGTGCTTTGTGCCGGCCAGCTCGATGATTTCAATGGCTTTTCCTGGAGTCGGTGAATGAATCATCATGCCATTGCCGAAATATATGCCGACATGGTGCGGCTCCCAGCCGCCTTCTTCATTGGAAAAGAACAATAGGTCGCCGATATGCCATGAATCTTGTACGTCTTTATCGACCTCCTGGCCATCGCGCGCCTGGTCGTTCGCATCACGCGAAATGATGGCGCCATTCGCTTTCAACATATTGTAGGTGAATCCAGAACAGTCATAGCCGTAACTCGACATGCCGCCCCAGAAATATTGCAGATCCAAAAATTCTGTTCCAAGCCGGGCAATGTCCCTGCCACTTCCGGCAAGCACTTGATCGTAATCCGCTGCAAGTTCCACATCATCTTGCCAAATTAACGCGTCTCCATCCGGCGTATGAACGCGGAAGTATTCTCCTGCTTCTTTCACCGGCAGCATGGTATTAAACGGCACCGCCAACAGGGGCTTGAGGTCAAGCGTCCATAATTGGGCTTTGCCCGCGATAACGCGTGCATAGCCTTGTTCGTTTACTGCTTCAACTTCTGCGAGCTGCGCGACTGGCAACCAGCCCGGGTACCCGCGTTCGTCCTTGCCCGACGGCTGCCAGATTGCAACAACGTGTGCCCAGTCGCCTTCAACTTTATCCACTAACACCGGTTCACCGTATAGAAGCTGCGTCTGGACTCGCTTGCTCTTTGTTAAATCATGGTTCTCCTCTTCGTTCATCGACTCAAGCCATTTGTTGATTTTTACAGTTTGGCCGGTGCCGTGCGCATCGACTTCGCGCACTTTCTCAGGTGATGTCCAAATGGTACCCACCGGAACCCTGCATACCCAAACCGTCGATTCTTTCTGCATCATCTACTCATTCCCCCCATTAGCCGTTGTAAGAATTGTTCGCTCTCTATGCCGAGTCCCGGCTTTTCGGAAAACCGGATTTTATTGCCTGAATACTGAATGCCGCCTGGCAAGAGATCTTTCTTCAACATGAGCGGCGGATCAAAATCAAAGCGCGTGATGTTCGGCTGGCTGGCAGCAAAATGGGCAGCGGCCGAAACGCCTAATTTTGTTTCAATCATGCTGCCGGTCATGCATTTGACGCCATGCGCTTCGGCCAATGCATTGATTTTCAACGCCTGGTGAATGCCGCCTGCTTTCATTAATTTGATATTAATCAAATCAGCAGCGCGCAGCTGCAGCACCCGGACCGCGTCCTGCGGCGAAAAAATGCTTTCATCCGCCATGATTGGCGTTATGGTATGATCTGTGACATATTTCAAGCCATCGATGTCTTTCGCCGGTACCGGTTGTTCAATCAATTCAATTTCAAGCCCGGCATCTTCCATCAACCCGATAGCACGGACCGCCGCTTTTGGTTCCCAGCCTTGATTGGCATCGAGCCGAAGCAAAATGCCATAGCCAACTTTGTCACGGATAGCGCGGATCCGATTGATGTCTTGGTCAATCGTGTCGATGCCGACTTTAATCTTCAATACATCAAAACCATTTTCTATGTACGATGCGGCGTCTTCGGCCATTTCTTCCGGCGAATTGACCGATACGGTAAAGTCAGTTTCAATTTCATGCCGGTAACCGCCTAAAAAGTCGACGAGCGGCATGCCTGCTTGTTGGGCGATCAAATCATGGAGCGCCATGTCGACAGCGGCTTTGGCGCTTGTGTTGCCGACAATCGCTTTTTGCAGTTTTTCGAATAACACTTCCCGGCGCCGGATATCTTGCCCGATCAACTGATTCGCAATCAGCCCTACCGCGAACTCGATGCTTTCGAGCGAATCACCTGTTATCACATGGGTAGGCGGCGCTTCGCCGAACCCTCTTTGCCCGTCTTCCGTTAAGATATGGACAACGACCGATTCAGCTTGCGTGACGGTGCGGAGCGCTGTCTTGAACGGTTTGGTCAACGGCACCGCTGTGCGGTAAGTGGTGATGGCCTGGATTTTCGTCACTTTACTCCACCCCTGGCAAAATAGTTAATGTTTTCGCGTCTCCATCCAATCGTGCTTTAACGCCAAGCGGAACCGAAAAATGCGGTTCGCAATGGCCGATTTTAAATCCTTTTACGACCGGTACTTTCATTTCTTTGAAATAATCCTCGAATACTTGGTCAAGCGTCAATGATTTATCCGGTTTTTTCGGTTCGGGATTCTTGAAATCGCCAATGACAATACCGGCCACTTCGTCCAGCTTTCGCGCCATCCGCAAATGATTGAGCATTTCGTCGACACGATATGGCTCTTCGTCGATGTCTTCAATCAGCAAAATCTTGCCTTTAACATCGATTTCAAATTTCGTGCCAATGCCCGACCGCAGCAGCGACAAATTGCCTCCGACCAATTCACCTTCCGCAACGCCTCCGCGTATCGCTGTCAAGGGAGAGATTTCTTCACTGTAATGAAGTTCAAACGGGCTGAATAACTGGCCGAACATGCGCCCGCTTCGCTCGTGGAACTCATCTTTCCCGACATCAGATGCCAGCATCGGACCGTGGAACGTCACAAGCTCTGCATACTGGCCAATTGCGGTATGCAAAAACGTGATATCTGAATAGCCCCAGAACACTTTCGGATTTTCTTTGATCATCCCAAAATCAATGCGGTCGGTGTACCGGGCCGCTCCGTAGCCGCCGCCTGCGCAAATGATGCCCGCAACTTCAGGATCCTCGAACATCGCGTGGAGATCTGAAAGCCGTGCATCGTCATCCCCAGCCAAATAGCCGCGCTTCTCTTCCACCGACTTGCCCATCTTCACATGCAATCCAAGCTCTTCTAAAAAAGGCAACGCTTTCTTTAAATTCTCTAAATTCGGCGGGCTCGAAGGTGCAATCACACCAACGGTATCACCTTTTTTCAATCGTTTCGGCAACGTTCTCAAAAAAATCCACTCCTCATCTTTTCCATTCTTCATTCAATCAACCATTTAGGCGGATTCAATCAAAAAAAGAAAATAAAATGCGCGGCGCATGGCCGCGCATTGGTAAATTCTTATAGATTTTTACTAGGAACAATACCGCTTAGAGCGATTTCTTTCCAACTCCTATACTTCACATAAAATCCACTATCACTGCTTGTCCGCATTCTTCAGATCCAAATACCCGACCGGATGGCGCAATACTCCAGATACGCCTTCTTTTTGAAGCTGGACTTGGTTATAGAAATGAATTGGGAAAATCGGCATTTCGTCCATCAGGAGTTTTTCTGCTTCGATCAATTTTTCCCAACGTACTTGAGAATCTGTTTCTGTTTTCGCATCGGCAATCAATTGGTCGAATTCTGGATTTGACCATTGTGTGCGGTTCATCGACGAACCTGTGATAAAGCTTTCAAGTGCATTGACTGGATCCGCGTAATCGTGCAGGAACGAGCTTCGTGATGCTTGGTATTCGAACGCGGATTGCTCTTCAGCAAATACAGCACTCTCCACGCTTTGCAATTTCACATCAACGCCCAAAGTTTGTTTGAATTGGTCTTGAAGCGTTTCAGCGATGATTTGGTGCGTATCACTTGTTGAGAAAGTAAGCGTGACTTCCGGAAGAGTTTCCCATCCTTCTTCTTGCATACCTTCTTCAAGCAATTGTTTTGCCTTTTCCGCATCAAATTTCACCAAGTCGCCAGCTGTGTCACGGAAATCATTGCCATCCGGGCCTTCAAATCCGTATGAAGTAAATCCGTGTGCCGGTTTCTCGCCATTTTTTGTCACGTACTGCACGATGTCTTCTTGATTCACCGCAAAAGCGAATGCTTGACGGACTTTTTTGTTGGTGAATGGTTCTTCTTCTACATTATAGCGGTAGAAATAGGTTCCCGCTTGGTCCAATATGGAAATTTCCGGCGACTCCATCAAATCTTCCGATAGTTCAGCCGGCACGCTGGAAACATCCAGTTCGTCCGCTTGGTACATTTGGTATTCGGTATTGGTATCGTTTACCATCGCCCAGTGGACGCCATCCAATTTCACGTTCGCAGCATCCCAATATTCTTCGTTCTTTTCAAAAACAAATTCTTCGTCATGGCTCCAAGAAGCCAGTTTGAACGGCCCGTTTCCAACAAATGATTCCGCTTCCGTGTGCCATTCCGGATTTTCGGTTGCAGTCGCTTCGTGGATCGGGAAGAAGTTCGGGTTGGTGATGATATTCAGGAAAGCTTCTGTTGGAGCTGTCAGCGTAACGACCAATGTTTTATCGTCTTCAGCTACCACTTTGACATCTTCTGCAGAGCCTTCGCCAGTGTTGTATGCTTCCGCGCCTTCAATAAAGTAGCCAAGGAATGCCGCAGGTGAAGCCGTTTCCGGATCTAGCATATGGCGCCATCCGAAAACGAAATCGCTCGCTTTCACTGTTTCACCATTTGACCAGTTTGCATCTTCGCGAATTTTGAATGTATAAGTTTTGCCGTCTTCTGAGATGTCAATTGACTCAGCAGTCGCTTCGACAGGCTGCGAATTTTCATCCAAACGCGTCAAGCCTTCCATCAAGTTGTTCAATGCATTCCAAGAAACTGCGTCAAAACCAATTGATGGATCAAAAGACGTTGGTTCTTGCGCATTGTTCAACCGGAGAATTTTCTCTCCGCCCGTCTCTGCTGCTGTGCCTTCTTCTCCTTCTGCAGGCTCTTCTCCCGCATCTTGACTAGCGGTACATGCCGCAAGAACAAAAGCCATCATTGCCATTAAAAATAAAACCAGCCACTTCTTCATTCATTTTCCCCCTTTGTTTCGTATGTGTTTATGTGAATGCGCAATTGCGCTTTCAGCCAAATTAATGTGCAAATGCACCGTCTTCGATTAATTTCTTGGCCCGTTCATCCTGCAGCCAGCAATCGACTTTCTGGGTAGCCGATAAATGGGTCGGCTCGGGATAAACGTGTGCGCATACTTCCATTGCAAACGGACAGCGCGGCGCAAACGGGCAACCTTGAGGCGGCGAGAACAGATCCGGTGGCGTGCCGTCGATCGGCACCAGTTCTTCTTCCTTTAAATCCAATCGAGGCACCGAGTTCAGCAACCCTTTCGTGTATGGATGGTTTGCCGTATAGAAAATTTCCCGTTTGGTGCCGGTTTCGACAACTTTTCCTGCGTACATCACAGCGATTCGATCCGCAATTTTTGCAACCACTCCAAGATCGTGCGTGATCAAAATAATTGAAACTCCTGTTTTTGCTTGAATTTCTTCAAACAAGTCCAAAATTTGGGCTTGGATTGTCACATCGAGCGCCGTCGTCGGTTCGTCGGCAATCAGCAGTTCCGGTTCGCATATGAGCGCAATCGCAATAACGATACGCTGCCGCATCCCTCCTGAAAATTGGTGCGGATATTGCTTCAAGCGTTCTTCAGGGTTCGGAATGCCAACCAGATTGAGCATCTCGATGGCGCGTTTTTTCGCTTCCGCGCCGCTCAGATTTTTATGCTGCTTGACGCCTTCAGTCAATTGTTCCCCGATTGTCAGCGTCGGGTTCAGTGCGGTCATTGGATCCTGGAAAATCATCGAAATGTCGACACCTTGGATTTTCCGCATTTCTTTTTTGGATAGCTTTGTTAAATCCTTCGATTTGAAATGAACGCCTTTGGAAGTGATTTTGCCCGGCGGCTGCTGGATCAGCCCCATGATGGCATTGGACGTCACCGATTTGCCGCAGCCGGATTCGCCGACGATCGCCAGCGTTTCGCCTTTATACAAATCGAACGTTACCCCGCGCACCGCCTGTACCGTTCCGCCATATGTACTGAACGTCACATGCAAATCTTTCACTTCTAATATTTTCTCATCCGTCACTGTGCGTTTCCGTTTCGGCTTGGCCACTTTACCGCGCTTAGCGTCGTGTGCGACCGGATCGGATTCCGCTCCATCTTCTAAACGGGTGCGCGTCAATTCGTCTGCTATAGGTTTTGTCATATCGTCACCCCCTCATTTTCGGATCAAGCGCATCTTGCAGCCCGTCGCCCAATACGTTGAATGCGAACATCGTCAATGAAATGAATAAAGCCGGGAAGAACAATCTCCACCAGTCGCCTGATATAATGACCGGCAGCGCATCATTTGCCATGACGCCCCAGCTTGCAAAAGGCGCTTGAATGCCAAGACCCAGAAAGCTCAAGAATGCTTCGGCGAAAATTGCACTCGGCACTGTCAACGTCATTTGGACGATGATTGGCCCCATGGCGTTGGGAATCAGGTTTTTCCGGATAATCCGCCCTGTTTTTGCGCCGAAAGATTTGGAGGCGGTGACAAATTCGTAGTTTTTCACTTGCAGTACTTGCCCACGGACAATCCGCGCCATGCCGACCCAGCCCGTAATTGTCAAAGCGATGATGATCGTCGTCAAGCTTGGGCCCATCACTACAAGCAATAAAATTACAACAAGCAAATATGGCAAGCCATAAAGCACTTCCACGATGCGCATCATGACCGCATCTGTCCGGCCGCCTTTATACCCTGCGATGCCGCCGTACAAGATGCCGATAAAAAAGTCGATCAATGCTGCCATTAAACCAACGAACAAACTAATGCGGGCTCCGTACCAGGTACGGGTAAAAACATCCCGTCCGGATTCATCAGTACCAAACCAATGCGTGCTGCTCGGCGGCTGATTTTGATTCGGCAAATCTTGAATGGTCACTGAATGAGGCGAAAAAATCGGTCCGAAGATCGCCATTAGCGCCAGGAACCCTAAGAAAATCAATCCCCCCATTGCCAATTTGTTTTGCTTCAAGCGGCGCCAGGCGTCTTTCCAATAGGATAAAGATGGCCTGACAACTGTTTCTTTCTCATCCCCATCTTTTGCGAGTGGATGGAACCAATCATCTCGGATTTGGGTCATCACACGTCACCTTCTTTCTTATGAAGCTTAATGCGCGGGTCCAGAATGCCATAGACAATGTCGACAAGGAACAGCATGAAAATGAGAAATGCACTGTAAAATACGGTTGTTCCCATAATCACCGGATAATCGCGGTTGTTAATAGAGTCGACAAAGTATTTTCCCATCCCTGGAATTGCGAAAATCTTTTCAATAACAAACGTTCCGGTCAGAATTCCGGCAAGCAGCGTGCCCATAATCGTTACTACCGGCATCATTGCATTTCGGAGTGCATGGCGAAAGACAATGCGGACCGGCTTGATCCCTTTGGCACGGGCCATTTTTATGTAATCCTGCGTCAACACTTCCAGCATGCTCGAACGCGTGAGGCGCGCGATAATTGCCATCGGGCCAGTCGCAAGCGCCAGCACGGGAAGCACCATGTGCATTGGGCTTTTCCACGTAGCCGGCGGGAAGATATCCCACGTAACAGCAAGCTGCTGAATCAGCAATGTCGCCATGACAAAGTTCGGAATGGAAATCCCAATTACAGCAAACGCCATCGCTCCATAATCGAGCAGTTTGTTGTGGCGCAGCGCTGCTAAAATTCCAAGCAGCACCCCTGAAAGAACCGCAATGATAATGGTGATAATCCCCAGTTCAAAAGAAATCGGAAATCCTCGCTCAAGCAATTCATTGACTGTCCGGTTCGGATCTTTGATCGATGGCCCGAAGTCGAATGTCGCAAGGGACTTCATATAGTCGAAATACTGTATATAAAGCGGCTGATCCAATTTATAAAACTTTTCCAAGTTTGCTTGAATTGTCTCGTTCGTCGTCCGTTCCGTTTCCAAAGGCGACCCCGGCACTGCGTGCATCAAAAAGAATGTCAATGTCGCAATGATGAAAATGGTCATCAACATCATTAAAAACCGTTTTAAAATATATCGGCCCATCCTTCGATTCCCCCTTTAACAGAACTTCGCTTGCATCGCGAGTTCCGTCATGACTAGCATTGCCCGATAAGCTTCTAATATATCTTTTGCTTGGAAGCGGACAACGGTGGTGCCCTTTTCAATTTCACAGCCAGGCATCATCGCAGCAAGTTCCGCTTCTCCGTAATTTGTAAATTCGATTCGGAGCAACGGCTCGTCCGGCGGTACAAGCGGCTTGACGTGCTCACGGTTGTCGATTGCCTGATGCGTTTTTTCCAGCAAGAAAGCTTGAGCTTTTTTCGGATGCAATGTTTTAACGGCAGAGCGCGTCAGTGATTCTTTGACAGCTGCCGTGACGATATTCGGAATGAGGGCTTCCGCTTCTTTGCAGGCAGCGTCGTCTCCCGCCACCAACAATACCGGTACTCCATGAAAACCCGCCACATATGCATTAAAGCCAAGTTCCCCGACTTCCACATCGTTGATCCACATTGTCCGCACAGCGAAAATCATCGAATGTGCCATAACGCCTTTTTGGCCGGCACGTGCATGATAGCCGCCAAAGAATGCGCCATCATATGACTGGTCCAAACCTTCCACCATTGAATAGTTTTTGACTCCTCCTGTTATCAGCAAAGCATCTTCATGCAAATCTTCCGCAATCAAATTGTTCATCTTCGAATGGCTGTCGTTTACAAGAAAACCTTTTGCGCCTCTGTCAAATGCACCTGAAATAATGGCATTGGCATCCCCGGTCATTAACCTCCTGCCCCGCTCGTAATTTGCTTCTTTCGAATCCACGTATGTATAATCCGGTAATGCCGTTACCCCTTCCATATCCATCGATAAATAAAATTTCATGTGTTCTTCCCCTTAAGTCATTGTATTTTCCCATTAATTATGTAAAGAGCTTATTGATAATGTAACAATATTGTAAGAATATTTCAATATAATTCTCAATTCTATCAATTTTAAGTTTCACTATTTGCTAAATTAGTCATTAAATTTTATATATTTAGAATTTTTAGTCATTTAGATTCATGTTATTTTTTTACTTCCTTTTTATAATAAAAATATGTTACAGAAAGCGGCCAGATTTATAACTTGCCCTATAAGATCTTCTTAACATTGAAATTGAGAAAACGCATCATGAAGGGACGGATGAGGATGAATTTTGATAAAGTGCTTGAATTGGGATGGGAAGATCTTGCAATAGGAGTGGCCGGTTCAACGGTTTTGATGCTGGTCCTTAATTTTTTCACATTAATGTAGAGGTGACTTATGTTTACTTTAAACTTATAAAAGCCCTTTTCCGTAGACGCGGAAAAGGGCTTTTGACAGTTTTTCCTCACATAAAAACGTCTGCTCCTCTTGTTAACGGGCAGACGTTTATCCATAGGCTCCATTCACTTTATAAACCTCCAGTGTTTTGGCGTTCCAACAAGTCATGAAACATTTCTTCATCCCTGATTGACAAGGCATAATCAATCATTCTCTCAAAATTTTCATGCTCCAAAAACTCGATGGCATCCATTGCTTCTGTCTTTATTTGATCGTTCACTTCCGTCACTCCAGACTTCTCTTCCTGCAAGATCGCTTGAAGATGCATGTGGATATCAGATACCAACAATAATTGATAAAGCGGCAAGCGGATAAAGCGATTGCCTTTTTGGAACACAAATACTTCCGAAAGGTTTTCCACTTGGAATGTATTCAAGTTCACCACAATCTCTTTTCCTTCAACTGGGATAAAATGAAACAGCTCGTCATCTTTTAATATCGAGAAGTATTGATAAGCGAAAACAAATTTTATCAAATGCCCTTCTCTTTTCGTATAGAACGGTTTCAGCAACTTTATCTGCAGCATGTCTTCTCCCCCTTCCCCAGTTATTTGAATATTCTTACTACGATAACTATACCACATTTTTTTGCGTTTTAACATAAAAAAGCACAATGATTATCTCATTGTGCTCCCCTCTTTTCCGTTCAATTTTCCAGGCGATACGACAAAATGCATTTGGTCAGAACGGATGCGGATAAACGAATTATTCAGCACTTCCAAAAGAAACTTTTCAAATTCTTCGCACCTAACCTCGCCTCGAAAAAAAACAATGCGCTTGTTTTGAAAATCGATTTTTATCGTTTTCAGGCGGCCATAGAAGACGAGTTCTTGTTGCAATATGCCGCTTTTATCTATAAAAGAAGCTTGCCACTTGATCTTTTCATACTGTTTGGCTGCATCCAGCAAAAATACTTCCCAACGCTTCACATCCTCGTGATTTAATACATAATCTAAATCCGGAATTTCCAAAACATATGAACCTTTCAAGGACATTCTCCTATCCAACTAATTAAGTATTTTTAACTACTAAATCACCATTTATTTTACATCAATCTAGCTGATTCATATATTAAATGCCAAATTGGCAATTAAAACCGCCGATTCATTTATTTTTCGTACAGTGAAATCAAGAGGAAGGTGATCACTCTGAGATTTCACGAAGCATTAAAGTCTTACCGAGCCTATATGAACGTCCAACAAAAAGAAGTGGCAAAACGCTTAAACGTCCACCCTTCTCTAATATCGCGCATTGAAAGCGGTGAACGCACCATTGTCGTCGACCGGCTGCCGGAAATTCAAAAAGCCTACAATATTCCAGACGACCAATTCGCGAAAATGATTTTGAATATGGATTCGAAGAGCCCCCGCTTACAGCCAGCAGAAGCAAAAGAACTGCAAGCCTATTACAATGAATCTCTTTATACAGCCCATAAAGATCTTCTATATTCCGAGTCCTTCCGGTATCTGTTCGTCTGCTTGACCACATTGCCGGTCCCCCTCCAAGCGGAATTCATCAAAAATGCAACAAAAGAAATCGAACAACTTATAACTGCATATAAAAAGAAAGACGACGATTAACTTTCCTTCAACGTTTACGGAGCCGCCTGAAAGCCGTATAATAGAAGGAAAGTTTTATTTTTGGGGCGATGCATATGGCTACGGTTCAATCCTTGGCACAACGATTCGATGATACTATTCACAACTATATGGCTGCTATCGACAAATCGCTTCATCCAACGCGCGAGCTGGATGAAGAAATGGTTCGAAAAGCAGTCTTTTTAGTGCGCCATGATGGCGTGCAAATCCAGTCTTTCAATGAAGAAAAGCTGATTTTAGAAGCAATTGTAAAAGACGCCCACACAGTCAAAGTTTTTCTTAATTTCGATAAACTCACCGCAATTTGCGCATGCCCGCAAGAAGAAATGTGCCGGCACAGATTAGCGGTTATTTTTGCGCTTTACCAAAAAATCGGCTCTCTTACCCAATGGGTAGCGGACTGGCGCTCGCGCCCGAACGATCAACTGGCCCTTCTATCAAGCAAACGCTCTCCCGCACAGTGGACAGCCGTTATCCGAAATGCGTGGCGTGAACCTGTTCCAGATTATACGACTCGCAATTATTTCTACTTTGAGCAAATGTATGAAGGGCGCTTAAAAAACGCATTGTCATTTGTTCCGCTTGAACGTGAATGGAAAGTGCTTTACCGAACTTATGCCCATTTTATTTCTTTGACGGAAGTTTGGGACACTTACATCAGCGGCACAAAAGAAGTGCATCATTCGTTTTTTAAAACGTGGTTTGAAGACGAGCTGCACGAATTGCATGACTTGCTTGAGCAATTGCGGACGCAGCATCGCACATTTGAATCAGATGCTTTTTTTGATCATCTCAGACTGATGGTCCGCTCTTTTGCCGCAGTGAAAGATGGTTCGTTTTCCCAGCGGTTCTCGCTGTACCAACTTTTTTGGACAAGCCTGTTTACTAATCACAAAATGCGGATAGAAGAAGCTGCGGCTTTTTCGAGACCAGATGAACGAATCAGTGCGTTTTTTGCAATTTTGCTGAACGAGTCGGTAAAGGAATTGAAAATATCGCCCAACGAAGTGCACGACTGGATTGGGCTTGCAATTCTTGCAGAAAGCGAAGGGCATGACCAGGCACTTGCGGCCATATTGATGGCCGTCAAACCGCATGTAAAAACTTTTTTGTTCGAAGGCCTTTACTCGCAGTACCGCCAGCAATATGTGCGTACGCTAAGCCGGCTTTTTTCGCTTATCTATTTGAGTGAAGCGGATTGGGAAGATTTGTTCAAGCAATTCGGCCATTACGGCTTGCCTGCCTACTCTATATATTTGATTGAAAAACAATTATACAAACAGTGGGCGGAGCTTCATCACTTGCATAACTCCCCGCTCTATTTTGTAGAAGAATGCGGGTTGAAGGAAGTGCAAAACGCCGCTCCCAACTACGTCTTGCCGCTTTACCACCGCTACGCGATGGCGCATCTTGAAGAACGCAACCGCACCAGCTATAAACAAGCCGTACGGATTTGGAAAAAGATGAAAGCCGCTTGCAAAAAAAGCGATCAACTGGATTTTTGGAAAGCCTATATGAATGAAATTCAAACTCAAAACAAACGCCTTCGTGCGCTTCAGGAAGAAATCGAGAAAGGAAACCTTTTATGAATCAATTCCAAACAGAAGGAAGCCGCACTTATTATTTGAAAATTAGACGTGCCGAAGAGTTTCGCATCCAAGCGGTCAACGAAGCCGGGAATCGGATTCCCCCGGAAGTTTGGAAACCGTATTTGTATTTCCTGGATAAGGAAAGCTTTTTCGGCTTAACCTCTGTCACCGATGGGCTTGACCTTATTTTGACGCCCGGGGACTTTGTCCGTCTGTTCCAACGGGAGCCGCACCACTATGTAACCTTTTCAGGGCAGCGTGCGGAAGATGAAGCTTGGCTGAATTTGGCTGGCAAAGTCGCCAATTCCTTGAATGATGCTTCCCTTTGGGACCATGTCTCCGTTACAGGAGAAGACATCAATATTGACGGCAATTATGGCGATGAAGACATCCGAAGTTTTCTTGGCGATACAATCCGCCATCAGCTGCGCCAAAAAAACTTAACCCCTGCCCAGTTGCCGTATCTTCAGCATTTTGTCCAAAAAGTCGGCTGGGACGGACTTCCTGCGGCGGATGATTACGTCATCGCTGTGCAGTTGAGCGAACCGGACAGCACAGATTTATGGTCCTTAAAAATTGCGCTTCGTTCAAAACGCGGATCGGTGTATTGGACACCTTCTAAACGCCGTGCTGATGAACCAATCGATAAAGTGTTGCCGGAAAAATGGCGCACTCATGCGAAAGAAATTGCTGAGAAACAGGCTTTGATCCTAAGCCTCTGCCCTTCTGTCGACCGATTTGAAGAAGAACGGTTATTTTATACAGACTGGACCGATGCCGAAGTTCTTGAGTTTTTGCGAAACGATGCTGAAATTTTGCAGGCTTTCGGTGTAGAAGTATCTATACCATCCTGGCTGAAAGCTGTTCAGGAAGCGAAAGTCCGCGTCAAAGCGAATGTTCATTCACCAATCAAAAAAGCTTCTGTGGTCGGCCTTGATCAAATTATCCGTTTTGATTGGCAATTTTCATTGAACGGCCATGAACTCAGCATGCAGGATTTCCAGCAATTGGTTTCAGAAAACAAGGAATTTATCCGCGTTGGCAATGAATGGGTGCGGATTGACTCCAATTTGCTCCTTCACCTGCGAAAGCTTATTGAAGAAGCGGAAGACGCGGATTGGACAATCAAAGATATGCTGTTCCAAAACGTCCCGGAAATCATGCTTGAAGATGCAGGAGACGAAGAAGATCCGCTCATCGAGTTTCAGCTGAACCGTTCGTTGAAAACTTTGCTCGACAAACTTTTGGATAAACGCGATTTGCCGGAGACGCCAATACCAGAAAACCTGCAAACAGAGTTGCGCCCTTACCAGAAAGTCGGATTCGATTATTTGGTCTTTATGCGCGAAGAAGGCTTCGGCCTTTGCCTCGCCGATGATATGGGTCTCGGGAAAACGGTGCAGCTGATTGCGTACTTGCTCCACGTCCACGGAAAGAATCCCGGCAAGCCGTCTTTAATCGTTTGCCCGACTTCCGTTCTTGGAAACTGGCAAAAAGAATTGAGCCGTTTTGCCCCTAATTTGAAAGTAGCTACCCATTACGGCAGCACACGCCCGAAAGGCGACGACTTTACAAAATTCCTGTATATCGAAAACCCGGATGTGGTGTTGTCGACCTATGGCATTGCGTCTTCAGACGCCGAGGAAATTCAAGGACAGCACTGGGCAAGCATTACGCTTGATGAAGCCCAAAACATTAAAAACATGTATACAAAACAGTCGCGCACTATCCGGAAATTCAAAGGCGACCACCATATCGCATTGACAGGTACGCCGATTGAGAACCGCTTGTCTGAGCTTTGGTCGATTTTCGACTTTATCAACAAAGGCTATTTGTATCGAATCAAGCAATTCCAGGAAAACTTCATGATTCCTATTGAACGCGACGACTCAGAAGAAGCGAAAGAAAAACTGCGGCAGCGCATCCAGCCTTTCCTTCTCCGACGCACGAAAAAGGATCCGGATTTGCAGTTGAACTTGCCTGAAAAACAAGAGCAATTGGAATATTGTCCGTTGACTCCGGAGCAGGCTGCTTTATACGAAGGCCTTGTCCAAGATACGGTGCAGAAAATGGAGACGCTCACAGGGTTTGAGAAAAAAGGCCTTGTCTTGAAGATGCTCAGCAAGTTAAAACAATTATGTAATCATCCAGCACTTTATTTGAAAGAACCTTATTCTTCTGCTGAAGAAATACTGCCTAGATCTCAAAAGCTGGAGCGCATAGTGACTCTCGCCGGGGAAATAGCAGAACGCGGGGAACAATGTTTGATATTCACCCAATATATTGGGATGGGGCATTTATTGCAGCAAGCGATCAACGAGCTATATGGGCACGAAGTGCCTTTCTTGACAGGAAGCATGCCAAAACAGCAACGGGATACATTGGTGGCAAAATTCCAGGCCGGTGATTTCCCGATTTTCATTTTGTCATTGAAAGCGGGCGGAACAGGGCTTAACTTGACGGCTGCCACACATGTTCTCCACGCTGACAGATGGTGGAATCCTGCTGTTGAAAACCAGGCGACTGACCGTGCATACCGCATTGGCCAAACGCAATTTGTCCATGTGCATAAGTTTGTTACAATTGGAACCATTGAAGAGAAAATCGATGCTTTGCTGACGCAAAAACAGGCAATGTCAGATCAATTTATCCAATCGAGCCAGTGGATGACCGAACTGTCCGATGATGAATTGAAAGACCTTTTCACCTATACGTTATAATAATTCGGCCAGGCCCCCACCTGGCCGAATCCCCTCTTTTAGACATGAAACCGGTCAGTCTTTTTCGGCAGAACGGAATATGGCTTTCAACTCGCTTAGCTCCCGCTCCGCCTCTGCCAATCGTCTATGAAGCAACGCAGTCAAACGGATCAACTGCTCCATATGGACTTCTAACTGCAATTGTACGTCTTTCGGCATGGCTAAGCGCCCCCTTTAATGTTTGTTATGCATTCA
This sequence comes from Planomicrobium sp. CPCC 101079, assembly GCF_007859275.1. GTDB lineage: Bacteria > Bacillota > Bacilli > Bacillales_A > Planococcaceae > Planococcus. The sequence continues at coordinate 136,774 of NZ_VOHC01000024.1, read as the reverse complement.
CTTGTTCCGTCCCTGGCGGCTGGAAGTCAAAGTCTTCTTCAGACTCTGGCTCATGCTGCTTGTGGGCGGTTTCTTCATTTTCTTTTCTTTTGTCCAAGAAGCGGATTTGATCGCCTAACACTTCAGTGACGTAGACCCGGGTCCCATCGTCTTTGTCATAATGGCGCGATTGCAAACGGCCCGTCACCGCTACAAGCGAACCTTTACGGCAGTATTTCGAGACGTTGTGCGCCGGCCTGCCCCAGGTTGAACAAAGAACAAAATCGGTCTCTACATCCCCTTTCTGGTTTTTGTAATTCCGGGAAATCGCAACTATGAAGGAAGTATGTACACGGCCTTCGTTCATTACCCGCGTTACCGGATCTTTCGTCAAGCGTCCCACAATTCCGACTTGGTTCATCTTTTCACCTCCTCTCTTGTTTAAACATCATACTAAGAAGAGTAAATTTTGCGCAAAAACGAAAAAATGATTTATGGTGCGTTTTCGCATTTTAAAATTTGTTTTTACGAGAGGGATGAAAAATATATTGCAATTTTTTATTGATATGCCAAGGAAACGGGAAGCAATTGCCTGAAAGTAAAAAATGAAATTTTGCAGCTTTTCCATTTTATTTACGCAGTAAAACTCGTAGCCTGATAATTTTTTGGCTATGCTATACTTAAAAAAAGCAACGTTTGGAGGGATATACTTGAAGACATTTAAAATGCTGTCATTGGGAGTCGTCGAAGGTGAGAATGTGGTAGATTTTCCTCTCCACGACGGAATTATTATCAATCAAGAAAACAATGACCGTTCGTGGCTGCTCGAAATGCTTGTGGATTTGAAATACCGGGAAACGTTTGAAAAAATGAAGGAAGCCGGTAAAATGGTTGATGTTAAAGTGGTAATTTCCTATCCAGGCAACGAACCGGCCCCTTTCCAAGTGAGCATTTACAGCGTCAAAGTCATCGGTGAACACTTTTCTGTGTTGATGAAAGGCACTTTAAAACTCGGCCGCCGAAAATACGCTGAAACCCTATTATCCGAGCTTCTTGAAGATGGTTTGGAAGGCCAAGAACTGCTTGAGCGGTTTGAAAACGACATGCGGTCGCGCCCAGTCCTGCGAAAAGACGAAGCAAATTCCCAATCATGAAAAAACCAGCGTGGATGCCTTTAGAAATTGGCTCCCACATTGGTTTTTTCTTTTTTAACATTCTCTTATTCTTATTTTTCTACTACTGGCCCCAAAGCAAATAGGATATCGCATTCACAAGCAATTTCGCCGTCCACTGTTGCAATCGCATGCCCTTTGCCCATTGATCCGCGCAACTTTGTCAGTTCCACTTCCAAGCGCAATTGATCGCCTGGTACAACTTGGCGTTTGAACCGGCAATTATCGATGCCCGTGAAGAAGGCAAGACGCCCTTTATTCACTTCCAACTGCAAAACCGCCGCTGCTCCTACTTGGGCTAATGCTTCAACGATCAGCACGCCTGGCATAACCGGGTAACCCGGAAAATGGCCATTAAAAAATTCTTCGTTTACTGAGACATTCTTTAAACCGACCGCTTTTTTTCCGGCTTCAATCTCCAAAATCCGGTCTACCATCAAAAACGGTTGGCGGTGTGGCAAAATTGCTTGAATTTGTTCTACTGTCAACATATGTCCAGCTCCTTTTGAAATACAGTAAGTTTGCAGGCAGGCGTTATTTCTGGCCGCTCATGATATCGATAATATGCTGCCATGTACGCCATTTTAAGGCATCTGACGGCTCGCCGTCCCCTATTACCCCGTATCCGACCATTACGCCTAAAACCATCGCTACAGCGATGATGGCAAGGACCATTAGAATACGCAGCCAAATCGGGAACAAGCGGATTCGGACCCAAGAGCTGGAATCAGCTTTCGTGTCCGCTTGTTCAGTTTCTTTAACTTCTTTAACTTCTCTTCGCAGAGGTCTTTTATGCTTCCATTCAGCCATTCGCTTAGTCAACCTTTCTATTGATGGACGTCCTTTTTCTGTTTTTACAGGCAGGCCTTCATCGTCCAGAATATCCATACAGGCAGTGGCGCAACTTTTTTTGGCATTACCATTATATTGAAATAAAACTATATATCTTAAGCGCTCTTAAGCACTGCTTTCATCCAATGCTTTTTCTTCTGGCTCTTTTATCCATGCTGTCTAAAATGATGCCAGTCCCTAAAGCTACACAATCCATAGGATTATCCGAAATCGTAACCGGCACTTTCAACTCAGCCGCCAGCAACTGATCTATGCCGTGAAGCAGCGCACCGCCACCAGTCAAAATGATTCCTCTGTCGATAATATCAGCGGATAGCTCCGGTGGTGTATGTTCAAGTACATTTCTAGCAGCAGCGACAATATGGCTAACTGATTCTTTCATCGCTTGTTGGACTTCCGCTGATTGAATTGTAACGACTTTTGGAAGACCCGTCACCAAATCACGCCCGCGAATTTCCATCTCTTCTTTTCTGCCGTTCGGGGAAACTGTGCCAATCGCTATTTTCAACGCTTCTGCTGTCCGGTCCCCGATCAATAATTTGTGGTGCCGTTTAACATATTGAAGAATGTCATTGTTAAATACATCCCCAGCCACTCTAATCGATTCGCTTGTCACAATATCCCCCATGGATAACACCGCAATATCAGATGTGCCGCCGCCGATATCAACCACCATATTGCCAGTCGGTTGAAAAATGTCCATACCTGCACCAATTGCAGCTACTTTAGGCTCTTCTTCCAAAAACACTTTCTTCCCTCCTGATTTTTCAGCCGCTTCCCGGATCGCTTTTTGCTCCACACTGGTGATATTTGTCGGACAGCATATCAAGATGCGAGGTTTTGTCATAAAACCTTTCACTTTTAATCGATCTAAAAAATATTTAAGCATAATTTCCGTGACTTCAAAATCTGCAATGACGCCATCTTTCAAAGGACGGATCGCAACGATGTTTTCCGGTGTTCTGCCCATCATTTCTTTGGCTTCTTTTCCAACTGCTACAACCCGGTTTGTAGTGCGGTCTATGGCGACTACAGATGGCTCATTCAAAATAATCCCCTTGCCCTTGACATGGATAAGAACGTTGGCCGTCCCTAGATCAATTCCAATATCTTTCGAAAACATTTAAGCGTTTCCCCTTCCATCTTTGCCGCACCTTATATGTAAATAAAAAGACTCTCCTAAGTGAACATTTTAGCATAGACAAGATGGGAATTGCATTATTTTTTCGCGGCTGTTCAGGCTTTACACCCTCTGTTCAGTCGAGGAACGAAGAAGACTTTTTACCCGCTTCCCCACGAGAAATCAAAAAGCCTGCGGGCTAGACAGCTCGCAGGCTTAAATAAATAAAAAGTAAAAGTATTAGACCAGTTGTTCCACTTTTGCTTCTTCAGTTGTGACACGTTCGATATCAGCGCCTAAAGCAGCCAATTTTTTATGGAAGTTCACGTAACCGCGATCCAAATGGTAAAGGTTGTTTACTCGAGTGATGCCTTCAGCTGCAAGTCCTGCCAGGATAAGCGCTGCTGCTGCACGCAAGTCTGTTGCTGCAACTTCCGCCCCCTGCAACTTCGATGGACCTTCCATAATAACAGAACGGCCTTCAATTTTAACCGATGCATTCATGCGGCGGAACTCTTCCACGTGCATAAAACGATTTTCAAAAACTGTTTCTGTCAGAATGCCATTGCCTTGGGCTGTCAACATCAACGACATCATTTGCGATTGCATATCTGTCGGGAACCCTGGGTGCGGCATTGTCTTGATATCAATCGAACGGAGCGGACGTGAAGCACGGATGCGAAGACCCTCTTCCACTTCTTGAATGTCGACGCCCATTTCTCCAAGTTTTGAAATCAAAGCAGCCATATGTTCAGGCACCGCATTTTCGATAATAACATCGCCTTCAGTGATCGCTGCAGCTACCATGAAGGTACCAGCTTCTACACGGTCAGGAATGATATAGTGTTCTGCTCCATGAAGTTCTTTAACGCCTTCGATGCGCATTGTGTCTGTTCCAGCGCCGACTACGCGGCCGCCCATTTCATTGATGTAATTTGCCAAGTCAACAATTTCAGGTTCTTTCGCAGCGTTTTCGATAACCGTAACGCCTTCAGCCAAAGCTGCTGCCGCCATAATATTTTCTGTAGCTCCCACACTTGGGAAATCCAGATAAATTTTAGCGCCGCGCAAACGGCCGTTTGTTTTTGCTTCAACAAAACCATTGCCGAAGGAAATTTTAGCACCCATCGCCTCAAACCCTTTTAAATGCTGATCAATCGGACGTGAGCCAATTGCACATCCTCCTGGAAGAGCAACACGAGCGAATCCATTACGTGCAAGGACCGGCCCCATTACCAAAATTGAAGCACGCATCTTTCTAACATACTCAAATTGCGCTTCACTTGATAATGTCTGGGATGCGTCAATCACCATTTCATTTTTTTCCGGGAAATACTCGATTGACACGTTCAAACTTTTCAGCACTTCTTGGATGGTATAAACATCCGCTAAATTTGGTACTTCTTTAAGGATACTTTTTCCATTAGAAGCCAATAATGCGCCGGCAAGAATTGGTAGTACTGCGTTTTTAGCACCTTCCACCCGAACTTTCCCTTTTAATTTTTGACCGCCTTTTACAATAATCTGATCCACTGATATGCCCTCCATCTGTAAAGTAATATCTATATGTACATAACGTACGTTATAAAGTCCATTGTCATTTATTAGAAACAAAACCTTACTTATAGTACCTGTTTTCCAGCATATTCTCAAGTATCTTTACACCTATTTGTGGTATTTTTTTGAGATTGCTATAAGATTCGAAGCTCCTAACCTTTTTATGTCGGTCGTTTGTAAAACTTTATATGGTATATTACATTCTCATTACATACAACAATTCCCGTGAAACTAGGATATAAACCTAAATGGCATTAATTATTTCCCAGGAAATGCGAACTAGTTAGCCAAGTTGGCGTTTTGCCATAGGCACGAAGTTCGCGGCCATGGCAAAACAACAAGTTTCAAAATAAATACTGCAATTGCCGAGACCATAACGAAATGTTCAAGAAAAAAGTCGATACAGCCAGTCCGATTGCAATGCTTAGGAAAATATAGAGAATTTGCGCTTGCAATACGTGCTGCTTGCGGATCCACTTTTCAAACATGACGGCACGAAGCGCATAAAAGGCAACACCGGTAAAAAAGATATGGCTGAAAATTGAAATGAGCGCCTGTTGTCCAACGACGGTTTCCAATAGAATCCTCTCCTTTTAATTAGTAACAGGATAGTGAAAAGCAAAAAAGAAAAAGAAAAAGAAAAAGAAAAGGCGGACAGAAGTTGACTGCCTTCTGTCCGCCTGCTTCGTTTAAATGTTACCCTCATAAACGTTGATACGATTCATCGCACGTTTTAAAGCCAGTTCTGCACGTTTAAAGTCAACTTCATCTTTATTCGCCTGAAGTCTCGCTTCTGCACGTCTAGCAGCTTCTTGAGCACGGGCCAGATCAATATCTGTCGCACGCTCTGCAGACTGTGCTAGAATCGTCACTTTTTCAGGACGAATTTCAAGAAATCCGCCATTTACAGCAACCAATTCCGTTGAGTTGTCTTTCTTCAATCGGACTGCGCCGATTCCAAGAGGTGCAACTGTCGGGATGTGGCCAGGCAAAACGCCCATTTCACCGGTCGCTGTGACTCCAATCACCATAGAGACTTCTGAATCGTATACCGGGCCGTCGGGAGTGACAATATTGACTGCAATGGTCTTCATTTTTTTCCCTCCTGGTCCCTTATATTAGACTTCTACGCCCATGCTTTTCGCTTTTGCGATTACTTCTTCAATGCGTCCGACTAGACGGAATGCATCTTTAGGCAAGTGGTCGTATTTGCCATCAAGAATTTCTCTGAATCCTTTGATCGTTTCCTGAACTGGAACATAAGAACCTTTTTGGCCCGTGAACTGTTCAGCAACGTGGAAGTTCTGAGATAGGAAGTTTTGGACGCGGCGTGCACGGTTAACCGTAAGCTTGTCCTCATCACTCAACTCATCCATACCAAGGATTGCAATGATATCTTGAAGTTCTCTGTAACGCTGAAGCGTTTGCTGAACTTGACGGGAAATTGCATAGTGTTCTTCACCAACGATTTCAGGCGACAAAGCGCGTGAAGTCGAAGCCAAAGGATCCACCGCAGGGTAAATACCCATTTCAGAAAGTTTACGCTCAAGGTTCGTTGTAGCATCCAAGTGGGCGAAAGTTGTAGCAGGAGCCGGATCCGTATAGTCATCGGCTGGTACATAAATCGCTTGGATGGATGTAACTGAACCGGCGCTTGTAGTCGTGATACGTTCTTGCAATTGACCCATTTCTGTAGCAAGTGTCGGCTGGTAACCAACGGCAGATGGCATACGGCCTAAAAGCGCTGATACTTCAGATCCTGCTTGTGTGAAACGGAAGATGTTATCGATGAACAAAAGAACGTCTGCGCCTTGTTCGTCGCGGAAGTATTCAGCCATAGTCAAACCAGTCAAAGCAACACGCATACGTGCACCAGGCGGCTCGTTCATTTGGCCGAAGACCATTGATGTTTTCTTGATAACGCCAGAATCGCTCATCTCGTGGAACAAGTCGTTTCCTTCGCGTGTACGCTCTCCAACACCAGCGAATACAGACAAACCGCCGTGTTCTTGAGCAATGTTATTGATCAATTCTTGGATTAGAACGGTTTTACCAACTCCGGCACCACCGAAGAGACCGATTTTACCGCCTTTGATGTAAGGAGCTAGCAAATCGACAACTTTGATCCCTGTTTCAAGAATTTCAACTTGAGTAGAAAGGTTTTCGAAAGTAGGTGCTGCCCGGTGAATCGGGTTGCGGCGCTCTGAAGCTGGAATTTCTTCCCCTAAATCGATTACTTCGCCAAGTACGTTAAATACACGGCCTAATGTTACATCTCCAACTGGAACAGTGATTGCACTGCCCAAATCGGTTACTTCTGATCCGCGTTGTAATCCATCAGTGGAATCCATCGCAATTGTGCGTACTGCATCATCACCAAGGTGCAAAGCCACTTCAAGAGTTAAAGTAGTCGGCGTTTGTCCGGGACGATTAATAGTTACAGTTAGGGCGTTGTAGATTTCTGGAAGTTGACCTACGGAAAACTGTACGTCTACAACCGGACCCATAACTTGAAGAACGTGTCCTGTGTTCATGCTGTTCCCTCCTGTCTTACTTTTATCTTTCGATAGTTCTATTTACAGCAGCAGGACTCCCGCTTTATGAAGCGGGAGGTAGACTGGCTGCAAGTTTCTTTTTAACTACATATGTTGAAATAAAGAAATCGTCTTTTTGCAAATCGCTTCGGACGCTTTGGGCATAGCTCCCGCCAGAAGCCGGAAAAATCTTCCGTCTCCTGGCTTCGCGTAGCCCTTAGGCGCGCCGAAGCTAAGAAACTTCTTACTAGTAAAAGAACCGACCTGTATAATTGCTATTTTACAGCTAGCGGCCTAGAAGATATGGAGCAAAACAGCGGAGAAAGCAGGTGCTCCTGCAGCGCTGCGCGCTTCGTCGCAAAGCCATCGGCCGAATACTGTTCGGCCAATAGCTTCGAAGCTGTTTTGCGGAATATCAGCAACCCTTTACTAGCTACTTCAACTAATATAAATCTATTCCAGAGCCGCTGCTCCGCCGACGATTTCTGTGATTTCTTGAGTAATCGCAGCCTGGCGTGCACGGTTGTATACAAGTGTTAATCCATTGATCAAGTCGTTCGCATTGTCGGTTGCGCTCTTCATTGCTGTCATGGATGCAGCATGTTCGCTTGCTTTGCCATCAAGGACAGCACCAAAAATCAAGCTTTCTGCATATTGAGGAAGAAGAACTTCCAAAATCGCTTCTGCTGATGGATCGAACTCATACGAAGCAGTAGACGTTGACGGTTGGATATCCGTCAAAGGCAGAACTTTCTTTTCAGTAACGTCTTGTTGAATAGCAGAAACATAGTGATTGTAGTACATGTAGACTTCGTCATACGTACCATCAGAGAACATACCAACAGCTTTGTGCGTAATTTCTTTGATATCCGCAAACGTAGGATGATCCGGAAGAGCAATTTTGCTCTCTAAAATCGTCATTCCCTGCTTAGCAAAGAAATCCCGACCTTTACGGCCGATACTAAGGATTACAAACTCGTCATTGGATGTATGGCGCTGGCGGATTTTAGTCGTTACAGTACGCAGAATGTTACTGTTATATCCACCTACTAATCCACGATCCGACGTGATTACTAAGTATGCAGTTTTCTTCACCGGACGTGTAGTCATCATTGGATGACTCGTGTCATTTGACCCTGCAGCAATTGCAGATACTACGTCTTGAATTTTACCCATGTAAGGAACGAATGCTTTCGCATTTACTTCCGCACGGTTCAATTTCGATGCAGAAACCATTTGCATGGCTTTCGTAATCTGGCTTGTTTTCTTTGTAGACGTAATTCGGTTTTTTATATCGCGTAAAGATGCCACTGGTATTTCACCACCTTATTATTTTTTGTTCTTATCCGTAGGAAACTATTGGTCTGATTAAGCGAATGTGCGTTTGAATTCGTTGATTGCAGCAGCAAATGCTTCATCAGATGGCAATTTTTGCGTTGTGCGGATATGATCTAAAATTTCTGTGTGGTTCAAATCCAGCCAGCTAGTCAATCCAGCTTCAAAACGGCGAATGTCACCTACTGGAATATCGTCAAGGAAGCCTCGAGTCAATGCGTAGAAAATAACAACTTGTTTTTCAACTTTGATCGGATTGTTCAAATCTTGTTTCAATACTTCAACAGTACGTTTCCCGCGCTCAAGTTTCGCTGCAGTAGCCGGATCCAAATCAGAACCGAACTGAGAGAATGCCTCAAGTTCACGGTACGCTGCCAAGTCAAGGCGCAGCGTACCAGCAACTTTTTTCATTGCGTTGATTTGTGCTGATCCACCAACACGAGATACAGAAAGACCCGCGTTGATCGCTGGGCGTACACCCGCGAAGAATAAATCAGACTGAAGGAAGATCTGTCCATCAGTGATTGAAATTACGTTTGTCGGAATATAAGCTGAGATATCGCCTGCTTGTGTTTCAACGAATGGCAATGCTGTAATTGAACCTGCTCCAAGAGTTTCGTTCAATTTCGCAGCGCGTTCCAATAACCGGGAGTGCAAGTAGAAAACATCCCCTGGATATGCTTCACGGCCTGGAGGACGGCGAAGCAATAGAGACAATTCGCGGTAAGCTGAAGCTTGTTTAGTCAAGTCATCATATACGATCAATACGTGTTTGCCATCAAACATGAACTCTTCCGCCATTGTAATACCTGCGTAAGGAGCAAGGTACAATAATGGAGCTGGTTGAGATGCTGATGCAGTAACAACGATTGTGTAGTCAAGAGCGCCATTTTTGCGCAAAGTTTCAACTACGTTACGTACAGTTGATTCTTTTTGTCCAATTGCTACGTAGATACAAATCATGTTTTGGTCAGCTTGGTTCAAGATCGTGTCGATCGCTACAGAAGTTTTACCTGTCTGGCGGTCACCGATGATCAATTCGCGCTGTCCGCGGCCGATTGGAACCAATGCGTCAATCGCTTTGATACCAGTCTGAAGCGGTTCGTGAACCGATTTACGGGCCATAACGCCTTGAGCTGGGCTTTCGATTGGACGAGTTTTTGTTGTGTTGATTGGGCCAAGGCCGTCAACTGGCTGGCCGATCGGGTTTACAACACGGCCGATTAGTTCTGGTCCTACTGGCACTTCCATGATACGTCCAGTACGGCGCACTTCGTCGCCTTCTTTGATATCAGTGTAAGGCCCAAGGATGATGATACCAACATTATTGGCTTCTAAGTTTTGTGCAATACCGACTACGCCATTCGGGAACTCGACAAGTTCTCCGGACATAACGTTATCAATACCGTAAACGCGAGCGATACCATCACCAACTGTGATTACTGTACCGACTTCGTCGACTTTAATCTCAGATTGATAATTTTCAATCTGCTGCTTAATTAAACCGCTGATTTCTTCAGCTCTGATACTCATGTATGTCACCCTCTCAAAATTTCTGATATTAACCGATCAATCGACGTTGTAGTCGCTCAAGTTTCGAGCTGATGCTGCTGTCATAAATCTGGTTTCCGATTTGAATGCGCATTCCACCAATAAGAGACGGGTCAATGATATTTTCAATTCGCAATGCTTGTTTTCCAACTTTCTTTGCAAAAACGGAAGAGACAGAAATGCTTTCTTCTTCTGACAAAGGGCGGACGGAATAAACTTTTGCATCTGCAATTCCTTGTTCTTCGTTAGCTAAGCGGACATAACCATCCACTAATCCGACGATTTCATCTAAACGCTTACGTTCTGCCATCAAAAGCAGCGTGTTTACTACAAACACATTTGCTTGTCCGAACAATCGAGTAATGATATCTCTTTTGTTTTCAGACGTCAGATTGGGAGAATCGATCAATTCTTGGAGTTCTGGATTTTCAACGAAAGATTTTTTAATTTCGCGTAAATCTTCTTCAACTAAAGCCATTACTTCATGTTGTTTTGCTGTTTGGAACAAAGCAAGTGCGTAACGTTCTGAGACTTGGCTCATCGTACGTCGCCTGCCTTCGCAATCGTTTCGTTTATCAACTGACGGTTGTCTTCTTCAGAAATTTCTTTTCCAAGAACTCGAGATGCAGCAAGCATAGACAATGCAACAACTTCTTCACGAACTGCAGAAAGAGCTTGTTCTCTTTCGTTCGCAATTTCCTGAACAGCAGATTCTTTAATGCGGCCAGCTTCTGCACGAGCACTTGCAATGATATCCTCACGAGAAACTTCGCCTTGTTTCTTAGCGTTTTCAACGATTTGTTGAGCTTGTGTACGCGCTTCTTTCAACAAGTTGCGCTGCTCTTCAAGCAATTTCTGTGATTCTTGACGGCTTTTTTCAGCCGTTTCAATTTCCCCAGCAATCAAGTCTTCGCGTTCCTGCATTATTCCCATCAACGGGCCCCAAGCGAATTTCTTCAGCAATAACATCAAGGCGATGAAGACGACAAGCGTTGCAAGGATGTCTCCAGTGTTCAAAAACTCAGCAGCATGCGACTCCGCAGCACCAAGTGCAAGATGATCAAAAAACACGATTGTTTCACTCCCTTCAAGAGCCTAAATTCCAGTCTTCTATAGTAAGATCTAATGTTTCAGATGTTTTTTCAATATAAAAAATTGAATAGATAAGCATAAATGGCGAAAAATATGCCTAAGCAATCCCGCCATTTAGCTTCTTATTGTCCAGACTTCAGAGCCCAGATTCAACGGGCGCTTCCGCTTTTCGTTATTACTATTGGTTCATTACGATGAATGCGATAACTACGGCGATGATTGGAAGTGCTTCAACCAATGCAACCCCGATGAACATTGTTGTTTGTAGAACTCCGCGTGCTTCTGGCTGGCGAGCGATACCTTCAACTGTGCGTGAAACGATAAGACCGTTACCAATACCTGCGCCTAGTGCTGCTAAACCTACTGCGATTGCTGCTGCTAATAAACCTAATGAACCTGTCATTGTAATGTGTCCTCCTCAGGATAGTTGTTTTTTTGTTTTTTCTTTTGCTCAGTTGAGCATTTTATACTTAATGGTCGTCGCTTACTTTATGCGATATATAAACCATCGTTAACATAACGAAAATGAAAGCTTGGATAGCCCCGATAAAGATCGAGAACCCTTGCCATGCCATCATCGGAACCACAGATGCGGCAAATCTGATTGCACCCGCACTCCCGAGGCCTGCCAACAAACCTAGCAAAATTTCCCCGGCATAGATATTCCCGTAAAGACGCAGACCAAGTGTCAACGTATTTGCGAAATCTTCAATGATGTTAAGCGGCAATAAAAACGGCATCGGTTTAAGATAGCCTCCCGCATAACTCTTCAAACCTTTCATCTTGATGCCATAATAATGGCTCAAAATGATGATTGTTGCGGCCAGCGTCATCGTTACCGTTGGATCAGCAGTAGGTGATTTCCACCAAAGCTCTCCATTGATAGCGATAGAGAAAGGCAATCCCAACATATTCGATACAAAGATAAACATGATCAGCGTAATTCCAAGAACATGGAATCGGCCGCCGGTTCTCCAGTCCATATTGCTTTTGATAAGACCTTTTACAAAGTCCATTATCCACTCCATGAAGTTCTGCATGCCCGTTGGTTTGAGCGACAGTTTCCGTGTAGCAATAAAAGCAATTAGGAACACGATAAGAGCGGCTACAAGAAGCATCATAACGTTCGATAAGTTAAACCATAAACCGAACAGTTGATACATAGGAGCGCCATGACCCACGATAGTTTCACCTCTCTTTCCACATTCTTAATAGTGTTTCACGTGATAAACAATTCGTTCTGCAAGCAGCAGAACATACGGAATCATTAAGCCGATGACCGTACTGGCCACATGGATGTGCTCAGCGAACAATAATGCGATCGCCACAGCTGCAACTCCTGAGCCAAACCGTAATGCCGTTCCAAGCGAACGAACTTTCGAGCCTTCTGCCACCGCCCGGTCAAAACTTTCCATCCGGCGAACCAGAATCCACATATTATAAATGCCGAACAAAGTTCCGATTAAAAGACCGGCAAAAATCGTTTGGTACGGAGTGAACCCCCAGCCAATAACGAGCGCCGCAAGGACGAAATAAATCATTCTTTTTAGTCTTGTATAAATCTCCCTAAGTCCATCCATTTTTTAGTTGTCTCCTGATTCGAATTTTTGGACGGTTTTAAGCATCGCCCACACGCCGATTGCTAAGCCCGTGAGTAAGCAGATGATTAAGAAAAGCGGGGCGGTTCCGAATTGTTCATCGAGCCACATACCTGTGAACAAACCGATGAGCACGGACCCGACAAGTTGTGAGAGAATGGCACTGTAAAGCGCCATCGCTTGTAAGGGACTTTTTGTTGGGCGCATGATAAACCCCTCGAAATTCGTTTTGATTTGACAATATATCTCTTAAAAAGAGCCGTCGCATCCGGCTTTCAGAACAACATCTTTATGTATGAAAACCTTCTCATGCATACCCTTTGTAAGCATACAATAGGGGTAAAACCCTGTCAATTAGTAGAAGTGAAAAACTTCACAAGCGATTTTGTGTCGACATATTGTCGACAAATTTAGCATTGCTTGTAAAATCTTTCGTTTATTTCTTGCTTTTTTTCTCATTTAGGTACTCACAGAGTGCCGCGACAATCCTTCGCGAAGCTTCCCCATCTCCATAAGGATTAGAAGCATGCGCCATTTGTTCATACACTTCCGGGTCCGTCAGCAGCTCTTTCGCAAGCCGGTAGATGTCTGCTTCCAAGGTGCCTGCCAACTTCAGCGTGCCAGCCTCTATGCCTTCAGGACGTTCGGTTGTATCCCGCAGTACAAGAACCGGTTTGCCCAGTGATGGAGCTTCTTCCTGAACGCCTCCGGAATCCGTCAATATAATGAAGGAACGCGCCGCAAAATTATGGAAGTCCATCACATCAAGAGGTTCGATCAAATGGATTCGCGGATCACGGCCAAGCACTTCATCCGCTACTGTTCTTACAGCAGGATTCATATGGACCGGATACACCACCTGGACGTCATCATGTTCTTCAGTCAGCCGTTTTATGGCCCGGAACATATTGCGCATCGGCTCTCCCCAGTTCTCCCGCCGGTGGGCCGTCAGCAAAATCATGCGATCTGAACCGACTTTTTCAAGGACCGGGTGGTGATACGTTTTGCGTATAGTTGTTTTCAGCGCATCAATTGCCGTATTGCCGGTGACATAAATCGACTCTTCCCGCTTGTTTTCCGTCAGCAGGTTTTGCGCAGACTTTTCTGTGGGCGCAAAATGAATATCCGCTATGACGCCTGTCAGCTGACGGTTCATTTCTTCCGGATAAGGCGAATATTTATTGTGTGTGCGAAGACCCGCTTCCACATGGCCGACCGCAATCTGGTTGTAAAAAGCGGCGAGGCTTGCCACAAATGTGGTCGTCGTATCGCCATGAACCAGCACAATGTCTGGCTCCGCTTGCTTCATGACCTCATCCAAGCCATGCAGTCCGCGGACTGTCACATCACTTAGCGTTTGCCGGTCTTTCATAATGTTCAAATCATAGTCCGGCTGGATTTGAAAAGCATTCAGAACTTGATCGAGCATTTGCCGATGCTGTGCCGTTACGGTCACAATCGGTTCGATTGTTTCAGGATGCTTTTGAAGTTCCAATACAAGGGGCGCCATCTTGACTGCTTCCGGCCTCGTGCCGAAAATCGTCATTACTTTCCACTTTTTCGTCAAAAGGACCAGTCCTTTGCTTTGTCTTCTAAACACCGGCACCTTGCCCCTTGGCGCCAACTCGCCGTAGCCGGCGATTATACCGGCGCTGTTCGGGGCTATATTAGCCGGTGCCGCGTTCTTCTATCTTATTTTGTTCCAAACAAACGGTCGCCGGCATCGCCGAGACCCGGAACAATATAGCCGTGGTCATTCAGTTTTTCATCCAAAGCCGCAATGTAGACATCGACATCCGGATGCGCCGCTTGAAACGCTTCTACGCCTTCCGGTGCAGCAATGATGCACATAAAACGGATTTTTGTGGCCCCCCGCTTTTTCAAGGAATTTACAGCTTCAATGGCAGAACCCCCTGTTGCAAGCATCGGGTCAACGACGATAAATTCACGCTCTTGCACATCGGAAGGCAATTTCAAATAATACTCGACTGGCTGCAAAGTTTCCGGATCGCGGTATAAACCGATATGCCCGACTTTAGCTGCAGGAATCAGCTTCAAGATTCCGTCGACCATGCCGATGCCGGCCCGAAGAATCGGCACGATGCCTAATTTTTTCCCTGCAAGCACTCGAGACGTTGCCACCTGGACAGGCGTTTCCACTTCAATTTCTTTTAAAGGCAAATCGCGTGTGATTTCAAAAGCCATCAACGTCGCAATTTCATCCACTAATTCCCGGAATTCTTTTGTTCCTGTCGACTTGTCACGAATATAAGTTAATTTATGCTGGATCAACGGATGATCAAAAACATATACTTTACCCACGGCACATCTCTCCTTTTCAAACATTATCTTCAATAGTATAGCAGAAAATTGGCACGCCGAGGGATTCCAAAAAGCAATGAAATTATTCAGTTTTCTTTCATTCCCCGTGTGTGCAAAAAAACCGGAGCCAATTGGCTCCGGTTTATAAAAGGCGGGCTTCGTCTAAAGGCATCGGCCGATAGAACAAATAGCCTTGGCCAATTTTGCATCCGAGTGTAAGCAAAACTTCCCGCTGGGTTTCTGTTTCAATTCCTTCTGCAACTGCCTTCAAATTCAAATTTTCCGCAAGTTGGACAATTGTGCGGACAATGGCGAGTGTTGTCGGTTCGTGCATATTGGAAATGAAAGAACGGTCGATTTTGATTTCACTGACTGGCAGCTTTTGCAAATAGCTGAGCGACGAATAACCTGTGCCAAAGTCATCGACTGAGCTTGTAAAACCAAAAGCTGTCAATTGTTTGAAAACTTTATGGGCCGTTTCGATATCAACAAAACCGATTCGTTCTGTTATCTCCAACTGAATCCATCGATGCTCGATTTCGTATTCGGCCATTGTATCAACCAAATGAGGAATAAACGAGTGATGGAAAAAATGATCGGAAGACACGTTGATGGCCACTTGGTACATTTGTGCGCCTTGGTCTTGCCGGCTCTTCAGCCAGACAAGCACCCGTTTCAAAACGGCTTGTTCCAACACACGAATTTTGCCGTTCTTCTCCGCAGCTGGAATAAAGACGTCAGGGGAAATTGTGCCAAGTTCCGGAGAATTCCATCTCGCCAACGCCTCGAAACTTAGGATGTTGCCCGTCTCCAAGTCCACTTTCGGCTGAAGGTGGACGCCAATTTCCTCTCGGCGCAAAGCCGCCGTCAATTCATTGGCAATCCGCAAATCCTTCATCATAAATTCATCGTGCTCATTTTCGTAATAGCAGAATGATTCTCCTGCCTGAAGCTTAGCTTTGGATAACGCGCTATCTGCGTAACGGATCAACTCGTCGGCATCCCGCTGTTTCGGTGTAATGATTGCAACGCCAATTTTCAAAGTGACAAACAGCTCCAAGTCCCGAACGATAATCGGTTCTATTGTCGTCTGGTTGATAAGATCCAGATAATCCGGAATTTTATCAAGCGGTGTTTTGCTGTACAAAGCGATGGTTGAACCTGAGAACCGGGCTATCAGCGGGTCATGCGGCAAGCGTATACGGGCAAACCGCCTCCCCAGTTCAGCAATCATCATATCTCCTGCGCCGTGGCCATATTGGTCCACCACTTTTATGTATTCACCAGCTGAAATGAAAGCAATAAACCCTTCTTTTTTCTCTTTAAGGAGTTCCATCAATTCATTTTTGAAAAAATGGCGATTTGGCAAGTCGGTTTCTTTGTCAGTATAGGCGAGCTTTAGAATTTCCACTTGTTGTTGGGAATATTTAACTGTAAGCGCCACGATAGACGAGATTTGCTTGAGAAAATCAAGATCTTTTTCACTAGGACCCATCGGCAAAGGGAAATAAACCACAAATGTTCCAATCGCCTGTTTTGAAGCGTCTAATATTGGAGTTGACCAACTTGCCACTAAATCGAACTGTTCCACTACATCTTGGTAATCCCGCCACAAAGAATCTGTTTTTATGTCGGTGACAAAAACCGCTTCTTTTGAGAGAATGGCCGGTCCGCAAGTTCCCGCAGTCCTGTCTATTGGGAAGCCGTTCACTTTCTCATGAAATTCTTTTGGAAATGAATTCCCTGCTCCTACATGCAAACGCTCATTTTCATTTATCAGCATAATCGTGCACCTGGTATTGTCCAGGAAAAAAGATTCTGCCGTATCGCAAGCTTTTTGAAGCAGCATGCTTAACATATAGCCTTGTTCAATGCCGGTATACGTTTCCTGCTGCAACTTAATGAGGGCGTCCGACCGTTTCCGGTCTGTAATATCACGCTGCAGCATAAGCGTCAGCTGCAGTTCTCTATCGGGAAATGTCAAAGGTTGGATGCTAATCTCATTCCAGAATGGAGTACCGTTCTTTTTGTAGTTGATAATCTCAAAAATGCCTGGTTCTTGAGATTCTGAACATTCCCTGATTTGGCGGCTAACTGTCATATCCGTTTTATCTCCATGCAAAAAACGACCGTTTTTTCCGAGAACTTCCTCTTCTGAATAATCGATCATGTCATAAAAAGCTTGATTTGCAAAGACAATCGGATGATGGTCTGTCCCTGAATTCACCACCAGAAAACCAGTATGGAACTCAACACCAATACGGCGCAGCCAATCCATGATTAATTTTTTTTCTTTTTTCAATTCATGTGTGTGCATGCGCTGCACCTCTTTCGCCTATAAATTCGGAAAAAAATACAGCTGCCGGCAATCCGTTCAGTGGCAGGCAGCTGCACTTTTTTACTTGGTTAAATTCTCTTATTTGTATAACGGGAAACTTGCTGTCAGCTTTGCAGTGCGAGCAGCCGCTTCTTGTTTTACGGCGTCATCTTCCGGATTTTTCAAGAGTATTGCCATAATGGCCGCAATTTCTTTCATTTCCGGTTCTTTGAAACCGCGTGATGTTACTGCAGGAGTCCCAAGGCGGATGCCTGAAGTGACGAATGGGCTTTCCGGATCAAATGGGATGGTGTTTTTGTTTGTCGTAATGCCGACTTCATCAAGAAGGTGCTCCGCCAATTTTCCTGTCAGATTCAGTGAACGAAGGTCAATCAATAGCAAGTGGTTATCTGTTCCGCCTGATACGATTTGCACGCCTTCAGCCATTAGCGCTTCAGCTAAAGCTTTGGCATTTTTCACCACTTGATCGATATATGTTTTGAATTCAGGTTCCAACGCTTCGCCAAATGCAACAGCTTTTGCTGCAATCACGTGCATCAATGGACCGCCTTGAATACCCGGGAAAATCGTTTTATCGATTTTTTTCGCGAATTCTTCTGTGCATAGGATCAGTCCTCCACGAGGACCGCGCAATGTTTTATGAGTTGTGGAAGTGACAAAATGGGCATGCGGCACTGGGCTTGGATGTGCCCCAGTGGCTACTAGTCCGGCAATATGAGCCATATCCACCATTAATAATGCGCCGACTTCATCTGCAATTTCGCGGAATTTAGCAAAATCGATTGTCCGGGAATAAGCGCTGGCACCCACAACAATCAATTTAGGCTGGTGTTCAACTGCGATTTCACGAACAACATCATAATCAATCATCTGTGTTTCTTCACTGACGCCGTATTCAACGAAATTATAAGTCATGCCGCTAAAGTTTACACGGCTGCCATGCGTCAAGTGCCCACCATGGTTCAAATTCATTCCGAGTACTGTATCGCCTTGCTTTAAAATTGCTGTATAAACGGCCATATTGGCTTGGGATCCTGAATGTGGTTGAACGTTTGCATGATCCGCACCGAAAATTTCTTTCAGGCGATCCCTAGCAATATTTTCGACAACATCAACATACTCACAACCGCCGTAATAGCGTTTTCCAGGGTAGCCTTCTGCGTATTTATTAGTCAAAACCGACCCTTGAGCGTCCATAACTGCTTGTGATACAAAGTTTTCCGAGGCAATCAGTTCAATATTCGCTTCCTGCCGTGCTTTTTCTGCTTCCATTGCTTCAAATACTGCTTGGTCCTGCACTTTAATCAATTCCATCCGTATATCCCTCCTGTAATTGAACAAGCTCACGAGTATATCGTGCGCGCTCCCCGCCAATCAATTTTGGCCGTGTGGTAGCGGCGGATATAATCGCATCTCCTATTAGTTTAACAGAAGTCCGCACCGGAACGGCTACTCTTTTTAAATGCATACCAATCATTGTTTGGCCAATATCAATTCCGGCATGAGCCTGAACTTCTTCCACAACAACCGGATCTTTCATATTCATGAAAGCATAGGCACTCATCGAACCTCCCGCTTTAGCGACAGGAATGACCGATACCGGCTCCCAGCCATACTTTTCAGCAGTTTGCCGCTCCACTGTCAAAGCACGGTTAATATGTTCACACCCCTGGAAAGCCAAATGGATTTTGTGCCGGGCCGCGAACTTCTCAAACGGCTCGAACAAACTTTCCGCAATATCTAATCCACCGCCGGTGCCGATGCGTTTACCCGCTATTTCAGATGTCGAGCAGCCGATTACAAACACTTGGCCTTTTCTGAATTGAATCTGCTGCTCCAGTTCACTCAAAATTTCTTCTAACTGCAATTGCCATAACGTTTGCATATCGGCCACTCTCCTCAGTTTTCTAAATCTGAAACTTTTTGGATACGCGTTTCGTGTCTGCCGCCTTCAAATTCTACTGTCAGCCAAGTCTTTGCAATTTCGCGGGCAAGTCCGGGACCGATAACCCGTTCACCCATTGCCAAGATATTGGAATTGTTATGCCCTCTTGTCGCTTTTGCACTAAATACATCATGGACAAGCGCACAGCGGATGCCTTTAACTTTATTAGCCGCAATCGACATGCCGATGCCCGTCCCGCAAATTAAAATTCCCCGATCAAATTCACCGCTCGCTACACGGTCGGCTACCGGTTTCGCATAGTCCGGGTAATCGACCGAATCATCTGTATGCGGGCCAAAGTCTTGGTAGTCCATCCCAAGTTCGTTCAATAGATTGACAATTTCTTTGCGCAGAATATTTCCGCCGTGGTCTGATGAAATAGCGATTTTCATGAAAAGCCCTCTTTTCTTTAACTGTTTAGTTGCCAGCACGCTTGGCGCGCATCCACTTTTCTCCATTCTATCATTTTTGTACTTAAAAGCCTAGAATCCGCTGTTTTGAGCACTTTCCTGAATTTCTTAAACAGTTTGTTTTGAATCAAAAGAAAAAAGCAGGGTGTCTGCATATTCGCAAACACTTTCTGCTTTCCCTTTACTCTTCTTTAATTTTAAAAACAAGTTTATCGATCAACTGGTTCAACTCGTCAAAAGTTTGCTGATACGCCGATAAAGAACCACCATAAGGATCGGAGACATCTTCTCTCGAGCCATCGGCAAATTCTTTCAGCGTATAAATTTTACTGGCTGCTTCGGGATAGCTTTGCATTAACATATCCCGATGGGCAGCTGTCATGGTCAATATAAGATTTGCCCACTCGACATCTTCGGGTCTGACCGGTTTAGCCATATGCGAGAATGGAATTTTTTGTTCATCCAATACGGCTTGAGCATTTTTTGATAAAGGAGCGGCACCTGCAAAAATACCTGCAGAACGGACTTCGATGCCAGGTAATTCTTTCGCCGTTAAAATCGCTTCAGCCATAGGGCTGCGGCATGTATTCCCCGTACATACAAAGAAAATCTTCATTTTGCACCACCTTCTACAGAATTCAACTGAACCATTTATGGTCAGCGGCTTTTTCCAATCGATTCAATACGGCAATATCCTTTTGTTTATCGGAAGCTACGGCCGCTAGAATAATATTCACATCAATCATATCGCATTTCCGCAGACTGTTATAAAGCGTCTCTGCGGATAACGGAAAATCAAAATCTGCATCCGGAAAATCGTAATGACTTAATACCGCAACTTTCTTCCCTTCGTTATGGACATGATTGATCGCCATTTCAATTAGCCGGGCATCTTCTTCTATTAAATAGACCGGAGCTTCCGGTGCATAATGTGTATATTTCATGCCAGGTGACTTGGGTGCATTTCCTTTGATATCGGATGATGAACGTACCATTCCGATAACTTCCTCAAGTTGCTCTTTCGTCACTTGTCCCGGACGCAAAATACAAGGCGGTTCGCAAGTCATATCGAGCACAGTGGATTCAATGCCGATGGCTGTGGCTCCGCCATCTAGAACTAAAGGAATTTTCCCATTCATATCATGATAAACATGTTCAGCCAGAGTCGGGCTCGGTTTCCCGCTGGTGTTGGCACTTGGCGCCGCTACAGGTATTTTGAGCTGTCTTAACAACTGTAGTGCCACAGGGTGATCTGGAACTCTAATTCCGACGGTATCAAGACCCGCCGTAACATTACTGGCAAACATATCTGGCTTTGCATTCAAGATTAAGGTCAGCGCTCCCGGCCAAAAAGCATCCATACATTTTTCCGCTTTTTGCGTAACATTTAAAACATACTCAAGAGCTGTCTCTTTTGAGTCAACATGAACAATCAATGGATTGTCCGAAGGACGCCCTTTTGCTTTAAAAATTTTATCCACCGCTTCTGCATTGGTTGCAATTGCCCCAAGCCCATATACAGTTTCGGTTGGAAAAGCAACAACTTCCCCGCTTCTCAACATTTCCACAGCTTGTGAATAACTTTCTTCGATATTATTATTTTTATCCACAAGAATGGTTTTCGTCTCCATGTGAACATCTCCTATTATTCAAGGTTTCTACAAAGTTATCCCCATTCGGGGGATAACTTTGGTGAATTACACACAAATTATCCTCAATTATTCAATAATGCAAAAAACCATCCGGTCTTTTTTGTTGATATCTTTTTTAACATACACTTTTGCTTCGGGAAATGCAGCTTTAAGCATCTCTTTTACCGCCGCTCCCTGTTTATAACCTATTTCCAAACCGACAATTCCAGGTTTGTTTAGCAATTCCGGCAGTTGCTGCGCCAATT
Source organism: Planomicrobium sp. CPCC 101079 (assembly GCF_007859275.1). Taxonomy (GTDB): domain Bacteria; phylum Bacillota; class Bacilli; order Bacillales_A; family Planococcaceae; genus Planococcus. The sequence continues at coordinate 115,072 of NZ_VOHC01000024.1, read as the reverse complement.
TTTCGTATAAAGCAAGACCATCATTATCTGCGAATAATGCTAAATGCGGTTCAAAATCACGGACACTATCCGACAAGTCTGCAGCTTCACTGTAAGCAATATAAGGCGGATTAGATAAAATCACGTCCCATAATTCACCTTTTAAAGGCTCCGCCAGATCGCCTTGTAAAAAGGCAACATCTGCCATAAGCTTTTCGGCATTTTTTTGAGCCATTTGCAGCGCTTTTTCTGATATGTCTGTAGCCGTCACTAATGCTTCAGGAATTTCGCATTTCATCGTCACTGCAATGATTCCGCTCCCTGTGCCAATATCGGCTATTTTTAGATTTTTCCCTGGAAAATGACGCTCAATTTGACTTAAAGCTTCTTCAATCAGTTCTTCAGTTTCCGGCCTTGGAATCAGCACATGTTCATCGACCTGAAAACTTCTGCCGTAAAATTCCTCGCTGCCCGTCAAATGCTGAATTGGTGTGCCAGCAACATGGCGCTCAATGTTTGCCCAAAAACGCTCATGAACTTCCTTGTCGATTTCATCCCGCAACGATGCAAGAAGCCCGGCATGCGATAAGCCGAGTTCGTGTTGAAGAAGAATGCGCGCTGCTGCTTCCTCTCTGCCATTATCCTTTAAAAAAGAAGAAGCCCCGTTAAGGGCCTCGAAAATTAATATTTTATCAGTCATTGTTCAAACTTTCCATTTTTGCAGACTGTTCTTCTACAACAAGCGCTTCAATGATTTCATCCATTTTGCCTTGTAGAATCTGATCCAGCTTTTGGATGGTCAATCCGATGCGGTGATCGGTCACACGGTTTTGCGGGAAATTGTAAGTTCGAATCCGTTCAGAACGATCTCCTGTACCTACAGCGGATTTTCTTACTGCATCATACTCAGCTTGCGCTTCTTGCTGGAACTTATCATAAACACGCGCCCGCAAAACTTTCATGGCACTCGCTTTGTTTTTAATTTGGGATTTTTCATCTTGGCACGTTACTACAGTATTTGTCGGAATGTGGGTTAAACGCACAGCTGACATGGTCGTGTTAACCGATTGCCCGCCGGCTCCGGACGAAGCATATGTGTCAACGCGAATATCATTGTCATGGATTTCCACTTCAACTTCTTCCACTTCCGGCAAACATGCAACAGTTGCCGTTGATGTATGGATACGTCCGCCTGATTCAGTTTCCGGAACCCGTTGAACGCGGTGTGCGCCGTTTTCGTATTTCAGTTTTGAGTAAGCGCCTTTTCCGGCAACCATGAAGACCAGTTCTTTAAAGCCGCCAAGACCTGTCGGATTGGAATCCATAATGGTGACTTTCCAGCCATTTGTTTCGGCATACCGGCTATACATGCGGTAGAGATCTCCGGCAAACAATGCCGCTTCATCCCCACCAGCTGCCCCTCGGATTTCCATAATGACGTTTTTATCGTCATTTGGATCTTTTGGTATCAATAAAATGTGGAGACGCGCTTCAACTTGTGCCAATTGCGCTTCCAGTTCGTTCACTTCTTCTTTTACCATTTCACGCATATCCGCATCCAGCTTGTCTTCAAACATCGCTTTTGCGTCATTCAATTGAGAAGTCAATTCTTTGTATTCCCGGTAAACTTCTACGGTTTCCTGTAAATCGGATTGCTCTTTGGAATACTCCCGCAGTTTATTGGTATCGCTGACAATTGCCGGATCGCTTAACAGTTCATTCAAACGGTCATAGCGATCTTCAACTGCCTGTAATCGATCAAACATGATTTCACCTCTAATTTTCAAGTTTCTTCTATATAAATGTATTTATTATTTAGATACCGTAACGCCTGCTGGCACTTCGTGATGATGGCGGCAGCGCGGCTCATATGCTTCTGAAGCCCCCACTAGAATGGTCGGATCATCAGCACCTGCCGGATTGCCATCAATCAAGCGTTGAGTTCGGCTTGCCGGTGATCCGCAAACAGTGCAAACCGCTTGCAATTTTGTAACTTGTTCAGCAATTGACAATAGGATTGGCATTGGTCCAAACGGCCGGCCGCGGAAGTCTTGGTCCAGCCCGGCGACAATAACCCGGAACCCGTGGTTCGCCAATTTCTGGACGTTTTCAACCACTTCATCATCGAAAAACTGAGCTTCATCAATGGCAATAACGTCGTATTCATCGTTGACGTACTTCCAAATTTCACTGGAATGTTCAACAGGCATAGCGATAACAGACGTGCCATTATGTGAAACGACTGCTTCCTCACTGTAACGGTTATCAATTTTCGGTTTAAACACCGCAATTTTTTGTTTGGCAAATTGTGAACGGCGAACGCGGCGGATCAGCTCTTCCGATTTCCCGGAAAACATGCTGCCGCAGATTAATTCCACCCATCCGGATTGTTTCATGACGTACATAAGTATAGCCCCTTTCAAACACTTTATCATTTTTATCACGAGTCCGACTTTCGCCAATTAAAGGAACGCCACTGCTCGTACAAACCGCTTATTGTCATCGGCAACCTTCCGGAATCTAAACTTCCGATGATTGCACTTTCACTTTATCATACCTAAAATTCTATAAAAAAACCGCTATTTCTCTCTATGTAAAACATATTTTAAGGATTAGAACGAAAAAAAATACCTGCCTTGCGTTTTCGCGCCAGGCAGGTATATTTTTTTGATTACTGGTTGATTTCTTCTTTTAGGCCGTATTTTTTGTTGAAACGGTCTACGCGTCCATCTGCAGAAGCAAACTTTTGGCGTCCAGTATAGAATGGGTGGCACTCTGAGCAAAGTTCAACGTTGATGTTTTCTTTTACAGAGCCTGTTTGGAACGAGTTGCCGCAAGAGCAAGTTACTGTTGCTAATTTGTAATCTGGATGAATACCTGTTTTCATAATGTTTTCTCCTCCTGCCCTGAACCATCTGGAACAGAGTTTATTAGTATCTATTTCACTATTGCCTTACACGGCTCTTTAGGCCGTATATGCAATAGCTCTGCTTTAATTCACTTATACTATAATATCAGAAACCGAAGCTGTTTGCAACTATTTAAATCATCTTCTTGCTGTTTCGATGTGCTTTCATTTCGGTGTTCAGTTGACCAAAAAATTCTTCATTGGTTTTTGTCCGGCCAAGTTTTTTCAAGAAGCGTTCGCCAAAATCCGGTGAGTCGGAAAAAGTATTGCGGATCGCCCACAATTTATCCAGCTGCTGCCGATCAATAAGCAACTCTTCTTTGCGTGTGCCGGAACGGCGGATATCAAGAGCCGGGAACACACGGCGTTCCGCAAGGCTGCGGTCTAAATGCAATTCCATATTGCCTGTTCCCTTGAATTCTTCATAGATAACTTCGTCCATCCGCGAGCCGGTTTCTACTAAGGCCGTTGCAAGAATCGTCAAGCTGCCGCCTTCTTCAATATTCCGGGCTGCCCCAAAGAAGCGCTTCGGACGGTGGAATGCCGCTGGATCTATTCCTCCTGATAGTGTACGCCCACTCGGCGGAATAACCAAATTATATGCTCGCGCAAGACGCGTGATGGAATCCATCAAAATAATGACGTCACGCTTGTGTTCAACAAGGCGCATGGCGCGCTCTAAGACAAGCTCCGCCACTTTCACATGGTTTTCCGGAACTTCATCGAACGTAGAAGAAACTACATCGGCATCGACCGATCGCTCAATGTCGGTTACTTCCTCTGGGCGCTCATCAATCAATAGCACAATCAGTTCGGCTTCCGGGTGATTGGTGGTAATCGAATTGGCAATCTCTTTCAACAGCATGGTTTTCCCTGCTTTTGGCGGAGCGACAATCAAACCGCGTTGACCAAATCCCACGGGAGCCACTAAATCCATGATGCGCGTCGATAAATGCTTAGGGGTTGTCTCTAAGCGGATGTGGCGGTCGGGATAAAGCGGCGTAAGCCCAGGAAAATGGACGCGTTCTTTCGCAACTTCTGGATCTTCCCCATTTACTGCTTCAACTTGCAGCAAACCGAAATAGCGTTCGTTTTCTTTTGGCGGACGCACTTTTCCGGATACTTTGTCCCCGTTCCGCAAATCGAAACGGCGGATTTGCGAGGCGGAAATGTAAATATCCTGTGAACTAGGAGAATAATTGATCGGGCGCAGGAAGCCAAACCCTTCGGAAGGAATGATTTCAAGTACGCCTTCCATAAAGAAAAAGCCTTCTTGTTCGGCACGCGTTTTTAGAATTGCAAAAATCAATTCTTTTTTCGTCAGTTTGCTGTAATTTGTTAATTTGTATTCTTTCGCCAAACTGTAAAGTTCTTTTAGCGTCATGTTTTCCAAAGCGGAAATTGTTATTGTTGCCATAAGTCAGACACCACTCTTATTTTTATAGGATTTAATAGATGAGGATCGTTCAGGTTGGGAAGCTCTTTTAAAGAAGGAGTCCGGCAAATCGCCGGACTCAAGAAGTATCATTATGAATCATATACAGCAGGACTCATGTTTCTTTTGTTGTGGCGTCATTTACAAACTGCACAGTACCAAATTAATATGCTTATGAGCACTAAGGTATGGCCATTTGCAAAAATGCAGTTTCACTCTTCCGTTCAAGCTTCAAAACTATCTTCGTAATTGTAGCATATATCTTTAGCTTTATAGAGGTTAATTTGCGTCTTGCGCTGTTTTGGAATTTAGGCTCGCCACCGGATCAATCGTCTCTCTCCGGATGTCCGCGCCAAGTCCCCGCAACTTTTCAATAATTGAGGAATAGCCTCGTTCAATATGATAAATTTCGCGGATTTCCGTCTCGCCTTCCGCCATCAAACCTGCAATGACCAGTGCAGCGCCGGCGCGCAGATCAGAAGCTACTACAGTAGCCGCTGTCAGTGGGGTCGGCCCTGTAATGATCGCCGCTCTTCCTTCTACCCGGCCGCTTGCGTTCATGCGGCGCAGCTCATCGATATGTTTAAAACGAGCGGAATAGATGGTATCCGTTATCATCGAAGACCCTTCCGCTTGCGTCATCAATACCGAGAACGGCTGCTGCAAATCTGTAGCAAATCCAGGATAAACAAGGGTTTTCACATCAATTGCCTTTAAATTTTTCGACTTCGGAATAAAAATGGACTCTTCGCCTTCTTGCACGTCAACGCCCATTTCCCGCAACTTCGCGGTTAATGCTTCCATATGGAATGGAATGACGTTATCAATGGTAACCCCATCGCCTGCTGCAGCTGCCAAAATCATAAACGTTCCAGCTTCAATGCGGTCAGGAATAATGGTGTGTTTTGTGCCGTGCAATTCTTCAACGCCGTCAATCCGGATAATGTTCGTTCCGGCCCCTTTGATTTTAGCGCCCATGTTCGTGAGAAGCGTAGCGACATCAATAATTTCAGGTTCTTTTGCAGCATTTTCGATGACGGTTTGCCCTTTTGCCAGAACAGCAGCAAGCATAATGTTAATGGTCGCGCCTACACTGACAACATCCAGGTAAATTTTTGCACCGCGCAATTCATCGGCACGCAAATAAATAGCCCCGTGTTCATTTGTCACTTTGGCGCCAAGCGCTTCAAAGCCTTTAATGTGCTGGTCGATGGGGCGTGGACCAAGAAAACAGCCGCCAGGCAGCCCAATCGCCGCATGTTTAAAGCGGCCAAGCATAGCTCCCATCATATAGTAAGAAGCGCGTAATTTTTTAACGTTGCCGTTCGGCAGTGGCATATCGACCATATTTGTCGGGTCGATGCTCATGTTCCCATCTTCAAACGTTACTTCTCCACCAATTTCTTCCAAAATATTCTTCAGTGTCCAGACGTCGGAAATTTCCGGCAAGCCCTCAATATCCACTGGTGAATTGGCTAAGATTGACGCAGGAATCAATGCCACTGCGCTGTTTTTAGCCCCATTCACTTTAATAGTGCCTGATAAGCGGTTGCCGCCTTTAATTTTGTATACATCCATCAGATCGAATTTCTCCTTTGGTCCCACTTTTCCGGGCAAACGTATGCCTGTAAAAGTTCGATTAGTTAAACGAACGCCAAGCGAAAAAACTTGCTTGACGATGTTTTACTGAATCCATTACTCGGCAGAGCGTTTTTCCCAGTCAGCCAAGAATGCTTCAATTCCTTTGTCAGTCAACGGGTGGTGAAATAATTGCTTGATTACTTTAAATGGCATTGTGCCAATGTGTGCCCCATTCAACGCAGCTTCGGTAACGTGTTGAGGATGGCGGATCGAGGCAGCGATAATTTCTGCTTTGATCTCGTGGATTGTGAAAATCGTCGAGATGGTGGAGATTAGATCCATTCCATTGTGGCCAATGTCATCCAAGCGGCCAAGGAAAGGCGAAACGTAAGCCGCTCCAGCACGGGCTGCCAAAAGCGCTTGGTTGGCGTTGAAAATTAGCGTAACGTTAACTTTCTTGCCTTCACCAGCTAGAACCGCACATGCTTTCAAGCCATCCGGCGTCATCGGCAATTTAACCGTGATATTCGGAGCCAAAGCTGCCAATTCACGGCCTTCTTTGATCATGCCTTCCGCATCAAGGGAAATTACTTCCCCGCTGATCGAACCGTCCACAAGTGCAGCGATTTCTTTCAAGCGGTCGTGGAAAGACACGTTCTTTTCTTTTGCAACTAGAGAAGGGTTAGTCGTAACTCCGGAAAGGATGCCCCAAGAGTGGGCTTCTTTGATTTCATCGAAATTTGCCGTATCAATAAAAAACTTCATCGATTTTCCTCCTAGTTATGTTGAAAAAGAGAAGAGACCTATCGGACGCTTCTCTCCTCCATCCATTTTTAATGGTGATTTTATTATGCTTTGCCTGAACTGCCGAATTCGCGCATTTTGCCAATGACTGTCGCTTTGATCGCGTCGCGCGCAGGCGTCAAGTATTTGCGTGGGTCGTACATTTCTGTATCTTTAGCCAAAGCTTCGCGGACTGCTTTTGCAGAAGCGATTTGGCTTTCTGTGTTGACATTGATTTTCGCTGTTCCAAGTGAAACAGAACGCTGAATATCTTTTAATGGAATTCCAGTTCCTCCGTGCAATACTAAAGGCACGTCGCAAAGCTGAGAAATTTCTTCCATTTCTTTAAAGCCTAAGTTTGGCTCGCCTTTATATGGTCCATGGACAGAACCTAGAGCTGGCGCCAAGCAGTCAATACCTGTTTGATCAACTAGCTGCTTGCATTCCTGCGGATCTGCGTAAATAACGCCATCAGCGATCACATCATCTTCCTGTCCGCCGACTGTTCCTAGTTCCGCTTCTACAGACACACCATTTTTATGTGCATATTCCACTACTTGCTTCGTGGTTTCCACGTTTTCTTCGAACGGGTGATGGGACGCATCAATCATGACTGAAGTAAATCCAGCATCAATCGCTTCCTTACATTTTTCAAAGCTGGATCCGTGGTCCAAGTGGATTGCCACTGGTACGGTAATTTTGTAATCATGCATTAATCCCTTCACCATATGTACTACTGTGGTGAATCCACCCATATAACGGGCAGCTCCTTCAGACACTCCTAAAATAACTGGAGAATTTTCTTCTTGTGCCGCTTGGAGAATGGCTTGAGTAAACTCAAGGTTATTTAAGTTGAATTGGCCAATTGCATAGCCTTCCTGTTTTCCTTTAATCATCATTTCTTTCATTGAAACTAATGCCACGCTAAATTCCTCCTAAGGCTAGATATAATGTAAATATCCATACTATCATAACAAAATCCCTGTACCTTCGCCACTGCCGAAGCTGTCAGTCTTCCAATAAACTCTTTACAGCGTCCCGGACTTCGAAAACATCGAAGGGTTTTGTGAAATACCGGACCGCCCCGCAGGTGATTGATTCTTCGATCAAATCCATTTCCCCATATGCCGTCATCATCATAACCCTTAAATCCTGCTGTTCTTTTTTCAGTCTTTTTAAAATTTCAATGCCATCCATTCCTGGCATTTTCATATCCAGAAGAACCATATCCGGACGGGCTTCCCCCGCTTTTTGAAGTGCTTCTCTTCCATTTCCTGCTGTAACCGTATGAAAACCTTCCAGCGAAAAAACTTCATCCAATAAAAGCCGAATGCCCGGCTGATCATCTACAATTAAAATTGTTTTCACGAAGAGTCACCCTTTCATTTCCTTCTGGAATTGCTTTCCTTTTATTCTACCAAATTTTTCCCAACTTTATCACTCTTTCCTTTCATCTGATATACTTTTGTCATGAGGTGAAGAAAGATGAAAATGTTGACAACGCAACTCACAGGATTATTCCAGCGTATTTCCCAACAAGAAGAAGCCATTGAAGATACCGCCCGCCTATTAGCGCAGGCAGCAGTTGGAGAAGGAACTATTTTCTTAGCGGCTTTTGGCGAAATGAAAGCTGTTGTCGCAGCTGCCATTAACGGAGCAGAGCCGCTTCCGCGCATTGCCGAATGGCAGCCGGACAGCATCGTCACAAGCGCTGATCGTATTTGGATCTTAGCGAAAAAGGACGAAGGCGACGAACTTGCCGGCAGGCTCGCCGATGCCCACATGCCATTGGCCATGCTTGCAGCTGAAACGAAAGAAACCGATATGGCCGACGCTTTTATTTCATTGAAAATGGATAAAGGACTGCTGCCGGCAGATGACGGCGGACGGACACTCGTCCCCCATGCGATGGGCGCCCTTTACGTGTATCACGCGGTGAAACTGTTGATTGATGAAATGTTGGCAGAATAAAGCAGAGAAAAAAAGAAAAAAGCCTGCCTGAAAAATTCAGGCAGGCTTTTAAAATTATTTATTTTCAAGAGACGCGCGCACAAATTCACGGAATAGCGGCTGCGGGCGGTTCGGGCGCGAGATGAATTCCGGATGGAATTGGCAAGCCACAAACCAAGGATGGTCAGCAAGCTCAATGATTTCCACCAAGCGGCCGTCCGGGCTTGTGCCTGAGAATTTAAATCCAGCAGCTTCGAATTGCTCGCGGAATTCGTTATTGAACTCATAACGATGGCGGTGGCGTTCGTAAATAATTTCCTCACCATACGCTTCGTGGGCTTTCGACCCTTTTTCCAATTTCGCAGGATACAGGCCAAGACGCAGTGTGCCGCCCAGGTCTTCAATATCTTTTTGCTCCGGCAATAAATCGATGATTGCATAAGGCGTTTTCGCGTTCAATTCAGACGAATGCGCACCTTCAAGTCCCATGATGTTGCGGGCAAATTCAACTGAAGCCAATTGCATGCCAAGGCAAATTCCAAAGAACGGCACATTGTTTTCACGAGCAAATTGCGATGCCACAATTTTCCCTTCAACTCCCCGGTCTCCAAATCCGCCTGGAACTAAGATGCCATCCACGCCTTGCAATGTTTCTGCGACGTTATCTGCATTGATGTGTTCCGCGTTGATCCACTCTACTTCAATTTCAGCATCATGGGCAAATCCAGCGTGTTTCAAGGCTTCAACAACTGAAATATAAGCATCTTGCAATTCGACATACTTTCCGACAAGACCGATTTTCACTGTTTTTGATAATGATTTCACTTTGTCGACCAACGCAGCCAATTCAGTTACATCAGCTTCAGGCGCTTTGATGCCGAAATGGTCGAGGACGATTTGGTCCATATGCTGCTCTTTCAAGCGAAGCGGCATTTCGTAGATCACGTCAACATCGCGCGATTCAATCACTTCTTCTGGCTTGATATCGCAGAACAACGCAATTTTATCCTTCATGTCTTGCGGCACTTCGTGCTCCGTGCGCACAACGATCAAGTTTGGCTGGATTCCGAGGCTGCGCAATTCTTTAACGCTGTGCTGGGTCGGTTTTGTTTTCATTTCTTTTGCTGCACCTAAATAAGGAATCAGCGTACAGTGAATGTACATAACTTGCTCACGGCCAAGATCAGACTTCATTTGGCGAATCGCTTCCAGGAATGGCAATGACTCGATATCGCCGACCGTACCGCCGATTTCTGTGATAACAACATCCGCCTTAGCTGTTTTCGCAGCGCGCAGCAAGCGATCTTTGATTTCGTTTGTGATGTGCGGGATCACTTGAACAGTTCCACCCAGATAATCGCCGCGGCGTTCTTTTTGGATAACTGTCGAATAGACTTTCCCTGTCGTCACATTCGAATATTTGTTTAAGTTGATATCGATAAAACGTTCGTAGTGTCCAAGGTCCAAATCTGTCTCTGCACCGTCTTCTGTCACAAATACTTCCCCGTGCTGATAAGGGCTCATCGTGCCCGGGTCAATGTTGATGTATGGATCAAATTTTTGAATGGTTACACTTAATCCTCTATTTTTCAATAAACGCCCTAAAGACGCGGCTGTAATCCCTTTGCCAAGCGACGATACTACGCCACCCGTCACAAAAATATACTTTGTCATGCTCGTTTCCTCCTCAAAATAAAAAATAAAAAGCGCCCCGCCTGCAGCATGCAGAGGGAGCGCGTAAACTGTACGATTTCAATCTCCTTTTTAAGGAGCCCAGTAAAATCTTATCTAGTCTCGCTTAAGAAGTCAAGGTAAAAAATAGTCAGTTTATTTCAGGTCCTCGTCGTCTTCATCTTCTTCAACATCAAGATCTGCATCTAAATCATCTTCCAGATCTTCATCATCTTCGACAAGGATTTCAGCACCTAAATCAACTTCTTCATCCTCGTCTTCGTCAAAATCGAGAACTTCGTCGACTTCAACCGGCAATTTGATTTCGTCCTCATCATCGTCTTCATCTTCATCAACGATTCCTATGCCTAGATCAATGCTTGTGCCATCTTCATCATCGTCTTCGTCATCATCTTCATCGTCGAAATCGTCAAATTCCAATTCATCTTCCAATTCAAGATCCATATCATCGAAATCTTCATCGTCTGCAACTTTCGCTTTCTTCTTGCGTGCTTTAACAGTCGGAGCCGATTCTTCTTCGATTTGTTCCACCGGATACCACTCGCGAAGCCCCCAACGGTTTTCCCCAAGGATCAAGAAGCGTCCATCAATGTTCATGTCCGTATAGAACTGCACTAAACGGGCTTTCATGTCCTCTTTCGACAAGCCCAGCAAGTTCTCGATTTCTGCAACAATTTCAGGATAAGTTTTTGTTTCGTGTGTTTCTTCTAAAATTGCATATGTTAAGTCAACAAATGACTCTTCGACCAGTTCTTCTCTTGTTAATTCACGGATTTTCATTCGTGCACGTCCCTTCTTCTGTCTTAACTTAATTCATTATATACAAAGTAGTGTCCGCCGGCTAGCGTGTTTTCTTTTTTCTCTTGTACAGTTCAGACCATGCAAAATAAAACAAATAGAAAGAAAGGATAAAAAAAGGAATCGATCCAAGCGCTTTGCCGTATAGGAAAAAAATAAGAATCGTGCAGAAGATAAAGATTATGTAATGTGTCAGTTTAGGCATGGAGTATCATCCTCCGCATTTTCTACAATCATTTCTCATTACATTATACAGAAAACTGCCGGCCTTGACGAACAACCGGTTTTGGGGATTAGACATTTTGTTGGTGGCCTATATCTCCCTTGAATATTTCCCCCTATAAATAAACACGCAAAATCGTTTTGCAACGACTTTTGCGTGTCCATCTTTCATTCCAACCTGCAGCAGGCATGTCCACTTACATATTTCGTCTATACTGACCGCCTACTTCATATAAAGCTGTTGTAATTTGGCCAAGACTGGCAACTTTTACAGTTTCCATCAGTTCTTCAAAGATATTGCCGCCTGTCTTTGCTACTTGCTTTAGGCGCTCGAGTGCTTCTGCCGAATCGTTGCGGGCTTGGAACGCGCGCAAGTTATTGATTTGCGTTTCCTTCTCTTCAGTGGTCGCACGGGCGATTTCCATCGAGTTGATATCGTCGTCGCTTTGCGGATTTGGGTTCAAATACGTGTTGACCCCAATGATTGGCAGTTCGCCGGTATGTTTTTTCATTTCATAATACATCGATTCTTCTTGAATTTTTCCGCGCTGATACTGCGTTTCCATCGCGCCTAAAACCCCGCCGCGGTCGTTGATGCGGTCGAATTCTGCGAGTACCGCTTCTTCGACAAGCTGCGTCATTTCTTCAACGATGAACGCGCCTTGCAGCGGATTTTCGTTTTTGGACAGGCCATGCTCTTTTGTGATGATCATCTGGATGGCCATCGCACGGCGCACGGATTCTTCCGTCGGTGTCGTGATCGCTTCGTCATAGGCATTCGTGTGAAGCGAGTTGCAATTGTCTTGCAATGCCATCAACGCCTGCAATGTTGTCCGGATATCGTTAAAATCGATTTCCTGTGCGTGCAAGCTGCGGCCAGATGTTTGGACATGGTATTTCAGCTTTTGGCTGCGTTCGTTCGCGCCATATTTATCGCGCATGACAATCGCCCAGATTCGGCGTGCTACACGGCCGATCACTGTATACTCCGGATCCAGTCCGTTTGAGAAGAAGAACGATAAGTTCGGTGCAAAATCGTCGATATTCATGCCGCGGCTCAAATAGTATTCCACGTATGTGAAACCATTCGACAACGTGAATGCGAGCTGCGAAATCGGATTCGCCCCAGCTTCTGCGATATGGTAGCCGGATATGGACACCGAATAGTAATTGCGCACTTTATGGTTGATAAAATATTGCTGGATATCCCCCATCAAGCGGAGTGCGAACTCAGTGGAGAAGATGCATGTGTTTTGCCCTTGGTCTTCTTTCAAGATGTCGGCTTGGACCGTCCCGCGCACCACTTGCAGCGTGCCTTCGCGGACTTCCGTGAATTCCTCGACAGTCAATGTGCGCCCAAGCTCTTCTTCACGTTTTTTTACTTGCTGATCGATCGCCGTGTTCATGAACATCGCAAGGATGATCGGTGCTGGGCCATTTATTGTCATAGAGACTGATGTGGACGGTGCGCAAAGGTCGAAGCCTGCGTACAATTTCTTCATATCGTCCAATGTGCAGATGGAAACGCCCGATTCCCCAACTTTTCCGTAAATATCAGGTCGATGGTCAGGGTCTTCGCCGTAAAGCGTCACCGAGTCGAAGGCCGTCGACAAGCGTTTGGCATCATCGTCTTTCGACAAATAATGAAACCTCTTGTTTGTCCGTTCCGGCGTGCCTTCTCCTGCAAACTGACGCTTTGGGTCTTCTCCTTCCCGTTTGAACGGGAATACGCCAGCTGTGTAAGGAAAAGAGCCCGGAACGTTCTCTAAGTAAACCCATTTTAAGATTTCACCATAATCTTCGAATTTTGGCAGCACCACTTTTGGCACTTTGATGCCTGATAAGCTTTCCGTACGCAATATCGTCCGGATTTCTTTGTCGCGCACTTTTGTTATAAATTCATCGCCTGTATAAGCTTCTTTTAACGCTTTCCAATTGGCAAGAATGCGTTTCGATTCGGCAGTCAGTTCGTCGCGTATGCCATCCGCAAGCGATTGCAGCGACTGGATCAGTGCGTCATCCGGCGCTTTTTCTCTCACTGCTTCGATGCCGCCTTCCAATTGGAACAAGCGGCGTGCAAATTGAGACTGTTCTTGTGTTTTTGCATGGTAGCCCCGAACTGCATCCGTAATTTCCCGGAGATAATAACGGCGCTCATTCGGAATGATCATGTTCTCTTTTTGGGTTTTTGCGAACATTTCATAATCGGTCTGCCAATTTGTCCCGCATTTCGCGTTTACAACAGCGACCAATGCAGCAAACAACGCATTCGTCCCTTTATCGTTAAACTGGCTGGCAATTGTGCCGAATACCGGCATGTCATCCAAATTTTTATCCCATAATTCCCGGCTGCGCTGAAATTGCTTCTGCACTTGGCGAAGTGCATCTTCAGAACCTTTGCGCTCGAATTTGTTGATGACGATCAAATCGGCATAATCAATCATGTCGATTTTTTCAAGCTGTGAAGGCGCACCGAATTCACTTGTCATCACGTACATCGAAATGTCCGAGAAATTTGCGATTTCCGCATCCCCTTGCCCAATTCCGCTTGTTTCAACAACAATTAAATCAAAATCAGCTGCCCGAACAACATCCAGCACATCTCCAAGAGCACCGGAAATTTCGGTGCGTGAACCGCGTGTCGCCAAGCTTCTCATGAATACGCGTTTGTTGAAAATGGCATTCATGCGGATACGGTCGCCAAGCAGCGCGCCGCCTGTTTTTTGTTTTGTCGGATCAATTGATAAAACCGCTATTTTCTTATCCGGCAGTTCGGATAAAAAGCGGCGAATCAGCTCGTCTGTCAACGAACTTTTTCCTGCACCGCCTGTTCCGGTAATCCCAAGAATCGGCGTGTTTTTGCTTTGCGAGCGAACGGCTTCGAGCAACCTTGTAACGTCTGTGTCCCGCGTATGCGATTCTTCAACCGCTGTAATGGCGTTCGCAAGCGCTACCGGATTTTCGGTCGACAAGTTTTCTGGAACTAAATCGGGTTTGGCGGTCGAGAAATCACATTCTTCCACAATCTCCTGAATCATTCCTTGGAGCCCTTTTTTACGGCCATCTTCCGGAGAGAAGATGCCTGCAATGCCGTATGCTTCCAGCTCTTCTATTTCGCGCGGCAAAATAACACCGCCGCCACCCCCGTAAATCCGGATATGGTTCGCGCCTTTTTCCTGCAGCAAGTCGTACATGTATTTGAAGTATTCCATATGGCCGCCTTGGTAAGAAGAAATGGCGATGCCTTGGACATCTTCCTGGATTGCTGCATTGACCACTTCTTCCACTGAACGGTTATGGCCAAGGTGGATCACTTCTACGCCCGTGCTTTGCAAAATGCGCCGCATGATGTTAATGGAGGCGTCGTGGCCATCAAAAAGGCTGGATGCCGTTACAAAACGGATATGGTTTTTTGGCTTGTATGTTTTTTGTTCCTGTACTATAGCCATAATCTATTATGCCCCCTGTATTGAGATTTTTTCTCCTGCCATCCCCTGCAAAAGAAAGTGCGTCTGTGTCTGGATATATTCTTGAATGGTAAACTCCCGGAGTGCCCAGCGCCGGAACGCCCACATCTGCCCTTGGACAAACAAGTGATGGGCCGCAAGTTTGATTTCTTTCGGTGTCATTTTCAATTCACCGCTTTCTCTGCACTCCATCAGTAAACGCTCAAACAACGCTACCATTTCCAATTCTTTATTCAATACGTATTGCAGGGCGTCTTTCGGAAGTGATTTCGACTCTTGATACATGACAACAAATTCGTCCTGCATATCATCGATCAAGCCGTAATAATGTTCAAGCGCCGTAACCAGCACTTCCAGCGAGCCTTTTTCGACGTCCAGCGAATCTAGGCGCGCATGCACCTCGTCGTAAATCGAATCGCAGACGAGGTATAGCACATCTTCTTTTGTGCGGATGTATTCGTAAAGCGTGCCTATGCTAAACCCTGCCGCTTTCGCAATTTCCCTGGTCGTCGTCCGGTGAAAGCCTTTTTGTTTAAAAAGCGTGACAGCACCGCGGATCATTTGCGCACGGCGCTTTTCGATCAGGCTTTCGTCTTTTACGGAGGACTGTATTTCACGCTTTTTATTCATAGTCATTACCTCCGGTTATTTTGTGACCATACGGGAAATAACAAGACGCTGGATTTCCTGTGTGCCTTCGTAAATTTGTGTAATCTTTGCATCGCGCATAAAACGCTCCACTGGGTAGTCTTTCGTGTAACCATAGCCGCCAAATACTTGAACCGCTTCGACAGTCACTTTCATCGCCGTGTCGCCGGCCATCAATTTCGCCATCGCCGATTCTTTGCTGTACGGTAATTTGTTCGATTCAAGCCATGCCGCCTGGTATGTCAATAAACGCGAAGCTTCGATGGAAGTTGCCATATCTGCCAGTTTGAACGAAACGCCTTGGTTTGCTGCAATCGGCTTGCCGAATTGTTCGCGCTCTTTCGCATAATTGACGGATGCATCCAATGCGCCTTGCGCAATTCCAACTGCCTGCGCCGCAATGCCGTTGCGTCCGCCATCAAGCGTCTGCATGGCGATTTTGAAGCCTTGGCCAAGTTCCCCAAGCATGTTTTCTTTCGGCACGCGGCAGTTATCAAAAATGATTTCCGTTGTCGGGCTTGAGCGGATGCCAAGTTTTTTCTCTTTTTTGCCGACCGAGAAGCCTTCAAAATCTTTTTCGACAATAAAAGCGGTCGTGCCTTTATGTTTTGAATCCGGATCGGTTACTGCAAAAACGATGTAGATATCGGCGATGCCGCCGTTTGTGATGAAGATTTTCGAGCCGTTCAAGATCCAGTGGTCGCCGTCTTCTTTTGCGTTTGTTCTCATGCCGCCGGCGTCAGACCCGGATTGCGGCTCAGTCAAGCCGTATGCACCAATTTTTGTTCCTTCGGCCATTGGGCGCAAGTATTTTTGCTTCTGCTCTTCCGTCCCGAATGTGTATACCGGCCATCCGGCAAGCGATGTATGGGCTGAAAGCGTAACGCCAGTCGATGCGCAGACGCGCGATAATTCTTCGACGGCGATGCAGTATGCCAAATAATCGGAGCCGATGCCGCCGTACTCTTCCGGCCATGGAATCCCGGTAAGGCCAAGCTCTGCCATCTGGTCGAAAATCTCACGGTCGAACCGCTCTTCTTCGTCACGTTCTTCTGCTGTCGGCCCTACTTCGTTTTCCGCAAAATCGCGGACCATTTTACGGATCATTTCATGTTCTTCGCTCAATTGAAAGTTCATTGTCCAATTCCTCCAGTTTTTGAATGTTTTATGTGCTATTCTGAAGACATCACTCCAGCTCTTTTTCATGTCTCGAAGCTAGCGAAGCGATGCAGAGACAGGCGGACGCTTTCCGCGGGTGGACCGCAGGAGTCGACGCCTTCCGCTCTTTCTTCTAGCAATCATCTAGTTTTTTGTAATTGTAAAGCCTAAAATCATTACTTTACAAATTGAATTAAATATAAATGCGTTGCTGATATTACAAGAGATAGTTATGCTTTTCGCAGGCTTGTGTTATATCATCCATTACACTAGTTTTGAAACAGCAATCCTATAGTTTCTTTCATATAGTAAGAATTCCTTAGCTTCGGCGCGTCCAGGGGCTAAGCGAAGCCAGGAGACGGACGATCTTCCCGGCTCCTGGCGGGAGCTATGCCCAAAGCGTCCGATGCGATTTATAAAAATCGATTCTTTTAGTTCAACATATAGCTAAAGTAGGTTTATTATTTTAATAACTGTTTACTAATTACAATGCGCTGTATTTCACTTGTACCTTCGTAGATTTCCGTAATTTTTGCATCCCGGAACAGGCGCTCTACCGGATAGTCCTGCGTATAGCCGTAGCCGCCGAATACTTGGACGGCTTCTATTGCCACGTCCATCGCCGCTTTTGATGCGAACAGTTTGGCAATCGATGCTTCTTTGTTGCAGTCTTTGCCTTTGGCATATAAGTCCGCTGCATTGTAGACGAGCAGCTTTGCCGCTTCCACTTGCGTGGCCATGTCAGCGAGCTTGAAGCCGATGCCTTGTTGAACTGCAATCGGCTTGCCGAATTGCTCGCGCTCTTTTGCATATGCCACTGCGTAATCATATGCCGCTTCCGCAATGCCAAGGGCTTGGGCCGCAATGCCGATGCGCCCGACGTTCAAGTTTGCCATGGCAATGCTGAAGCCTTTGTTTTCCTCGCCAAGCAAGTTTTCTGCCGGCACTTTCATATTATCGAACGTCAGCTGAACGGTTCTTGACCCATGAAGCCCCATTTTCTTTTCGTCTTTCCCGACAATCAAGCCCGGAAAATTCTTCTCAACAATAAACGCTGAAATGCCCCGGGAGCCAGCTGCTGGTTTAGTGGAAGCGAAAACGATATATGTATCGGCTTCGCCGCCGTTAGTGATAAAAACTTTTGAGCCGTTGATGATATAGTGGTCGCCGTTTTTTACAGCTTTGGTTTTCAAACTTGCCGCATCCGATCCTGCTGCCGGCTCAGTCAAAGCAAATGCACCAAGGTATTCGCCAGATGCCAGTTTTGGAATGTATTTTGCAATTTGTTCTTCCGTACCGAAATTCAAGATCGGATTTGTTCCGACCGAAGTGTGCACCGATAGAATAACGCCGATTACCGCGCTCGCTTTGGATAATTCGTGGATGGCGCAGATGTAGGAAGTGAAATCCATTTCTGAACCGCCGTATTTCTCAGGCGCTGTAATGCCCATCAAGCCTAAATCCCCCATTTTCCTGAGAATTTCATGAGGAAATTCCCCATCTTCCATCCGGTCGATAAATGGCGCAATTTCTTCGCGTGCAAAATTTCGGACCATATCGCGCATCATGACCTGCTCTTCTGTAAAACGCAAATCCATTGTTGGTCCTCCTAATTTAACTGTACTCATAGAATCCGCGTCCTGTTTTTTTGCCTAGCCATCCGGCTTTCACGTACTGGCGCAAAAGTGGGCTCGGCCGGTATTTGCTGTCCCCAAAGCCGTCATGCAGCACTTCCATGATATAGAGGCATGTATCCAAACCGATAAAATCAGCTAATTGCAGCGGCCCCATTGGGTGGTTCATGCCGAGGCGCATAATGTCGTCGATCGCTTCTTTTGTGGCGACCCCTTCTTGAAGCGTAAAAATCGCTTCGTTGATCATCGGCATTAAAATCCGATTGGAAACAAACCCTGGAAAGTCATTGCATTCGACAGGCGTTTTCGATAATTGAACGGTCATTTCTTCGACCGTTTTGTAAACTTCATTAGTCGTAGCAAGGCCCCGGATGATTTCAACCAATTTCATGACCGGTACCGGATTCATGAAATGCATGCCGATCACTTGTTCCGGGCGGTTGGTGGCTGCCGCGATTTCCGTAATTGGAAGAGACGATGTATTTGATGCCAAAATCGCATGTTTTGGGGCAACTTCATCGAGTGTTTTAAAAATGCTGTGTTTGATTTCCATATTTTCAACAGCGGCTTCGATGACAATGTCTGCATCAGAGGCGTCTTTCAGATCAAAGGAAGAAGAAATACGGCCTAAGATCGCCGCTTTCTCTTCTTCCGATATGCGCCCTTTTTCAACATTACGGGAGAGGTTTTTTGTAATCGTACCGATTCCCCGGTCATATGCCTCTTGTTTCATATCGTTCATTTTCACATTAAAGCCTGCTTGCGCACATACTTGCGCGATGCCGGAACCCATTTGGCCGGCGCCGATAACCATCACGTTCTGGATTGCCATAGTCAGTTTTCCTCCTGTTTTGGAACTTCGATCATGATAGCGTCGCCTTGTCCGCCGCCTGAACAGATAGCCGCGATGCCGACCCCGCCTCCGCGGCGTTTTAATTCATAAGCCAGGGTTAAGATAATGCGCGCGCCGCTTGCGCCGATTGGGTGGCCAAGTGCCACCGAGCCGCCGTTGACATTGACTTTTTCAGCATCCAGTTCTGCAATTTTCGAACTAGCAAGCGCCACTGCAGCGAACGCTTCATTGATTTCAAAAAGGTCAATGTCATCGAGTGATTTACCAGTCTTTTTAAGAAGTTCATTGATGACAATTCCTGGTGTTTCAGGGAAACGATGCGGTTCGATTGCAATTTCTGTGTGGGCTAAAATATGGGCAAGCGGCTGTTTGCCTTCTTTCTCTGCGCGCTCTTCACTCATTAAGACCAGCGCCACCGCTCCGTCGTTGATGCCAGGCGCGTTTCCGGCAGTAATTGTGCCGTCTTTGCCAAATGCCGGCTTTAGTTTCGCCAATGCTTCGATTGTTGAATTGGCGCGAGGCGCTTCATCAAAATCAACAGTGATCGGATCGCCTTTTCGCTGCGGAATTTCAATTGGTGCGATTTCTTCCGCAAACAATTCTTTTGCTTTGACTGCACGCTCGTGGGAACGGGCAGACCATTCATCTTGTGCTTCACGTGTCAGACCGAACGTTTCAGCTGTTGAATTGCCGTATGTCCCCATATGGACTTTGTCCGGATGGAAGGAACATGACAAACCATCATGGACCATGCCATCAATAACTTGAGCATCTCCCATCCGCATGCCCCAACGCCCTTTCGGCAAATAGTAAGGCGCGTTTGACATCGATTCCATACCGCCTGCTACGATAACTTCCTCATCACCCAAACGAATGATTTGATGTGCAAGTGTTATGCTTCGCATTCCTGAAGCACATACTTTATTGATTGTTTCCGATTTGACGTTATACGGAATTCCCGCTTTTTTTGCAGCTTGGCGCGAAGGAATCTGCCCTTGGCCTGCCTGCAAGACGTTCCCCATAATAACTTCCTGCACATCTTCCGGCTGGATTCCTGCACGGTTCATCGCTTCTTTGATCGCTACTGCCCCTAGTTCGCTTGCCGATAGCGTGCTTAAATTGCCGCCGAATTTCCCAAATGCTGTACGTGCCCCATCTAAAATTACTGTTTTTGCCATGATATTTTTTCCTCCCCTTTTTTGTAAACGGTTACATTTGTGCCGAAAAAAATATAGAGAAGTGCGGGAAAATCGCTTTAAGTAAACGCATCTCCCTGGAGTCGCCGCTGTTACTCTTTCTCCAGGCTGCTTCTCTTGATACTCTTGTGCTTCACTTCGCCAGCTTCACTTGACCCTTTGCTCCTGCATCGCTTCGCTGCTTCGTCGCAAAACATTGCCTCTGCATCGCTCCGCTAGCTTCGAGGCAAACCTATGATGCCGTACTCCGTAAGGCATCATAGGTTGACTGAACGCTCGCTCGGTTTTGTTGCAAAGGAAAAGGGAGCGTTAAACTCCCTTTCTTTTTTAGCTTATAACTGAATCTTAACCAATATTCTGGCTTTTTGCAATTTTTTATTTTGTGAAGTCTTATTGGACGATGGATGCTTCCAGTTCTGGCGTTTGTTTGCCGATGACTGCAAGTTCCAGAAGTTCTGCAACGTCGTAAGTGCCGACTGTCTCTTCCACTTCTTTCGCCTTTGTGCCATCTGACAGCATCGTCAAGCAGTATGGGCAGCCGGATGAAATGATTGTCGGGTTGACGACTAGCGCTTGCTCGGTTCGTGCTACGTTGATGCGGTGGCCTTTGTCTTCTTCCATCCACATCAGGCCGCCTCCGGCCCCACAGCACATCGCATCTTGGCGGCTTCGGACCATTTCCACCAACTCGACGCCTTCAATCGCTTTTAGGATTTCCCGAGGCGCATCATAAACGTCATTATAACGGCCGAGGTAACACGAATCGTGGAAGGTGATTTTTTCATTAACCGGGAATTGCGGCTTTAACTTGCCTTCCTGCAATAGCTCGAACAGCATTTCCGTATGGTGGTAAACTTCTGCACGGAAACCGAAGTCCGGATACTCGTTTTTGAAAATGTTGTAAGCGTGCGGATCAATCGTAACAATTTTCTTAATACCCGCTTTTTCGAATTCCTGGATGTTCGCTGTCGCAAGCTCTTGGAACAAAAATTCGTTCCCTAGGCGGCGCGGCGTATCTCCGGAGTTCTTTTCCTTGTTTCCTAGAATCGCGAATTTCACGCCTGCTTCGTTCATCAAGCGTGCAAAGGACACCGCAATTTTTTGTGAGCGGCTGTCGAATGAACCCATTGAGCCAACCCAGAATAGGAATTCAAATTCTTCGCCTGCTTTATTCATTTCTTTTACTGTCGGAATGCTGACATCAGGCGCTGCATCTCTCCAGCTTTCTTTTTCTTTGCGGTTAAGGCCCCATGGATTCCCCTGTTTTTCGATGTTTGTCATCGCGCGTTGTGCATCTTTGTCCATTTTCCCTTCAGTCATAACAAGGTAACGGCGAAGGTCGATGATTTTATCAACGTGTTCATTCATAACTGGGCATTGATCTTCACAGTTGCGGCAAGTTGTGCATGCCCAAATTTCTTCTTCTGTAATAACATCGCCGATCAGGCTTGGGCTGTAAAGTTCGTCGATTGATACGCCTTCAGCGCCAGCAGCCATCGCCAGCTGATTGCCTTTTGTATTGTTGAATGCCAGTGCAGGCACCCAAGGTTTTTGTTTCGTCATCACTGCACCAGTATTCGTTAAGTTATCACGCAGTTTCGTAATTAAATCCATCGGCGAAAGCATCTTGCCTGTGTTGGTAGCAGGGCACATATTCGTGCAGCGCCCGCATTCTACGCAAGCATAAAAGTCGATCATTTGAGCTTGGTTGAAATCGGTAATTTTGCCGACGCCAAATGATGGCATGGCGTCTTCATCTTCTTCATCTTCCAGTTCTTCAAAGTTGATCGGTTTCAAGCGGCCAACATGATCCACGCGGTGGAACCACGTATTGACCGGCCCAAAAATCAAATGCGCATGCTTTGATTGAGGCACGTAAACCAAGAATGTCAATAAGAACAATAAATGAGCCCACCACATGATGTAGAAGACTGCAGCCGCGGCAGTTGCCGGCATCCATGAAAATCCAGCAGCAATTGCAGATGCTACCGGTTCTGTCCAAGCTGCTGCATGATTGTGCCAAATCATCGCCATTCCGTTCCCGACAAGAACGGAAACCATCAGTCCGCCGATAAAAATCAAGACAAGACCTGATTTCCATCCGCGCTTTAAGCGGACAAGCTTTTCAATATAACGTCTATAGAACGCCCAAACCACAGCCACTAAAATCATCAAAGTCACAAGTTCCTGGAAGAACGTGAAAGCAGGATAAAGTGGACCAAGCGGCAAATGCGCTCCTGGAACCAATCCTTTGATGATAAAGTCGATGGCGCTCGCTTGTACCAATAAGAAGCCATAAAAGAACATAACGTGAATCGTTCCGCTCTTCTTATCTTTCAACAATTTCTTTTGGCCAAATACATTGACCATCACTTTGCGGAGACGTTCTTTGAAATTTTCTTCAAACTCCACTTTTTTGCCGAGTCTGATAAAGTCATACCTGGTCTTTAGCAGGTACAGGAACAAGTAAACGGCGTACGCAGTTATGCCCAGAAACAAGACCCAGTTTGCTATGAGCAATGGCTCCATGAAGATATCCCCCTTATGTGTGTATATTCAAAAAACTTTCGATCCGGCTTCCCTATAAACTCTAGCTAATTATAGATTATATGCCTAATCATAAAATATGAATGAGCATTCAGTCAATAGGAAAATTGAAAGGGTTTTCATTAATTCAAAAGCAATTTCTTCCGTTCGTCAAGTGAAAATTTGAAAAGCAGGACAATATCAGAAATTCTTAAGAAAAACGAAAAGTTTTCAAACAAAAAGAAATACCGCTCAATGCGGTGTTTCTTTTTTAGCTTGTTGAGAAAGTTAACGTTGTATGAGCGAGCATTCCATAACCGATAGTTCTCCAACCAGCTGCGAAGCTATTGGCCGAAGTTATTTTGGCCAATAGCTTTGCGACGAGCTTGCGCAGGAGCATATGTTTTAAATGCCGCGGGCGAGCGCCAAGCCTCCTCAGCCGCTTCGAAAACCTTGTGCTCCTGCATCGCTACGCTAGCTTCGTCGCAGGCAAGCAGTGGTCGAACGGCATTCGGCCACTGCTTTGCAACGAAGCGCAGCTGCAGGAGCAGTACGGTTTTCTCCGCCGCTTGGCTCCCTATTGGGAGAGCAGGAAACACCACCAGCGAATTCGCCCAAACAATCATGAGCCCAGAGCATCTCCAAAGCGAATGAAAAGAAGCGACATGCAGCGGAAGGCGGCGACTCCTGCGGGAATGGTGCGAGTCCTGAGATCCCGCAGGGAGCGCCAGCGAGCGAGGAGGCTTAGGCCGCACCCCGCGGAAAGCGTCCGCCTGGAGCGCAATGTGAAAAGAGCAACAAGAGTTTCTCGACAGCCTGAAAAAAGAAACACCGCTCAATGCGGTGTTTCTTTTTTAGCTATGGATGGGGTAAATATAACGTCCGAAATGTTCAGCCAACCGGTTCCGATTTCCCCCGCGAACACCAATAAGCACACATGTCGACGGGCCAGCCGATGCATTCATATTGATGCTGTGATCAGAATGTATTTCTTCACCGAGCAGCCGCTTTGCTTCGTAGCCGATTCCTTTTGAGCCTACGGGCCACAAGCGTTCAATCAATCTGCTCGCCCGAGCGTCGCTTAGTTTTTTTAAATCTGCAAGCTGATGTGTTTTCAATAGTACATCCTCGCCGGTAAGCGGTACGCCGTAAACAAACCACTCCAACGATTTTATAGACACATCCTCTTTTCGCTTACCTAGCATCGTTACGGCAATCCCGGATTGCAGCGTTTCGATGTTTGTTTCAGAACTGCCGCTAAACTGGACATTTTCAGTGCCAGTTTCTGCAAGCAATTCTTCAATTCCTTCAACATAGCGTTGCCACTGCTCTTCCCCGCTAAAGTTATGGATCAGCACGGCTTCAGGTTCGCTGTTTGCGGCCCATTGCTCAAGCAAGGCGACCCGCGCTGCGAACTTTGCCGTCACCGCGTCCGGCGCTTTTACAAAATCCATCGGTTTCTCACCGATTCCTCCAGAATTGTCCGATGTAATAACCCATTCGCCCAGCAGCAATTCATGGCGCATCACTTCACCCTCTCCCTTAGCCGGCTCGCCATAAACGGCATGGCGGCGGCCGCTCCTAAGGCATTCATTGCTGAAGCGATCAGCAGCCCTGGCACTGAAGTATAGAAAAATGCAGGCGACAACAAAAAATAGAATGGCAAAGCTGCAACAACACCGTTTCCAAAAACGAAAGCAATCCATTTTAAAACTTGGCGTCCACTCTTATGGAGTTTTGCAAACAACCAGAGGACCAATCCCATTTCAATGGCGATAAGTGCATGCATAGGGCCAAGCGGAAAGCCACCGTACAACGCCGAAGCCAAATGGCCAAGCGCAGCGACTGTTCCAGTGAGCGGTGCTGATAAAAACAATGCCGCAATGAGTGCCGGCATGGCATCGAGTGCAACTGACGCAATACCTACAGGAATTTTCAGCATGCCGCCAATGGCCGATAAGCTGATGAAGATTGCCGCCAAAGCAATATTTCTTGTGGTCATCAGTCTTTCTTTTTGGCGCGGCCGCCGTTTTTGAAAACTTTAGCGCTTCGGACATATTCATTATCAGGCACACCTGCCCGTGAATTGACCACACGCGCTGCCGCAAACAAATAATCGGACAGGCGGTTCAGATAGCGCTGAACCACAGGCGGAAATTCTTCTCCAGATTTCATCAAAGTGACCGTCTGGCGTTCCGCACGCCGCGTAACCGTCCGGGCAATGTGGAGTGTTGCTGCAGCAGGCGTTCCGCCCGGCAAGATAAAGCGTTCTAACAGCGGCGGTTCCTCCATCAATTCATCAATTCGTTTTTCAAGTATGGCGACTGGCTCTTCCGTCATTTTAAATTGCGGTTCTTTCCGCACATCAGCCAAATCACCGCCGCAATCAAACAATTCATTTTGAATAGCTTCCAAATCTGCAAGCAGGTCCGAATATTTCGCTGTATCCATTTCTGTCATCGCTTTGCCGATAAATGAATTCACTTCATCGATTGTGCCATACGCTTCGATTCGCGGTGCGTCCTTATCTGCGCGTGCTCCAATCAAACTTGTCTGCCCTTTATCACCGGTTTTTGTATAAATCTTCATCGTTATCCGCCCCTTTTAAAGTTTCTGGTATGCCGTACCATATCCGCGTCACACTTGCCGCTTCTTTGAACAAAAACTGATACAGCCGGCCGACAACATCCCGCTGCTGCCGCTCAATGGGTTCAAGTGGCACAATTCCGCGGTTGATGTCTGTTAAAATCCAGATTTGCCGATTGCTTTCATTCAACAGGATTGCATCTTTGGCGCTTTTCAAGATTTCCGCTTCGCTTTGTTCCGCTTCAAGCTGAGTCTTTACCCATTTCTCCACTCCCGCTATCACTGTACAAAGCGAGCTTCTTGCAGGCATCGCTGCTTCAAGCCAAAAAACTTCCTGGTTTCCCAGCAGTGCTTTCACGTACTCGCGTTTGCCATTAAAGGCACCTCCGAAAACGATGTGCATCGTGTTCCCTCCTCGAATGCTTGCCGGTTTTGCCATACAATTGTATAGAGGTGGCCATGGAGTACCGTTTGTTTCCAAAACGATTCCTGTTTTGCGCGTGCCAACAAATAGCGGATTGGTCCACCGTGAGTTACAATCATAAATTCTTCTTCATGTGGCAGCGCGCAGACGGCCCGTTCCACACGTTCGGCTACCTGATTTAAGCTTTCGCCTCCAGGTGGCTTGTACCGGAATGGATCATTAATCCAATTGCGGTATGCTTCCATGCTTTCAAGTTCTGCATAGGTTTTTTGCTCCCATTTGCCGAAATGGCATTCGCGCCAATTTGCATCTGGATGATAAAAAGCGGCCGGAAACAAAACTTCCGCCGTTTGCCGGCAGCGCTGCAAGTCGCTTCCCCAGACATTCTTTACTTCCGGAAAAGCTAGCGCTTCAAACGGCGCAACCGGTTCATCAGTCCAGCCGATATACTGCTTTGCCTGGTTTCCGACGGTCGGGGCATGCCGGATCAAATGAAGAACAAAAAGGCTATCCATAACAAAAGCTCCGTCCCTTCTATATAAGCTCCGAATAAGTCGCCGGTAACTCCGCCAAAGTTCTTCAAACACCACTTTCTGTAAACATAAAGCGAAACCAGGAGAAATGCAACCAGTCCAAAAGCCAGTTGCCAGCTTTCCCAATAACTTAATAAGATTAAGGCAATTGCCAAATAAACGACTGCCCCTAAAGCAATCTGCCCGCCATTTGTCCTCTGTTGAAAAAAAGCTGCGAGCCCAGTTTCTTTTGCACTTGTGGTTTTACTGAACAACACCATCAATCCGATTCGCGAAAAAACAGGTACCAATGCTATCGCGATTAGCGGCATTTGATCAATCATTTCTGCCAGAACCACAATTTTCCCGAAAATGAGCAGCATCATCGCCATCGCACCGAAAGCGCCAATTCGGGGGTCCCCCATTATTTCCAATCGCCGGTTCCGGTTCTGATATGAAAAATAAGCATCTCCCACATCCGCTACGCCATCCATATGCAGGCCGCCAGTCAAGAAAATGCCGATGACAGCAACAACGAAAGCGATGAATAATGGACTTAATTCCGTAGAATTTATCAGCAGCCAGACAGTAGCCGCCGTGACGCCTCCGAAAAGCAGCCCAAGTACCGGCAGCAACAAATACATAGACGTTACGTCATTCTTTTCCAGTGGCAATTCTTTTTTCACAGGTATGATGGAGAAAAACTGTAATGCGAGCAACCACCCAGTTCCCAGATGCTTCATCCTTTCCCCTCCATAATCCGCTCGACTTGTGCCCAATCGATATGCGCTTTTACATGGCCAGCAAAGCGGCTGTAGCGATCCGAGCACTCTTGAACCATGGGTTGGGATAAGTTTTTTTCTTGGCGGATGGGTGCTAAAAAGGCTTGCCTGGAATCAGCCGAGCCAAAAATCCCGTGAATATGTGTGCCGATCAACCGTTCCGTTTGAACACCCTCGGTTCCATCTTCAAACGAGACCAGTGCTTTCCCGCCATATTTGGACCTGCCCGTATGAATTTCATAGCCATCAACATTAAAAGTCTGCTCATTCATTTTGGCCGTTCCGCTGCGCCTTTTAACAAACTTCTCTTTCGTAAAGTGCGTAACCATTCCAGAAATCAGGCCAAGCCCTTTTTCGAATTCAGCTTTCGTTCCGTCAAAACCATCGGGATCGGATAAGCTATCGCCAAGCATTTGAAAGCCGCCGCACAGCCCAATAATTCGCGTCTTATTTTCAATTGATAAAAGCGTATCTTCAATTTTTTGTTCTTTCCAATAACGTAAATCCGCGATGGTGCTTTTGGTGCCCGGAAAAACCAAAATATCCGGTTTGCCGATGTCTTTTACAAATTCCACCCAGCGGACCGAAACATCCGGTTCATTCAAAAATGGTTCCAAGTCCGTAAAATTCGATAAGTAAGGATGCTTCAATACCGCCATGTCAATCGGCCGATTCCGATTGTCTCTTGATATTTCACGGACGCCCAATGAATCTTCCTGCTCGATTTCATGATTCCCCATGTAAGGGATCACCCCAAGGACCGGCAATTTGGTATACGCTTCCAAAAAGGCAATGCCGTCTTCAAACAGCCGGATATCTCCTCGAAATTTGTTGATCAATAGGCCTTTTACCCGCTCCGGATGCGGCATGAGGGCAAGCGTTCCGACTATCGAAGCAAAGACGCCGCCCCGTTCGATATCAGCAACTAAAATCACCGGGACGTCCGCGCGCTCTGCCACAGCCATGTTGACAATTTCCCGGTCATTTAAATTCACTTCCGCAGGGCTCCCTGCGCCTTCGATGACCAAGTGCGTATAGTTTTTCGATAGATTCACTAATGCCTGGTCTATCGCTGCCAATCCTTGTTCGTAAAAATTTGCCCGATATTCCATGCCACCCATTGTTTCGAGCTTTTTGCCAAACAAAACAATTTGCGACTTCATATCGCTTTCGGGTTTCAGCAAAATCGGATTCATATCCACCGTTGCAACTGTTCTCGCCGCTTCTGCTTGAACGCCCTGAGCCCTGCCGATTTCTTCGCCTAAAATGGTGACATACGAATTGTTCGACATGTTTTGGGATTTGAATGGTGCCACCTGAATTCCTTGATCGGACAGAATCCGGCAAAATGCAGTACAAATCAGGCTTTTTCCAACATCAGACGCCGTCCCTTGAATCATTACACCGCGCATTCCATCACTTCCTTCTGTAAACGGCTCCGTTTTCCATTTCAAAAGCTCGATCTGCCTCAATAACCAGCCATTGATGGATTTTCCCAAGCCATCTTTGGTAAGTTTCATCACGAATAAAATCGTCCAATACTTCATTCGATACAACAACCAAAAGCTGCGCCTGATTTAGTATTTCAGCTAATGTCTCCTGCAATTCCAGCCATTTTTGCTCCATACACCCTGGCTCTTCTGCACAAGGAGAATTTCGTTCCCATCCTTCATAAAGTTCATTTGCCAGCCAGGTTGTTACGCAATCCCAAAGTACAGCGTCCCCACTACGGATTTCCGGAAGTACTTGTTCCATATTCATAGGCTGCTCAATTGTCGTCCAGCCTTGGCCCGAGCGGTCATGTTGGTGTTGTCGAATGCGCGCTTCCATTTCTGCATCATGGGCTTGGCCGCTTGCGAGATACAGGCAACGGGCAGCGCCGGCAGTCATTAGCAGCTGTTCAGCGTATGCACTTTTCCCGCTCCTGACACCACCGCTGACAAAAATCATTTGTCCTCTAGCCATTTTACTATCGCCTCCCGGAGGTCCTTCATCTGAGCAGTGGATTTCATGCCGATGCGGAACCATCGTCCTTCCATCATACGAAACGATTTTGTATGGCGAAGCACAATCCCCGCTTTTAGCATATCTGAGAAAAATTGGTCGGATTGCTGTGGATCGGGCAATCGGAACGATAAAAAGTTCACCATGGAATCGGTCACCACGAAGCCTTTATCCTTCAAAAATATCATCATTAATTGCCGTTCTATCGCTGCTGAACGGACAATTCTGTCACGATATTCGTTTTCTCCAAAACAGCGGGCTCCAATTGAAGCTGAAAGCGCATTAACATTCCAATGGGCAGCCCCTCTTTTCAAGGCTTCTATAAGAGGCGGCGAGCTGATCACATAACCAAGCCGGAGCCCTGGGATTGCATACATTTTAGTCATTGAGCGTACAATAATGAGGTTCGGATGGCCATTCAATTCCGCCACAATCGAATTCCGTTCACCTATAAAATCAATAAACGCTTCATCGACGACCATTTCACAGCCAGCTTTTCGGCAAGCTTTTGCTAGTTCAAGTAAATCTTCCTTTGGCAGCAATCGCCCTGTCGGATTGTGAGGATTGCAAACGTATAACGCCGCACATCCTTCAACAACTTCCTTTGTTTTGGCTATATCGAGCCTCCATGCCGTTTCTGCTTTCAGCTCGACCTCGGTGATTTCTACATTTTCCGCTTCCAGGGTTTTGCGGTATTCCGAAAATGCGGGTTCAATCAGAGCTACCCGCTTTTCCCGATACCGCCTAGCTAGCCAAGTGAAAATCTCTGCCGCGCCGTTTCCTGCTGCGATTTGATCTGCCGAAATCCCGTGAAATTTGGCCGCTGCACCTCGAAACGGCTCCGCGTCGGGATCCGGATAGCGGCCGACAAGCTCCCTCAAATCTGGCCAAGTTTTTTCTAGAAATGCGGGAGGGCCGAATGGGTGGACGTTTTCGCTGAAATCATTTATTTGTGCCGGCGGTTCAATTTCCATTTGTTTGTATAACCGGAGTGGATTTGCTCCATGATCAGGCAAGTTCAAGTAGTAGCCCTCCTAATGCAAAAAGAATAAAAAACCAGAAAGTGGCCGTGTGCATATGTGAAATTGCCATTTGAATATGATGTGCCCCCAATTGAAAAACTGGTGTGCCCATGCGTGCCCGGTCCGATTCCACTCCTTTGTAGGTATTGATGCCGCCCAGCTCGATGCCCAACTGGACAGCTGTTGCCGCTTCCAACCAGCCGCTGTTCGGGCTTGGGTGTTTTTGGGCATCTCGCTTCCACTCCCCCAAACGCTCACGCATAGTTAAAGATCGCTCATTTTTGGTAGTGATCAAAATCAGGAACCCTGTAATGCGGCTTGGGATCCAATTCATCAGGTCGTCCAGGCGCGCAGATGCATAGCCGAATCGATGGAATTCGTCATTTTTATATCCGACCATTGAATCGCATGTATTTACCGCTTTATATAACCACAATCCTGGAGCTCCAAGAAAGAATGCCCAAAACAGCGGCGCAGTCACTCCGTCGCTCGTATTTTCGGATACGGTCTCCACCACGCCCCGGGTAATTTCGCTTTCGTTCAACTTGCCAGTATCCCGGCCGACAATCCACCCGAGTTTTTCACGTGCTGTTGCTAAATCTTTTGTGATCAACGGCCGGTATACTTCTTCCGCGGCATCGCGCAAACTTTTCTGCGCCAGCCCGGCAGCTATAAGCAGCGCTTCAATTGCTGCCCCGATCAGCCAGTGGATGGAATGGCCGATATAAACCAAAAAGAACGCACAAGCAAAGGCGCTTGCCGCCACAATCCCAGTCATCAAAAAACCGTTGCGGAATGCCTCAGATCCGCGGTTCCATTTTACGGTCAACTTGGAAATCAAGTTTCCAATCCACCGGACTGGATGCGGCCATGCTGGCGGATCGCCTATAATGCGGTCGAGCAATAAACCGGCGGCTATAGCTAAGAGGTGGGCCGTCATCTTTTTTTCGCCTCACGGTATAGTTGAATTGCTTCAACCGTGCATTCAAATACGCCGGCACCGATTAATTTTCCAAGCTCCGTGATGGGACCCGCATATGGCAAATGCTCGCCTTGCTGAGTCGCAGCAACCAAGCAGCTGTCAGTTGATGTGCCCGTCGCTATCGTGTCCGTCAGTGGATCCAGCACCCCCTCATGATGGAGTGCTTTTGATTTCGCTTCAGTTGCTGTAATCATCGATTGGATGAACGCTTCATCCGACAACTCCCCATTAATGAAAATCCACGTATTGATGGTCCCGACTTTTACTGCACGGTCAAGCGCTTTTGAGACATCAACTGCGTTGCCGACTCCAGCGGTCACTGCAATGACGACTGAGCCGAATGGTCCTTGATATTCTTTGATGATCACATCTTCGGTTCGGACTGCCGTCATCATCCCCACTGTATCAGTCGCTTTAAACCCTTGACTTTCAATGAACCGTGCCATTTCCCGAGTACTGTCATCGCATTCATATGTGTTGTCGACATGGCGGTTCATGAAAGTCCGGTACCAGCCCGCCCCTGCATTGATAACCGCGGATGACACTGTTTTTAACGGAATTGGGCTTTGGTACAGGACGTAATCGGCAGAAACCGCAAAATCTCCCGCTGCTATCCGGGTGTGGGCAGCCGTCCGATTGACCCCTGGAAGCAAGGTGATTTGCGGCTTTGGCAATTCGGGATGGGGATGGTTGCTGACCCTCGTTCGGTAGACAGCTTCGATGTCTTGTTCACGGACCACTTCATGCGGTTCGCCCATGCGTTTGATATGCCCCCCATCAAGCAACAGCAATTGATCACAATACATTGATGCTAAGTTGATATCATGGAAAATGGAAACCACCGTTAATTCTTTTTCAATCGCTTGTTTCTTTATAGTATCGAGCAATTCTTTTTGGTGGTTGATATCCAAATGATTTGTTGGTTCATCCAGCAGAAGAATCGAAGCATTCTGCGCAAGCGCCTGGGCAACAAAAACCCGCTGCTGTTCTCCCCCCGACATCCGGTCAATCAGCGTATTTTCATATTGCTGAATGTTCATCAGTTCCATAGCTTCTACTACAGCCGCCTCGTCCTCTTCTGACCAAGACGCGAACCAGCCGCTTTGGTGCGGATATCGGCCGAGTGAAACCGTTTCCCTTACTGTATGTTCAAAAGCATGTGCATGAAGCTGCGGCAGCACAGCCATTTTCCTTGCTAATTCTTTAGCGGAAAACACTGAGATGGGCCGCCCATCTACTTCTACTGTTCCACTGGCAGCAGGCAAGACGCCGCTGATCAATTTCATCAACGTCGACTTTCCGCTGCCGTTCGGTCCTAAAATCCCGAGCACATTCCCTTTTTCCACATGGAATGAGACATCGCTGACAATCTTCTTATCGCCATACCCGCCAGTTAAGCCAGTTATCCGAAGCATATTAACCCCCTCCTTTCCGCTGACGGAAAAAGATAAACGCAAAAACCGGTGCACCAATAAATGAAGTAATAACCCCAATCGGCAACTCGGTTGGTGAAATGATTGTCCGCGCCACCAAATCACAAAGAATGAGCAAAGCCGCTCCGTTAATGAAAGACAGCGGCAAAACATGCCGGTGGTCCGCTCCCCAAAGAAGCCGGACCATATGCGGAACAACCAGTCCTACAAAACCGATTGTACCGGAAACGGAAACTGCTGCTCCTGTTAAAACAGAACCGCCGATCAAAATCATCATTTTCCGTTTTTTCACATCAACCCCGAGGTGACGCGCACGCTCTTCTCCGAAAAGCATTGCATTCAATTCTCTGCGGTTCAGCCATAAAACAAACGATCCGACAAGAAAAAATGGCAAAGCCATTTGAACATATGGCCACCCCCGCATTGAAACGCTTCCCAGCAGCCAGCCGATAATTTGGCGCAATTCTTCTCCCGTCAACGCAATCATCAGCGAAATAACAGATCCAAGAAACGAACTAAAAATGATTCCGGTTAAAATCACTGTTTCCATTTTCATTGACCGATCCACCAGTTTCGCAAATCCCATGACTGCAAGCATTGTTGCAAGCGCCCCGATCATGCTCATGACCGGCAGTGTAAATATCCCTAAAAAAGGCACTGAAATGCTGAAAAAGAGTGTCATCACAGCGCCAACTGAGGCACCGGACGACACTCCTAAAGTGTAAGGGTCGGCTAACGGATTTTTGAGAAGCCCTTGGAATGCCGCTCCTGCAATGGCAAGAGACGCTCCAACAAGGCCCGCCAGCACAACACGCGGCATCCGGATATTCCATAAAATATTGGCTGCCGATTGATCGGCACTCCGGTTCCATAACACTTCCGGAGAAATTGAAACCGTGCCGACCAATACCCCCAGCAATACAGCTCCTCCTAAAAAAAACAGAGAAACAATATAGGCTGCCGTGCTTTTATTCACTGAAAACCTCCGGGTAAACAGCTTTTGCCAATTCCTCTAAACCATCCGTCAAGCGTGGGCCTGAACGGCTGACCATATCCGAATCGACATCATAGACAGCTTTTTCTTTTACTGCAGTTACATCTGAAAAACCACCGCGCTCCATGATTTGGTCGACAGCTTCAGGATTATACGTTCCTTCTGTTGTCACAATGACATCCGGGTTTCTATCTACAATTGCTTCTGGATCGATCGTTGCCCAGCCTTCAAGATCACCAGCTGCATTTTCAGCATTGATGATGGAAAGCATTTCGTCCATAAATGTGCCGCTTCCTGTTGTGTAAATTTCAGGAACGCTGCTTACTTCGATGAATACTTTTTTCTGTTCATCAACTGCTGCGGCTTTTTCTTTAATTTCAGCCACTTCTTCTTTCATTTCAGCAATTTCAGCTTCCGCTTCTTCTTGTGCTCCGGTCGCTTTGCCGATTGTGTCAATTGTTTCGTAGACTTCTTCAAAATTCTCGGCATTGTTTACGACAAAAACTTTGATTCCCGCGTCGCGCAATTGTTGAAGCCCTGCATCGCCAACGCCCAACCCTGATTCATGCGCAAGCACGACATCCGGCTGCAAAGAAATGATTTTTTCCACGTTAAATTCCTGGCCGCCGATTTTTTCTGCTTCAGCCGCTTCTTCCGGGTAATTATCAAAATCGGACACTCCGACAATTTTATCGTCTAATCCAAGCTCATACGCAATTTCTGTGTTTGATGGAATCATTGAGACGATTGCTTTAGGCTCTTCTTCGATGGTGATTTCATCTCCCACCGCATCCGTCAATGTTACCGGAAATTCCGCTTCCGCTGGTGCTGCCGGCGTTTCTGTCGCGGTTTCCTGTTCAGCCGGCGCTGCTTCCTGCCCGCATCCTGCAAGCAAAGCCGCTGCTAATCCTGCACTTACCCCAAACTTCCAAACCTTCTTCATCAATAAAATCCTCCGTTTCTATTTTGAAAAGTACAGGCGCTTGCGCTTTTCTATGTCCAGACTCCGGCGCCTAGCCCCTCGAGGTCGCTTCGGTCTTGCCTGCCATGGCAAAATGCGCCATGACCTCCAAGCCCTCCAGCGCTTGTCGGGGCTCCATAGGCGCCTGCGCTTTTCTTTGTCCAGACTCCGGCGCCTAGCCCCTCGAGGTCGCTTCGGTCTTGCCTGCCATGGCAAAATGCGCCATGACCTCCAAGCCCTCCAGCGCTTGTCGGGGCTCCATAGGCGCCTGCGCTTTTCTTTGTCCAGCTCCAGCGCCTAGCTCTTCGGGTCATAAGCCATCCCGGCTGTGCGGCAAAGAGCGCTGCTTCGCCGGTCCGGCTTATGCCTGTCAGAGCTGACCAGGCGCTTCCGCTTTTCTTGCTAAAAAAATCCCCCGCAAACTTTGCGAGGGATTGAAAGGATGACATAAAAAGGCATGTGCATCCCGCCTTGTCCTCGCAAGCGTGTGGGTGTTTCATAAAGGCAGGTCTCCTGGCTTGTGGTCATCGCTTGCTGCGCCTTCCCGAAGTTTCCTTCAGTGGCATGTCGCAGTTCGCTCTCACATACAGTGGCGGGACCGCGCCGGAGTCGAACCGGCTTCCCTTTTAACTCATGTTCTTAGACATAAGCACCTTTATGATGGGTTATCAAATTATCATTCGCGTTTTATTATACACCAAAAATTTCCCTTGTCTCTTACATTTTTTCGGGAGCAGCGACGCCTACTGTTTTCAATGCATTGGCAATTGTCATTCTAACAGCGGTGATTAACGCAAGGCGGGCGCACGTCAACTCTTCGTTTGAAGCGTCCAAAACTTTGTTGGCATTATAGAAACTATGGAAGTTAGACGCTAATTCCTGGATATATGTTGTCACACGGTGTGGTGCGCGAAGTTTTGCCGCGTCCGCTATCACTTGCGGGAAATCGCCGATTTTCTTCAAGACGTCGATTTCTTTTTCAGACGCCAGCAAGTCCAGGTTGGCCGTTGAAGCGGTGAAGCCTTGGCTTTCCGCTTGGCGCAAGATGGAACAAATGCGTGCATGCGCGTATTGCGAATAGTAAACCGGATTTTCGTTGGATTGTGAAACTGCCAAATCCAAATCAAAATCCATATGCGAATCGCCTGAACGCATTGCAAAGAAATAACGGACTGCGTCAAGGCCGACGAGTTCAACAAGTTCGCGCATTGTCACGGCTTTACCTGTCCGCTTGCTCATTTTCATTTTTTCGCCATCTTTGTATAGCTGCACCATCTGGATAATGCTTACTTCGAGTGTATCACGGTCATAGCCAAGCGCTTCGATTGCCGCTTTCATGCGCGGGATATAGCCGTGGTGATCCGCTCCCCAAATATTGATCAGCTTATCAAATCCACGCGATAATTTGTCTTCGTGGTAAGCGATATCAGGCAATAGGTACGTGAAAGAACCGTCATTTTTGATCAATACGCGGTCTTTGTCGTCGCCGAACGTTGTCGAGCGGAACCAAGTTGCTCCTTCTTCTTCAAAAATGTGGCCATTGGCACGCAACTTGTTCAAGGCGATATCAATTTCCCCTTTTTCATACAAAGACGTTTCCGAGAACCAAACGTCAAATTTCACGCGGAAATCCGCCAAGTCTTTCTGCAGCTTCGCCAGCTCCACTTTCAAGCCGTGAGCACGGAATTCCTTGTAGCGCTCTTCGTGTGTCATATCGGCAAATTTGTCGCCGTGCTCTTTCACCAAATCTTCGGCGATGTCCTTGATGTCCTGGCCTCGGTAGCCGTCTTCCGGCATGCTGTCAGCATGGCCAAGCGCTTCGAAATAGCGGGCTTCGATTGAAAGCGCCAAGTTGTTGATTTGATTGCCGGCATCGTTAATGTAATATTCACGGGACACTTCGTAGCCTGCAAGGTCGAGAACATTGCACAAGGAATCGCCGACTGAAGCGCCGCGGGCATGGCCCAGGTGCAGGTCGCCGGTCGGGTTTGCGGAAACAAACTCGACTTGTACGCGTTCTCCGCCGCCTGATGTTGAGCGGCCATATTCTCCTTGTTGTTCAAGAACCGTTTTCACTACATCCAGCAAATAATCTTTTTTGATTGTGATGTTGATAAATCCAGGTCCGGCAATTTCAACCGTTTCAATGTTTGCCGCTTCCTTGTCGAGGTTGGCTACAATTGCTTCCGCAATCGCACGCGGCGGCTTTTTTGCAAGCTTCGTCAATTGCATCGCAATATTTGTCGCGTAGTCGCCGTTAGTTTTGTCTTTCGGCGATTCCAAATGAACCGTTACCGGTTCTGCTGTCAATTCCGCTTTTTGGACTGCTTCGCTGATCACTTGTTTAATCGTATGTTGAACTTTTTCTACTGCATTCATCATTTGCCCTCCGTAAACTGTATTTCCATTTCATATTCGCCGACATGATCGGCACCCATCGCCAAATCATAGCGGACTTTAAATCGGTTATTTTCAACTGACAACTCATGCGCCTTAGTCGTCAACATGAATGACCCTTGCGCATTTGTTAAATTGCCCGTTTGTTCTTTATGTAATAAAAACGGAAGCCGCATCTGCAAGCCGCCACTCCTTAAAATAAGCGCTTCATCTTCACTCAGTTTCACGACCGTCCGGATTTCGAGATCATCCTGCTGCTCTGCGTATTGCAAATAGCGCCGATTGTTTTTCTCCGTCAACAAACCTTCCGACCGCAATTCCATTACTTGATCATCCACATTCGGCTGGCGGATTGTAGTCGTGAGTCTGATCAATACGGATTTCTGCATCCTCTCCGCCTCCCCGTTCGTTTATCCCGCTTAATAACCTTTTCATTATAGCCTGAATCCGAGGCGTTTTTCAATTAAGTTTCCGGTTGAAATCAAAAAGGACCGCATGCATTCGCTAAGCTGATGCATGCGGTCCGGTCCATTGGATTTCAAATTAAGAAGAGAATCAATTTACTTCGTATACGTCTTCACAAAAGAAGGGCGCGGAAAAATATTCGGGCGCTTGTCAATGCCATCTTCGGTGCCGCGTTTTGCATGCGCATGGCCATATGCTTGAGACTGCTGCCAATTCTTGAACGATTCTTCATCTTTCCAAAGTGTAAGGATGATGTAGGTGTCCGTATTTAATGGGCGCAAAACACGAATCGCTGCAAAACCAGGTTCTTTCTCGACCATGCCTGCTCTGTTCTCAAAACGCGACTCGAATAATTCCCGGCCTTCCTCTGTAACCGGAATGTTGTTGAACACCGCAAAATAGCCGTTATTGATATCTCCGACAGCATTCAATACTTGGTAACTTTCAAATCCTTGCACAGCAGCGCTTTCTTCCGATTCAAAAAGAACTGCCGATTCCTCGCCATTTATGAGGTATATCAGCCGTGAATTCGGAAATGCGGCGAGAATCGCCACTCCTTGATCCCTGTGGCCTTCCCATTTATATAATTCCATTATCAGCACCTCTTCCAATTATGT
Organism: Planomicrobium sp. CPCC 101079; assembly: GCF_007859275.1. Lineage (GTDB taxonomy): Bacteria > Bacillota > Bacilli > Bacillales_A > Planococcaceae > Planococcus. The sequence continues at coordinate 77,063 of NZ_VOHC01000024.1, read as the reverse complement.
ATTCCGTTTTATTTTATCGTTTCCATTAAAAAGAAGCCAATCAACGTCAGCCGTGCAGAAACACCGTTACAAATTATTCTTGGCCAATAAGCCCTCCTTTTTTAAGGCAGGGCAAGACAAATCGGAATCCAGGCTCTGTTATTTCTCATTAAGCCCCAGTTTTCGGATCAGCGGCTTTATAGACAAGCCTTGGACGATCAACGAAAATAAGACGACTGCAAATGTCAGGAGCAGTACAGTTTCCCTTCCTTCAAAATCAGCCGGCAAGCTTAATGCCAACGCAATTGACAAACTGCCTTTCAATCCTCCCCAATTCAGTAAGACCCGCTCTTTCCTGTTCAAGCTTCTCGCAGGCATTGTGCTGAAAAAAAGCGCAATTATTCGCGCGGCTATAACAATAAAGACTGCATAAATGATGATATTCCATTGGCCAGCAAAGTTGATATTCCGAATCTCTAAACCAACAATCAAGAAAATCAACGAATTGGCAATTAGCGTAATAACATCCCAAAAGACATTGATGTTTCTTTCTGTGTTTTCGGACATGCCAATCTTCCCGCCATAATCACCAAACACAAAGCCGGCCGCTACAACTGCAATTACACCGGATACATGCAAATGTTCGGCAATAAAATAACTTCCGAAAAACAAGATGGCGGAAATCGCGATTTCAAATGGGTAGTCATCATAAAATCGAATGATTTGGGAAAAAACAAAGCCAAGAACAAGGCCGACCAAAACTCCGCCTACCGCAAACTGCAGAAACAGCCAAATGCCACTTCCTACCCCGGCCCACCCCATTTCAATATACGTCAACAGATACAAGGACGAAATTTGAAAAAGGACAATCGCGATGCCGTCGTTGAATAAAGATTCACCTTCCATGATGGTGGATAGTTTTTCAGAGACCCCTGCCGACTTGAAAATTGAAAGCACACTGATCGGATCCGTGGCACTCATTAAAGCTGCAAAAGTAAAAGCCACGGCTATCGGCAAGCCGATCAAATAATGGGCAGAAAACCCGATAATGATAAAAGATAGGAAAGTTCCGCCTAAAGCCATCCACAATACTGTCTTTTTCCATTTGTATAGGTGATGGAATGGGAGTTTTAACGTGGCATCTCCAAGCAAGATCGGCAAGAATAACGAGATGATTATGGCTTGAAAAACATTGGATTGCGTGATGTACTCTTCCGCGTGGTCAATCAACGGTATAGGGAGGGTGACTATCCCTAAAAAAAGTCCAACTAATACCAGAGCAATCGTATCCGGTTGGTGAAGCTTTTTAGCAACTCCGACAACCGCAATGGCGATTGCCATGAGAACAAGCAGCTGAATAAAAACATTGTCAAATTCATGCATCATGCATCTCTCCTAACCTGTCGATTAACTATACTTTTCTCTAAAAAAAGCAACTTAAACCTGATTCCGACAGAAGAAAGGCGCAGAATTAAAAACGGCATGAAAAAACTTCATTTTACGTCCGCTTATAATCATCCAGCTCGCTTTTATGGATTCTCAACAGAAAAAGCCAGCCTGGAAAATTCCTGGCTGGCTTTTAGCAGTATTTTATTTTACCCAGCCGAGGATCATTTCACGGATCAATTTGCTGGCTGTGTTTGCGGTTTGGTCAGAATGGTCGTAAACCGGTGCGACCTCCACTAAATCAAAGCCGACGACATTGACGTCGGAAGCTGCGATGGCGTGGATGGATGCGAGCAATTCACGTGAAGTAATGCCGCCTGCGTCGACTGTGCCAGTGCCTGGCGCATGCGCCGGATCCAAAACGTCGATATCGATCGTCACGTAGACAGGACGGCCAGCTAAGGTCGGTAAAATTTCTTTCAACGGTTCAAGCACTTCAAACATGGAGATGTGCATGCCGTTTTCTTTTGCCCACTGGAATTCTTCTTTCATGCCGGAGCGGATGCCGAATGAATAGACGTTCGACGGTCCAATATGGTCAGCGATTTTCCGAATTGGAGTGGAATGTGAATATTCTTCGCCTTCGTAATGTTCGCGAAGATCCGTGTGCGCGTCAAAATGGATGATCGCCAAATCTTCGTATTTGCTAGCGACAGCTTTCATGACTGGCAAGGAGACGAGGTGTTCGCCCCCCATGCCCATTGGAATTTTTCCGTCGTTCAACAACGTATGAATATACGTTTCGATTTCCAGCAGGCTTTTTTCCGGATTGCCGAATGGCAGCGGAATGTCGCCTGCATCGAAAAATTTCACGTCTTCAAGCTCGCGGTCCAAGTACGCGCTGTACTCTTCAAGACCGATCGATACTTCGCGGATTTTGTTCGGGCCGAAGCGCGAACCTGGACGGTAGCTCACTGTCCAGTCCATCGGCATGCCATAAAGGACCGCCTTGGATTCTTCGTAGTTCGGGTGGCTTTTGATAAATACTTTTCCAGAATACGTCTCATCGAATCTCATCTTTTATTCGCCTGCCAAATCTTTTACGAATTTTGGAAGCACGAATGCCGCGCTGTGCAATTCTTTCGTGTAGTATTTCGTTTCGATCTCATGGAAACGCTCAGCCGGCACAGCCAATGGATCGTATTTTTTCGAGCCGATTGTGAATGCCCAAAGCCCTGATGGGTAAGTCGGGATGTTCGCCAAGTACAATTTTGTAATCGGGAAGATTGTCTTCACGTCTTTTTGCACTTGCTCGATCAAATCCGCTTTAAACCACGGGTTATCTGATTGAGCGACAAAAATGCCGTCTTCTTTCAACGCTTTTGAAATTCCAGCATAGAAGCCTTTTGTGAACAAGTTTACTGCAGGGCCAACCGGTTCAGTTGAATCCACCATGATGACATCGTATTTGTTTTCGGATTCAGCGATGTGCATGAAACCGTCTCCGACAATCACTTCAACGCGTGCATCTTCAAGCCCTGAAGCAATCGATGGCAAGAATTTCTTCGAGTACTCGATCACTTTGCCGTCAATGTCGACAAGCGTCGCTTTTTTCACAGATGGGTGCTTCAGCACTTCACGGATTACCCCGCCGTCGCCGCCGCCAACAACCAGAACGTTCTCTGGCTTTGGATGAGTGAACAACGGTACGTGCGCTACCATTTCGTGATAAACAAATTCGTCTTTTTCAGATGTCATGACCATGCCGTCAAGGAAAAGCATATTGCCCCATTCAGCTGTTTCAGCCATTTCAAGGAATTGAAAATCCGTTTGTTCCGTATGAAGCGTTTTGTTGATCTTCATCGTGATCCCGAAATTTTCCGTCTGCTTTTCTGTGTACCAAAATCCTGCCATTTATAATCAAACTCCTTTATCGTCCAGAATATATTTTATCTAAGTAAAGTATTTTTTTGCATACTTTTAAAAGTATAAGTGTTTTCAAAGAAAGTGCAATAATTTTTTCTACATGCTTCTTTACCCAATACACTAAACAATATTCCCAAAACAAAAAGGTTTCCTGTACAGGGAAACCTTTCCCTTCACAGAAAACCTTTTTGGTCCTGATTGTGCGGAGCAAGAAACATGAGGCATTGGCTTGGGTTGACGCAATGGCTCACATCACCTGCTCGCATTACAGGTGTCCTAGCTTTATATTTAAAAGCTGTACGTCTAGTGTACTGCGTTTCTTTAGCAACTTCAACCGCTAATGAAGGTATTTCCAACTGTCACAAACTGTTCATTTTTATACTGGTTCTACGCGTTTAAATCCGCATGAAGCTGCTCTGCACTGCGGTTCCACATCTCTTCATTGTGGCTTTTCAGGTAGTCATGCAGCACTTTTTTTGACGGTGCATCCATGTGGTCGACAAGAATTTTGCGCTTCATGGATTTGTCCATGCGGTTAACATGGTCAGCCAAGATTTTATAGCCGCGGCGTTTTTCCCGGTTGACGACCATTTCGCAAGCAGCTACGCCTGCATAATAGGGTCCTTGCGGATTGAAATCGATGGTGACCCATACTAGCCAGTAATCTTTTCCGCCTGCCGAATCCTCCCGGTTGGTGGTGAACTTGATGCCGCGCTCGACTTCGCTTCTTGCGTGCATGGCCCCGATATCGACGACAGCCGTTCCTTCTTCCACATCGATGATGACTGGAGAAACGTTTTCCAGCGATAATGAGCCAATGCCATAGCCCTTATGTCCATCAGTCGGATCGTCTTTTATAATAGTAAAGCCCAGTTTTTGTTTTGGTTTTTCTTCATTTGGCATGTTTACAATCCTCCGTTCTGCTATGATGGTGGTAATCTCAAGAAAAGGAGCTGTATCCATTATGCCATATGTGACTGTTAAAATGCTCGAAGGGCGCACAGAAGACCAAAAACGAGCGCTTGTTGAAAAAGTGACAGAAGCCGTTTCTGAAACAACTGGCGCACCGGTTGAAAATGTTGTCGTCTTTATCGAGGACATGAAAAAAACCGACTACGGTACAAAAGGAAAGCTTTTCTCTGATCAATAAAACACATTAGAAAACAAAACTCCCGCTAGCGGGAGTTTTTTTCATTTACATCAACACAGCTAGTTCTTCAATGAATTCGAACGCTTGGCTGATTTCTTCTTCTGTGAAGTTCAGCTTGCCTTTGACTATGTGCAGTTTCTCAATTTGTTCTGAGCGCTCCAAATGATCGAAATACAAAAGCGTCGCGGTCAGTTCCAAAAAGCGGCTGCTTTTTTCGTTGAGCTTTGTGGCTTGAAGCGAATTGGCAAGCACTGATTTGCCGAGCGCGTCGCGGAACTCTACTCCTTCTGCAGTCACGCTATAATTGTATTGCACATATGAACCTTTATCTTCAAGCTTTTCTGATAGAAATCCCATATCGCATAATTCCTCGATGCGAGCTGTCAGTTCTTCCGAATACGGTCCATAAATATGAAATTCATATTTTTCCTGAAATGGCACACCCATTTTTTTCAGTATGTAAATCATCTTCTGTAATTTTTTGCGGCCGGTGACCCCTTCCGCCAATGAAATAAAATCCACTATTTTCGCGTGTTCCTGGAGCAATTATACTCCTCCTTCTCGAAGCATTTGCAGGATTTGCTGTTTGACGGCTTTTTTCTTGCCATCAATCAACAGTTCTGCAGGAAAATACAATTTATAATCGGTTCGCCGTTTGCCTGAAATGGCATCAACGATTTGTGAAGACCGTGACAATTCTTTGATTTCGTTGGTTGGCATGAGCAGATGGATCGGCAGGCGCTCTTCTTCCTCGCCTGGACGGTAAAAATCATATGGCAAATCGGATGTCGAATCATCTATCAAATAATAATCAGGATCGATTCCTGCTTTTCTGAACAGCTGGGAAAGTTCCCCGAGCTTCCGATAGTCCTTCCCAGGATCAAAGTCGACATACTGAAACAGGCGGCGGTTGACAAAACGGTCGCTCAGGTCGGATAAAATCGGATCTCGTTCGGTCATCCACAACTGGAAATACGTCATCAATACCCCTTCATCGAGCGCCAAATAATCCTTCAAGTTGAAGCTTCTATTAAAAAACGCCATAAAGTGAGTCGGCGGCTGCTCAAATTTATATCCGGATTCGCTCAATTCCTTGGCCCGTTGCAAAATCTTCCGCAAAATAACTTCTGCGCTCCGGGCAACCGGATGGAAATACACTTGCCAATACATTTGATAGCGGCTCATGATATAGTCCTCGACTGCGTGCATCCCGCTCGATTTGATGACCACCTGGTCTTCCACAGGACGCATGACACGCAAGATGCGTTCCATATCAAAATGCCCGTAAGAAACGCCTGTATAGTATGCATCGCGTTGAAGATAGTCCATGCGGTCCGCATCAATCTGGCTTGAAATCAGCGAGACGACTTGCTTGTTCGGATAGGTTTTCGCTATCACTTCGGCCACTTTTTTTGGAAAGTCGGCCGCAACCTTTAATAGAATTCCGTTGACTTCCGTGTCGCCAAGCAAAATTTCCCGTGTGAACTCTTCATGGTCGACGTGGAACACTTTCTCAAACGAATGTGAAAAGGGTCCATGGCCAAGGTCATGAAGAAGCGCCGCACACAAGACAACAAGGCGTTCGCTCTCGTCCCATGCCGGGCGCTCATGGAAAATATCATCGACGATTCGGCGGACAATCTCGTAAACGCCGAGCGAGTGGTTAAAGCGGCTATGCTCCGCTCCGTGAAATACTAGATAAGAAGTCCCTAATTGTTTGATTCGGCGAAGGCGCTGCACTTCACGCGAATTGATCAAATCCCAAATCACTTGGTCACGTACATGGATGTACCGATGAACCGGATCTTTGAATACTTTTTCTTCTGCTAACTTTTGCGCAGCATAGCTCATGGCACACCTCCAATTTGTTCTATTGACTGTTATTTTACCTTAGCCTCAATTTGTCATTCAAGAGGCGCTGGTAGCATTTTCTTATTCCGTTCCACTACCCGGTCCAAATAAAACCCATAGAGCTCCATTTCTTCCGGAAGAAGCGGCTGCGGAGCCGGCATGCCAAGCATGCCGTATAAATCGAGCACCACTTCAGGCACAGTGATGGTTCTTCCCAACAGCTCGCTGAGCGACGCCATCACTTCCGGTTGAATCACCGGGTATGTGAATTTCGTTTCTTCTCCCGCAAGGCCCGCTTCGTAAAAGCCGCGGATCAATTCCGCACGCTCAGCCCCGCTGCCTTCGACGCACAAGTAGATTTGAACCGCAACGCCTCGGCGGATGCGGCGCTGGGAAATGCCTGCGAACTTTTTGCCCCCGATGCTCAGATCGTAAGAACCAGGGCAGTATGAGCCGACGATTTCGTAGGCTTCGATCGGCGCATCTGGAAATAAGTTCTGAATCAATTCGAGCATCATATCATATCCTGACGAAATATCAATGGCGCTTTCCTTTTCCGACATGACGAGCGAAATGTTCAGGACTCCGGCATCCAGCACGACGGCCAACCCGCCGGAATTGCGGACAATCGGCGTAAATCCGCGCGATTTCAATAGCTCCATACCCGCTTCAACGTGCGGCAATCGGTGGTCTTGAATGCCGAGCACGACTGTATTGTCATGGACCCACGTACGGACGGTCGGCAGGCTCTTGCCTGACCCGACCAGCTCGCATAAAGTATCATCCGCAGCAAACGACTCCAATGCAGACCGATTTTTCGCGCTCAAGGACTGGTCCCAAAAGCGCCACTTGGTTTCTTCTGAAAATAACGGCATAACAATTTCTCCTCTTCCCGAATAGCTTCCTCTTAGTTTACCCGACTCACGCCCCGCTGAAAAGGCGTCCAGGCCATGACGAATTGGTGACAGCCATTTCTTTTGCAGGAAGTTAAATGGGTGTTGTGATAAACTATTTTTGTGAGAGCAAGACTAAAAGGAGTGTTTGATAAATGAATGAAGCAGCTATTACATTAGACGGCTGGTACGTCCTTCATGATTTCCGGTCGATGGACTGGGTTTCATGGAAAATGTTGTCGGACGAAGAGCGCCAGTTCGCAATCGACGAGTACCAGGCGTTTATTCAAAAAGTAAACGCAGCAGACGAAAATAAAACCGGAGCGCACGCGCTATACTCCATCGTCGGTCAAAAAGCTGATTTGATGTTGATGCTTTTGCGTGAAACGATGGATGAGCTTCGCGAGCTTGAAACGGAATACAACAAACTGACATTGATCGCGTATACTGTGCCGACTTACTCGTACGTTTCTGTCGTTGAACTTTCCAACTACCTGGCTGGAAAATCAGACGAAGATCCATACCAAAACCCGCATGTACGTGCACGCTTGTATCCTGAACTTCAACGTTCGCAATATATTTGCTTCTACCCGATGGACAAACGCCGCCAAGGCGATGACAACTGGTACATGTTGCCGATGGATGCGCGCAAAGAATTGATGCTGAGCCACGGTAAAATCGGCCGCAGCTACGCAGGCAAAGTAAAACAAATCATTTCCGGTTCCGTCGGCTTTGACGACTATGAATGGGGCGTGACGCTTTTCGCGGATGACGTTCTTCAATTCAAGAAATTGGTCTACGAAATGCGCTTTGATGAAGTCAGCGCCCGATATGCTGAATTCGGTTCGTTCTATGTCGGTACGCGTTTAGACGCAGACCGCTTGGTTAAATTTTTGGAAGTATAAGGATTTAAAGCCGCCCATGGGCGGCTTTTTTATTATTTTTGAACACGAACGCACCTCCCGCTTATAGTTTCGCACCTCAACAGCATTTTTCCGTACCTTAACAGCGCTTTTCCGCACCTTAATGTCCATTTTCCGTCATAATTTAAAACTAAATTCTGACATTTCTTGAGTTATACTAAAAGAAAACGGGGTGTTCGTATGTTAGCAATGCGCCAAACAAATTATGCGAAATGGGCTTTTGCCTTACTTCTGCTCGTACTGAGCAGCAATTTCCTGTTGTACCGATCTCCTCTTTCTGATTCCGTAATTCCAGATGAAACGTTTTGGCTGGTCGCCGGCTCCCTTGTCGATTTAGCCGTTGTTTCGCCGCTATTGATGCTCGCGGCATTCCGCTTGTCCACCAAACAGTTTATCGGCTTTATTGCCACCGGGTTCATCATCGCCAGATTCCTCATCCCAGAACTCTACTTCGAACCCTTCACCTTTATGTTCTACATCGGCATCGCTTTTGAGGCGCTGGTTTTATTTGCTGAAATCGCCTTGCTTGGGCTGGTGTTCTACCATGCCCCCGCCATTTACCGATCAATCAAGCGCCAGAACGAAAGTCCATTATTTTCGGTGCTTCCAGCGGTACAGGAGCGCATCAAATCCAATCCTCTTGTAACGCTCGTCATATCGGAGGCGCTCATGTTTTATTACGCATTTTGCACATGGAAAAAAGCGGCCCCTGAAAGTGCAGACAGTATAAGCTTGCACAAAAATACCAGCGCTATCGCGTTTTATATCATGCTGATCCATGTCATTGTCATTGAAACCATAGGGCTGCACTGGTGGCTGCACGATAAATCGTTTATCCTTTCCATTGTTCTATTGGTATTGAACGTTTACACTGTTGTCTATTGTATTGCGGAAATCCAGGCGATCCGGCTGAATCCGCTCCAAGTACAAAACGGAAAGATTTACGTGGCGTTAGGCTTAGCAAAGCGCATTGCCGTGCCTATCGAAGCAATCGATAAAATTAGTTGGGGAGAAAAAGCGGAAAAAGACACACTTTCTTTTGTTGCAAAGGATATTGAAGAAGCGGATCCACAAGTGGTCATCCATTTCAAAACACCGCAAACCGCGATTCTACTGTACGGCATGAAAAAAAGCGTCTCAAAAATTGCATTGAAAGTCGATGATCCGGAGAAGTTAAAAAAATTATTAAGTTGAAAAAGCAGCCCATGGGCTGCTTTTCATTTAATGCCGCTACCATAGTTTTCTTCATGAAGTATTTCAATTTTAACATGAACTTTTGAGCCTTCTGCATGACGAAAAAAGTGTTCTTCATGAACTTTTTCGCTTTTTACATAAAATTCTTAAAAATAGCTTTCCAACTATAAATTCAAGCTCTCTATAATGAATGTTTTATCTACTCCAAGTACTTTTTCCATAGTTTACTTCATGAAGTTTTCCGACTCTTACATGTACAATCGATCTATATACATGAACTCTTGAAGCTTCTACATGACTTACCAGATTTTTTATATGAAATTCTCACATTCCTACATGCGTTCTCCAAAATTCCCCATAAAAAAGCAGCTCGCCCGTAGCGAACTGCTTTCCCTAATCTCCTATAACGCTTTTGCAGCAGCAATAATCAGCATGATCCAGCCGGCGATGAATGCGACGCCGCCGATTGGCGTAATAGCGCCTAAAATACTGATGCCTGATAAGCTTAAGACATACAAGCTGCCTGAGAAAATGACGATGCCCGCAAGCATCAAATAACCAGCCCAGTTGAGTGAGCTTACCTGTCCAATAAACGTGGAGCTCATCAATATTGCTACGATCATCAAGCCAATTGAATGGAACATTTGATACTGCACTGCTGTTTGCCAAGTGGCAATATATTTATCCGCGACGCGCCCTTCTAGCATATGCGCGCCAAATGCACCGAATGCGACAGACAACAATGCGTTGACCGCTCCGGCAATCAAGAAAAACTTCATGATTTCTCCTCTTTCCGCTTAAAAATCAAACAATGAATCTCCGTTGGCGTCTTCTTCTTTCAATTTGTTTTCGCCCAACATAATTTGTGGCTTTGACGCCGGGGACGCGAGCGGCATGGCACGCGGCTTTTGGTCCTGTGCGTTTCCGTCTTCGTCCAATATTAAATTGCATAAAGCCCGAATGGCAGCAACAGATTCGCGCATTTTTGCCGGATTTTCAGTCCGCGCTCGGCTGGCGTATTTTTCAATTTCACTCAAAATACGTTCAGGTGCGACAGCCATCGTAAATCCCCCTTTCGTTTCTGCTCTTATCCCTCTGTTTTAGTGGTCTCGCACTTCAACAAATGGGCCATTACTCCGCAAAGTTTCTCTTTATTTTAACACGCCTTGTTGAAAGCGCATTAGGCAAGGCAGAAATCAATCGGTTGCCGGCCGCGCTTTTGTAACATTTCGTTCACTTTTGAATACGGCCGGCTGCCAAAAAATCCGCGGCTGGCACTGAGCGGACTTGGATGCGGCGCTTCAACCACATCGTGGCGTTCCAGGTTGATGAGCGGCTTTTTCTTTTGGGCCGGTTTGCCCCATAACACAAAGATGACCGGTTCTTCCCGGTCCGACAATTTGCGGATCACTTCATCCGTGAATGTTTCCCAGCCTTGATTGCGGTGGGAATTCGCCTGTCCTGCCCGGACCGTCAGTACCGTATTGAGCATCATGACGCCTTGGTCAGCCCACTTTGTCAGTGTGCCGTCTTTCGGCTTTTTGCAGCCGAGGTCTTCCTCCAGCTCTTTTAGCATATTGCGCAAGCTAGGCGGATGCGGAACTCCCGGCTGGACCGAAAAGCTCAAACCATGCGCCTGATTTGGGCCATGATACGGGTCTTGCCCCAAAATAACGACTTTAACATCTTTGTAAGAGGTATGCTCGAACGCTGACCAAATGTTTTCCTTAGCGGGATAAATGGTCTCGCTTGCATACTCATCTTTCAAGAATTCCCGCAGCTTCAAGTAATAAGGTTTATCAAATTCTTCTCCCAGTACTTCCTGCCAATCATTTTGAAAAATCTGCTTCCCCATAAACCCCACTCCTTAATCTTCGAATTGAACTTTCACATCATAATCGACCAGATTGAACATTTCTTGGACAGACCGGGCCGCATTAGCTTCCGCCGTCTCTAGTACCCCTTGGCCAGTTGTTTCTTCAACCATCAACTTTTTCGCTTCTTCCGCAAGCTCATAGGCTTCCGAAATATCGGTATCTCCACGTAGAAGCCCTTCGTACGAATACACTTCTACTTGGTCCATGAACAATTCGGGCCCTCCCAGAATTTTTGCTGGCGGCAATGTCAACGTCGCAGTCTTGGCTTCTTCATCAAGCACGATGTCTTCTTCGGCGACTTCCGAAAAATCAATGCCTGCACGAACCGACCCAGGAATTACAACCAGCAATTGGCGCTTTGTCCCTGGCAGATCCAAGCCAATTTCTTTGCCGAATAACGCATTATCCTGCCGCTCGATGATCACTTTCGAATAAGCTTCCGCTGTCGATAATTCATTCAGATCCTGAATCCGCTCCAAGAACGCGCCTTTGCTTTCTGTCGCGGTAGAACCTTGAATCATCCACCAAGTGCCAAGCGGCAGCGCGACCAGCAATAAAAGCAAAGCCGTGATGAGCACAAAAAACGAATTCCGGAAGACGCCCATCATGACTTTGGTTGTCCGCCAGAATCCAGACTCTTTTGTTTCTCCTTTTCCTTTCACTTCGTTCAATAAACGCTCGATTTCCGTCAACTTCGGATCTTTTGCCACGCGACATCCCTCTTTCTATTCATTTCATCATTGCCCCGTGATAGGATAAGCAAAAGGGGCGATAATGATGGCTGATTGGCGAGAAAAAATAAAAACAATTTCTGCAGCGAATGGTTCCAGCGCTCCAGAAGGTGCAAAACGGGCCGGCATCGGGTGCCTGGCTTTTTTCTTAACTACTGTATCCATTCTAACATTTATCATCGCGATAGGTCTTTTCAGAAGCGGCAATTGGATCGTCGCATTATTCATCCTGGCATTCTTTGCGCTGAGCACTGTAACTGCTGCGATTCTGCTTACTCCACAAAAGACCGATTCATTGTAAATGCTGTGGTTTTTGATAAAATAAAACTATAAAATCAATTTCTTTAAAGGAGTTTGACCGATGACACTTAAGAAGACATTAACAATCGCAGGTTCAGATACATCCGGCGGAGCCGGTATTCAAGCGGACTTGAAAACGTTTCAAGAGCATGGGACATACGGCATGAATGCCTTGACCGTCATCGTCACCATGGATCCAAATAACGGCTGGAGCCACGGCATCCATCCAATTCCGGTTGAAACGCTTCACGCGCAGCTTGAAACTGCATTTTCTACAGGTGTTGACGCTTTAAAAACAGGTATGTTGCCGACTGTCGATATTATAGAAATGGCCGGAAAAGCGATCAAAAAATCCGGTTTAGAAGATGTCGTCATCGATCCCGTTATGGCGTGTAAAGGCGAAGACGAAGTATTGTTTCCTGAAAACGTCGATGCCATGATCACCCATTTATTGCCGGTTGCTAAAGTGGTGACACCGAATTTGGTCGAAGCTGGCCAGCTCTCTGGTTTAGGTACGCTTCAAACCGTCGAAGATTTGAAAGCAGCAGCGGAAAAAATCCATGCACATGGCGCACAATACGTTGTTATCAAAGGCGGCAAACAGTTGAAACACGAAAAAGCTGCTGATTTGCTGTTTGACGGCACAACACATTATTTGCTGACTTCCGAAAAAACAGATACAACTTATAACCACGGCGCCGGCTGCACATTTGCCGCTGCAATTACCGCGAACTTAGCGAACGGCAAACCCGTAAAAGACGCTGTACTTGATGCCAAAACATTCGTTTCCGCTGCCATCCAGCATGGCTGGAAGCTGAACGAATACGTCGGCCCGGTTATGCACGGCGCCGCCAATAAATTCGAAAAACCTGAAGTTGAAATAAATGAAGTTTAATCTCTGCCAAAAAGGAGGCCGCAATTGCGGCCTCCTTTTTTATAGCTCTTTCTTCATAAACACTTGCGCAGCAGTAATAATAAACCCGAATTCTTCAAGCGCTTCGTGCGTCAATTTATTTCCCTCAACTGGCACGTTCACTGCTATTCGATTTATATTTCCTGAAAATTGATCAAATACAGCTAAAATGAGTTGTTCCGCAATTGCCTTTCTGCCTTCAGAGTCTGGTGCCACTTCACACTGGTATAACACCGTAGAAGCATGCTTCCCTTCATGGTCCATTGTTTTGCGGAAATATGCGTATCCAATGGCCTTGCCGGTTTTGTCTGCTGCAAAGACTGCTTCTCCATCTTTTACGCTTTCCCACTGAGTTTGCCAAGTGAAATCGCCTCTATAAAATGATAGCTGACCGGCGTCTTCAGGAGTTGCCGCTGATAAACTGATTTTATCGCCGGCAGAAGAAAATTGAATATTTTTCACTTTTCCTTTCAATTGCATAAAATGCACTTCGTCCACTATGCTATAGCCCATCCGTTTGTAAAACTCAATCGCTTGCTTGTTTTCTTTGACCGCTTCAAGTGTTGCGGCATGGACGCCTTCGGATTGAAGGATATCGAGCGCTGCTTCCATCAGCTTCTTGCCGATACCTTTCCCGCGCACGCTTGGCGCCACCCCTGTACCGCCGTTCCACGCTACTTTTTTCCCCTGCCATTCCCGGACGCCGTTTCGCACCAACCCCACTGGTGTGCCGTCTTCAAAAGCTACGACTGATAACTTGTCCGATAACCCCTCTGCTTCGCCTCTTTTTTCAAATGCATCCGGCGTAGTAGTCATGTCGAAATAATACCCTTCAAATCCTGTATTCCAAGCCTGCACTTTTTCTTCAACTGTACAATGCTGCATGTTCTTGATTTCAACCATTTCCATCTGTCCTTTCGGTTTATCATCAAACTTTACATATCATGGAGATCCTTAACTTGGACCATTTTTTCACGGAGTTGGCTGCGGTTCCAATTGACCACTTCTTCTTTTTTCGCACTTAAGCTCCGTTTTTTCACTTTCGGATTTTTCGAACGCAGGTAGCCTTCCATCATGAACGAAACGGCTAAAATCGAAAGCGCGATAAAGAGGACAGGCGACAGCGGCATCCACGGAGCGCCGTGCAGGTAGCGGAACGATGAACCGAACAAACCGGACCATTCAAAAGAAATCGACATCGGCGGATCACCAAACATCGGATCACGGCTGACCTTTGTGCCCCCCAGGAATAAATTGAGAAGCCCAAGATGGGCCAGGACGATGAAAGTCTCCATCACTTGCTGGCCGTATAACACTGCAAGCTTCTCACGCATGTGTGGAATAAGGTGTTTTCGAATAATACGGAGCCGGCTTGCCCCAAGGATCCGGGAGGCTTCAATATATTCTTTTTGATACAGGATAGCCGCTTCACTTCCGACTAGGACGGCGACAATCGGTACGGTGAGGAGCGCCATGACCACTACTTGAATGGCGATGCGTTCCCAAATGGTATTAGTAAACCCGCCTTCTGGCATCCACAGGACTGGCGTTAAAAGAAACGAAGCGAAAACCGTTAACGGGATATAATGAAGAGAGTCTGCCAGCCCGCTGACCCAAGAGCGGTGGCGCTGTAAATATGTCCCGAGCATATAGCCAAGCGGAACGGCAATCAGCATGCGCAGCGCTGCTACAGCCAGTGCCGCTATGATCGTATATTTAGCGCCGATCATCAACTTGCCGAGCATATCGAATCCAAATTGATCCGTGCCAAACGGATAGGCCCATTGAGGCGAAATTGGCGCCCCTTCTACTGCACGCCCATTTTCCATGATAAAACGGACTTGCCTTGGCACATTTCCCCAAAACCATTCGTAAGCAAAGCTGCCAATGAGAAAAAATGCCAGAATGGCAAAACCGATGACAAAATAAGGCTGTTTCCACATTTACAGCACTTCCTTTCCACGAAGACGGCGAAGAAAAAACCATTCGCCAATGCTATACAAGAAAAATATCGGCAAGAAAAAACTGAAGATCGTTAAGATAAATATTTGCGGCATCATATTATCGCGTAAAAACAGCATAATTCCTGGCAAATTGAACATTAGTTCAAGGACAAAAAGATTTGAAAGCATGAACCAGACCGTTTTCTTAGATTGAAAAAATACACTGATAACCGCATTGCGAAACATATGAACCAGAATGATGAACGTTTTTGAAAATCCGAGCGAGCGCGCAAGCTCTACGTACATTTGGCGCTCTTCTTCCTGAAACGTCAGCATACATAGCCGGTACAGTTGAATCATCGGCAACAATGCCAGGCATGAAACCGGAAGCCAGTAAATCCGATTAGCCCCTGTTACCGCAATACTCGATATAAGGATGCCTGTCTGTTCTAAGAAAAAAATAACCGCTAATTGCGCCAGCATGATGATCAGCAAATCCGGAAGCGATTCCAAGAAATACAGCACCATTTTCACTCGATCCCTAGCCCGTTCTCCTAACAGCATGGTCAGCACTGTAAAAGTTAGCGCAAAGAAAACCGCCGCGCCGAGTGCCAAAAACAGGATTTGAAGGGAATAGCTTATGTATTCAAGAATGTTAGGAAATACCGGCATTTCTTTTTGTATGCGGTAGTTGAAGACAGAAATATCCTGCACTGGCCACATACTTTCCAGCACCGCGCTGATAGTCCTGAAATACTCGGCCAGCTGCAACTCTCCACCCAATAGCCCAGACAATAAAATCGGCAGGCCGCT
The DNA here is from genome assembly GCF_007859275.1 of Planomicrobium sp. CPCC 101079. Lineage (GTDB taxonomy): Bacteria > Bacillota > Bacilli > Bacillales_A > Planococcaceae > Planococcus. The sequence goes on along the minus strand of NZ_VOHC01000024.1, from coordinate 61,184 downwards.
GACAAGGAGGATACCAATAATAGAAAAAATAAACTTCAATAGTAGTTTCATACCCGGCTCCTTTTGTTAAAATATTCTATTTAATCTTAACATTGTTAGTTTTCCCGTAAAGCATCGTTTTCGCTTTCTTTTCAACTTTTGCCTATACTAAAAAAAGAAGTATTGTTGAGGAGGAGCATTATGGAATTAGTCGAAGTAAAAAAGTTGCAAGTTCAGCTGGATGCTTTTGCAGGAAAAGATGTGTATTTACATCTTGAAACAACTAACGGGTCTTATGCCACCCATTTTAACGAAGGTTTTTTTAATGCAGGCGCATTTATCCGCAATGTCGTGATCAATTACGAACTTGGCAAAGTGGTTGGCGAAAGCCCGCACCGTGTTGGCTTGAAACTGCCGCATGGCTGGGTCTATGCACAAGGCATCACTCATTATGAAATGGACGAACATGGCAGATTGCTGCTTGCTGGACATGACGGATCAGGGAAATTGGCGGTGGCGCTTGAAATTAGCGAAACACCGTTCAGTTATTAAGGAGGAACGAAACATGGCACTTCCAGAAGAACGGCACGTACTTGTTGTCTTCCCTCACCCGGACGATGAAGCGTTTGGAGTATCGGGAACAATATCAACATATATTAAACAAGGAACTCCGGTTACATATGCTTGTCTCACGCTCGGTGAGATGGGGCGAAACCTCGGAAATCCGCCATTTGCGACGCGGGAATCCTTGCCGGAAATCCGGAAAAAAGAATTGCAAGCGTCCGCTGACGCTATGGGACTGACTGATTTACGCATGATGGGGCTCCGGGATAAAACAGTCGAATTTGAAGACGACGAAAAAATGGTCGGCATGATGACCGATTTGATTACCGAGTTGAATCCTTCACTGATTATCACGTTTTATCCAAATCTGTCTGTTCACCCGGACCACGAAGCGACTGCCCGCGCTGTCGTCAGAGCCGTACGCCGCATGGAAAACCGCCCGAAACTCCACTGCGTCGCTTTTGCGAACAATACACTTGAAGTGCTTGGGGAACCCGACATAATCCATGATATGAGCGCTGTTCGCGACCAGAAAATGGGGGCGATGAAAGCCCATATTTCCCAAACTGCTTGGATGCTTGAAGAAATGGAGCATAAACTGGCACAAGGCGATATGGACACCGAAAACTGGCTGACTCGTGAACGCTTTTACAATTATCGCTGGGACGAAGATTTTGAGGAAACATTTTAATAAAAAACGCGGTTTTCTATCCGAAAACCGCGTTTTTTATATTAATATTGTAATTACACCGTTAAAAGTATGCGCTTTCATCAAGAAAATCATGTATACTCTGAAGAGTTACATTTTTATTTCATTGGAAAAGGGGAATCATTCGTGAAAAAGTATCCACTATCAACATGGCTATTATTTTTAATTCCTTCACTATTAGGCATTCTGTTGTTTATCGTGCCCGTGCCAACTGCAGATGGCTGGGTCGTGACAGTTGCCTTGCTGGCGAATTTACTGGCCAGCGAAATTGAAGCCTATGCCCCTTGGATCATGATGGCTATTATGATCATTGCAGCGCTTGGCTCACTTGTATTTATCACAAGGAAAGTTAATGAAAAACATCACGTTTCGTTCCTTGATAAATTGTTCAATGTCAATTTGTTTTGGACCATCGTCCGTATCCTTGGAGCAATTTTTGCCATCATGGTCATGTTCCAATTCGGCCCTGAGGCTATTTGGAGTGAAAATACAGGCGGACTTTTATTGTCAGCTGGTGGGCTTCTTGCCTTCCTCTTCACCATCTTCTTGTTTGCCGGTTTATTATTGCCGCTCTTGATGAACTTTGGACTACTGGAGTTTTTCGGGACTATGATGGTGAAAGTCATGCGCCCGTTATTCCGCCTGCCTGGCCGGTCTTCTGTTGACGCGCTCGCGTCTTGGGTAGGAGACGGGACCATCGGTGTGTTGTTGACAAATACCCAATACATTCAAAACAAATACACGCAACGAGAAGCTGCTATTATCGGAACAACTTTTTCTGTTGTTTCAATTACGTTCGCAATCGTCGTTATCCAGGAAGTCGGGCTTGCCCAATACTTCTTGCCGTATTATGGTACGGTCATTTTAGCTGGAATTGTGCTTGCTCTTATCATGCCGCGAATTTATCCGTTAGCCAAAAAGCCGACAACGTTCATGAATGGCAAACAACAGGATACAAAATCAGAAGCGGTTCCGGAAGGATATAACGTCTTTTCCCACGGGCTTGAAAGCGGATTGGAAACAGCAGAAAAAAACCGTTCAATTGGTGAGTTTTTCAAAGACGGCTTTAAAAATGTATTGGATATGTGGATTGGTGTGGCGCCAGTCGTTATGGCTTTCGGTACGGTCGCATTGATTTTAGCAGAGTATACATCCGTATTTGCAATATTAGGTGCCCCATTTGTGCCTTACTTGAACTTGCTAGGCGTTCCGGAAGCAGCAGAAGCTGCACAACTCATGGTCGTCGGTTTTGCCGATATGTTCTTGCCGGCAATCCTTGCGGCAGACATCGAATCTGAAATGACGCGTTTTGTCGTAGCAACAATGTCTGTTACGCAGTTGATCTACATGTCTGAAGTTGGCGGATTGCTCCTGGGATCAAGAATACCTGTGGGCATCCTTGACTTGATCGTTATTTTCCTGCTCCGCACTATCATCGCTTTGCCGATTGTTGTCGGCATCGCCCACTTATTGTTTTAAAAAAAGAACCCTGCGCAAAATTTGCGCAGGGTTCTTTTTATACATTCTGTAATTTAATTTTCAACTTTTCCAGCATGTCCACTGTCATGGCATCCAAATCATATTGGGCTTTAAAGCCCCATTCTTGTTCAGCCGCAGAAGCATCGATACTATCCGGCCAGCTATCAGCAATTGCTTGGCGAACTGGATCTACCTCATATGAAATTTTAAACTCTGGAATGTGCTTGCGTATTGATGCCGCAATTTCTTCTGGTTCAAAACTCATCGCTGTGACATTGAAAGAGTTGCGGTGTTCTAAGCGGGAAGCGTCCGCTTCCATCAAATCGACAATTGACTGCAATGCATCCGGCATATACATCATGTCCATGTAAGTTCCATTTGCGATATATGATGTGTACGCCTGTTTTTCAATTGCCTTATAATAAATATCCACTGCGTAATCTGTCGTGCCGCCGCCTGGCTGCGCTACATGCGAAATCAATCCGGGGAAGCGTAAGCCGCGCGTATCGACGCCGAATTTGTGGAAATAATAATCGCACAATAGCTCGCCGGCCACTTTGTTGACGCCATACATTGTTGTCGGGCGCTGCAACGTATCTTGCGGGGTATTAACTTTTGGAGTTGACGGGCCGAAAGCGCCGATTGAGCTAGGCGTGAAAAATTGCATGCCGAGTTCACGGGAGGCTTCAAGCGCATTCACCAATCCCCCCATATTCAAATTCCAAGCAAGCAATGGTTTTTCTTCTGCTGTCGCTGACAGCAAGGCCGCCATATGCATCATCGTATCTGCTTTAAAATCTTTCGCTAAGTCGTACATCCGTTGAGCATCCGTTACATCAAGCAATTGGAACGGTCCGTTTTCTAACGATGCCGGCCGGATATCGGTTGCCAAGACATTGTCGACTCCATATATCCCTTGTAATTTCCCAACCAGTTCAGAGCCGATCTGCCCTAATGCCCCTGTGATCATAATACGCTTCATCATTCAAACCCCTTCCGAATAAGAAAACAATTGTCCTCTGTAAAAATACACTCATATTGAGATAATTGCTGATTTCACGCCATTTACTATGATGTCATTATAAATTGTTCTTTTTAAAAACACAACGACTTTTGTGATTCAGATAGTTGTACTTTGAAGAACAAAAGGCTGTTTTTAGCTAATATACTAATTTCAAACTATTTAATTGAGCTGGCGAATAAGGGGTGCTATAATAAAACAGCCCTAAAAGCCAAGTGTTTATGGGCTCTTTTTTGTCTTATTAATAGGGTTTTCCACCCTTTAAACCTACTATTCCACTCTGCTTAGTTTAACCGTTTCTTTCTACTAAAAAAGGGTATAAAAAATAGGAGTATGAATTTGGAGCAAAGGAATACGGGAAGCGGTCTATTAACAAAAATTCTATAGGAAATAGAGGAGATCAAAATGAAGAAATTCAGCTTATTATTACTATTGCTGGTAAGTGCAGTTGTTTTGCTGGCTGCTTGCGGCGGAGGTTCGCCACAAGAAGACCCGACAACAGACGGAGCGACAGGTTCGGGCAGTTCAGAACAAGATGTATTGGCGAAAGTTCAAGAAGAAGGAAAATTGGTTGTCGGTACTGAAGGGACCTACCCTCCTTTCACTTTCCACGATGATTCCGGTGATTTGACTGGATTTGACGTGGAAATCGCCCGTGAAGTCGGAAAACGCCTTGGCGTTGAAGTGGAATTTTTGGAAACGCAATGGGACGCTATCTTTGCCGGACTTGACGCAGGCCGCTTCGATATGGTCGCGAACCAAGTCGGGATCAATCCTGAACGCCAGGAAAGTTATGAGTTCTCAGATCCGTACATCACTTCAAAAGCGGTACTAGTAGTAGGAAAAGACAATACAGAAATCCAGAGCTTTGAGGATTTGGAAGGCAAATTGTCTGCCCAGTCTTTAACGAGCAACTATGCAGAAACTGCCCGTTCTTTCGGAGCTGAAATCGAAGGCGTTGAAGGCTTCAACCAAGCGATCGAATTGCTTAACTCTGGCCGTGTCGATGCAACAGTCAACGATAGTTTGACTGTCTTGGACTTTTTGAACCAGCGTCCTGACGCAAACATCCAAGTTGTAGACGAAGCTGACGATGCAGCACAAAGTGGTTTATTGTTCAGAAAAGGCAGCGGCGCCATCGTTGAAGAAGTCAACTCAGCACTTGCTGAAATGATCGAAGACGGTACGTACGAAGAAATCTCCAACAAGTGGTTTGGCGAAAATGTACTTGAATAGTATTTTTTCGGATCCAGTCAGAACGGAGCGGCTTATGGACATTGCTCAATCAGCCTGGGGACCATTATTGGAAGGGTTGGTTCAGTACACAATACCTTTAACGCTTATCGCTTTTATACTCGGGCTCATTTTGGCAGTCATCACTGCCCTAGCCCGAATCTCTACCGTTAAAATTTTTCAGATTATCGCCCGGGTTTATGTTTCCATCATCCGCGGGACACCGTTGTTAGTCCAGCTTTTCATCTTATTTTACGGGTTGCCGACGGCCGGGATAGTCATTGATCCATTCCCGGCGGCAATCATCGGATTTTCCCTGAATGTCGGGGCATATGCTTCTGAAGTTATCCGGGCATCTATTCTTTCCATACCGAAAGGCCAATGGGAAGCCGCCAATACAATTGGCATGACGTATACGCAGGCGCTTCGCCGCGTTATCCTGCCGCAAGCGGCGCGCGTGTCCATCCCTCCCCTTTCAAACACGTTTATCAGTTTGGTCAAAGATACTTCACTGGCATCGCTTATTCTTGTTACGGAAATGTTCCGCATTGCGCAGCAAATTGCCGCAACGAACTATGAATTTCTATTGCTGTATGGGCAAGCTGCCCTCATTTACTGGGTCGTCTGCTTCTTGTTGTCGGTCGGCCAAGACAGACTGGAACACCGATTTGACCGCTATGTATCCAGATAATAAGAGCATTCAACAATTGCAGTAAGGAGCGAGCTATGATTTCCATTCGAAATTTACACAAAAGATTCGGCGAGCTTGAAGTGCTGAAAGGCATCGACCTCGATGTCCAAAAAGGACAGGCCGTGGTCGTCATCGGCCCTTCCGGATCCGGCAAAACGACGTTTCTAAGATGCTTGAATATCTTAGAGACGCCGACTGCCGGTTCGGTGACGATCGATGGCCAGACTGCCGACTTTTCAAAACCTTTTTCCAAAAAACAAGTGACGGCTTTCCGCAAGCAGTCTGCCATGGTTTTTCAGCATTACAATTTGTTCCCGCACATGACGGCGCTCGAGAACGTCATGGAAGGCCCGGTCATTGTCCAGAAGAAAGACAAAGCATCGGCCCGTAAAAAAGCCGAGCAATTGCTTGAAAAAGTTGGGCTTGGCGACAAGATGGACTATTACCCGTTCCAGTTGTCGGGCGGACAGCAGCAGCGCGTCGGCATTGCACGGGCGCTTGCTTTGGAACCTAAAGTGATGCTGTTTGATGAACCGACTTCAGCACTGGATCCGGAACTTGTCGGCGAAGTGCTGCAGGTAATGAAAGACTTGGCCTCAGAAGGCATGACGATGGTCGTCGTGACACATGAAATGCGTTTTGCCAAAGGTGTGGCAGACGAAGTCTTATTCATGGACGGTGGCAAAGTTGTTGAACGCGGCCGCCCTGAAGACGTGTTTGACAACCCGAAAGAGGCGCGTACCCGCCAATTCTTGAATATGATTGAAAAAACAGACGTGATTTAAAACTCGCTGCCAAAGCTGGCAGCGAGTTTTTTTATTGAAATGATTTCTTCGAAGTTTTTATGTATAATTATACTCACATTGCATTTAATATACTTTCTATATAAAGGAGCCGCTTATTCATGCAAACAATGCTTTTAAATAAAATCGATTCCCTCTTCGAAGAAATGATCGAAACGCGCCGCCATCTTCACATGCATCCTGAGCTGTCCCATCAAGAAGTCGAAACGCCAGAGTTCATTGCTAATAAACTAGAAGAAATGGGCGTAGAAGTGCGCCGCGGCGTTGGCGGAAATGGTGTGGTCGGCTATATACGGGGTGGCAAACCCGGTAGAACAATTGCTTTTCGCGCTGATTTTGATGCACTGCCAATTGATGATAAAAAAGAAGTTGCTTACAAATCGACTGTTCCTGGTGTCATGCACGCGTGTGGACATGATGGCCATACGGCTGGCCTTCTCGGATTTGCCAAGGCCATGGCGGCTGTAAAAGACGAATTGCCGGGCACAATCGTACTGATTCACCAATTTGGAGAGGAAGCGCCTCCAGGCGGCTCCCGCGCGATGATTGCCGATGGCTGCCTCGACGGCGTTAATTTGGTGTACGGGGCACATGTGCAAAGCAGTTTGGAACATGGCAAAGTGTTTGTCCGTGACGGCTTTTTGCAGGCTTCAGAAGATACGATTAAAATTGTTGTGCGCGGTTCTGGAACACACGGCGCGGAACCTCATCTCGGCGTGGATCCGATTTTGGCTGCGAGCCATATCATGATTGCACTGCAATCGATTGTCAGCCGCAACACCGATCCACTGCAGGAACTGGTCGTCACCATCGGCAAATTCCATGCCGGCGAAGCGGATAACGTCATTCCAAGCGAAGCCGTTCTAGAAGGAACAATTCGCGTTTTTAATCCTGAACTCCGCAAGCTCGCAAGTGAACGAGTGGCCGCGATTGCCGAAAATGTAGCACTTGCGATGGGTGCCAGCGCAGAAGTGATGATCGAAAGCGGCTATGATTCGTTATGGAATCATCCGGAAGCGACGGATATTGTCCGTACAGCTGCCCGCAGTGCGATTGGCGAAGAAGCCGTAATGGAAATTCAGCCGGTCATGCCGGTTGAAGATTTTGCTTATTATACGCAGGCAGTGCCCGGTGCGTTCTTCTTTGTCGGTGCCAAAATGGCTGAAGAGTCGCTCGTCTATCCGCATCATCATGAGAATTTTGATTTTAATGAAGAAGCGATGCTCATTGCGGCAAAAGTGTTTGCGGCGGTTTATATTGAAGCACAAACTAAAATGATTTTGTGATTCGGGAAAGTAAATCAGGCATAACGGAAAGTATTCAAGCTGAGTCGTAAAGTATTTTGTTCATTCCAGAAAACAAGTCCTTTTATTGGACATGAAAATCTGCGCCTGAAATTTTATGGAGCATGTTTTCTAATTCATAAGAAAAACCCGCCGGGCTGTTGTTATCAGCCTGGCGGGTTTTGACATTCTTTAGTTGATAACGCCAAGTTCTTTGCCGACTCTTGCATACACTTCGATCGCTTCATCAAGCATTCCTTTCGTATGCGCCGCTGTCGGCATGTTGCGTACGCGGCCCGTGCCTTTTGCTACTGTCGGGAAGACGATTGATTTTGCGTAGACGCCTTCTTCGAACAAGCGCTTCGAAAATTCCTGCGTCAATTTTTCGTCGCCAATGATGCAAGGCGTAATCGGCGTCTCGGAATCGCCGATGTTGAAGCCAAGCTCTTTCAAGCCTTTTTTCAAGTAATCGCCGTTGTCCCATAATTTGTCATGCAGTTCAGTGGAATCGATAATCATCTGCAAAGCCGAAATGATCGCTGCCACGTCTCCTGGAGTTACTGCTGTCGAGAATAAGAATGGACGCGAGCGGACGCGCAGCCAATCAATCAAGTTCTTTTTGCCGGCAACATATCCGCCGACCACGCCGACAGCTTTGGACAATGTACCCATTTGCATGTCGATTTCTTTTTCAAGGCCGAAATGCTTCACAGTGCCTTTCCCTTTGCCTGTAACCCCTGATCCGTGGGCATCATCCACATACGTGATCAAGTCAAATTCTTTTGCAATTTCCACGATTTCGGGAAGTTTCGCAATATCACCGTCCATCGAAAAGACGCCGTCAGTAATGACCATCACTTTTTTGTACAAGCCGGATTCTGTCGCTTCTTTCGCTTTCGCACGCAAATCTTCCATATCGGAATGCTTGAACGCAATGATTTTCGCTTTTGACAAGCGGCAGCCATCGATGATTGATGCATGGTTCAGCTGATCGGAAAGAATCGCATCATTTTTGTCCATCACCGCAGAAATTGCCGCCATGTTGCAGTTGAATCCGGATTGGTAAGAAATTGCCGCTTCCGTCCCTTTGAACTCCGCCAATTTCTCTTCCAATTTCACATGTAAATCCAATGTGCCGTTGATGGAGCGAACCGCTCCTGCGCCGACGCCGTATTTATCAATGGCTTCTTTCGCCACTTTTTTCAAGTCTTCATTTGTCGCAAGTCCTAAGTAATTGTTTGAAGACAAATTGATCAAGTCTTTGCCGCGGACTTTAATGACCGGTCCATTTGGTCCTTCCACTGGATCAACTTCGTTATATAAGCCTTGTTCTTTTAGTTCGCTTAAATTGGCATCTAAAAACGCATCTAATTTTTTCGACAATGTTCCTCTTCCTTTCAAAACATAATTCTGTACATGTCCTATCATACCGCAAAATTCAGCCAAAAGAAAAAGCGGACCGCAGTCCGCTTTTCTCTTACTGTTTGTTTTTGCTTTTGCCTTTGTTCGGCTTTTCTCCCTTGTACAGCACTTCATATGTGAATTCCTGCGCTTCTTTTTGTCCTGGCTTAGCTGCATAAGAAGTAATCATCTTCACATTGCCCTCGCGAAGTACCTGCTGCAAATCAAGAGCTTCCTTGTTTGTTACGTTGAAAGGATCCACATGGAAGACGCGCTCTTTGCCGTTTTTCTTTGTTTGAATGAACGTCGTTGTGAAATTCACATAGTCGCCTTTCAATTGGCCAAGTGATTGGAACGCATCCGTTGAAGTTCCGGCGTTTGAGAAATCTCCCAGCTTAACATTTCTGACAAACCAGCCGGCATTATTTGAGCCCCAATCCGTCAAGTTGCGGAATGAAACCAGAACTTCCTGGCCTGCATAAGCAGACAAGTCAAACGTTTCAGTCGACCAATCTTTATTTGTTCCAGTAAATCCTGGCACGTTTTCCTTAATTGTCGGATAACCTTCTTCCACTACGTCACTTCGCGTGTTTTCATTTTCAAGTGAGGTCCAAGTGTCTCCATTGTCCGTTGAAACTTGCACCATACCAAAATCCCATTGTTCTTCGATGTCGTAGTAATGGTCGAATGTCAAAGTTGCATTTTCCGCAGGAACCGTCGCACCAAAAATCAGCGCTTGGTCCGCTTCATCGCCGTTATTGGCATGCAGCACTTGCGCGCCCGAACCTTTAGGATCGGCAACTGTGCTCCATTGCAATGGAAGGAAATCAGCACCATCAAACTTTAAGCCGCGGACATCTCTTCCAAAATTAAATTCTTTGAAATCGCCGCCCCATGCAGGAACGCCTTCTTTTTCAAACGTTTTTGCACTTTCAAAATCGACGGTTTTGCCGCGGACTGCTCCAGTTGTGCCAACCGGCAAGCTGCGAAGGTCGATGCTGTCGATATCGTAATCGCTATCAACTTTTGAATGGTCTAAAGTCAATGCTGTCATGAAATCTTGGTAAATTTCAGTAAACGTTTTATCTGATCCGTATTTCTTAAGAACTTGGTCTACACTTGCCATGCCTTGGCTTGTCCCGTCAACCGCCAGTTCGCGGATAAATTCCTGTCCGAATTTGTCATACATATAAAGAGTAAACAAATATACTTGGCCGTAGTCCGCGATTGTTTCCGGACCTGTTTTAGCTGTTCCATGTTCATCCCAATTGACTAGCGAGTTTTCCGGATGATCCAAGTAGAAGTTGATCGATCCGGCATCGTGGCCATAGCCGCCTAAGAATTCTGAGAACGTAGACATTCCTTCGTTCAGCCATGTTTCTTCAGCGCCGTCATTGTCGGCATGGATCAAATGCTGCAATTCATGGATTGTCGTTCCAAAAAACGTCGATTCAAGGCGCGTTTCCCATGAATTCGTGTCGATAGTGATAATGTTGCGGTCAGTATAGTTCTCCAGCGTCTGCCAGAAGAAACCGGCTACAAAGAATGGATAAGACGGATTGTCCCATCCTTCATCCTGTACGTTGTCAACCAGCATGATCACTTTATCGGAACCTTCATAGTAATCTTCAGGAAGTCCTACCATTCCTGGCAGCGGTGATTCCGAACCGTCCAGCTGATCCGGCGTTCCGAAGAAGTCAGTCGCTTTCGGGTAAATGTTGCTGTCAAATTCGTCCCGCAACTTGTCGACTTGTGCCTGTGTCACTACGTCAGCCGGCTTTGAATTATTTGGTCCGTATGCTAAATCCTTTGCCACCCAAATTTCCACATTGTCACCAATGCTGCGGAGCGTAAATTCTTTTAAATCTAAGTTGCGGTTAAGGAAGTATTTGGTACCTTCATCTACTGTAAAGTTGCTATCAGCAGCAGTTTCGTTACCGCCAACAGTTTCGTCCGCCAGTTCGCCCACCTGTGCTTTTATTTTCTTTTCAGCTTCTTTCAAGAAATCAGCATCTTGAGAAAGCTGGTTTAGTTTTTGGTCAATATCAACACGTTCTCCGTAACGTTCACTGTTCCAGTCCTTTAACGAAGCTGTGGATACAGTTTCAGTCGGTGCAGCAGCTGCCGGCGAGTATAGAGATAATGCCAAAGCGCTTGCTGACAAGATTGACACCCATTTGCTCTTCTTCATATTCCTGCCCCTCTCATTACTATCAGAATTTTCCTGCTAATAAGTATATTATCAGCTCACATTCTTATTAAAAATAGGACAAATGTAATATTTCGTCTATCTAAGTAAAATATAGTTTATATATTTATTATTTTATTAACTATATGATTTAATTCTTTTTCGCTCTTTTCCATAAAAAAAGAGCCGCAGCAAGCTGCAGCTCTTCTACCTTTATTGCAATTATTGCAATGCGTTATTCAAGTCTTCCATCAAATCTTCCACATCTTCTATACCGACCGAAATGCGAACAAGGCCTTCAACAATTCCGAGCTCGCCGCGGCGTTCGACAGGAATCGATGCGTGCGTCATTTGAGCCGGAACTGATATTAGGCTTTCCACTGCACCTAAGCTTTCCGCAAGTGTGAAATACTTAAGTTTCGCAATGAGTTCACCCGCTTTTTCCTTGCTGCCAACATCAAATGAGATCATGCCGCCAAAACCGGTTGCTTGCTTTTGCATCAGTTCGCGGCCAACATGCGATTCAAGGCCCGGGTATATAACCAAGCCCACTTTCTCATGCTGATCCAGGAATTGCGCAATTTTCAGCGCGTTGGCGTTCGTTTCTTCCATGCGGATGCCCAGCGTCTTCAAACCGCGAATCAATAACCATGAATCTTGCGGTCCAAGCACCGCGCCAATTGAGTTTTGGACAAAGTGAAGCTGTTCAGCAAGTTCTGCTGTGTTTACAACTACCAGGCCCGCAACGACGTCACTATGGCCGCCGATGTATTTAGTGGCACTGTGCAAGACGATATCCGCACCGAGTTTGATCGGATTTTGCAGATACGGCGTCATGAACGTGTTATCGACAATTGTAAGGAGGTTTTTCGATTTAGCAAATTTCGCAACCGCTTCAATATCCGTCACTTTTAGCAGCGGGTTAGTCGGTGTTTCAATGAAAATTGCTTTTGTATTTTCTTGGACTGCAGCTTCAACCGCTGTCAGATCACCCGTGTCCACAAATGTAAACTCAAGGCCAAAGCGGTTTAAGACTTTATTCATCACACGGTAAGTTCCACCGTAGACATCATCAGTCAAAACGATGTGGTCGCCTGCTGAAAACATCATCATAACAGATGAAATTGCAGCCATCCCTGACGCAAACGCGAATCCTGCGTGGCCGTATTCGACATCCGCAATCAATTCCTCAAGCGCATGGCGTGTAGGATTGCCTGTACGTGAATATTCATAGCCTCTAAACTTGCCAACTGCATCTTGTTTATACGTACTGACTTGATAAATTGGCGTGGAAACGGCACCAGTCGTTTCGTCCCCAAAAATTCCGCCGTGGATCAATCTAGTTTTTGCTCTCATTTTTTATCCTCCTCGAACGTTCTTCCGTATATATCCTGGCTCATATAGCGTTCGCTCGAGTCGGCAAATACGGTAACGATATGGCTTCCAGGTTTTGCTGTTTCGGCTTCTCGCAATGCCGCAACATACGCGGCACCTGAAGAACTGCCTACAAGCAAGCCTTCCCTTTTAGCTAATTCTTTCAACGCTGAAAATGCTTCTTTATCAGTGACTGTATGGATTGAACCGAAAAAAGAAGAGTCCATGTAATCCGGCAGGAATTCCATGCCTATCCCTTCTGTCAGATGAGGACCGCTTTGGCCACCGTTTAAAATTGACCCTTCCGGTTCGACAATAGCTGTTTTAATGTCTTTATTTTTTGATTTCAAATACCGGGATGTTCCCATAAAAGTACCGCCGGACCCTGCACCCGCTACGAAAATATCAATTTTGCCGTCAAGCGCTTGCCAAAGTTCAGGCCCGAGTGTCCGGACATACGTTTCCGGATTGGCCGGGTTTGAAAATTGGGAAGGTGAAAAGGCATTTTCCTGCTCAGCCAACTCTTTCGCTTTCGCGATGGCGCCTTTCATGCCCGCTTCTGTCGGCGTGTTGATGACTTCCGCTCCAAGCGCGCGCATAAGCGCCTGCTTTTCCTGGCTAAACTTCTCCGGAACTATGAATTTCACTTTATAGCCTTTGCCGATTGCAGCAAGCGCTAAGCCGATTCCGGTATTGCCGGCAGTCGGTTCAATCATCGTTCCGCCTGGCTTTAATACCCCGCGGCGCTCCGCATCTTCAATCAACGAAATACCCAGGCGGTCTTTGACGCTGCCGCCCGGGTTAAAAAACTCCAATTTCGCAAAAATGCGGCACTGGTTCGGGATGTCCATATGTGTCAATTCCAGCAGCGGTGTATTGCCGATCAACTGCTGGATTCCTGTTGCAAATTTCATGTCCATTCTCCTTAAGCAGTTTCTTCTGCAAACACTTGACGCCACTCGTCTTTTTTCGCCAGCATTTCACGCGCCAATTCTTTTGCACCTTCTAAGCTGTGGCTGGCTGCCCAACCGCATTGCACTTCGTTGCAGGCTGGAACTTCATCTGCTTCAATCACATCTTTTAATGTATTTTCCAAAATTCTTAAAACATCATCATAGTCGTCATGATTGATGACGGATAAATAAAAGCCGGTTTGGCAGCCCATTGGCCCAATATCAATGATTTGATCAGAATGGTTGCGGCTATGCTCAGCCATCATGTGCTCAAGTGAATGAAGACCGGGCATATCCATATGCTCTTTGTTCGGCTGTTTGAAACGAATATCGTATTTGCGGATTGTATCGCCGTTGGCACCAGTTTTTTCGCCAGCCAAACGCACATATGGCGCCACTACTTTCGTATGATCCAAGTTAAAGCTTTCTACATTCATTTTTTTCATTCTGCCCATCTCCTTTTGGTTTGTTGGCCAAGCCTTACCGGCCGTTTTCGCTTTTCTTTGTCGCGTCGATCAACCAAACGTACTTGTTAAGCTGCGTGAATTCCACTGTGAAGCCTGCTGCTTCAATCAATTTCAGCATCACTGGCAGGGTTGTATAGTATTCGCGGTTCAAGTCTTCCACCAGGTTTACATGTCCACGCGTTTTTTCAAATTCAATTATTTCTTGTTGTGCTTCAACTGATTTGAACACCGTATCAGCAAAAACCACTTTCCCGCCTGCCGGAAGTTTTTTTGCGTATAGCTTGAATGCTTCCGCTTTCTCCTCGTCCGTCAAGTGGTGGAAGGCATATGTGCTGACAAATGTTTTGGGTTCAATCTCTATTGTAAAGTTTAAAAAGTCGCCGTCAAGAATAGCGACATCCGGCATTTTTTCCGCCGTGACTGTGCGCATCGCATTGTTTGGCTCAATCCCAATCACTTCCAACCCTCGAGCACGCAATTTTTCAGTTAAATTGCCTGTACCGACGCCGAATTCCACAACAGGGCCGCTGGCTGCATCTGCAACCGTCTGTAAAATCTCATTATATTTTAAGAAGACATCTTGGTATTCTTTATCTTTTCCGCTGACAGAATCATCATACGTATGAACCCATTCATCAAATATTTCTACGAATTCCAGACCCATGAAAACTATCCCCTTTGAGGTTATTTCTATAAACCCAATAGTATTACTCGGTTTTATTTATAACATATGCAGGAAGGGGTTTCAACTATTCAGATTAGCTATCAGATCTTCAGAACAGGCGGCATGTCGTTCTTTTTTCCAATGATTTTTTTCAAGGTTTTTTCAAACCACGGCAAGGTGAATTGGACAATTCTTCCCGTAGTAAGTGCGACGGCAATCGTACCAATCCCAACCGGTCCGCCAAGCAGCCAGCCGGCAAATGCTACAGCCACTTCAATGCCCGCCCGGACAACACTTATGCTAAGACCTGTTTTTTCAACCACAAAAAGCATCAAACTGTCTCTTGGCCCCGCTCCGATCTTTGGCGCTACATAAAATCCAATGCCAACACCGGCCAAGATGATTCCAAGCGCAAAAACAATAATCTGGCCTAGCATGGTTTCAATGTCCGGAATAATAAAATTAAAGATATCAATAAAAACACCGACCAAAACCATATTTAAGAATGTGCCAACTTGCGGTATGCGGCGAGTTAAAACAGCAGTCAATGCAATAATGACGAGGCCAGCAACAATAGCCCATGTGCCAATCGTCAAACCGAAATTCATATATAGGCCCACATGCAAAACATCCCAAGGGCCGATGCCAAGCTTATTGCCTTTGATTGTCAGCGTAAAGCCAAGCGCCATCACAACCAATCCACACAGAAAAAACAGCCAACGGTAATACAACGAACGCTTCATCCACTCACTTCTTTCTATACTTGTAATAAGAAAAACCACCCATTCATCAAAAATGGGTGGCTTTGTTATTCGTCTCCCACTGTTAAATCCGCCAATTGTCCGCTTGTCACTTTCAGCAATTCTTCTGGGGAGAGCTTGATCTGCATGCCGATTTTTCCAGCCGACACAATAATTTCATCTAGGGCATGAGCTTTGGCTCCTACGAAGGTTGGAAATGGTTTTTTCATTCCGATAGGTGAACAGCCGCCTCGGATATAACCGGTCAGCGCTAAAATCTCTTTCACCGGAACCATTTCAATTTTCTTTTCACCGGCAGCTTTTGCCGCTTTTTTTAAATCCAGTTCCGCCGAAACCGGAATGACAAAAACATAATGCTGTTTTGAATGGCCGACCGCCACGAGCGTTTTATGGACGGTTTGATCCGAATAGCCGATTTTCGCTGCAACAGAGACTCCGTCAACGAGGCCGTCTCCGGGTTCGTATTGCAGAATGTCATAAGGAATTTTTTCTTTATCTAAAATTCGGGCTGCGTTGGTTTTAGCAATTTTTTTAGCCATGGCGTTCCCTAGCCTTTCAACAGTCTGTTACCAACATACCATCATTTGCGTTTTCCTAATCATTCTGTCCAAGCAATTTTTTCAGCGCATCCGCCATTGCTGTGTTGACTGGCGGCTCGTCCTGCTGCTTCAGGAATTTATTGACGTCTTTTTTGGTCGCCTTTGATTGCGACGATTTTTTGCGCTTTTCAAAAGCCGACAATTTTTCGCGGTGTCCGCATTTGCAGACAAATATCTTGCCATCGCCTTCGCCTTGCATTTCCAATTTTTTATGGCAATTCGGGCAGCGGGCATTCGTCTGCATCGCCACTTGCTTTTTATAGCCGCATTCGCGGTCCTGGCAAACATTCATTTTGCCGCGTTTGCCGTTCACTTCAAGAAGCGGTTTGCCGCAGTCCGGGCACATTTTGCCGGTGACGTTGTCGTGTTTGAATTTTTGGTCGCTTTTTTTGATGTCGGATACCGATTTTTGGGCGAACGCAATCATTTCTTTCATGAATTGCTCTTTCTTCAGTTGCCCTTTGGCGATTTTCGTCAATTGCTGTTCCCAGTTGGCAGTCAGTTTCGGAGACTTCAAATCTTCCGGAACAAGTTCCAACAGCTGGCGCCCTTTCGAAGTCGTCATCACATCATTGCCTTTTTTCTCAATCAAGAATGTATTGAACAGCTTGTCGATAATATCGGCGCGTGTCGCTACAGTGCCAAGTCCACCGGTTTCACCTAATGTCTGAATCAATTCTTTTGATTCGCCGGCCATAAATTGCGCTGGATTTTCCATGGCACCAAGAAGCGTTCCTTCATTGAAGAATGCTGGCGGCTTTGTTTTGCCGTCTGTCAAAGCGATTCCTTTAATAATGAGCTTCTGCCCTTTTTCGAACGCCGGCAACGTTGTTTCACGATCATCGTCTTCATCGTTGTAAATGCGTTTCCAGCCTTCGCTGCGGATGGTATTGCCTTTTGTCTGGAACGTCTCGCCGCCGACGTTCAGTTTTACCGTCGTCTGGTCGTATTCGTGCACCGGATAAAATACAGCCAGGAAGCGTTTAACAATCATGTCGTACAGTTTCCGTTCCTTGTCGCCCAAATCATGGAGCGGCGGCGTTTCCTCAGTCGGAATAATCGCGTGGTGATCGGAAACTTTTGCATCGTCAATGACGCCTTTTTGCGCTGTGACGGTGCCTTTCAGAATCGTATTCGCGAGCGCCCGGTATGGCCCCATTTCAACCGCTTTTATGCGGTCTTTCAGTGTGTCTTTCATATCAGTGGTTAAATGCTTCGAATCCGTCCGCGGGTAAGTGACAATTTTATAGCGCTCGTACAAGCCCTGCAGTGTATTCAGTGTTTCTTTTGCCGACCAGCCAAAGCGTTTATAAGCTTCTTTCTGAAGTTCCGTCAAATCGAACAAAGGCGGTGCCGGCTGCCGTTTCGGCGTAACCTTGATGTCGGTCACTTGGCCTTCATGTGTATTGTCGAGCTTTTGGAACAGCTTATCGATTTTTTCTTTGTCGAACGACTGCGTCGAGTTGCCGTCAGTCCAAGTGAACGCGGCTTTGTCCGTAATCGCCTGCAAACCGTAATACGGCTTCGGCTGGAAGTTGCGGATCTGCTTTTCACGCTCCGCAATCATCGCGAGCGTTGGCGTCTGTACGCGTCCTGTCGACAGCTGCGCATTATGTTTCACGGTCAGCGCACGCGTTGCGTTGATGCCGACCACCCAGTCCGCTTCCGAACGGGCGACTGCCGCGGCGTACAAGTTGTCGTATGCTTTGCCGTCTTTCAAGTTGCTGAAGCCGTCTTTGATCGCTTTATCGGTAACTGACGAAATCCACAATCGCTTGATCGGCTTGCGCGTTTTCGTTTTCTCCAATATCCAGCGAGCTACGAGCTCCCCTTCGCGCCCAGCATCGGTCGCGATGATCACTTCGTTAACATCGCCGCGGCTTAATTGGGATTTGACCGCATTATATTGCTTCATTGATTGCTTGATCGGCACAAGCTTGAACGGATCCGGGATGATCGGCAAGTTTTCCATTTTCCATTCTTTATACTCAGCATCATATTGCTCTGGCTGCGCTTGTGTCACCAAATGGCCGAGCGCCCACGTGACAATATATTGTTTTCCTTCTAAATAACCGTTTCCTTTTTGGGAACATCCTAATACGCGTGCAATATCGCGTGCCACGGATGGTTTTTCTGCTAGTACTACAGATTTCATTTCGTTTCACCCTCATTTCTACAGAAATTATTATAGCATCGAATAGGAGAGAAAGTATTTTTGCTGTTTTGGAAAGTAAATTTTAATAAACAGAAAGTATTTTAATGAAAATGAAAAGTATATACTCTTCTAACTCCAAAAGAAAAAACCTCCCGCAGGAGGTTTTTTCTTTTCTTCTTAATGATTGTCCAATGTGACTTTCGACAAATGCTGGCTCATCTCGGCGTATTGCACGAAGACGCGCGCCAGTTCGCGAAGCCGATTGTGGACGTCATCATTGATGATTGTATTGGCTGCATCAAAATGGCTTGAATGAGTATAGACGTAATTCGGTGTCACGAGGCAGCGGAAATAGTCGAGTATCGGCTTCAATTGGTTTTCGATTACCAAATGATGCTGATAAGTTCCGCCATTTGCCACGATTGATACCGGCTTATAGCGCATTGTGTGTGGATGCAGCATATCAAATGTGTTTTTCAAAACGCCCGGAATAGAGCCTTGGAAAATCGGTGATGCGATAATATAGCCATCCGCATCTTCAAAACGGCGAACAATTTCGCGCATATCATCGTTGTATTCGGCGATTGGCCGCCCATCGACAAATTGATGTTCAAAATCAGCAAGGCGCAGTACTTTCAGTTCCATTTCCGGATTGAAGTCCTGAATATATGTTTTCACTTGCTCTAAAATGGCGCCGGTTTTGCTGCCGATTATGGTACCGTCTACTAACAAAATTTTCATTATTGAATCCTCCCTGAATGCGCATATGCAGAGCGGCATAGCCACTTTGAATATTCCTTTGGTTTCCTTTTTTGCGGCAAATTCTGCAAAACGGATAACCGGTTAACTTTATCATAGCAAAGAAGGATTCCGAACGCGTATCGAAAAACCTTATGAAATTGAGATTTCATTCTTTAGACTGAGACAATACCTTTTGCCGGTTTGTTTCAAGTTTTTCCTGCAGCCGCCCTTGCTGATAGGCTGGCGGTGAAAAACTGACAATGATGTCGCCGGTTTTCGGTTCCACATCCTGGTTGCCTGTAAAAAACTCGATGCGTCCTTGTGCACGTTTTATAAACAACGGAATTGTCCCTGCTATCCCGTTTTTCCTGAAGTCACTGTATGTGTACTGGGCGGTTAGCGGTGTTTTCCTAATACTAAAGCCTTCTTCCAATTTTTTATCAAGTTCGTGGATATTCCATTCATCGCCAAACAAATTCCGGCCGCTGAGCGATGAATGAAAAACGGTCGGATCTCCGACTTGCAACGCGGTTTGATACAGATTGTCCCGGCCAAGTTCCGGCACGAAATTACTGACCACAAGTGAATTATATGAATCGGTCTCGGTAGCTACAATCATTGTCTCGTAAGGCGTTAAATCCACTTCATACTCAGTATGTTCCGATAGGATTTCGCCTGCATGAACCTGTAGTCCTGACAGCCGTGCTTCCTGCAGCCGTCCCCAAGACGAGTCAATAATTAGGACATTTTTGTTCAAATCCTGCAGCGTTTTGGCAAGCAAGGTGGCGAATTTGCTTGAACCGACGATAATGATTCCAGGCTCAGCAGAAGACGCCAAGCCAAGTTTTCTGCCTAGCCAGCCAATTGTGAAGCCATGCGCGACTACGGTTGCCAATACAAGGGCGAAAGTCAATGCCGTCAACAGCTGTGCGTCTTGGAATCCCTCTTCTAATAAAGTGCTGGCAAAATAACCAGAAACCGTAAGCGCTACAATGCCGCGCGGGGCAATCCAGCCAACCAGTGTTTTTTCTTGTACAGTCATGTCAGTGCCGATTGTCGACAGCCAAATGGACAATGGCCGAACAAGAAACAGCATCGCCAACACAAAAGCAATAATCCTCCAATTGAAAATACTGATTAAAATCTCCAACGGAATCGAAGCGGTGAGCATGACAAAGATGCTCGAGATAAGCAACACTGAAATGTTTTCTTTGAAGTGGCGCATGTCATTGATCGAAGAGATGTGCATATTGGCCATCGTCATTCCCATCGCAGTTACAGCCAATAGGCCCGTTTCGTGCATAACTATGTCCGACAGCGTAAAGGTCAGCAAAACGACCGCAAAGACCATCGGTGATTTTAAAAACTCTGGAACTTGCCCCTTTTCAAACATCACGCCCATGGCACGGCC
This sequence comes from Planomicrobium sp. CPCC 101079, assembly GCF_007859275.1. Classification (GTDB taxonomy): domain Bacteria; phylum Bacillota; class Bacilli; order Bacillales_A; family Planococcaceae; genus Planococcus. The sequence goes on along the minus strand of NZ_VOHC01000024.1, from coordinate 40,708 downwards.
AGCTACCACCCCTAACAGAACAGCAAATAATGATGCTAAAAAGAACAGGCCGAACGCTGCCGCCGTTTCATCGCCTCTTGCAAAAAGGACGAATTGAAAAGCGAATAACGCAAGCAATGCGCCAAACGGATCGACAATTATGCCTTCCCATTTCAAGATGGCGGCTGGCCTTGAAGCCAATTTTGACTGCCGCAGCATCGGCAGGATTACAGTTGGCCCGGTAACAATGAACAACCCGCCAATGACAAATGCGACAGCCCACGACAACCCGGCCATGTAATGCGCAGCGAGCGACCCGGCAATCCAAGCGATAATGGCTCCGACTGTAACAATTCGCCAGACCGGTTTATTGAACCCTCTAATTTCCTTGAAATCCAGATTCAAACTGCCTTCAAACAAAATAATTGCTACGGCCAAAGAAATAATCGGCCTGAACATTTCCCCAAAACTTTCAGCAGGCTGAATAATATTTAACAATGGCCCGACAAGCAGCCCTGCAATAGACATAAGAACTATAGCCGGCAATTGCAGCCGCCAAGCAATCCATTGAGATAGTATCCCTAAAAAGATGATCAACATTAAATCGAATAACAATGTATCGATAGTATTCTGCCTCCTTAATTTGTGCCTTTTCCGAGGCATCCTTTCTTATTTTGAACATTATACGGGTTTTAGCGTTTCAAGGGAAAGAACTTGCAAGGCGTGAGGGATTCAAAAATGAATTTTTTGTGCTATAATGTTAGAAAAACTAGGGTGATTTTGTGAGCAGACAGGAAATTGAATTTGAAATTGCTGAACTGAAATCTGATTATGTCCGCCAGCAAGGTGATATTGAAAAGTTGGAAACGACTGGACATGCCGGCATGGTAGAAAAAGCTGAAGAACGTTTAGAAAAAATGGAACAACGATTAGCAGAATTAAACCGAAAACTCGCGGAACTGTAGCCGCGATTTTTTTTTGGTATTAGATAGCCATTACGCTATTCAGGCGCTTACACTTTACTTTTGATCTAGTTTCAGCGCCTAGCCCCTCGAGGTCGCTTCGGTCTTAGCTGCCATGGCAAATAGCGCCATGACTGCCAAGCCCTCCAGCGCTTGTCGGAGCTGACACAGGCGCTTACACTTTACTTTTGATCTAGTTTCAGCGCCTAGCCCCTCGAGGTCGCTTCGGTCTTAGCTGCCATGGCAAATAGCGCCATGACTGCCAAGCCCTCCAGCGCTTGTCGGGGCTGACACAGGCGCTTACACTTTACTTTAAAATATGGAGGAATACGATAAATGAGTTTATTGACAGTAGAAAATTTAAGCCATACATTCGGTGACCGCACGCTTTTCAACAACGTGTCATTTCGTTTGGTTGAAGGCGAACATGTGGGGCTTGTCGGCGCAAACGGCGTCGGGAAATCCACTTTGATGAATATTTTGACAGGGAATTTGATTCATGACGATGGCCGTGTTGAATGGCAGCCGAAGACCCATTACGGTTATTTGGATCAGCACACGAAACTCCAACCAGGCCGCACAATCCGCGAGACATTGCAAGACGCGTTTTTGCCTTTATATAAGAAGGAAGAAGAATTGAACGACATCGCGATGCAGATGGGCGAAGCCAGCCCGGAACGCCTCGAAGAGTTATTGGAAGAAATGGCCGAAGCGCAAGATGCACTCGATGCCGGCGATTTTTATACATTAGACGTGAAAATCGAAGAAATTTCTCGCGGTTTAGGCCTTGATGCAATCGGTTTGGAACGCAATGTTGAAGCCCTTTCCGGAGGACAGCGTACAAAATTGCTTCTTGCCAAACTGCTTCTTGAAAAACCGAAAGTGTTATTGCTCGATGAGCCGACCAACTATTTGGACGAAGAGCATATTCAATGGCTCGTCAATTATTTGAAAAACTATCCGCATGCATTTCTTTTGATTTCGCATGATACAGAATTCATGAGCAGTGTTACAGACGTGATTTTCCATTTGGAATTTTCTCGTTTGAGCCGCTATACAGCCACTTACGAGAAATTTATCGAACTTGCTGAACTAGCAAAACAACAGCATTTGGATGCTTATGAAAAACAAGCCGATATGATTAAAAAGACAGAAACATTTATCGCAAAAAACAAAGCCCGTGCTTCTACTACCGGGCGTGCGAAATCACGCCAGAAACTGCTCGACCGCATGGACCGGATCGAAAAACCCGAAATGGCAGCGAAGCCGCAGTTTTCATTCAAAGAAACGCGCAGCCCTAGCCGCTATGTTGTTGAAGCGGAAGAGCTTGTCATCGGCTACGATAAACCGCTAATGCCCCCTTTGTCTTTCATGATCGAACGCGGTGAAAAAATTGCGCTTGTCGGCATGAACGGTGTTGGTAAATCGACGCTCCTCAAAACGATGCTTGGCAAGATCAAACCATTGGACGGCGAAGTGATTCGCGGCGAATACTTGACGCCAAGTTACTTTGAACAAGAAGTAAAAGCACCAACACACACACCTCTCGACGAAATTTGGTCCGCTTATCCGAGTATGGAACAAGGCCAAGTGCGCGGGGCTCTTGCACGCACAGGCCTGAAAAGTGAACACATTTCGCGTTCAATGGCTCAGTTGAGCGGTGGCGAGCAAGCGAAAGTCCGCTTGTGCAAGTTAATGTTGGAAGAAAGCAACTGGCTCCTTTTCGATGAACCGACCAACCACTTGGATGTTGATGCGAAAGCAGAGTTGAAGCGCGCTATGCAAGCTTACAAAGGCACCATCGTCCTTGTCAGCCACGAACCGGAATTCTATGAAGGTCTGGTCACAAAAGTCTGGAATGTCGAAGAATGGATCAATGCAGGCAAACAGCCACAAGAACAAAAATAAGCCACACAAAAACCCCAGCTGAAAGATCAGCTGGGGTTTCTTTGTGCTTTCTCGCTTTTATGGCAAGTAAGATTTCCACTTCGCTAAGCGGGAATCTTACTTGCCATAAAGTCCGATTGCATCAATTAATACTTAGTGGGATGAAGAAGTCCCACTAAGTGAAGTTTCTCTTTATCCGCGGTCATACCCTCGGGGTCATATGCCACTCATGATGAATTGTTTCTTTAGGGCCGTATTAAGCTATTACATATTCCCGCGTTCGTGCATCTTCAATCAACATATCTTTCAAGCGCTGTTTCCCACGGAACAAGCGCGATTTTACAGTACCAATCGATACTTTCATCGCTTCCGCAATTTCAATCAACGATAGTTGATGAACGTAGAAATAAAGAATCGTCGTCCGGTAAATTCCGTCCAACTCAGCAATTTTAGTCCGAATCATTGTAGAAACATCTTGTTGCTCCAACAATTCAGCTGCTCCTGCTTCATCGGAAGCGATCAAATCCAAAAGCGACACATCCAAACCTTCCGGCTGGTGCATCACATGCTTACTGCGGCGCACATTTTTGCGGTAACGGTCGCGGAAGGTGTTCATGCAAATTGTAGTCAGCCAAGCTTTCGCATGTTCCACTTTGTCTATAGAGGATTCATAGCGCACCACTTTCAGCCAAACTTCCTGCATCAAATCTTCTGCTTCGGCTTTGTTCCGCGTTAGTTTCAAACATAAATGATAAATATAGCGATTGTATTCTGAGTATAGGTGTTCCATCTTGCATGCCCCCGTCCGGTTTTCTTATTATCCTCATTGTGCCGGAACTAAAGCTTTCACTCTATCGCATCGACTTTCATTTCTCTTACAAAGATGTAATCTAGAAAGGCGGAAGCGCACATATAGCCCCGACAAGCGCTGGAGGGCTTGCCAAACATGGTGCTTTTTGCCATGAGCGGCAAGATCGAAGCGACCTCCAGGGGCTGGGCTCTGGAACTAGACAGCAGAAAGGCGGAAACGGCCGAAAAGAAAAAACTCTTTGCCTGTAGGCAAAGAGTTTACGCATACACTTCTTCATCCGTTTTTGTGATAGTCAACCGTTCAATTCGATTTCGGTCCATCTCGTTAATTTCGACATGGAGATTTTCATACTCGAATTGTTCGCCTTCGCTAGGCACATGGCCGAGCTGCTGCATGACAAATCCGGCGATGGTGTCGTGGTCATTCGGCACATTGATATGGAACATCGCATTAACGTCATCAATTTCCAAGCGGCCATGGCATGACAGTCTAGTTTCCGTCATTTCAAAAACCAGCTCTTCTTCCTCAATATCTGTTTCGTCTTCGATTTCCTGGCCAATCATTTCTTCGATGATGTCTTCATGCGTTACAATGCCGAGCGTCCCGCCATACTCATCCAAAATGACCGCCATGTGTTTTTTCTTGGACAACATCAACTTGAAGACTTTCTCCACGCTGACCGATTGGACAACAAACAGTGGATTATCATCCATCAATTCCGCTAATGTCCGGTTCGGATTCATCGACCATTCAATCAATTTTTTCGAATAAAAAAGTCCGACCACATTATCCATGCTTTCCTCATAGACAGGATAGCGCGTATACGAAGACTCCAAGATCAGATCCCGGACTTCTTCGTATGTGGAATTGATTGCAATGCCGACAATGTCGGTCCGGTGAGCCGACATGACGTCCGATACATCTTTGTTCGGGAAGTCCAATACTCCTTTGATCCGCTCAGACTCTTCTTCTTCAAACGTTCCCTCTGTCGACGCAATATCCACCATCGTCCGCAATTCTTCTTTCGAAATCGTCGCTTCTTTTACGGCGCCTTTTGAAATGATGCGGATAAAAATATTGGTAAACTGCGATAAGATCCAAGTGATCGGCTTGAATAGAACAACCAGAAACGAGATGACGGGAAATACCAAATAGGCGACGCGGTCCGAGAAAGTTGCCGCAATTGTTTTCGGCAGCACTTCGCCGAAAATGATTAGAACAACGGTCAACACTGCTGTCGCTATGCCTACTTCCCAGCCTCTTGTCAAGGCGATTGTTGTTACTAGAGTCGGAAGCATGATGTTGGCGATATTGTTTCCGATCAATAGTGAAGTGATCATCCGGTCCGGCTTCGCAATCAACTTTTGCAGCCGCTGCGATTTCGCATCGCCCTGCTCTGCGCGAAGCTGGACCTTCATCCTGTTAACAGCTGTTAAAGCCGTTTCACTTCCGGAAAAGAAAAACGACATTACTAAAAAAAATCCTAATGCAATAAACAAATCAGTTCCCCCATTTATATTAAAAACGAAATTTTACGAACTCTTTCCGTATTATGCATTATAGCATACGAATTTTCAGCGTGTCGAAAACCAGAACTTGGTATGTTATAATTTTTTTCATAATTAAAAAACTAAAAAAGCGAGGTACGATAAATGAATGCACAAGCAATAGACACTTATTTTAAAGAACATCGCGAAAACCACCTGGAAGAGCTGAAAGCGTTTTTGCGAATCCCTTCCATCAGCTCTCTTTCCGAACATAAAGAAGACGTCCGCCAGGCTGCGGAGTGGCTAAAAGCTTCAATGGAGAAAGCCGGGCTGGAAAATGTAAAGGTCGACGAAACTGCCGGCCACCCGGTCGTTTATGCTGACTGGCTCCACGCAGAAGGCAAGCCGACGGTTTTGGTGTACGGGCATTATGACGTCCAGCCTGTTGACCCCCTTCATCTATGGGAAACGGCTCCGTTTGATCCGCAAGTGCGCGACAACAAGCTGTATGCCCGCGGCGCAAGTGATGACAAAGGACAGACATTCATGCATGTTAAAGCGGTAGAAGCTTTGCTTCAATTGAACGGCGAACTTCCGGTAAACATGAAATTCATTATTGAAGGCGAAGAAGAAATCGGCAGTCCGAACCTTCCCGTCTATGTGCAAGAAAATCAGGAGCTGCTAAAATCGGATGTCATCGTCATTTCCGATACCGGGATGCAAGGCCCGGGGCGCCCAGCAGTCTGCTACGGACTTCGCGGCTTAGCTGGGATCCAGATCGACTTGAAAGGCCCTAAAGGCGATTTGCACTCTGGCTTGTACGGCGGCGCAGTGCAAAATCCATTGCACGCCATCTCTGAAATCTTGGCTTCTTTCCATGATAAAGACGGCGTCATAACCGTAGACGGTTTCTACGATAACCTAGTGCCAGTTTCCGATGAAGAACGCGCCGAGTTTGCCGCCCTGCCATTCGATTTGGAAGAAGAGAAAAAAGCGCTTGGCATCACGGAAGATTTCGGCGAAAAAGGCTATTCGTTCCTTGAGCGGACGTGGATCCGCCCAACGCTTGAAATCAACGGCATCACCGGTGGCTTCTCAGGCGAAGGCATCAAGACCGTCCTGCCGTCTGAGGCCAGCGCAAAAATCACCTGCCGGCTTGTTCCAGGCCAAGATCCGGACGATATCGTCGCAAAATTGAAAGCACACGTCGAAAACCATAAACCGGCTGGCGTGACTGTCTCAATTTCCGAGTTCGATAAAGGAAAGCCATTCCTCACTCCATACGACCACCCGGCAATCCAAGCGGCCGGCCGTTCGTACGAGAAAGTGTATAACGTCCCCACCGCTTTCACGCGCATGGGGGGATCGGTCCCGATTGTGGCAGCATTTGATGAAATTCTCGGGCTTCCGGTTGTATTGATGGGCTTCGGCTTGTCTTCCGAAAACTTCCATGCGCCGAACGAACATTTCCATCTTGAAAACTTTGACAAGGGGCTTCGCGTCATCAGCGATTACTTGTTCGAAGCCGCCAATTTATAAAGCAAGCAACGGCCATCCCAAAATCGGGATGGCTTTTTATTTGGAATAAAACCCAGTGCCTGAATTACTGGTTCTATGAGCAGTTGCGGTTGATCACTTAGAAAGAGTTTAGCATCAAGAACCTTCCTCTCTGGCAGCCCACCTGCATAGTCTATTATCAGCTCCTCCAACTCTTGCATCATCCCACTTCCTTTGCTGATTGATCGATTCTTTTTCTGATGTGTCCACTCCTTTTTCCCACTCTATCTCCAGTTTCTTCCCTCTTTAGCCCTTCCTTTCTTTTCTATAAACTGCTTTAATTACAGTAACAAAGCATTTAGGAGGCCCTTAATGATTGTTTACTGGATTGCATCCTATCTTATTGGGAATATGTTAACGGCTTGGTGGGTCGGCAAGTGGAAAGGCGTCGATTTACGTACTGAGTTGAGCGGCAATTTGGGCGCTCGAAATGCGGGGGCCGTCATCGGGAAAACCGCTTTTTTTCTTACATTTTTAGGTGATGCCGGAAAATCCGCATTCGTTGTCTGGCTCGGCAAATATTTTCAATTTGACTTGTGGATAATTGCAATCGCCGGGCTTTTGGTGATTTGCGGCCATTTGTTTCCCTTCTGGCTAAAGGGGCGGGGCGGAAAAGGCATTGCTTCGTTCATTGGGGTAACACTAGTTTTGACTCCTGGGCTTTTTCTTATCATGTTTATCGTTTTTGCCGTGTTTTTGCCGATTGTCAGAAGCGCGACACTGACCATGCTTTTCAGTTATGCCGCATTTGTTGCAGCAGGGGTTTACCGGGAGCAGTTGGAATGGGCATGGCCACTTGCAATTGCCATTCTCTTCATCTTAATCAAGCATCAGAAAGATTTGAAGGAATCTTTTGAAAACCGTTTTTCCAAAGCCTAATATTATTCAATTAACGCCAGTTGTTTGTAACATACTCACCCATTTGAACAGAAATCGGATTATGCTACCGGGTCAATATTATTAATGGTATAGTTTTATTATTCAAATTATAAAAGATGGGATGTTTTAAATGAAAAAACCAATCGCCTGGATCTTAGACAGTACCGCATATGTTACTGAAGAATTCAAAGCTCATCCAGATGTCTACGTGGTTCCATTAAACCTGCATTTCGGTTTGGAAGAATTCGTCGACGGTGTAGACTTATCAAATGAACAGTTGTATCAGCGCATTAAAGCCGCTCCAGAGTTTCCTAAAACGTCTCAGCCTTCTGCCGGCAGATTTGCTGAACTTTACGAGAAACTGAAAGAAGAATATGAATGTGGCATCGCTATCCATGCTTCTGCGAAACTAAGCGGCACGATTGCTTCATCTGTTTCAGGAGCCCAAATGAGCAATTTCAAATTATATGCCGTTGATTCAATGGCTCTGTCTTATGGCTTGTCGGGCTTGTTGGAAAGAGGGTTGGAATTGGCCGAACAAGGGCTAGAAGCAGAAGCGATCGCTCTTCAATTAGAGGCCGAAACCACAAATTTCCGCAATTATATACTGATCGGCAACTTGACGCAGCTTTATAAAGGCGGCCGTATGAGCGGTGCACAGTATTATATCGGCAGCTTGCTGCAAGTGAAGCCGATTGTCCAGCTCACTCCTGAAGGCGAACTAGCTCCTATTGATAAAGTGCGTTCACATAAAAAAGCGGTTCAATATTTGTTGAACCACGCAAAACAAGACCATGCAGACTACGGAGTAAATACTTTTCAAGTAATCCACGCCAATATTCCAGGCGAGGCCGAAAGCGTAAAGCAGGAAGTATTGAAGTTTGCTCCCGAAGCAAATGTCTTAATCGGCAATATCAGCTCTTCTCTTGCCGTCCACGCCGGCGAAGGAACACTGGCACTCATGTGGAGAAAGCCACCTCAATAATGAAACATTCCTTTTTTATATCGCTTGGCAAAGTTCGACTTGCGTCAAATCAGTAATATAGTCCTAATTATACGCATTTCATTATTTTTTCATCTTATTGATTTTGCTGTAGCCCCTTCTGTGCGAACTTTCTACCCCTAGTCTGCTACAATAAGAATGAGAATAAGGTGCGAGGTGGATTTGATGCAGCATGTAGAACGGGAACTTACAGAACACGTAATGCTTTGTGATGCAAAAGGCCAATTAAATCCCAACGCCATCGGCTTTGCAAGAGAGCCGCTTATCGAGTGCAATTTGCGGGGGAACTTTTTGCGTAAGAAAAAGTGGAACTATTGGTGTGTTTTTGGGGAAGAATTAATGTTTTCGGCAACTATTAGCCACTTGGATTACGCGACAATCTGCAACGTCTACTTTTTGAATTACGAAACATTGCGCTTTCAGGAGAAAACTGTCATTGTTCCATTCACACGCCAGCTTAAGCTTCCTGGACAAGTATTGGAAAGCAGTTTTTTCCGTCATGACGATATGGCCATTCAATTTGATTACAATCACAATAAAACACATATTACGGTTACTATAAACGATTTTGAAGGTGAATCGCTGCAGGCTGATCTGGAGGTGCATCATCCTGAGGCGCACGATTCCTTGAATGTCGTCATTCCTTGGAATCGGCAGACGTTCCAGTTTACCGGGAAACACCTCTCTCTTCCAACTTCAGGTTCCGTAAAGATCGGGAGCCAGCGATTCGAATTTGATGTAGATGACAGTTATGCCATCTTGGATTACGGCAGAGGCATCTGGCCTCGGGAAACCTCATGGAATTGGGCTATGGCCTCTCAGCGTTTTCATGGCAAAGTTATCGGATTGAATTTCGGCGGCAAGTGGACCGATGGAACCGGGATGACTGAAAATGCTTTTTTTATAAATGGGAAAATGACCAAAATTCATGAAGATGTTTTATTCCGATACAACCGGGAAAATTACAAGGAACCATGGCTTATTCATACGAAGTTTTCTGATGATGTGAGATTGACCTTTGTTCCGTTTTTCGAGCGCATCTCCAAAACAGATGTCCGGCTTGTTAAATCAGAAATTCATCAGCTTTTCGGCTATTATAACGGCTATGTCCGCGAGCCGGATGGAAAAAAGGTCAAAATCCTTCAAATGCTTGGAGCAATCGAAGAACATCATGCTAAATGGTAAAAGAGGCGCCTATTCGGCGCCTCTTTTTTATGGAAACTTTGTTAGCATCGTTTCAGGGTGATTTGTGATGAGTCCGTGTATTCCTATTTGCTGGAGCTCTTCCACATATTGAAGGTCGTTGTCGGTATACACGTAGATTATTGCGCCTTTTCTTAGCGCATCGGTAGCCGTTTTCCGATATGCGGCTGACAGCGACATGTGAATGCGGTTCGTGCCGATGACCCGCGCATAATCATAAACATCAACTAATATTTGAGAGGTCGAAACAGCTGCTTCGACATGCGTTTCTTTGCATACTTTTTGAACATCTTCGTGGTTGAATGAAGACATGATCAGCCGTTCGGTCATCCCCCGCTTATCCGACAATGCAATCACCTTTTCAATCAATTTGTCGTATGGGAAAAAATCCGTTTTCAACTCAATATTAAGACGGTGCTCCGTTTCTCGGAAAATATCAAACACCTCATCGAGTGCCGGAATTCTTTCGCCTTCCCATTCAGGAGAAAACCAGGCACCGCAATCTAACTCCTTTAGCTCGGCAAGTGTCTTGTCTTTTACATATCCTTGGCCATCTGTAGTGCGTTCCAGTCTTTCGTCATGGATAACGACAACTTTATCATCTTTTGATAACTGCACATTTATAACAACTCCCGCAACCGGCAACTCCGCGGCTGCCCGGAAAGCTGCAAGTGTATTTTCAGGATAGTGTCCTGAATTTCCTCTATTCGCGTAAATTTTCATGAAGGTCCTCCTAATATATCCGTCCGTATTTCCTAAAGTTACAAGAAGAAGTATTGATCAAGCGCGTCCTTTGAATTAATTGACACCGGAAGAGCCTGTGTTCCTTGTGTGGATCCGGCAATGTATGCCACTTTCTTCGCGCGAAGAAGGCGCTGGGCTATGGTTTCTGGATAATGGCGCATAATTCCTTTTTCAAGAAGCTTCTGATGAAATGTTTTGTCTTTTTCATTATTTTTTGCACTTATTTAGTTTTATACCCAAAAGTGAAGTCAATCATGCGGCATCACAAAGATTGGGAAATATCGGAATCTACCAAGCCATTACAGGACTTTATGTATACAGCCCACATCATTGTCGGCCATACGTTGAACAATTTGCGGTTGGCTTCTCAAAATATGCTGAAACTGCTTGAAAGCCGGTTGGATTATCCAATTTCCGCTCTTCATCGATGCCCCTATTAAAGATTAAAAGCACGAGAATCGGGAATGATTACCGTAATACGACAGCGAAAGGATGAGACTAATGAGTTATCGTAAATCTTCTCTATTAACCGTTTTATTCCTCTCCTCATCAATGGGGCTTGCTGCTTGCGGCAGCAGCGAAGAAGTGACGGAACCAGTCCAAAACGAAGAAACGACTGATCCTTCTGACACGAATGCCGATGCGGCTACTAGCGGTGGAGTTGACAGTGAAGATGTCGGAGGCGGGACATTCGGCTTTACCGAATTCGAAATGACAGTGGACTATCCAGACCAAGATGAAGCCTATTCTGTTAGCTATGAGGAAGTCCGCGAGAAAGTCGAAGCCACATACACAAATAAACTTGAAGACATGGAGCTTAGCGGCAATGAGGCTTGGGATCAGATTGAACCGGCATTCATGAATATGGAGCTTCAGCCTGACATGGCGGAAGAAGATGTTATACCGCAAGTGGTGGAAGCTTTCGGTTTAGAAGAAGGCTATAGTAATATTGAAATCCAAGTTCAGTACCAAGGTGGAGAAAATAAAGAATACCAAGCATCCGGAAACTGAGCAGTCATATGAAACCACCCAACTTGATGGGTGGTTTTTTGGTTTATTTCATTTCTTTCCGCTTCCAGTAATGAACGGTATCTATTGGCAGAAATCCGGCTTTTTCATACACCCGAACCGCGTCATTTGTCGTTTCAACATCCAGCAGCACTTGGCCCTTTTCTTTAAAAAACGCATGGTTGCGGCACCAGCGCAAGAATGCCTGGCCGTAGCCTTTGCCTTGCTCTTTTGGATCAACTGCAAAAGCGGTAATCCATAGTTCATTGCCTTCCGCAATAAGCGTCGCCGTTGCTACAATCCGGCCATCTTTTTTCATCAGCCATATTTCCCGTCCTGCATCCTCAATATTATGCACCATGACCGACAGCACTTCTTCATCAAAAGCCGCCACTAAAACCGCCGCTAATTCGGATTGTTCGTCGTTATACGGGAGAACCGATACTCCTTCCGGCAATCCGCCCGCTTCAAGCGCCGATGCGCCAAGCAGAATTTCTTTAAAGTCGGCTACATAACCCAGACTTGCCAGAAAAGCCGCCGCTTCTTCATCTTCAATGAATACCGCTAGTTCACTTTCCGCTTCCCTCTGCTGAAGCCCATACGAGATGCCATCTGCCAGGGCAGTTCCGATGGTTTGCCGCCGGAAATCCGGGTGGACAATAGCCGACCATTCGTAATGGTGAAGCCCTACAATATCAACACAGGTGGCAAAACCGATCAAGCCGCTGCCTTCCATATAGGCCAATACCGCAAAGCCTCTCGCTTCCGGCATCCGCCAAGCTGGAGCATTCAACACTGTCTCATAATTTGTCGGCAACCCTTCCAGCAGCTCGTGCATATCGCGGGTTGTGTCTTCATCAAGCGGAAACGAATCAATCGATAAAGATACATTCATCAAGTTTCCTCCTTTTCGTTTTTCTTTTATCGTATCATAACGGAATTAATCCGACGACCGCGTCGTTGATAGTGAAATTATAAAAAGAAGCTGCCCTAAGTTTAAGGACAGCTTCTCCACCTTTTATAACTTGGCATCCGCAAGCATGTTCGCATACATTCCGCCACGAGTAAGGAGTTGCTGCTGCGTACCGGATTCGACCAATTCTCCCATACTCATAACCATAACCAAATCCGCTTGTCGGACTGTATTCAGACGGTGGGCGATAACGAAACTCGTCCGCCCCTTCATCAGCCGCTCCAGCGCTTCCTGGATTTTCAGTTCCGTCACTGTATCGATCGAGCTGGTCGCTTCATCAAGAAGCAAGATAACCGGATCCGCAATGAGCGCCCGCGCAATCGACAGCAATTGCTTCTGCCCTTGGCTGATCATCGAACCATCGCCGGAAAGAATGGTATCGTAGCCATTCGGCAATTTTTCGATAAACTCATGGGCATTGGCTTTTTGGGCCGCTTCCATCACTTCTTCGTCGGTGGCATCCAAACGGCCGTAGCGGATGTTCTCCATTACCGTTGCTTCGAAAAGGAACGGATCTTGCAGCACAAACGCAATTTGCTTCCGCAGCGTTTCCCGTGGCATTGAAGCAATCGGAGTGCCATCCAGCCGGATTTCCCCTTCGTTGGCATCATAAAAGCGCGCAAGCAGCTGCATGATGGTCGTTTTTCCTGCACCTGTCGCTCCCACCAGCGCCGCCGTTTGGCCGACGTTCACCGTAAAGCTGACATTGCGGATGGTCCAGTCTTCTTCAGCACCTTCGTATTTAAAGGAGACCTCATCAAAAACGACTTGGCCGCGAAGTTCTTTGTCCGCGTTTTCAACTTGATCGTCCGGCTCTTCCTTTTCGCCCATAATCGAAAATACGCGTTCGGCCCCTGCAATGGCCGATAAAATGGTATTAAACTGGTTGGCCAGATCATTTAATGGGCGCGTGAACTGCCGGGCATACTCAGTGAAAATGACAATCACACCGATTGAGACCGAACCTTTCAACGCCAAAACCCCGCCTACACCGGCTACAATTGCAAAGCTTGCGTTATTTAGGAAGTTCATTACTTTTGGGATAAAACCGGCATAGGTCCATGCCCAAAAACCAGTGCTTCGCATTCGTTCGCTTTTCACGAGGAATTCCTCCATAACACGAGGTTCCTGTGAAAAGGCTTTGACAATCTTCTGGCCAGAAATCGTTTCTTCGATATAACCATTCAAGTCACCGATGGCTTGTTGCTGTTCCTTATACAATCTTCCCGTCCGCTTTGTAATCCATTGCATCGAAACATACATAAGCGGAATGATGACAAGCGTCAGCACCGTCAACAACGGGCTGAGCATCACCATGACGACGGCGGTGCCAAGTAACGTCAAAATACTCGAAAACACTTGGATAAATGAACTGTTCAGCGTTGATGAGACGTTTTCGATATCGTTCGTCATCCGGCTCATCAATTCACCGTGCTGCCGTTTATCGAAAAAGGAGACGGGCAATCGCTGCAAATGCTCGAATAGCCCAGTCCGCATGCGGTAGATGACTTGCTGGGCGATTCCGACCATCCAGTAGTTCTGTAAATACATCGTCAGCGAATAACCTGTGTAAACCGCAACCAGCCAGGCAATAATCGTGCCCATGCCACTGAAATTCTGCGGAACAATGTAATGGTCAATAATATGGCCAACGAGATATGGACCGAGCAGCGCTAAGGCAGAACTGATGAACACCAAACCCAGCACAATAATCAGCAAGAAACGGTGTTCATCAACCAGCTTCCAGATTCTCAGCAAAGTCGACTGCCAGTTTTCTGCCCGTTCCGTTTTTTTAGCCGTGTTCTTCTTCAAATCTTCTTTTTTAATGACCGGTTCATAGCCAAAGGGACGGCGGATGGCATCAAACATATTCGTCCACCTCCTCTTCTTGTTGGGAAAGCGCAATCTGCCTGTACAATTCCGAGTCTTTCATTAATTGGTCATGCGTGCCATAAGCGGAAACAGCCCCTTCTTCCATAAGCAAAATGCGATCGGCTTTTTTTGCCGTCCGGATTTTCTGGGTCACCACAAGCATTGTCGCTTTTTCGCTATCCAGTGCTTGCCAAAGCGCCGCTTCCGTTTTCACATCCAAAGCGCTGGTGCTGTCATCCAAGATGAGAATGGATGGTTTGCGGACAAGCGCGCGCGCAATAGACAACCGCTGCTTTTGGCCGCCAGACAAATTGACGCCTTTTTGCCCTACTCGCGTACTATAGCCTTTCGGGAAACGCTCGACCGTCTGGTGGATTTGGGCTTTCGCAGCAGCATGAGCCAATTCTTCCTGCTCAGCCTGTTCTTTGCCCCAAGACAAATTATCGGAAATCGTGCCTGTAAAAAGGAGCGATTGCTGCGGCACGACGCCGATCGTTTTTCGGAGTGCCTGCAAAGACCAGCTTTTCACATCATGCCCATGCACCAGGACGGCGCCATCGACAGCATCGTAAAACCGTGGAATCAGCTGCAGCAATGACGTTTTTCCAGATCCTGTCGCTCCCATAATAGCCAGCTTTTCATTCGGCTTCATCCGGAACGAAATGTTTTTCAGCACTTCGCGGGTTGTTCCAGGATAGGTGAAAGAAACGTTTTCAAAAACAACTTCTCCGCGGCGGCTTGCCTGCGTTTCACCTTTTTCTTCTTTCTCACGGCTATCTTCCGCAAGAAGCACTTCTTCAATCCGTTCTGAAGAAGCTTTCGCTCGGGCGAACGCCATAATAATAAAAGAAAACATGGAAAATGCGCCTGTCATGCGCATGGCGTAGTTTACGATGGCTACCAGTTCACCAATTTGAGCGCTGCCGGTCTGAATATGCGAAGCGCCAAACCATAGTACAGCCAATAGCGAAAGGTTCATGCCGAACAACAGGACCGGCAAGACCACTTCCATGATCCGGAAGGCTTTGACAGTATCAACTTTGAGCGACCCTGCGACGCTAGAGAATCGGCTCGCTTCGTAGTTGCCGCGCAGATACGCTTTGATCAAGCGCACTGCCTGCAAGTTTTCTTGGATCAATCGGTTCACCCGGTCCAGGCGCTTTTGGACATACCCGAAGTGGGCGACTCCTTTTAATACCATTACATATAAGAATAAAAGCAAAACAGGAAAAACAATGACCAAATATACGGCTAATTTAGCATTGAGGACAAACGCCATCACCATGCTTCCTATAACAAGCAGCGGAGCCCGGAGCATAATCCGCAGCCCCATAAAAAGCACTTGCTGAACAAGTGTAATGTCGCTCGTTAGCCGAGTGATTAAAGCGGATGCAGGAAATTTGTTGAAAGTGGCCAACGAAAACGACTGGACACGGCCATAAAGCACGCGCCGCAAATCAAACGAAAAGCTTTGCGAGACGTGTGAGGCATAGTATGAATTGGTAATGCCTGATAAAAGCGCAATGACAGACAGCCCCATCAGCAAAATTCCCAGCTGGATAATCCGCTCTTGGTCGCCGGCTACGATGCCGTCGTCCACAATTTTTGCAATAACAAACGGCTGCATCAATTCGACCGTCAGCTCGAGCAGCATTAACAATAATGCGAAGATAATATAACCTTTATAAGGTTTTGCATAAGAAAAAACCGTTTTCAAACAACCAGCCCCTTAAACATTTCGAAACTCGAACTTTTATGGTAATTATTATGCCACAACTTTCTGATAATCCATAATGATTTTCCTTAAAATATGAAAAAACAGCATCTTGAAAAGATGCTGTTTCTAATGTCGCTATGCTTTTTCTTCTGTCAGTTTTTCTTTTCCGGCTAGAGAGAGCCAAGTAACAAAAACCAACATTGCAAATGCCCCGAACAATTGGAGAGGCGCCAGTAATTCGCCGAACCAGAAAACCGAAAGAATCATTGCCGTTAATGGCTCAAACGAAGACAAAATGCTCGTCTCGACTGCTGTAATAAACCGCATGCTGCTTAGAAACAGCACAAAAGCGAGCGTACCAAGCACAATAATACCGAGAATGGAGATGACCGCCTGAAAACTCATGATTTTCGGCCATTCGTTCGACAGGAAAATAGGATTAACCAGGCCGGCGAAAATTCCGCCGATAAGCATGGACCAGGCGACAACCAGCAAGACCCCCCATTCCTGCATCAATCGCGCTGGGTAAATAGTGTAAAATGCGAAAGCTAGCCCGAGTAAAAGCCCCCATACTAAAGCCTCCCCGCTGATCGTCAATTTATCCGGCTGGCCATTCGTCAACAACAAAAACAATCCGGCGAGTGTTCCAGCCATACCAATCAATTGATACGAAGGCGGCCATTTTTGTTTGTTGAGCGAGACAAATAAAATAATGTAGATTGGCGCCAAAAATTGCAAAAGCGTTGCGACCACCGCGTTGCTCGCATGAATTGCTGTAACAAAAGCAAACTGGCATCCGAGCATGCCGAGAATTGAAAAAACAACTAGTTGGCGTACCCACATCCATTGCCGGAAGACGCCAGTCAAGCGTACTTTTTTCAATTTCAAAAAAATGAGCAGCAACATGCCCGCTATCGTCATGCGGAGCGTCAGGAGAAATGAAACAGAGAACTCAAAAAAAGCCAGCGTCCATTCGATCAACGGGCCAGTTGCCCCCCAAAGCATAGCGCCGCTGATGACCATGGCGATTCCTTTCAATCGATTCACACGACCGCACCTCTCTTCAGGATAAAAATGCTTTTATGGATGGCTTCAAGATTAGAAAGAAACGTTTAGCATCAATCCAATGTAGACCGTTACGATAAAACCTGTTCCAAAAAGAAACGGCAACCACGATGAAACTTGCCGGTAGGAACTGAAAACCATCATGCTCAGCAGCAAAATACCGATTACAAAAAGTACGATACCATTTACTGACCAGTCAAGAGAAGCGTCAAACGGAATAGATTGCTCTCCCTTAAGCAAAACAACTAAAGGAGCAGCGCCTTCCGCTTGAAACGTATGATGGATTTCATGTGGCGGTGCTTGCTTGCTCATAAACGCGGTAAAAAGAAATACGAAAAAAAGCAGAAGACTTTCCACTTTTAACCACGTTCGATCCAATAGACGCCCCTTGTTCAAAAAACCATTGATAAAAGCAGCAGCAAGCAGCGGAATAATGCTTAAATGCTTTAGCAGCAGCATTTGTCCGTAAGGCAACACCCAAGAATTGGCGTAACTTTCCGGTTCAACAAAGTAAAACATAATGAAAACACCTGTAGCGATCAGTGCGGCTACACAAAAAACCGCATAAGGCGTAAACCAGGACAAAAAACGTGCCCAGTTGGAATCATCTATTGAAAACCAGGCAATGTGCAATAATACGCCTGTCCAAATTACCATGAAAAAGAAATGCAGTGAATGGCTGGCAAATCCAGACCAAAGAGATAATGACGCAACGTGGCTAAAGTAACCGATCACCAAAATCAATAAAATCAAATAATAGGCTTGGTTATATTTTGAAGTATCAAAGTAAATGGCAAACCCCAAAAGAAGCGACAAAGCAACTGTAACGAGCCAACCATGGCCATTGCCCGATTCAAGCAAAACGGTTAGAAACGTCCCGATCCATCCTTCACCGTTTTCCAAAAAAACCGTGAGTTCAATCAGCGGTGCCAGTGAAAACAGCGCGGTGCCAGCGACACAAATCAACAGTAAAGCTTTAGACTCAGAAATCCGCGGCTTTTTATCTTCAGGAACAAATTTCAAAACAACCGATCCGGCAAGATACGAAAAAACTGTATACAGCAGAAAATCAGCTATCGCTGTGAAAGTTATCATTGCTTCTTCTTAAAGAGGGTGAACAGTCCCGCTACTACTAATAAGCCAGCAGCGACAATCAGCACCATCACGAGCGCATTGCTTTCTTCTTCGCCGCCGGCAGCTGCCTGCTCGTTAGTTTGTTCTTCCACAACCGGCTCTTCGGCCGCGGTCCCCTCTTCTTCAACAGCGGGTTCTTCATCTGCGGTTCCTTCATTTTCCACTACTGGTTCTTCTATAGTTTTAATATCGATGGCAAACGGAATTTCCCCTTCAATCGGATGGCCGTCAGCGCCGATAATTTTCCACTGAACCGAATAAGCCCCGTTAGGCAGTTCTTCGGCTATAGTTCCGGACATCATATCTCCAGCCACCTCAAGGCCTTCGAATTCGTAGGTTTTATCTTCTCCTTGTAGAACCATTGTGCTTCCTTGCTCAATCGTTGTACCAAATGTAAGCTGCACTTCTTCAAGCATTTCTTTGATCACTTCACCCTCAGCAGGTGTCGAAGCCGTCAATGTTGTATGGGCTTGCGCAGAAAACGGCAGTACCAAAATCAGGAATAATGAAGCCAATATTATTTTTCTCATAACCTTCTCCTCAGTAAATTATTATTTTATTCTCGATTGTCTCATGCCATTAGAGTTTATCATAGTGAACAATATTCATAAAATGATAGAGAATATTTCCAAATAGATGACGTTCTGCCTTTTCTTCTTTATAATGAAAATAAACTATGGAGAAGGAGCGTCATTGAATGAGTGAAATGCAAGAACTGTTATCCGACAACCTCGTTTTTAACCATATCCCTTTTCCCATTATCATTATGGATAAAAACGGGCTCGCTGTATGGTGCAACCGCCATGCGGAACGAATTTTCCAGATCGAATCGGAAACGGTCAAAGGCAAAATTATTCCTTATATGAACCCTGAAAAAGCTGACTCACTAAAGCAGCCTTGGGAAGCGATACTACATAACAGAGAACCGATACGATTTGAAGATGTCGAAATCGAGCTGACTGATGGTATACGGATATATACAACTGTTGTTGCGAAAGCTTTCACTTCAGAACAGGATCAATTTGTCATGGCTATTTTTGAAGTCGACGAATCTCAGACAGAAGGCTCGGCCAGCAGAGAATTGGATAGCTTGCGCCAAGGCTTGGACGATTCGTTTATGTTGCTTTATTTTGACGAAGAGTTTTTGATTACATACGCAAATCCGCTATTTTTGAAGTTGAGCAAGTGGACGCCAAAGCGGATTCTAGGAAAACCGATTTGGCAAATGTTCGGTGGTGAATCCGACGACGTCCATTTAGTGGAAACCATCATGTCTACGTTGAAGAACGGCGACGTCTGGAATGGGGAAGTTAAAAAACTCAAGAAGGACGGAGAAGTTTATTGGGTGGATTTAACGGCTATCCCTATGCATGTAGCAGGCGATGACGCTTATTATATATTTCTTGAAAAAGACATTACCGCAACAAAGAATGCGCAGCACCATTTAGAGGAAATCGCTTTTATCGACCCTGTGACTGGGTTGGAAAATCGCCACCGTTTGGAGCAAGTGGTCAATGAATTTATAGAAGAAAAAAAGCACTTTTCATTTGTTTTTTTGGACATCGATCATTTTTATACACTCCGGGATGTTTCAGAAACCGATACAGAAAACCAATTGCTGATCGAATTTACAAAGCGGTTGCGCACGTATTTCTCAGACTCTATCATCACTCGGGCAGGATTGCATGAATTTGCTTTGGTCACACCGCTCAGCAATTGGTTTATCGAAGGATTTCTTCATTATTTGCAGCAACATCCGATCTACCTTCACGGCGCTGCCATTCCGATGACTGTCAGCGGAGCCATTACACGCTATCCGGAAGACCAGCAAACATTTGTCCATTTGATCAAAGCCTCACATGCTACGGTTAAAAAAGTGAAAGACCGCGGAGGAAGTGCTATTTCCATGCTGACCGCAGACGATCATGAACAGTTGAACCGTAAAGCACAAATTGAAAAACGGCTTATCCATGCGCTCGACCGACGAAACCTGCAACTGCTTTACCAGCCGCAAGTCAACTTAAGAACCGGTGAAGTCGAACGGGTAGAAGCGCTCGTCCGCTGGAATGATAGCGAAGTTGGGATTGTCCCGCCAAATGAATTGATCCCGATTGCTGAAGAAAGTGGCATGATTCATGAAATCGGATTATTCGTCCTGGAGACAGTATGCGCCCAATTAAAAGACTGGAATTCCCGCGGTTTGGATCTCCACGTCAGCATCAATTCATCCATCCGGGAATTCCGTGATAAAGACATGGCGACCGCATTGATGAAACAAGTCGAAATTCATGGCTGCGATCCCCGCTCACTGACAATCGAAATTACCGAGAAGTTTGCGCTTGAAGCTGAAGCAGAGCGTTCCATTATCCGGCAAATGCAACAATTGAACCAACAGGGCCTAAGCTTTACATTGGACGATTTTGGCACTGGCTATGCTTCATTCCGCTATATGCTCTTATTGCCAATTTCATCCCTGAAAATCGACCGGACCATTATCCAATCCATAACGCGCCAAGAAAAAATGCAAAAAATGATCAACGGCATGATTCAATTCGGTAAATCACTTGATTTCCAAGTAACTGCTGAAGGCGTCGAAACGAACGAACAGCTTGAATTGCTTCGCGCCATGGATTGCGACAGTATCCAAGGATTCATCATCGGCCATCCGATGGAAGCAAGCGAGCTTGAAAAATGGCTTAAATAAAAACAAAAATCAGCACGGCCAAAATTGCTTTTGGCTCATGCTGATTTTTTTTGCATTCGTTTAGCTTGTTGTTTAAAAAATAATTGCATCAATACTTCAGCAAAAACAAGGCCCATTGCAATAGCGCCAGAAACCATTAATGCTTCCGATGCGAACGCAATCGCTTCCAGATAGTTGTTTTCCACAATATTGCGCATTGCATTATACGCTTTGCTTCCCGGCACTAGCGGAATGATTCCTGCAATACTAAAAATGATCATCGGCATTTTGAATTTTTTTGCCAAAATATGAGCTGCCAACGCCACGGCAAATGCACCGGCAAAAGAGGCCTGGACTGAATCGTCAAAAGCCAAAAAATACGCTCTGTATATGAGCCAGCCGCTCATCCCGACCAATCCGCAGCTCACCAAAGTTTTTTGGGGCGCGTTAAACACAATGCCAAAAGAAGCTGCAGCAATAAAACTAAGTAACGCTTCAAGTAACCAATTCATCGTACCCCTCCTTAGAATGACAAGACAAACGCAACACCTGCGCCGATTGCAAAAGCCGTCAAGAATGCTTCAGCTCCATTCGACAAGCCCGAAACAAAATGGCCTGCCATCAAATCGCGGACCGCATTGGTGATTAATAATCCCGGAACCAGTGGTATGACGGAACCGATAATAATGGTGTCGAGATTCGTTCCCCATCCCAGATTCACAACTAAGGAAGCTAGAACCGCCACCATAAAAGAACCAATAAATTCAGAGAAAATTTTCACACGTGTTTGCGCCAAAATCATTTCCACAATGAAATACCCCAATCCCCCAAACAAAAAAGCAAAAGGGAAATCGCTCCAATTTCCGCCAATTAAAATCATAAAACAACCACTCGCTATAGCAGATGCGAGCACTTGCAGCTTCATACTGAACAAATAATCGGTTTTATTGATAATTTGCATTTCTTCATATGCTTCTTGTAATGTGTATTCTCCTGAGACCAATTTTCTTGAAACCGCATTGACTAAAGCTACTTGCTCCAAGTCTGTTCTCCGGCTATTAATTCGGACAAAACGGGTGGCAAGTTCATCACTTGGCGAAAACATGATTCCCGTTGGTGTAACAAAACAATGGGCGTTCATCATATTTTGCGATACTGCCATGCGCATCATCGTGTCTTCCACCCGGTAAGTTTCCGCTCCGCTTTCCATCATTATTTTGCCGGCCAACAAACAGCATTCCAGGGCAAGCTCCCGCCTCGTCTCTTTTATATGAGCCACATGCTTTCCCCCTCTTTTCTTCCTGTCTATCTTAACCTAACAACACAAAAAACTAAACGCTCCGATAGTCCGGAGCGTTTAGTCCAAAATACTACTATATAAGTTGAACTAATAATCTTTCACTGTCGATATTCCGTAAAACAGCTGGGCTTGCCGCGGGCGTCTCCGCTGTTTTACTCCATATCTTAGATAGCACTGCAGAAACGCACAAAGTTGCTGATTCTCAACGGGCTTAACTAGCGCCGGCGCGTCCAGGGGCTAGGCGGAACTAGGAGACGAGTGTTTTTCTCGGCTTCTAGTGGGACGACAAAGCAGCGTAGCGATGCAGGAGCAATCGTCTTTGACCTTCCCAAAACGTCCAAAGCGGTGTATGAAATGATAATTCTTAAATTCAACTTATATAATTGGTTGTTATGGTTTCAATATTACTTTTGTACATTCTTCCGTGCGGTCGTTGAAGATTTGATAAGCAGCACTCGCCTGTTCCAAAGGAACCACATGCGAAATGATTTCGCGTGGGTCAAATTCCTCGTTTTTGATTTTTTCAAATAGCATCGGCATCAAATGGACAACTGGAGCCTGCCCCATTTTCACAGTAACGTTGCGTTCGAAAATATTGCCTAACGGGAATTGATTGTAGTTTAATCCGTATACGCCTGTCAATTGAATTGTCCCGAACTTGCTTACCGCATCTTTGGCAATGTCAATCGCACTTAACGTTCCGCCTTGCAATTTCAGTTTTTGTTGGATCGCTTCTGCAGGAGATTTCTTGCCATCCATTCCTACACAGTCAATGACTACTTGAGCGCCGCCGGCTGTAATTTCATGGATAAACGCTCCTGTATTATCATGCATGGTAAAATCGATAATTTCTACGTTATTCATTCTTTTTGCACGTTCCAGGCGATAATGTACATGGTCTACCGCTATGACGCGTTTTGCGCCTTTCATCCAAGCGAACTTTTGAGTCATAAGCCCAATTGGCCCACATCCAAGAACTACTACTGTATCACCCGGCTTAACTCCTGCATGTTCTACGCTCCACCATGCCGTCGGAAGGACATCGGATAAAAACAGCACGGATTCATCTTCCAATTCCGCGGATTCCGGTATCACAAGAGGCAGGAAGTTCCCGTACGGCACACGCAAATATTCCGCTTGGCCGCCTGCGTAGTTGCCGTAGCGTTCGGTGTAGCCAAATAGCGCTCCTGTATCGTAGTGCGGATTGCCATTCGAATTATCGCACATGCTCTCTAGGTCATGGGTGCAGTAGTAGCAATCGCCGCAGCTTACATTAAACGGCAATACGATGCGGTCGCCTTTTTTCACTTTTGTCACTTCCGGCCCGACTTCTTCTACAATACCCATTGGTTCATGCCCGATGACAAATCCTTTTCGAGTCGGCAAGGCGCCTTGGTAAATATGCAAATCCGAGCCGCAAATTGCCGTCGATGTAATGCGTACGATAATGTCGTCTTTTTTCTGGATTTTTGGATCTTCAACTTCTTTAACTTGAATGTCCTTAACTCCTTGGAACGTTACTGCTTTCATCCATATCCCTCCGTTTTTTCAGAATACTTTCCTTCTTCCCTATTTTTGATAGTAAAAAACGTTAAAAGCGGAGGCAAAGAATTTTCTTTGCCTCCGCTTTCGTTCATTTATAGCTCAATGCGCTTGTTAAACTGAATGTTTCTAAGTTATAGCTTTTTACTTCTGTCGGAGAAACTGTATAAAGCGAGTCGTCGATATAGAGTATCCGTTGAACGCTGGTTTCCCAATTTTCGATATCGGATTCTGTCTTAGCCAATAAGTTCGCCGTTTCTTCAATGCCTTCCGGCGTAATGGAATAGATCATTGCCCCGGCTCCTTCAAACTCTACATATTCACTTTCCGTTCCACTAAAAAGTGCAACTGGAAAACCGTATAAATTCTTGTCAACATGGGTGAACAGCGCTTTATGGTCGTATTGAAGCGTTGAATACGTTCCCGAGCCGCCGATTATTTCCGTATCTTTTTCAACTGGATTGGAAAAATCCGTGACATCGAATAGGGATATCTTCATCCCGCCCGTCACAACCCGCGGCTCTCCGCCTTTTACCGGTTCAAGCTTCGTGTCATAGCCAAAACCGATCAAATGGTTTTCCCCTAGCGGATGCAAATAATTCGAGAATCCTGGAATTTTCAGTTCACCCAGTACTTCCGGTGCTGAAGGCGTCGAAACATCGATGACGAAGAGTGGATCAGTTTCTTTAAAGGTCACCATATACGCTTTGTCTTCCATAAAGCGGGCTGAGTATATCCGCTCTCCTGGAGCCAAATCTTCCACCGAACCGACTTGCTCCAGCTTGTCATCAAGTATAAACAAATGGTTCTTAGATGGTGCCGCTTCGTCCCAAGCAAAACCTTCAGTAGTTACTGCCCGGAAGTAGCCGTTAAACTCATCCATCGAAAACTGATTCAGCAGCGAGCCTGTAATTTCAGCTGAAGCCAGAAATTGTACAGCTGCACTGTCCAATGCAAATTTGAAAATTTTTGTGTTTGCTTGCTGAGGCAGCCAAATCGACATATCAAGTTCTTCGTCTTTCTCGTCTTCGCTGATCGGCATGAAAGCTGAAGCTGTCAAATACAAATGGTCTTTTGTCATGTACAACTGCTCGCTGCCTCCTAAAAACCCTTCTGTCACAAGTTCATTCTTCTCCGGATCGGCTAAATCGATTGCCGTAATGATACTATAGCTTGCAGATGTTGTCCCGGGAAGAATGACAATACTTTCAAACGGCAGCGGCTGCAGATCTTTCCCTTTTTTCGAATCGTACGAATGCGGCCGGATTTCCCCTTTATCCGGCTCTTCTAAAATACGGTAATCAGGAATGGCGCTTGTTACGTAATACAACAGGCCATCCGTCAATCGGGCGCTGTTCAAGTTTCCTTCAGTGCCGAATTCCCGGATTAACGTTGGATTTTCTGGATCTTCCACATTATATAGATGGACGGTAGTCAATGCTGTTTGCGGACGATATTCGAGAATTTCGCCTGCTAGCGGCATGGCGGAATACTCGCTTCCAATCACCACCAACACATTATCTGACAAAAACAACTGCTGCGGATACATCTCCTCTTTAAAGGTCAGTTCCTTAGCAACTGCCATTGCTTCCGGGTTCCTTACATCCGTGATGACCACTTTTGCTTCACTGATGGCGTAAATATAGGAACCGTCTGTCTTCACCAGATCCGCTTCGTCCACTCCATCAACTTGGTTATTGGTAGTTGAATAACTTTCCCCGCCGCCTCCACTTGCAGAGCTGCTATCAGCCGACTCTTCGGTAGCGACAGACCCTTCGGTTGTGAATAAACCTGGCTGCCCGCTGTTTCTCTCTAAAACCATCAGCTGCTTGAAATAGGCCTCCAGCTCTTCCGCGTTCGACAATTTCTTCAATTCTTCCTGTACAGAAAATGAAATTTCAGATGCAGACAGCGATTTCAAAAAACCGCTTTTTACCGCCGACTCTTTAATGTGCAATTTGTAATCACCGACTAATAGCTGAGGAATATGAATGGTTTTTCCGTTCTCGAGCAAAACCATATCCGTTTTTACCGGATTGCCTTCAGCATCAGTGACATACAAATCCCCTCTTTCAATCGCATCGGGATCAAGCTCTGAAGAAAAGCTCGCACTCCAACCTTGCTCTGCCAAGGCAATAGCAGACGCACTGACGGAAACTTTATCGCTCATGACAGCAAAAGCCACCCCGAAAATTGCGATTACTACCGCAGCCAGCAGCCAGATTCCCCTTTTCTTCATTATATTCCCATCCTTTCGGCCCTTCTTTTCCCATTAGACAGCAACGCGCTGAAAAAGTTACAGCTATCCCTGTAAATTTTTCATTGAATTCCTGAAAACTTCAAAGAAGTTCTCTATTGGCGAGGCAAAAATGCCTCCGCCTTGTCCAAACTGAGCGTTTCCTCCGCCTTTCCCATCGGTCATGGCGAGTAGTTCTTTTAAAGGAATCCGCATATCACCGGTTGCGCTGGCGCCTCTTGCGCAGACGAAGCGGATTTCTTCCTGGTGAACCGACACAAACAAAAGCACCGCTTTCGGATGATTTGCAATTACGAGCTTTGCAAGTTGCTGGACTTCTTTGATTGGCCGATCCTCGAATACTTTTTCAATCGTCTCATTGTCCGGATCGGGGCTTAACGTTGCCGCTTCTGCTTCTAACAACTTGCCATTCAATTCTTTTATGGATTTTTCATTCCCAGCTTTTTCTTGCAGCAACGCTGATGCTGCAATATTCAATTCCTGAATCGGCGCATTCAACTGGCGAACCAGTTCGTCTGTCGTTTCAATCAGCTGTTGAAAGTAATGGAATGCGCGCTTGCCGCATAAAAAATAAACACGGGTGCCGCCTTTGGATTTTTCCATACTAATCAATTTTAACATGCCGATATCCGCCGTATTCAGCGGGTGCGTCCCTCCGCATGCATTAATGTCGACACCTTCAATCATCACTAAACGGACGGGGCCTTCCACTGCCGGAGGCTTCCGCAACTTCAAAGCTGAAACTTCTTCATTGGCAACCCAAGTCGTTTGAATCGGAATATGCCGCTGAATCACCTCATTGGCTTTCTTTTCGACGTCCAGCCATTGTTCTTTTGTGATATGGGGAGTATCCAAATCGATAGAAACTCGTTCAAAGCCGAGATGGAAGCTGCTTGTTTTCATGTTATAATGATCATCAAAGACAGCACTAAGTACATGTTGGCCCGCATGTTGCTGCATATGGTCCCAACGGCGTTCCCAATCAAGTTCCAATGAAGCAGCGCCGAGCGGCAATGGCTGTTCGGTGTAATGGCGAATCTCGCCCTCAACCGTTTGGACGTCAAAAACTTTTACATTATTAATAATTCCCGCATCAGCCGGCTGTCCGCCGCCTTCCGGGTAAAAACATGTTTTATCGAGCAATGCAAAATAGCCGGCTGCATCTTTATCGCTATGAATAACAGTTGCCTCTATTTTTTTCAGTTCTGGATTTTCATAATATATTTTCGTGGTCATGTAAAATTCCCTCATTCCTGATAATAATCTTTTGTCTTTTCGGTTCTCTCCCGTTGCTGTGTTTATAAAAATTCGCTGAGTGGAAAATGATAACTAATAGAAGGCTTAAAGGAGGTTAATGGTGTGCCAAGATTCAACCATACTGTTTTATTGTATAACGCTCAGGCCGGCCAGTCCATGAGCGATACGATGATCGCCCTCACCACTCCTGCGCTGGCAGCAGAATCCCAAGCACTTGAACTGGTTCAGACGAATTCTCCTGAAGAGTTTACCGAAGCATGCAAACAAGCTGCAGAAACTGCAGATGCCCTGTTTGTGGTCGGCGGCGATGGGACAGTCCATTTGGCGGTCCAAGCGTTGACCACACTTGAAAATCCTCCGCTGCTTGGGATTTTGCCTGGGGGAACATGCAATGACTTTGCCCGAACACTCGGAATTCCACTTTCTTTAGATGAAGCTGCAGCCTCTCTTGTTGGCGGAGACATTAAAGAGATTGATACCGCCCGGATCAACGGAAATTCTTTCCTTAATTTTGCTGGCATCGGCGTCATAACGGAGGCTTCGACTAATATCGACCCCGAATTGAAAGAACGCTATGGCAAGCTGAGCTATTTCATGAGCGGCTTGCGGTCGCTCAGACAAGCCGAAACTTTTTC
Source organism: Planomicrobium sp. CPCC 101079 (assembly GCF_007859275.1). GTDB lineage: Bacteria > Bacillota > Bacilli > Bacillales_A > Planococcaceae > Planococcus. The sequence goes on along the minus strand of NZ_VOHC01000024.1, from coordinate 12,753 downwards.
GGCCACTGTTGAAGTAGATGGGATCGTCCACCTCGAAGAAGGCGTGGTCATTTTGGTGATGAATGGCAAATCGATTGGCACCCATACAGTTCCTCTGCCGCTGATTGACCCTACTGATGGGTTGCTTGACATTTTTATCGTGCAGTCTTCTTCTATCGCAGCCATACGCGAGTGGCTTTCTCTTGCACAGCCTGAAGTTTTAACTGATGAACTAGAACACGTTACCCATTATCAGGGACGCCGTATTGCCATCCGGACCGAGCGCGAAATGGATGTCGATACCGATGGGGAAATATATATGAAAACACCTTTGGAAATTGAAGTACAACCGAAAAAATTGAAAATGCTCGTTCCAAAAGCAGAAGAAAATACCTTTTCAGGAATTTCCGCATAATAAAAGGATGGCCGGATATCCGGTCATCCTTTTATTATGCGGACGGCCACGGAGGCAGCATCCTGTTCAACTTTTTGTCTTCACGTTTGCCAAGCACGTACTCGGCTTGCATGATTGTATGAATTTCACGTGTTCCTTCATAGATGACCGGAGCTTTGGAATTGCGTAAATACCTGGCTACCGGATACTCATCGGAATATCCATAGGCTCCATGGATCTGCACCGCGTCATCTGCTGCTTTATTGGCGAAATCGCAAGCCTGCCATTTTGCTAATGACGTTTCGCGAGTATTGCGGATTCCATTGTTTTTCATCTCTCCTGCCCGGTAGACAAGCAGCCGGCTCATTTGATAGCCCGCTTCCATGTTGGCAATCATTTGCTGCACCAATTGGTGTTCGCCAATCGGCCTGCCAAATGTCGTGCGGGACTGGCAATACTTTACGCTTTCTTCCAAACAGGCCATGATTAAACCGCAAGCTCCAGCTGCAACAGTAAAGCGGCCGTTATCAAGTGCGGCCATCGCAATTTTAAATCCTTCTCCTTCTTCCCCAAGCCGGTTTTCAGCCGGTATGCGCAAATCATCAAAAAACAGTTCGCCGGTATTCCCTGAACGGATACCGTATTTTCCTTTGATCGCCTTTGAAGAAAAACCTGGACGCGTGCGTTCAACTATAAACGCACTGATGCCTTGATGCTTTTTCATTTTGTCCGTATAAGCAAATACGATAAAATGGTCGGCCACATCACATAACGAAATCCAGGTTTTCTGGCCGTTTATTACATAGTCATTTCCGTTGCGTACCGCCGTGGTCAAAAGTGCTGCAACGTCAGAGCCTGCTCCCGGTTCCGTCAATCCGAATGCCCCAATTTTTTCACCTCTTGCCTGAGGAATCAAAAATTGTTCTTTCTGCCATTCAGTTCCCCATTGCAAAAGCGTCATTGAGTTCAAGCCGGTATGGACAGAAACCGCGGTACGAAAGGCAGTGTCTCCGCGCTCCAATTCTTCGCAGACAATTGCCAAGGAATTATAGTCCATTCCGCTGCCGCCGTATTTTTCCGGAATGCACACCCCCATCAGTCCAAGATCAGCAAGCCGCTTCCAGACATTTGGATCAAAACCACCTTTCGCGTCCCACTCTGCAATAAAAGGGGAAATCTCAGCTTCCACAAACTGCCGTACTGTTTTTCTGAGCAATTCTTGTTCATGTGAAAATTCAAAATTCATGCGATGCCCCTCCTTTTGGACGGTTCAGCTTTGATAGGTCGAATAATGTACCGTTTCTTTTATCAACACTCCGCGTGTTGCCATTTCTTCTATATATTTGTCTCCAGGAACAATTAGCTCTGGCGGATGTGCTCCTCGTTCAGTGATAATATTTGTACCGATCATTTGCGCCGCCACCGAAACCGTAAACGCTGTTGCGCGAGCCATTGCTGTAATGCCTGCCTCCATGTCTTTCAAGGTAACCATATCGTAAATATAAGCAAGTTCTTCATCTTTTCGGCTGCCGGCAACAATCACCCGCATCACTACTGCGTCCTGTTTGTCACCGAGTGCAGTGATAGGCTTAAGCACTTCTCTCAACACATCGCGCACTTTAATCACATGGCCGTCGACAACAACGGTTTTCTTGCGGTCGGTAAAGCCCAGATCTACAAGCAGGCGGAACTTATCCGCATGCCCTTTGTAGCGGACTGTTTTGTATTCGAGCGTTTTGATGCCTCTAAAAGACTCCAGCAACGTCGAAGTTCCTCCTGAAGTATGGAAAGCTTCCAATTCGTTAAATCCTTCAAAAGCAATTGGCTCCGTCTCGGACAAAGATGGCACTTTCAACAGCTTGCCATCACGGATAATATAGGACGGGTCTGTGTAATGATCGAACACGCCATCGAGCGAAAACACATGATTATACTCGAGCGGCGGTTCGGGATTTACCGGAATACCTCCGACAAAGAGCTTGATTTCATCGACTTTATCCAGCTTAGCGGCGCCATATCCGGCTAATATATTAATCATGCCCGGAGCCACTCCCAAATCCGGTATGACTGTCACTCCTTTTTCCACTGCTTTTTCGTGCAGCGCTAAAACCGCTTTTGTCGCCCCGCCGATATGCCCCCCAAGGTCTACTACATGAACTCCGCATTCAATGGCGGCTTTTGCCACTCTTTTATTGAACGTATAAAAAAGCGCATTGATTGCCACGTCTGCTTTAGACAAGACATACGCCAATTCTTGGTCGTCATTGGCATTTAGCTGGAGTACTTCCAATTTGTCGCTTTGGAGGCCATTCTTAAAAGCGAGGGCTTGCTCGACCGCTACATCCGCTAAATAGACTTTTTCCACCTTATCACTGGCAATCAAATCTTTCGCGGCTTGTTTACCCATCAGTCCTGCACCTAATACAGCTGCTTTCATCCTTGGCATCTCCCTCCATTTAAATTTCATTATCGATCTGAGCACGTTGAAGCTTGCCGCTGTAATCGACATATATGCTTTTCCATTCAGTAAAAACATCAAGAGCGGCAACTCCGGAATCACGGTGCCCGTTGCCGGTTCCTTTTGTTCCACCAAACGGCAAATGGATTTCTGCTCCCGTCGTTCCCGCATTAATATAAACAATCCCTGTATCCAAATCGCGCTGCGCTTTGAATACGCGGTTGACATCAGTTGTATAAATTGAGCTTGATAAACCGTAAATAACGTTATTATTCACTTCAATCGCTTCTTCAAAATCCGCGACTTCTATAATGGAAACAACCGGTCCAAATATCTCCTCCTGGGCGATTCGCATATCCGGCGCAACATCTGTAAACAATGTCGGGGCGTAATAGTTTCCCTTGTTATAAGGCGCATAAGTTAAGATATTACCGCCAACAAGCAAGGTTGCTCCTTCTTCTTGTCCGATGCCGATATAAGAATGAATTTTTTCAATGGCTTTTTGATTGATGACCGGTCCCACTTTTACGGATTCGTCTAATCCGTCGCCAATCGTCAAGGTTTTAATTTTATCAATAAGCCGGTTTTGCAGTTCTTCTTTTACGTCTTTATGGACAATGACGCGGCTGCAGGCTGTACAGCGCTGCCCGGCAGTTCCAAAAGCGCTCCAGAGAATGCCTTCGACCGCCAGTTCGAGATTTGCATCTTCCATGACGATTACGGCATTTTTGCCGCCCATCTCCAAGGATACTTTCTTTAAATTCCTGCCCCCTGCTTCTGCAACTTTCCGTCCTGTTTCCGTTGAACCAGTAAAAGAAATGACGCTGATGTCCCGATGCTCCACCATGGCAGTTCCCACTTCCGAGCCGGAGCCGAATACAATATTCGCCACGCCATCCGGCAGTTTTGCTTCATGGAATATTTGGGCCATCTCGTTGGCCATCATCGGTGTTTCCGTAGCCGGTTTCCACAGGAATGTGTTGCCTGCTACAATGGCCGGGAACGATTTCCAAGTAGCGATAGCCACAGGGAAATTCCACGGCGTGATCAAACCGACAACGCCGATTGGCGATCGGACGCTCATGGCAAATTTATCGGCAAGTTCCGACGGGGTCGTTTCACCGAACAAACGTCTTCCTTCTCCAGCCATGTAATACGCCATATCGATGCCTTCTTGCACTTCACCGCGCGCTTCTTCAATCACTTTGCCCATTTCTTTTGTCAAAACTTGAGCCAGTTGTTCTTTTTTCTGTTTCATCAGCCTGCCAATTTCAAATAAATAGTCCGCCCTTTTAGGTGCTGGCACTTTCGCCCATTTTTTCTGTGCGGCTTTTGCAGCTTTTACCGCTATGTCTACATCTCTTTCTGTCGACAAAGGCACTTGAGCCAGTTCTTCTCCGTTTGCAGGATTCAGCACCGCCGTGTATTCAGCAACCGAGCTCTCCTGCCATTTTCCGTTTACGTAATTCGCTAATTTCATAATTGTCCCCCCTTTTCGCTAATTAAGAAACCGCTTTCAATCCTATTGTTTCATATCGCAAGAAAAAATCCTAGGAGTCTATATATAAATATCTGAATTTTCTTTTAACATTTTATCGGATTTGCCGTTCAAAAGTCTTTTTGCTACTGTGCACAAAGAATCAATTGAACTCTTTTTATTGAAACGGATTGACAGTCACGGTGCGTAATAGTTAACTAGAAACTGAGGTGATCAAATATGTACAAAGTACAAGAAGTGGCAAAAATTGCAGGCGTCAGTGTCCGGACCCTTCATCATTACGATAGCATTGGGCTTATGAAGCCTTCGAACATAGGGTCCAACCGTTACCGTTACTATAATGATGAGGATTTGAAACTGCTTCAGCATATTCTATTCTTTAAAGAAATCGGTTTTTCGTTGAAAAAGATTCAAGAGCTTGTCGCTGAAGGATTTGATCCGGAATCCGCACTTGCTCAGCATTCATCGTTTTTGCGCCAGAAACAAGAGCGTCTTGAAAAATTGATCCAAAACGCTGAGATGACTCTCCATGAGTACCAAGGGACAAAAAGCATTACGAACGAACAGCGTTTCAATGCTTTTGCCAACGATAAAGGAATCGAAAGCATCGATAAGTATAAAACAGCGGTCAAGCAAGAAGCTCCTAAATTAGCTGTAACTGCCGGGGCAGCAGAAAGCATAAGTGAAATCAATTATGCAGATGAGCCATTTACAATTGAAGAAATTGTTTCAGTTGAAGGTTTATCACCTTCTGAAGAATTTACAGCTAGCGAAGCAATCAGCCTGCCGGAAAACTCTACATCAATCGAAAAAACAGAAACTGTTGAAGAAACCGCTCCTACAGAAGAGTCAGTGTCAGAAGATGAACCTATCCTTGCTGATGAGCCCCAAGTTGAAAAAGCTGCTCCTGAAAAAGAAAAGGAAGATTTAGAAGAAATCAACCGGGAAGGCAATCGCATATACACTACAGTAGCTTCGTTGATGCATCTGCCGGCGGATGCAACAGCAGTCCAGAAGGAAATGGAAGCTTACTACATATTGCTAAACCGCTTCTACAACTGCAATCCGAAAATGTTCCGTGGGCTTGGCGACTTGTATGCCTCAGACAGCCGCTTCTCCCATAACATAGACCAGCATGGCAGTGGCTTAGCCAAGTATTTGAAAGATGCCATGTACATTTATGCAGAAGGCATCGAAAATGCGTGAGTTAATCGGTCCTTGCACTAATTGCGGCAAAGATGTCTATTGTCGGGATGGCTTTTTAGAAGGCGCTTATATCAATAGCAAACTGCTTTGTATTAAATGTGCAGAATTGCAAGAGAATCCCCCGCAAAAGTAACCCTTTTGCGGGTTTTTTTAATTTACTCATAAAACTGGCAATTGTGTTCCCCTCTTTCTTACTTTAAACTTCTTGTTAAGTTGATCTGGTGTTACACACAAATAGAAATGGGTGATCCCGATATGCCACTGCAACGAAGAATTTTTTTATACGGAGCGCTTTTCATCTCAACAGTCATGGTGCTTGCAGGTATTTCGTTTTATCTGACCATTTCGGATGCAATCGAAAAAGAGGCTGGTGAACGCGCGCTGGACATTGCGGAAACGACTGCTGAGCGCCCAGATGTCATACTGGCATTCCAACTGCCTGACCCTTCGGCCTCTCTTCAGCCAATTGCCGAGACTATCCGGGCCCAAACCGACGCCGAATACGTGGTAATCGGCAATCAAGATGGAATTCGCTACGCCCATCCTTTGGAAGACCGGATAGGGAAAAAAATGATTGGGGATGATAACGAGCGGGCCCTCCTGCATGGGGAAGCCTATGTTTCTGAAGCCACCGGTTCACTTGGGCCTTCTCTTCGTGGCAAAGCGCCCATATTCGATGAGACCGGCACTATCATCGGCGTTATTTCAGTCGGATTTCTAAAAACAAGCATGACCTCCACTTTCCTTGAATATGCCGATTCGATCATCGGCATTGTCCTGATCGCCATTGCTTCCGGTGCCATCGGTTCAATGGTTCTTGCCCGCAACATTAAAAGGACGCTGTTCGGTTTGGAACCGGCAGAAATCGCCAGCCTTTATAGAGAGCGTAATGCGTTGATAGAATCTGTCCGCGAAGGCATCATTATGGTAAACAAGAGTGGGAAAATCACCATGGCGAATAACTCGGCTTATGAAGTTCTGTCAGTGCCTAAAGACAAACAGCTCATAGGTAAACTGATCGAAGAAGTCCTGCCGAATACTCAATTGCCCCATGTCCTGACTACAGGAGAATCCCAGCTCGACCGTCCCATGACCATTCATGGAAACAAGACGATTGTCAACCGGATACCAATCCGACACGGGAATGACATCATAGGAGCTGTCTCCAGTTTCCGCCTGCAGTCTGATATTGAAGGGATGAGAAACGAAATAACCCAAGTGCGCCAGTATGCCGATGCATTGCGTGCACAGACCCACGAACACAACAATTTGCTCTATACCATTTCCGGGTTGATCCAGCTGAATTCACTCGAAGAAGCTATGGAGCTGATCCATGATGAGACGGAAGAACAGCAATCACTTGTGCATTTTGTTTTGAAACATGTACAGGATCCGCTTCTCGGAGGCATTTTAATCGGCCTTTTCAACCGGGCCCGCGAATTGAAGGTGAAATTTCTGTTGGATGAGGAAAGTTTTTTGAAAGAGCTTCCTCCACAATTTGAAAAAAGCCTGTTCATTTCGATCCTTGGAAATCTGGTGACAAATTCGTTTGAAGCGGTTGAACACCTTCCGGAAGATCAGCGAATTGTCCGGCTATTACTTTCCAATAATGGATCAGAAATCTTAATAGAAGTGGAAGACTCAGGAGAAGGACTGGATCCCAGCATTCTTACAGATCTTTTTAAAAAGCGCATATCCACAAAAAATGGCGAAGACCGGGGATACGGATTGGTCAAAGTATATGAGAATGTTCGTGATCTGAATGGGGATATCGCCATGGAATCAGGAGATTTGGGCGGAGCGCTAATAATTATTTCCATAAAAACAGGAGGAAATTGAGATGATCGAAGTTTTAATTATCGAAGATGACAAAAGAATTGCCGATATACACAAGCGCTTTATTGAAAAAATCGAAGGGTTCCAAGTAGTCGGTTCAGCCAACACTGGATCAGAGGCAAAAGATTGGATACAGACGTTAAAACCGCAATTGATTTTACTTGATGTATATCTTCCAGATATGAGAGGAACCGAACTGATGGCTTTTATCCAAGATGAAAGCCCGGAATCGGATATCATCTTTATCACTGCAGCTTCTGAAACCGATATTGTCAAGAAAGCCTTCCGGGGAGGCGTTTTTGACTATATTTTAAAACCCTTAACTTTCGACCGTTTTAAAGAAAGCCTGCTTACCTACCATCAAAAAAGAAGTTCATTGGAAAAGCAAGGCTCATTGGACGAAGATTCCATCAAGTTGCTTTGGAACAAAAGCCTTTCTGTGCCTAGTGAACAATCGGTTACACCGAAAGGAATCGATCCTAATACAATGGCCAGAATTAAAAGGAAATTGGCCGATTGCAGCTCAGGCATGACAGCAGAGGAAATGGGAGCCGCTTGCGGGATGAGCCGCTCAACTGCCCGGCGTTACCTTGAACACTTGGTTTCCGAACAGTCAGCTGTTGCTGAACTGCTTTACGGAACCATCGGCAGGCCTGAAAGGCGGTATTTCCCCCGCCCGTGAACTTTATGAACAATATTAATAATTTGGATAATATTGTACTTATGCCCACAAACATTGAATTTCATAAAAGTTCTGATAAGTTAAAGACAGCAAATGAAAGCGCTGTCTTTTTTATTATTTTAAAGGAGGATGATTTATATGTTGAAGAAAATATTTTCAGTTTCAATGGCTGGTGTTTTAGCTCTAAGTCTCGCTGCTTGTTCTTCCGGAGGAAACACGACTGCAAGTGAAGCAAAATATCCTGAACGCGGAATCACCATTGTTGCACCGTCCGGAGCTGGCGGCGGCTGGGATTTGACTGCTCGTTCCATCGCAAAAACCATGAGTGCCACAAAGCTGATTGAAGAGCCGATTACTGTGGAAAATAAACCCGGCGGCGGCGGAGCCGTTTATATGGCAGAGTATGCTACTAAAGAAGCGGAAAACGACTACATGATGCTAGTGAAATCTCCTCCAATCTTAATCAATAACAATAAAGCGGAAGGCAACAGTCCATACGGCTATAAAGATACAACGCCGCTTGCTCAATTGACACGCGACTATGGTGCAATCGTCGTCAGAGAAGATTCTAAATTCCAAACGTTGACAGATGTTCTGGAAGCCATCAAAGCTGACCCTACTGCAGTGACTTTGGCAGGCGGTTCCGCTCCTGGATCGATGGATCATCTTGTGGGCATCTTGCCGGCATTTGAATATGGCATTGACCCGAAAGCGGTCAAATATGTTTCTTATGACGGCGGCGGTGAAGCGGTAGCTGCTTTGCTTGGCGATAACGCTGATGTCATCGCAACCGACGCCTCCACAATTGCGGAATACGTAAAATCCGGAGATGTCCGCGTTCTTGCTGTCAGTTCACCGGAACGCCTTGAAGGCGAACTGAGCGAAGTGCCGACATTCATGGAAGAAGGAATCGATGCCGAATTCACCATCTGGCGCGGAATTTTCGGTCCTAAAAACATGAGCGATAACGCAAAAGAATACTGGTCCACAAAATTAGAAGAAATGTCCAAAACCGAAGAATGGAAACAAGAGCTTGAACAGAACGGCTGGCAAAGTGAATACAAAGATGCCGCAGGTTTCGAGGAATATCTTCAAACCCAGGAAAAAGTTATTGTCGAATTATTGACGGCGCTTGATATGCAAAAATAATGCGAAAGCGGCTTCGGCCGCTTTCTTACTTTAAAAAGGAGTGAAAGACAATGAGTAAAACGTTCGATCGCTTTGCTGGAATCGCATTTTTACTGATTGGCCTTCTGTTTGTCATCGAGAGCCAGCGGATTTCCGAAAGTTCCTACGGTTCAGCGGTCGGCCCGGACATCTTCCCCATCGGCCTTGGAGCAGTATTGATTTTATTGAGCCTGCGCCTGCTATACGAAACGTTCCGTTATCAAGCCGACACCCAAAAGGGAGAACCTGTGTTATATAAGAAGTTTATCGTGATTTTTGTCAGTGCGCTTTTATATGCGGCACTGCTGGAGCCACTGGGGTATGTTATTACGACTTTCGCATTTCTTTTGGTTGCGTTCCAAACAATGGAGCGCGGAAAATGGATCAAGTCCATTGTGATTGCAGGACTGTTCTCATTTGGCGTTTATTACTTTTTCGCTGAATTCCTCGGCGGTTCGCTGCCAGGTTTCCCGGTATTTCTATAAGAGAGGAGGAGCAACATGAATACTATACAATTTTTGATGGATGGATTCGGTATCGCTTTTCAATGGCAGAACATCCTTTTCGCCTTTGTCGGAGTTTTGATCGGGACTGCAGTTGGCGTATTGCCTGGAATAGGGCCAATGAGCGGAGTAGCACTTCTGATTCCTGTTACAGCGACCTTGACGGCCGGCTTGCCGACCGAAGCGGCAGCGGCAAGTTCGATCATCCTATTGGCGGGTGTCTATTATGGCGCCATGTATGGCGGTTCAACAACCTCCATCCTGCTTAATACACCCGGCGAATCTTCTTCTGTTGTTACGACGCTTGACGGTTACCAAATGGCCAAGCAAGGACGCGCCGGATCGGCTTTGTCCATAGCCGCCATCGGATCGTTTGCGGCAGGGATCATTTCACTGATCGGCCTAGTGCTGCTGGCGGAGCCCTTATCAAATGTGGCTCTTCAGTTTGGCCCTGCCGAATATTTCTCCCTTATGCTGCTCGGCCTTGCTGCAGTAAGCGGGCTTGCCGGAAAATCGATGACAAAAGCTTTGATGATGACCGTGTTCGGTTTGATGCTTGGTACAATCGGAATCGATGCCGTTTCCGGAATTGCCCGTTTCACTTATGATATCCCTGTCCTATACTCCGGGCTGGAATTCCTGACAATCGCTGTCGGCCTCTTCGCCTTGGGAGAAGTTTTCAAAACTGTTTTAGAGCGGGATCATGAAGATGGCACAATGGCGAAAATCGGCCGGATCCTCCCGACAAGGAAGGATTTGAAAGAAAGCGCTGCACCTATCATGCGCGGTTCATTTCTCGGATTTTTCATTGGTGTTCTGCCTGGTGCAGGAGCTACACTTGCTTCATTTTTCTCCTATATCGGAGAGAAAAAGTTCAGTAAAACACCGGAACAATTCGGCAAAGGGGCCATCGCTGGTGTTGCCGGCCCGGAAGCCGCCAATAACGCTGCTTCAGGCGGCGCCATGATTCCTCTACTGACTCTAGGGATTCCCGGTTCCGGGACAACCGCCATTCTTATGGGCGCTTTGATCATGTACAATATCCAGCCCGGCCCGTTATTGTTTGATGACCATCCAGAAGTTGCTTGGGGGCTCATAGCGAGTATGTTTGTCGGAAACCTCATGCTGCTTGTGCTGAATATGCCGCTGGTCAAAGTATTCGCTAAGATCATCCAGACACCTAAGAAATATTTGCTTCCAATCATTATCGCTATTTCGTTCTTCGGCGTCTATGCCGTGCAATATACCACTTTCGACTTGTATCTGCTTCTTGCTTGCGGTGTGCTTGGCTACTTGCTGACAAGAAATGATTTTCCTGTTGCACCTCTTGTATTGGCGTTGGTTCTCGGCCCGATGATCGAAAACAATATGCGCCGTGCATTGACCATTTCAAACGGCGATTTCTCTACTTTCGTTACAAACCCGATTTCGTTGGCTCTGCTCATAGTGGCTGCTGCATGGCTGCTTGTTCCCCTGCTTTTGAAATTGAAAGGCCGTTCAGTTGTATTAAATGAAGAAGGATGATTCACAGGTATTGAACCCCTTTTTCCTGCATTTCATTTCCTGTTATAACAAACAAAAAAACCGTCCATTAGGGACGGTTTTTTTTATTTGTTTAAACTTCAGTTGTTTCTTTCAGTGCATCCAAGCGCGCCTGCACTTCTACGCCTGTCAAGCCGTGTTCGAATGCATAGCGGTTGCGCGGATGTTCGCGGCACTCGTCTGAGCATGAACGCATGTATTTATGTTCGTTTTCTTCTGAAGCCAAGATTTTCTTGTTGCATTCAGGGTTTGCACAGTTTACATAGCGTTCACACGGTTCCCCAGTAAAATGGTCTTTGCCGACCACTACATGTTCCACTTGGTTTACTGGAACTGCGATTCGCTCATCGAAAACGTATAATTGGCCGTCCCACAGTTTGCCTTGCACTTCAGGGTCTTTACCGTAAGTGACAATGCCGCCGTGCAATTGGGCTACATCTTCAAAGCCTTCTTTTTTCAGCCATCCAGAGAATTTTTCACAGCGGATTCCGCCTGTGCAATACGTTAAAATTTGCTTGCCTTCAAACATTTCTTTGTTTTCACGGACCCATTCCGGCAAATCACGGAAGTTTTCAATGTCCGGACGCACAGCGCCGCGGAAATGGCCAAGGTCGTATTCGTAGTCATTGCGGGCATCAAGCACGATCGTATCTTGATCCTGCATGCGTTTATAAAATTCTTCAGGCTCTAAGTACGTACCTGTTAATTCGTTCGGATTGATGTCTTCTTCCAGACCCAAGTGAACGATTTCTTTTTTCGCTCGTACATGCATTTTTCTGAATGCATGGCCATCTGCTGCGTCAATTTTGAAGACGATATCCGAAAAACGCGGATCGCTTTTCACCATCTCCATATAAGCTTCTGTCTGTTCGATTGTACCAGAGCATGTACCGTTGATTCCTTCATGGGAAACAAGGATACGGCCTTTCAACCCAAGTTCTTTACAGGCTGCCAAGTGCTCAGCTGCGAAAGTTTCAGGATCTTCGATTGGTGTATATAAATAATAAAGTAAAACGTTGTGTGTATGATTTTGCATGAATCATACCTCCTAATTTTTCATTTTATTGCCTAGCCTCTTAAGGCTTCAAAACCTTATCAATTCTACAACAAAACAAAGAGTTTTTCAACTTCTCGCCGAAAAAAAACATCCGCCGAATGAACTGACCCAAAAAAGTTAGACAAAAATTTAAGCAGCTTGTTGCGCATGAGTCCGGTAGTCAACCGGACTCATGTTTTTTAATTTGGACTTCATTCGTTTCCCGTTGTAATAAATCAGGTAGTCGTCCAGTTCCTGAAGGAAGTGCTCCACACTTTCAAATTCCTGCAGGTACAGGAGCTCCGTCTTGAGAATGCCAAAGAAGTTCTCAATAACGGCGTTGTCGAGGCAGTTCCCCTTACGGGACATGCTTTGAGTGATGTTTCGATCTGCTAATGCTTTCTGGTATTTTGCCATCTGGTAATGCCATCCCTGATCCGAGTGGAGGATGA
>NZ_VOHC01000019.1 GCF_007859275.1 Planomicrobium sp. CPCC 101079 | reverse complement strand
CCTGCGCTTTCCGGTTTTTTCGCAGGGGCGCATGTGCTATACTCCTGTTACGAAGCCTTGCCGGCTTCGTACTGGTAGAGGAGGCCGTGTTGAATAAGGTGAAATGCGACTTTCAGGAACTTATTCACACAGGCAATCACCGCAACCTGATGGGGCTTCCCGTTGGGTTGCTTTTTTAATTGGTCGTAATAATCCACGATGGTGTTCTGCGTCTTCGCCCGCAAGGAAAGCATGTTCATCACCATGGTGTAGAGGATTTTCCGCAGCCTTTTATTGCCGCGTTTGTTGATCCGGTCCGGTCGCTGGAGTTTGCCCGATTGATGACGCCGAATGTCAATGCCGGCGTAGGCGTTGAGTTGTTTGGCATTCCGGAAGCGCCGGATGTCGCCTAACTCGGCGATGAGCAGGACAGCCGTCGTATCGCCGATTCCCGGAAAGGATTTCAGCACCTGGAACGCCACGTGATCCTTCGAGAGCTCCACCATTTGGCGGACGACCTCGTTCTTTTGGCTGCGCAGTTCCAGCAGGCGCTTCGCGTACTGCTTCAGGTGTTGGCAGCGCACGTCTTCCGGCCCGATGGCCGCATAGGCGTTCTTCGCCGCGGTACGGAGCCGTTCCGCCTTCCGTTCCGCCTCTTGTGTCGAGAGGCGTTTGGGGGTCGCCCGTTTGATCGCGTCCCGAAGTTCTTCGTCAGCTATGCCCAGGAGGGCGTTCGGGTGCGGGTAGCGCTGCACGATGTTCAAAAAGAGTACCGAATTCGTCGTACACACGGTTTCCAACAACGGAAAGCTCAACTGCAGAAAGGCGTGAAGCCGGTTCGTGTGTTGGGTGATCTCCTTGCCAATGTCCTCGTAGTAGCGGCCCAGCGCCCGCATCTGTTCAAAATAGGCTTCTTGGACATAGGTGTCTGGCCGGCGGATTCGGAACTGGGATTTGGCCAGTTCATGGGCATCGCTTACGTCTGTCTTCTGCCTGCGCATCGCGGCGGTCTGGATCTTGGCCTCCAGTGGATTCAGGCGGCTATACGGAAAGCCGTTTTCCTGCAGGAACGCCTCCAAGGGGTGGGAATACACGCCCGTGGCTTCGAAAACGATGGCCGGCAACCGGCCTGCCTGTTCCCGCAAGGCGCAGATCCGCTCGTTCAACGAGCCGAAACCGGCTTGGGTATGCGTCAATTCCCCTTCGTATTGGCAGTGTTGATTGGGGTCGTAGACCACCACAGAACTTTTCCCCTTACTGACATCAAAAGCCATCACATGTCTCATCTTTTGCCTCCTGTTTCGTTTTAGTAGAAGCCCTCCACAGTGCCTTATCGATTCCACTTTCTTATACGGCCTCAAGGACCCAACATACTAACCTGATTCGGATAAGGGTGTGAAGGGAGCCGGTTTCCTGGTTCGGATTCGACGATCCACGCGTCCGCACGACTTCCCTTCACTTCTACAAAAAAAGAGTAGCACAAACCATGGCCATGGTTTGTGCTACTCATGTTAGTATGTTTCCGCGGG
>NZ_VOHC01000018.1 GCF_007859275.1 Planomicrobium sp. CPCC 101079 | reverse complement strand
TTGGTTAAGTCCTCGATCGATTAGTATTCGTCAGCTGCACGTGTCGCCACGCGTCCACCCCGAACCTATCTACCTCATCGTCTTTGAGGGATCTTACTTGCTTGCGCAATGGGAAATCTCATCTTGAGGGGGGCTTCGTGCTTAGATGCTTTCAGCACTTATCCCGGCCACACATAGCTACCCAGCGATGCCCCTGGCGGAACAACTGGTACACCAGCGGTGTGTCCATCCCGGTCCTCTCGTACTAAGGACAGCTCCTCTCAAATTTCCTGCGCCCGCGACGGATAGGGACCGAACTGTCTCACGACGTTCTGAACCCAGCTCGCGTACCGCTTTAATGGGCGAACAGCCCAACCCTTGGGACCGACTACAGCCCCAGGATGCGATGAGCCGACATCGAGGTGCCAAACCTCCCCGTCGATGTGGACTCTTGGGGGAGATAAGCCTGTTATCCCCGGGGTAGCTTTTATCCGTTGAGCGATGGCCCTTCCATGCGGAACCACCGGATCACTAAGCCCGTCTTTCGACCCTGCTCGACCTGTACGTCTCGCAGTCAAGCTCCCTTGTGCCTTTACACTCTGCGAATGATTTCCAACCATTCTGAGGGAACCTTTGGGCGCCTCCGTTACTCTTTAGGAGGCGACCGCCCCAGTCAAACTGCCCGCCTGACACTGTCTCCCGCCCCGATCAGGGGCGTGGGTTAGACTTTCAATACAACCAGGGTAGTATCCCACCGACGCCTCCACCGAAGCTGGCGCTCCGGTTTCTCTGGCTCCTACCTATCCTGTACAAGTTGCACCAAAAGTCAATATCAGGCTACAGTAAAGCTCCACGGGGTCTTTCCGTCCTGTCGCGGGTAACCTGCATCTTCACAGGTACTATAATTTCACCGAGTCTCTCGTTGAGACAGTGCCCAGATCGTTACGCCTTTCGTGCGGGTCGGAACTTACCCGACAAGGAATTTCGCTACCTTAGGACCGTTATAGTTACGGCCGCCGTTTACTGGGGCTTCAGTTCGCACCTTCGCTTGCGCTAAGCACTCCCCTTAACCTTCCAGCACCGGGCAGGCGTCAGCCCCTATACGTCACCTTACGGTTTTGCAGAGACCTGTGTTTTTGCTAAACAGTCGCCTGGGCCTATTCACTGCGGCTCTCTCGGGCTGTTCACCCTACCAGAGCACCCCTTCTCCCGAAGTTACGGGGTCATTTTGCCGAGTTCCTTAACGAGAGTTCACTCGCTCACCTTAGAATTCTCTTCTCGCCTACCTGTGTCGGTTTGCGGTACGGGCACCTCCCGCCTCGCTAGAGGCTTTTCTTGGCAGTGTGAAATCAGGGACTCCGGAGAAACTTCTCCTTGCCGTCACAACTTGAGGTGCGCGGAAACGGGATTTGCCTCGTTTCCCCTCTTGCTGCTTGGACGCGCACAACCAACGGCGCGCTCACCCTATCCTTCTGCGTCCCCCCATTGCTCAAACGGCGGGGAGGTGGTACAGGAATATCAACCTGTTGTCCATCGTCTACGCCTATCGGCCTCGACTTAGGTCCCGACTAACCCTGAGCGGACGAGCCTTCCTCAGGAAACCTTAGGCATTCGGTGGACGGGATTCTCACCCGTCTTTCGTTACTCATACCGGCATTCTCACTTCTAAGCGCTCCACCGGTCCTTCCGGTCCAGCTTCAACGCCCTTAGAACGCTCTCCTACCACGGAGCCCAAATGGGCTCCATCCACAGCTTCGGTAATCCGTTTAGCCCCGGTACATTTTCGGCGCAGTGTCACTCGACCAGTGAGCTATTACGCACTCTTTAAATGATGGCTGCTTCTAAGCCAACATCCTGGTTGTCTAAGCAACGCCACATCCTTTTCCACTTAACGGATATTTGGGGACCTTAGCTGGTGGTCTGGGCTGTTTCCCTCTTGACTACGGATCTTATCACTCGCAGTCTGACTCCCAAGCATAAATCACTGGCATTCGGAGTTTGTCTGAATTCGGTAACCCGGGATGGGCCCCTAGTCCAAACAGTGCTCTACCTCCAGGATTCTTTATCTTGAGGCTAGCCCTAAAGCTATTTCGGAGAGAACCAGCTATCTCCAGGTTCGATTGGAATTTCTCCGCTACCCACACCTCATCCCCGCACTTTTCAACGTGCGTGGGTTCGGGCCTCCAGTAAGTGTTACCTTACCTTCACCCTGGACATGGGTAGATCACCTGGTTTCGGGTCTACAACTGCATACTCTAATCGCCCTGTTCAGACTCGCTTTCGCTGCGGCTCCGGCTTCTCACCTTAACCTTGCATGCAATCGTAACTCGCCGGTTCATTCTACAAAAGGCACGCCATCACCCCTTAACGGGCTCTGACTACTTGTAGGCACACGGTTTCAGGATCTGTTTCACTCCCCTTCCGGGGTGCTTTTCACCTTTCCCTCACGGTACTGGTTCACTATCGGTCACTAGGAAGTATTTAGCCTTGGGAGATGGTCCTCCCGGATTCCGACGGAATTTCACGTGTTCCGCCGTACTCAGGATCCACTCTGGAGATCCG
>NZ_VOHC01000017.1 GCF_007859275.1 Planomicrobium sp. CPCC 101079 | reverse complement strand
CGTGTATCCAGTTTTGAGTGAACAAGCACTCTAACAAGAGTCCAGTGATGATGGCAAAGAGGCCACACCCGTTCCCATCCCGAACACGGAAGTTAAGCTCTTTTGCGCCGATGGTAGTTGGGGGTCTTCCCCTGTGAGAGTAGGACGTCGCTGGGCACACCGAAAAAGTCAGAACCGATCAGGTTCTGGCTTTTTTTGTATTTTAATTTATAAAAGAATTTCTAAACAGATTATTCAATTCAAATTCTTGTGCATCTACTATGATAGAGATACTCTAGTAGAAATTAAGAAAATGGAGAGATGCTTATATGAACACTGTATACGACTTTGAAGTCAAAAACACAAATGGTGAAATCGAATCGTTGGAAAAATTTAAAGGACAGCCATTAATCATTGTTAATACAGCAAGCAAGTGCGGTTTTACGCCCCAGTTTAGCGAACTTCAGAGTTTGTATGAAACATATAAAGACCAAGGACTCCAAGTTTTAGGGTTTCCAAGCAGTCAATTCAATAACCAGGAATTTGATAACCAAGAAGAAACCATGGAGTTTTGCCAAATAAATTATGGCGTTAGTTTTCCAATGTTTGCAAAAGTTGATGTAAAAGGGAGCACTGCCGATCCTTTGTTTAAATACTTATCGTCGGCTCAAAAAGGTTTATTGACAGAGGGAATCAAGTGGAACTTTACGAAGTTTCTTATAGATCGTGAGGGCAATGTGATAAAGCGCTATGCTCCTCAGACCTCTCCTAAAAGAATAGAGGTAGATTTGAAGGCGTTGCTGTAATCAACTATTCCGAATAGTTTTTTTATTCTCGTTTTCTTGACACTCCATTTCCCCGCTGATAACCTTACAATAATATTTAAAAGGAAGCAGGAGGAAAAGCAAAAATGTGGGAATCCAAATTTGTAAAAGAAGGTTTAACGTTTGATGATGTATTGCTAGTACCGGCTCGATCAGAAGTACTGCCTAAAGACGTAAATTTGTCTGTGGAATTATCTCCGACTATAAAGTTGAACATTCCTATTATCAGTGCTGGGATGGATACTGTAACAGAAGCCAAAATGGCAATCTCCATGGCCCGTCAAGGCGGTCTTGGCATTATCCATAAAAACATGAGCATCGAAGAACAAGCGGAAAATGTAACAACTGTTAAGCGTTCTGAAAATGGCGTTATTACAGATCCTTTCTTCTTGACTCCTACGCATCAAGTGTTTGATGCGGAACATTTAATGGGCAAATACCGCATTTCCGGTGTGCCAATCGTTAATAATGAAGAAGAACAAAAATTGGTCGGTATTATCACCAACCGAGACTTACGCTTTATCCAAGATTATTCGTTGCCAATTAATGACGTCATGACAAGAGAGCAGTTAGTGACGGCTGAAGTCGGCACGACACTTGAAGAAGCAGAAAAGATCTTACAGCAGTATAAAATTGAGAAGCTTCCGCTTGTCGATAATGACGGCATATTAAAAGGCCTCATTACCATTAAAGATATTGAAAAAGTTATTGAATTCCCACACGCTGCCAAAGATGCGCATGGCCGTTTACTGGTTGGTGCCGCTGTTGGTGTTACTTCAGATACGATGAAGCGAGTCGAGCAGTTAGTAAAAGCCCAAGTAGATGTTATCGTCCTGGATACAGCGCATGGCCATTCAAAAGGTGTTTTGGAGATGGTCGAGCAGATTCGCACGACATACCCTGACCTATCGATTATTGCAGGAAACGTGGCGACTGCAGAAGGCACAAAAGCATTGATCGAAGCTGGAGCCGATGTGGTGAAAGTTGGGATAGGACCAGGCTCAATTTGTACGACACGCGTTGTAGCGGGCGTTGGTGTTCCGCAAATCACAGCTGTTTACGACTGTGCAACAGAAGCCCGTAAACACGGCAAAGCCATTATCGCAGATGGCGGTATTAAGTATTCTGGCGACATCATTAAAGCATTGGCAGCTGGCGGACATGCAGCTATGCTGGGAAGCTTGCTTGCTGGTACAACTGAAAGCCCAGGTGAAACTGAAATTTTCCAAGGGCGCCGTTTTAAAACATATCGCGGCATGGGATCTATTGCGGCAATGGAAAAAGGCTCGAAAGACCGTTATTTCCAAGATGAAGCGAAAAAATTAGTGCCAGAAGGCATTGAAGGCCGTTTGCCGTACAAAGGGCCACTTGCAGATACAATTCATCAGTTGCTTGGCGGCATCCGCGCCGGCATGGGATATTGCGGCACAAAAGATTTGAAAACCTTGCGTGAAGAAGCTCAGTTTATTCGTATGACAGGAGCAGGTCTGCGTGAAAGCCATCCACACGATGTACAGATTACAAAAGAATCTCCAAATTACTCAATCTCATAACTAATGAATCTTTTAGCACTCTTTTTCGTCATTATATAGGCGGAAAGAGTGCTTTTTGCATGTTTTTGTTCCAGTACATGCATATTATGATAGAATGGCAAAGGGAAACTATAGATGGAGGTATTTGACAAAGTGAAGAAAGTGTTAAACATGACAACGTTGCTTACTATTATGGCAGTATTATTATTGACAATTTTCGTACCGCAACAGGCCAAAGCGGACGAATCGTTAAATATAATGGCGGACGCCGCTATTTTAGTGGATGCTGATACAGGGAAAATATTATATGAAAAAAATGCAAGCGCGCCACTTGGCATTGCGAGCATGTCGAAGATGATGACTGAGTACTTGTTATTTGAAGCGATTGAAGAAGGTCGCATCAAATGGGATCAAAAGTATACAGTAACTGATTACACACACAAAGTTTCGCAAGATATGCGCCTTAGCAACGTGCCTCTTCGTTTAGGTGAAGCTTACAGCATCCAAGAGCTGTATGAAGCTATGGCAATTTATTCGGCTAATGCTGCAACAATCGGAATCGCCGAAACGATTGCAGGAACAGAAAGCGAATTTGTAACTCTAATGAATGAGAAAGCAAAAGAAATGGGTCTTGAAGATGTAAAATTCGTCAATTCAACAGGTTTGAATAATGCTGACTTGATGGGGATGCATCCGAAAGAATCTGGCGAAAAAGATGAAAACGTTATGTCCGCCCGTTCTGTAGCAAAATTAGCCAAAGCGCTTCTGGATACGTATCCAGAAGTATTGGAAACAACAAAAATTCCTGTGAAAACCTTCCGCGAAGGTACAGCCGATGCAACGCGTATGGACAACTGGAATTATATGTTGCCAGGTTTAGATTTTCCGTATGAAGGTGTAGATGGGCTAAAAACAGGTACAACTGATTTTGCCGGGCATAGTTTTACTGGAACGGCGAAACGTGGCGAAACTCGTTTGATAGCTGTGGTCATGAAAGCCGTGGACAGCGAAGGCGTAGGTTCTTACAAAGCCCGTTTTGATGCTACTCGTGCACTTTTCGATTTTGGTTTTAACCAGTTTACTACAGAAGAAATAGTTCCAGCAGGCTACCAGTTCCAAGGCAATGAAACATTGCCGATTACAAAAGGCAAAGAAGACAGTGTCAACATTGTTGTGCAAGAACCCGTTTCAATGTTGATCCGTACAAGCGATAAAGAGTCTTACAAGCCGGAATTGGTGCTGGACAATTCACTGGTGAAGGCTGGGGAATTGGAAGCTTCTGTTGAAAAAGATCAGGTCGTCGGAACGGTGAAAATTGTTAAAGAAGACGGCGAAGATTACGGATATTTGAATGATAATGCAAGTGCAGTTAAGGTAGTTACTGCTGAAAAAGTAGAACGCGCCAGCTGGTTCTCCTTGTCATTGCAAGCAGTCGGCAGCTTCTTCTCGTCTATGTGGGGCGGAGCAACTGATTTTGTAAAAGGATTGATTTAAATCAAAAAGCAGTTCATCTAGTAAAAGATGAACTGCTTTTTTTTGATGGGATTTTCCAACAAGCCATTAAGTGTTCCACGCCTTGTTCAATCTCCTTTTCAGATAAACCGCCAAATCCAAGAATGATTCGTGGAGGAGAGACATTCTTTTCATGGACATCATAAGATTGAAGACTGAAGACACGAATATTTGATTGTTTGGCCAGTTCAATCAGTTCTTTTTCAGAATGTGCTGTTTCTACTGTTAAGACAATGTGCATGCCAGCCTGTTCCCCGGAAATTTTTACTGCTGGGGCATATACAAGAAGTGATGATGTCAATTTCTCTAGTTTCTTTTGGTACAGTTTGCGCATCCGGTTTAAGTGGCGTGCAAAATGTCCGTCTTTCATAAAACGTGCAACCACTTGCTGATCGAGCCGGGGAACAGAAGAAGAATAATGAAGAAATGTTTGTTGATATGCGCGCAGGAGGCGCTTTGGCAATACCATGTAAGCAATCCGTAAAGATGGCATAAGGGATTTTGAAAACGTGCTGATATAAATAACACGCCCGCTTTTATCCATGCTTTGGAGTGCTGGAATCGGCCGGCTTGTATAGCGGAACTCGCTGTCGTAATCATCTTCAATGATGTAACGATCTCCGGCGCTCGCCCAGTTCAATAATTGGGAACGTCTTGTTGCACTAAGGACAGAACCGGTTGGAAACTGATGAGAAGGCGTAACATATGCTACGTCAGCCTGTAAGGTTTCCAATTCTTTTAAGTTGATGCCTTCTTGATCTACTTGGATGGGAACCGCTCTTCTGTCATAGTGGCTAAATATACTATGGGTCAAAGGGTACCCAGGGTTCTCAAAACCAAAAACCAGCGTTTTGGGCAGCAAGCGAATAAGCAGCGGCACAAGCTGTTCTGTACCGGAGCCGATGATGATTTGTTCCGCTTCGCAAACAACGCCGCGCGATTGAAATAAATAACGCGCAATTTCTTGGCGCAGCGCTTCATCGCCTTGCGGGTGGCCGGAATGCAGCATTTCGTGGTTGGTTTCATCAATCACTTCTTTTGCGATTTTTCGCCACGTGGAGAAAGGAAAAGAAGGAGTATCGATTTTTCCAGGATTAAAATCGAACGTATAATCCACGTGATCCACAATCACTGGTTCATCTTGAGGAGCATCCAAGTAAGCCAGCTCTTCTACAGGCTGAGCATAAAAGCCTTTTCTTGGGCGGGACTCGATAAAGCCTTCCGCCAGTAGTTGGCCATAAGCCAGTTCAACGGTTGTTTGGCTGATTGCTAAGTAATCGGCAAGTTTGCGTTTGCTTGGTAATTTGGTCTCGACGGAGATAGTACCGCTAATAATGGCTTCTTTTATTTCCTGATATAGCTGCTGATATAAAGGGATGGTGCTGTTTCTTTGCAGTTGGAACATGAGCATATCCAAATAAATCCCTCCAATCTGACCTTTTTAATCAATAGAAAACTGACTCTTTTTATATGGTCAATGTTCCTTATACTGAATATATCAACTAAAGGAGGAATAATCAATGAGCGAACACGGAACAGATCGAGTAAAACGTGGAATGGCCGAAATGCAGAAAGGCGGCGTTATTATGGATGTGGTCAATGCAGAACAAGCGCGTATTGCGGAAGCTGCAGGGGCGACGGCTGTCATGGCCTTAGAACGTGTACCTTCAGATATCCGGCGGGATGGCGGCGTAGCTCGTATGGCAGACCCGCGGATTACGGAGGAAGTGATGAAAGCTGTATCGATTCCGGTAATGGCTAAAGCCCGCATCGGCCATATCGTGGAAGCGCGCGTTTTAGAGGCGATGGGCGTCGATTACATAGATGAAAGTGAAGTGTTGACTCCGGCGGATGAAGAATTCCATTTGTTGAAAAATACATATACGGTTCCATTTGTTTGCGGGTGCCGCAACTTAGGGGAAGCGGCGCGCCGTATCGGCGAAGGTGCTTCAATGCTGCGCACAAAAGGCGAGCCGGGAACGGGAAATATTGTGGAAGCGGTCCGCCATTTGCGCCAAGTGAACGCAGAAGTGCGTAAAGTTGTCACGATGAGCGAAGATGAACTGATGACAGAAGCCCGTAACTTAGGAGCATCCTACGAGTTCTTGAAAGAAGTGAAGCGTTTAGGGCGTTTGCCGGTTGTGAACTTTGCGGCTGGCGGCGTTGCGACGCCTGCGGATGCCGCGTTAATGATGGAACTTGGAGCAGACGGCGTCTTTGTCGGTTCAGGAATCTTCAAGTCCGAAAACCCGGAACGGTTTGCGCGGGCAATCGTGGAAGCGACGACGCATTACCAGGACTATAAATTGATCGCGGAACTTTCCAAAGACTTGGGGATTGCTATGAAAGGCATCGAGATTTCCACAATTGCGGCAGGTGAGCGTATGCAGGAACGAGGCTGGTAAGATGAAACGAGTCGGAGTTCTGGCGTTGCAAGGGGCGGTCCGTGAACATATCTGTTCGATTGAAGCATGCGGAGCAAAAGCGATTCTCGTGAAATGGCCAAAAGATTTGGAAGAACTGGATGCATTGGTGCTGCCAGGCGGCGAAAGCACAACGATGCGCCGGTTGATTGACCGTTATGGCTTGATGGAGCCGCTGCGTGAGTTTGCCAAAAGCGGCCGGCCAATGTTTGGGACTTGTGCGGGATTGATTTTACTTGCCCGAGAAGTGGCGGGGCAGGCTGCGCCGCATCTTGGCGTTATGGATGTGGTGGTGAAGAGGAATTCCTTTGGCCGCCAAGTCGACAGCTTTGAGGCAGAGCTGTCAGTTAAGGGGCTTGAAAAGCCGTTCAATGCTGTTTTTATTCGTGCGCCGCATATTGTTGGTGTCGGTCCAGAAACCGAAGTCTTGTGTGAACATGAGGGGAAAATCGTCATGGCAAAAAGCGGCCAGTTCCTTGGTTGCTCGTTTCACCCCGAATTGACGGACGACCACCGCATCACCAATTATTTTTTGGGCATGATTCCAAGTGGAACTGGGACTCTCTTGCCAAATGGGCCGCTTTATAGTAAAGTATGAGTAATTTCAAAGTAGAAACGTTGATGGGAACTAGTAAGACGATTGTTTTTCTAAGAGAGCCGGTGGTTGGTGCGAACCGGTGAAAAACGCGTTTGAATCCACCCCTGAGTTGCATGGCGGTCGAAGCCATTGCCGGTTTAAATGCCGTTATGTGATGAAGAGGATTGGCCGAGTGCCGATCAATCAGGGTGGCAACGCGGGTAGCTCTCGTCCCTTTTACCAGGGGATGGGGGCTATTTTTGTTGTCTTTTTTTCATTGACGTGAATTTAGAGGAGGAATTCGGATGTTAGATATTAAATTTGTACGCGCTAATTTTGAAGAAGTAAAAGAAAAACTCGCAAAACGCGGAGAAGATATTTCGGTTTTGGATGAATTTGAAGGTTTGGATGCAAAACGCCGGGAATTGATTGCCCAGACGGAAAAACTGAAAGCGGAACGCAACGAAGCTTCTCAAAACATTGCCGTTATGAAGCGCAATAAAGAAAACGCGGATGAAGCGATTGCGAAAATGCGTGCAGTGGGCGAAGAGATCAAAGCGATTGATGACGAATTGCGTGAAGTGGAAGACCGTTTGAACTTCATCATGATGCGTGTGCCGAACATTCCACATGATAGCGTGCCTGTCGGCGATTCAGAAGATGACAACGTGGAAATCCGCACATGGGGGACCAGACCGGAATTTGCCTTTGAAGCGAAACCGCATTGGGATTTAGGGACAGATTTAAACATTATCGATTTTGAACGGGCATCTAAAGTGACAGGCAGCCGTTTTGTTTTCTATCGTGGTCTTGGGGCGCGTTTAGAGCGGGCCCTTATCAATTTCATGATGGACCTTCATCAGGAAGAGCACGGCTATGAAGAAATGCTGCCGCCTTATATGGTCAACCGTGAAAGCTTAACGGGCACAGGACAGCTTCCGAAATTCGAGGAAGATGCGTTCCTGATCGAGAAAGAAGATTATTTCCTGATCCCGACTTCTGAAGTGCCGGTAACGAACTTCTACCGAGGCGAAATTTTAGACGGCAATATCTTGCCTCAAGCCTTCGCTTCTTACAGCGCGAATTTCCGCTCTGAAGCGGGTTCTGCGGGCCGCGACACGCGCGGGCTAATCCGACAGCACCAATTCAACAAAGTCGAGCTTGTGCGCTTTGTGAAGCCTGAGGATTCTTATGACGAGTTGGAGAAATTGACCGGCCATGCAGAAAAAGTGCTTCAATTATTAGGGCTTCCATACCGTGTCTTAAAAATGTGCACGGCCGACCTTGGTTTTACTGCGGCAAAGAAATACGACATCGAAGTATGGATTCCAAGCCAGGAAATGTACCGCGAGATTTCTTCTTGCAGCAATTTCGAAGATTTCCAGGCGCGCCGCGCAAATATCAAGTTCCGCCGCGAGCCAAACGGCAAGCCGGAATTTGTCCACACATTGAACGGCAGCGGCTTGGCGATCGGCCGTACGGTTGCTGCGCTTCTTGAAAACTGCCAGCAAGAAGACGGAACCATCCTGATTCCGGAAGTATTGCGTCCATATATGGGTGGAAAAGAAGTTATCAAATAAAACAGGCGAGACCCAAAAGCATTTTGCTTTTGGGTCTTTTTTTCGAGCGGAGCGGGTATAGAAAAGGAGAAAAGCGATCTGGAAGGAGTGTTTCGATGGAGCATTTGTACGTACAGACAAATGGCATTACATTGCATACTGTAGTAGCTGGACCGGAAAACGGGCCTTTGGTGTTGCTGCTTCACGGATTTCCGGAATTTTGGCGCGGCTGGGACAAACAAATTGGGCCACTTGCAGAAAAGGGGTATCGGGTAGTGGTGCCGGATTTGCGCGGTTATAATTTGAGCGATAAGCCGCTAGGAATTGAAAACTACACACTGGATTTGCTGAGGGATGACGTTGCGGGATTGATTGAGCATTTTGGCGAAACAAGTGCAACGGTGATCGGCCATGACTGGGGAGGGGCAGTCGCTTGGCACTTGGCCGCCACTAAACCTCAGTATGTCAACAAACTGATTGCGGTGAACATTCCACATCCGAAAGCAATGCCGCAAGTACTCGCGAAAAATCCCGCGCAATGGATAAAAAGTTCGTATATCGCTTTTTTCCAAGTACCGGAACTGCCTGAAAAAATGCTAGCCACCGATTATTTTAAAACAATGGTCGGGAGTCTTGTATCAACGAGCAATCCGGATACATTCTCTGAAGAGGAATTGGAAGCTTATCGAGAAGCTTGGGCACAGCCGGGGGCATTAACAGCAATGCTCAATTGGTACCGAGCTATCCGGGAAGGCAGTGTGGCCCAAGTGCCGGACCGAAAAATTACTGTACCGGTGCGGATCATCTGGGGGCTTGGCGACCAGTTTCTAACATCACTGCTGGCAAAAGAAAGTTTGGAGTTTTGTGAAGACGCCGAGCTGGTCTTTGTTGGGGAGGCCACCCACTGGATCCACCACGAACAGCCATATATTTTGAACTTGCTGATCGACCGGTTTTTAACCGAAGAAAAAGCGGAAGCGCTATAGCTGCTTCCGCTTTTTCTTTTTGTTTTCCCGGATGGCGCGGAAGAAGTTTGTCAGCAGTTCGCCACATTCATCCGCTAAGACGTTTTCTTTCACTTCGCATTGGTGGTTGAAGCGTTCATCATTCAGCAAGCGGTACAGTGAATCGACGCTGCCGGCCTTAGCATCGCGCGCTCCGTATATGACACGAGGAATGCGGGATTGCAAGATGGCGCCTGCGCACATCGGACAAGGCTCTAACGTTACGTAAAGGTGAGTTTCTTCAAGCCGCCAGCTGCCTAGGCGGTTGCAGGCTTCTTGGATGGCCAATAGTTCTGCATGCGTTACGGCGTTTTGCGTTGTTTCCCTCAAGTTATGGGCACGCGCTATGACAGTGCCATCACGTACAATAACCGCCCCAATCGGAACTTCCCCTTTTGCAGCAGCTTTTTCCGCTTCTTCTATCGCCATCTTCATATAATACTGATCTTGTTCTATACCGTTCATGATTTATCGCTCCTTAGGCTTTAGTTTAACATCTTCACTCGATTAAATTACATACAAAAGGTCAAGGAAAGGCAAAAATTTGTTTGTTGGGTTAAAATACAATAAGAACAGATTTTCAAGGAGAGATTTCATGCCCAGAACACATAGAAAAGAACAACCTCTGCATGCCCTCATGCGTTTTATCCTCATTTTAGTCGGAGCAGCGATGGCCGCTGCTGCCATTGAGCTGTTTCTTGTGCCTAATTCGATCATTGACGGCGGAATTATTGGGATTTCGCTGATTTTAGATTACTTAACGATTGTGCCGTTCGGCATTTTATTGGTTGTCATTAACTTGCCGTTTCTCTTTTTTGGCTATAAGTACATAGGCAGGAACTTTTTTGTCTCTTCTATTTTTGCTATTGTGGCGCTGGCGATATTACAAGTTCCGCTTCACCCTCTCGCAGGCGTCGTAGATGACCCGTTGCTTGCTACCGTATTTGGGGGAATCCTTCTTGGAGCAGGTGTAGGCCTTGTCATCCGGAATGGCGGAGCGCTTGACGGTTCAGAGATTCTTGGCATTTTATTGACTAAAAAACTACCTTTTTCGGTCGGGGAATTTGTTATGTTTTTCAATGTTTTTATCTTCCTATGGGCCGGTTTTGTGCTTGGCTGGGAGCAGGCGATGTATTCAATACTGACGTATTATATCGCTTCAAAAACCATTGATATTGTGATTCAAGGCTTGGATGATACAAAAGCAGTTATTATTGTTTCTGAAGAATATGAAGAGTTGAGTGCTGCAATCAACTCACGGCTAGGCAGAAGCGTAACTAAGCTGCATGGGAAAGGCGGCTATAAAGACACATCAAAAGATGTTATTTATGTTGTTGTTACCCGATTGGAAATCACCAAATTGAAACAGATTATGAACGATATCGATTCAAGAGCCTTTCTCACAATCATGAATACACAAGAAGTGCATGGGGGCACGTTCAAGTCAGCAATCCATTAATGGGTTGCTGATTTTTTTCTACTTTTGCTCCGTTGTCTATGGTAAAATAAATCGCACTGTAAACATTCGAATGAAAAAAGGAGGACTTCTTATGCCGGTACCATTCATCACGGTAGAAGGTCCGATCGGGGTTGGGAAAACGTCGTTGACGAAAGCGCTAGCCGATCAAAATCAGTTTCAATTATTAAAAGAAATCGTGGATGAAAATCCGTTTTTGAATAAATTCTATGAAAATATTGAAGAATGGAGTTTCCAAACGGAAATGTTCTTCTTATGCAATCGCTATAAACAATTATCCGACATACAAAAAAAGTTTATCTCAAAGCGGGAGCCTGTCGTAGCGGATTATCACATTTTCAAAAATTTGATTTTCGCGAAGCGTACGTTGCCGGAAGCAGAATATGCTAAATATGAGGCCATTTACAAAATCCTGACGGCGGATATGCCGACGCCCAATATGGTCATTTATTTGCATGCGAGCCTTGATACACTTATGAATCGCATCAAGCTGCGCGGCCGTGAATTTGAGAAAATGATTACGCCGGAATACATGGAACAGCTGTCGGCTGATTACCACGAGTTCATCGAACGCTTTGAGCGCGAGCATCCGGAAATTCCGGTTTTGCGGTTCAACGGAGACGAAATTGATTTTGTGCAAAACGAAGGTGATCTGAAGCTGATCATGGATAAAGTGGATGACACCTTACAAAAAAGGAGTTTAATGATATGAATTTACGAGAAAAATACGGCATTCCAGAAACTGCTGTAATTACCATTGCGGGAACAGTGGGGGTCGGCAAGTCAACGATGACAAAGGCGCTTGCAGATGCGCTGCACTTCCGCACTTCTTTTGAAAAAGTGGATGCAAATCCTTATCTGGATCTGTTCTACGATGATTTTGAAAAATGGAGTTTTCATCTTCAAATTTATTTCTTGGCAGAACGCTTCAAGGAACAGAAGCGCATGTTTGAATATGGCGGAGGCTTTGTGCAGGACCGTTCGATTTACGAAGACACCGGCATTTTTGCGAAAATGCACTGGGAAAAAGGAACAATGAACAATGTCGACTATGAAACATACACGAACTTGTTTGAAGCGATGGTCATGACGCCGTATTTCCCGCATCCCGATCTGTTGATCTATCTAGAAGGGTCCATTGAAGACATCTTGGGGCGTATCCAAGAGCGAGGACGCGCAATGGAGCAGCAAACGCCGGTTGACTATTGGATTGAAATGCACGAGCGTTATGAAAACTGGATTAATAACTTCAACGGCTGTCCGGTACTGCGCTTAAACATTAATGATTATGATTTGCTGAACGATCCTGCTTGTGCAGAGAAAATTGTGGAGCGCATCGGCAATTTCATGCAGCAAACTTCATCTGTCTTGCGTAAATAATTCGATCCCTTGAGCCGATTGCTCAAGGGATTTTTATTTCCCGGGGAATAATACCAATAAAAAAGAAGCCGGCGAATTCGCCGGCTTCTTCGAGTATGTATGATAATAAAAATAATATAATATAAAAATGGAGGAGGAAGAGGGATTCGAACCCCCGCGGGATTTGACTCCCCTGTCGGTTTTCAAGACCGATCCCTTCAGCCAAACTTGGGTATTCCTCCGTGTTTAAGACAAGAATTAGTTTATCATGTATCAGAATGGATTGTCAACATCTTTACAAAACTTTTTTATTTTTTTGAAGTGCTTTCTATCAATGCTTTTCACCAGGCGAGAAAACGAATTTGATAATCTTAAGCTTCCGAATTGCTTTTTCGCTGATAAGTTTGTATACTAGTAAATGCCGTGCTAGGTGGGAAGATAGCGGTGTCCTGTAACCTGCAATCCGCTTTAGCAGGACTGAATTCCTTTCCTAGGTTGTATGTATTGCAAGGTCAGCCTCTTGCACGTAGTGTTGACGTTTGGGTCTTGCGCAATGGAAACCCATGAACCATGTCAGGTCCGGAAGGAAGCAGCATTAAGTGGAACTTTTCATGTGCCGCGGGGTTGCCTAAATCGAGCCAACGACAAGAGTAACGCTTGTGTGCATCAGTCAAAGAAAGGTGCACGGCATTAACTTTAAATTCAAACCTGTTCGCTTTTACAGCGGGCAGGTTTTTTGTTTGTCTAAAAAACAAGAGAAAATAATGGCTGTCGGCGCGACTAAACCGTTCAGAAGAAACCGGTAGTTATGGTATAATAAAAGGACGGATATTACTTTTACAAGAAGGAGAGAATAACGTTGGCGTATCAAGCTTTTTATCGTGTGTACAGACCTCAGACATTCTCGGAAATGGTCGGCCAGTCGCACATCAAACAAACCCTTCAAAATGCTCTCCTTTACAATAAGACCACACATGCTTATTTGTTCTCAGGGCCAAGAGGAACAGGGAAGACGAGTACTGCCAAGATTTTTGCGAAAGCATTGAACTGTGAACAAGCACCCGTTGCGGAACCATGCAATGAATGTGATTCCTGCAAGAGCATCAATGCCGGCTCTAATACTGATGTAATTGAATTTGACGCCGCCTCCAACTCGCGTGTGGAAGAAATGCGGGAAATCATCGAGAAAGTCCGCTTCTCTCCGGCAAATTCCCGATTTAAGATTTATATCATCGATGAAGTCCATATGCTATCGAATAGTGCGTTTAATGCCTTGCTGAAAACATTGGAAGAACCGCCTGAACATGTCGTCTTTATTTTGGCTACGACTGAACCGCACAAATTGCCGTTGACGATCATTTCCCGTTGCCAGCGCTTTGATTTTAAATCGCATACGCAAGTGGATTTGGTGAAACGCATGGTTGAGGTATTGACGGATGCGCAAATTCCATACAATGAGCAAGTTTTGAAAATCATTGCGCAAGCAGCTGCGGGCGGAATGCGCGATGCTTTGAGTTTATTGGATCAAGTTGTCTCCTTTAGCGGTGATGAAATGACAATTGACGATGCGCTGCTTGTGACAGGCTCTATTAGCCAAGATATGTTTTACAGCATTGCCGAAGCACTTCTTGCTAAAGACATAGGCCAGGCGCTTTCACTACTGGAACAATTGGTTCGGGACGGCAAAGACCCTGTGCGGCTCGTTGAAGACTTCATCACATTCTTCCGCGATTTGCTGCTGATCCAAACAGCTCCAGACTTGCACGATATGTTAGAGTTGGCGAGCCATGAAGCTCGCTTTGAAGAGTTGGCCAAGCAGTTTGAAGCAGCAACGTTATATGAGTGGATCGACATCCTGACAAAAACTCAGCAGGAGATGCGCTTTTCCAATCATACGAAGATTTATATGGAAACCGCCTTGCTGAAGATGGTCCAAGCGGACGCGCCTGTTCGGGCGTCTGCCGCTTCCGCCTCTCCAGAGCTGGAAGCGAAAGTTACCCAGCTTGAACAAGTGGTTCGCGAATTGCAGCATCAATTGAAAAATGGAGCAACTGCAACGCCGGCTGCAGCGCCTGTTGAGCAAAAGCGGCGCCAGTCTCCGCAAAGCAGCTTTAAAGTTCCGGTCGGCCGCATTCAAGACGTCTTGAAAAACGCCACGAAGCCAGACATTCAAGCGATTAAAACGAATTGGGCGACGGTGATGGCTCAGCTGCAGCGGTCGCACGCTGCTTTATTGAACGAAGCGGAGCCTGTAGCGGCATCAGCAGATGCATTTGTGTTAAAATTCAAGTATGATATTCATTGCCAGATGGCGTCAGAAAACCAAAGTTTTGCCGTTGCGTTCAGCCAATTGCTTGAGCAGTATACTGGCAAGGCATACTCACCTGTTTTCGTGCCGGATGCGAACTGGCTCAAAATCCGTGAAGATTTTATTAAAAGCAGCGGGTTGAAAGCCGGCAATGAAGAAAAACAAGACGATTCCGTTGAGGAGCATCCTTTCTCGGCAGATGGGGAAGCGTCGCAGGAAGATCCGTTCATTACAGAAGCGGAGCGGCTCTTTGGAAAAGACTTCGTGGAAGTCCACGAAGATTAATAAAAACATTCGAGGAGGAACTTATTATGCGCGGTGGAGGAAATATGCAAGGCATGATGAAGCAAATGCAGAAAATGCAAAAACAAATGGCAGAGGCTCAAGAAGAACTGGGAACATTGAAGTTCGATGGAGCAGCTGGCGGCGGTATGGTGAAAGTGACTGTTTCTGGACATAAAGAAGTGCTTGATATCGTTTTGGATCCTTCAGTAGTAGATCCGGAAGATGTTGAAATGCTTCAAGATTTATTGGTGGTAGCGACAAACGAAGCGTTTAAAAAAGCGGATGAACATGCGAATTCCACAATGGGGAAATTCACTAAGGGGTTAAATCTTCCAGGCATGTTCTAGGAGGTAAAACAGAATGCATTACCCTGAACCAATATCGAAATTAATGGAGAGTTTTATGAAATTGCCAGGAATCGGGCCAAAAACAGCGGCCCGGCTGGCATTTTTTGTGCTCGGAATGAAAGAAGACACTGTTCTTGATTTTGCAAAAGCGTTGGTGGATGCAAAACGCAATTTGAGTTTTTGCTCAAACTGTGGACATATTACCGATGTTGATCCTTGCCATATATGCCAAGATCCACAGCGTGACCGTACGACGATTTGTGTAGTGCAAGATCCGAAAGACGTCATCGCCATGGAAAAGATGCGTGACTACACAGGTCTATACCATGTGCTGCAAGGTGCGATATCTCCAATGGATGGCATCGGGCCTGAAGACATCAACGTTCCTTCTTTATTGAGAAGATTGCAGGACGAAGAAGTAGCTGAACTGATTCTGGCAACCAACCCGACGATAGAAGGGGAAGCTACAGCAATGTACATTTCCCGTTTAGTCAAACCGTCCGGCATCAAAACCACTCGAATTGCCCATGGGCTTCCGGTTGGCGGCGATTTGGAATATGCAGATGAAGTAACATTATCCAAAGCGTTAGAAGGCCGGCGCGAGCTGTAAGAGGAGAACGAAGATGTTGTTTTTTAAACGAGGCAAGTTGAAAAGAGAATTTGATGAACAGCTGATCCAGCAGTTCGTTGACACAAAGCAAGAATGGAAAAAAGCACAGATGCTTGAAACGCTATCGGATGACTATGACTTGAACGTTAGCATTGAACGCAAGATTGCGGAGAGCAAGCATTTGTTCCTGTTGAAAGAAGCTCGCATTAGAAAAGTGAAGATGCATCAGGGCAATGGCTTTTAAAGCATTGCTTTTTTCTTTTCTAATATGAGTTCTTCTATATAGAAGAACTCATATTAGAAATGTTTTTTGAATATAATATAAAGAAGCAAAAGGATTGACTCCTTTCATCAATCTTGGTATATTAACAGCTGTCCCTAAACGAATGATTTCCACGAAAACATTGTGGTTGACATGAGACTGGGAAAGAGATATACTAATAAAGTTGCCAAAGAAACGAGGGCATGGACGCCATAAAAAAGTAAACTTTATGGTTGACATCGAATTGGGTAAAAGGTATACTAATAAAGTTGTCGCCAAAGACAACGGCAAACATGAACCTTGAAAACTGAACAGCAAAACGTCAACAACAGTTTATTGGCGCGTTCCGAACGCGGCAATAAAATTTCTGCGAGAGCTGCTTCGGCGGCTTGAGCAAACACTACTGATCAAGCTTCGCTAG
>NZ_VOHC01000016.1 GCF_007859275.1 Planomicrobium sp. CPCC 101079 | reverse complement strand
TAGGTTCGGGGTGGACGCGTGGCGACACGTGCAGCTGACGAATACTAATCGATCGAGGACTTAACCAACTACGTGTTTCAGCGTTTCAACCGTCGTGTATCCAGTTTTGAGTGAACAAGCACTCTAAAAAGAGTCCAGTGATGATGGCAAAGAGGCCACACCCGTTCCCATCCCGAACACGGAAGTTAAGCTCTTTTGCGCCGATGGTAGTTGGGGGTCTCCCCCTGTGAGAGTAGGACGTCGCTGGTCTGTTTTTTTTTTTTGGTCCCGTGGTGTAGCGGTTAACATGCCTGCCTGTCACGCAGGAGATCGCCGGTTCGATCCCGGTCGGGACCGTCATTCTTATCAGTAAACACAGCGATTCTGCTGTGTTTATTTTTTTTGTCCAATAACTTAGACCAAAGCGATTCATAGCTTTATGTTCTAGATAATATATTTTGATTTACTTGCATATCTTCGCTAAACTTATGACAGACTCAATAGAGGTGACTGAAACCATGACATATACGATATACGTTGATTCGCCAGAAGAAACGGAAAAGTTTGCATTGAAACTTGCCAGCCTTCTGCAGCCTCAAGACCTTTTGACGCTTGAAGGCGATTTAGGGGCAGGGAAAACAACATTCACAAAAGGCATCGCCAAAGGGCTTGGCATAAAACGGATGGTGAACAGTCCGACGTTTACCATTTTAAAGCAGTACTCAGGCGATTTGGATTTGAACCATTTTGATGTGTATCGCCTCGAGGACAGCGAAGAAGACATCGGCTTTGACGAATTGTTCTCAAGTGAGGCTGTTTCTGTTGTTGAGTGGGCAAAATTCATTGAAGAGTATTTACCGGCAAACCGCCTGGAAATCATAATAACCCGCCAATCTGAAACAGGCCGCGTTATTGTGTTGAATCCAATCGGTGAACGCTATGAAACTGTATGCAAGGAGCTTAAACTATGATATTTCTTGGGATCGACACATCCAATTCGCCGCTTGCTGTTGCTTTGGTGAAAGACGGTACAGTGCTAGTAGAAGAAACGACAAATTTAAAAATCAACCATTCTTTAACCGCGATGCCTGCAGTTGAAGAAATGATGGCCAAAGCCAAAGTATCGCCAGCCGATTTGACGCACATTGCTGTCGCGGAAGGCCCAGGCTCTTACACAGGGGTGCGGATTGGGCTGACCATTGCTAAAACCTTGGCTTGGTCATTGAAGATTCCACTTTATATGGTTTCAAGCTTAAAAGTGCTGGCTGCCAATGGGCAGTTTTTTGATGGATTGATTTGCCCGATTATGGATGCTCGACGCGGCACCGTCTTCACAGGCGCTTATGATGGATTGAGTTTACAAGAAATCATTCCTGATCAACACAGCGACTTGAAAGAATTTCTTGAAAAACTGCAGCAATACAATAAACCGGTGTTGTTTACAGGAATAGACGTTAGTGTCCATGAGGCGACGATTCGGGAGGCAATGGGAGACAAGGCGTTTTTCAGTGCGCCTCAAAACCGTCTGCCGCGTGCGTCCAACCTGATTATGCTGGCAAAAGACAGCGAGCCGGTTGATGTGCATCAAGCGATTCCGGATTACCACCGGATTACAGAAGCGGAAGCCAACTATATCAAGGCGCAGGAAGGGCAATCCAAATGAATGAAAACGTCACATTCAGAAAGATGACAGTTGAAGATATCGATGCCGTATACGATATTGAAGTTTTGTCTTTTTCATTGCCATGGACGAAAGAAGCTTTTTTCTACGAAATGGTGGACAATAAACATGCTTATTATGTGATTGCGGAGACAGAAAAGGGCATCGTCGGCTATTGTGGGATGTGGCTTGTTATGGATGAGTGCCATGTAACCAATATTGCTATCCGCCCAGACGAGCGCGGAAAAAAGCTCGGGGAACGTTTGATGGAAGCGGCGATGGAAATCGCTAAGGAAAAGGGTGCCATGTTGATGACGCTAGAAGCAAGGGTCAGCAATCATGTGGCCCAAAATTTATACCGTAAATTAGGATTTAAAAATGGAGGCATCCGTAAGCGTTATTACTCGGACAATTACGAAGATGCTATAGTTATGTGGGTGAATTTCAATGAATAAGGATATCTTTGTTTTAGGAATTGAAACAAGCTGTGATGAAACAGCAGCTTCTGTTATTAAAAACGGAACAGAAATTATTTCAAATGTGGTCGCTTCCCAGATCGAAAGCCATAAACGTTTTGGCGGTGTTGTACCGGAAATTGCATCACGCCATCATGTTGAGCAAATAACATTGGTGATTGAAGAGGCGTTGAAATCAGCTAATCTTGTTCCCGGTGATTTAAGTGCAGTTGCAGTGACAGAAGGGCCAGGGCTTGTCGGTGCATTGCTTGTCGGCGTGAATGCGGCGAAAGCATTCGCGTTTGCCCATCAATTGCCGATTGTCGGGGTTCATCATATTGCAGGCCATATTTATGCCAACCGGCTGGAGCAGGAAATGGAATTTCCATTGCTGGCTCTGGTTATTTCAGGAGGGCATACGGAACTTATCTATATGAAAGAACATGGCCATTTTGAAGTGATCGGCGAAACGCGAGACGACGCGGCTGGGGAAGCATATGATAAAGTGGCACGGACGCTGAACTTGCCATATCCGGGCGGTCCGCATATTGATCGGCTGGCACATGCAAGCGATGAGGCTATTCAGTTTCCACGTGTATGGCTAGAGGAAGGGTCATATGATTTTAGCTTTAGTGGATTGAAATCTGCAGTTTTGAATTACATGCACAATGCCAAACAGCGTGGGGAAGAGGTCAAGCCGGAACATATTGCGGCAGGCTTCCAAAACAGTGTCGTAGAAGTGGTTACAGCAAAAGCGCTGCGTGCGGCGGAAGAATATAATGTACGGCAAGTGATCGCAGCTGGTGGAGTTGCTGCGAACAAAGGATTACGCACTTCGTTAGAAACTGCATTCAGGAAGAAAGGCATTCCTTTCTATATTCCGTCCCTTCCGCTTTGCACAGACAACGCAGCGATGATTGCAGCTGCTGGAACGGTCATGTTCGAAAAAGGGATTCGTGGAACGATGAAAATGAACGGACGCCCAGGAATGGAACTCGCATCTTGGACTAAATAAATGAAAGCTCCGGAAACCGCCAAAAGCTGGTTCCCAGGGCTTCTTTTTTTATATAATATTTCTTGTACCGAAGGCAAAAATCGATTCTTATGTCAATAGAGAACATTTGTACTTATGCACAATTTGTGAATAGTTTGTTAATAAAGTAGGATAAAAAGTGTATTATTCTACATATTGTATGCCGGTAAGGGGAAAACTATGTGGATAACATTTTATTTTTCTGTGGATAATGTGCAAAACTATGTTGATAGGCGTTCTAGCCATCAATTCCATGTGGATAAGATTGTGGAGAATAATTATTTTACAAAAAGGTATTGACCTATATATAGCGAAAGAAAAAACGCATACGGAAGTATGCGATTAAAGCTGTACCTGTTCAATTTTTTCCTGCAGTTCAAGCCATTCGTCCATTTTTTCTTCATGAGCTGCTTTTAGTTGTTCCAGCTGGTTTTGCAGAGGCAAAACTTGCTCATGGTCTTGGAATATTTCAGGCTGGCACAGCAAATCTTCAATTTCAGCGATTTGTGCATCCAGTTTTTCCAAGTCTTGTTCGGCTTCTTCTGACTGGCGCTGGAGCTGGCGTTCAAGTTTTTTTGCTTCTTTGTCGATTTGGGAAGTGGAAGCTGTAGCGGTTGTTTTAGTGACTGCAGCGGCTGGGCCTGCCTCAAGTGCTTCTAATTCCTCGAGTTCAAGTTTCTTTTCCACATAGTAATCATAATCGCCCAAATAATCGGTTGTGCCGCTTTGTGTCAGTTCGACCACTTTTGTTGCGATGCGGTTCATGAAGTAGCGGTCATGGGAAACAAACAGAATGGTTCCCGGATAATCCAATAGCGCATTTTCAAGCACTTCTTTGCTGTCGAGATCCAAATGGTTGGTCGGCTCATCCAATAGCAGCACGTTGGCTTTCTGCATCATCAGCTTCGCCAGCGCCACGCGTGCTTTCTCGCCGCCTGAAAGGGAGGACAGCGGCTTTAGCACATCATCGCCTGAAAACAGGAAACGCCCCAATACACCGCGTATGTCTTTTTCGTTGATATGCGGGTAATCGTCCCACAGTTCGTTCAGCACCAGTTTGTTTCCTTTTAGGTTGGCTTGTTCCTGGTCGTAATAGCCGAATTGAATGCCGGTGCCGTAATGGATATCGCCTGATAGGGGCTTGAGCTCTTTTATGATGGTCTTTAAGAGCGTCGATTTCCCGACACCGTTCGGTCCAACCAGCGCCAAGCTTTCCTGGCGGTACAATTTGAAAGAAATGTTCTGCGATACCGGCTGTTCGCTGTAGCCGATAGCAAGCGAGTTGACGCTCAGTACGTCATTGCCGCTTTGCTTCTCGATCGTAAAGCCAAACCGCGCAGACTTCTCGCTGCCGTCCGGTGCCTCCATCCATTCGGTCTTCTCAAGTACTTTCCTGCGGCTTTGCGCCATTTTGGTAGTCGAAGCCCGAACAAGGTTGCGCTGGACATAGTCTTCAAGTTTAGCTTTTTCGCTTTGCTGGCGTTCAAACTGTTTTAGATCCAACTCGTATTGCTTGGCTTTTTCGTCCAAATAGCGGCTGTAGTTGCCCGTGTACTTTTTGACGCGATGGCGTGATACTTCATAGACGATGGTCACCACTTGATCAAGGAAGTAACGGTCATGCGAGACGATCAAAATGGCGCCGGGGTAGTTTTTTAAGTAATTCTCGAGCCAGCTCAAGGTTTCGATGTCCAAATGGTTGGTCGGCTCATCGAGAATGAGCAGCTGCGGTTTGCTGAGCAAAAGTTTCGCAAGCAATAAACGTGTTTTCTGTCCGCCCGACAAGGAAACAATCGGTTTGTTGTAGTCGTCCGGAAAGAATTTCATGCCGTGAAGAATGGCGCGTGTTTCCGCTTCAAACTGATAGCCGCCTGCATCTTTGAAATGAACTTGCAGAAGGTCGTATTCTTTTAGAACTTTTTCGTATTGGCCCGCGTCATTATAAACAGCGGGATCCGCCATTTGCTGCTCCAGTTCGCGGAGCTTGTTTTCCTGTTCACGAAAATGAGCGAAAATCGACATCATTTCATCCCATATGGTGGCAGTCGATTCAAATGTGGACTGTTGTTCCAAATAACCGACGGTCAAGTCTTTCGGCATGATGATATCGCCGCTGTCGTAAGACATTTCACCGGATATGATTTTCAGCAGAGTGGATTTGCCTGCGCCGTTGCGGCCTACTAAAGCTACACGGTCGCGGTGTTGAACTTCCAATTTCACGCCAGAGAGAATCTCATCCGCCCCGAACGATTTATGGACTTGATTTACTTGTAAGACAATCATGTAGGTCACCTCTATTCTCTATTAGTTTAGCCCATGCGCTGCATGTGCGCAATTAGCCAAGCCTTTACATATCGGCTTGGCTAATGTAATATGAAAGCGATTTAAGACGAGCTCAGGAGGTTGCGAAAGCGTATGTTACAAGAAGCAGCAAAAATTCCTCTGGCCACTACAAAAAGACTGCCGCTATATTACCGTTTCCTTCAAAACTTCGCGAACGCCGGACAAAAACGAATTTCTTCACAAGAGTTAAGCGACGCTATGAAAATTGATTCAGCAACGATCCGGCGGGATTTCTCCTACTTAGGCGCCTTAGGGAAAAAGGGATATGGATATGATGTGCAGGAACTTCTGGCTTTCTTCCGGAAAACACTGGACCAGGACGAAGAAACGAATGTGGCATTGATCGGTGTGGGGGGACTTGGCAGCGCTTTTTTAAAGTACAACTTCCATCGGAACCACAACACCAAAATCATTGTGGCGTTTGATTCGAACAGCCCGCACGAAGGCGAGAAAATCAGTGGAATCGATACCTTCCATCCCGATGAAATCGAAGGGAAGATCGAAGAATACGGCATAGAGCTGGTTATCTTGACGGTGCCTTCCCGCTCAGCGCAGGAAGTGACCGACCGGTTGGCGAAAACCAACATCAAAGGCATTTTGAATTTTACACCTGTGCGGATTTCCGTGCCGGACCATATACGGGTACAGACCATTGACTTGTCAGTGGAACTGCAGACCTTGATTTACCAGATCAAGCAACATTAAAAAACCTTTCCCGTTTGCGGGAAAGGTTTTTATTATGGCTGTATGTTCTCAAGTTGTTTCAGGAATTCTTCGATTTTATCCATATTCAATTGAATGAGCATAACATAGCCGTTCAGCATGATATGGGCGATAATCGGCGTAATGATGCGCTTTGTTTTTTGGTACAAAAATGCGAGCACCAACCCTGTTGTGAAATACAACAGCAAGTGCATGAATTCCATGTGGACTAAGGCAAACACCAAGGCGCTGACGGCGGTGGCAATAAAGAAATTGGTCGTCTGGTTCAAAGAGCCGAAGATAACGCGGCGGAAGACCAGTTCCTCAAGCACTGGGCCGAACAACACTACTGCGACAATTGTAAGCGGAACAACTTCAGCAATGCTCACAAGGGTTTGGGTATTCGCGGAGCCAGGATCAATCCCGATGGCCATCTCAATATAAGCGGCGA
Organism: Planomicrobium sp. CPCC 101079; assembly: GCF_007859275.1. Lineage (GTDB taxonomy): Bacteria > Bacillota > Bacilli > Bacillales_A > Planococcaceae > Planococcus. The sequence continues at coordinate 13,585 of NZ_VOHC01000016.1, read as the reverse complement.
GCGTCTGGCCGACAAGGAGCATCAGAAAGCCGAGCAAGCCCCAGCCGATGGCAGCCGGAATACTCGTCTTTTTGCCTTTCCAAATATCAAAGAATTTCCGGTCGCGGGCGATGACGATCAAAGTGACAAGAAACCCGATGGCCATTGTGATGACTAGGAGCCAGCCGGAAGTGGAGATTTGTGCTGTATTTTCATCAAGTCCTTGGTTTCTGAAATAATTGAATGTGGGAACGACCACCAAAATAGGCGACAACTGTACAGCGATGAAAATAAGCAATACATAAAGCGGTGTCCGCTTGGCGGTTCGTTTTGTTTTTGAAGACGCGCTGTTTGTTTTCATATCCGTATCCTTTCGTTTTGCATTCCTCTTTCTATTGTAGAACTTTCAAAACAGGAGCGCAAAGATATGTGAATTTTAAATGTTCTCGCTTGCAAAACAGAGTGGATTTTATTAAACTGAGAATTGGGTTAGCACTCAAGACATGAGAGTGCTAATGTAGACTATTCAATTAATTTTAGGAGGGTGTTTCAATTGTTGAGACCTTTAGGAGATCGTGTAATTATTGAGCTCATCGAAGCGGAAGAAAAAACTTCAAGTGGGATCGTGCTGCCGGGTTCGGCTCAGGAAAAACCACAAGAAGGCAATGTAATCGCTGTTGGTAATGGCATTATCCGTGAAAACGGCCAGCGCACTGAATTGGACGTCAAAGAAGGCGACCGAATCATCTTCTCTAAATATGCAGGTACTGAATTGAAATATCAAGGAAAAGAATATTTGATCCTACGTGAAAACGACATCTTGGCTGTTTTAGGCTAATACTTCTTACTAAAATGAAATGAGTGATATTGCGCAAAACTGCTGCGCTTTCCGCGGGCTCGCGCCAAGCCTCCTCGTCGCTTCGCGACTCCGGGGTCTCGGCTGACTCGCTTTCCCGCAGGAGTCTCCGCAGTTTTGCTCCATATCTTCTTTAGAAATATCATTAAAAGATATATTATATTTTTTCAATAGACAGAGGAGGATATTACAAATGGCAAAAGAGATTAAGTTTAGCGAAGATGCACGCAGTTTGATGTTAAAAGGCGTGGATAAGTTAGCAGATGCGGTTAAAGTGACACTTGGGCCGAAAGGGCGCAACGTTGTTCTTGAGAAGAAATTCGGTTCACCGCTTATCACGAATGACGGTGTAACGATCGCAAAAGAAATCGAACTTGAAAACGTTTTTGAAAACATGGGCGCAAAATTGGTTGCAGAAGTGGCTTCAAAAACAAACGATATCGCTGGTGACGGTACGACAACTGCAACGGTTCTTGCACAGGCAATGATCCGTGAAGGATTGAAAAACGTTACAGCTGGTGCAAACCCAGTGGGCATCCGCCGCGGGATTGAACTTGCAGTAGCTTCTGCAGTAAATGAGCTAAAAGCGATTTCCAAAGAAATCGAAGGAAAAGAATCAATCGCACAAGTTGCGGCGATTTCATCTGGAGATGCTGAAGTCGGCAAGTTGATCGCTGAAGCGATGGAGCGCGTTGGAAACGACGGCGTTATCACATTGGAAGAATCACGCGGATTCACAACTGAACTTGATGTAGTGGAAGGGATGCAGTTTGACCGCGGTTACCAATCACCATACATGGTGACGGATTCTGAAAAAATGGAAGCTGTCCTTGATAACCCATTCATCCTGGTAACTGACAAGAAAATCAACAACATCCAAGAAATCCTTCCAATCCTTGAGCAAGTGGTTCAACAAAGCAAGCCGTTGCTGATCGTTGCTGAAGACGTTGAAGGCGAAGCGTTGGCTACACTTGTGGTCAACAAACTTCGCGGAACGTTCAATGCTGTAGCGGTTAAAGCTCCAGGATTCGGCGACCGCCGCAAAGCGATGCTTGAAGATATTGCAGTTCTTACAGGTGCTGAAGTCATCACTGAAGACCTAGGCCTAGATCTGAAATCTACAAACATCATGCAGCTTGGACGCGCAAGCAAAGTTGTCGTTTCGAAAGAAAACACAACAATTGTTGAAGGCGCTGGCGATACTGAAAAAATCGTTGCACGCGTTGGCCAAATCCGCAGCCAATTGGAAGAAACAACTTCTGAATTCGACAAAGAAAAACTGCAAGAACGCTTGGCGAAACTTGCTGGCGGCGTAGCAGTGATCAAAGTCGGAGCGGCTACTGAAACGGAATTGAAAGAGCGCAAACTTCGCATCGAAGACGCGTTGAACTCAACTCGCGCAGCAGTAGAAGAAGGAATCGTAGCTGGCGGTGGTACTGCCCTAGTGAACGTCCACAACCGTGTGGCTGAACTTCTTGAAACCGAAGAAGGCGACGCTGCAACAGGCGTGAAAATCGTCCTTCGTGCACTTGAAGAGCCGGTTCGCCAAATCGCGACAAACGCTGGCCTTGAAGGCTCCATCATCGTTCACCGCTTGAAGTCAGAAGAAGTCGGCATCGGCTTCAACGCTGCAAACGGCGAATGGGTGAACATGCTGGCTGAAGGAATCGTTGACCCGACTAAAGTTACGCGTTCAGCACTTCAAAACGCAGCTTCTGTTGCGGCCATGTTCTTGACGACTGAAGCAGTCGTTGCAGACATTCCAGACAACACAACTGTAGCACCAGGCATGCCTGATATGGGCGGCATGGGCGGCATGATGTAAGTAATCACCCCTTCTATAAGAACTTCTTCTCACTGAGTGAGAGGGAGTTCTTTTTTGATTTATATTAATCTCAATTAAAGGAGCTAAAACATAATTTCTAATGCACTCATATAACAAAATATTAAATTAATTTTTCGAAATGTATTGTAATAGAATGCATCCTTTGTTAGTGTATTAATCATATCAAATTACTCGACATTATCTATTGAGTATAAAATAATTCTTATCTAGAGAGGTGGAGGGACTGGCCCTTTGAAGCCTCGGCAGCGGAACTAATTGGAAAAATCCGATTTGAAACTGTGCCAAATCCAGCAGGTGCTGTCTCTATGCACTTGAAAGATGAGAAGAGCCGATCCGAGAGTCCCTCTTCTTATTTATGGAGAGGGGCTCTTTTCTATTCGATCAATCAAAAAACCAAAGTAACTCTGGCAAGAAGCTTGAGATTGTGGAAGGTATTCAATCATCAGAATGGACTACATGATTTTCGGCTTGGAAACCAGCAGCTTCTGTGGAGGACTTGATAAAATGGGGGAATTGATGATTTTCAAACTTATAAAATGAAATTCTAAAAATTGATCCACAAGCATTTACCTTCTAAAAGTCTTACTGTCCTGCAAATAATTTTGATTTGTCCGAGACAGGAAGAAATCATAACAAACAAGGAGAGATAACAGATGAAAAAACGTTTACTCAGTGCATTAGGGGTTTCACTTTCTCTATTATTAGCGGGTTGCGGAAATGGAGATCAAGCTTCTGGAGAAAGCAATAAAGAAGTTAGAGTTGGATTCGGAGTTGGCACTTACGAACAACAATTCAAAGAAGGCATCCTGCCTATCCTGGAAGAGAAAGGCTACATAGTTGATATGACGACATTTTCACAAAATATGCAGTTGAATCCGGCTATGCAAGAAGGTTCAATTGATGCGAGTATTTTTCAGAGTACAGCTTATATGGAAGGCATGAATGAGGAATTAGGCATGAATATGACAGGCATTGTTTTTGTGCCGAGTGCTCCCCAAGGGCTATATTCCGAACATCATCAGTCACTGGATGAAGTGAAAGACGGATCAACAGTAGGGGTACCGAATGATCCAGTAAACCAGGAAAGAGCAGTGCGTATCCTTGAGGAGTTAGGATGGGTGACTGTCTCAGAAGATGCCGGTGTTACTGATTTTAATCTTAACAGTGTTGAACCAGCTGATTACGACATTGACATAAAAGTATTAGACCCTGCTCAAATTCTAGTATCACTTCAGGACCTTGACTTTGGAGTGGTAAATGGCAATTATATTGCTAATGCTCCGGATAGAAAAATTACAGATGCCTTAAAGATTGAAAATACACCTGAACAGCACCGTATCATTGTCTCTATCGAAGAAGAAAATAAGGATACAGAATGGGCGAAAGATTTAAAGGAAGCGTATGAATCAGATGAGTTTAGGGAATATATTGAGTCAAATGAACAGTATGATGGGTTTATTATGACAGAGGCATGGAATTAAAAACGAAACAAGAACAAAGAGAAAGGTGAAGTGGACATGGATCTCACAACAGCTAAGACCTTTGAAGAGAGTCTGCATATATTAACAAATACGGTTGCCTCATTTTCAGAGAGAGCAGCCCAAAACGATCTTGAAGGAAGGTTTCCATTTGAGAATTTTGCAGATCTGAGAAAAATCAATTATCCTTCATTGACGGTTCCAAAGGAGTATGGGGGACAAGGAATTTCTTTATATGAACTATTGCGGTACCAAGAAGTTATCAGTAAGGCAGACGGATCAACCGGATTATCGATTGGCTGGCATATGGGAATCATTCAAGATTTGGGAGAAACAGATAGATGGAAAGATTCCGTACTGAAGAGTTTATTTGATGATGTAAAAGAAAATGGAGCATTGATCAATAACTGTGCAACAGAAAAGCAAACAGGAAGCCCGACAAGAGGAGGGAAACCTGCAACAACTTCCAAGAAGGAGGGGCGGCACTGGGTTATCAATGGCAGGAAGACGTTTACCACAATGGCTCCAGTATTAGATTATTTTAACGTAACAGCTGTGATTAAAGAGACAGAAGAAATTGGATGTTTTCTCATTCCGAAATCAAAAGCGGGAGTGGAAATAGAAGAAACTTGGGATAGCGTGGCGATGAAAAGTACCGGGAGCCATGACTTGATATTAAATGACGTGAAGGTTGAGGAAGACGCTTTAGTTGAAATTCTTGAACCTGGCCAGAAGCGGGCATCCGGATGGCTGCTTCATATTCCGGCATGCTATCTTGGAATTGCGCAGGCAGCACAGGATTATGCAATCAGTTTTGCCAAAGAATACTCGCCAAACAGTATTAACGGCCCAATCATAGAGCTGCCGAACGTTAAGCAAAAGATAGGGCAGATTGAATTGGAATTAGTAAGAGCAAGGCATTTTCTGTATTCTGTAGCTAAAAAATGGGATGAGTCGAATGAAGATGAAAGATCAAAGATGACGCCGGAATTAGGGGCAGTTAAGGTAGCCGTCACAAATTCAGCCGTCACTATTGTTGATTTAGCTATGAGGGTAGCGGGTGCCCACAGTCTATCAGAAAAAACACCGCTGCAAAGATATTACCGGGACGTGAGAGCAGGCCTTCATAATCCGCCTATGGATGATATGATTCTTCCGTTGCTTGCTGAATCTGCGATTGAGAATCAGACTTTGGAAAAAAACTTAAGTGAACAAGTTATTAAATAGCAACTAGAAGCTATAACGTTTATTCTCCTCTTTTATTCTTTCAGCACTATACTCTTGTGGAGTCTAAAGTTGTCTAAATAAAATTGATTGAATAGGGGTTACTATTCAAAAGCCTTTCAGCCAGAGGTTTTCCACAAGTTCTTTGAACTTTTGGAAAGCCTCTTTTTCGTTTCGCGTATGTTGAGTTCAAATGTGAAATGTTTTTGTCTTCGTAATTGATCATGGTCTAAACATTTCTAGATAGACATCACTGGCGCTTGTAAAAGGGAAAGCTTGTTGTATATGATCGAGGTATCAATTATTCATAACGAACGATCATGCTGCAGGATACGAAGACTTTCCTCAGTTATATTGGCTAAATGCAAGTGTTCATATAAACTCGACTGTTTATAGTACAATTCATTAATACAAGGATTAGAAAAAATCGGAGGCAGCAGTGTGGATACAATCACGCATACCTTATTCGGACTCACATTGTACGGAACAGTAGATAAAAGAAAAATGGATCCAAATCATAAACGCGCTTATTTGCTGACAGCGGTAGGGGCGAGCTTGATTCCTGATATCGATGTGGTTTCCCGTTTGTGGGATACTGCAGGGCAATACCAGATGTGGCATCGAGGCATCACACATTCTATTTTTCTGACACCGCTATGGGCAGCCTTGCTCTTTTTGATTTGTATGGCCGTTTTCAAAACAAAAGATAAAAAGCTGTTTTGGCTTGGCTGGCTCGCTGTGGTTATTCATGATACCAGTGATCTGTTCAATGCCTGGGGGACAGGTTATCTGGAACCTTTTTTAAATACTCGCATTACGTTCGGGACCATTCCCATTATTGATTTTGTCTTCTGGGCCATTATGGGGACTGCTTTTGTTTTATCGAAAAAAAACAAGCCAAAGTCGCCTTACTACTTTAAAATGGCTTGGGTGTTTATGAGCCTTCACCTTGTTATTCAAAGTGCCCAAGGGTTCTTCATCTACAATCAATATGATGAAAAATATGATCAGGTTGCTCTTTCTGCTGATTTTATTCCCTGGACCTATTCAGTCGTTGTGAAACAGGGGGATACCGTGACTATTTTTCAGGATAACCTGTTTCAGGAAGAAAAGGAACGATATGTTTTGCAGTCCAACATAGATGCGGATCTTGATTATTTATTCTCCCAGCGCCCTGCAGCCAAAACACTCTATGAATGGTCGCCTTTTGTGGTGGTAGTGGATGATGGGAAGAGATTGGGGTTATATGATCCGCGTTTTTACCGAAACGGGCAGTCGTTCCTATTTGAATATATTGAGAGATAAATCCAGCAGAATCATCTAATGATGATTCTGCTTTTCAAGTTTTCCAGCCCGCGCCGCTTTTCACAAACGGCCGGCTCATGTAAACTAGTTAAGTTAAGAAAAGAGAAATGATCTAACAGATAGAGTTTATATCTTTTAATATCAACACATATAGATTAAGGGTTTTTGAAAGGATTGGAAGTTGAACATGAAAGAGAATTTTTGGCGTGATTTGCCGCGGCCGTTTTTTATACTGGCACCGATGGAAGAGGTCACGAATGTGGTTTTCCGGAAAGTGGTGGCGAAAGCGGCACGGCCGGATGTGTTTTTTACAGAGTTCACGAACACGGAAAGTTACTGCAACCCGGATGGGGTTTTCAGCGAAGAAGGGCGATTGACGTTTACAGAAGATGAACAGCCGATCGTGGCGCATATATGGGGAAACCAACCCGAGCAGTTCCGGGAGATGAGCATCGGGATGGCGAAGCGAGGCTTTAAAGGAATCGATATCAATATGGGCTGTCCGGTAGCAAACGTAGCAACGAAAGGCAAAGGCAGCGGCATGATTCGCTTTCCGGATAATGCGGTGGAAGTCATCCAGGCCGCAAAAGCGGGCGGATTGCCGGTCAGCGTGAAGACCCGGCTTGGCTATACCGATGTGGACGAGTGGAAAGGCTGGCTGTCGCATGTTTTGAAGCAGGACATTGCCAATCTGTCGATCCATCTGCGCACGAAAAAAGAAATGAGCGCTGTGCCTGCGCACTGGGAACTGATACCGGAAATCAAGGCATTGCGGGATGAGCTGGCGCCGGATACACTTTTGACAATCAATGGGGATATCCCGGATTACCAAACAGGCATAGAGCTTGCCGATAAATACGGCATTGACGGCGTCATGATCGGGCGCGGGATTTTCCAGAATCCTTTCGCTTTTGAAAAAGAGCCTCGAAAGCACAGCACGGAGGAATATCTCGAGCTCCTGAAACTGCAGTTGGATCTGCACGATCAATACTCTACAGAAACCAATCCGCTGCCGTTCAGGCCGTTGCGGCGTTTCTTTAAGATCTATGTCAGCGCAATCGAGGACGCCGATGAACTGAGAAATCGATTGCTGAAGACGGAATCGACGGATGAAGTGCGGGAATTGCTGCAGGAGTTTGAGGAGAGAATTGCAGTAGGTTGAAATGATGCTTTGTAAAGCTAAGGCTGCTTCCTAAAACGGGAAGCAGCCTTTTTTAGTTTCTCTAAAAATCTGCGTTTTCTAATATACCATGTAAATTTACGTGATTTTAACAGTTTTCCTACATTAGGATAACATGGACTCCTTATACTGAAATTTGTGTGGTTAATGAACATTTGAAATTTCAAGTAAAAAAGGAGAATCATAAAAAATATGAGATATGTGAAAAAGAAATCAGTAGCACTATTAGCAACGTTAGCAATGGCGTCTTCTGTGCTGCCTGTACAGGCAGCGAGCACAAATTCGGTTGCCGAGCGGAACTTGCCAAAAACTCAAATGCAAACTGGCGTTGGCTATGGCTCACATGCGCAAACCGTAGTTCTATCAAAAGATGCTCACAAGTTCTCAAAACCTTCAAAGCCGCAAGGGACTGGTGGAGAAATCAATACAGATGCTCCTGAAACGATACTGTCCGCAGTGGACCACGGTGCAAATGCCAATGATCCGATCTTGAAGAACATTGCTGCGACAAATCCTTTCATCAATATTCTGGATGGTTTTGATTCAATCTGGTCATTGAACCAGCCGGATTGGAGAGACGGAACCGCGCTAACCCTGCCAGGGGCAAGTGGCAAGGTGGCAAACTACGGCGACGGACCGACCGTCTATTTTGATGGCTATAAAAACGACGCGACGAAAGCGGTCGCAGACAAGAAAACCTATGCCAACGAAGAAATCAGAGATGCAGCGACGTGGGAAGCCAATATCAAATATGTAGAAGACGTGACTCAAAACCGGACAGACGAAGAAGCGCTGGCGGCTTATTACGATGATCAACGAGACAAGATCTACAGCATGATGGAAGCTTACGGGCCTTTGGCGAATACATACGCAGAAATCGTTAACCCGGTCACAAGTGTTGTACGGACAAAAGAGGATATGAATAAAGTGTTGGAAGAAACGACTGTTGAAGACGAAAGCCAAGGAATGGGGCAATGGGAAGGGACGGAACTTTCCGATGCGATGGATTTGGTTCATTTGATCCGATTCAGAAATCCTTCCTCGTCAAACCCGTCGAAGTACTTTTATTCTTCCCCAAGACCGTACCGGATGAACTCCAATGGTGAAGTGAAAGAAGTAGTTGATGCGAACGGTCTGCCTATCTGGGAAACGATCGGCAGCGGCGAAAGCAAAACAGAAGCCTTGCCTTCAGGCGGTAAAAAAGAGACTGGGGAACGGCATTACCAGCAATACGAAACAGATGTGGAAGTGATTCCCGCATTGGAATACGTGAAAAGAAAAGCTGAAGATGGCAGAGGAAAAGATGGAGCGTTCCCAAGCGGACATACCAGTGCAGCTTATTTGTCGACATTCGGTTTTGCCTACGCGACACCGGAGCGATATGCTGAGTTTTTAACACGAGCGGCTCAAATGGGCGAAAACAGAATCGTGACCGGGATGCACTCGCCGCTTGACGTCATCGGTGCAAGGATCCAATCGACAGCCATGACGGCGTTCGCCTATAGTCTTCCGGAAAACCAAGAAGTATTGGATAAGGCATATGAAAACACCGGCGAGGTATTCGGTGAATTGGCCGAAGCAAATGGAATGAACTTGTACGAATATGCACATACGGTAACAGAGGATTATACGTTTGAAAGTGCGTACGACGAAGAAAAATGGGAAGACCACGAAGCGAACAAAGCGTTTTACCGTGAAAAACTGACCTATGGTCTGCCACAGACCGGAACAAAAGGGTTGTCCCCGGTCGTCCCTAAAGGTGCGGAAGTTTTACTGGAAACCCGCCAGCCTTATTTGAGGGACGAGCAACGCAGAGAAGTATTGTATACCACTGAAATTGACTCCGGCTACCCGGTAATCGACGAATCGAATGGCTGGGGAAGACTGGATCTGGTCACTGCAGCTGATGGCTATGGTGCATTCTTAAGCAACGTAACTGTCGATATGGATGCTTCAAAAGGAAGATTCAACGCCCATGACTGGTGGAGAAACGATATCACTGGCAGCGGCATGCTTACCAAGCAAGGGACAGGAACGCTTACATTGACAGGAGATAACAGTTATAAAGGCGGCACATTGCTGCAAGGCGGGACGCTGGAAGCTGCTTCTGCAACTGCTTTTGGTAAAGGCGATCTTTATGTAGAAAACGGCACGGTCCTCGTTAAAGCAGATGAGCCTTTGCAGGTAAACGGCAATTTCACAATGGAAGCCGGAAACTTGGATATTAAAATGCATAACGGCAAGAGCCAAGTGGATGTCGAGGGACTGGTATACCTTGAAGGCGGAAACTTGAACTTGGACCTTTCAGATTACGAAATCGAAAAAGGCAATAACATTACGTTGATGACTGCCGACAAAGTAAAAGGAAAATTCGATAGCGTAACGGCTGATGGCTACAAGGTGACAGTGACTTACAGAAATAATAGTGTGGTTGCGCATATTAAAGCGGAAAAATAACATTTGGCAATTCGGAAGCTGTCGGCTGGTGTCGGCAGTTTTTTTTATTTGGTGGAGATGAAGTTAAATAAATTCTTATAAAGTTAGTTTTAAGTGACTTAGAGAAGTCTTTAGTAAAAATAAGTACTTGAAATAAAAATGGTGCTGTTTATTTAAAAAGCACCCGATATAAAACGATAGAAAAATATTTAAAGATGCTAATAAATTTAGCAAATATAATATTTCAAAAACTAGATTTTATCATATATTCAAAGATATATTTCAATTTTATATATTAATGTTATTGTTTGTTATTTAATAAGTTAAACTTAATTGCATAGAAAAATAAAAAATTATAAACTGGAATTTTTTATCAACTATCAAGGCAAAATATAAAATAAAAGGAGAAACTAAATTTGAAATTAAGAGAAATAGAAATCAAAGGTTGGCGATCGTTTTCTCAAACAGGAATAAGATTAAGTGATCTGAAAAAAATCAATCTTTTAATTGGACCGAATAATTCAGGGAAAACAAATATTCTAAGGTATTTCAATAAATTAAAAAAACTATTTTATGAAAAAGATTCACCTGAATTAATATTACACTCTTCAATCAATGTGGAAGAAACATGGATGAATTTATCTGAAGATGTATGTTGTAAATTTCAATTTGAAGTTGGTGGTGCTATTCACGAATTCGAAAATTTGGGAAGTGTTAGAGGGAGAACGAATAAATTCATTATAGATGGATATGAAAACATTAAAACTTTTAATACTTGGAGAAAATTAATTTTAGATACAATTCGGATTTTCTCAGATGTAAGAGGTTATCAAAAAAATACCGCTGGTATTCTGGAACCACATTTAGAAGGTGTTAGAGTAGCGGATAGAATTTATTATAAAGGAACTCGAGATATAGAATGGTACAAGGGATATCAGAACAAAATGTCAAGCTGGCTGTCATCTTTACTGGACGCTGATGTAAAGTTAGATATTGCGCTTATCAATTCAAAATATCAGCAGTCTCCCTATGTGAAAGATAATATTGTTGAGAGAGAAAATGAAGTTGTTATTCAAGGCTTAGGACCAACCTTTGAACATGCGAAATTTGAAATTAAGATAAAGAGAGGAAGTACCATAATAACGCAAGAGCCACATGATTTAGGAATGGGTGTTCTTCAATTTATTTTAATATTATCTGCGCTGTATGAACAAAAGGACTTTAATAGAATAGTTTTTATAGAAGAACCTGAAATTAATCTACATGCTAAATCAATAGTTGATTTAATAAAAATATTGGAGAATGATGTCGCTTTTGAAAAACATCAATACTTTTTTATTACACATTCAAATTCTATTTTAGATAGAATAAATGAGAATTTTTCAGTTCAAAAATTCAGTATGGATGCAAATGGTGCTACTGAAGTAACCTCTTGCACTAACACAATTGACAATTATAAAATTTTAGATTTACTGGGGGTTAAAGCTTCGCATTTACTACTATCAAATCTTGTTATTTGGGTAGAAGGGCCAAGTGATCGAATTTATGTGAAAAAGTGGATTGATTCATATGCTGCTCAAAAAGGAAAAATATTTGAAGAAGGTAAACATTATAGTTTTGTTTTCTACGGTGGAGCGCTTTTGGATCATTATACTGTTCTTAAAGAGGAGAAAGATGTAGATAATTTAATTGATTTTCTTAAAATAAGTAGATTTTCTATTATTATTTGCGATAGTGACTTAGGCAGTTCAAGAAGTGAATATAAGAATAGAGTAAGAAAAATTAAAGAACGTCTTGATGAGAGAACAGAGTTAGAAGGTTATGTTTATCAATGGATAACAGATGGCAGAGAAATTGAAAATTACCTACCTAAAGATTTATTAACTAGAGTAATTTATGAAAAAATTCCTCATAGAAAGCATTTTCGGTATGATAAAGAAAAACGTATTCATTATTTTGATGAACCAAATCCAGAAATGGTAAGGCGAAGAGATTTTAATCTCTCATACTCCTTTGATGAATTTTTTTCACTTATGTATATTCGTGAAAAGGAACTAGGAGATGATGATCTTGAAAAGGCTATTATTAAAACGGTATCTAGAAGTTTTGATAAGATTGATATTGCAGATAAAGCAACCCAATTGTGGGATGAGATGAAAAATAATAATCCCAGTTTAGATTTACATATGGAGAAAGTTATAGAACTTTTAATTGCTGCAAATGAGTAAAATTTTATGTGGGAGCTTATAGTAATCTAAAAATTTTTTAATTAGCTAATCTGAGGATATGAAAGGAGAATATTTGTCAGGAATTAAATTCTATTTTGAGTATGATATTGCCATTGGATGGGAATTAGAAAAATCAATGAGGAAAGAATAGAAGATAAATGAATGAATTGATATATAAGAGTTCACTCCTTGAATAGGAGGCTTTAGACGTTTATTAATAATATACCCATTCATGCTATAATAAGGCACTTAGGATGATTACGACTTTGCTCATAATTGAACGGACGCCCACAAGCCTCCGCCTACCAATAAACTATAGAGGTGTAACAAAATGAATAAACGATGGACGTACGCTGAAATTCAAAAATTTGTTGAGAAAAACTCCGATAGCAAATTATTATCAACGGAATATCATGGATTTTCACAAAAGCTGCTATTCAAATGCTCATGCGGCAACAACTTCGAAAAAACATTTACAAAGTTCAACAAAAACAACCAACGCAAATGCGACGTATGCCAACCGCCAAAAGAATCGCGCGGCGCGAAGTAAACAAGCAAAGCCCCAATTTCCTATTTAGGAAGTTGGGGCTTTTTTTATTTTATGTAGATATGGAGCAAAATAGCGGAGAAAACCGTGTGCTCCTGCATCGCTTCGGCCAAATGCCGTTCGGCCGATACTTTCCTGCGGGACAGTGAAGTGCCGAAATCCACTCGGGCGCGAGTCAAGATTTGACCGAAGCCCGCGGAAAGCGCAGCTATTTTGCGGAATATCAGGACCACAAAAACTCTCCTACAAAACCGCCTGAACAAAAAACTGCGACTGCACATAATTGTACGTTATCTTGGAAAAGTCGAAAGGCTGGCCGTTGGTTAAATGGAAAATTGATTCCACGTATAGCTTCGGGTCGCCTTTTTCCAGCTCCAAGTATTCCGCTTCTTCTTCGGTCAGTTTATCGACATGAAGGAACATATCTGTGAAGCCAATATTCAACCCCAATCCTTCCGTAATATAGTCGAAGATCGACTCCGTGATAATTTCTTTATTCAAATAAG
>NZ_VOHC01000015.1 GCF_007859275.1 Planomicrobium sp. CPCC 101079 | reverse complement strand
AGATTACATGTATTATTACAACTACATCCGACCGTTCCAAAAATTAAACTGCCACTCTCCGGTTGAATACCGGACAATGGCAGTCTAGGTGTTTTTTCTTGTGTCTCAAATTAACGGGTCAGTCCAAAATCGGTTTGGCAGTTTTTTTATAGAAAAGCATAAAAGACAAAGGAAATAATAATGCCCGTTATGGCTCCCATTAACACTTCGCTCGGTTTGTGGCCAAGAAGTGTTTTTAGTTCTTCAATTTTTTCTTCCTCTTTTTTCTGCTGCCAAGTTCTTGTTTCGTTCACAAAGATATTAAAATCGTTTCGCAGTTTATTGATCGTCAGTGCTTGCTGTCCAGCTTGGAAACGGACACCCGTGGCATCGTACATCGTAATCACAGCAAACAAAGTAGCTACGGCAAAAATAGTTGAATCCACACCATGCTCGATGGCCACTGCTGTAGTTAAGGCAGTTACCGCGGCAGAATGAGAACTCGGCATGCCGCCGGTTGATGTGAACAATTTCCATTCAATTTCCCTTGTTACGATATACTGGATCGGAATTTTAACAAATTGGGCAAATAGAATAGCAAAAAGGCCGGCCATAAGCGGAAAGTTAGAAAAAATGTCCATTTGAAAACAACCTTTCAATACCAGATATTTTTCTAGTATATCACACTCAGGTGTTTAATTTGTTTTTGACATGTATTTCGCCTGTCGAACTACTCGGCTGGCAGAATACATGATAAACTAAAAAAGAACGTTAATAAGAGGGGGATTTAGCATGAATTTGGTTGTGCAATCGAAGACTGAAAATCTAGAAGCCGAAATCTTAGTGGTTGGCCTTAGCCGCCATCCGGAAAATACAAAAGGATGGCAGGAATTTTCAGAACGTTTTAGTGGCAAACTGGAAGAATGGACAAAAGATTTCTCTTTTGACTTGAAATCGCTTACTACATATCCAACATTATCCGGTTCTATCCCGCGCGTGCTGTTTGTCGGCTTGAGTGACCGCAAGAAATTGACAGAAGAAGATTTGCGCGCTGTTTTTGGCCAAGTTGGGAAAGAGTTAACAAAGAAAAAAGTTAAAAACGCAGCGGTGTATTTGGATTCATTCCAAAATGAGAATATCACTGCAGAAAACGCGGCATACTTGGCGGCGGAGGGCATGACGCTGGGGGCTTACCGTTTTGACGATTACAAAACGACCTCGAATGAGGCAGACAGCACTATTGAAACATTATATGTGATCTCTGAAGAAGATGCTGAAGAAGTAGAAGCATCTGCATTTATTGGCCAAGTTTTTGGGCAATCTGTCAATGAAGCACGGACGCTTGTCAATATGCCGGGGAACCTTCTGACTGCGACAGCGCTAGCTGATTACGCGAAAGAATTAGGCGACACATACGGCTTTGAAACAGATATCTTGGGAAAAGCAGAACTTGAAGAACTTGGGATGGGTGCCATCCTTGCGGTCAATCAAGGATCTGTTGAAGAACCTCGCCTTATCGTTTTGAAGTATAAAGCAAAAGAGTCTTTTGAAAATCCATTGGCGCTTGTCGGCAAAGGAATCACATTTGATACTGGCGGCTATTCTTTAAAGCCGAAAGATGGTATTGTCGGCATGAAAGGCGATATGGGAGGCGCTGCGGCGGTGCTTGGCGCCATGAAAGTGATTGGCGAACTGAAGCCTGAAAAAAATGTCGTAGCGGTCATCGCTTCAACGGACAACATGGTTTCAGGCAATGCATTCAAGCCGGATGATGTTATCACTTCACTTAGCGGCAAAACGATTGAAATCCTCAATACGGACGCTGAAGGCCGTCTAGTGTTGGCGGATTCCGTGACATACGCAAAACAGCTCGGCGCCACGCATATCGTCGATGTAGCGACGCTTACCGGCGGAGTCATCGTAGCGCTTGGCAAAGACAAAACAGGTGCTTTGACGAACGATGAAGCGTTTTTCGAAACGTTTATGGAAGCTGCACTCGAAACGGGTGAATTTGTTTGGAGGCTGCCGTTGACGGAAAGCGATAAAAAACGCATCCGTAAGAGCGACGTAGCGGATCTGAACAACTCGCCTGGACGAGATGGCCACATGATATTTGGCGGCGGTTTTGTCGGGGAATTTGCAGAGGAAACACCCTGGATCCATTTGGACATTGCAGGGACTTCTGACGCTAGTTCAGCTCATGACCTCGGGCCAAAAGGCGGCACCGGTGTCATGGTGCGGACACTGGCGATGCTGGTGGAAAGAATGGCAGAAGAACAATAAAAAAGCGGCAAGCGTATTTTACGCTTGCCGCTTTTTTCTATTTCTTTTTATTCGCTTCCGGACCAATAACGCCTTTCAAATCATCCCGTACCGTTTCCTTTGCCAATTTAATGCCGGCCACATAAGAAGCGCGGCCGATCAAATGGCCAGAAACAGGGGAGGTGATAAATAAGAAAGCAATCGCGATAATAAGTTGCGGATTGAAATGATTTTCCTTTAGCCAAAAGTGCAGAAACACACCCGCCAATACACATAGGACACCTAATGTCGCGCTTTTAGAAGCAGCATGGGTGCGGGTATAGACATCCGGCAGCCGAACAAGCCCAAGAGCAGTCACTGCGCTGAAAATCACACCTGTGCAGATCAATACAATAATGAAAAAATTAATGATGGTTGTCACGGTCGAAAATCACTCCTCTCTCGATAAACTTCGCGAAAGCAGCAGTTCCGATGAAAGACAAAATGCTGAGAAGCAATATGATTTCAAGGAAGAATTCTGTCTCCATGATCAAAGACAGCAAAGCGACAATCGACACCAATGCGACGCCTAATGCATCCAAAGCGACTACTCGGTCTGCAATAGAAGGGCCTTTGATCAGCCGATACAAAAGGCCGACGAAAGCGCAGCTGATGACTAAAAGCGATACCCAGTAGAACGTCATCATGGGCGGCTCACCTCCATGATTGCACGCTCAAATGTCGTTTTGATCGACTGGACAGCATCTTCAATATCTTCAAAGTCAATCGCGTGAATGTATAACTTTTTTTGGTCATCGGATATGGCGACAACCAATGTGCCGGGAGTCAGCGTTATTAAAGCGGAAAGCAGCGTGATTTCCCAGTCGTGTTTCAATTCAGTTTCGAGTTCAAAAATAGCCGGACGAATATTCAGCCGCGGCTGAATGACGAGTTTGAATACCGAAAAACTCGATAAAATCAACTCTTTCAAAAACAAGAAAAACAGGGAAATGACTGCCCAAATCCGGGATGTGTATAGCCGGTAAGTGAAAAAGCGGCGCATCACCACAATCAGCAATAAGCCAACCAAATAGCCAATCGCAAAGCCGGCCGGCGTGAACGATTCGGTCATGAACATCCACACCAAGGCTAGAAAGAAATTAAGTAATACTTGCAACGCCATCTTCATCTACTCCTTTAATACTGCATCTATATAGATGGAGGGATTTAATAGCACTTCGCCAGCACCTGAGATGAGTGGCATAAATAATTCCGCCCCTACGCCAACGAAAACCGTAATTATGACCAGCAGCAGGGAAGGAATGAACATCTGATTGTAAGCAGACTTGTTTATTGGAATCGTCTTAACGGGAGGTCCCCAGAAAGCATAGATGAAAATACGGATCACACTCAATAATACAAGCAAGCTTGTCGCCAAAATAACCAAGCTTCCCCAAAAGTTCGGCCCTTCAAATCCGCCTTGTACAATAAGCAGTTTCCCTGGGAAGC
The DNA here is from genome assembly GCF_007859275.1 of Planomicrobium sp. CPCC 101079. Classification (GTDB taxonomy): domain Bacteria; phylum Bacillota; class Bacilli; order Bacillales_A; family Planococcaceae; genus Planococcus. The sequence continues at coordinate 21,373 of NZ_VOHC01000015.1, read as the reverse complement.
CGCTGAGCGGCGGAATGCCGGCTAAACCGAAAGCTGCCAACAAATAAGTCCAGCCGAGAAGCGGATACGTTTTTATAAGCCCGCCCATTTCTCTTAGGTTGGTAGTGCCGAACAATACCGCTATTATACCGACTAAAAAGAACAAAGCGGCTTTGATCAGCATATCATGGATCAAGTAAAAGATGGCCCCCTCAACGCCTGCACCATTCATTTGAGAAACACCGAACAATATGACCCCTACAGCAATGATGATGTTGTAAATAATGATTTTCTTGACATCGAAATACGCAAGCGCACCAATACAGCCAGCGAGAATGGTGAGGATGGCGATGATCGCCAGCAGTTCATGGGTCACCTCAATATTCATTGTGAAAAATAGCGTGTATGTACGCGTTATGGCGTAAACGCCGACTTTTGTCAACAAAGCACCGAACAGCGCCAATACTGGAATAGGCGGCGCATAATATGAACCAGGCAGCCAAAAGTACAAAGGAAATATTGATGCTTTGAAACCGAATACGACTAAGAATAGTACAGCGATAACAGTCAAAATGCCAGTTTCCTGGATTTGTGGAATCTTTACGGCTAAGTCCGCCATATTCAGCGTGCCGGTTACGGAATAGAGATATGCAACTGCGGCAACAAATAATGCCGATGAAATGATGTTTACCAGTAAATACTTGATCGTTTCTCTAAGTTGTGGCTTTTCGCCTCCATGCACAATAAGCATGTATGAAGACATTAATAGAACTTCAAAAAATACAAATAAGTTGAAAATATCTCCTGTCGTAAAAGCTCCGTTTACTCCTGTCAGCAGAAACAAGACGGCCGGATAATAATAAGATTGTTCCCGCTCAAAGCCGATCGTCTGAAAACTGTAAAAGATGACGAATAACGTAATCAATGTGGCTGTGAGCACGAGCAATACTGAAAACAAGTCGGATACCATTGAGATGCCAAAAGGAGCATCCCAGCTGCCGAGTGTCACTGCCTGCAAGCCGTTTGTTTTTACAGCAGCAAGCAAAAACAATCCAGCAATAAATGTAATCGCAACTCCACAGGCAGCTATGATCCGCTGCATTCTGATATTTTTAGGGAAAAACAAAAGAATGGTACCAAAGAGCATCGGAATGATGACAGGAAATAGAAGTAAATTAATCACGATCTTCAATTCCTCTCATTAAATTCATATCATCGGTGCCAAGTTCTTGATAAGCGCGGTAAGCAAGAACCAAGAAAAAGGAAGTGACTGCGAACGAAATAACGATTGCCGTTAAAATCAATGCCTGGGGCAGGGGATCAACATAATCTGTTATCTGAACGCCATCGGCCACGACCGGCGGAGCCGTTCCGCCAAGCCCACCCATCGTCAATATAAGCAAGTGGGCACCGTGACTCAATAAACCGGTACCGATAATAATACGGATCAAACTTTTCGATAATATCAAGTAAACAGCGGCCATAAACAGAAAGCCGATAGCCACTGACATAATAATTTCCATTATTCATCCTCTCCAATCGTTTGAATAATGGTCATCGTAACTCCGACAACAACCAGATAAACGCCTAGATCAAAAAGTGCCGCTGAATGCAGGGACGTTTTGCCAAACAATGGCAGGTGGAAATAATCATACGCGTGTGTGAAAAAAGGGACATTAAAGAAAATGGAAGCGCCGGCTGTTGCTAATGCAAGCAACAAACCAATTGCTGTCATCATGACATAATTGAACGGAATAATCTTCTTTACCGTCTCAATATCAAATGCCAACATCAACAAAACGATAGCGCTTGCTGTCAACAGGCCGCCTACAAATCCGCCGCCAGGCGTATAATGCCCTGCAAAGAAGATATGGACGGCAAACATCAAAATGATGAAAGTCACAACCTTTGTAGCCGTTTGGAGCATTACATCATTTGTTCTCATGCTGCCCCACCTTTCTGCTCAAGCGCAATTTGATCATCGTAATAATTGCGATTCCTGCGATTCCTAATACGGCAATCTCAAACAGTGTATCAAATCCGCGGTAATCCACTAAGATAACGTTGACGATATTGCCGCCGCCGGCTTCTGAATACACGGTTTCTTTATAAAATTCGGATATGGACGGCAAGACTTTCTGGGAGTGGGCGGATAATGCCACAAGTGTCATCGTTACACCCACTCCTAATGCAATGACCGCGTTGCCTAATTTAAATCCAAGCCGCTCTACGGTTTTGCTGTTTTTTGGCAAGTGGTAGAATGCCAGCAAAAACAGCGCTACCGAAATCGTCTCAATGACCAGTTGCGTCAAGGCAAGGTCAGGAGCCCGGAAAATGACGAAGAACAAAGCGACTGAATACCCTACAGCACCAAGCGCAATGATGGCGATCAATCTGGACTTGGCAATAAGAATGGTGATGGTGCCTGCCACTAAGGCAAGCAATACAACAAGCTCATAAAAGCCGATTGGCGTGAGATTGTCTGTACGGATGACAAAAGCATTTGTCAAAAATAATGTAGACAAAACAATTACAACCAAAAAGCCGAACATATAAACAAGATAGGAACGGATGAACCCAGTCATGTAAAGGGCTGAAAACCGATTGGCTCCGCCTTCGCTCAAATACATAAAATTATCATACAGCCGGTTCAGTGTAAGGTTATCCGGGAACCGGTCATATGCGCGCTGCCATTTCCGGAGTGTCCAGAACAGCAGACCGCCGATTAAGAAGATGCCAAGCGTCATCCAAAACTCAGGATTCACGCCATGCCAAGCAGAAACATGGATATCTACATCTGCCGGTGCAACATATAGAAACGGCTGTATAGCCACAACAGCCGGTTTAATGAGCCAATCGCCCACTTGGTTCGGGATAAAGAAAATGACCAAGACGAGAAGGGCAAGAAAAGCTGGCGAAACCAGCATGCCGATTGGCGCTTCATGCGCTTTCTTCGGCAATAGATCAGGTTTGTGTTTACCGGCAAATGTATGGAAAACAAAGAAGAAACTGTAGATAAATGTAAAGACACTGCCAATCCAAGCTAAGATGGGGAACAACAATCCCCAGACATCCATTGAAAAGAAATCAAATTCAGTCAGGGAAATCATGGCCGTCAAAAACATTTCTTTGCTCAAGAACCCGTTGAAAGGCGGAAGGCCAGCCATTGAGAAAGAACCAATCATTGCAATCGTGAAAGTGATCGGCATCAAACTCATCAAACCGCCAAGCTTCCGGATATCGCGGGTGCCGGTCTCGTGGTCGACAATACCTGCAACCATGAACAAGCTGCCTTTAAATGTTGCATGGTTGATAAGATGGAAAATCGCTGCAAAAGCCGCATATTTAAATACTGTGTGCGAAGCGTCCTCAATATGGAAGCCAGCCGCAGATGCGCCAAGCAACGACATGATCAATCCAAGCTGGGATACAGTGGAGAAGGCGAGAATCGCTTTTAAATCTTTTTGCTTCAGTGCGAAAAACGAACCCCAAAACATTGTAAACAACCCTACGCCAGCAACCAGCCACATCCAAGTTCCGGAAACCGCAAAAATTGGTGTGAACCGTGCCACTAAATACAATCCGGCTTTTACCATTGTCGCAGAATGCAAGTAAGCGCTGACGGGCGTCGGCGCTTCCATGGCATCAGGAAGCCAGATGTAAAACGGAAACTGTGCCGACTTTGTAAAAGCACCTAGCAAGACCAAAATCAAAGCCCACGTAAAGAAACTGTGTGAGGCCAAATCGGGTGCTTGGGCTATCAATTCACGGATCGAATAAGTATTGCCCATGATGCTGAGAAGCACAAAGCCCCCGAGCATCATCAAGCCGCCAAAGACAGTGATCATCATCGATTTTAATGCGCCGAACCGTGAGCGGTCACGCGTATACCAATAACCGATGAGCAGGAAGGAGGAGATGGACGTCAATTCCCAGAAAAGATAAAGGGAAATTAAATGATCTGACTGGACCACTCCAAGCATCGCTGTCATAAACATCATCAAATATACGTAGAAATTATGTAATTGCTCCCGGCTTTTGTCTAAATAGAAAATCGAGTACAAAACAACAAGAGCGCCAATTCCAGTGATCAATAACGAAAATAACAAGCTAAGCCCATCGATATAAGAAACTATGGCAATATCGAGAGAAGGAATCCATTGGAAGCTAGAAACAAGCTGCCCTCCTTCTGCAGTCGTCGGCAAAAGCGTGGCATAGTAAATAAATAGAATGACCGGAACGAGTAACACAAACCAACCGGTATGAATTTGTCTCAGATTTTTGAATAACAGCGGAACGAATAAGGCTGCCAAGACAGGCAGGAAAATCAAAAATACGAATGACAAATGAATCCTCCTTTCAAATTGTTGAATATTATGGAGCTGCTAGAAAAATTATAACGTAAATTTAAGGGCTTTGCATTGCTGGGACAGAGAAAGGGGAGAAAAGACTGTGTTATTGAAATAGGTAGAAACTCAATTAAGAAAATTTTGTGACTAACCGATAAAAAAGAAAAAAGAGGCGAATTCAGTAAGAAATCGCCTCTTTTTACATACTTTTCAATTCTTGTTCAAGCAGAACATCTTCGAAATCCTGCTCTGGTCTTTTCAAGGTGTATCTTAAGAATGCGAATGAAATCAAAAACAAGAGTCCGGTCACGATGAAAACTGCTGGAATGCCGATAAAGCCGCTGACAATCCCTCCGAACATTGGCCCGATAATATTTCCTAGAAACCGGAAACTCGTATTGTATCCCATAACTTCCCCTTGAATTTCAACAGGAGCTTCGCGGCGCATCAAAGCGGTGGTTGTCGGTATCATTCCGCCTACTGCAATGCCGAACAAAATGCGCAGCGCAATCAGTTGCCAAAGCTCATTTACAAAAGCTTGCGGAATGATAAAAGCGAATGCCAGAACAAGTAGGAATCCCAATACTCTCTCATAACCGATCGAATCCCCAAGACGGCCCCAGCGTCGAGCGAAAAGCAAGTTGCCGACACCCGTCGCGCTAAAAGTGACTCCCGCCAAAAAAGCGACCTGCGAACTGCCTTCTACCAGGTGGGATACATACAACGACAACAAAGGCTGAATGCTGAAAGTGCCGATTTGGATAAGAGATGTAATAACCATGACGTTGATCAGCAATCGGTGGTGTAAAATGCCTTGAATAATTGTTTTTCTCGCGTATACATGGGCATCTTTCGTTTTCAAACGCTTAACTTCTTTGATGCCGAACAATACGAGGAGGGCAGCTGTGCCAATCACTAGAGCCGTAATGATAAATGTGTATTTAAATCCGAATGTGTCTGCCATCAATCCGCCGATCACTGGACCGAAAAGCGTTCCCGATACACTGCCCATCTGCAGTGTGCCAAGTGTACGGCCTGCAATTTCTTTTGGAGTTTGCGAACTGACAAAAGCAAGCGACGTCGGGATGAATCCGGTAACGAGTCCCATGAACAAACGAATAAAAAACAGCTCATGGACTGAACCGGCCGTTCCCATCAAATAAATACTGACGGCAATTCCTAAACCATTGATAACTAAAATTGGTTTATAACCATATTTATCCGCGATCCTTCCCCAGACAGGCGACATAATCAACGCGGCAACGAACGTAACACCAAACACCAGTCCTGCCCACCGTTGAACGTATTCTTCTGTATAAGTGCCGAGTGATTCAATATAAAGAGATAAAAATGGCATAATCATGGTCGTGCTGCCTGCTACCAGGAAATTTGTGAACATAATGATTGCGAAATTCTTTTTCTGCATTTTCATGCAAAATCCCTTCTTTCTAAAACATGAACCCAATAGATATTATATAATATTTCGTAAGGCGAAGAAAGCGGGAGGGCTTGCAATTTCCCGCTGTGTGGGCAATCTGTCCTTTCCTTTTTTTATTTCTGTGCTATCATAGCTGTTAACAATAGAGAAATGTTAGGTGAAAAAAATGGACACTAGTGAAATGAACCGAAGAGCTGGAAGGATTTTAGAAGAATGGGATCCTTTTGCTATCGGAACTGATCTATATGGTGGGGAAATTGCCGAGGTCGTTGGAGCACTGCATGTACTTGATGACCCATCGGACTTAGCTAAAAAAATTCAAAGCACTTATGAATTCTCCTTCGAAAAATGGATTCCGTTCGAACGTTGTGTAGAAATTTCCTATAAACTGCTTGCGCTTAAATTCGAAGCAAAATGCATTATTTAACAAAAAAAGCTTGCGGCCGAAATGGCAGCAAGCTTTTTTTCATTCTACTGTCTCTAAGCCATCCAATAAATTGGAGGCAGGTACTTCTAAAGCGTTTGAAAGTTTTAAAATCGTCTGGACAGAAGGGACTTCTTCTCCCGATTCATAGGACTGCAAACGCGCCACACCGACTCTTGCTTTCAAAGCAAGTTCGTCTAACGACAAACGGCGTTCTTCCCGCAGGAATTTTAATTGGGCGTGTAAATCTTTTTGCAAATGCAGACACTCCTTTGCTTTATGTTCCATACAACTAAAGAAAATCATATCACATAAAACCTATTTCGGTAGTCGAAACTGTGGCAGATTCAGAAATTTTCTCTTAGAAGAAACCAATGATGCCTTGTACAAAGACAATCAGGATGGCCAATGGAGCAACATATCTCACTAGAACGCGCCAGGTAGTGCTCCAAAGCGACTTGCCCATCAACTCCGCTTCCGCATCGTTTTTGCTCAGTACATACCCGGCAAAGATAGAAGTCAATAAAGCTCCAAGCGGCATGCCGATCCGGCTAGTAACGATATCCATGAAGTCGAAGAACGTATAACCGAAAAAGACCGGGTCGGAAAAGACACCGAAAGACAGTGCGCTTGGAATACCAAAGATGAAGATGGCTATACCGAAAATCCAAGAAGCACGGCGCCGGCGATCGTATTTTTCTTTCACGATAATCGAAACTGTAATTTCCAACATGGCTATAGAAGAGGTTAACGTTGCAAAAAGCAACAAGATAAAGAATGCAATCATTAAAAATTGCCCCATAAACAGTTGGTCGAAAATTGCCGGCAAAATGATAAAGACAAGGCCGGGACCTTGGTCCGGTGTATAACCTAGCGCGAAGACTGCCGGGAAGATGATTAATCCAGCCATGATAGAAATAGCTATATTCAAACCGGCAACACTAAACGCAGACCGGGTCAAATTTTCGGTTTTTGGCAAATAAGATGCATAAGTGATCATGCCTGCCACACCGACGCTCAATGAGAAAAAGGCTTGTCCAAGGGCGGTCAATGCTGTTTCAAACGTAAAGAAAGACCAATCCGGTACGAACATAAAGCGCACGCCTTCCATAGCGCCATCAAGTGTCAAGGAGCGGACCATCAATAAGACGAAGAACAAAAGCAAAGCAGGCATCATGATTTTACTGGCTAGTTCAATACCGCCTTTAATGCCGCCTTGAACAATCCAAACCGTCAAGAACATAAATAGCCCCTGTGCGAGCAGCACTTCAACCGGATTGCCGATGATTCCGCCAAACAGCTCGGCAAAGGCGTTATCTCCTAAACTAGACAGTTGAAGCAAAAGAGAACGGCCCAAATACGAAAGGATCCAGCCTCCAACGACTGAGTAAAAAGACAAAATCATAAACGAAACTAAAAACCCTGACCAGCCGATCCAGTGCCATTTTTTTCCTGGCGCTTGTTTTTTTAGGCCAGTTACTGCGTCTGCTTGGCCTCTGCGGCCAATAATAAATTCAGCTAAAAGGATCGGCAAGCCGATTGCAATTGTGCTGATGATGAAAAGCAGGATAAAGACGCTCCCGCCGTTTGTTCCCGTTTCATAAGGGAACTTCCAAATTGCTCCTAATCCAATCGCACTTCCAGCCGCTGCGAGGATAAATCCAATTTTAGAAGTCCATTGTTCACGTTTTTTCATTATTGTTCACTCCTAAATCATTTGGATTTTTCTATTCTACACGACAGACATATAAAAAAGTAGATAATTTAAGAATGAAAACACCTTTATCATGTATAATAAATAAAAAAGAAAAGTTGGAATAATCCGACTTCAATTCTATTGATTTAACTGATTAATGGAAGTGATAGGTTCGGGGCGAGATACTAAACTTTCTATTATAAAGATGTTGTTTTCTTGATATGCGCTATGCTTTTATTCGACCTTAGTAAATAAAGGAGACGAAACGGCGATGAAATATGAAGAATTGTTTGCCTATGCCATGACAGGCGAGAAAGCAGCTTACTCAGAATGGTGTTCGTTGCGCCATTTGCCCATCGCCCGTTTCGGCTATCAAAATGGAATAGCAGTCTGTCAGCTGCAAAAGTTTCAATTGGATGTATTCCGCCAGTTTTATAACAAGCTGCCGGCTGCTTTTTCCGAAGAGCGAGAAGCTGAAGCGGTACTTTTCCAGATTTCTATTTGTCAAATGGAGGATTTCAAGGAAGGCGAAGAGACCAGTGCCGGCGATCAAGTTATGCGTTTTGAAGAAGACAAAGAATGTCATAGAAATATTCAACTCTTGAGTAAAAATTTGCGCATACTGTTCACTCTGTTTTATTTTCATAAGAAATCGTTGAAAGAACTCGCTCTTTTAATCGGGGAAACAGAGGCGGCATGCGAAGCTGGCATCGCGGAAGCGTTCAAAAGAGTGCAAGAAGGCCTTCAATTGGATAACCGTGAAATTCTGGAAAAACGCTTGGAGTTTTTGGGGAAATCTTATAAACGTTTTATGCCTCCTTTCAATGAGATGGAATTGTTTGCTGAGCGCGAAGTGCCGGTAGAATCAGTGGAACTGGAGCTAATAGAAACGAGGGCGCCGATAAAAAAAGGAACAGTGGCAATGATTGGGGTGACTTCCCTGTTTTTAATCGGCGTAGTCGGTGCATCTTTTGCAACAAATGACAATGAAATTGAGACGGCGGCCGCTGTGGCCGAAGATGGCCCTATTGACAGCCGGACAGTAAGAGCCTGGAAAGTGGAATACGAAAAAATAAAAAAAGCTTCACCTGACCAGCTTGGACTGAAACCGGAAGTTTATGCGGAGTTGGAATATGTTCAAAGAGCAGACGAAAAAATGGAACGTCTCCTGCAGAAAAGAACGATCAGAAGGTACGAAAATGATCCCGAACTTTTGCGAGATCGCGTCGAAAAAGTAATGCTGGAGATTCAAACGCCAAAAGGGATGTATGACGTGCTTGTTAGCGGCAGCATGATGTCCAGCGAGTCAGCGGACTTTCTGCAGTCCTATGCGTTAAAAACCAAGGAATTAATGACCCTTGCCGATGCCGTTCTATTAAAGCATAAAGATGCTTTGTCTGAAGCTTTCCGGCACGGGGAGTTTTCAGCGGAAAGCATACGGGCACATAAAGACCAGTACCCCGAAGAAGTCGGCGTATTGGTGGATTCTTTAGACGACTCCATGCTATTAATTGCGCCGCATCCAAAAGAAACTAAGTTTTTGGCACGGAGAAACATGGAATTGCTTTACGGCAACGATTTGCTCCTGCAAGATATGTTTGGCTATCAGTATTTATCGTTTCTGGAAAACGAACCCTATTTTGATGGTGTCGATTTGTTGTTGCCTATCGATGTGATATCGTTTCATCTAGCTCAGATTGAACGCTTTTTAGTGGACACGGCACAAACTCCTGACGAAGTGTACGGAGAGTTTGAATTTATTTTCCAGCACGCTTTCTGGCTGCTTTTGAAAGGCAGTGAAACAAATCCGGTATTCAATGCAAATGGTGTCGTTCATAAAGAATATCAAACGGCGTGGAAAAACCTAGTGACAAATACCGCGAATCCACTGATCTACTTAATGCTGCCCATTATCAATGAAATGGAAGCAAGTGGGTGGAAAAAATCTGCACATTACGATGCGCTGGCGTACTCGGATATTACTCAGGCTCTTGAAATGGAGAAGAATGGAGAACTCGCTGCAAAACTTCCTAACGGCAATGTTTCAATTGACGCAGCTTTTGTGGACATGCAAGATTTTTCATATGATCAAACGGAAGAGATTTACAAGCGGTTTTCTGCAACTCATGATATAAACAACTTGAAAGGCTTACAGCCGCTCGATGTTTTGTTCTTATATCACTATGCCAATACCAGAAAAGATCCGAAAACCATGTGGCACCTATTGGCAGAAGATAAGTTTAAGCCTTCTCTAGAAAACTATATAAAAGGCTGGAAGCAGCAGCCTGATCTTACAAAAGAGGCGCTATGGATTGAAATTTATGAAGAATCGGTTTATCGAGTCAAAGAAGAGCTGCATACGGAACCGCAAATCCAGTACCGGTCACAGGAAGCCACTGTTCCGCCGGCGCCGGTACTGGTTACGAAAAGTGACAATATTTGGTTGGTAAAAAACCAAATGTTTGAAACTTATTCGATGGAAGAGGAAGCGGATGCATTTAAAGATAAAATAGCTTTGCTTTATAAGGAATTTTCAGCAAGTCAGGGGCAGGAAATTGTGGAAGCAGCTTCTCCGGGGGAAATTGCAGGCCTTTTCTTGCAGGCCGCGGAACAGGGGGACTTTGAAACGATGTACGCTTTAATAGAAGAACCGTCAAAACAGGGATCTCTCGAGTCGTTCCGGCAACAAGTGGCTAATCGCAATTTACCAGCCTTTACAACTCTCAAGGCATTATCATTTACAGTGGATACTTACGATTACCAAGACAACCAAAAAAGAGGATGGGTGCAGTTGGACAATGGTTCAAGCACCGAAGACACCTATGAACTTCATGAGTTTGCCATGGTGGAAACACCGGAAGGCTGGCGAATGGGGGACATCAACATCTACTGATTTTACTCTGACCTAAAAACTGTGCTATAATTTACAGATGCCAATAGGTGTACAGGATATTAGAGAAGACTAGGAGCGGGTAGAACATGACAAAAACATATCAAACAGGCGACACAGTAATCGGTAAAGTAACAGGAATCCAGCCATACGGTGCATTTGTAGCACTTGACGAGCAAACTCAAGGATTGGTTCACATCTCGGAAATCACGCACGGCTATGTAAAAGAAGTCAGCGAATATTTGGCTGTTGGCCAAGAAGTAAACGTAAAAGTTTTGGAAGTTGATGAAAAGTCAAAAAAAATCAGCCTTTCCATCCGCGCACTTCAAGAACAGCCGCCAGCTCCGCAAAAAAGTGAAAAACCAAAGCAATCTCTTCAGTCACACGTGAATGAAAATGATTCTGAAGGATTCAACTCGTTGAAAGACAAAATGCAAGAATGGATCAACAAATCAGGTCAATAAAAAATGAAGGGCAGAAAACCTGCCCTTCATTTTTTTTTGATTTTTCGTAAACGGTATTGAAGATTTTGGCGGCTCATGCCAAGTGCGTTGGCTGCTTTTGTGACGTTTCCATGATACAAGTCCATTGCTTTTTGCAGATAATACATTTCCGCTTCATGCAAATAGTCTTCTAGTGGAAGCAATTCTTTGGCGCTATTAACTAAAAAATCTTCAGGAACCAATTTTCCGGAACGCTTTGATTTTGCCTTGAAATATTGCGGCAGCAAATCCATAGTCACAATATCTTGCGTCGTTACTATGGAAGTGATTTCATCAAGCAAAAGCTCCAGCTCTTTTAAATTGCCCGGCCAGTCATAATCTTGGAACAAACGCGATACCTCATCGTCCAACTCCGCAACAATCGATCCGAATTTCATTCGATGCCTTGAAAAATAATCAGCTATGAACGGGAAAATATCTTCTTTTCGTTTGCGCAGCGGTTCTAATGGAATCGTCATTGCTGAAAAGAAATAATACAACTCTTTCAATAATTTTCCTGAGCCGATCAATTCGACTGGATCCTCTCCAACGCTTGCGATAAAGCAGATCGAGTCGCCGGATTGTTGTTCAACCATATTGAATAACTGCGCTTGTAAATGCAGAGGCAATAAGTCGATTCGTTCACAATAAATAGTGCCGCCAACCATATCAGGTATATCAAGCATTAATTGATCGAGCAGGTGTTGGTCGGTCCCATGGCAAAAAAGTGTATAAAATGGTCCGTCAGAGGAAGATGCCCAATGGATGGCTTCGGCAATAAGTTCTTTGCCGGTTCCGGATTCCCCTATCAGCAAAACAGGCAGCTTCGCTTTGGCTGCTTTCTCAGCTGTTTCAATGACTTTTCTCATACTGGAAGAAATAGCGGTAATGTTGCTGAAAGTAATCGGTTCTTCGTATTTCTTCAGTGGTTGGTATACGATTTTCTCGAGAGTTGTGACATCGCGGGACATTTCGATTGCCCCGATCAATTCCTCGTTAGAAAAAATAGGATAGGTATCGTTGATTGTTGTAATTTCCTGTCCTTTGCGGTTCCAATATGTTTGTTTCGAGTTTAAAACAGGTGTTCCGCTTTGGAGCACCTTCGCTAGAGTGCTTTCTTGATGTTCAAAACGAAACATCTCAAGAAAAGAACGGTCGACAAGCTCTTCAAAATCAAACCCTTCGATTTCCTTCATTTTGTTATTGTAGATAATCGTTTTTCCTTTCGAATCAACCGCATGAATGCCCACACCTACATGTTCTCCTGCAAATTGATAAAAAGGCGTCAAATCCATTTTATCGTTCGTCAATTCAGTCACCCCAAAATTATTTTTCACCTTTTAAACAAAAAGACTTGAAAAACGCAACGATCTTTTGCATTATTATAGATGGAAATAGTTTATTAGTGCAAATATTTTTTGCACTTACTTTTTTAATCCAAGGAGGATTCACATGATTCCCTACAAACACGAACCATTTACAGACTTTTCAATCGAAGCAAATCGTAATGCATTTCTAGAAGGGCTAAAGACTGTAGAAGCTTATCTAGGACAAGACTACCCGTTGATCATTGGCGGAGAGCGCATCACGACTGAAGATAAAATTGTTTCATTCAATCCGGCTAAGAAAGAAGAAATTGTTGGCCGCGTATCAAAATCAAACAGAGAATTAGCTGAAAAAGCAATGCAAAGCGCTCTTGAAGCATTCAAAACGTGGAAAAAAGTAAAACCTGAAGTGCGTGCAGATGTTTTATTTAAAGCAGCAGCAATCATCCGCCGCCGCAAGCACGAATTCTCAGCATTATTAACAAAAGAAGCAGGCAAGCCATGGAACGAAGCGGATGCGGATACAGCAGAAGCAATCGACTTCCTTGAATACTACGGCCGCCAAATGCTTCGCTTAAAAGATGGTATGCCAGTTGAAAGCCGTCCAGGCGAATACAACCGTTACGACTATATTCCTTTAGGTGTTGGCGTTGTTATTTCTCCTTGGAACTTTGCTTTCGCAATCATGGCAGGTACTACTGTAGCAGCGATGGTAACAGGGAACACAGTTCTATTGAAACCAGCTTCTACAACTCCTATCGTAGCTTACAAATTCATCGAAGTTTTAGAACAAGCTGGCATGCCGGCTGGTGTTGTCAACTTTATCCCAGGACCGGGCGCTGAAGTTGGAGACTATCTTGTTGACCACCCTAAAACTCGCTTTATCTCATTCACTGGCTCACGCGCAGTAGGTCTTCGCATCGCTGACCGTTCTGCAAAAGTGAACGAAGGACAAGTTTGGATGAAACGTTTGATCGCTGAAATGGGCGGGAAAGATACAATGGTTATCGATAAAGAAGCGGATCTTGAACTTGCAGCTCAATCCATCGTAAAATCAGCATTCGGTTTCAGCGGACAAAAATGTTCTGCAGCTTCACGCGCTGTAATCGTTGAAGATGTATACGACACAGTTCTTGACCGCGTTATCGAATTGACAAAAGAATTGACAATCGGCAACCCGGAAGATCAATCCAACTTCATGGGACCAGTTATCGATGCTGCAGCTTACAAAAAAATCATGGAATATGTTGAAATCGGCAAAGGCGAAGGCCGCCTGGTTGCTGGTGGAACAGGCGACGATTCTACAGGTTACTTCGTGAATCCGACAATCATCGCTGACCTTGATCCAAAATCACGCATCATGCAAGAAGAAATCTTCGGGCCAGTTATCGGGATTTCAAAAGCGAAAGATTTTGATGAAGCAATCGAAATCGCTAACAACACTGAATACGGTTTGACTGGAGCGGTCATTACTACTAACCGCGACCACATCGAGCAAGCACGCGAAGAATTCCACGTCGGCAACCTATACTTCAACCGCGGCTGCACAGGCGCAATCGTTGGTTACCAACCGTTCGGCGGATTCAATATGTCCGGAACAGATTCAAAAGCGGGCGGACCTGATTACCTGACTCTTCACATGCAAGCAAAAACTACTTCAGAAATGTTATAATTTTATCAAACTAAAAGGCAGACCCAAAGTCTGCCTTTTTTTTAAAAAAGAGGAGGAATTTTCATGGCAAATACGCAACAGATCATTGAACAAACTGAAAAATACGGAGCACCCAATTATCATCCACTTCCAATCGTAATTTCAGAAGCAGAAGGTGCATGGGTAACAGATCCTGAAGGCAATAAATTCATGGATATGCTTTCTGCATATTCGGCTGTCAACCAAGGACACCGCCATCCTAAAATTATTCAAGCTCTAAAAGATCAGGCTGATCGCGTAACGTTAACATCACGTGCGTTTCATAATGACAAGTTAGCCCCTTGGTATGAAATGATTTGTGAAATTTCCGGTAAAGAAATGGCTCTTCCAATGAACACTGGAGCTGAAGCTGTCGAAACGGCATTTAAAGCTGCTCGCCGCTGGGCATATGACGTGAAAGGTGTCGAAGAAAACAAAGCAGAAATTATTGCTTGTGAAGGTAATTTTCATGGCCGCACAATGACAGCGGTTTCGTTATCTTCTGACCCTGACTACCGCAGAGGTTTTGGCCCGATGCTTCCTGGCATCAATATCATTCCATTTGGCGATCTTGAAGCATTAAGAAATGCCATTACACCAAATACAGCTGCATTTTTAGTGGAACCGATTCAAGGCGAAGCAGGAATTATTATTCCGCCAGCAGGATTCCTTAAAGCCGCAAGAGAACTTTGCCGCGAAAATAACGTTTTGTTTATTGCAGATGAAATTCAAGCAGGTTTGGCGCGTACTGGAAAAATGTTCGCTTGCGAATGGGAAGAAGTAAATCCCGATATGTACATTTTAGGTAAAGCTTTGGGTGGCGGCGTATTCCCGATTTCATGCGTAGTAGCTGACCATGAAATTCTTGGCGTCTTCAATCCTGGATCACATGGCTCTACTTTTGGAGGAAACCCTCTTGCGTGTGCAGTTTCAATTGCTTCTTTGGAAGTGCTGCAAGATGAGAAACTTGCTGATCGTTCACTAGAATTAGGGGAATACTTCATGGAGCAATTGCGCAAAATCGAGCATCCTTCTATTAAAGAAGTGCGCGGCCGCGGTTTGTTTATCGGCATGGAATTGACTGAAGCTGCACGTCCTTACTGCGAGCAACTGAAAGAACTGGGCCTTCTATGCAAAGAAACCCACGATACGGTAATTCGTTTTGCTCCTCCTTTGATTATTAAAAAAGAAGAGTTGGACTGGGCAATCGAACGCATTCAAAAAGTCTTTTCAAATTAAAAGTGCATCACAAATTATCGGAGAATTATGTTACACTAAGTGCGCGGCAATTACTATATTACAAAGAGGCGAAATAATATAATGGCTGAAAACTTGAACTTGTTGACGTCAACGCAGAACGTTATTAAAACTGCATTGGACAAACTCGGATATGAAGAATCGGTATATGAACTTTTAAAAGAACCAATGCGCATTTTGGAAGTCCGCATTCCAGTTAAGATGGATGATGGAAAAACTAAAGTGTTTACTGGTTTCCGAGCCCAGCATAATGATGCAGTTGGACCGACAAAAGGGGGCATTCGCTTTCACCCGGAAGTTAACCGGGAGGAAGTCATGGCTCTATCTATGTGGATGACTTTAAAATGCGGTATTGTTGAACTTCCGTATGGAGGGGCAAAAGGCGGAATCATTTGTGATCCCCGTGAAATGTCCATGCGTGAAATTGAACAATTGAGCCGCGGATATGTACGGGCCATTAGCCAAATCGTTGGTCCTAACAAAGATATCCCTGCTCCAGACGTTTTTACCAATTCTCAAATTATGGCTTGGATGTTTGATGAGTACAGCAAAATCGATGAATTCAACTCGCCTGGCTTTATTACCGGTAAGCCGATTGTCCTCGGTGGATCGCAAGGGCGCGACAAAGCGACTGCTCAAGGGGTCACCATCTGCATTTACGAAGCTGCAAAAAAACGCGGTCTTGACATTAGGGATGCACGTGTAGTCATTCAAGGATTCGGCAATGCGGGCAGTTTCTTGGCAAAAATCTTGTACGATGCAGGGGCGAAAATAGTCGGTATTTCGGATGCATATGGCGCGCTTCACGATCCAAATGGTTTAGATATCGAATATTTGCTGGATCGGCGTGACAGTTTTGGGACAGTAACAACTTTATTTGATAACAAAATCACAAACAAAGAGCTGTTTGAGTTGGATTGCGATATTCTAGTTCCTGCTGCAATCTCTAACCAAATCACTGCAGAAAATGCAGCGGATATTAAAGCGTCTATTGTTGTAGAAGCTGCAAACGGGCCGACAACTGCCGAAGCAACAAAGATTTTAACTGAAAGAGGAGTTCTGCTAGTGCCGGATGTATTGGCAAGTGCTGGTGGAGTTACCGTTTCTTACTTCGAATGGGTTCAAAACAACCAAGGTTATTACTGGACTCCGGAAGAAGTCGATGAAAAGCTGACGAAGAAATTAGTGGATGCGTTCGAAAACGTTTATAATGTGGCGACAACACGAAATATTGATATGCGTTTAGCCGCCTATATGGTCGGCGCTCGCCGCACTGCTGAAGCTTCCCGCTTCCGCGGCTGGGTATAAAATTCCTTATAGAAAAACCGTCTGGATTCATTCCAGACGGTTTTTTGCTTAAATTTTTGCATTTGAATCTGTAAAACTTCATAATATATAACGAATAGGAGGATGAAAATTATGAATGCATTTTCTTTTTACAATCCCGTAAAGCTGATTTTCGGCAAAGGGCAATTACAAGCAGTGAAAGAAGAACTTCCGCAATACGGAAAAAAAGTCCTTGTCGTATACGGTGGAGGCAGCATCAAAAAGAACGGCTTGTATGATGAAGTGATGGAGACGCTTAAAGAAGCGGGTCTTAAAATTTTCGAGCTTGCCGGCGTAGAGCCGAATCCGCGCATTTCCACTGCTAGAAGAGGCATTGAAATTTGCAAAAAAGAAGGCATTGATATGCTGTTGGCAGTAGGTGGAGGATCCGTAATCGATTGCACAAAATTGATTGCTTGTGGCGCAAAATACGAAGGGGATGCTTGGGACTTCGTTTCCCGAAAAGCTCAACCGACAGGCGCCTTGCCATTTGGAACCGTCTTGACTTTGGCTGCAACTGGTTCGGAAATGAATGCCGGATCTGTTATCACTAACGAAGAAACGCAAGAAAAGTATGGCTGGGGAAGCCCGTTTTCATTCCCGAAATTCTCTATTTTAGATCCAACATACACATTGACGGTGCCAAAAGACCACACTGTTTACGGCGTGGTGGACATGATGTCTCATATTTTCGAGCAGTATTTCAATAATGCCACAAACACACCGGTGCAAGACCGTATGTGTGAAGGTGTACTAAAAGCTGTCATCGAAACAGCGCCAAAATTGATGGAAGATCTTCAAAGCTACGAACACCGGGAAACGATTTTGTTTGCTGGCACAATGGGGTTAAACAACTTCCTTCAAATGGGTTATAACGGTGACTGGGCTACACATAACATCGAGCATGCCGTTTCAGCGGTTTACGACATTCCGCATGCTGGCGGTTTGGCCGTTCTTTTCCCGCAATGGATGCACCACAATGTGAAAGTAAAACCAGCACGCTTTGCTCAAATGGCTGTCCGCGTCTTTGACGTCGATCCGGAAGGCAAAACTGAGGAAGAAGTGGCACACGAAGGTATTGACCGTTTGTCCGCGTTCTGGACCTCTTTAGGTGCTCCGACACGTTTAGACTATTACAACATCAGTGATGAAAAAATCGATTTGATGGTCGAAAAAGCAATGATTTATGGTGAATTCGGCAACTTCAACAAATTAAAAGATGAAGATGTGAAAGCAATATTACAAGCTTCACTTTAAAAAGAAAACGGATTGAGCAATTTTGCTCAATCCGTTTTTTTAGTTGGTTTTTAATGGCGGTAAGGACTCAGGGCGGGTACTTACATGTTTCCAGTGGGTTTGGCCATCATCCGCATCAAAGGAAACAAGCACATCATTTACGCTTGGTTGACTTAAAATCAAATCGGCTAAAAGATCTTGAAGCTTGTCTGCTTCGTGGACATTCAATGAAGGATTGACCTCCACTTTCGTTTCCACATGAAGAAATTCTCCTTCTTTAATCACTTCAAGCTTCCGAATATCTTTTACTTCGGGGTGGTCGGTAAGCAAGTGAGCAATATGGTTGGTCATTTGTTCATCAGTTTCACCGATAGCGCCGCGAGCGTTTTCTAGGAAGACTCGCGCTACAACATAAAACATCATAAGACCGATGGCGATAGAAGCTGCGCCTTCAATAGCGAGGAAGCCGGTATAATGGGCGACCAATACGGCTATGAGTGCAAGAACTCCGCCAGAAGTCGCAACTAAGTCTTCCATAAAAACAAGTTTAGTGGCTGGTTTTGCACGGTTCATATGCGCGAAACTTGTTGTCAGCGGGGCAAGTGCGCCGCCTTTTACGCCAGCTTCATGAAGAATTTCTTTTCCAGCTTTATATAGTACAAACGTTTCTAAAATAATAGCTATAACTAAAACGATTACGCTGATGATAAAGCCTTCTGCTTCGACAGGATGAGTCATTTGGTGCCATCCTTCTACAATTGTCTCGTAAGCCATGATTCCCACAATTAGTACAGCTCCAAGAAGAACGATGTTCAGCAAGCGGCCAAAACCGTTTGGGAATCTTGGGGTCGGTGCTTTTTTTGATAATGCGGAACCGATAAAGACGAAAAACTGATTAGCAGCGTCTCCAATAGAATGCATGGTTTCTGCGAACATTGCGACATTCCCGGTAAAGAAAAACGCAACGCCTTTCATAATTGCGATAAATGTGTTCGTTAAAGCGGCATATAGAGACGGCTTATTGCCGCCTTTAAGCAGTGTGAAAAATTCTGACATGTGTTTTCCTCCTTCATTAATGAACTAATTCAATTTCAACTCGCTCGACATTTTTAATTTCGGAAATTTCCTGATACATGTCGATGGTTTCTTTATCAGGAAAATAGAAAGCGCGAATCGAAACTTCGTGACAATCGTCTTTGTTCTCTTGATTGATGTGAGAAATCGACAAAGCTTCAACGACAACTCCTCCAGATTTCAGCTCTTCCATCAGTGTTACTATGGAGGACCGGCTGGAGATCGTGATCTTCATGTTGACTTCATTCATGCGCAGCCGTCTAGGGCCGAACTTAAAGAGAAGCGGAGTAAGAATTTCGATGCCAACCAGGATGATTAAAACTGATATGGCAGCTTCTATATAAAAACCAGCTGCGACAGCGATACCGATTCCCCCGGCACCCCAAATCATTGCAGCAGTTGTAAGCCCTGAGATGGAATCATTTCCTCTCTTCAAAATTACACCGGCACCAAGAAAGCCAATCCCAGAAACAATTTGTGCGGCCAAACGAAGAGGATCCATCGTTATATTGACATTATCATACGAACTGCCTCTTGCGATATAGGCGGATTCAATAGAGATGATTGTAAGAAGACAACTGAAGGTCGAAATTACAATACTAGTCTTTAACCCCACAGGTTTTCGTTTCAACTCTCTTTCGAGGCCAATCACTAAACTCAGAACTGCCGCTATTACCAATTTAGTAAATGTTTCTAAAGAAGAAACTTGAAATGCAGTGAAAAAGTCCATGTGTATACCTCCAATCACGATAAAGGTTGATAAAGAAAATAGGACCTGTCAAAATATTGAGAGTACATAAGAAAGAATTAGAGAAAGAAAGGCAAAAGGTGCACTTATGGAAAAACCAGCAATTCACCCTTATATCCCAATTATCATCGGAGTATTTTCAGTAGCATTATCTGCTATCTTCGTAAAAATGACGTCAGCTGATTCAGGAGTCACTGCATTCTACCGGATGTTATTCTCAATTATCATCATGAGTCCAGTCTTCTTATGGAGATATACCCACGAAATCAAAAAGTTAAGCAAGAGAGACTGGTGCTTTACAGCGATAGCAGGAATTTTCTTGGCTTTTCATTTTATTTTATGGTTTGAATCTTTAAATTATACTTCAGTGGCGAGCTCTACGGTTCTGGTTACATTACAGCCTTTATTTGCGTTTGCAGGGACATATTTCTTCTTTAAAGAAAGTATCTCTCTAAAGGCATTATTTTCAGGGGGCATCACGATATTGGGAAGCGTACTAATCGGCTACGGAGATTTCAGAATAAGTGGTACTGCTTTATTCGGAGATATGTTAGCGTTAATAGCGTGTGCATTGATAACTGTTTATTTGTTGTTTGGCCAAAACGTCAGAAAACGTTTATCGTTAATTACATATACATTTGTTGTTTATAGTGTGAGTACAATAACGTTATTTTTCTATATCATTGCAAAAGGAGAGTCGTTCGGCCCTTATCCAGCTTCTGAATGGATGTGGTTCTTGCTTTTGGCCATCATTCCTAATTTGTTGGGACATACATTATTTAATTGGTCTTTAAAATGGGTGAGTACCAATGTTATCTCCATAGCGATCTTGTTTGAACCCGTTGGAGCCGCTATATTAGCATTTTTCATACTTGGAGAGTTATTGACTATTAGCCAAATTATCGGCGGATCTATAGTGATTATCGGGATTCTCTTATTCATAACAGACTATGGAAAAATAAAATCATACATTTTTAAAAAAAGGGGTTGATTTATCTTGTTCAGCAGTTTATAGTTATAAATGTCCTTAAAACGACTCGAAAAAATATCTTGAAATAGTATTGACGACGAGTTGTAAATAAGGTATAAATAATAATGTTGCCGATCGAGTAGCGGAAATGCCAAAAATGAATTTTAAATTTATGGTTGACATCGATATGTGAAAGAGGTATACTGAAAAAGTTGTCGCTAAAGACAACGGTGAATTTGAACCTTGAAAACTGAACAGCAAAACGTCAACAACAGTTTATTGGCGCGTTCCGAACGCGGCAATAAAATTTCTGCGAGAGCTGCTTCGGCGGCTTGAGCAAACACTACTGATCAAGCTTCGCTAGATCAAGCGATTCGCGCGTCCTGCGGGACGGCGAGCGCCAGCATGAGCAATCAAGCTTCTATAATGGAGAGTTTGATCCTGGCTCAGGACGAACGCTGGCGGCGTGCCTAATACATGCAAGTCGAG
>NZ_VOHC01000014.1 GCF_007859275.1 Planomicrobium sp. CPCC 101079 | reverse complement strand
ATAGAATCGCTTGGTTGATCCCTTTTTTGAACCCATACAGAAAAACACCTCCAATTTGTCGTGGATAACTACATACGACGATGGCGGTGTTTTTTCCTTGTCTCATTTTATTGGGTCACTCTAAAAATCGAAGCAGTGGTTTTTGTTTGCATGTTCTTACAGACTTACTACTAGCCTGCTATTCATCCATAAGCATATTCTTATTAATTAACATGAAATTGCAGTAAAATTATAGTAATTCGAGATAAAATGAGGGATTGACAGTGGGACAAGTGCATAGTGATGTGATTCAGTTTCGGGGAAGCCATTACGATTTTGGATTTAGACAAGGGCAGCTATTAAAGGGCTCTTTTATCTTGCCGAACCGCAAAAAACAGTGGGGACCGGCAAACCGGAATTTTACTATAAATGAACAACAAGCGAAAAATCTTCTATTAAGTTTATCGCCTGCCATATGGGAAGAAATCTGCGGACTGGCAGATGCGCTGGAATGGCCGATGTATGACGCCATTAAAGATTTCGGCGGCTATTACTTGGAATATGTCCGAAGCGGCTGTTCCATTTTCACAACGCCTGATTTTATGATCCGGAATTATGACAGCACACCGCTCGGCTATGAGGGACGGTTTGCTCTGTACCAACCGACGGATGGCGGTTATGCGACCATCGGGCCGACTATGCAAATTACGGGGCGTACTGACGGCATCAACGAAAAAGGATTGTCTATGGGTTACAATTTCATCAATCGACGGGATTCAGAAGATGGGTTTATATGCAATATGATTGGGCGCCTCATCTTAGAAAATTGTGCTACCAATGAAGACGCCATTGCACTATTAAAAGAAATTCCGCATCGGCGTTCGTTTAGTTATGTTTTATTGGATTCAAGCGGTGAAACAGTTGTGGTTGAAGCATCGCCGCGTGACGTCAAAGTACGACAATCCACCATTTCCACTAACCACTTTGAGTTGCTGACGGAAGAAAACCGCTACCAAATTGAAGATTCCCAGCGAAGAGCACAAACCATGCAAGATCATCAGCACCATTTGACTGATGCCTTTAGCGCATTTCGTCTGCTCAATGATTCAGGCAAAGGCGTCTTTTCCAAAAAGTATGCTACTGCTTCGGGCACACTTCATACAGCCGCATATTTTCCAGAGACGCTTGAAGTCGGTTTTGCATTAGGGCCAGATCGTTTGCCGCTTATGCTAGACTTCCAAAAATGGCTCGATGGAGAAAAATTGTACATCAAACGCATTAACGGAAAGTTAAATATCGATGCATCATTCGTCAATATGGCGGAACAGTAAAACAAAGCGCTCTTTTCTTGTATTAGAAAAGAGCGCTTTGTTTATCTATAGTAGAAATTCGTTTTAAAGCCGGATTTTATCCATATGGGCAAAACCGATATCGGTATCAATTTCACCAGTGACTTGTTCAAATTCCGCTGCGTCCCCTTCAAGCCAGCTGCTGAAATCAAACTCCAGCGGCTCCTGGTTGCCGCCAAGCGCAAACCACGCTTTTTTCTCTTTCGGGAAATAGGCAGATGTATGAATCGTCCCCGCCCAGCTTTTATAGAGATTCGAGAACACACCTTTATCGGTGTCGTTGAACAGCCTGAACGTCTTATGAGCGTCCGCTGTTTGGTCTTCTTGTAACTGGATAGCAGCCAAGCGATCGTAAGAATCCTTCAGATAATTGCGGTTTTCCTGCTTGTGGATTTCAAAATGATTTGTGCAGGCATTCGCTTTTCTTACATCGACCGATCTCGGGCTCGCTTCAACGATGACGGTTTCCCCAGTCGCATCCAAAACGACATAGCTGAAAGAACCCCGGTGCGGAATCTTCTTCAACAGCTCGACCGCTTCATCGATTGTCGCACATGTTTCCAAGACAATACGGCTGATCATATAACAAACAAATCCATCACCAGGCTTTTTCCGGTGAATAAAATTATAGCCAAGCGCCAAGCCTTTTTCATTCATGCCATCCATGCGGCCGGTGATGCGGGACGATGGACCGATTACCGCATAGCCTTGGTCTGTCGGCTGATAGAGCATGTAACGGCCTTCATAGGTTTGCGGATGAAAATCATAATTCCGCACCAAGAAATCATCGCCCGTCACGATAGAACAGCCGCTTGGCAGTGCGTCGATCCGGTAGCCGCCAAAGTTTCGCAGCACTTCTTCCATCGGCACGTCCAGCGCTGCTTGCAGTCCCAGAAATTCATCCCAAATCCCAGGTGCGAACGTTTGGAACATGCTTTCCGCTTCTGCCACGTCAATCAAAAATCGCGCCCTTTTGATATCCCATTCTTTTGTCCGGTTTTCCAGAATCATCGAATCCTTCAACAGTTTTCCTTGCATAAAACCAAATTGAAAATGATCACCTTTGAATTGTATGATGTCACTATGTATTTTTTTCATCCTAGTCTCCTTTGCTGACGCAGAATGGCTTTTACCTATCAGCATACACGTATCCAAAACTGATTTCAAAGAACAACAAATTAAAGCCGTCTTCGAACAATCCGAAGACGGCATTTAGCCACTGCTTTATAGGTCAATCAGATAACTATTTTCCTTCGTAAGCTTGCTGCAGTGCATGAAGATCCAATTTTTTCATTGGAAGCATTACCTTCATCACCCGCTCCACTTTTTCAGTGTCCGGATCTGCGAACATGTCATTCAAAGCGACGGGGACCACTTGCCATGAAACCCCGAACTTGTCCTTCAGCCAGCCGCAAACTTGCGATTTTTCATCTCCGCCTTCCGTCAGCTTGTCCCAGTAATAATCCACTTCTTCTTGGGAATCGCAATTGATGATAAACGAAACGGCTTCGGTGAAAGAAAATTGACCGCCGCCGTTCAAAGCGACAAAATCTTGCCCTTCCAGTTGAAAGTCGATGGTCAAGACAGTTCCTTCAGGCATACCATGAATTTCAAACCCTTCTTTTACGTAATAAGTTTTTCGCCCAGTCTTGGCATCTTTGAAAACAGACATGTAAAAGTTAACTGCTTCTTCGGCATTCATATTGAACCAAAAATTAGTGGTGATTTTTTGAATCTTGCTCTCCATACCGCATCCTCCCTTCTCTGCAAAAAGTTAGCGTTAAAGCAAAATCATATCTTCTATAAAGCGTGGCTATGTATAACATCGTTTCTAGTTGCTTCCATAATACAACATTTTGCCGAAATAAAAATATACCCAATATGACATTTTTCTCGCTTTCGGGTATATATAAATCGATTGGCCAAATTTAACTTTTGTATTGAAAAGAGGGATAACGATGCCACTTCTAAAAATGCTGATTGGCCTGCCGGGAAGCGGCAAAACCACCTATGCCCGAAACCTTGCCGCTACCCAGCAAGGGTGGATCCATTTGTCATCCGATCAAATTTCACAAAACAACTATGCGTCCAGTGACAATTCTGATTCTCAGAATGTCTTTGCGGAGATGTATCAGCAAACCGCTGCTGCTCTTGAAGCAGGAAAAAATGTTATATACGACGCCACAAACCTAGCTTCCAAGAGAAGAAGAAGCCTCCTTAATCGCCTCAAAAACTTTCAAGCAGAAACAGAGGCTGTCGTATTTCTCACGCCATACACAATAGCAAAAACACGAAATCAAAAACGGTCCCATCCCGAACGGGTACCAGATTGGGTTATAGAACGATACATTCGCAGTTTTCAATTTCCAAAGTTGAATGAAAACTTCAACAAAGTAACGGTCGTTTTCGATCCGGCCTTTTCCAAAACTACTAATGGCAAACTTTCGGCAACTGAACTTCGCCAAACTATCCAAAGGAGCGATATAAGTTATCAAGAAGTTCTCGGTTTTTACCAGGCATTTGAAGAAACAAAGCCGCTTCTCGAAATAGAACCAGCTGTTCAGCACTCCTATAAAATATTAACTAAACAACATAATGAACCACTAGAAGCAAAAGAACGGGAACTGCTTTCTTGGGTTGCTTTGCTGCATGGCATCGGCAAAGCTTATGTCCGCAAAAATTTGCCGTTTGAAGAGGATAATTTCTATGGCTACGAGCATGTAAGCATGTACCTTGCCTACCCGATTTTATTAGCGCTTCATTTTCAGGAAGAATTCATTTTCAATGCACTCCTATTAATCGACGAACATGTTGAAGCCGGCTATTCCAAACAAGGAAAAATAAAACGGAGATTGGGATTAGAAAATTACGAGCGTCTGCAGGTCTTTCTCAAAGCTGCTTTATAGATGACTTGTTTCCATTACGGAAGAAAGTGCTTGTCCACCCTACACTTGTTAAGAGTATTAAGTGGACACTTCAAATAATGCATTCAAAAGCAGAAGAAAAAGCTTCACACAATGAAGTATGAAGCTTCCATATATGAACACACTTTTTCGCATTAGAGCTTCTATTGCACTTTTTCACTTAAAACCGACTTCCATACTTCCCGCAAATCTTCAATTTCCTTTTTGCCATTTCCTGAAAAGGAAGAACCGTGCATTACAGCCAGCGTGTTCGGATGAAGTTCGGCCAAGTCATGCAAGATTCGGTCTGTCTTCGAACTGTAAGGAATATAACCGGCCAGCGGGCTTTGTTCGAAGCCGATAAGCGATCCACGTGTCCGCTCCGCCAAGCTTTGTTGCGTAATTGGTTCTACATTCCCATCATGGTGAAACAAATCAGAAGTCAACAGCGTTCGGTCATTTTCTTCATAAAATAATCCCGCATCCCAGCCATGCGGCACATGGGGTGTGCTCAAGTAGCGCAATTTTTTATTGCCGATATTGAGCACTTGCCCGTTCTCCAAAATATGTGCCGGGCGAATCGCAAAATCGTTAATGTTGACCATCCCTCCAATCAACCCCGTGACAGCTTGTGACCCTGGAGCCAGTTCCAGCCAGTTATTGAGCGAGCCGCACTCATCCGATTCAAAATGGCTAAAGCCAATCCAGCGCAATTGGACCGGATCCATCAATTGCTTGACGGCCTCCTGCATTTCGGAAAAAAATGCTTTCAATCCTGTGGCAAACAACAAAGGCTCTTTGTCCCGAATCAGAAATTGATTAAATTGCATGTCCATTTCCGGCACGTAAATGGAGATGCGAAAAACATCGGGAGCAATTTCGTCAATTCTTGCCATGCCAGCTCATCACCTTTCATATGAAATCATTTATGTATGAAGGCAGTCTATATATGTCCCCACTATAACACGAATAATCAAAATTTTATTAAAATCACAGCAAGAAAATAACATTTTTTTGTTGCCAACAAGCAGAAGATAATAACTAGGAGATTACCAATCCAGCACTTCAGTGCACTAAATTATTTTGGTAAAGATGAGTATATTGATCTATACTTAGCTATTGAATTTCAGAAGATTAAGTATATAATTCAGGGTGAATGAAAAACATATTCTTGATACATATATTAAATATTTATCAAGGAGGAAGTCTAATGAAAAAGTTTCTCGTTGCCCTCATGATCGCATTCCTTAGCCTGTCTGCCATGTCCACTGTCAGTGCCCATCGCGATGATGACGATGACAAGAGGAGTGTACGGGAAGAATTAGCCATCAGCAAAAAGGCGCTTGAGAAGTATCGGGACATCGATGTTGCATTGGATGAAGGCTTTACCGGATTAGTGCCAGGAGCTTGCGTACCGAATATGGGGATTCACTTGATCAAACCTAATCGGGTGGACGATGCGAAACTACACATTAAACGACCGGAGATTTTAGTTTATGAGCCACTGAAAAATGGCAAATACAAACTTGTAGCCGGAGAATGGTATGTACCGGATGAAAAAACGGATAAAACGCCAAAATTGTTCAACCAAAAGTTCCAAGGCCCAATGGCTAACCATGATGGTTCTCCGGGTAAACACTATGATTTGCATGTATGGCTGTTCAAAAAGAATCCGGATGGAATATTCAAGCCGGAGAATAAACGCGTAAGCTGTAAATACGCTAAATGAAGAATCTCGCTAATTGAAGTTTTCTACTTTAGATAGTATGATTTTTACCGAAAACTTCTTAAGTGGAGGCCATTTCAAGCTGGAAGCAATTTATCATGAAATCGATTACGACCGACGAGTTGCGGAATCTTGTGGAATCGGGACAAAATTTTCAATTGGTCGATGTACGCGAAGATGATGAAGTGGCACTCGGCATGGTGCCTGGCGCAAAACATATTCCGCTTGGCCAATTGCCGGAGCGCTTTGAAGAATTAGAAATCAATGAGCCTGTTTACTGCATTTGCAAGGGAGGAGTACGCAGCCTCAAGGCTTGCGACTTTCTGGAATCGAAAGGCATTGATACAGTGAATGTCGAAGGCGGCATGATGAGCTGGAACGGCGAAGCCGTTTCCTAAATTGGCCAGCCAGATCTTTAAAAAGATTAATGCAAAGTCTCAAGAAAGACGCACTGAATTTCTGATTTTTTGAGATTCAGTGCGTTTTATATTTTTAAAAAAGGCATTGCCCACTGCTGCTGGTAAATTTTTATATCTCCTGCAATAAACAAAGGCTCAACAATCTACATTAAATCCAATAAAAAGCAGGCATAAAAAGATTCTTTTATGCCTGCTTTTTAATCTTTATGCTTTTACGCTTTGGCTAAAATCATAACGCCTTTTGCTTCCAACTCAACAGTCCCGCTTACTTGTTGCTCTGTAAGCACCTCGTTATACTGGCTGTCTTGCAGATCGATCGCCACTTGTTCGTTGTTGTGGTTCAACACAAACAGGTACGTTTGGCCGCCTTTCACGCGTTCCGTTGTTTCGACGCCTTCCGGCACTGCTAATAGCGGCTGGACGCCAGCTTCTTCGCAGACAGTCTTCAGGAAGTCGACCAGGAATTCTTGGTCCGGGCTTGATGCCACGTACCACGCTTTTCCCTCACCGAATCGGTTGACCGTTAGAACAGGCATGCCTTTGTAGAAGTCGGAGCCGTATTCCGCGACCGCTTCTGCGCCTTCTGTGTGGATCAAATCAAACAGCAAGTTGCACGAATAGCTGCCGCTCATGTTGCCGCGTGAATCTTTCATAACGATTTGATTTGTTTCATCCGGATGCAGCGCATCGATTTCTTCCGCCCAAATGCCAAGGACATTGCGCAGTTCGCCTGGATAGCCGCCAAGTGTGACGATGTCGGTTTCGTTAACGATGCCGCTGAAGAACGTCGTCAGGAACGTTCCGCCGTTTTGGACAAACTGTTCCACTTTCGCGGCGTAGCCTTCTTTCACCATATACAACACTGGCGCAATAACGACATCATACTGGCTCAAGTCTTCTTCCACACTGATCATGTCGACTTGGACGTTCAATTTATAAAGTGCGTCATAATATTTATGGACTTCGTTGACATAGTCGAGCGACACGGACGGGCCGCTTGAAAGCTCCACAGCCCAGCGATTTTCCCAGTCAAAGACGATGGCTACTTTGGCGTTGACGCGTGCATCAAGCAGCGTATCCCCTAACCCTTTAAACTCTTTCCCGATTTGAGCGACTTCTTTGAACACCCGCGTGTTCTCATGTCCGACGTGTTCAATGACTGCGCCGTGGTATTTTTCGCAAGCGCCGACCGAACGGCGTAATTGGAAATACAGAATCGTATCTGCACCGCGGCCGATCGCCTGGTAGCTCCATAAGCGCATGACGCCTGGGCGTTTCAGCGAGTTATACGGCTGCCAGTTTTGCTGGCTCGGCGTCTGCTCCATCAGCATGAACGGCTGGCCGCTCTTCAGTCCGCGCATCAAATCATGCGTCATTGCCGTGTAGCTGAACGGCGTATCGATTGCCGGGTAGTTGTCCCACGACACCACGTCCATTTCTTTCGCCCACTTGAAGTAATCAAGCATCGGGTATGTACCCATCAAATTCGTCGTAATCGGCGTGTTTGGAACGTGCTTCCGGATCGCGTTATACTCCAGCTTGTAGCAATCCAGCAAGCTGTCCGACTGGAAGCGGCGGTAATCGAGTGAAATGCCTTGGAAATCGGATTCGTTGTTTTCGCGCTCTTCGCTCAGGATATTCGGTGCAACAATTTCATCCCACTCGTAGAATGTGTGGCCCCAGAATCCGGTATTCCATGCTTTATTCAACTTCTCAAGTGTGCCGTATTTATCGCTCAGCCAGTTGCGGAATGAGACTTGGCATTGGTCGCAATAGCAGTAGCCGCCGTATTCATTGGATACGTGCCAGATCAATACTGCCGGATGGTCTTTGTAGCGCTCCGCTAGCTTGTCAGCGATTTTCTCCGAGTATTCGCGGTAAGTCGGGCTGTTCGGACACGAATTGTGGCGGCTGCCGAACTTGCGTTTTCTGCCGTAAAAATCCACACGCAAAACGTCCGGGTATTTTTTCGCCATCCATGCCGGATGCGCTGCTGTGCTTGTTGCGAGGCATGTGTAAATGCCGTTTTCGTACAGGCGGTTGATCTTGTCATCGAGCCATTCGAAGTTGTACGTATCTTCATTCGGCTGATTCAGCGCCCATGAAAAGACGTTTAATGTTGCCACATCAATTCCGGCAAGTTTGAACATGCGGACGTCTTCGTCCCAGATCTCTTTCGAGTCCCACTGTTCCGGATTATAGTCTCCGCCGTGCCAAATCTTCGGTAATTTCTCGTTAATCATTCGATTCCATCCCTTCTATTTTAAACACCGTCAACCTAACTTCGGTTGAGCCAGCAATTGAATTTTGTCTGTCGTCGTGTTCTCAAGTTCCAGCACGACAATTTCGTTGTTCTCTTTTTTCAATAACGGGCCTGGCAGGTAAAGCCGTTGCTGTGGCCCGGCCGTGTTCCAGTAGCGGCCCAAGTTAAAGCCATTGATGAAGACATTGCCTTTTGTAAAACCTGCTGTGTCGACATATGTATCCAGACATTCATCCGCATCGAAAGAGCCGCGGAAGAATTTCGGGAAGCGCTCTTGTTGGCTTGAATGATAATCAGCAGGCAAACGGTCCAGCTCTATCTTGAACATTTCCCAGTGGAAGAAATACTGCTCCCCGAGCCACAAATTTTTGATCAAGCCTTTTTGGTCGGTCAAATGCTCGCCGTAATTGGCGCGCCCCATGTTCTCGACTAAAATCTCCAGCGTGTTCACTTTCTCTGGGAAATCGAGCGTCACGACTTTATCGGTGTCATTGATGTAAGTCGTCGTGATATAGCGGCCGTTAACGTAAATATAGCCACGGTCACGGATGGCGTCAGAGTTGAACTTCAATTCGCCTTGGCGTTTGATGGTCGTGCGGTAAAGCGTGTAGCCGTAAGCTTGGCCAATGTCTTCCATCGGCAGCGGCGCAATGTGTTCCACTTTCCCGCTAATGCCTTCAAGAACGTCAAACAAACTGACAGACTCTGATACTGCAACGGTTCCATACTCTTTCGCTGACGCCGTTTCTTCGAAATCCGCTGGCACTTCAGTGAACTCGCTCAAGACTTTCTTGACCGCCTTGTATTTTTCGGTGATCGCACCGCCCTCTGTCAGCAAGCTGTCGTAATCGTAGCTCGTGATCGTCGGGTAGTAGATGTCGTAATGGTTGGCGCCGTTCATGAAGCCGAAATTGGTGCCGCCGTGGAACATATAAAAATTGACGGAGATCTTCTTCTCCATGATTTCTTTAAAAACAGCAGCTACATCTTCCCCGCTGCGCACCGTGTGTTCGCCCGTCCAATAATCAAACCAGCCGATCCAAAACTCCGCCACCATCTTCGGTGACCCCGGCTTCAGCTCTTCAAGCGCATCAAACGCTTCGTCCACCCGCGAACCAAAGTTCAGCGTCGTCGTGACTTCCGGAAGCGATCCTTGGCCGATAAAGTTCGGCCCGTCCGATGTGAAGAGGAACGTATCCAACTCATGCTTTTGGTACTGCTCTCTGTAAAAATCCAAGTAAGCCAAATCGTTGCCGTACGCACCGTACTCATTTTCGATCTGCATCGCAATCACCGGGCCGCCGTTTTGATACAAATGGCGTTTGAACTTCGGCAGCAGTTCGGCAAAATAATCTTCCACATGCCCCAAGAAATTCGGATGACTGCTGCGCATCACCAGTTCCTTGTCTTTCAACAGCCAAGACGGCAAGCCGCCCATTTCCCACTCCGCGCAAATATACGGTGCTGGACGCAAAATCACGTACAGCCCTAACTTGTGCGCAAGCCCGATAAAGCGCTCAATGTCCGCCATCCCCGAGAAATGGAACTCGCCTTTTTTCGGCTCATGGAAATTCCACGGAATATACGTCTCCACCGTGTTCAGCCCCAACGCCTTCAATTTCAGCAAACGGTCTTCCCAATGCTCAGGCACCGTGCGGAAATAATGCATGCCACCCGATAAGATTTGAAAAGGCTTATCCTCTAAATAAAACATCTCATTTTTAGCAGTCAGCACGTTGAGTCCTCCTATGTAGGTTGTAGCGGATATTCCGCAAAACAGCTACGCTTGCCGTGGGCGAGCGCCAAGCCCCCTCAGTCGCTTCGCTCCTTGCGGGGTCTCGGCTTTCTCGCTATGCCACAGGCGTCTCCGCTGTTTTGCTCCATATCCTATTTAAAATAAACAACAAGTTATGTCACTTTTTCAATTGAGATCATCCAGCGCCGGCGCGTAAAAGGGCTAGACGAAGCAATAAGACGGGTGCTCTTCCCGGCTTATTGCGGGAGTCATGCCCAAAGCGACCGAAGCGGCATTAAATTCTTTTCAACTTATAAACAACCGACGAAAAATCAGCTGGATGAGTCTTTTCACGGCAGCGGTCAAGCTGCAGGCCCGCGCTCATCAGCTCGTCTCCGTAAAATGTATCGGCAATCCCGTCGATTGCGTATTCAAAATCCGGATTCAACCCTTCAAAGAATACACGGGTAAACCCAGGATTCGGCCGTGCCAGCACTTGGTAATAGCCAAAAATCGCTTCAGTTTGGTCATCCGACACAACTATCCAGCTTGTGATATTGCCATCACCGGCAAACGGGCTTTCGATTCGGTAAAACTGCCCTTTTTGGATCAGCGAATGATTGGCTTTATAAAACGCAATCTGTGCTTTAACTTCTTCTTTTTCTTCTTCAGTCATCATCATCACATCCAGCTCATAGCCGAACGCACCAAAGTAGGCGACGTTTGCTCTCGTCTCCAGGCTCGTCACCCGGCCCACTTGATGATTCGGCACGGCCGACACGTGTGCACCCATAGAAGAGATTGGGTAAACCATCGACGAGCCGTACTGAATCTTCAAACGT
The DNA here is from genome assembly GCF_007859275.1 of Planomicrobium sp. CPCC 101079. Lineage (GTDB taxonomy): Bacteria > Bacillota > Bacilli > Bacillales_A > Planococcaceae > Planococcus. The sequence goes on along the minus strand of NZ_VOHC01000014.1, from coordinate 15,977 downwards.
TCAACCGCATCGGTATCGTCGCTCGTCCATCCTTGCGGCGCATAATGCAGCAAACCCGGATCGAACCGGCTGCCGCCTCCTGCGCACGACTCAAACAACACATCCGGAAACTCGCTCGTCAGCCGCTCATATAACGAATAAACCCCGAGAATGTAACGGTGCGCCACTTCCCGCTGCCGGTTTGCCGGCAACTCCAATGAGCCGATTTCCGTCATATAACGGTTCATATCCCACTTCACATACGAAATCGGTGCGTCCCGTAACACCTCTGACATCAGATCATAAATAAAATCCACAACTTCCTGTCTTGAAAAATCGAGCACGAATTGATTTCTGCCATGTGACATCTGGCGGTCCGGAACACGGATGACCCAGTCCGGATGCGCTTTATACAATTCGCTCGCTTTCGAGACCATTTCCGGTTCAAACCACAACCCGAATTCCAGTCCGAGCGCGTTGATGTCTTCCGCCAGTTGCGTAATGCCATTCGGCAATTTGCGTCTGTCCACCGACCAGTCCCCTAAGGACGTCGTATCATCATCGCGTTTGCCGAACCAGCCATCGTCCAAGACGAATAGCTCAACACCCAATTCCTTCGATGCTTTAGCAAGCTCAAGGATTTTCTGGTCATTAAAATTAAAATACGTCGCTTCCCAGTTATTGATCAATACCGGCCGTTCCCGGTCGCGCCACTTTCCGCGCGCCAGCCGTGTCCGGTACAAGCGATGATAAACCTGGCTCATGCCATTAAGACCTTCATCTGAATACACCATGACCACTTCAGGCGCCTGAAAACTTTCACCGCTTTTAAGAAGCCAGTTAAAATCAAATGGATTGATGCCGATCATCAAGCGGGACACATCATAATGGTCCACTTCAACCTGGGCTAAAAAATTGCCGCTATAGACCAAACTGAAACCATAAACTTCGCCTTGGTGCTCCGCCGTATTTGGCCGCTTCAACGCTAAGAACGGATTTTGCTGCGCGCTGCTCGTTCCGCGTGTACTTGCAATGCTTTGGATGCCGGGAACCAGTTTACGGTTTTTCACATGCCGCTCTCTCGCCCATGAACCCGAAAGCTGCACCATCTCAAAATCAGAACCTGGCAAATCGATGCTCGCACTTAATGCCCTTGTCAAATTCACTTCCAATTGGCCGTGGTTGATAAATCGGGCAGATCTGGCAATTGCATTTAATTCTTCAAAAACAGTATACAGAAGCTTGATCTCCATGCCGGTTTTTTCATCTACAAGGGAAATTTCCAGTGTCGTCGCTTCATTCTCTCTCTCTACATAAGTAGCAGGCAAGCCTTCTAACTTCTTTTTGCCTTCATAGATCTGATGGTCTTGATAGATAAAATTGGTTATGCGGCTGCCGCTTTCTTGCAGAACTTGATAAGCGGGTTCCCGAAAATCCGTCGTTCCGTAAGCCGGGTATTCCTGCTTGATCAAATCCAACGAAAACACTAGATCCCCTTCATTGACGCAAGCTGTGTTTGGACTTTCACCAATGTGAAACAGCCGTTCAAACGACTCACGGTGGCGCAATTTCTTTCCATAGTAAAGGTGGCCAAGCTGATTGTTTTCTAAAATGCTAAATATGTAACTTACTTTTTGGGTATGCAGATGAAACTCCCGAGTGGAGCCGTTATATAAAATCGGCACAATTTACCTCCTACTCAAAATCAGATAAAGGTTTCTAAATCGCTTCGGCCGCTTTGGGCAGGACTCCCGCAATAAGCCAGAAAGAAGACCCGTCTTATTGCTTCGTCTCGCCCTTGGACGCGCCGGCGCTAAGATACTGCTAGATATAAAGAAATCATATATTCCTACTGTAAAAAGATATATAGCAAAACAGCGGAGACTCCCGTGGGGCAGCGTAGCGACGAGTCAGCCGAGACCCCGCAGAGCGCAGCTCGAGGAGGCTTGGCGCGAGCCCACAGGAAAGACATTGGCCGAAGGTAGTGAGGGCCAAGTCTTTGCGACGAAGCGCTTAGCGCTGCAGGAGCAGATCTTTTAGGCAGCTGTTTTGCGAAATATCGGTTATTAGCCTATAAGCTTTTTATCCCTTAACCGATCCCATCATTCCAGCAACAAAGTGTTTCTGCATTAAGAAGAACACAAGCGCTGTCGGCAATGTGGCGATGACGATTGCTGACATGATGACGCCGTAGTCTGGCGAATAGCTTGAGCCCAGGTTGGAAATCAGCAACGGAATCGTCCGCTTTTCTGGAGACTGCAAAATGACCAATGGCCATAAATAGTTGTTCCAGCTGTTCATGAACGTGATGATTGCTGCTGCGGCATAAGTGGTTTTCATCGTCGGCACGTAAATCCGGAAAAAGACGCCCAGTTCGCTCAAGCCGTCAATTCTTCCCGCTTCCACCAAATCCTTCGGAAACATCTTCGTGTTTTGACGGAAGAAAAAGATGAAGAACGCAGTTGTTGCTGTCGGCAAGATGACAGCTCCGAGCGTATCAATTCCGAACAAAGGCAGCGTATCACTGACACTGCCGAACATGCGGTACAACGGCACCATGATCGCCGCAAACGGAATCATCATCGACAACAACAAGATGGTAAAGACAATATCTTTTCCTTTGCTGCGGAACATTTCAAAACCGTACCCCGCAAGCGAAGCAAGCAATAGCGTCAAAAAGGTCGAGATAACTGCGATAATGGTTGAGTTGATCAAAGCGGGTACAATCTCCACCGTTTCAAAAAGCGTTTTCAGGTTTGTAATCAAATGAGTGCCTGGCAGCAAACGGCCTTGCGTCACATCCACTGATTTGTTCGTGACACTGACGATCATCCATAGGAATGGAAAGATGGAAACGATGGCTGCGATACTTAGAAACGTATAGGTCATAGCTCTATTAAAGGTTTTCATTTTCTCTCACCCGCCACTCTGAATTGAATAATAGAAAGAATCACTACTAAGATCACGATGACGTAAGAGACTGTTGACGCATAACCGAAGTCAGGCGTGTATTCGAAGGAAAGGTTATAGATATACTGTGATATGGAAATTGTTGAATTTCCGGGTCCGCCGTTGGTAATGTTGACAACTTCATCAAAAATCTGCAATGTACCGATTGTTGATGTGATCGATGTAAACAAAATAATCGGCTTCAACATTGGAACAGTAATTTGGAAAAATTGCTGAATGGCATTTGCGCCATCAATGCGCGCCGCTTCGTAAATCGACTTGTCGACGTTTTGCAAAGCTGAGAGATAGAAAATCATGTTATAGCCTGTCCATCTCCACGTAATGGCAACGATGATAACGACCTTCGCCCAAAACGGATCTGCTAAAAAGTTGATTGCTTGAGTGGCAAAACCGAATTTGACTAAAAACTGATTAATAAGACCATCTACACCGAATAGGTACTTAAAGATGACCGAGTAGGCAACCAGTGATGTGACACACGGCAAGAAAATCGCGATTCTGAAAAAACTCTTAAATTTCAATGTCGGGTCATTCAACAGTACGGAAAGAAATAACGCCAATACAATCATCAATGGAACTTGAATGAGCAGAAAGATTGATGTATTGGTTAGCGCTGCGATAAAGGTTGGGTCGCCAAACAATCGCTTCCAGTTAGCCAAGCCCACATATTCCAGATTCCCGCCCATCCCCGATTGAAAGGACAATAAAAAGGCTTGAACCATCGGGTAAAAGTTAAAGATCGTGATTGCGATGATTGAGATAATGACAAACAGCCAGCCAATTTTTTTCCTGAAATACAAATTGGTTTTTTGGCGTTTGGTTTCTTTGTGGCGCAATGGGATATCCATTTCGTTCTTTTTTGTTAATTGCTGACTCATCTTTCTCATTCCTCCTATAAAAAAACCTTGAGTCGGGCCTAACTGGTGAGCGATAAAGCACTTCTACCAGTGTATTCGGCGGCAACTCAAGGCTTTATTTATTTACAGTCAATTATTTGAGTTGTGCTTCAGCTTGTGATTGGGCATTTTCAAGAACTTGGTTCAAATCTGCCCCATTCAAATAATCTTGCATTCCGGTTACCAGGATATCCTCGATTGCATAAGTGTGAAGACCATAGTTGACCGCTGGAATCTCCTCTGTCCATTGAGAGAAGTCAGTGATGATTTGCTGTCCGCTAAAGAACTCATCTTCGACTGCAAACGCGTCTCCTTCAGCTGCTGCTGAGTATGTTCCGATAGCACCGATATCTTTTACAAGTGTTTGATACAAATCAGGGTTTGAACCGAATGTGTTAAGCAAGAAGTCTGCAGCTTCTTCTTTGCCGTCTACGTTCAATACATACCATGAACTGCCGCCCAAGTTAGAAGCGTTTACTGCTCCGTCCATATCCAATCGCGGCATCGGAACCACTGCCCATTTCCCTGACTGGTCTGCCGCTTGCTTGACGCTTGGCGTGATCCAGTTACCAGTTGGAACACTTGCAACATCGCCGCTGTTGAATGCGCCGACAAACTGGCTCCAGTCAGAAACGATTTTTGCAATGTCTTCATCCATCATTTTTTTGTAGGTTTCAAATCCTTTAGCAAGCGTTTCGTTGCCTGCAAGGTTTGGAGTTGATCCATCTTCATCCACATACCATGAACCGTTTGTTTGAATCATCATGCGGACTTGAGCCAAATCGTTCGGATCCAATGTCAGCATGTTCTTGCCTGTTGCTTCCTTCACTTTTTTACCAACCTCTATATATTCATCCCATGTGATATTCGTTACGTCTTCCACTGTGTAACCCGCTTCTTCAAGATAATCTGTGCGTACATACAATCCGGCTACACCAGAATCGAAAGGCAATCCATATTGTTCGCCTTCATAGCTAGTTGTTGCAATCTTATAATCCGCAAAGTCATCCGACTTGATGACATCTGTTAAAGGATGAAATGCATCCGGATAAGCTTGCAAGAAGCTTTGTGCACGGTAGTCTTCGATCAAGACGATGTTCGGCATTCCTTTTGTTGTACCAGAGCTAAGCCCTGTGTTTAGTTTTTGAATGATATCATCTTGCGCATTCTCAATAATTTCTACTTCATACTCGCCGTCTCCATTGTAAGCTTCTTTTGCTTTTTCAAGAGCAGCAATGTTAAATGCTGGATCCCAAGCCCATGCTGTGATTTTATCAACACTCGCTGAGCCTTCAGAACTGCTTTCTCCTCCGCTTGCCTCTTCACCTGAAGAACAAGCAGCCAATACAACGATGCCCAAAAGCATCATGAACATAAGGTAAAATTTCTTCATTTAAAAGCTCCCCCTTTTTTGTAAGCGCTTTATTTATCGCTTAACCTTAGTATAGCCATCAAAAAAAAAAGATTGTTAGCACAATCTTTAGGATTTTCCTTTGAAATTTTTTAGATATTTCAAAGTTTTCAACTATTCTCTTGTATTATTCTTATCTTCTTGTATTATCTTTAGGTTCCAGAGGCAACTTGAACTTTTTGAGGCGGCAATTCCACTTTTACTCTCGTGCCTTCTCCTTTTGCACTTGTCATCTCTACTCCATATTCTTCTCCGTACAATAACTGAATCCGCTCATGTACATTGCGGACGCCAATTCCGCTAAACAAGTGGCGTTTTTCTTTAAAATCTTCTTTCATATAATTGCCTTTCATCTCCATGCCATCGCCGTTATCCACAATCTCACAAACAAGGCGCCCGTCTTTCAATGCGACCAGGATTTGGATAAACCCTTCTTTTTTCTCATTAAAGGCATGGAAAAAGGCATTCTCGATAAACGGCTGAAGGATCAATTTCGGCAAATGATAGTCCAAACATTCTGGAGAAATAAAATAATTGACTCTGATTCTATCGCCATATCTGGCTTGGTTGATCAATACGTAATTTTTCAATTCCTTTATTTCTTGTTCTACTGTGATTGTCTGGTCGATATTGCTTAGAGCGTTTTGCAGCAGCGATATTAGCGCATGGATCATGTCTGTTGCTTTTTCTTTTTTGCCTTGCTGAACCATGAATTTAACAGAGGCTAGCGTATTGTATAGAAAGTGCGGATTGATTTGATGCTGTAACGCGCTTAACTCGGCATTTCTTTGTTTCTGCTGGGCTTGCACTACAATACCCACATAATCCTGCAACTCATTCAACATGAAGTTAAAAGCATTTGCTATTTTTCTAGCTTCATATCCACCTGTTTCAGTAACTGGCTTATTAAAATCATGTTTTGCAATAGTGGAAATTTGCTTGACTAAAGTACTTATTGAATTGGTCATCCTCCTAGAAATCAGAAAGACAATAAGTACGGCGATCAAGACAATGCCCAAACTGATCATAATTATTTCTTTCGTATTTACCAAATTGTCCATTACGACATTTTTGTCCACTAGATTCACTAAATACATGTTATACGTCGGAAGGTATTCCGACATTAACATATACTCCGTATCGAAGACATTCACGTCTTTGAATTCAAGTTCTTCTTCCTCAACCTCTTTTGCTAAATTCAGTACATCAATTGCATCAACGCCAATCATTTCTTCTTTATTGCTGGAAACGATTTTTCCGGCTTCATTGATCAATAGCACTTCATTTTCCTTGCTCGTGTACCCTTCATAGAACGCTTTTAACTGCTCTTCGCGGATGGGGAAATACAAAACACCATAAATTTCGCCTGAAGATCTTTCCATTAATGCTTTAGTAGCAACAATCATTGGTTTGTCAGTAAAAGAAGTAGAAGAAATGAAGTGATACTGCAATTTGCTGGGTTCGCTAATGGTATGCTGCGTAATCGAATGATTTTTAAGGCCGCCCCAAGACACTGGCCAATTCGAATAATTCATATTGAACAAACGCTCATTCTCCCCCAGCACAATCATGTTGGCCTCGTATGACTCTACAGTCGGATAAATTCGTTCCATTTGCCTGATGATGTTTAGATACGATCCCGAAGTTTCAATAGAGTTTTCATCTTCCTGTGTCAATACCCTTTTGATGGTGCCATTGTTTTGGACTTCATGCGTAGCACTTACAATTGCAAAACTGTAGGATTCAAATCGCGTTTTGATTTGGCTTAACACTTTCGTATTGGTGATGCTGAATGTATCCATGAATAAATTACTGGATACCCGGATTGAACTGAAAGTAATTAACAGAGATACCGCCACAATACTGATCACCATTATTAAAAACATCTTAATAAATAGATTATTATCTTTTAACGATTGAATTATTCGCTTCTTCGTATTCATTTTGGGTACGGTACTCCTTCCGATAATTGCCTGGAGACATCCCGGTTATTTTCTTGAATACTTTGCAGAAATAGCTATGCTCTGAATAACCGACCATTCCGCTAATATTAGATATGGAAACTGAACTATTTTCCAGCAGCTCCATTGCTTTTTTAATTCGGACCCGGTTTAAATATTCACTAAATCCTTCTTTGTGATGGGTACTGAAATAAGAAGAAAGATAAGATGGATTAAAATGAAAATGATTGGCGATTTCCGATAAACGCAAAGGTTCGGTATAGTGCTGTTCAATATACTTTAGCATCTTATCCAGGTTGTTGTGCTGTTCACCTGCTGCACTATGGGAAAAGATGATTGTCTGTACGCCATCTATAAATTCATGGAATTGAGCGAGCGCTTCTTCAACACTATTGGCTTCGTTTATATTGGAAAAATAACTGTATTTTTTCTTTTCAATATCCTCTATTTCATATTTCATATTGCCCAATAACACAAGCACATTAAAAATAACGTTGCCTAAGAAAGATTTGAATTCCAAGCTATCGTTTTTATACTGCGTCGCTAAATAATCCACGTAATCTGTTAAATAGGCAAAAGCTGGGTTAAAAAGACGATCTTTAAACAATTCGATAAAATGATTCAAGTCAAAATGAACTTGCTTTTTATTTTCGGGCGGTAGATTATCATAAATTAATAAAGATTGATCAGCCAGATAAAACAAATACTTTTTCATTTTCATCAGACTGTCATCATATACTTTTTTCATATCATCAATTGACCCAAACGGCTCGCTCAATATCCATGTTAAACTTAGATCTTCTTGTGCAAGCATTCCCATGGTCTTTTTGATGGTTTCTAATTGATTGGGGGAGAAATTGATCAGAACAGTTACGTCCTTCTCTTCAGTTAATATAGGGAAAACCGCCACCCCATCATGATTAGCACGTTTTAATGCTGTTTTTAAATGAAGGGGATTTCGACTTTTCCCATAGATAGCCACTAATCCAAAATGGCTTTTGTTAAAAATAGTGGATAAGATCGTCTTGTCAAAAGAAGATTCATATCCTAATAACATATTTTCCAGCATTTCTTCAGTCGACCGTTTAGATTCAGGCAAAGAATCAGAACGCTTCAAACCTGGAATTTTAGCAGCCACCCGGTTTAAAATTCTTATTAACTCAGGACCGTTTAATTTAGGCTTTAGTATATAATCGGCAACCCCGCTTTGAAAAGTCGAACGCACATAATCAAAGTCTTCAAAACTGCTAAGTACAATAATCTCAATATCGGGAAACGCTCTTTTTCCTTCTTTCACCAAATCGATGCCGTCCATAATTGGCATAACAATATCCGTGATAACAATATGGGGACGGAACTGTTCAATCAGAAGCATCGCTTCTTTGCCATTAGAAGCTTCTCCTACAATTCGAAAACCTTCAGATTCCCAATCGATGTAATTGATAATCCCTTGTCTGATCAACATTTCATCATCGACAATAAGAACCCTGCAAGTCTCTTCCATAAGTGCACCTCCTCAGAATCGATCTTTTACAAAGCAAAAAATTCTGGTTGACCAAAATGCAAGCGTTTTCAAATTTGTTTTATCTGCTCTATCGAGTCATTTGTAAGTCTAGCATTTTGGCGATAGTCGGCTTCTTTTCTCCAGACTGGACCTTGTTGCAGATGCGACCTGAACAAATTATGCGCAACTTGATTTTCGTTTCTTTCTTCTTAGTATAACGATGGCAGGAAAGGTTAACAATACAGCCAGGCAGATTTCCAAAAGGCATTGCGCCTCAGCAATCGATAAGTAACAGCACTGTTCTTTCTATAAATCTTGCTTGAAGCTATTAGTAAAGAAAAAACAGGTCTATAATAAAAATAATGAAAAATAGAATCAAAGGAGGAACAATGATGGAAAAAGTGAACATCCAGGAGAAATTTTCACTCTTCAACGATTATTGGAGCCCAAAAATAGCAGGTGAAATCAATGACTTTCACGTGAAATTCGTAAAACTAAAAGATGAATTTATTTGGCATAAGCATGAACAAGAAGATGAAATGTTCCTGATCGTAAAAGGAAAGCTGCTCATCAAATTCAGGGACAAAGACGTTTGGCTTGAAGAAGGAGAATTTCTTATCATCCCAAAAGGCGTCGAACATAAGCCTGTTGCTGAAGAAGAAGTGCATGCCCTGCTTTTCGAACCAAAGACTACCATCAATACGGGCAACCAAAGGAGTGAAAGAACCCGTTCGGACCTGCAATCCCTTTAAACAGCAGCAAAAAAAGCGCTCCCCATTGAATCAGGAGCGCCTTTTCGCGTTGTTAAGATCGCAGTCTAAAGCCGCTCTTGGAATATGTTCCAGGTTTGTCTGTTCTTCTAAAAGATCCCGACAGCAAGCTAATCTTTAAAGTGCTTTTTAATATATGCTTGCTCTTCTGCCTCATCCAACAATCCAGTTGCACGGCCGACGGTTCCGCCGTTCAATTGCCAGATGTAATTATGGACTTCCACCGCATTCGAAAAATCCCCTTTTTGCCATTGTGTCAGAACCTCTTTATAATATTCCGCATGCTCATATTGATCTTGATTCATCTCAACAATGGTTAACAGATTCTCAATGTTCTCAGGCGTAATTTCAACGGCTCCCCATTTCTCTTTTGCTTCCACTTTCTGATGGGTCATCAAATGCACATACTTTTGTATCCGTTTTTCATCCATATCTTCCTCGCTGCCGCCCGCATTCGATTCTTTGCTCACTTCTTCAACTTCCGTTTCTACTTCCCGATCAGTGATGACTTGTGCAGCAGCCGTTATTTCTTCTTCGGCTGATTTTGAGAAAGATTGCTGAATGTAAAAATACCCCCCAGACCCAATCAGTGCAATAATCCCTAAAATAGCTCCACCTGCCAATAACGTCTTTTTCATCTTTTCACTTCCTAAACTTCTTATTTTAATGCTCTTTATCTATTAATGGTTTGTTGCTATAAATTCATCAGGTTCTCCACATGTGCTGCTGACATCTGGAAATCCTTCACTTTTTTAAGCTGCTACTTTTTCTTTCCCAGCTGGAGAACCAGAATTTTCGATGTTAACGAAAACAATAAGGGCAGCTTTGATTGTCCGTACTGGCAATGGAGCTGCAATAATAACTTTCCCATTTACCCACCTGATTTCCTTCGATCAAATTTCACCTTTTAGTACATAGTATTTATTTTACCAAAACGACTTCCATTAAAATACTATAAAATCCAATTTAAGGAACCTTTTTATCTTAATAAGACAATTCCAGCTTTCCTTAGTTATCTTCAGGGAAAAGAAAAAAGGCCCCGACATTTAAGTCAGGACCTTGATTCTATCGTAAAAGTATACCGGCGGTCGGGGTCGAACCGACACTCCAGAAGGAACACGATTTTGAGTCGTGCGCGTCTGCCAATTCCGCCACGCCGGCGTATGTGCTAAACGAACGCTTATAAATATACCACATCTTTCGCTTCACGCCAAGGGCTTTTGTTATATTCCTATAAAAAAATCAGCGCCAGGAAAATCCCAGCGCCGATTTTTCTTATTAAAAGAAGAAATTTAAAATATAGTAGAACAAAGCAGCTAAAGTACCGGAAATTGGCAGCGTGATTACCCATGTAACCAACATTGTTTGCGCTGTTCCCCATTTAACGCCTTTCAAGCGGTGAGCCGCCCCTACCCCCATGATAGAAGAAGAAATGACATGGGTCGTACTGACAGGCAAGTGGATGAACGTCGCGCCAAAGATAACCGCAGCTCCTGTAATATCAGCGGCCACTCCATTGACCGGGCGGATTTTCATGATCTTGCCGCCTACAGTTTTGATGATTCTCCATCCGCCTACAGAAGTTCCAAGCGCCATTGCCAACGCACAAGATACTTGGACCCAAGTTTGAATATCATCGCCTGTTTGGTAGTTGTTTACGATCAAAGCCATTGTAATGATCCCCATTGCTTTTTGCGCATCGTTTGTACCGTGTGTAAATGATTGCAGAGCCGCAGTTGCGATTTGAATCAACCGGAAATTTCTGTTCGTTTTCGACAAGTTATTATTCCTGAAAATCACTTTGAATATGCTATACACAATATAAGCAGCCACAAAAGCAAGAATTGGAGAAAGAATCAACGCTTGGATGATAGTAAGGAATCCTCCGTAATTCAATGCTCCAAATCCTGCGGCGCCAATCGCAGCACCTGCAATTGAGCCGATCAATGCATGTGATGAACTGCTTGGAATACCGTAATACCAAGTAAGCAAATTCCATGTGATAGCAGCTAGTAAAGCAGCCATAATAACGATTGAACCATTTTGTAAAGTAAATGGATCGACAATGTCTTTTGTAATTGTTTTGGCAACGCCTGTGAACGTGATAGCTCCAACAAAATTCATCACTGCCGCTAACATAATTGCATGGCGCGGTTTTAAAGCTTTTGTTGAAACTGCAGTGGCAATCGAGTTTGCCGTATCATGAAATCCATTAATAAAGTCAAACGCGATTGCTAGAATGACAATCAATGCCGTAATTATTAGTACCATATCCATCGTCAAGGTGCTCCTTAAGCGTTTTTCATAATAATAGATTCAAATGTGTTTGCAACTTTTTGGCAAGAGTCTGCAATCTCTTCAAGTTCTTCGTAAATTTCTTTGTATTGAATAATGCGGATAGGATCTTTCTCCACTTGGAATAAGTTCTTGATCGAGTGGCGCAAAGTAACGTCGCATTGTGATTCGTAATCTTTAATTTTAATAGCATGTTCTCTCATGCGCGGTAATTTTTTTGTAGCCAGTAAATCAATCGCCGCTTGCATTTCAATGGTGCAATTGCGAATCGCTTCAACAAATTCAAGCATGTATTTATCTGCATTGATGACTGAATACATTTCAAACAGTGAAGCCGTATGGTCTAAGCCATCCAACACATCGTCCATTGTCATGGCAAGCGCTAATATATCTTCACGCTCAATAGGCGTAATAAAAGCATTGTTCAAATCTTGGATAATGGTATGAACGAAAGAATCGCCTTTCGTTTCGTAGTCTTTCATGGTGTCAGAGAAGATTTTCAAGTCGCTGATTGCATTCAATTTGTAATCAGCAAAGTAATCAGCACTTTCCTTAAGGTTTTTTGATATATTATCCAACTGTACTATAAACTTATCCTGCTTTTTAAAAGCCATCTTTCTTACCCCCGCTATTTTAATAAAATAAACACTAAGCTAGATAATAATAGCCTATTAGATCAGGGCTTTACAATAGCTTATTATAAAATTTACAAACTCGTAACATTTAAAAATTTGTCGATAAAAAAATTTTATTAATATAGCATTAGGGTTTGAAAGCAGCTTTACAGATTGTATAGATTCCCCAATGGCAATTAGCTGAATAGATTCTTTTCAATCTTTCCGTCCTTGATTACAACTGCTATATTATTGGTGTCTTCCAATGAACGGATATCTTCTAACGGATTGGTCTTTGTAATGACGACATCTGCCAGTTTGCCTGCTTCTAGAGTGCCTAAGTCTTTCTCCCACCCCATGCATTCTGCAGCTACTTTGGTCGTCGCCAAGATCGCTTCCATTGGTAACATGCCAATGTCGCACATCAAACCAAGTTCGCGCAAATTCGTGCCATGGGCCATAACCCCTGCATCCGTGCCCATCGCAATTTTCACACCAGCTTTATAAGCCTTTGCAATGCTCTCCCGGTGCGCTTCTACTACTTCATGTGCTTTTTGAACTGCATATTCTGGCATATTTTCATTTAGTTTGCTTGCTTCTACTACGGATATTGGAGCCAGTAAAGTGGGCACCAAATAAGTTCCATTCTTCAGCATCAATTCAATTGCTTCTTCATCTAAATAGATGCCATGTTCAATCGAATGAATCCCAGCACGAACTGCGTTTTTAATGCCTGCAGCCCCTTGTGCATGAGCCATAACCTTTATTCCTCTGCGGAAAGTAGCCTCTTCCACCATAATTTCCAACTCTTCTTGCGAGTACTGTGTAAACTCCGGATGGTCAGTCGGACTCATAACTCCGCCCGTTGCATGCACCTTTATGATATCTGCCCCAGCTCTGAGCATTTCCCTCACTCTTTGGCGCACCTGTTCTGGCCCATCACAAATGCCGCTGGGCATGCCTGGATAGCTTTTGCTGGTAATGTCAATACCTGAGCGCATCCATGAATCACCGTGTCCTCCAGTGATTGTCAAAGGGTTTATACTTAACTGCATGCGTGGACCTGTTACAAGACCCTTTTCAACAGCTTGTTTTACTCCAAGATCCGTAAACCCTGCATCTCTTACAGAGGTGATTCCTGCATCGATTGTACGCTTCATGTAGCCGATCGCTTCGAAATACTTCAAAGCAAATGGTGTCGTAAGAGATTCGCGAATATCCTTTATTTCCATAATCATGTGAACATGAGTATCAAATAAGCCAGGCAAGATAAAACCACCCTGAGCATCAATTAAGCTCAATTCACCTTCTGGAGTTACAAAACCGTCAAGTGGTCCGACTGATTCAATACGATTTCCTTTTAATAAAATGGCGGCATTCTCCAAGGCGTTCTGTCCAGTTCCATCAATTAATGTTCCATTTTTTATAAGCTGATACATCATTCACTATCCCCTTCCGTATTTTCGAATAATTCCATCAGTTTTCACATTATCATCTATCAACTAGTTTTCCCAGCAAACTTTACGCAAAAAAAAGCGCTAACCTTGAATTTCTTCAAAGTTAGCGCTTTTAGTTAAAGGGCAGGCAGGCCCTTTTTAAGATACCGGCGGTCGGGGTCGAACCGACACTCCCGTGAAGGAACGGGATTTTGAGTCCCGCGCGTCTGCCAATTCCGCCACGCCGGCAAAGTAATTATGGAGGCGGCAACCGGACTCGAACCGGTGATAAGGGTGTTGCAGACCCATGCCTTACCACTTGGCTATGCCGCCAAAATTTGGAGCGGAAGACGGGGGTCGAACCCGCGACCTCCACCTTGGCAAGGTGGCGTTCTACCACTGAACTACTTCCGCAAAAGCTGGGGTACCTGGATTCGAACCAGGGCATGACGGGATCAAAACCCGTTGCCTTACCGCTTGGCTATACCCCAATAATAAGATGGGGCGGACGAGGGGAATTGAACCCCCGAATGCCGGAATCACAATCCGGTGCGTTAACCACTTCGCCACGACCGCCACTTTATTATTTTTATAAGTTTATTTAATGAAATTAAAAACATGGGGCGGACGAGGGGAATTGAACCCCCGAGTGCCGGAATCACAATCCGGTGCGTTAACCACTTCGCCACGACCGCCATCATATAAATAAAAATTGGCAGGGGCAGTAGGAATCGAACCCACATCGGAGGTTTTGGAGACCTCTGTTCTACCGTTAAACTATGCCCCTATAAAACTGGTGGTGGGGGGCAGATTCGAACTGCCGAACCCGAAGGAGCGGATTTACAGTCCGCCGCGTTTAGCCACTTCGCTACCCCACCGAAAACATGGTGCCGGAGAAAGGACTTGAACCCTCAACCTACTGATTACAAGTCAGTTGCTCTACCAGTTGAGCTACTCCGGCATGGAGAATAAAAAATATGGTGGGTCAGGACGGAATCGAACCGCCGACACTTAGAGCTTCAATCTAATGCTCTACCAACTGAGCTACTGACCCATATTTTTAGAAAAAATGGCGGTCCCGACCGGGATCGAACCGGCGATCTCCTGCGTGACAGGCAGGCATGTTAACCGCTACACCACGGGACCATTTGGTTGCGGGGGCAGGATTTGAACCTGCGACCTTTGGGTTATGAGCCCAACGAGCTACCGAACTGCTCCACCCCGCGACAATAATATTAATGATAGTTTGTTTCTCTTGCGCTTGTTTCGCAATGGACATCTGCTTCGGCTGCGCCTGCATCGATGTAACTCACAGCTTTCGCTGTTCGTTGCTCCACCCTACGACAATACTATTAATAGTACTTTACTTCTTTTTTGCTCTCTTTGTCGAGCAAGTTTTTCTTTTTCGTTAAAATGATTATGTATTGAACGAAAATGGTGGAGGATGACGGGATCGAACCGCCGACCCTCTGCTTGTAAGGCAGATGCTCTCCCAGCTGAGCTAATCCTCCAACTATTAAAATGAATAAATGGTGACCCCTACGGGATTCGAACCCGTGTTACCGCCGTGAAAGGGCGGTGTCTTAACCGCTTGACCAAGGGGCCAGTATGTAAGTAGAGAGTTATATTCTGGCGGAGAGCAAGGGATTCGAACCCTTGAGACGGTTGCCCGCCTACATGATTTCCAATCATGCTCCTTCGGCCACTCGGACAGCTCTCCAAAAAATGGCTCCGAAGGTAGGATTCGAACCTACGACCATCGCATTAACAGTGCGGTGCTCTACCACTGAGCTACTTCGGAATAATATTGATCAGCCTGGCAACGTCCTACTCTCACAGGGGGAGACCCCCAACTACCATCGGCGCAAAAGAGCTTAACTTCCGTGTTCGGGATGGGAACGGGTGTGGCCTCTTTGCCATCATTACCAGACCAACTATTTTGAAAGACAAGATTTATTATACCAATTCTACTAGGTATTACAAGCTTTTTTTAAAAAACTTTTATTTTGTTCTTTCAAAACTGGATACACGACGGTTGAAACGCTGAAACACGTAGTTGGTTAAGTCCTCGATCGATTAGTATTCGTCAGCTGCACGTGTCGCCACGCGTCCACCCCGAACCTATCTACCTCATCGTCTTT
>NZ_VOHC01000013.1 GCF_007859275.1 Planomicrobium sp. CPCC 101079 | reverse complement strand
AAGATTACATGTATTATTACAACTACATCCGACCGTTCCAAAAATTAAACTGCCACTCTCCGGTTGAATACCGGACAATGGCAGTCTAGGTGTTTTTTCTTGTGTCTCAAATTAACGGGTCAGTCCACATTCGCAGATGGGATTTTTTATTTTCCTCCAGATTGTAAGTTGATGCCCTGGATGAAATATTTTTGGAAAACGAAGAACAGCAAGATGACTGGCAACAGCACAATAAGCGAGCCGGCCATCAAATAATTCCACTGAGTGCTGAGTTGCCCCTTGAATACCTGCAAACCAATCTGCAGTGTATACAAGTTTTCGTCGTTCAAATACAATAGCGGCCCAAGGAAATCGTTCCACGCGCCATTAAATGAGAAGATAGCGACAGTGGCGATTGCCGGCTTGGTTAACGGCAAACCGATTTTCCACCAAATATAGAAATGGTTGGCACCTTCCATTTTCGCTGCTTCAATCAATTCGGTAGGAATTGTCATATAAAATTGGCGAAGCAGGAAGATGTTGAAGGCGCTGCCGAAAAAGGCTGGCACAAACAAAGGGTAATAAGTATTGATCCAGTTCAATTTGGCAAAAAGAACATATTGCGGAATCAGTGTGACAAATCCTGGAATCATCATGGTAGCCAAGACAATTGCAAACAATATATTTTTGCCTTTGAACGGAATCTTCGCAAATCCGTAAGCGATAAACGAATTTGACAATACATTGCCGATAACGACAAGAATGGTGATGGTCAGTGTGTTAATTGTATAGCGTGTAAAAGGAGCTGCTTCCCACGTCCGTAAATAGTTGCTGAACAACCAATCCTCCGGCCAAAAAGATGGAGGGAACGACATTACTTCTGCCATCGTTTTAAGGGACGTGGAAACCATCCACCATAAAGGAGAAAGGATTAGCAAGCCGCCTATTGCAAGCAGGAAAAAATTGATGACCGTCAAAAAGTTTTTCCTGTTTCCGCGATGCTCCAAGAAACTGGGGTTTTCATTCGTCTTGCCGATGCTTTTTAGGCTGTCGGCACTGTCCAGGTAATCCGTCTCTTCTGTTGTTTTATCCATTTATTTCTCCTCCCCTTCGTAATGAACCCAACGAGGAGCGAGCTTCAAATTGATGATGGTCAGGAAGAACACAATGACGAATAAAATCCACGACATGGCCATGGCATAGCCCATGTTAAAGTTTGTAAAGGCTTGTTTCCACATATACAGATTATAGAACAGCAAAGAATTTGCCGGGCCGCCTTCACCATTATTGGACATGACATAGGCTTCCTGAAAAATCTGGAACCCGCCGATGAGGCTCGTCACCACGTCAAAGAAAATGACAGGTGTAATCATCGGGATCGTGATATGGAAGAACTTTCTCCATGTATTTGCGCCGTCTATTTCCGCGGCTTCATAAAGATTTTTGGAAACGCCCTGCATGCTCGCCAAATACAAAAGCATCGAACCGCCGACACTCCAAAGCTTCATGAAAATCAACGAGGGCTTCGTCCAGTCCGGATCAAACAGCCAATTGGGCCCGTCGATGCCGAACCAGCTCAACACCAAGTTAACCATCCCGGTACCTGGGTCGAGAAGCTGCATCCAAAGCATATATACTCCGACGCCAGACAAGACTGCCGGCAAATAATACAAAGTCCGGAAAAAGCGGATGCCCGGAATATCCTGATTCAATAAAGCGGACAGGAAAATGGCGCCAAGAGTTGTCAGTGGCACCGAAAATGCCACAAAATACAAGGTGTTCCAGAGCGAGGTCCAAAAAAGGCTGTCCTCCGTGAAGAGCCCTTGATAGTTTTCTCCGCCGACAAAGTCCATCTGTGATGTAATGTTATAGTTTGTGAAACTCGCCGCAAAGGAAAATACCAAAGGTCCCGCGGTGAAAGCGAGAAATCCAATGATCCATGGCAATACGAAAATATAGCCGTAGATGCTTTCCTTGCGCCGCATGGTCAGTCTTTTTTTCCCCAAAATGGTTCCCCCTCGCTTACTGGTTTTTCTTGATTAAGTTCTCGACATCTGTCTGTGATTTCTCTAATGCCTCTTTTGCTGTCATAGAACCGAGGAAGAATTCATCCATGTTCGGGTTGATGAAACTGCTGAAGTCAGGTGCGATTACCGGAACCGGCGTCAATAGCGTATGTTCCATGTTCTCAACGGCTTTCTGGTAAACCATTGTGCCATCTTCCGTGAATTCTGTTGATTCGGCAGCCGATTCAGCCGCTTCAATGTTCGCGACATTGTCAAAGTTCTGGACAGCCCAATAGGTCTGTGCTTCAACGTCAGTCAAGTATTTGATGAATTCCCAAGATGCTTCAGGGTTTTTGGCGCCAGCAGGAATTTCTGCTACGAAACCGCCGCCCCAACTTGTGTGGCCATTCCCTTCTTCGTATTCAGGAAGTTCTACCACTCCGAAATTCAAATCTTGTGCATAGTCGCGGATTTGGGTGTAGAAAGTCGGCTGTTGGACGATCATTGCCAAATCTCCGCTAAAGAATGGGTGCCCTTGTTGGCTGTCGATCTGTGCTTGATAAGAGTTGATCACATCTTCGCCATAACGATCTTTGAAAGACTTCAGCCAATTTAAAACCTCTTCATTTTTGGCTGTATCAATTTGGAAATTATTTTGCTCGTCAAAATAGTTCTGGCCATTTGCGTTCAAGAGCCAAACATCATATCCGACTCCCCATAGCGGATAAAAACCGATGCGGTCATAATTATCACCGGATTTCTTGTCCAATTTTGCTGCATACTCTTCAAGTTCAGCCCAAGTTGTCGGCGGATTTTCAGGATCTAGGCCGACTTCTTCAAAAGCGTCTTTATTGTAGAATAAAACCCGCGTATCGGTATTGAATGGAACTCCGTAAGAGTCGCCTTCGTAAAGAGTCGCATCCCAAAGTTCAGGGTAAAAGCGGTTTGAAATGTCATCTTGCTCCAAGAATTGAGACAAGTTCATCGCTTGCTCTTTTTGTCCGCGAAGTGCAGTCGCGTTGATATCGTTGATCACGACATCAGGCGGATCGCCGGCAGCAATTGCCGCAAGTTCTTTAGTCCAAATATCGCCAAATGGCAAATATGTGTGTTTCACTTCAATTTCGTCTTGTGATTCGTTAAAATCTGCAATCATTTTCTCGATGATTGGGCGGCGGATTTCTGAGCCCCAGAACGTCCAAAAATCGATGACGGTTTTACCTTCTGTATTTTCTTCTTTGTTCGCTTCTTCATTGTTGCTGCTTGTCTGGAAACCGGCACAACCGCTTAAAAATAAAACCAAGGCGGCCAGTACAAAGATAAAGCTGCGCGTTTTGTTCATTTTTCTTCACTCCTCCTGTAGTTGTGGTAGTTTAAAAAGGAAGTCAGGTTATTACTTCGACAGTCGAAGTGATTTACAAAAAATCTTTGACCCTCGAAGTAATTAACCTATATTACTGGACTTTAAACCTTTTCTCCTCTATAAATTTAGAGAAGGTGGATAATAAATTCCAGCTTCTACTTCTTTAGGAGAAGTATAGCTTAACTTCTCTTACTTTTCCATGGTCATATTTGTAATTTACAGAAAACTATCTATAATTAAACAAAAAGAATGGGGGAAGCAAAATGGCAGAGATTAAGATTGAACACTTGAAGAAAACATACGACAACGGTGCTATTGCAGTGAAAGATTTTAATCTTCACATTAAAGACGGTGAATTTATCGTCTTTGTTGGCCCTTCTGGGTGCGGGAAATCGACAACGCTGCGTATGATTGCGGGGCTTGAAGAAATCACGGACGGCGAATTCTACATAAACGGCAAACTGATGAACGAAGTCCAGCCAAAAGAGCGGGACATTGCCATGGTATTTCAAAATTATGCTCTCTATCCACATATGTCGGTTTTTGAAAACATTGCGTTTGGTTTGAAGCTGCGTAAAGTGAAAAAGCAGGAGATTAAGAAAAAAGTAGAAGCTGCAGCAGATATCCTTGGCCTGCAGCCTTACTTGGATAAAAAGCCGAAAGTTCTATCAGGCGGCCAGCGCCAGCGGGTAGCTCTTGGGCGCGCCATTGTCCGGGATGCGCAAGTCTTTTTGATGGATGAGCCGTTATCAAATTTGGATGCTAAGTTGCGGGTGCAGATGCGGGCGGAAATTGCGAAGCTGCATCAGCGGCTGCAAACAACGACCATTTATGTGACACACGATCAAACGGAAGCCATGACAATGGCCAGCCGCATTGTCGTCATGAAAGATGGCCTTATCCAGCAGGTGGGGACACCTAAGGAAGTCTATGATTTTCCGGCCAACCGATTTGTTGGCAGCTTTATCGGGTCGCCTGCCATGAATTTTTTCGAAGGGACTTTAAAGAACGGGACCTTCACTATTGGAGACCGGACACTGGACATTCCAGCAGAGCAGTTGGACTGGTTGAAAGGCCAAGGTTATGACGGAGCACCGATCACTTTAGGGATCCGGCCAGAGCACATCCATGTAAACAGTGAAGATCTCTCCGGAGTTCCAACAAGCGAATTTGATGCAACAATTACTGTGTCCGAACTTACTGGGGCCGAAACTATTTTGTATGCTCTCTACGCGGACCAGGAGTTTGTGGCACGTGTGGAAGCTGATTCAAAAATCAGCCCGGGCGATACAGTGCGGCTTGCTTTTGATATGTCCCATGTCCATTTCTTTGACCCGAAAAATGGGGAACGCATCAAAGAGCCGATTGCAAAATCAGTTGTTGAAGTTTCTTGAACTGTGATATAGTGGCTACGAAAACTAAATATTAAACACCACTAGGGGAGCCGGATATCGGCTGAGACGGGCATAAGCCCGGACCCTTTGAACCTGATCTGGATCATACCAGCGGAGGGAAGTGGCGAACGCATGCAAATTTCTCTTTTCTATGTGCATACACGCCGCTTTCCTTTACTGGGAAGCGGCGTTTTTTATTTGCTGGAAAAAGCGGATGTGGCTGCTCAATTTCAACTTTCATTTCGTAGAGCAGGCATTCGAGCCCGAAAATCGTTTAAAAGGAGATGGAGAAATGTCATTTTGTAAAGAAGTGCGTGAAGAATGCAATGAATTATGGCAAGCAAGTTTTGATCACCCGTTCGTGAAAGGAATTGCCGATGGCACATTGGCACTTGACCGGTTCCGCTTCTATGTGATGCAGGATGCTTATTATTTGACCCATTTTGCGAAAGTGCAGGCAATCGGTGCTGTCAAAGCGGGCGACTTGGAAACGACAAAACGTTTTGCCCATCATGCCGAGCAGACATGTGCCGCCGAAATGGCGCTGCACGAGTCGTTCATGAAATTGCTCGGTGTAACAAAAGAGGACTGGGCGGCATTTGAACCGTCCCCAAGTGCGTATGCATATGTATCCCACATGTATCGTTCCGCAGAAGGTGATCTGGCCGATGTCTTGGCTGCGATTCTGCCTTGCTACTGGCTGTATTATGAAATCGGTGAAAATTTGAAAAATGCAAAGCCTGGCCATCCGATTTACAAACGCTGGATCGAAACATATGGTTCGGAGTGGTTTGGGGAACTTGTTGCTGAACAAATCGAGCGCATGGACAAGCTGGCAGAAGAACTGCCGCAAGCGAGGCGACGAGAACTGAAAAGCCATTTCCGGCGGAGCAGCTATTACGAATGGAACTTCTGGGAGCAGGCTTGGAAAAAAGAAACATGGTCCGTTGAGACTTTTGATAAGGCAGGTGTTTAAAGTGCTAAATGAACTCAAAACACAAAAACCGATTGTCCATTCAATTACCAATCACGTGGTCTCGAACTTTCAAGCGAACGGCTTGCTGGCAATCGGCGCGTCGCCAATCATGGGGGAGGCGCCGGAAGAAGCCGGGGAACTGGCTTCCTTGGCCGGGGCGCTGTCGCTGAATATCGGCACCTTGAATGCTGTTTCTTTGCAAAGTATGCTGATTGCCGGAAAAGCAGCCAACGAAAAAAACATTCCCATCGTCCTGGATCCGGTGGGCGCTGGAGCGACTCCATACAGAGCTAGTGCAGTCGCAAAGATCCTTAGTGAACTGAAGATCACCGTTCTTCGCTGCAATGCCGGCGAACTGGCTGCCATTGCTGGAGCGGATTGGCAAGCCAAAGGCGTGGATGCGGGAGAAGGGCAGGCCGATATTGGTGAACTTGCCCGCCGGCTCGCTGTGAAGCTGGGGATAATTGTCGCTGTTACCGGAGAAGTGGACGTTGTAACGGACGGGAAGCGGTTTGTGGAAATTCCGTTTGGCGATGCCATCATGGCATCGATTACAGGGACTGGCTGTTTGCTGAGTGCGGTGGTGGCCGCGTTTTTGGCGACAAAACCAAGAGACGCGTTCATGGCAACGACGGCGGCCATGCAATATTACGCCATTGCCGGAGAAAGAGCGGCCGCTTACGCGAAATTGCCGGGAACTTTTCAACTGGCTTTTTTGGATGAATTGAGTTCACTCCAGCAAACCGAAATCGAAGAAATTTTAAAAGGAAAGGAAGAAAAGGTATGAGTGCAATCCCTCAAGTACTGACCATTGCAGGATCCGATTCTGGAGGTGGCGCTGGCATTCAAGCGGATATTAAAACTTTTCAGGAACTCGGTGTTTATTCCACTTCAGCCATTACAGCAGTGACGGCGCAGAATACGCTCGGAGTCGATGCGATTTACCCGATGGCCCCTGAAGCGGTGCGCAGCCAGCTGGAGGCGATAGGCAGGGACTTTCAAGTGGCGGCACTGAAGACGGGAATGTTGTTCAGCGCGGAAATTATCGAAGAGGCGGTAAGAAGTATAAAGCAATTTGGCTGGGGCAGAGTCGTCGTCGATCCGGTTATGATTGCAAAAGGCGGAGCCGCCTTGCTGCAGCGGGAAGCTGCGGAAGCGATAAAGGAGCACCTTCTGCCCTTGGCAACCGTCGTAACGCCGAACATTCCGGAAGCTGAAGCTCTCTGTGGAATGGCAATCACTGACGGGGCGTCACGGAGAAAAGCCGCTGAAAAAATCCTGTCGTTTGGAGCGGAATCAGTCGTTATCAAAGGAGGGCACGGTGCAGATCCTCACATAGCGGAAGACTTTTATCTACACTGCTCAGGCGAATCTTTTATCTTCCGCTCTGTCCGGATTGACACAACCCAAACGCATGGGACTGGCTGTACGTTTGCCGCTGCTGTGGCAGCAGAATTGGCGAAAGGGAAAGCGGCGAAGGAAGCGATACATGTAGCGAAACAATTCATTCAGGCGGCGCTCAGTGAAAGCTTGCATATCGGAGCTGGCCATGGCCCGACCAATCACGCAGCTTATAAGGCCGGGATGCAGCAAGGGGGAAGGAGGAATGGCATTGAAATACTGGGGTGAACCATCCATCTATTTTATTATGGGAACCGGAAATGTAAATGAGCGAAATCCTCTGACGGTGCTGGAAGAAGCGCTGTCAGCGGGAATCAGTTTTTTTCAGTTGCGGGAAAAAGGCGCGGGGGCTTTGAGTGGCCATGCGCTAAAGAAATTTGCCCAGGATTGCCAACGGCTGTGCAAGGTGTACGGTGTGCCATTTATCATCAATGACAATGTTGCATTGGCTCGTGAAATTGACGCGGACGGCATCCACATTGGACAAGAAGATGAAGATGCCGCCGCTGTGCGCAAGCAAATAGGGCCAGGAAAAATTCTTGGTGTTTCCGTCCATTCAGTGGAGGAAGCGGGGGCGGCCATTGTGGCGGGAGCTGATTATGTGGGAATGGGACCCGTTTTTCCGACCAGCTCGAAAAGCGATGCGAAAAGCCCAGCTGGTGCAGCCGGTATTCTTTCAGTGAAATCCATATATCCCCAATTGCCGATTGTCGGCATCGGCGGAATCACTCCTGAAAACGCAGGACATGTATGGAGTGCCGGCGCGGAAGGCGTGGCGGTGATATCTGCTATAGCTCAAGCGGAAGATGTGGCACTTCAAGTAGGGCTTTTCAAAAATTCCTATAAAAAGGGGGGCGTCAGATGAAAACCCGAAAACTAGTGCTGATAGCGATGTTTGTGGCGATTGCTGTAGCAGGCTCAACCTTTGTCTCATTTCCAGCGGGCCTCGCCCGAGCTTACCCCATCCAACATGCTGTCAATGTCATTTCGGCTGTTCTTTTAGGTCCGGGCCCAGCTCTTCTGATTGCTTTCTTGACTGGAACGGTGAGAGTTTTCACGGGAACCGGTTCATTGCTGGCTTTTCCGGGAGGCATGATTGGCGCCCTGTTTGCAGGTATAATGTATGCAAAGTACGGAAAAGTTTGGTTGGCTGCATTAGGTGAAGTGGCCGGAACGGGAATTATTGCGTCTTTTGTGGCTGTCCCATACGCAAAGTTTTTGATGGGAACAGAGTTTGGTGCCTTTTTCTTTTTTCCTCCTTTTTTAATTTCGAGTGCAAGCGGCGCCTTGCTCGGCACCTTTCTGGTTTCAAGATTGATGAAAGTTAGTGAAAACCGGCTGTTTGAGTAAATTTATTACATTCATCAAGCGAGTGTTTATCCTGCTGGGAATGAGGGGAAACAAAGGAACAAACACTTTTCGAAAGGGAGTTGACATGGAATGGTGAAAATTGCAGTTGAACAACCGTTTACGTCAGTAAAAGATGCGCTTGAAAAGAAAGGCTACAAAGTAGATATGCTCGATCAAAAAGCAGATTCGGTAAGCTACGATTGCGTAGTGGTCCGGGATAAGGAAGATTTAGCGGATTTTCACATGAACGTTCCCTTGGTGGAAGCAAAAGGCCGTACTTTGTATGATATCGTTGAGGAAGTGGAAGAACGCCTCGTACGTTCCGGCAAAATTACTGCGCCTGCAGATCAGGAAAAAGGCGGCATGAGCCCGTTCCTAAAAGGCGCTGCAACTGGCGCAGTCATCGGCGCAGCAGCTGGGCTATTGCTTACGCCAAAAAGCGGCAAGGAAATGCAAGGGACTGTCATGGAAAAAGCGACAGGCACAATAGAGCAAGTTAAAAGCAAAGCAGGTGGCCTCACATCAAAAGATAAAGACAGTGATCAGTCCGGAGGCGGCGGAGGCGGCGTTGCTGAAAAAGTAAAAGGCGTCGTTGGCCAAGCGAAAGAAAAAGGCTCTGGCGTAATGGAAAAAGCAAAAGGTCCGGTGGACAACTTAAAAGCTAAACGCCAAGAGAAAAAAGAAGAAAAAGAGCTGGCCAAGCAGCAAAAAGCGGTTATGAACGAAGTAAAACAAGAACAGAAAGCTCAAAAAGAGCATGAAAAAGCTGAAAAAAAGGCTGAAAAAGAAATTAAAAAAGCTGAAAAAGAAGCAAAACAAGAAAGCGGCAAAATTGAAGTGGTGGAACTTGGAGATGCTTCAGTTGAAAATAACGACACAGGCGGCGTTATTATCAAATCGAAAGATAAGTAACAAAAATAAAGGTGGCCGGAAATCCTGCTTTTCAGCAGGGTTTCCGGCCACCTTTTCTATTGGGGGCAGCTATTCCGCGACAATGTCGTCAACGGCATCATGGGCAACGGGCTCCGGCACACGCGACAAGATGAATAAGCCAATAATAAACAGAATAACTAGGCTGAAAACGCCCATACTGGAATTCCCTGTGATTTGGGAAGTGACTCCGACTAAAAGTGGACCTAATATAGCGGCAAACTTGCCGAAAATATTATAGAAACCAAAAAACTCATTGGAATTTTCTTTTGGCACGAGCTTGCCGAAATAAGAACGGCTCAGTGCTTGAATGCCGCCTTGGCTGGTCGCTACAAGCATTGCTAAAATCCAGAAATCTACAATTGTTTCCAGGAAGAAAGCGTAAATGCACACAATGATATAGATACAAATGCCGACATATAGCATTTTTTTTCCGGTAAAGCGTTCGGACAGCCGGCCGTATAGGATAGCGAATGGAGCAGCAACCACTTGCGTGGCGAATAGGACGATCAATAAGCTGACTGAACTGAGCCCGAGGTCGGTTCCGTAGGCTGTTGACATGGAAATGATGGTTCCTACTCCGTCAATATAAAAGAAGTAGGCGATTAAAAACAAAAACAGTGCACGGTATTGGCGTATTTCCCGCACGGTTTTGCTGAGGCGCTTAAAGCTTTGGCTGATCGGATTCGGTTCACGCTCAATAAAATAACGCTGCTGAACGTGGCGAAACATTGGAATGGAGAACGAAATCCACCAGATTGCAGTAATGCCAAACGCAATTCGGCTCGCATTGATCGTTGAAACCGGTAAAATACCTTGCTGAGAAAGTACAATGATGGCAATCGAAATGATAAAGGGAATCGTCGAACCGATATAGCCCAGCCCATAGCCGAAAGAAGATACGATGTTCATGCGTTTCTCTGTTGTAACATCAACAATGAAGGCATCATAAAAGACGTTGGCCCCTGTAGCGCCAAGAGCTGCGAAAGTATAGCAGACTAAAAGCAGCAGCCAATTATCGCTCGGTACAAAAGCGAGCATCGCCGTCGCTGCAGTTCCCATAAAGAAAAAAGCGGCAAAGAACTTCTTTTTAAGCCCTTGATAGTCTGCAATTGTTCCTAAAATGGGCCCGATTAAAGCCAGGATAAATGTGAAAATGGCAATTGTGTAGCCAAGGTAGGCGGTTGAATCAGACAGGCTGACACCGGCTTCCGTAGCAGCGGATTTATAAAATAACGGAAAAACAGCTGTTGTAATAATAATAGAATAAGCAGAACTTCCCCAGTCGTAAAGCGCCCAACTCTTCTCTTCTTTTGTAAAGTTTTTCATGAGTTCAATCTCCTTAGTCCTAGATAGGTCTATTGTACAAGAAGAAGCGAGGATTGGGTGAACATTCTAAAAATTTACTGAAATTTTACGCTATATAAATTGGCTAATGATTTATAATATCCGATATTCCGCAAAACAGCTGAAAAGCCATGGGCCGAAGTTTTTCAGCCCATGGCTTTGCGACGAAGCGAGCAGCGATGCAGGTGCAATGCAGAAACAATCGTCTTTGCACTGCCCAGAGCGGCCGAAGCGGTACAGACTTCAATTTGAGCGGCGCACTTTCCTCAAGTAAACTAGAAAAAGAACGGGAAAGAAGGTGCACTTTTGAAATTTGTTTCATGGAATGTGAACGGCTTAAGGGCTGTCATGAAAAAAGGCTTTATGGACTTTTTTGAAAAAGTCGATGCTGACGTATTTTGCCTGCAGGAGATCAAGCTGCAGGAAGGGCAGATTGAAATGGAACTGCCGGGATACTTCAAATACTGGAATTATGCCCTTAAAAAAGGCTATTCCGGAACTGCCATTTTTACGAAAAGAGAGCCGATTACTGTACGGTATGGGTTAGGTGTTGAAGAACATGATGCGGAAGGGCGTATCATCACTCTCGAGTTCGACAATTATTTTGTTGTGACGGTATATACGCCAAACTCGCAGCATGGGCTGCTCCGGCTTGATTACCGCTTGAGGTGGGAAGATGCACTCCTTACTTACATAAAAAATTTAGATCAACAAAAACCTGTTATTTTGTGCGGAGATTTGAACGTGGCGCATGAAGAGATTGACTTGAGAAATCCAAAAGCGAACATGAAAAATTCCGGATTTACTCCGGAAGAACGCGGGAAGCTGTCCAGCTTTTTAGAGAGCGGTTTTATCGATACGTTCCGCTATTTTTACCCTGGTGCAACTGGGCGGTATTCTTGGTGGTCTTACCGGTCCGATTGCCGGGCAAAAAACATTGGATGGCGCATTGACTACTTTATCGCATCCCTTAGCCTTGTACCAAATTTAAAAGGCGCAAAAATTCATGCGGAAGTATTAGGTTCCGATCATTGTCCAATTGAATTGGAAATGGCTTTTTGATGAAACAAAACAAATCCCCGGCTTCAGACTCTTATAAAGAGGCTGAAGCCGGGGATTTTTCTTATTTACTGTAGAAGAATTTCGCTGTAATGGAACCGTCTTTGTTTTCGACGATGTCGGTTACGTTAATCCCCGAATCGGCAGGCGTTTTGCTGTTGCCTTTCCAGAAGTAGTAAGAACCTGTATGGACATTGCTGCTGGTTGGCGTAATTTTGCTTCCAGTTTTAAAGAAGTCGCCTGCGTCGCCGCGGTTGGCATTTTTCTCAAGATCATACTTGCCGTCTGCTTGAAGAAGAGACAGTCCATAGTGGGTAACTTTTGTGCCGTCGCTGGCAGTATCAAACTGGTTGTACTGGAAGCGTTTGTTCATCCAGTTTTCCACGTTATTCGGACGGAAACCGGCTGTTTGGTACAAGTTCAAAACGTTTTCATCCACGTGCCATGCCAATAGACCATGAGCATCAGTGCCTTGGCGGTTCAAGCCTTTGTTGAATCCGTCTTGCTGTACGTTTTCGAACAAGAAGTATTCCGTCCCGTTAGAACCTGGAACTTCCATTTTCACGATACCATTATCAGCTGCTGCTTTATTGATAGCCGGCAATGTGATTTCTTTGACACCGCTTTCCGGTTTTACTTCAACCGGAGTAGTCCATCCCAAGAAGATTTTTGAGAATGGGTCGAAGTGAGTCGGTGCATTTCCTGAATAAGCGTTGCCATCAGGATAGCGCATCCAAGATCCGCCAGACATCATTGAATAATTGCCGACGCCTTCAGAAGAGTAAACGGTATCATAAAAGTCAGGCAAGCCAAGCGCATGGCCAAATTCGTGGGCATAAACCCCAGGTTGTGCCGGATATGGACCAGTTTTCGCTGCGTCCGAATAAGTGCCGGTTGCTGCATCGTAACCAGCCACGTTACCGCCGATTCCTGGCTGGATGTTATAGTTGTCGACAACAACGCCGTCATATGTCATATCTTCTATCACTGTTTCGTTAATCCATTGGCTTTGGCTCTTGCCTTCATAAACGTCGGCAGGCTTGCCAGTCTCATAGTATTTTCCGTAGTACAATGCGCTGAGCAAGCTCCATTTGTGTGACCAGAATTGGGCAGGGTCGCTGCTGAATTCTGCTCCTGTGCCTTCATGGACCACAAATACGTTTGGTACTTCGCCATCTACCGCATATTTAGAGAAATCGACTTGCTCGTCAGCCGCTTTTAATAGGTCGCGAACGAATTCGCCTGTATGGGCATCTCCGTTTACATTACCCAATACGTAAGTGCCATCTTCAGCATAAGTGCCTTCTTGATCCAAGTAGTAGGAAGCTCCTTTTGGCAGTTCAACCCAGACAAATTCTGTATTCTCCTTGCGGACAAGGTTAACTTTTCCGTTGCTGGATTCTTTATAGACGTTTTGCATCGTACTGTCCGTCGGAGCCTTTACTCCATTAAATTCAGCGTATTGCTCAAATTGGGGAAGTTCGTATGGATTATATTCGTTTCCAAAAATTAAGTCTTCATAGTAGTGTGCAGGAACTTGTCCAGGCATATCGCCGACCGGCTGATCATCGCCTTTATATTTAGCTAAAAGAACTAAGACGGGAACATCTCCTTGTGTTGAGTTATAAGCAACATGGTTATCACCAGGAGCTTCAAATTTTGTTCCATTGCCGGCTATTTTTTCAACAGGATCTGCTTTTGAAAGGTCGATTCCTAATTTTTTGGCTTTATCCGCCAGTTCCGGTGCAGCCCCCACGTGTTCAGCAGGATTTAAATTGTACTTGCTTGGTTGTTCCGCTGGAGCAGCAGGGGCTCCAGTCCCTGCAAAAATTGCAGCTCCTGCAACTGCAAGCGATAAAAATGAAGTAGATAAGACTTTTAACAAACGTGTCACTCTCCTTAAAAATTATTGTTTTGTAAAATAATATAAATAATTCAGTATATTTTGAATAGGTAATTATGTTCTTTTTGTAAATTTATTAAAGTGTCTTACTTCTTATTGTCTTTACTTTACAAATCTGATTTAATTATTCCTCTCAAATTACCGCTTTAAAGGCAGTTGAAAGAATGCGAATAAAATACCTATTTTCTGCTCTTTATAATTTGATGTTTAAGAAAGAAAGCAACGGGAAAAATAAAATGATAGAAAAATACAGAGGAGGATTCGTATGAGTGAAAACAAGGAAGAAAAGAACTTGAAAATGGGAACGGGCGAAGATGAACAAACGCTGACGACCCGGCAAGGGCATCCTGTAAAAGACAATCAGAATATACGGACCGTTGGAAACCGCGGCCCTGCCACTCTTGAAAACTATCACTTTATTGAAAAAATCTCACATTTTGACCGGGAAGAAATCCCGGAACGAATTGTTCACGCACGGGGTGCCGGTGCATTTGGCTATTTTGAAACTTACGGAAAAGTTGGAGATGAGCCGGTCGAGAAATATACGCGTGCGAAAGTGTTTTCTGGTGCAGGAAAGCAGACGCCGTTATTGGTTCGTTTTTCTACAGTAGCAGGTTCCCGGCATTCTTCTGAAACTGCAAGAGACCCGAGAGGATTTGCGGTTAAAATGTACACGGAAGACGGCAACTGGGACTTAGTCGGAAACAACCTTAAAATCTTCTTTATCCGTGATGCGATGAAATTCCCGGATATGATTCATGCATTTAAAAATGACCCGGTGTCAAACGTTCCGAATCCTGAGCGCATGTTCGACTTTGTTGCGCGAACTCCAGAAGCGACGCATATGATCACGTTCTTGTTCTCGCCATGGGGCATCCCTGCCACTTACCGCCATATGCAAGGGTCTGGCGTAAACACCTATAAATGGGTAAACGATAAAGGCGAAGCAGTTCTCGTCAAGTATCACTGGGAGCCGAAACAGGGCATCCGCAACTTAACGCAGGCAGAAGCCAATGAAATCCAGGCAGAAAATACTGGACATGCTACACAGGATTTGTTTGAATCAATCGAGCGCGGAGATTATCCGGAATGGGAATTATTCGTTCAGATCATGAGCGATGACGAGCATGCGGAACTTGATTTTGATCCGCTGGATGATACGAAATTATGGCCGCAGGACAAATTCCCGTTCCTTCCTGTCGGTAAAATGGTCTTAAACCGCAATCCGGAAAACTATCATGCTGAAATTGAGCAGGCAGCCTTCGGTACAGGGGTCCTTGTAGACGGTTTGGACTTCTCGGACGATAAGATGCTGCAAGGGCGTACGTTCTCGTATTCCGATACGCAGCGCTACCGGGTAGGCGCCAACTACCTGCAATTGCCAGTCAACGCACCGAAAAAACGGGTTGCGACAAACCAGTACGGCGGTCAAATGGACCGTCCGGCAGAACATGTGCCAAATCCGCATATCAATTACGAGCCATCTGTTCTGGGCGGCGTGAAGGAAGCGGAAAAAGTTGCACCGCCTCACGAACCGGCTTACAACGCTAAAGTAGTCAGCCAGCCGATTGACCGTACAAATAATTATGGCCAGGCTGGAGAAACTTACCGCAGCTTTGAAGATTGGGAACGTGAAGAGCTGATTAACAACTTGGGCGATGCGCTGTCTGTATGCGACCCAAGAATCCAGGAAGAAATGATCCATCACTTCACGCAAGCGGACGAAGATTATGGCCGCCGCGTACGTGAAAATATGGAACAGAAGATCAAAGCGATGGAAGAGATGAAAGACAGCGAGCCTAGAGTGTATGGCAAGCCTGCAGCCAATAAAGTGGCGCAAGCTGCTGCTCAAAAAGGCCACGAAGCTGGCCCTTATTAATAAAACCAGAAAACCGGCAAGCCGCCTCGGCTTGCCGGTTTTTTTATTTTTTTCAAACACTTTGCCGTTCTCATCCGTTATCTTAATGACAGAGGCGATAAACTTCAGAAAGTGGGGATGGAATGGAAGCGGTGAATATGTACGAGAACTTAAAAGCTGACTTGAACCGCTTCGCCCGTTCCATTTCCCGGCACGAGCAGGAAGCAGACGACTTAGTACAGGATGCATTGGAAAAATCGCTGAAAGCGCAAGAACTCCTCGACTTGCCGGTATATAAACAACGGGCTTGGTTTTTCCGGGTCATGAAGAACCGGCTGATTGATGACCGCCGGAAAGAAAACCGTTTAACTGTTTGGGAAGAAGAGACTGAGTTCCCGGAAAAAGAATATGCGGTCCAACATTTAGAAATGGCGAATCTCTTGTCCCATTTGCCGCCCGAACTAAGTGACCTGGTATTTAAACGCTATTGGCTGGGGCTGACGAGCAAAGAAATCGGGCATCAACTCGGCATGCCAGCTGCTACTGTACGATATAAATTGCAGTATGCTGTGAAAATTTTGAGGAAGCAATTGGAGGTTGATGAACGGTGATAAAACAGCGAATCGGCAATGTAGGTGTTTTGAATTTATTGAATGCGACAGAAGAAAGTGTAAAAAGTTTTGGTGAAATCAGCAACGTCGGCATGGTCTTGTATAAAAGCGGACAGTCGCACTTGCTTGCTTCATTAACTATCGGCAATATCGGAAAAACAGTTGAGGTTCCTGACGGCTATCGCTATTACAATGGCAAGCTGACCATTGATCCTGTCTATGTAAACTCTCTCAATGAACCGCTAAAAATGGTGGTAAGCGGCATGGTCATTCTTGGAAAAGAACTGAAGCGGGAACAACTGGAGGACAGCGGCATGAAGTTGATTGTCAATGGAGAAATCTACGCTCCAACCCACCTTGCCGGGTTTGCCAGCCAATTTTTTGCAGAAGGCAGCCATACAATCGAGTTTTATACTGATGCCCCGCCGCGTTTTGAAAACGGCGTCTTTACTTTAAGCAATTCCTTCTTAAACGCCGCCGTTGCGCCGTTGCATCTAGTTGTAGACGGAGTGTTGGAATTGCCAAAGAGCTTGGATATGGAATTGTTCCAGGAAAAAATAGAGAAAATCACGGTAAACGGAGTAGTCACCTTGCATGAAGAGCAGGAAAGTGCATTGTACAAGAAAATGGAATCTTCTTTAAACGGCGTCATTAATGTCATTCCTGCAGGCTATGAATTGATCCAAAAGAAAATCCGGTTGAATTCACGCTCCATTCGAAGTTTTCGCGGAAAAAAGCTTCTGACAAAAAAGCCAATTCTATTGGAGGCAGATATTACGAGGGAAGCGTTTGAAGGGGCATTTGAAAAAATCAATTCGAAATCATTTATTGTCTGTCATGAAGAGCTGGAAGATCTGGTCTACGAACGATTGGATCGGTTTGAGACAGAAGTATTATCTTATACCGACCATTTTGTTGTGATCGAAGGAGAGCAAGAATGGTCGGAGGATCAATTTCAGGCGTTTGAAAATCCTGTAAATCTCTTAGTGGAAGGCATTCTGTCGCTAAAAGCGAATGTTACAGCGGAAACGCTGCAAGCTAAGGTGGCGGCGATTGATCTGTTTGGAGAAATCCAAGTGCCTGAAGAAAAATTGAAAGGTGCAGTACAAAGCAAAATTCGAGCCAACGAAGGACATATGATAACTGCAGGGGAAACTGCAGCCACTCAAAGCACGGGCCTGCAAAATGTGGGAGAGCTTTCCCTATAAGAAGGAGGGAACCGGCATGTTCAGAATTGATGAAGCGGTTGTGCAGCAGAAAATGAAAGACATCCAGTCCGAAGTAGAAGCGGAGCGGTGGAAAACTCGAAACCGAAGAGCAAAAAAGCAGCAACGGCCCTCGTTTTGGATCATCCTTATGGCCATTTTGCATTTGCGAAAGGCCAAATAGAAAACAGCGTGGAACGACCGCCGTTCCACGCTGTTTTATTCATTGTTTTTTAGGAGTGAAGAATGGTTAACGCCGAAAACTTTTTCAACATCAATCAAAAAAGCGATGCCTTTTCCGGGAGCATCTAGGTCGATAGCATTTTCAATGCTTTTGACCACGGCTTCTGTATAACTTTGGGGAATGACTGTAAGCACTATGTCTTTTTCCGGTTCGATGGTAAAGTTCAGAAATTTTTGCCGTTCGTTCACGCCTGTGCCGCGGCCCGATAAAATGGTTCCTCCTTCTGCGCCTGCTTCCGCCGCTGCTTTCACCACTTTTTCCGAGTCCCCGCTATTGACAATCGTTACAACAAGATGGAACTGATCGGCTGCTTTTTCCATGAGCAAGTCACCTTTCTGTTGTTTGGCTTCGCCGAGACGGTTTGACAAATGCGGAACGCCCAGCAATTGGTTTAAATGCACAGTGAATCCAAGCCCGTGTCCGGGGATGCCAAGTTTTCCGGCACGGCTGACAGCTTCTGTGACTGCATCTTCAATCTTTCCGTCAATAGCCAGAAAAAGAACATCTTTTTCATGCGTGGCAGGCAAGCCAAAGAACGTTGGTTTCTCGTTACGCCCGATTCCTTCGCCGTATAGAATGGTCGCTCCATCTGCTCCTGCTTTTTTCGCTTCAGCAATCACGTCGCGTGAATAGCCTCGTTTGACGATTGCAATCATCAGTTTATGGTTCAGATTCATCGTTTCGAGCCCCACCTTTTCTCGTGAAAATCAAGCCAAGAACCAGCACTGCCAATATAGGTGTCATTGCCACCAGCGCCACCAAACCAAAGCCGTCCATGAGCGGATTGCGGCCATCGGTGACAGAAGCCACTCCAACGGCCATTGATAAGATAAATGTTACGGTCATCGGCCCAGTAGCCACACCGCCGGAATCGAATGCGATGGCAATGAAGACTTGTTTTGAAAAAAAGACTAAGATTAAGGCCAGCAAATAGCCGGGAATGAGGAAATACCAAAGTGAGATGCCTGCAAGGATTCGGA
The DNA here is from genome assembly GCF_007859275.1 of Planomicrobium sp. CPCC 101079. GTDB lineage: Bacteria > Bacillota > Bacilli > Bacillales_A > Planococcaceae > Planococcus. The sequence continues at coordinate 23,205 of NZ_VOHC01000013.1, read as the reverse complement.
CCATTGATAAGGCGATGGAAATGCCGACGCCGGTTGACAAAGTGTACAGCATCAATTTTTCTGAAATATAGCCTTCTGTTACCCGGTCGACTTCAGCGTTCATAATGCTGACAGCTGGTTCTGCAAATGTTGCGGCAAAGCCAAGAATAAAGCCGATGGGGACCACTGCCCAGGCATACGATTTATTGCCCAAGGTTTTGCCCATCATCTCGGCTATCGGAAAAAAACCGATATGAACACCCTGAAGAAAAAATGCCAAACCCAAAAAAGTGAGGATAAAGCCTAAAGCGATTTGGAGAACGCGCTGCAGAGGGAGCTTCAACAGGAAAATTTGAAAGAGTGCAAAAAACAAGATTAAAGGAACAAGCGCCCATCCAACTTCAATGAGCACATCAACAAATCCATCAAAAATATGCAAAGTCACCTGAACAGCACCCCCAAAAGCATGACGGCCAGAATTGGTCCAATGGAAGCGAGCCCGATCAAACCAAAGCCTTCACTATCAGAGGAAGAACCTGAACGAAGCACTGAAGCGACGCCAACTCCAAGAGCTAAGATGAAAGGCACTGCCATTGGGCCGGTCGTAACCCCTCCAGAATCAAACGAAATCGAGACAAACGCTTCCGGCACATACATGGAAAGGGCAAAAACTAGAACATACCCGCCTATCAGCATGTAATGGAGAGGAATGCTAAAAATTGTCCGTACCATGGCCAGAGCAACAAAGATAGCCAGTCCAAGCGCGACGGATAAAATCAGTATTCCTGAACCAATCTCGCCTTCCGAGACTTGGTCGATTCGCCTGGCCAGCACCCGGACGTCTGGTTCAGCAATTGTCACCGTTAACCCGAGCAGAAAGCCGGTTCCAATAATTAGCCATGATTTTCCTGTTTTCGGCAATTGTTTGCCGATCAATTCACCGACTGGGAGCAAACCAGCGGTGACTCCGAGAAGAAAAAGGAAAAAACCGATGCTGACAAAGGCCACTCCAACCAGGAATTGCAGCAAAGCTTCCAGCGGCAGGCGGATGAGCGTCACTTGCAAAATAATGACGACAATAGTTACGGGCAAAATGGCGGAAGCAACCTCTTTAAAGGTTTCTTTGATGTTTTCCATCATAAGTCTCCTTTGCCGCTTTTTTTATTTTATTCCCTTGCTATTTTTGTCATAAACTTATCAAGGAGAAAAATGGAAAAGCTTCCAACCACTTAGTTTTGGAAAAGAAGGGGCAGTGAGAGTTTAATTTTCCACATCAGAAGAATAGAGCTTGAAGGCGTTTCTTGTAAGACCTGGTTATCTACAATTGATACGGTATTTTAAAATTCATGTATAATAATAAATTGGACTTTGTAAATATAGTTTTCCTCCATTGACGGGCCAAGAAAAGCCAATGAGTACGACTACGATAAATTAAAGGTAACAAGTAAAAAAAGACTCCGCTAACGAAGCGGCTATTTTTGCATTACCAGAAGGGTGTATGAGAATGAAAAAAAACAAACGATCCATACCGGTCGTCTCTGCTGATTTGGATATCGTGCCTTTTCAAGAAGCGATGGACGACCAGTACATAAGCAATTGTAAAATCACTCAAGAAACAATCGAATATCAGACAGGCGAGGCATTGCATTTTGATAAAGTGATATTCGAGAACGTCAATTTCCTTGAAGTGGCCTGGCCGCGCAGCGAATTTGTCGATGTCGTATTCATCAATTGCGACTTGTCTAATGCAGATTTTAGCCGCTGCGTTTTTCATAGGACCGAATTCCGTAATTCCAAATTGCTTGGAACGAATTTTGCGGAAGCGGGGGTTCGGCATACCTTGTTTACAGATTGTGTGCTCAATTACGCGACTTTTGGCTTTTCGCTGTGCAATACTACGCGTTTTGAAAGTTCGGAAATGCACTTTGCGGATTTTTACGAAGCTGAATTGAAAAAAACTGAGTTTCATTCATGTGGCATGAATAATATCAATTTCATTGAAACAGGTTTGAAAGGTGTCGACTTGAGTACGAACCGTTTTGAAAATATTCAAGTAACTGTAGAAAAATTAGCTGGCTGCCGTGTGTCTTCGGAACAGGCACTTGCATTTGCCCGGCAACTTGGGCTCGTTATTGCAGATTAAAAGCAGAAAAAGGCCCGCTAGCGATTCTTCGCTAGCGGGCCTTTTGAATTTTTTAACGTACACCCTTCATAAAACGCTGAATTGCAGGGGAAGCAAAGTACAAAATGATACTAAGCACGATGGAAGCTCCACCGATCAGTCCAAAATACATCATTTCATTTTCAGGTGTGTAGAATTTTACAAGCTGTGCGTTTAAAGCTTGAGCAGCTGCATTGGATAAGAACCATAAACTCATCGCTTGCGCAGAGAATGCCACAGGCGCCAATTTTGTCGTTGCAGACAAACCGACAGGCGACAAGCATAATTCGCCAAGAACAACAATCAAGTAACTAAGCACAAGCCATAAAGGATTTACTAATGCGTTCGACCCGCCAAAATAAGCAGGAAGCAAGATGACCAAGAACGATAAGCCGGCAAACAACAAACCGAGCGAAAATTTTTGCGGAATGGATGGTTGGCGGCTGCCCAGTCTTACCCATAGCCAAGCAAATACTGGAGCCAATGTGATGATGAACAAAGGATTTAACGATTGGAACCAAGCCGGTGATATTTCAATGCCAGCGAAAGTTAAATCTGTCCGTGTATCCGCATAAGCGGCAAGAATCGTCGAACCTTGCTCCTGGATTGCCCAGAACATGACAGATGCGATGAACAGCGGGATATAAGCCAAAATACGGGAGCGTTCGACTTCAGTTGTTTTCTTGCTTCGATACATGACGATGAAATACATCGTCGGGATCAAAATTCCGAGAATCCCGACCGTAGCGATAAAGCTTTCAAACGTCAAGAAGCCAAATTCTAAACCAAAGTAAACAATAGCTGCGAGCACAACGACGCTGCCGACAAAAATTTTGATGAAGTTTTTCTTTTCAGTGGCAGACAGCGGGCTGGCAATTGTGGTGCCGGCCAATCCAAGGTTTTTCTTTTTCGTAACAGCAAACAACACTAGACCAAAGAACATTCCGACCGCGGCAATTGCAAAACCGAGATGGAAATCGATGTCCATTCCGACTTTACCGACAATTAGAGGAGATAAAAATGCGCCGAGGTTGATTCCCATGTAAAAGATGCTGAAACCGGCATCGCGGCGATCATCTTTCTCTGCGTAAATTTCTCCAACGATACTCGAAACGTTCGGTTTCAATAAGCCTGTACCGAGAACGATCAGTACCATTGAGATGAAGAACATAGGCAGGCTGCCTGGAATTGCCAATGCGATATGACCAAGCATGATCAAAATCCCGCCATAGAAAACAGCTTTCGAAGTACCGAGTACTCTATCTGCCAACCAGCCTCCGATGATTCCCGACATATAGACCAAAGAACCGTAAATCGACATGATTGATAAAGCAAGCGTTTGGTCTAGGCCAAGTCCGCCTTGTGATAATTCGTAGTACATGTAATATACAAGAATCGCTCTCATGCCATAGTATGAAAAGCGCTCCCAAAATTCTGTGAAGAATAAAGTAAATAGCCCTTTAGGGTGCCCGAAAAAGCCTTTTTGCGGCACGCTATTTACGATATCTTGTTTCGTATAATGGTCAGACATCGTACGACCTCCTTTTAGATATGTTACTATAATACTTTTTTTGATAGTAAAAATCAAAATAAAAATAAAAATTAGGAAAATAGACGCCAATATCGAAGTAGTTTTCACTTTGTACAAAAAATCAATATTCAGAAATTTTTTTAATAAAATAATAGTGAAAGATTGAGTGTGATTTTTTAGGACTAAAAAACTAACGAACAAGGATTTAGAACGAAATAAACCATAGAAGAGCGCAAAGGTTTATTTTTAATGCAATAGTAATACAAAATTTTACATTTACTAGTTCATCTTCACCAAATATTCACATTTTTTAAAAAGCGCTATATAAATATATTGTATTTTCAATTTGCATGCAGTATATTTTAAATAGTTAGAATTTTACATAGAGAAAGCGGGAAGCGAAATGGAATTATTAGCTGTTAAGATCAAAGAACTTAGAGAACAACAGGGGATGTCAGTTGAGGCTTTAGCAGAAGAATTAGGGTTTGCAAAAAGTACGGTCTGGGCTTATGAGAGTGGCAAAAAACAAGTATCTGTTAGCCACCTTGCTATTTTAGCTGATTATTTCAACGTCTCTGTCGATGGGTTGCTAGGGCGTATTGAACGAACTTTCAATGTTAATATACAAAGCTCTTCTATATTAAATGAATATACTTTCTTACTGGATGATAAACCGCTCGATCAAGCGGAAATTGCGGAAGCTGCTTCTTATATTCAAGTAAAACGGCGCATGGGAAGCTATGGATCGGCTTCTGTATAATTGATGCCGTCATTTATAGGAAATAACGCCCGGCTCTGTTTGTAGAGTCGGGTATTTTTTATTGTATTTTTTAGCTTTCCGGTTTTAGGCAGGATATTAAGTGACAGACCAAGAAGAAATGTAGAACGATTATAGCTAAAAGTTTATAGCGATGGCGTAAGAAGAATGTTTCTAGCGATAAGGCGGGTAATCGCCTCGAATTTTGCAATCGGATAAGGCTGAAAATCCAAGGCAGGCATTCGAACTTTCTTTTGTATCTCTTCATTAAAAGCGGGTGATATTATGGATAGATATGTAATGTATGAAACTTATCGGCTAGGCATGTTAATCGGACATATCGAACCTGCTGAACTAATAAGAGAGATTGATAGATTTATTGGCGCATCGCCAATTGAAGAAATTCCGCATGTTTTCTATGTGCTATCACTAGCCAGCAATCGACGAGTGATGATTGAACTCCTTACAGATTTGGCAAAAGGGGTTGACCAAGAATTGCCGAGCAGCATTGTCGCAGGGCTTTTGCATCGTGATCAGAACCGCTATACAGTTGATGAACTTTACTGGAAAATCGGATTATTGGCATCTTTGCTTTCAGATCAAGATGGAGACGTAGCGCTGGAATTTACAGAGTTGAAGGCAGCGTACGACGCTGCCCAAAAAGCGTATGGTTTAAGGTTCAAACGCAAAAAGGCTAGAGAGCGGATGCTTGCGAAAAATGAGAAATCCATAAAAGACAGCTTAAAAAAATATGCGAAGTATATAGAAGAGTTTGAAGCGGAAAATTGGTGGCGTAGTTGAAGTGGATTTGTTTACCTCATCTGTCAAAGGGAAGTGAAGGGATAGAAGACATCAACTTTACAGGAGGCAGAACAGATGAGCAAAACGATTTTCATTACCGGAGCCGGAAGCGGCCTTGGAAAAGGTGCGGCAATCGGCTTAGCTAAACAAGGCCACCGCGTGATTGCGCCGGTGGAAATTGCACCGCAAGTCACTTCTTTAAGAGAAGCGGCAAAAGCGGAAGGCGTGGAACTTGAAGTGTTTAAAATGGATATTACAAATCCGCAGGATCTTTTGCAGATGATGGAATACGATTTCGATATTTTTGTCGCCAATGCGGCGATCAACGAAGGCGGCCCGCTCGGGGAAGTGCCGATGACCAATTTTCGCAGACTGTTTGAAGTGAATGTTTTTGCAACACTAGAAACTGCTCAAATAGCCGCGCGGAAATTCGTGGAAAAAGGAAAAGGGAAAATTGTTTTCATGTCTTCGATGGCAGGCATTATGGCAACACCTTATGTCGGTCCCTATACAGCCACAAAACATGCCATTGAAGCGATTGCGACAACAATGCAAAAAGAATTGGCCGAATTCGGGGTTCAAGTAGCCACAATCAATCCTGGCGCTTTTGCCACTGGCTTCAATGACCGAAGCGCAGAAGCAAAGTGGAAATGGTATGACGAAAAATTCCATTTCACGAAAAAAGAAGACATGGCGGAAGCGGATAAGGCATTGGAAAACCAATATGATGCTGCGGATATGATTGCAAAAATGGTGGAAGTAATCCCGCTGGATTCCCATAAGTTCCGGACAGCTTTTCCGCCGGATACTGAACAGCAAATGAAAGAAGAAGAAGCAAAGCGATGGGATATGGAAATTTGAAGGAGTGGTTTAAATGTACCGCGACACAGAAATTCAGCAGATACTTGAGCAGGGAAAAGCGGACTTGCATACAGCCTGTCAACTTTTTGATTCATGTGAAACAGCCGACCTGGAAATGATGATCGGCACTTGGAAAGGGCGGGAGTTCCATACGGGCCACCCGATGGACGGAATTCTAAAGAAATTGAATTGGTATGGCAAAGCTTTTCATGATGCTGAAAACGTCGATCCCTTATTGTTTGAAGGGAAAAAAGGAGTTGTGTTTGCAGTGGATCCGGTTCCATTCATGGACAAACGAAAACTCGTAAAGGCAGTTGGCGGAAAAGCCCGTATGCGTATGGTGAAGTTCCGGGGTGAAACGACGGCGACAATGATTTATGACAACCTTCCTATTCATGATCATTTCCGAAAAGTGCACGACGGTTTGCTTTTTTGCATGATGGATTGGAAGGCAGACAAACAGCCTTATTTTTTTCTGTTAGAAAAAATGGAATAAAAACTGCCCAATAAACATGGGCAGTTTTTTTGTGCGTTGATAAATGCTGAAGAAAGTCCGAAAGTCCTGAATTTGTTTAAGCTGGTTCTATTGAAAGTAAAAGGGGCCAGAAATATGGTAAGCTTATTAGTACGATAGAAGTTTTGGGAGTGTTTAATTTTGTTGGAAGAAGCAAAAAGATTATTGCAATCATATTTTGGTTATGAAGCCTTCCGGACTGGCCAAGAACAAGCGATTTCACAAGTTTTTGAAGGTCATAATTCAATTTGCGTCATGCCGACTGGCGGCGGAAAGTCGATGTGCTACCAAATCCCTGCCCTTGTGATGGATGGAACGACCATTGTAATTTCCCCTTTGATTTCGTTGATGAAAGACCAGGTGGATGCACTTACAGCAGCTGGCATCCCAGCCGCCTACATTAATAGTTCGCTCGATTTTGAAGAAGTCCGGGAAACCTTGCACAATGTTCAGCAAGGCGCAGTTAAGTTGCTTTATATTGCACCGGAACGGCTTGATTCCCAAATTTTCCTGGATGAATTGCAAGGGGTGCATGTGCCTTTGATTGCAGTGGACGAAGCGCATTGTATTTCGCAATGGGGCCATGATTTCCGGCCGAGTTACCGGTTGATCAGCCGAATGATGGAAATCTTCCCAAACAATCCGACGGTATTGGCGCTGACCGCGACTGCTACGCCGCAAGTTCGGGAAGACATTTGCCGCATCCTCAATATTGATGAAGAGCATACAGTCATGACTGGATTTGAAAGGGCAAATCTTACGTTCTCGGTTATACGTGGACAAGACCGGGAACGTTTTGTAAAAGAATATGTAGAAAAAAATAAAAAAGAAGCGGGCATAATTTATGCAGCGACACGGAAAACCGTTGATTCTGTGTACGAGATGCTTCTGAAAAAAGGCATCAAAGCTGCCAGGTATCATGCGGGGGTGCCTGATGAAGAACGAAAGAAAGGCCAAGAGCGGTTTTTGAACGATGAAGTGAACGTCATGGTCGCAACCAATGCTTTTGGCATGGGAATCGACAAATCAAACATTCGCTACGTTATCCATTACCAGCTGCCCAAAAATATGGAAAGCTATTATCAGGAAGCTGGGCGTGCGGGGCGCGACGGGTTGCCGAGTGAATGCATAGTGCTTTATGCTTCACAGGATGTCCAGACCCAGCGGTTTTTAATTGACCAAGCGCAAGACCCAAGCCGAATTCCAGGAGAGCTGGTGAAACTTCAAGGAATGGTCGATTATTGCCATACGGAAAACTGCCTGCAACAATTCATCATTCATTATTTTGGCGATTCTAATGCTGAACCGTGCGGACAGTGCGGAAGCTGTCTGGATGAGCGCGAAAGCCTGGACGTGACTAAAGACGTCCAAATGGTGCTGTCATGTGTGGTCCGGATGGGGCAGAAATTCGGCAAGATGCTGACTGCCCAAGTATTGACTGGTTCGCGCAATAAAAAAGTGATGGATTTCGGTTTTGATAAATTGTCAACATACGGAATTTTGAAGCACCAAAGCGCGAAAGAAGTTTCGAATCTAATAGAATTTATGATCTCACAAGATTTGCTGGCGGTTGAGCAAGGGACGTATCCGACGATTTATGTCCCAGACGGCGGACGGGACGTGCTGCTCGGCAAGCGGAAGGTTCTGCGAAAAGGTGCGGTTGTCACCAAACAGCTCTCAGAAAATGATCCGCTGTTTGAAGAACTGCGTAAAGTACGGAAAGAGTTGGCAGACGAAGCGGGTGTGCCGCCATTTGTTATTTTCTCGGATAAAGCTCTACAGGACATGTGTTCCCGCAGACCAAAAACACCAGACAGCTTTTTGGAAGTGAATGGTGTAGGCGCCAACAAACTGGAGAAATACGGAGCTGCTTTCTTAGAGGCGATCCGTTCTTATGAGAAGGTAGAAACTTAATATTTATGCATAAAAACCCCTATTTCTTAATAGGGGTTTTTTGCTGCAGAATACAATGAAGGATGCATCAGGAACCTTGTTAGATCAGGTTTAATTGAAAGCGCTTGCAATAAAATTTTTATCGTTTTAATTGATTCAATTTTATATTTATTCAAAATTTATGATATACTATTCAAAATCAAAATACTTTACTGAACTAAAGGAGGCGATTTGATGAAGAAGAAAGAGTATCCCGTTCGTCAGGGGCTTTACCATCCGGATCAAGAGCATGAAGCGTGTGGCATAGGAATGATTGCTAATATAAATGGTGAAAAATCGCATTCGATTGTTCAAAACGCGATTAATATACTTTGTAATTTGGAACATCGGGGCGGCCAATCTTCCGATACAAGCACAGGTGATGGAGCGGGTATCCTTACGCAAATCCCTCATCGCTTTTTCTTGAAGCAATGTGAAAAAGAAGGCATTAAACTTCCGGAAGAAGGAAAGTACGGAGTTGGTATGGTTTTCATGCCGCAAGATTATGATTTGAGAATGCAGGCAAAAGAAATCATTGAACAAATTGTTGTCGAAGAAGGCCAGGATTGTTTAGGCTGGCGTGCGGTTCCGGTAAATGATGCGTTCGTTGGCAAAGTGGCACAAAAGACAAAGCCGGTAATACGCCAAGTATTTATAGGCGCAGCCGAAGCGCTTTCCAACAGAAAAGATTTTGAACGAAAACTATACATCATCCGTAAGCGGATTGAACAGGAATTGGTGGAAAAAGAAGAATTCAAAGATGTGTATTTCAGCAGCCTTTCTGCTGGAACAATTGTTTATAAAGGGATGTTGATTCCGGAACAACTGGATTCATTTTATATCGACTTGAACCACCCAGAATTCAAATCGGCTTTGGCGCTCGTGCATTCCCGTTTTAGTACGAATACATTCCCGAGCTGGCAACGTTCCCATCCAAATCGCTACTCCATTCATAATGGCGAATTCAATACGCTGCGCGGCAATGTCAATTGGATGCGGGCGCGCCAGGCGTTATGCAGTTCACCGTATTTCAATGAAGAGGAACTGCAAAAAGTTCTGCCGGTCATCGATGAAACTGGCAGTGATTCATCGATGTTCGATAATTGTTTCGAGTTTCTTCATTTGTCTGGCCGTTCGCTTGCGCACACCGCTATGATGATGGTGCCTGAACCTTGGGTGAATGACCCGACGATCAAGCAGGAGAAAAAAGATTTTTATGAATACCACAGCACGTTGATGGAACCATGGGATGGTCCAGCAGCCCTCGTCTTCACAGATGGCAAACAAATTGCCGCCTGCCTTGACCGCAATGGTTTGCGGCCTGCCCGCTACTACGTGACGAAAACCGGCATGATAGTGCTTGGCTCAGAAGTTGGGGCATTGGATATTTTTGCAGATGATATCGTTTATAAAGATCGCCTTCAGCCAGGAAAAATGCTGGTTGTCGATTTGGAAGAAGGGAAAATTATTCCGGATGAGGAGATCAAGCTGCAAATCGCTGCGGAGTATCCTTATAAAGACTGGGTTGAAAACCATATGGTCAACTTGGAAGACCTTCCGGAACCAGCAACAAATCCTAATTATGACGTAACGGAAGGGTTGCTTGAACAGCAGCATGCTTTCGGTTATACGGTAGAAGAATTGCAGAAAATCATTAAACCTTTGGCTACAGACGGCAAAGACCCAGTGGGGTCGATGGGATACGACTCGCCGCTGGCAGTGTTATCGAAAAAGCCGCAGCTTCTCTATAATTATTTCAAGCAGCTATTTGCCCAAGTGACGAACCCGCCGCTTGATGCCATTCGCGAGCATATTATTACCGCTGCCCGCACCACCATCGGAGCTGAAGGCAATCTTGTTGAGCCGGGACCGGAAAGCAGCTGCCATATCCGGTTGGAAACGCCGATTTTAACGAATTACGAATTAGAGGCATTACGCCAACAAAAGCTTAAAGAATTCCAGGCAGTGACTTTGCCGATTTTATTCCAAGCTGATGGCGGACATGAAGCCATGGAAGCGGAGTTGGAAGCGTTGTTTGCGAAAGCGGACGCCGCGCATTCGGATGGGGCCACATTGATCATTTTGTCGGACCGCGGAGTGAACCGTGAATTTGCGGCTATTCCAGCGCTGCTTGCCGTATCCGGTCTGCATCATCATTTGATACGCCAGGGAGTGCGGACAAAAGTCAGCCTGCTTCTTGAATCGGCGGAGCCGCGGGAAGTGCATCATTTTGCGGCGCTTCTCAGTTATGGGGCTGAAGGGATCAATCCTTATCTTGCTTTCCGCTCTATCAAGGAACTTGTTGCGATTGAAGATATTGTCGGTATGACTTATGAAGAAGCGGAAAAGACGTATGTCAAAGGGGTAACAGACGGCATTATAAAAGTATTGTCGAAAATGGGGATTTCTACGATTCAAAGTTACCGCGGCGCTCAGATTTTTGAAGCAGTCGGCATCCACATGGATGTTATCGACAAATACTTTACCCGAACGTCTTCGCGCCTCGGCGGCATTGGTCTTGATATCATCGCTAAGGAAGTGTTGATGCGCCATGCACAAGCTTATCCAGAACGCGATGGAGGAAACCGTGCACTTTATGCGGGAGATGAATTCCAGTACCGCGAAAAAGGTGAGGACCATCAATACAATCCGGTCACAATTCATACACTTCAACAAGCTTGCCGCACAAACAATTACGAAGCGTTCCAAAAATACACAAAATTGCTGACGGATGAAAAAGCTAATCTGCAATCGATCCGCGGTTTGCTGTCCTTTAAGAAACGGACGCCTGTGCCGATCGAAGAAGTGGAATCGATTGAAGAAATTTGCGCCCGCTTTAAAACGGGAGCCATGTCATACGGTTCGATCAGTGCTGAAGCTCATGAAGCGCTGGCCATTGCTATGAATAGCATTGGCGGAAGAAGCAACTCGGGCGAAGGCGGCGAACAGCCATCCCGTTTTACTTTGGATGAGAATGGCGATAATCGCCGAAGCGCTATCAAACAAGTAGCATCCGGCCGATTTGGAGTGACCAGCCATTATCTCGTAAATGCGGATGAAATCCAGATTAAAGTGGCCCAAGGTGCAAAACCAGGAGAAGGCGGTCATTTGCCGGGCAAGAAAGTGTACCCATGGATTGCGGAAGTGCGCGGTTCGACGCCAGGCGTAGAGCTGATTTCACCGCCTCCTCACCATGATATATATTCAATTGAGGATTTAGCAGAACTGATTTTCAACTTGAAGAATGCCAACCCTTCTGCACGCATCAGCGTTAAACTTGTGTCGGCTGTCGGTGTAGGTACGATTGCTGCAGGTGTAGCGAAAGGACGCGCTGATGTCGTATTAATCAGCGGTTATGACGGGGGAACTGGTGCTGCTCCTAAAACCAGTTTGAAGCATACGGGATTGCCTTGGGAAATCGGGCTTGCCGAAACGCATCAAACCTTGATGTTAAATGGATTGCGTGACCGGATTGTTGTAGAAACGGATGGCAAGATGATGACGGGGCGCGATGTTGTAACGGCTGCGCTTCTTGGGGCAGAGGAATTTGGTTTTTCTACTGCGCCTCTTGTAGTGCTCGGATGTGTCATGATGCGTGTTTGCCATTTGGATACATGCCCGGTCGGCATTGCTACGCAAAATCCGGAATTGCGCAAAAAATATATGGGGAATCCCGAACATGTCGCCAATTTTATGCGCTTTATCGCAAGACAAACGCGTGAACTGATGGCGGAACTCGGATTCCGAACTATCAACGAGATGATCGGAAGAACAGACGTCCTTGAAGCGAATCATGCTGTAGACCACTGGAAAGCTGGCGGCCTTGATCTATCGGCGCTTCTTTATCAGCCGGATCTTCCAGAAAAAGTTGGGCGCTATGCGACCATCAAGCAAGACCATGGTTTAAAGCAGACGCTCGATTATCAGGAATTGCTGCCGCGCAGCAAAAACGCGATCGAAAGGGGAGAACGGGTGGAAGTGACAACTGCCATCCGCAATATCCACCGTGCGACCGGAACCATTATCGGCAGCGCCGTCTCCAAGCGCTACGGTGCAGAAGGATTGCCTGAAGATACCATCAACTTCAATTTCCAAGGTTCAGCAGGACAAGCATTCGGGGCCTTCATTCCAAAAGGGATGACGCTGAAGCTGGTTGGCGATGCCAATGACTTTGTCGGCAAAGGATTGTCTGGCGGGAAAATCATTGTTTATCCGGCAAGCGATTCGACGTTCATACCAGAAAAGAACACCATTATTGGAAACGTCGCCTTCTACGGCGCGTCTGCCGGCGAAGCTTATATCTACGGAGTGGCCGGGGAACGTTTTGCCGTCCGCAACAGCGGAGCGAACGTTGTTGTTGAAGGAGTCGGTGATCATGGCTGCGAATACATGACAGGCGGCCGAGTTGTGATTCTAGGAAAAACCGGGAAAAACTTTGCAGCAGGCATGTCCGGCGGCATCGCTTACGTGCTTGATGAAGATGGAACATTTGCAGTGCGCTGCAATCCGGAAATGGTGCATCTGCAGCCCCTTGCAGAACCGGCGGAAATTGAAGACTTGCGCAATATGATAGAGAAATACGCCCAGTATACAAACAGCTCAAACGCTAAACGAATTTTGGCGCACTGGGAAATCTTTTCCGCTAAGTTTGTCCGGGTCATTCCAAAAGCGTACTTGAAAATCAATGACCGCATCAACAAACTACAAAGCAGCGGCATGACAAAAATGGATGCTGAAATGGCAGCATTTGAAGAAAGTAAAATGGCTAATGCCGGAAAATAAGAGGGCTGGCTTGAATCGTATTTTGGCCCTTTAAAAAAACAAGACCAAAATGGGGGGGATATAATGGGAAAAGCGACTGGATTTATGGAATATAATCGACAGACATTCAAAGAGCGCAATCCAGCGGAACGGATTAAGGATTGGGCTGATTACACGGCGCCTCTATCAGAGCAAGAAGTGAAGGAACAGGGCGCACGCTGTATGGATTGCGGCGTGCCGACTTGCCAATCCGGCATGGAAATAGATAGAACCACTACGGGCTGTCCGGTTTATCACCTTATACCGGAATGGAATGACCTTGTGTACCGTGGACAATGGAAAGAAGCGCTGCGCCGTGAACATGTCATGAACAATTTCCCGGAATTTACGGGGCTTGCCTGCCCCGCTCCTTGCGAAAGTGCATGCATTTTAGGCATTAACGAGCCGCCAGTCGCGATCAGGACGATTGAACGCTCAATTATTGAAAGAGGGTTTGCAGAAGGATGGGTTGTTCCGGAACCGCCGAAAACCCGGACAGGCAAAAAAGTGGCTGTCATTGGTTCCGGCCCTGCAGGTCTTGCAGCCGCCGCCCAATTAAATAAAGCAGGCCATTTGGTTACGGTTTTTGAAAGAAGCGACCGTGTAGGCGGATTGTTGACTTACGGCATTCCAGAGATGAAACTTTCATATGATGTCGTTAAACGCCGAGTCGATATTCTTGAGCAGGAAGGCATCATTTTCCAGACCAATACGGAAGTAGGAAAAAATTATCCGGCCTCTGCACTTCGTTCAGATTTTGATGCTGTCATTATGTGCACAGGCGCTACGGTCCATCGGGATATTAAAGTGGAAGGCCGTGAATTGAAAGGCGTCGAATACGCAATGGATTTTCTTCATTCCAGTACGAAAAGTTTGCTGGATTCGAATTTGGAAGATGGCGCCTTTATTTCAGCAGAAGGAAAAGACGTCATCGTAATTGGTGGAGGCGATACAGGAACAGACTGCCTTGCAACAGCAGTTCGCCAAAACTGCAGAAGCCTTGTGCAATTTGATGTTTATGACAAAAAAGGGGCGATCCGCGACGAAGTGGGCAACCCATGGCCACAATATCCGCAAATCCACCGAATTGAGTATGGCCAAAAGGAAGCGGCGGCTGTTTTTGGTGATGACCCGAGAGCATATGCCGTTATGACGAAGAAGTTTGTCGGCGATGAAAATGGCAACGTCAAAGAAGTCCATACGGTCAATGTGAAACTGAAAATCGACGAACAAGGCAACCGCATCCGAGAAGAAATTCCGGGGACGGAAAAAGTATGGAAGGCGGATCTGGTGCTTTTGGCAATCGGATTTAGCGGCCCGCAGCAACATCTAATCCAGCAGTTGAATGTAGAAACAGAAGCAAACTCAACTGTTAAAGCGGAATACGGAAAATACACAACCAATGTAGAAGGCGTCTTTGCGGCAGGAGATATGCGCCGCGGCCAAAGCCTGATTGTCTGGGCGATCAACGAAGGCCGGGAAGCTGCCCGCGAATGCGACCGTTTTCTGATGGGGACAACTGTATTGCCGTAAAAAAGGAACCAGGATAAATTCCTGGTTCTTTTTTATAAAACTGGGATAAATACAATATTTTGACCGGAATTAAGAGAATATTTAGAAATAAGTTGTCCTTTATACCTAGTTCCTATATACTAACATTGGGTGGGGCAATTTTTTTGATCTACAAATGAAGCCGATTAGAAATCCAGATGTTTCAAGTCAAAAACCGTTGCATTCGCTACATTCAGGGAAAACAGGGAGGAAAAACATGTTTAAGAAAAGTTTTGTAGCCGCTTTATTTTCTATTATTTTCGCTGTGATGGCCAGCACTTCGGCATTTGCAGCAGAACCAGCCAGCCCGGAAGTTGAGAAAGCATTAGTGAAAATTTACCAAACAAACGATAAAATTTCCGATGAAGTCGAAAAAACTCAAGTGAAAGCGCAAGCCTTGTACGAAAAGTACCTTGTAAAATTCAACAGCGAACAGGATGTTGCAAAGAAGGCGCAACTTACTGCTGAATACAACGAAGATCTTGATGGACTAATCGCCAAACTAGATGAAAAAACTCAAAAAATGACAAGCAAAGGTGTCGAAAAAGCAACGGAAGCCGGAGTCACTGTGGAAGTGATCTGGGTTGAATACCAATTTGCTGACCGTGTTGCTTTGATTGATCCTATAGTAGTAGTTGCTTGGTAGATTCAGTTGTTAAAAAAAGCTTAAATAGAGTAATATGAGAATAAAGTTTTTATTTAGCTCTCATACTTTTTCAATAAAGGAAGTGTATTGGTGAAAGGATTTGACATATTAAGAAATGGACATCTAGAAAAAGTGAAAAATGGAGAGACAACATTAAGCCTTCTTGGACGTGGAAACGGTATTGAGGTAATAAAACAAACGGTCTTAAAAGACAATCTTTTCATACTTTTTCCAAGTGAAGACCCAGATGCTCAAGAATTCTTCTATATAATAGACGGGGAAATTGAAGCTGAAATCGATGGTGCTACATTAAAGTTAAAATCAAATGATTTCTTTTCTTCTCATAGTTTAGAGAGAGCAATCCATTTTAAAACTTTAACTAATGTTACATTTTTGTCAGCCTCTACAGTTCCAGTCTTTCATTATCTTAGCAATATGTTAAGTGAATTACGTAAAATTGGAGAAGCTGTAGAAAAAAAAGATCAATATACTTTTAATCATAGTTCTAGAGTAGCAAATTATGCGGTAAAGATTGCTTCAAAATTGAAGTTGAGAAAAGATGAAATGGAAAACCTGCTTTTAGCGTCTATTCTTCATGATATTGGAAAAATAAATATTCCGGAAAGTGTGCTTAATAAACCGACTAAGTTAACTAAAGAAGAATTTGACTTAGTAAAAAAACATCCTGGCGATGGTGCAGCCATGATACGGGAAACGGCTTACGCCGATTTAGCGGATATTGTGGAGCAGCACCATGAACGGATAAATGGCAGTGGCTATCCATTTGGATTAAAAGGCGAAGAAATTTTGCTGGAAGCTAAAATTATTGGAGTAGCCGATACATTCGATGCTATGACAGAAGATCGTGCTTACCGTAAAGCATTTTCGCCAGAGTATGCGATGGAAGAGCTGAAGCGGCTTTCGGGGATTCAGTATGACCCCGAAGTTGTAGCCGCTTTTGAAAAAGTATTATACCAAGAAGGAAAACTCACCAAAGAATAATGACATCTCAGACACCTTTTAATTTATATATGAGGTGTCTTTTATTTATCCATACAAATGTTTAAAAACATCAAATTTAGTCAATACTAAAGACATAGTGTAAACAAATTAGAGGAGGAGATTGTTATGGCTAGAAATAGCGGCGGTGGTGTATTCAGCAAACTCGTATTATTGGGATTAGGTGCGGCAATTGGAGCAGCTATGACACAGAAAAAGACGAATACTGACGGAACGACAACTTCACAAGCAAGCAACTTGAAAGAAAACGTTAAAAAAGGTTTGGATCGATTTAACGAACAATCAGGTGGCATGGTTGATAAAGTGAAGCCGGGCGTAACAAAAGCGGTTGAAGCAGTAAAAGGCGCAATCGACAGCCAGCAAAAAATGATGGATAAAGAAAAAGACATGCTGGATAAAGCGAACCAAACGCTTCAGGATGATGTCGGCGGTTCATCAGGTGAAGATGCTGGCAGCTCGACAAGCGGCAGCACTTCAACGGGAACTTCTTCAACATCTAAAACAGATACGACAACGCCAAGCGGCGGTATCTACGGCGGCAGCACAGCTTATACAGAATCATTGAAAAAAGATCTTTCAGACGATGATTCTTCAACTGGCAGCGATTCTTCGTCGAATAAATCTACATTTGACAAATAAAATAAGATATACTGAATATTAAGATAAAGCTATGCTCTAGTCTTACAGAGCTATAGCTTTTTTCTCTATCTTAATTTGTTTGAAAATTACATAAATTTTCGAGAGGGGGAACCGCATGTTTAAATCGTACAAGACAAGTCCTTTTTTTGATGAAATGTTTACGTCGGAAGGAACGCCAAAACCGCATTATCAAAAGTTTCACGAAATTCTCTCCCAATTCAAACAAGATGAATTAAAAGAAAAACATGAAACAGCACAACTTTCCTTTCTGAGGCAAGGCATCACATTTACGGTTTACAACAACAATGTGGGAACTGAACGGACCATGCCATTCGATTTTGTGCCGATTATCATTTCTCCGGAAGAATGGAAGACGATTGAAAAAGGAATGATTCAACGGACGGAAGCCCTCAACCGATTTTTGGAAGACGTTTACCACGAACAGAACATCCTCGAAGAAGGCATCATTCCAAGAAGCCTGGTCGAAGAGAATCCCTATTATTATTCAAAGCAAGTCCAAGGCATCAAAGTGCCGATAAAAAACCATATTTTCCTGGCTGGTATTGATTTGATCCGGGACGAGTCTGGCAAATACCATGTCCTTGAAGACAACCTGCGGAATCCTTCAGGAATGTCTTATGTTTATCAAAATCGCTATGTGATGCGGCAAGTATATCCTGAGTTTTTTGCTAAACACGCGGTGGAGACCTTGGAGCATCAATTATCCTATTTATACGAAGCGATGCTTGACCATGCACCGGAAGCGAAAAGTGATAAACCATTTGCGGTACTTTTAACGCCAGGCATGTATAACTCTGCTTATTATGACCATGTCTTTTTAGCCCAGCAAATGGGGATTGACTTGGTTGAAGGCCGCGATTTGCTTGTCAGAGACAATATCGTATACATGAAATCAATTCGCGGTTTAAAGCGTGTCGATATCATTTACCGGAGAATAGACGATGATTTTCTGGATCCCAAAGCCTTCCGTGAAGATTCTGCCTTAGGGGTAGCGGGATTAGTGGAAGCTTATCGGCACGGCAATGTAGCTATTTTAAATGGTATCGGCAACGGGGTTGCTGATGATAAAGCCATTTATGCTTATGTTCCGGAAATGATCCGTTATTACTTAGGTGAAGAACCGATTATCGACAATGTGAAAACATATCTCCTTAGTAAAGAGGAAGAACGGGAGTGGGTCCTTGAACATCTCGAAGAACTGGTGGTCAAAAATGTTGGAGCATCAGGCGGCTACGATATGCTTATCGGTCCGCATGCTTCTAAAGAAGAAATAGAAGAGTTCCGTGCGAAAATTATCGAAACGCCCCATCAATACATTGCCCAGCCGACAATCAAGCTATCCCGTGCGCCAGCTTATCAAGGAGAAAAATTTTATCCCTGCCATGTAGATTTGCGTGTTTTTGTCATGAGGGGCAAGGAATCCCGTGTGCTGCCTGGCGGATTGTCTCGTGTCGCATTGAAAGAAGGATCACTTGTTGTCAATTCTTCTCAAGGCGGCGGAGGCAAAGATACGTGGGTTTGCAAAGATGAGGGGGGGCTATTGTGATGTTGAGCCGTGTAGCAAATTCGTTATATTGGATGTCGCGTAATGCCGAAAGAGCCGAAAACAATGCTCGCATTTTAGATGTACAGCTGCTGCAAATGATCGAAGCTTCGGATGAAGAATTGGTACGGGATCGGGATTGGAAGCTGATTTTTGAAATTTGTGCTTCTACGGAATTGATGGAGCAAATCAAATCCATGCCCTATTACGATGAAGAAAATCTTGTGCATTATTTGGCATTGTCGGAAGAAAACTTGAATTCTGCAGCAAATTGTGTGCGCTTTGTGAGGGAAAATGCCAGAGTGAGCCGTGACCATATCCCGGATGACTATTGGGAAGCTTGGAATGACAGTTTTTGGACGCTTCAAAAAATGGATGGGCAGCAAACTAGCATGCACAATGTCCGCAAATTCCTAGAACAAGTCAAAATGACTTCATTGACTTCCCAAGGCATTATTGAATCTTCTATGTCCCGCGGAGTTGCCTATCAAATGATTAAAATCGGCAAATGGCTGGAACGTGCAGAAAAAACTGCACGAATTTTAAATGTAGTGTGTGAACGGACCCGTGAACGGGAAATGGAGGAGCAGACAGAAGATTATTATTACTGGCTGGCGGCTCTCCGCATGACGAATGGTTACGAAGCTTATTTGAAAGCCAATCCACCGCTTATGGACGCAAAAGAAGTGCTGTGTTTTCTGACGTCCAATGAAGCTTTTCCGCGGTCGATCATTTACTGTCTGAATCATGTACGGGAAGCGGTCGATGATCTTGAAGGAGGAAAAGTCTCCCATTATTCATGGGAGCTTTACGCAAAGTTGGATCAGCTGCGGACCGATTTTGAGAAAACTGATATAAGAGCGTTAAATTCCGACGAAATGATGAACTTCTTAAACCAGTTTCAAAATGGCTGCAATGAAATCGGTGAAATTTTTTCGAAAACGTATTATTTAATCGATCCTTCCTTACAAAAACAAGAAATGAAACAAACCCAAACTCAAAGGCAAACTCAGACGTTAAGTCCGAAGGGAATTACTTCTATGAAATATAAAATCGAGCATACCAATATTTTTGAATACGAGACAATTGTCGACCAAAGCATGAATTCCATCCGATTAAAGCCGAGAACGGATGAATGCCAGCGCTTGCTTTCTTACCGGGCGGAAATTACACCGGCTTCGCTGACAAAAGAACATGTTGATATTTGGGGCAATCATGTCGAAACCTTTTTTATTGCCGAACACCACCAGCATTTAGAAGTTAAAACCAGCTCGGTGGTCAGCATTCAAAAAAGCCCATTTGTCCACCGCATCGATTATTCGCCTGAAATGAATGCCATCTTCCATTCGCAATTATTCAGTGAACATTACTTGGCTTTTTTGAGCAACACGGCCTATACGTATATCACGCCGGAGCAGATGAAACAAGTGGATGACCAGCTCGGCGAAATGAAGAATCCGGTGCAATATGCCATTGACGTTACGGAGTTTTTGAATAAGCACTTTACGTATGATGGCGAATCAACGAACGTTTCTACGCTGGCTGAAGAATCATTTGGCTTAATGAAAGGCGTTTGTCAGGACATAACGCATGTCATGCTTGGGATTTTGCGCAATAAAAATATACCAGCCCGTTACGTCAGCGGCTATTTATACGTTGGCGAAAACTCGGCTTTGGTAGGGGATGCTGCAAGCCACGCCTGGGTGGAAGTGATGGTTCCCGGGATCGGTTGGGTTGGGCTTGACCCGACAAATAATGTAGAAGCGCTGGAACACCATATCCGGGTCGGCGTCGGCCGGGACTATAACGATGTCAGCCCGGTCCAAGGCGTCTATAGAGGCGGAAGCCAGTCGCTGGACGTCAAAGTTTCAGTAAGCCTGTTGGACCAATAAAAGGCCTAAGCGGCAAGGAGAGTGGTCCTTGCCGCTTTTTTATGCCATATAAAACTTAATAATCGTTTAATGACCGGAATGCTCTAAACCATGCCATAATAGAAATACTGAAATACTTGCGTAATGAAAAGGAGCAAAAAGATGAACAAGAAGCAATTTATCGAATTTAATATAAGTGAACCTATTTTACGGACGCTCGAGGGATTAGGATATGCAGAACCGACAGAAGTACAGGAGAGAGTGATCCCCTTGGCGCTTGCCAAGAGTGACGTAACGGTAAAGTCCCAGACTGGGAGCGGAAAAACCGCCGCTTTCGGCATTCCGCTTTGTGAATTGGTTGAATGGGAAGAAAACAAGCCGCAAGCCCTTGTGTTGACTCCTACACGGGAATTGGCGGACCAAGTGAAGGAAGATATCACGAACATTGGCCGCTTCAAGAGAGTCAAGGCAGCGGCCGTTTATGGCAAACAGCCATTCGCCTACCAGCAAGCTGAACTAAGACAGAAATGCCATGTTGTTGTTGGAACGCCGGGGCGTGTCTTAGACCACTTAGAGCGGGGAACGCTGAATGTCGACCGTATTGAATATCTTGTTTTGGATGAAGCGGACGAAATGCTCAACATGGGATTCATTGAACAAGTTGAAGCGATCATTGAAAAATTGCCAAAGCAGCTCACGACGATGTTGTTTTCTGCGACGCTGCCGGAAAATGTTGCAAATTTGCAGCATAAATACATGAAAAATCCACAGCATATCGAGATCGAATCTACAGAAACATTGACAGATCAGATCGACCATTCGTTATATGTCGTGAAAGAGCAGGGGAAATTTTCGTTGCTTCGGGATGTGACAGTCGTCGAAAATCCTGACAGCTGCATTATCTTTTGCCGCACGAAAGACAACGTCGATTATGTAGTGGATGAACTTGAGAAACATTACTACACGGTAGACAAACTGCACGGCGGCATGGTGCAGGAAGACCGCTTTGCGGTCATGAATGAATTTAAAAGAGGCGAGTTCCGCTATTTGGTCGCTACAGATGTAGCAGCGCGGGGCATCGATATCGACAATATTACACACGTCATTAACTATGACATTCCGTTGGAGAAAGAAAGCTATGTCCACCGGGCAGGGAGAACAGGGCGCGCCGGCAAAACCGGAAAAGCAATTACATTTGTTACGCCAAATGAAGATAAGTTTTTATCGGAGATTCAATCTTATATCGGATTTGAAATCCCTCAACGAGATGCACCGGCTGCAGAAGAAGTGAACGAAGCAAGAGATGCATTCATTGAAAAGCTAGAGAGCCGCCCGAAGTTGAAGAAAAACAAAAATGAACAATTGAACAAAGATATTATGAAACTGTATTTCAATGGCGGGAAGAAAAAGAAATTGCGGGCATTTGATTTTGTCGGTACTTTGACCAGCATTCCAGGAGTAACTGCAGAAGATATTGGCATTATCAAAATACAAGACACGGTCACCTATATTGATATCTTAAACGGTAAAGGACCTATGGTATTAAAGGCGATGAAGGACAAAACAGTTAAAGGGAAATCTTTAAAAGTCCATAAAGCAAATAAGTAATAAAAATACAAGCCGCTGCGGATGCAGCGGCTTTTCTTGTTGAAAAATAACATTTCCCGGGGAATAATACTACGCGTAGGATTAAATGGTTATTATAAAGTGCTTATATAAAAGTAAATATATTACTTTTATAAAGGCTTGGATAGTTACTATGTCACAAAAAAGAACACAACTGTAATGGGATTGGAGGGTATTTGTTACAGAACTGTAATGTTTGCGTGTTATTTTGTTTGTACTTAATAAACACAAACAAAGGAGAGAACAGATTGAAAAAACTACTAGTTGTCTTGAGTTTTGCACTGATTTTATTCCTTGGCACATCACTTGAAAGTTCCGCAGCAGCAAGTACCTATACAGTTAAAAGTGGAGACACATTATATAAAATTTCTAAAACAAAAAAGTAAGCGTTGCTAACCTTAAATCATGGAACGGTTTAAAGTCGAATACAATCAAGCCAAAACAAAAGTTGAAATTGACCAAACCCGCTTCAAAAGCAAAAACACCGTCGCGTTCTTCTTCAAGCTCCGTCGTTAAAGAATTCACGGTTTCAGCTACTGCTTATACAGCCTCATGCCGAGGCTGCTCAGGCATTACCAGAACGGGCTTGAACTTAAAGAAAAATCCTGGTTTAAAAGTTATTGCCGTTGATCCAAAAGTCATCAAATTGGGAACAAAAGTCCACGTTGAAGGATACGGATATGCAGTGGCCGGTGATATCGGAGGAGCGATCAAAGGGAAGAAAATCGATGTATTTATTCCTACACAAAGCGGAGCGCTTAAATGGGGCCGCAAAAACGTTAAAATAAAAATCCTGAAGTGACAAATAAAAAAAGCAGCTTGAATTGAACTGCACCGAAATTGTTAGACACAACTAACAATGGAGGTGCAGTTTTTCTATGACGAAATTTACGATTGAAAAGAAGGTACGGGCTGTTCGCGATTATTTAGCTGGCCACGAGTCGAAAAAACA
>NZ_VOHC01000012.1 GCF_007859275.1 Planomicrobium sp. CPCC 101079 | reverse complement strand
AAGCTTGATCAGTAGTGTTTGCTCAAGCCGCCGAAGCAGCTCTCGCAGAAATTTTATTGCCGCGTTCGGAACGCGCCAATAAACTGTTGTTGACGTTTTGCTGTTCAGTTTTCAAGGTTCATGTTTGAGTTGCATTTCTCAGCAACTTTATTAGTATATCTTTTTCTCGTTTCAATGTCAACCATTAAGTATAATTAATTAGAAATTCAATATTCTAATCTTATTTTTACTTTTACAGAGACTTTGTTATTCTATCACTTTTTAGAAAGAACATCAACAATATTCTTGCCTGTTTCATCGCTTGTCTTAGCGACTTTATCTATATTAAAGCACTCTCATTTCTATGTCAACACTTTTTTTGCTCTTCATTCTCACATTTATTCAATTATCGACAGGCTTGATTATATAAAATCCTTATCTTCCTGCTCTTTCTTTTCTTTATTAAAGAAAAAACGACTTAAACCTTAAAGTTTAAGTCGTTTTAAGCTTTTAATCGCGTGAACGCATTTGTGGGAACAAAAGAACGTCTCTAATGGAAGCTGAATTAGTCAATAGCATGATCAAACGATCAATGCCAATTCCTAATCCACCTGTTGGAGGCATGCCATACTCCAACGCTTCAATAAAGTCATCGTCCATTTCATGCGCTTCATCATTTCCTGCCGCTTTTTCAATCAACTGCGCTTCAAAGCGTTCACGTTGATCTATGGGGTCATTTAACTCCGTGAATGCATTTGCATGTTCGCGGCGTACAATAAATAATTCGAAGCGATCTGTAAAGCGTTCATCTTCTGGATTTTTCTTAGCTAAAGGAGATATTTCAACCGGATGGCCGTAAATGAATGTTGGTTGAACTAATTCCTCTTCTACTTTTTGCTCAAAGAATTCGTTTAAAATATGGCCTGTTTCCATAGTAGGTTTGATTTCAACGTTGTGTTCTTTCGCTAGGTTTTGAGCTTCTTCTTTTGTAAGAGGCTGCCAGAAGTCTACACCAGTATATTCTTTTACTGCATCAGCCATATGTAGTCTTTTCCAGCCTGGCGCTAAATTAATCTGGTCTTCACCATATTGAACCGTAGTTGTTCCAAGCACTTCTTGGGCTACATGGGCAATTAAATTTTCAGTAAGTGCCATGATGTCTTTGTAATCAGCGTATGCTTCATATAGTTCCAGCATTGTGAATTCCGGATTGTGGCGTGTAGAAATTCCTTCGTTACGGAAAACACGGCCAATTTCATAGACTTTTTCTAATCCGCCGACAATCAAGCGCTTCAAATGAAGTTCGATCGCGATCCGGACATACAGCTCCATATCTAATGCATTGTGATGAGTAATGAATGGGCGTGCAGCTGCTCCCCCGGCAATCGAATGGAGCATCGGCGTTTCCACTTCTAAAAAGCCTTGGCCATCTAAATATCTGCGCATCGATTGAATGATTCGGCTACGCAAGATAAATGTTTCTTTGCTTGACTCGCTCGTGATTAAATCCAGATACCGTTGACGGTAGCGCTGCTCTACATCTTTCAAGCCATGAAATTTCTCAGGTAGCGGACGAAGCGATTTCGTTAAGAATTCAATTTCTTTTGCCTTAACAGATAATTCTCCGACGTTGGTTTTAAATACCGTGCCTTTTACACCGACGATATCGCCAAGGTCTGCGCTATTGAAATAGCCATACGCCTCTTCACCAATCGCATCTTTGCGTACGTAGATCTGAATTCTGCCTTTTAAGTCTTGAAGATGGGCAAAACCGGCTTTCCCTTTTCCACGCTTTGTCATAATACGGCCCGCAATTACAACTTCATGCGGCGTTTCTTCTAGCTCTTCTTTTGATAGTTCACTGTACTCGTTAATAATGTCTTCTGATAGATGGGTACGTTCAAATCTTGCGCCAAATGGATCGATTCCATTATCGCGGAACGTTTGCATTTTTTGGCGCCTTACTAGTATTTGATCATTTAACTCTTCTGACATGTTCTACACTCCTTTATCTTTAAAAACCACGCTCGTTCGTGTATCTCTCTATTGTACACAATTTCTGCAATTTCTACATAAAAAAGCTGCCACGAATTTGTGACAGCTCGAATCTTTAACTTAAACTGCACCGCTCACAGCATCACGTTACGCGTCTTAGCGTTTCCATGTATCCCTTTATCACCGATTGCTTCAGTAAATACATGGTCTGCTCCATTTTTTTACAGACAGACAAAACGCCTCCGGCTATTGACATGAGAATTATTTGATTATTCCTGGTGAATTTCAGTCGCAAACATACTTTCCTTCTATTCTTCCCCGTCTCAAGAACCTATGACTGTGTTATTTTTAATTCTTCCGAACAAACGCATCGAGACTGTCGTATGTTTTCCATAACCGAACGCCTTGGTCTTTCGGTTTTTCAAACCCTTTAAGTTCAGGGTTGAGTTCCAATAAAGGGATAAGGACGAATGCTCGCTCATGCATCCGTGGATGCGGAATAACTAGCTGCTCTGTTTCCATATTTTCTTGATTATAAAGTAAAATATCAAGGTCTATCGTCCGCGGACCCCAATGTATAATACGTTTGCGATCTAGTCGCCGTTCAATTTCTTGGCATATACCCAGAAGTGTAAGCGCCGGAAGATCGGTCTTGATGCGGACAACCATATTGAGAAAAGGAGGCTGCTCGGTGAAACCGACCGGTTCCGTTTCATAGAGAGAAGATATTCCCGCAACTTCAATCGCGTGATGCTCCATCAATAAGCGGACAGCCTGCTTGAGCATGCCGAGACGGTCGCCCATGTTGGAACCAAGAGAAAGGTAACTGTCGTTCATGCAAATTCTCCCCGTGTCAGTTCAATCGCAACTGATTTATAATGGCCAGGAATCGGCGGATCCGGTTTAATCAATAAAACACGGATTCCTTTGACCAATGAAAACTTCGCCAGGATACTTGCCGCCACTTCCTCAGCGACCGCCTCCACCAACTTTTTTGGTTTTCCTTCAATAATTGATCGGCATGTTTCATACACTTCTCCGTAATGAACTGTATGCTCCAACGCATCCGTTTCACCCGCCTGCTTCAGATCAACCGCAAGCGAAACTGTTAACCGGAATCGCTGGCCAAGTTTTGTCTCTTCCGGAAAAACTCCATGATATCCGTAAAACTCCATATCATTCACGTGAATAAAATCCATTATGCCATCTCCTCGTATTTCGTATTGCCAAGCAAGACATCCATCATGCGTACAGCTTGGACCGTCTCTTTCACATCGTGGACCCTAACAATCCGGCAACCTTTTTCAACTCCATAGCAAACAGTTGCAAGCGAACCGGCTAACCGCTCAGAAACCGGCACATTCAACACTTTGCCAATCAACGACTTTCTGGAAGTCCCCAGCAAAACCGGATAGCCCAAACCAACAAAATGCTCAAGCAATTGCATCATCTCGATATTATGAGCTGTCGTTTTTCCAAATCCAATGCCAGGATCCAGCCAAATACCTTCTGCCTTCACACCGGCATCCAATGCAATTTGCACACTTTCTTCTATATCACGTTGCACTTCTTCCCAAAAACTCAGGTATGACGCTTCGGCCCGGTTATGCATCAAGACGATCGGCACTTTATACTTAGCTGCGACTTTGGCTATCGCCGGTTCATATCTTGCCCCCCAAATATCATTGATAATACGGGCTCCTGCTAAAACCGCCGCTTCTGCTACTTCCGCTTTATACGTATCAATGGAAATTGGTGTATCCAATTGGTCTACTAGCATCTTTATTACCGGAACGACTCGGGAGATTTCTTCTTCTGCTGATATCTGGGTATGGCCAGGACGCGTTGATTCTCCGCCTACATCTATAACATCTGCGCCATCTTCTGCCATTTTTTTTGCACGGGCTAATGCTTGGTCTACCGCAGTATAGTTCCCGCCATCTGAAAAAGAATCGGGTGTCACATTTAAAATCCCCATTACCAATGTTTTTCCTTTTGCGTTTATGTCCATTGTTTGCACCGCCTGTTTGCATTTATGTATTTCCCGGGAAATTGGTTGTTCTCTTATCTGCTTCATCTTAACGCGAATGCGCTGAATTTCGCCACAATAAAAGAGCACGCGGAGGCATGCTCTTCTTTTATTTAATCATTAGTTATTTTCTTCAAATTGGTAAAGGGGAGTGCTCAAGTAACGCTCTCCGTTTGAAGGGATAATCGCCAATACTTTTTTGCCTTTGCCAAGACGCTTTGCCACTTGCAATGCTGCGTAAATTGCCGCTCCTGAAGAAACGCCGCCAAGAATGCCTTCTTCGCGAGCCGCTCGACGAGCAGTTTCATATGATTGGTCATTGGTTACTTGAATAATTTCGTTGTACATTTCTGTATTTAATACAGCAGGTACGAAGCCCGCGCCAATTCCTTGGATTTTGTGAGGGCCTGGCTTTCCTCCTGAAAGCACCGGAGAATCTGAAGGCTCTACTGCTACGATTAGAATGTCCTTGTATTTTTCTCTAAGCACTTGTCCAGCACCGGTTATTGTGCCGCCAGTGCCAATTCCTGAAATGAAAGCATCTAATTGATCTCCCATCGTTTCAACAATTTCTGGACCTGTCGTTAAGCGATGCACTTCCGGGTTTGCTTCGTTGTTAAACTGCTGCGGCATAAACCAGCCGTTTTCAGCCGCTAACTTTTCGGCTGTTTTGATTGCTCCGTTTGGACCATTCATCCCGTCCGCACCTGGCGTTAAAATTAGTTCTGCCCCGTATGCACGAAGCAAATTGCGACGCTCCATGCTCATCGTTTCCGGCATTACCAGAACTGATTTATATCCTTTTGCTGCTGCAATCATCGCCAAGCCGATCCCTGTGTTTCCGCTTGTCGGCTCAATGATGGTGTCGCCTTCCTTTAAATCACCGGACTTTTCAGCCGCTTCAATCATCGCTAACGCAATTCGGTCTTTCACGCTGCTCCCTGGGTTGAAATACTCTAGTTTCAAATAGACATCTGCGTCTTCAGGACCAGTAAGACGGTTCAATTTAACGATCGGTGTTTGCCCAATCAATTCGGTAATAGAATTTCCAATACGAGTCATCATTCAACACTCCTAATCCCCACTAATTTTATCGGCATTACTCTTTACTCATCCTATCAATGTTTAGGAGAAGGTGTCAAATTGTAAGAACTATCAAAAAAAACGTTTCCGAATTCGGAAACGTCGCCATTATTTATTCGCCATAAAACCATTTTGCATCGAATTCCCGCCAAAATGCTTCTGGGGTGACGGATTGCGGCAATTGTTCAAGTGCCAATTCTCGGCTTACGTGTTCTTTGACGTCATTATACGAAAAGGTTTGGCCTTCGGCTTTTTCCGTAACCGACAGAATGGCAATTCGACCATCTGACAGCTCGAGCGGCTCGGACCAGCTATCGACATCAATAGTCGTTACCGTTTGTGCTATTTTAGGGTCGACAGTTGTTTGGTCCTGTGTGATGTAACCGATATCACCACCTAGGCTTCCGGTAGCGGTATCGACAGAACGTTCCTTAGCCAACGCTTCAAAAGAGGTACCGTTTTCCAATTCGGAAATGGCTTTATCCGCTTCCCCCATAGAATCCACCACAATCATTCGGGTACGGTATGCATCTTTGATATCGTAGAGGGCCTGATTGTCGTTGTAAAAAGCCTCGACATCTTTGTCTTCAATGACGATGTCTTTTGTCAGTACTTTTTCTAAAATCAATTGGGTTTTCAAATTATCACGCAGTCGATCTTCATCTGCAGAATAAATCGTTTTGTCGATTCCTTCTTGGGCAGACCGCAGCATCGCGAGTTCTAAATCGACTTCTTTGTCGGTGACTTTAATATTGTATTCTTTAGCCGCTGTTTCCATGACTTTTTCATTGACCAGTTCAAGCAATGTGTCCCTGCCGTGCAACTCTTCCATGGCCGCCATCCATTGTTGGCGCGTGATTTTTTCTCCATCGACGGACGCCACTTCTTCGCTCCCGCCAGATTGGTTTGGAATCAGCCATGCAATAAACCACAGAAGATTGCCGACAAATAAAATCAATAAAAGAACAAGAAGCGGCTTTGTTTTCAAACGCCTTCTAGGCCGTCCCCCATCTGCCGGTAAAGACGGAGGGCGGTTGCGGTTATGATTGAAGCTCATTGATGAACGCTTCTAATTCCTTTTGGGAATAATGGTATGTCTCCAAACAAAAATGGCATTGTGCTTCTGCCATTCCATCTTGTTCGATCATTTCCTGAATTTCTTGTTGGCCAAGCCCCAGGATTCCATTTGCAAAACGTTCTTTTGAACAATTGCATTCAAAGCTCACCGGCATTTTATCTAATATCTGGACATTCCCTTTTCCCAGCACTTCTTCCAGCACTTCTTCTGGCGACAGTCCGCGCTGGATCATCATCGAAACAGGCTGAATTTGGGCCAATTGCTTTTCAATCAGTTCAATCGTTTCTTCGTCTGTGTTTGGCATCAATTGGATAATGAAGCCGCCTGCAGCCAGCACAGAGTTGTCTGTATCAACTAATACACCTAGTCCCACGGATGAAGGCACTTGTTCCGACACAACGAAGTAATACGTAAAATCTTCGGCGATTTCACCTGAAACAATCGGGGTTTGACCGGTGAAGTTATCACGCAGCCCCAAATCCTTTACCACAGATAACATGCCTTCTGTTCCGACTGCACGGCGCACGTCCAACTTGCCGCTTTTATTCAAATCAAAATGCGTTTGCGGGTTAGTGACATAACCCCGCACGCCACCTTTTGCATCGCTGTCTACCAGAATAGCTCCAATTGGCCCGCCACCTTCAATTTTAACCGTTACTTTATTGTCTCCTTTCAACATGGCCCCTAACATGACTCCACCGGTCATCGCCCGCCCGAGTGCCGCAGTAGCAGTCGGCCACGTCATATGGCGGCGCTGCGCTTCGCCGACAGTTTGCGTGCTGTCCACTGCAAAAGCACGGACACTGCCGTCAAAACCAAGGCCGCGAACTAAGTAATCTCCCATATCTACCTTTCCTTTCCTTACGCTTGGTTGCGTTTATATATATAGTATAGCCCTTTCAAAGTTAAAAAAGGATCGACTTTATCAATCACATTGGACTCTTTGGCAATTAAAGAGGCGAGTCCTCCAGTTGCGACCACAGTAGGAGTACGTTTGCTTTGCGCTTTCATGCGGCTCACGATGCCTTCCGCTTGGCCGACATACCCGTAAACGATTCCAGCTTGCATGGCCGATACTGTATTTTTGCCGACTACGTTTTCCGGCCGTGCAATTTCAATGCGCGGCAATTTTGATGCCCGGTTGTAGAGCGCTTCTGTTGAAATGGCAATTCCCGGCGCAATGGCACCGCCCATATATTGCTGTTTTTCATCAATATAGCAGTACGTAGTTGCTGTCCCAAAATCCACAATGATTAATGGAGATCCGTAATCTTGGATGGCCGCAACAGCGTTAACGATCCGGTCCGCTCCCACTTCACGCGGATTGTCATACTTGATATTCAATCCGGTTTTTATACCCGGACCGACGATTAATGGTTTCAAGTAAAAATACTTTTGGCACATTTTTTCAAGCGAAAACATGATCGGCGGAACAACGGAAGACATGATGATGCCGTCAATATCGGCAACCGCCACCTCTGCGTCAATCAAAAACGCTTTAATTTGAATACCATATTCATCTTCGGTTTTGTGGCGAAGCGTTTCCATCCGCCAATGGTGCATCAATCGACCTCGGTCGAAGACCCCCAACACGATATTGGTATTTCCTATATCCAATACTAAAATCATAATCCGACCTCATTTATCGACGATTTTCCAACACATCATACCACAACTCTTTGAAAAGAAAAAAGGTTGATCGCCTTTCCCCTTTTAGGAAATAGACAATCAACCTATAGTACTGCTTATTTTCGGTTTTCTTGAATTGGGCCTCTAGTTCCGCTTGGTTGGCCTTCTTTTGGCAAGTCGCCAGACGAAGGATCGCTCGGGGCACCCGTAATATCAGGATTAACCTTTTCTTTTTTCAAGTCAACGTTCTTTTCGAATTCGCCATTCAACGCTTCGTATGAACGTTCAGGAAGTGTGCCGTGCTCTTTCAAGTGAAGGATTTGGGCAGCATCTAATGTTTCCACTTCAAGGAGTGTCGTCGCAATCAATTCAAGAAGATCTTTGTTTTCTGTCAAGATTTCTTTTGTGCGAATGTACTGCTCTTTGATAATGCGTTGGATTTCCTGATCGATTTCGAATGCAATAGCATCTGAATAGTTTTGGTCAGAGTTGAAATCGCGGCCCAAGAAGACATTTCCGCCTTGCGCCTGGCCAAATTGAAGCGGCCCGATTTTGTCACTCATACCGTATTCCGTCACCATGCTGCGGGCAATTGCAGTTGCGCGTTGGAAATCGTTATGGGCACCAGTAGAAACTTCGCCAAATACGATATCTTCCGCAACCCGGCCGCCAAGCAATCCGGCAATTTTATCGAGCAATTCCGGCTTCGTCATGAAGTAACGGTCTTCTCTCGGAAGCATTACCGCATATCCGCCAGCTTGTCCGCGAGGGACGATCGTCACTTTATGGACGATATCAGCATCGTCGAGAATTAAGCCGACAACGGTATGCCCAGATTCGTGGAATGCCACGATATTGCGTTCTTTTTTCGAAATGACTCGATTCTTTTTAGCAGGACCGGCAATAACGCGGTCTGTTGCTTCGTCGATATCGGACATGTCGATTTTCAACTTACTGCGTCGGGCAGCAACAAGAGCCGCTTCGTTCAATAAGTTTTCCAAATCAGCACCTGAGAAACCAGGCGTACGTTGAGCGATTGCTTTCATATCCACCGAATCATCAAGTGGCTTGTTGCGTGCATGAACTTTCAATACCTCTTCGCGTCCTTTTACATCCGGACGGCCAACTGTGATTTGGCGGTCAAAACGGCCTGGGCGAAGAAGGGCTGGATCCAAAATATCGGGGCGGTTTGTCGCCGCGATGATAATGATTCCTTCATTTGCGCCGAAACCATCCATTTCAACCAATAGCTGGTTGAGTGTTTGTTCGCGTTCATCGTGTCCGCCACCAAGGCCTGCGCCACGTTGGCGTCCGACTGCATCAATTTCATCAATGAAAATAATACAAGGCGAGTTTTTCTTAGCGTTTTCAAACAAATCGCGAACTCGGGATGCCCCGACTCCGACAAACATTTCAACAAAATCGGAACCACTGATCGAGAAGAAAGGAACGCCTGCTTCCCCGGCAACTGCACGGGCTAAAAGGGTTTTACCGGTACCCGGAGGTCCGACAAGCAAAATCCCTTTTGGAATGCGGGCGCCGATATCGGCAAATCTGCGGGGGTCTTTCAAGAAATCAACAACTTCAACCAGTTCTTGTTTCTCTTCATCTGCTCCCGCAACATCCGGGAAGCGGACCTTGTGTTTCTGGTCATCGTACAGCTTCGCTTTACTTTTACCGAAGTTCATCACACGACCGCCACCGCCGCCTTGTGATTGGTTAAGCAAGAAGAAGAAGAGGATGAAAATGATAATGAATGGAATGATCCCCGTAAAGAACTGAACCCAGCCGCTTGTTTGCGGAGCAGGCAAGTAATCTACTTGGACATTAGTGTCAAGAGCGGCATTATCTATCTCTGTTAGCAGCGCTTCATTTTCCATTGGAATATTGGTAACAAATGTGTCTTCATCAGTTTCGGCAGTAGACAATTTCCCCATTACTTCATAAACCATCTGGTTTGGCTGAATGGTAACTTCATCGATGTTACCAGTTGTTAAAGCCGTCAAAAATTCATCGTATCCTATATTTTCGGTCGGTTGGTTGCTGCTGTTAAACGTCCCCAAAATCCCGATAATAACAAGGAAAATCAGCAGATAAAATATAGTGTATCGAAATATTCGGTTCATCCCGAGCCTCCTCACAAAATTTCCCTTAAAACTATACTAAATACTAACACAGTAACATTTGAGCGTACAACGAAAAGCCTTTGTTCATCAGGCTAAATTAACAGACTGTGAACGTCTTTTGTCTATTCTTGTTCTCCGCTGTAAACCGAAGGCTTAAGAATGCCGATATACGGCAAATTGCGGTATTTCTCAGCATAATCCAACCCGTATCCAACAACAAAAGCGTCTGGAACTTCAAAGCCAATGTAATCCGCCTTCAAATCCACCTTACGGCCGGAAGGCTTGTCAAGCAATGTAACGATTTTAATAGAATTTGCTTTGCGGTATTTGAACAAGTCCACCAAATAACTAAGCGTCAACCCACTGTCGATGATGTCTTCAATAATAAGAAGGTCGCGCCCTTCCACGCTCGTATTTAAGTCTTTGACAATTTTAACTTCTCCTGAAGAGACGGTTGCATTGCCATAACTCGAAACATCCATAAAATCCATTTCAACATAGCTATCCATGCGCTTCATCAAGTCGCCCATAAATGGCATTGCACCTTTTAATACACCAATAGCCAATGGATACTTGTCTTGATAATCACGCGCTAACACTTCTCCAAGCTCCCGCGCTTTCGCTTGCAGGCTTTCTTCAGAGATTAATACTTCTTCAATGTCTTTCTCTAACATGGTGGACCTCCTATAATCCGCTTTTTGCGGCCTTGACCTGTTGCTCGATCAATACCCAATTATCTTCAATGCGCTCAGTTCGGCTAACAAGTTTGGACGGGCGAATCCCGGGAACAAGCAAAATTTCTCCACTTGCTGTCGCGATGACCGGCCAACTATCTCTTTTGGAGACCGGGACTTTTTCGTCAATCATGAGGCGGGCCACTTTTTTCGCTCCCACCATCCCCGGAAGATAGATGCGGTCACCCGGCTTACGGGTTCGCATCGTCAGCACAACCTCGTCCGGAGCAGAAAAATACCAAAAATCCGCATCGGCCTGTTGCTTCACTTTTTTGAGTGGCATTGCTTTGTAACGAAAGCCGTTCACTTCTGAAGACCAGTCGTCTGTAATGATTAAAGAATCTTTTGCTGCCATTTCACCAATCGGCTGCCGGCTGAAATACACCCGGTCATATTGGCGAACCATCATACAATTTTGCGGCAAGTGCAAAAAAACTGTACCCGCTGAACTGTGCATCAGATGCCGCACTTGGTCGGCGAGCTGCTTAGTAATAGCAACTTGCTTCTCATTATATAGATAGTTTAATAGTAGTAGAACCAGTCTTTTTTGTAAAGCAAGTGCCTCTTGGCTGAATTTTTCAACTGATAACGAAAAACCACTTTCTTCATATTCGACCAATTGCTGCAGTTTCTCTTTAGCCAACTCCATCAAATACCGTTGATCTTCCTGCATCGTTTCCGCAAGTTCCACGAAATGAGCTGAAACATTGCCGTTTTCTTGCTTCAACAGAGGCAACACAGATTGGCGGATGCGATTTCTTGTATAAATCGGCTGATTGTTGCTTGGGTCTTCCTGGTAAGAAAGGCCAAACTCCAAAGCATAGCGGTGAATCTCGTCTTTTGTTACCGCAAGCAGCGGCCGGACCAAATCACCATCGCTAAATGACCGGCTAGTCGGCATGCCGAAAGAGCCGGACTGCAGCGTCCCTTTTATGCCTGCCATTAAAATGGTTTCAAGCTGGTCATCAGCATGATGGGCAGTCACTAGCTTGTTCGCTTTTTCCTCTCGCATAATTGCGGAAAAATACGCGTAGCGCTCTTCTCGGCACACTTGCTGCTTATTGCCTCCGCCAGATTCTAAAATATCCGGAACCGGAATATCACGACTAAAGCAAGGTACATTCCACTTTGCACAAAGCTGTTCAGTAAAAAAACGGTCCTCGAGCGATTCTTTTCCTCGAAGCATATGATTGACATGTACTGCGGCTACTGAAATGCCAAGAACCGCTTGTTGAGACGTTAGAAAATGCAGCAGTACAACCGAATCGATTCCTCCAGAACAAGCGACCAGCACCCGGTCTCCCGGATTGAACAAGTGATGCACTGAAAGATGGCGGTACACTTTTTCTGAAAAACTTTTCATTTCTTCACCTCTAAAAACCTGCATTCCGTTTCAAAGATCCATGTGCCAAGCAAAAACTTTTAAAAATTTCGTTGACACATTTTCTGTTCGATAGTATGCTATTAAAGTTCGCTTGAACAAGGCGGCGTAGCTCAGCTGGCTAGAGCGTACGGTTCATACCCGTAAGGTCGGGGGTTCGATCCCCTCTGCCGCCATTTTAATTTTTCTTTAAAGCAGTGTCCCTTTTGGGCGCTGCTTTTTTTTACGTTAAAAAAGAGTTGATTTGCTCGATGTGGTGATGGTCGTGCTCAAGCATTCCAGCAAAATAATCCGACGGGGAAGTTTCTTTGCCGCCAGCCGTAAAGCGGGCATGCCAATTGGACTCATCCATTCCTTCAATGGCTTGCCGCAGCAAAGCCCGTTCTTGCTGAGCATGAGCTAGAATTTTGGGGAATTTCATTTCTTCGACGCCTTCTACCGCTTTCCGATTAAATTCATCGACATCTTCAAATCCTTCAATGTTGGCGTCTTCTTTCATCTGAGGAAGGCGTTCCTCCCGGACAAAGCGATCCCATTCAGCGAGATGCATGACGATTTGGGCAACGGACCATTTGCCTTCCGTAAACGGAGTATGGGCTACTTTTTCATCTTGGATTGCGGTTTGAAGTGACGCCAAGTAAACTTCATACTCCTTGTAGGCTTCCAGCACTTGAGTTTTCTCCATCCTTCTCACACTCCCAACAAATTTTTTGATAAAAAAAACGCTTCCCTGGTGAGAAGCGTTCTAATTTAAATTTGTTCAGCTGTATCGAAGCATTTTCCTATGCCATTAAAACAGCTAGCAAGTTATCCTCTTCTTGCACCACGGCCGCCACGCTTAGATTCTGTAGCACGTTTCAAAGTCGAAATGTTTTCTTCACTGTCTTTCAAGAATTTCGCCATTTTTGTTTCAAAATTTTCTTTTGGCGCGCGTTCGAATGAACGATTATTGCTTGGGCGTGGACGTTGTGGACGAGCAGTTGTTGTTGCGCCTTCTGGCTGCGGTTTCGCTTTGCGAATGGAAAGGCCGATTTTGCCGTCTGCTTCTACATTCATCACTTTAACTTCAACCATTTCGCCAACTTTAAGGTGGTCATTGATGTCTTTGACATAATTGTCAGCGACTTCACTTATATGCACGAGGCCAGTTGCACCAGTCGGAAGCTGAACGAACGCTCCGAAATTTGTAATACCTGTAACTTTTCCTTCTAACTTGCTACCTACTTCAATCGACATAAAAAAAATGCTCCTCCTTAAAAATTAAGATGACTCTATTCCAGTGTCATATAAACGTTATAAACGGGACTATTCCCACTTTTAATTATAACCATGAAAAAAAGAGTGTCAACTGACTACTCTTTTTCATCGGCTTTTTCTTCTGTTTTTGGAACCGTAAAAATAATTTCTCCATCTTCGGATAAAAAGTATTCTTTACGGGCAAGTTTCGCTAAATATTCGTCATCATTTAATAGAACAATTTGTTCTTTTAATTTCTCCTGCTCTTGCTCCACTTCCTGAAGTGTGACCAGCGCTTCTTTATGCAGCTGTTCTTTTTCAGAAAGAGTCTGTGATTGAGCATGAAGTGTCGAGCCGATCCATATACTGGTCAATACGACAAGTAACCCGAAAACCGACAGCCGTCTAAACAGCCGGACTTTATGAGCTTTCTGGCGCTGCTCTTGGCGTTCGACCGAGCGGACATAGTCATTGCGAATTGAAGTGACTTCGCGACCTTCCGCTTTTGTTTCTCTCTTCAAACCCATGACTTGTTTCCCCCCCTCCGACTGACTTTGATGCCATTATACATGAAAAGATGAATTTTTATAAGTTTTTTTTGCAGTTCTTACTATTTTTCCCGCAAACCACCTGGAAAGCCCATTTTTATTTTATTCATATACATTTATAAAAATACTATTGACTTAATTTTTATGCAGTTCTATAATACAACCTACTAGAGGCATCTTGTTTGTTTTATTAATAAGATACTGTTTTCACGAAAAAGAGGATTTATAAATATGCATTATCAATGAATAAAAGAAATGGAGTGTGAAATTATGTCAGGCATGCTGACACTTTCAAATGGGCAAACATTTACAGGACATTGGCACGGCATTGATACGGAAATCCAAGGTGAAGTTGTATTTTATACCGGAATGACGGGCTATGAAGAGGTATTGACCGATCCATCTTACAAAAGCCAAATCGTCGTCTTTTCTTATCCATTAATTGGGCAATACGGCATCCAGGCAAAACATATTCAGTCAAAAAAAATTCAAGCTGCCGGCATCGTCGTCGCAGAGCTATACGAGGGGCCGATTGAAAAAGGCGCCATGGCACTTGCTGAATTTGCTAAACGTGCTGGTGTTCCGATATTAAGCGGCGCTGATACGCGCTCCATTATCAAAATGGTGCGCGAAGCCGGCACCATGCAATCGCATTTGAGCCCTGCAGGAGCGCTTCCGGACGTATGGAAACCTATACAGACCCAGTTTTTTGCCGATGAGCAAAAACAACAGGAGGTTGTTCAATCAGGAGAAGGACATCCACATATCGGACTAATCGACTTTCACTACAAATCTTCCATACTGGAGGAATTGCTGCAGCGAAACTGTAAAGTCAGCATCCTGCCTCACACCATATCAACCGAAAAATTGGATGCCTTGCAAGTGGACGGTTTGTTGTTTTCAAACGGTCCGGGAGATCCCGCTGCGCTCGAAGCCCTCTTCCCCGTTTACAGGGATTGGGCAGAACGCTATCCTTCATTCGGCATTTGTCTTGGACATCAAGTACTGGCTTCTGCTTTTGGGGCGAAAACAGCAAAATTGCCATACGGCCACCGAGGAGCCAACCATCCGGTAATGAATCTTAAAACCGGACAAGTCAGTATGAGCTCCCAAAACCATAGTTATGTAGTAGAGGAAGCAAGCCTTGGGCAAACGCCGCTTGCTGTTCTTTACACAAACGTCAACGACAGCAGCATTGAAGGCCTGTATCATCCGGCGCTTCCCTTGATGACGGTACAGTTCCATCCGGAAGCAGCGCCCGGTCCTGCTGAGCATCTTGAATTATTCGACCAATTTATTTTGGCGATCCAACAGAAAAAGAAGGTGAAAATTCATGCCTAAACAACAAGGCATTAAAAAAGTATTGGTCATCGGTTCAGGCGCCATCGTTATTGGACAAGCCGCTGAATTTGATTATTCCGGTACACAAGCTTGCAGAGCATTGAAAGAAGAAGGCCTCCATGTGGTATTGGTCAATAACAACCCCGCCACAATCATGACCGATAAAACCGTTTCAGATAAAGTTTATTTTGAACCTTTAACCGTGGAAAATGTAACAGCCATCATTGAAGCGGAACGCCCGGACGGACTGCTGGCAACAGTCGGCGGCCAAACCGGATTGAATCTCGCGATGGCTTTGTCCGAGGCCGGCATTTTATCGAAATACGGAGTTGCGCTTCTTGGCACCAACATCGCTTCCATCAAACAAGCAGAAGACCGCGAACAATTCCGCTCGTTGATGAACAAGCTCGGTGAACCGGTACCGAGCAGCGACATCGTTTATTCCACTGACAGTGCGCTGGAGTTTGCCGGACAAGTCGGCTATCCGCTCATCGTCCGCCCGGCCTATACTCTTGGTGGCTTTGGAGGCGGCATCGCCCAAGATGAAGAGACCTACATATCTCTTGTCACACAGGGGCTCAGCGCTAGCCCAATTCAACAATGCCTTGTTGAAAAAAGCATTGCCGGTTTCAAGGAAATCGAATATGAAGTGATGCGCGATGCAAATGGCACTTGCATCACCGTCTGCAATATGGAAAATATGGACCCGGTCGGCGTCCATACCGGCGATTCGATTGTAGTGGCTCCGAGCCAGACCATGACAGACCGGGAATACCATATGCTGCGCACTTCTGCCATCAACATTATCGATGCGCTAGGCATTATCGGTGCGTGCAATGTGCAATTCGCTTTGCATCCGGAAACATCCGCTTATTACTTGATCGAAGTCAATCCCCGGGTCAGCCGCTCTTCAGCCCTTGCATCTAAGGCGACCGGCTATCCGATTGCCAAAATCGCCGCAAAACTTGCGGTCGGCTATAGTCTTGCCGAACTGAAAAACCCGGTAACCGGTACAACATTCGCAAGCTTTGAACCGGCATTGGATTATGCAGTGGTGAAGATTCCACGCTGGCCATTCGATCAATTCCAAAACGCCAACCGCAAGCTTGGCACGCAAATGAAAGCGACCGGCGAAGTGATGGCAATTGAGCGAAGCATGGAAGCAGCGTTCCAGAAAGCTATCCGTTCTCTCGACATCCCACTTGACGGCTTCCGGCTGCCTGCACTTGCCGATGTACCGACAGAGGAGCTGGAACAGCTGGCCATCGAAGCGGATGACCGCCGGCTTTTCGTCTTACTTGAATTGCTGATCCGCGGCAAAAGCATGGAAGACTTGCATGACGCAACTGCAATCTCCCCGTATTTCCTGTATGTTTTATCACGCATCGTTGATGAATGGCAAAATTTGCAGAAGCTGACATGGAACAGCATGACGCCTAAGCGGCTGCTCGAAGCAAAAGCGCTTGGATTCAGCGATCAGCAATTGGCGGCCATATGGGGCATTTCCGCTTCTGAGATTTGGGGACAGCGAAAATGCTGGAACTTGCTTCCGGCTTATCGGGTCATCGACACTTGCGCAGCGGAGTTCCGCTCGCAGACAAACTATTTCTATTCCACATGGACCGGCTCTTCTGATGAACGCTCCGTGAACCGAAAAAAAGTGGCAGTTATCGGATCTGGCCCAATCCGCATCGGCCAAGGCATTGAATTTGATTATTGCTGCGTCCACAGCATTTTAGCTTTGCAAAAGTTGGGCTATGAAGCCATCATGATCAACAACAACCCCGAAACTGTCAGTACGGATTACGAAGTGGCGGATGCGCTGTATTTCGAACCATTGACTACGGAAGACATTTTAAATGTGCTGGATTTTGAAGGCATCACTCAAGTAATTGCCCAGTTCGGCGGCCAGACATCACTCAATGTGGCGGCAGAACTGGAACAAGCAGGCATTACCATTCTCGGCTCTGCTGTTGACATTCTTGACCAAATGGAAGACCGCGACCGCTTTTACGCCTTCCTTGAATCAATTGGGCTGCCGTCCATCCCTAGTTTCACAGCAAGCGAAGCGTCCGAAGTCGCGGCCTATGCCGAACAGCTCGGCTATCCAGTGCTGCTGCGCCCGTCCTATGTGATTGGCGGCAAAGGCATGACCGTTTTGCATAGTGAACAAGAACTTGCTGCATGGCTCCAGAAGATGACAATGACTTTCCCGATATTGGTCGACCATTTCATCACCGGAAAAGAAGCGGAAGCGGATATTTTATCGGACGGCGAAAACGTATGGGTGTCGGCTATCTTTGAACATATTGAAGGTACTGGCGTACACTCGGGCGACAGCATTTCCATCACGCCGCCAATTTCCTTAACGCAAGCTGCGCTGGACAAACTGGCCGATACGGCCCGGCATATCGCGAAAAACATGGACTACAAAGGCTTGTTCAACATCCAATTCGTTTACGAGCAAGACCAATTGTTTGTCATGGAAATCAACCCACGGGCATCACGGACTGTGCCAATCAGTTCTAAAGTGACAGACGTTCCGCTCGTCCAGCTGGCTACCGCCTTGATGCTCGGCGCCTCTTTCGAGGAACTTGGCATCGACAAATTGTACAACGGACAGCCTGACTTCACAGTCAAAGCACCGGTTTTTTCGCACATTAAGCTTCCAGGGCTTTCACCAGTTCTGTCTCCTGAAATGATGTCTACCGGAGAAGTAATCGGCTCTGATAGCGATGCATCAATCGCTATGTACAAAGCATTAAAAGGCGCTTCTCAGCAACTGGCAGATTTGCAGTCTGGCGGGACCGTTTTTGCCACTGAGCCGTCACTCGGCTTTATTGATAAATCCTTCTGGGAATCACGAGGTTTTACATTTTTTACAGAAGCCGACTTGCCATTCAAAGAGTGGCTGAAAACCGATTCGAAAACAGCTTATATTGATTTGACGCCGAACCCGGATAAAGTCCAAGCGTCTCTTGCCGCTATTCATCGCCTTCACGTGTGGACACGCGGAGAAACGGTCGACGCTTTTGAAAATTATGTCCATGCCGTGCATGGCCCAACCAAAGGAGTGCTTGTAAAATGACAATGACTTCAACGTTTGCCCCAAAAATCAGCCAAAAACACCTATTATCGCTGAAGGATTATAGCTCGCAGGAAATACTGGACTTGCTGTCGCTTGCTTCGGAACTGAAAAAGCCTGAAAACAAATATGCACCTTTATTGCAAAACAAAGTGCTTGGCATGATTTTCGAAAAATCTTCGACACGTACACGCGTTTCTTTTGAAGCCGGCATGCTGCAGCTTGGCGGACATGCCATGTATTTGAGCACACGCGATATTCAGATGGGGCGCGGGGAAACAATCGCCGATACAGCGCGCGTTTTGTCAGGTTATTTGGATGGCATCATGATCCGTACGTTTGAACAGGAAACAGTCCAGGAGCTGGCAGACAACAGTTCTATCCCTGTGATCAATGGACTGACCGATGACTTCCATCCGTGCCAAGTTTTGGCGGACCTTTTAACGATCCAGGAACAGTTCGGCTCGCTGCAAGGCAAGAAAATGGCATATATCGGAGACGGCAATAATATGGCGAATTCCTTGATGATCGGTGCGGCAAAAGTCGGTATGGACATTACAGTTGCCGCACCTGCTGGATACAGCCCGAAACTGGAAATGGTGGCATTGGCACAAAAATTCGCAAAAGAAACTGGCGCTATCATTCACGTAACGGCAGACCCTGTTGAAGCGGTCACCGGGGCTGATGTCATTTACACCGATGTGTGGGCTAGCATGGGCCAAGAACAAGAAGCATTGGAACGCTTAGAGCATTTCAAAAATTTCCAAGTCAACGAAGCGCTTGTCCAGCATGCAAATCCAAATTACATTTTCATGCACTGCTTGCCTGCCCACCGTGAAGAAGAAGTAACGACTGGCGTATTGGAAGGCCCAAACTCGGTAATCTTCCAGGAAGCCGAAAACCGCCTGCACGCACAAAAGGCCTTATTGGTAGCGTTATTGAATAATTAATATAGAAAAAGCTGTTCCAACGCCCTTTGGGTGATGGAACAGCTTTTTAGTTTATTTTATAGTTGAAAAAAACTCTAAGGCGTCCGGCGCAACTCTTACGCTTCGTCATCGATAAACTGCGGTTCGATTTTTTCAAGCTTCTCTTCTTTCAAGATGGTATACATATTGGCGGTTTCTTCTTTTTTCGCGTTTTCTTTCAATAAGTCAACGCGGACGGTCACCACTTTTTGGCCAAAGCGGATTTGCAGTTCGTCGTTTACCTTGATGACGGAGCTGGCTTTCGCTTTTGTACCGTTTACAGTGATTCGCCCTTGGTCGGCCACTTCTTTCGCTAATGTCCGGCGCTTGATCAAGCGCGAAACTTTTAAAAATTTATCGAGTCTCATTTGTCCTCTTCCTTTCGTGCCAAGTGTTTGGCTTCGTTCCAAAATTCATCAAGCTGCTCGAGCGTGTAATCGCCAAAGTCACCCGTACCTTCGTTCACCCGTTTTTCCACATAGCCGAAGCGCTGTTGGAATTTCCGGTTTGCGTGAAGCATTGCTTCTTCCGGCGACAAATCAAAGAACCGGGCAATATTGACCAGCGTAAATAATAAGTCCCCAAGCTCGTCTAATTGGCGGTCTTTTGATCCTTTCGCCACTTCTGCCTGGAACTCCTGCAGCTCTTCCTGGAATTTTTCCCAGGCGCCTTCCGCATCCGGCCAGCTGAAGCCGACTTTCGCCGCTTTTTTCTGGTAGTTGTATGAGGTCATAAGCGAGGAACTGAAACGTTCCTGCCCTTCAAGCAATGAAGCGGATGTTGGCTTTTCCTCTGCTTTGATGGCTTGCCAATTGGCGAGCACGTCATCAGAACCGGAAACCTGGACATCGCCGAAAACATGCGGATGCCGGCGGATCATTTTTGCACTGACCGCTTCCAGCACATCTTCAAGCTGGAAATAGCCATTGTCTTGGCCGATTTGGGCATGCAGGAAAATTTGCAGGAGCACATCGCCGAGTTCTTCTGCCACCGCTTCATCATCTTCCTCACGTATTGCCTGCAACAGCTCGTGCGCTTCTTCAATCAAGTAAGGGCTCAAGGATTCATGCGTCTGCTCCCGGTCCCACGGACAGCCGTCCGGGCTTCTGAGCACCGCCACAATATCACGGAACGTCTGCCACTCCCGCAAGCGCTGCATATGGTCTTTTGCCGGCGGCACATACACGGTCGTCAAATTATTCACTTCTGTGCTGCGGTCAAGTTCATAAAGAGGTACGGTACGAAGCGATTCCGCTGCAGAACCTGCGGCGGTGACAATCGTTACCGGATAATCGTCCGGGTATTTTTCCATCAGCGTCAATTTCACTTCAGATGCGCTGAATGAGTCATACACTTGGGCAATTAAAAGGTGCTGCGTCATGTTCAACTGGCCGCTTTTCATTTCCGTGCCATCAACCAATTGAAATCCTTCAATTGGATCGATACGGAGCGCCCCGAACAGGGCATCCAAAAAGCTGTGGCCGCCTTCGATGCTTAAGCGGCAATCGCCATTTTTCTCAGCTTCGATTAAGTTTTGGACAGTTTGTTCTGCCACAAGAGGATGTCCGGGTACTGCGTAAACCACTTTTTCGTCTTTCGCCATCTTGATAAGCGTTGCGGCAATCTCTGCATAAACTGGTTCAAATGCATCGTGTTTTTCATAAACGGCGTCAAAGCTGGTAAACGTTACGCCTTCTTCGGCCAATTCCGCCAACACCGGATGATCTGCTGTCCGAACATAAAGCCTTTCCGCTTTTTTCAAACTTTTATAGACACCCAACGGCAATTGATCCAAATCCCCTGCCCCGAGGCCGATGATATGAATGGTATTCATAGGTGATCACCTTTTTCTTCTAGAATTTATAGCTAATTGAAGGCCAGCCATTTTGCGGCCGAACGGAATGATGTACCATTCCTTTTCCGTAACGATGCGGCTCTTTGCAATAATAAGCAAAAAGACAAAAGCTCCGAGCGGCACTGCCGTAAGCGTTGTAAATAAAGCAGACAACCGGCTTGGAAGGCCATCAAACAATACCCAATCAGACAATAAGGCCCATAAGACCACAACTGCTGACATTGCAAATGAGGCAGTAAACAACCAACCGTAATAACGGAACGGCGCAAAATGCAGTGGCCAGACTTTTTTAAAATACCAAATCAAGCGGACAGAGATAAAACAGAGTGCGATATTTCCCGCAACCGCTGCACCTGTAATGCCCCATGCCGGTATCAGCAGCCAATTGCAGGCAATTTTAATCAGCACCCCTCCTACGAGAAGCAGCGCCGGCAATTTTGTTTTCCCAACGCCTTGAAGCATAGCGTTCATGACAAGCAGCAGTGACATCCAAACGATCTGCCAACTGAACACAATGAGTGCAA
The DNA here is from genome assembly GCF_007859275.1 of Planomicrobium sp. CPCC 101079. Classification (GTDB taxonomy): domain Bacteria; phylum Bacillota; class Bacilli; order Bacillales_A; family Planococcaceae; genus Planococcus. The sequence continues at coordinate 29,401 of NZ_VOHC01000012.1, read as the reverse complement.
ATGATTCTTCCCGCGTTTGAAACAGCGCTTCGTTGACGTAGGGCATGACGAATGTTAGTCCCACCGCTGCTGCAAAAGCAAACAGGAATGAGGTGCGAAATGCCAATTGGACGTACAGATTGGCGGAGCGGCCGCTTTGCTTTTTGGACATATGGGCAATAAGCGGAACGATTGCAAGCGACAGCGAAGTCGCAATTAACAGGCCGAACTGGACAAGCGGCTGGCCGCGGTCATAGATGCCTTTTTGCTCCATTGCCGCCATACGCCCCACTCCGCTTTCTGTCAGCAACCGGAAAACCGTAAACGAATCCACCAGTTGGAAAAATAGGAGCAGGAGCGAACCCATGCTGATACTAAAGCTGATGGCCATAATTTTTCTCAAAATCGGTCCTTTCTGAATCGGAACAGGCTTTGGCAGAGCGGTAAAGCTTTTTCGAAAATACCAAATCAACAGCAAGAGACCTGCTATGCCGCCTGCCACAGTCCCGAAAATCGCCATTTGTCCTGCAGCATATAGAGAAGCACCGCTTGAAACAAGAATCCATGTGCCAAGTAAAATGACCGATATACGGACAGCTTGATCCGATACTTGTGCATACGCGACTGGTTCCATCAAATTATGCGACTGGAAATAGCCTTTCACGACAGCGAGCGGCGGCATTAAGAGAATGGCAAATGCACTGACCTTCAGCAACCCGCTGAGCTTTTCATCCCCCATCCAGTCCGACAACAGGCCTGAACCGAAAAACAAAAAAGCAAAGAACAACACCGAAATAGCGGTTATACAGCCAAAAGCAGTGCGCAAAATGGCAGCATGGTGATGCGGTTCATGGTCTGCCATCACTTTTGATACCGCCACCGCAAAACCGTATGATGTCCAAATGCTAAAAATGCCAACAAACGGATAAACTTGCTGGTAAATATAGAATCCGTGATCACCGACCATATTTTGAAAAGGTACCCGGTACACCGCGCTGAGCAACTTAACAATCAAGCTTGCCAGCGTCAGAAGGACTGCGCCTTTCATAAACGATTTCATTGTGCCTTCATTGTTCACCGGATTCACTCATTCCCATTGAAAATTAACTAATCGACCTTTCCTCCCGGAGCGATTCCGGCAGAAATTGCATCATGCCTTCAAGCACATCGAAAGGATGGTGCTTTGTGGTTTTGTTTTCGTCGATTGTCATGACTAGTTGTTGGCCAGCCATGCTGAAGCCAACTGCCCGGCCAAACTTGGCGGAGTCTTCCACCAATTTCCCGCCATTAACAGCAGACGTCCCTTTTTCGCTTAGGCGAATCGAAACAATCTTTCCGTTTTGCTTGATCGACTCTACTCCTACCATGCGTGCCCAGACTTTCATGCGGGCAATGCGCAGGAGACGGTCGGTTTCAAGCGGCATGTCGCCGAAGCGGTCGATCAGCTCGTCTTGCAGCTCGTCCACTTCTTCTGCCGTCTCGATGCCTTTCACCCGTTTGTACATCTGGATTTTCTGGTAGCCATCGCTAATATAAGAGTCCGGGATATAAGCATCGATATCCAAAGAAATCTCGATTTCCGGTATTTCTTCTTTTTTGATGCCTGTCTGGCGTTCTTCCACCGCTTCTTTCAACATTTGCGAATACAGATCAAAGCCGACAGAGTCAATAAACCCATGTTGCTGCGAACCGAGCAAATTGCCGGCTCCGCGGATCGTCAAGTCGCGCATGGCAATCTTGAATCCGGAACCAAGTTCGGTAAATTCTTTGATGGCCATCAAACGTTTTTCCGCTACGTCTGTCAATACTTTATCCCGCTGGTACATGAAATAGGCATAGGCCACCCGGCTCGACCGGCCGACGCGCCCGCGCAGCTGGTAAAGCTGGGACAAGCCCATGCGGTCGGCGTTATGGATGATCAACGTATTGACGTTTGGAATATCAATGCCCGTTTCAATGATGGTTGTCGTCACGAGCACATCATAGTCGCCGTCCAAAAAGCTTATAATGACTGATTCCAACTCCCGCTCAGTCATTTGACCGTGCGCATAACCGACGCGAGCTTCCGGCACCAAGGCTTGGATTTCTTCTACTTTCCGTGTCATGTCATCGACCCGGTTGTACAGGAAAAACACTTGGCCGCCGCGTGCCATTTCCCGCTCAATCGCTTCACGTACGAGCGTGCCGTTATATTCCATGACATAACTTTGCACCGGAAAACGGTTTTCAGGCGGCGTTTCGATAACCGACAAATCGCGCACCCCGATCATCGACATGTGAAGCGTCCGTGGAATTGGCGTTGCCGTCAATGTCAACACGTCAACATTGGTCTTCATTTGCTTGATCTTTTCTTTATGGGTAACGCCAAAGCGTTGCTCTTCATCAATGATGAGCAACCCAAGATCTTTGTATATCAAGTCTTTCGACAAAATCCGGTGTGTGCCGATTACCACATCCACCGAACCATTTTTTAAGCCTTTGATCGTCTCCGTCTGCTGTTTTTTCGAACGGAATCGGCTCATTAAACCGACTTCAATCGGGTAATCTTTAAAACGCTCACTCATTGTTTCAAAATGCTGTTGGGCAAGAATAGTTGTTGGCACCAAAAAGGCCACTTGCTTGCCATCCAATACAGCTTTGAATGCAGCACGAATCGCTACCTCTGTTTTCCCATAGCCTACATCGCCACAGATTAAGCGATCCATCGGGCGTTCTTTTTCCATGTCCCGCTTTACTTCCGCAATCGACCGCAACTGATCGGTAGTTTCTTCATATGGGAATTCCGCTTCAAACTGGCGCTGCATGTCCTGCTCTTCTGAGAATGCATAGCCTTTTTGCGCTTCGCGTTCCGCATACAGCTTGATCAAATCATCCGCTATATCCTGAACGGCAGCCGATACTTTCTTACGGGTTTTTTGCCATTCCGCTCCGCCCATTTTATGCAGTTTCGGTTCTTTTTCTTCGGAAGCAATGTATTTTTGAATCAAATCAATTTGATCGACCGGCACAAACAATTTATCGTCCGCTTTGTACACAATATGCAGATAGTCTTTGTGTACGCCGCCGATTTCAAGCGTTTCAATGCCGACATAACGCCCGATGCCGTGATGGACATGGACAATGTAATCGCCGGGCTTGATTTCGGAATAGCTTTTGATGCGTTCCGCGTTTGTCATTTTTTGCGGACGTGATTTCTTCTTCGCTTGCTTGGTGAAAAGTTCAGAATCAGTAAGAACCGCAAAACGCTGGAGCGGTATTTCAAAACCGTTCGCTAAATCTCCGTCGATCAAGTACACTTTGCCGCCTTGCAGTTCGGCAGCTGCTTCCGCTATTTCTGCTTCCATGCCGTAATCTTCAAGCACCGAACGCACTTTTTTCAGACGCGCCTCGCCTGGTGCCACGATAAAGACGCGGAACTTCGCGAGCTCCCAGCGCTCGACTTCCGCTTTTAATAAATTCATTTGTCCATGGAACGACTGCATTGGCTTGCTTGAATAAGCCACTGATTTCTTCACTGATATCATCGGGAATGTCCGGACAAAAAGCGATAAAAAAGTCATTTTCTGTTTTAAACGAGACAGCACTTCACGGAACGGGTACGCCAAGTGGACATCGTGAAGAAACTTGCCTTCTTCCAATAGCGAGACAATCCAGTCGCCTTCTTCCCGCTCCAGCGTTTCTGTCATTTCTTGGATGCGCCCCAGTTCATCGAAAAAGACAAAACCGCTCTCAGGGAAGTAATCGCCTAAAAAGGCCGATTGCTCTTCGACCAAAGCTGCGTATTTCGCCACGCCATCCGGCACATTTCCTTGCCGGAGCATGTCGATATCGTGCTGGATGTGCATGAGCAAGGCTTCTTTTGTATCATCGGCTTTTATCTTTTTCAACGTATGAGCTAACTGGTCTTCCAGCTTGTCCGCCAGTTTCCGCTGTTGAAGCGTCGACAGCACAAGCTCGCTTGCCGGCAAAATTCGAAGTGAGCGTAATTTCTCAAGTGAGCGCTGATCTTCCGCCGAAAACAAACGAATGGAATCTACCTCGACATCAAACAGTTCAATGCGTACCGGGTGCTCAAAATTTAACGGATAAATATCAAGGATACCGCCGCGCAGGGCAAATTCCCCTGGAGTCGTCACCATTGAAGTCCGTGAATACCCCATCGCCACTAATTTTGACAACCATTGCTCCGTATCAAGCTCTTCACCTTCTGCCGTATGCAGAGTGGAAATGTCCCATTGTGCTTTTGATGGCAAAAGCTTCCGCATGCCGGCCACCGGCGTCACGTAGATGCCTTTGCCCATATTCTTCATATGATCGAGCGTATCGATACGGTGGGCCCTGAGTTCAGGCCCTGAAAATGAAATATCTGCAGCAATTAATTCGTCAGCTGGATACAAATGGACATTTTCTTCGCCCATTAATTTAATCAAATCATCATAGACGCGCTGTGCATGCAGCAAATTCGGTGTAACAATCAATAAAGGCTCTTCCAGTTGCGCCCATACCGTCTGGTAAAAAATCGACCGGGCACTGCCTGAAAGGCCTGAAACCAGCTGATGGTCCTGTCCTTTTTTCAAATCTTCGATAAATCGTTTTGTATGAGAATCCTCTGAAAATGCTCGTAAGATATGTTCCATGAAGATTCCTCCTCTCCGGGTAAAAGTGAAACTTTTTATATTAAGGGATATACCTCTTGTTAAGCCATGCGAATCTCAATCAAGAAAAAAGATAAAGAAACAGAAAAAAGCTCTGAACGCAATTTGCGCCAAAGCGAGATCATGCTCCGTTGAACTTGGTCATGACGTCTATAAACGGTTTCGACAACCAGAATTCACATGCGTCGGCACTTTTTTGGACCGCTTCTGCTACTTCCGGAGCTTCGTCTTTTGAAAACCGCGACAATACGTAATCCGGCACTTTCATGCCTGCAGGCGGACGATCGATGCCAATGCGCAGCCGGTTGAATTGTTGGCTTCCTAAATGTTGAATGAGCGATTTAATGCCATTATGACCGCCGGCGCTGCCTTTTTGGCGCAGCCGAAGTTGCCCGGTCGGCAAATCTAAATCGTCATAAATAACCACAATATCTTCAATAGCGATATCGTAGTAATCCATTAAAGCTCCAACACATTCGCCTGATAAATTCATATAAGTAAGCGGCTTTAACAGCATGACTTTTCCTTCAGGCCGATGGATGATGGAGTACATTCCCTTGAATTTCGATTGCGTCAAAGGGGCATTCCACTTATCTGCCAAAAAATCGACCACTTCAAATCCGATATTGTGCCGTGTTCCGGCATATGTTTTGCCAGGATTCCCTAGCCCGATTATCAACTTCATCATAACTCTTCCTTTGCTTTTCGCTGCTTTCTATTTTACCATAAGCCTCTGCTAAATAAAAAAATAGGGACTGTCGACTGACAGTCCCTATTTTTTTGTGTCATTTATGCTTCGTTTTCTTTGCCTGGAGCATCTTCACCGATTACTTCCGGCTCAGCGTCCTCGTCTGTCGGTGTTTCCAGTTCTACATCAAGCGTTGGTGCCGTGATGGAAACTAAGATAAAGTCATCTTCTTCCAGAATTTCATAAGACACATTCCCGCGGATATCGCCCACTGTAATATGGTCGCCAACTGCTAAGTTTGTTACGTCAACTTCCAAAGCATCCGGAATGTCCGCTGGTTTTACTTTGATTGTTACTTCACGGTTTGGCTGGTTCAAAACGCCGTTTTCTTTTTCACCGGCAGATTCACCGACTGTATGGACAGCTACTGAAACTTCCAGTTCATCAGACATATTGACTGCCAGAAAATCGACATGCTTGAAGCTGCCTTTTAATGCATCCATTTGGTAATCGCTTAATACGACGTTGATTGTTTTTCCATCCACGTCTAAACTAATGACTCCGTTGCGTCCAGATTCACGCAACGTTTTAATCAAATCGATTTCAGAGACTGAAATCGGCGTAGTTTCTACTTGATAGCCGTAGACCACGCCTGGAACTTCGCCTTTCCCTCGCAAATCAGTTAATACTGAATGTGGTTTTCCGCTTTCCCGTTTTTGTGCCGTTATTTTTCCAGTCATTTAGGTCACCCTCCATTAGTTAAGTACATAATGGATAAATACCCTAACGCCTAGAAGCGCAAACATAGATAAGGAACAGGCGGTTTACTGGTCAATCGAACAGGGTGCTGACAGATTTTTGTTCGTGCACGCGGACAATCGTTTCCGCCAACAGTTTCGCTACAGACAATTGCTTGATTTTCGGAGATTTCTTGTGTTCCGGCAAAGCGATTGAATTTGTAATAACCAATTCCTTGATCACAGAATCGTTGATGCGTTGAACTGCCGGCCCTGAAAGAACTGGATGGGTAGAGCATGCGTAAACTTCTTTCGCTCCACTTTTAACCAACGCCCCCGCAGCGAGCGACATTGTGCCCGCAGTGTCAATGATGTCATCGATAATGATGGCTGTTTTGCCTTCAACATTTCCGATGATATTCATCACTTCCGAGACGTTCGGCCGCGGGCGGCGTTTGTCGATAATGGCAATTGGTGCTTTCAAGCGGTCCGCCATTTTACGGGCACGCGTTACGCCGCCGTGGTCTGGTGAAACAATAATGACGTTTGACAAATCAATGCCGCTGTCATTTATAAAATACTCGGAAAGAAGAGGCACAGCCAATAGATGGTCAATCAAAATATCAAAAAATCCTTGAATCTGAGGCGCATGCAAGTCCAAAACAATTGCACGAGTCACTCCAGCAGTTTCCAGTAAATTCGCAACAAGTTTCGCTGTGATCGGTTCACGCGAGCGGGCTTTGCGGTCTTGGCGCGCATAGCCATAATACGGAATCACTACGTTGACCGTGCGGGCAGATGCGCGTTTAACCGCATCCACCATAATCAATAGCTCCATCAAGTTTTCATTGACCGGTTCTGAAGTCGATTGCACGATGAAGACATCGCACCCCCGAATGCTTTCTTCGATATTGATCTGGATTTCACCGTCACTGAACTTTGTTACGGAACATTTCCCAAGCGGAATGCCTACGTTTTGCGCAATTTCTTCTGCAAGCTGCCGATTCGAATTCAATGAAAAGATTTTTAACTTATCGCCTGTATTTTGATAACTCATCGAGTGAGAGCCCTCCTATTTTTTCCCGTTTAGTTTGGTGACATAGCCTTCTTTATTTTCTTGGCGAGCCCGTGCAATTGCTAATGCATCGCTTGGCACATTTTTCGAAATAGTTGATCCTGCGGCTACATATGACCCTTTACCGATAGTAACAGGTGCAATAAGGTTCGAGTTGCATCCGATGAACGAGTCATCCTCAATCGTAGTCAAGTATTTATTTTTGCCATCGTAATTGACGGTGATGGTCCCACAGCCAATATTGACGTTCGTGCCAACTTCTGCGTCACCGATATAACTTAAATGGGAAACTTTGCTGCCGTTGCCAAGAGCAGCTTTTTTCACTTCGACAAAATTACCGATTTTCACATCGTTTCCTAAATTGCTTTCAGGGCGCAGGTGAGCAAACGGTCCTACCGCTGCATCTTCCCCAACACTACTGTCGTAAACATGAGATGAACGGACGCTTGTACGGTCTCCGATGACGCTATTGGAAATCGTCGTGCCGGAAGAAATAAAACAATCTTCTCCAATTTTCGTATTGCCTTCGATTATGACGTTTGGCTGAAGAATCGTATCCCGGCCGATTTCCGCTTGAGCGCTTATATAAGCGGACGATGGATCAATGATTGATACACCGGCACGCATGTGTTTTTCAGCAATGCGCGCACGCATGATACGCTCCGCTTCACTTAATGCCACCCGGTCATTGACGCCAAGTGTCTCTTCGAAACTATCGGTAGCAAACGCAGCCACTGTTTCACCTTGTTTTTGCAAAATCTCAATAACATCCGGCAGATAATATTCACCTTGCACATTGTCATTCGATACAAGCTTGAGCGCTTCGAAAAGAGATTCGTTATCAAAGCAATAGGTTCCGGTGTTAATTTCCTTCACAAGCTGCTCTTCAGATGATGCATCTTTTTGTTCCACGATTCGCTCAACACTTCCCGCTTCGCTGCGCAAAATACGGCCGTATCCTGTCGGGTTGTCAGCGATAGCGGTAAGAATTGTTGCTTTTGCTCCTGCTGCATTGTGATGGTCAAGCAATGCCTGCATTGTTTCCGGCCGAATCAGCGGTGTATCCCCACAGACGACCAATGTTGTACCAGGCTTTCCTTCAATCAACGAAGCTGCCTGTTGAACCGCATGGGCTGTTCCAAGCTGTTCCGCTTGCAGCGCATACTCACTTCTGGCACCTAATTGTTCCTGGACTTTTTCAGCACCATGGCCAACAATCGTAACGATTTTTTCGACGCCAAGTTCACTGACATTTCTTGTTACGTGTTCAACCATCGGCATACCGCATACTGGGTGAAGCACTTTATAAAGCTTCGACTTCATGCGCGTTCCTTGGCCTGCTGCTAAAATTACTGCGTATGTATTCATCCGTTGACCTCCATCGTCTAATTTTTATCGTAGTTCTTTATCGTGGTTATTTAGCTGATTAATGATTAAAATATTAATATTTCCTTATTGACTATAGCGGAAAAACCTTGACAATTCAAGGTTCTAGGGCATTACATTACGGGAGGGCAACAAAAAAAGAGCCCATTTCGCGCAGAAGGCTCTTTGAGTTGCAGTAGTTAAACGCTGGCTTCTTCAAAAACCGGATCATTCTCACTTTGTGCATATGCAGTTAAAACAGCTTCTTGAAGTTTGCTCCGTGTGCCTGAGTTGATTGGGTGGGCAATATCCCGAAATTCCCCATCGGGTGTCCGTTTGCTTGGCATTGCTACAAATAATCCCTCGTTGCCATCAATCACTCGAATGTCATGGACTACAAACTCATTGTCTAATGTGATAGAAGCGATTGCCCTCATGCGCCCATCTGTCTGTACGCGCCTTAATCTCACATCGGTTACTTCCATTTCTTCTCACCTCTCCCAAAGATGTAATTTTATGAAGCTCTGTATGGTATTCGCCAGAGAGGACTAATATCCTTCATAAATTACAAAATTTATTAGAAAATTTAATTAACAGACCCAAAAATAAAACCGCCCTATAGGCGGTTTAGTTTACTACTTTTGCGATTACTTCAATTTCCACTTTTGCGTCTTTTGGTAGCCGCGCCACTTCCACTGTTGAACGGGCGGGCTTATGGTCGCCGAAATAAGATGCATAAACTTCGTTCAGCAACGCGAAATCGTCCATATTTTTGATGAATACTGTCGTTTTCACCACTTGATCAAGCGAAGAACCCGCTTCTGCTAAAACGGCTTTCAAATTAGCGAATACTTGGTGCGTTTGGTCTTCTATGGTTCCTAAAACCAAATCTCCAGATGGCGTCAATGGAATTTGTCCGGAACTATAAAACAAATCTCCTGCTATGATGCCTTGCGAATAAGGTCCGATTGCTGCTGGTGCTTTGTCTGTGGCTACGTATTTCATCTTAAATCCCTCCATTAAAAAAGTAGTTTCCTTCTTCTAAAGCAATGGTGCGCTCTTTTTCGCTCACTTCGTGCAATTTAACGAGCGATAGATAATTTTCAACAAGCCGCTCATCCGTATGTTCTGCTTCGACCAATACAGCGACACCGGCAAGCGTGCATTCAAACTCTTCGAGCAAGTTTTTCATGCCATTCATCGTGCCGCCGACTTTCATGAAATCATCTGTGATTAACACGCGTTGGCCACTTTTCATGCTGCGCTTTGATAAAACCATTGTCTGAATGCGCCGCGACGAACCAGAAACATAATTGATGCTGACAGTAGAACCTTCCGTCACTTTACTGTCCCGCCGTACAATTACAACCGGAACGTTTAAATGGCGGGCAATTGCGTGGGCAATTGGGATTCCTTTAGTAGCCACTGTCATGATCACGTCAATTTTTTCATTGGCAAAGGCGGTTGCAAACACTTTTCCGACCCGGTTCATCATGCTCGGGTTGCCTAGCACATCTGTCATGTAAAGATAGCCGCCGGGCAATAACCGGTCTGAGTGGCTTAACTCGTCCATCAATTCATTTATGATAGTCTTGACTTCATCCACATGAAGTTTAGGGACATACTTTACGCCTCCCGCTGCTCCCGGTACGGTCAACAGCAAACCGATGCCTTTTTCTTCAAACGTTTCCTTCACAATTCCTAAGTCTTCACTTATAGAGGACTTAGCAGATTCATATAAATCCGAGAAATATGTAAGCGGAATTAGTTTATGTGGATGTTCTAACAAATAATGTGTCATGTCAACTAACCGTTCGCTTCGTTTCCACTTCATCCTGCACTCTCCTAAACACGAATAATTTAATGAAAACTTACCATAAATATACGTGTTTAAGCAAGGGGCTCCCGCTCGCCAATAAGACGGACAGCATAAACTTCGGAACAAAAGCCTCTCAATCCATTATAGATGCGGGGAATACGGGCTTCTTGGTGTACAAGCCCAAATACAGTAGGACCACTGCCGCTCATCAATACTGCATCAGCACCAAACTTTTTCATCTGCTCTTTAATTTGGGCAACTTCTGGATAGAGATTTAACGTTACACTTTCAAGCGCATTGCCGAGAGTGTTACACATAGCGTTATAATCGCCTGTCTCAAGCGCTTTGATCATTTGCTGTGTATTTGGATGTTCCGCCTTAGCGGGATCAAAAGCACCATACACATCGGCTGTAGAGACCCCGATTGTCGGTTTCGCCAAAATGACCCAGCAATTTGGCGGCGCCGGCAACTCTTGGATGATTTCTCCTCGCCCTTTTGCTAAAGCTGTTCCCCCGTATACGCAAAAAGAAACATCAGAGCCAATTTTGGCGCCGAGTTCCGCTAATTCATCTAATGATAAATTCAGCTGCCACAATTTATTCAATCCTTTTAAAGTTGCTGCCGCATCGCTGCTGCCGCCGGCTAGTCCGGCAGCCACAGGAATCTGTTTGTCTAAATGGATGATGACCCCTGTCGAAATATTGTATGTATCTTTAATCAGCTGAGCCGCTTGATAAGCCAAATTCCGGGAATCATTCGGCACAAAACGATCTGCCGATTCAATATGTATGCCTTTTGCCGTCCCCATCAGTCCGATGCGGTCTGACAAATCGACCGTTGTCATGATCATCTCAATCTCATGGTAATTGTCTGGACGTTTATACAACACGTCCAATGTTAAATTGATTTTGGCAGGCGCCTTCACGTAGAGCATCCCACTGCCTCCTTTTATAGTCTAATGAGAACTATTTTAACACAACCCGAGGAATTGGGGAGAATTGGAGGAAAGAAACAAAAAAACCCACGTTCTGTTAAAAATAACAGTTCGTGAGTTTCAAAAAATATAAAAATAAAGTTCGTTATCTAACAACAAGTTCGTCTGCTGTTCCTTCTTCTACAGTAATTTCTACTGCTTCTGTTAAAATGTCTGCGTAGCTGTAAGACACACGTTCAAATGCATGCTCATCTTGATCTAGTTCAATCACGAACACGGAGTGATACGTTTCGCGCAAAATTCCACTGCGTTCGACCGTTTTCTTGCGACCTCCGTTTGCCTTCAAAAGCAATCGTTTTCCTACATGTAGATCCAACGATTTTTTAATATCCGCCAAAGTTTTGGGCATCTTGTCTACACCTCACTATAGACAAACTTTAGCATAAATCAAGTAATAAGTCAAAATAAATTTATAATTTTATCAGCGCCGTATAGGAGATGTCAATATTTTTTTATTCGAAATATCTCTATATGTTGAAGGTATATGGCGGAACTGCAACAAAGCCCGAACGTTTAATGAAAATAAGCATGCAATTTATTTGCCAATAGCCCGAATTCTTCTATGGACAAGGTCTCGCCGCGCCGCGTTGGATCAATTTCTGCTTCAGCCAAAGCCTTTAAGATCAAATCTTTCTTTGCTTTGCCTTCTGGCATGCCGACTTGCAAATTGTTTAAAATGGTTTTTCGGCGTTGGGCAAACGAGCTGCGTGTCACCGTGAAGAAGAAATCTTCATCGATGACCTCAACTAAAGGCTGTGGGCGCTTGATCATCCGGATTACAGCAGAATCTACATTCGGCTGGGGAAGAAAAACGGATTTCGGAACCGTCAAGGCCATTTCCGCTTCAGTATAGTATTGAATAGCAATTGACAGGGAGCCATAAGCCTTGGTTCCCGGTTTCGCCGTAATCCGCTCCGCCACTTCTTTTTGGAGCATAACTACTAAGCCCCGAATCGGCAAGTTCTCAAGCAATAGTTTTAAAATAATCGGCGTGGTGACATAATAGGGCAAGTTTGCCACTACCATAATATCTTCATATCCAGCCAATTCTTTCTTGATAGCAGCCTCGACATCGGCTTTTAGAATGTCCGAATGGATGATGGAGACATTATCGTAAGGTGAAAGTGTATCTTCTAATACTGGCAATAAGCGCTGATCGATTTCAAAAGCCAGCACTTTCCCAGCTTCTCGTGCCAAATGCTCCGTCAACGCCCCGATTCCCGGCCCTACTTCAATGGCGGCTGATTGCTTCGTCAAGTTCGCTTTGCCGACAATTTTCCGCAAAATATTAGGATCGATTAAGAAGTTCTGTCCCAAGCTTTTCTTTACGGTTAACCCGTGTTTTGCCATTATTTCTTGGGTGCGTAGTGGCGTGGCAATATCTTTAGTCATGAAAGTTCCTCCTGATTTATCGCATGCACCGCTTCGATAAATTGGCTCTTGGAAATGCCAAACATATGAAGCCGTTTTTCGAGCTGTTTACCGTTAGTGTAACCAATTTGCAGCATGTCCCCTAATTGTGTCCGGCGCCGCTTAGATTGCGGGTGGGCAACTAATCGGGCATCGATTAAATCTTCCATCGTAATTTCAACCGCCTGCTCTTTTTCACGAGGCGTATAAACTTTCGACAAAGCTTCTCGGATGTCGTTGTCACAAGCATGTTCAATTCCAAGTCCTTTACCGTTCTTGGCAATTGTCTTTTCTTTTGCCAAAAACGCATGCTTGACTGCAGGCACATGTTCTTCAATAATAGCACGGATTCGTCTTCCCGGATAATCCGGATCGGTAAAAACAATCACTCCCCGCTTTTTTTGAGCGTGGGCAATTCGCTGCAACGTTTCCGGTGATATGGCAGACCCATTGGTTTCAATTGTATCGGCTTCTACGGCCCGTTTTATTGCAACCGTATCGTCTTTGCCTTCGACGACTATAATTTCACTTATTTTCATTCGTCATCCTCGCTTCCAAACTTCCTGTTTATTTTACATGCTGGCGAACAATTGTGTAAAAAGAAAAAGCTTTCCCGGGAATTCCTAAGAAAGCTTTTGCAGTCTATGCATTAATTGAGTATTTTAATCTTCACTTGTTTGCGCCCAAAAGCAAGTGCTGCTGATTGGTCCGCTACGAACAAGTCAATTTTGTTTCCTTTAATTGCGCCGCCTGTGTCGCCGGCAATCGCGTAGCCATATCCTTCAACCCATACTTTTGAACCGAGAGGAATAACGCTCGGGTCAACTGCAATCAATTTGATGCCTGGGTTCGATTTTAAGTTGATGCCTGTTGCTGTGATTCCTGAACAGCCTGCACAGCTTGCAGTGTAAGCTGTAGCAGAGACAACCATTTCTTTGCCAGCTGGCTCAGAAGCCTTTTCTGCTTTTGCTTCTGGCTTAGTTGCTGCTTTTTTGGCAGGAGCTGTCTCTTTTTCAACTGGTGCAGACGCTTTTACTGTTTTCGCTTGAGCTGTTTCTTTCTTCGAGTCAGATGATGTATCTTTGCCGCGTGATACAGCAGCTACCACCACTTTAGTTCCGACTGCGGTAATTTGTTTTTTCGGTTCTTTCACGACTTTTTCTTGTTTAAGATCCCGTTTTACTTCTTTGCCGTTTTCTTTTACAACTTCATATGTTTTTTTAACGACACCTTGCTGGCCTTTTTGGACAAGCTTTTCTTTCCCTTTTAGAAGAGAAGAGTCTTTTTTCGTTTCAACTGCGAATTTTACAGAATCTTCCACTACATCGGTGACCTTTTCGACACGAACTATTTTGACTTCAGAATTTGGAAGGACCAATTCATCCATTCCTTTTTCAACTCGGTCAAGTTCGCTTAAAGAGACTTTTTGCTGTTTTAAAAAGTCAGCGACCGTAGTCGAAGTGGACCATGCCTTTTTCTTTTCCAAACCATCAAGGATCGTAACCTCGAATGCTTTTTCGACAGATATTGCCGTGTCCTCATCTACTTGTTCTTCAAGTGCTGGTGAAACTTTATCATGTTCTGTAATTTCAATTTCAGCTTTACCCAAAATATCTGCCACGGTATTTTTTGTGGTCCATGCAGTTTTAGCTTCCCCGTCAATTGTCACGGTATACTGTTCTGCTTTGTCCCATTCGATTTTCGTGTCGCCTTTGATTGCTGCATTTGCCGACTGGCTTAAGTAATCGTCTTTAGCGACTTCAATTTCTTGTTCTGTTAAAAATTCCCCTACCGTCTTCGCATGCGTCTTCACTTCTTCAGTTTTGCCGTTGGCGGTCATGGTAATCGTATTTTTTGTTCCTTCGTATATCGCGAAAGTCAATACAGCTGCAAACATCAAAACCGTGACAATGGTAATCGCCAACGATTTGCCTTTGAAGGATTTTGCAGCCTTACTATTATTTGCTTCTTTTGACAAAATAACTCCTCCTTATTCACTTGGGTGATTGTATAGCTCTAAATTCAACGTGTCAACTTATACGAGTATTTCTCGTTTTGTCATTTTTTACGATAACTTGAAAAATTTCTCCGCGTTGCGTGTTGTGGCCTCTGCGACTTCTTCTACTGAAATTCCTTTCAAACGGGCAATTTCTTCGGCTACAAGCGGCACATAAGAAGGCTCATTACGCTTTCCTCGGTAAGGGTGCGGCGCCAAATAAGGTGCATCTGTCTCAATCATCAAATGATCGAGCGAGATTGATTCGGCGACTTTTTTCGGCTGTTTGGCATTTTTAAACGTTACCGGCCCTCCAAGCGAAATCATAAAATTCATCTTTATACTTTCGAGCGCCGTTTCCACACTGCCGCCAAAGCAATGCATCACACCGCCCGTCGTTTTTGCATCTTCTTCTTTTAAAATGCGCATGACATCTTCTGTAGCATCTCTGTTATGGATGATAATTGGCAAATTCACTCGTTTTGCGAGGTGGATTTGTTTGCGGAATACTTCCTGCTGAACTTCTTTCGGGGATTTGTCCCAGTAATAGTCCAAACCTGTTTCTCCGATGCCAACTACTTTCGGATGAGCCGACAATTCTTCAATCCATGCCAAATCTTCTTCTGTGCAGTCTATCGCATCAACAGGATGCCAACCGACAACTGCGTAAATGAACTCGTACTTCTCTGCAAGCGCCATCGCCCGCTCAATCGTTTTGCGGTCAAAGCCGATGACCACCATTTTTGTTACCTTATTTTCTATTGCCCGTTCAATGACTTCTGTTAAATCTTCATCATATTGGTCTGCATTTAAATGCACATGGGTATCGATAAACATTCATCATTCTCCTCACATTAAAATCTATTTTAATGGTTTCCCTTGTTTCTTTCTTCACATCAACATTACAGTTGTATAACAAAAGATGTTGTTTTTGTGTCACACATAGAAATTTTGAACCACCAGTAATACTAAATACCCACTAAAATTAGTTGCTTCTAAGGTAAACAGATTGCATTTTGAAAAAAATTTAAACTTTGTAGCTTATTTGTAATCTTGTAACTCAAAACCTTTTGAATAAATTGCTGACAGAAACTATATGTGAGAAGCGGAAGAATAAAAAACTAAAAAGCAGGCTGCTCTAATGAGCAGCCTGCTTTTCTTTTCTTTATTATTTGATTTGGGCGCCGTTCGGCAATTTTTCATCGACAGCTGTTAATGTTAAATAGCCATCTTTTTGACCTGCTAAGATCATGCCTTGCGATAGTTCACCACGCAATTTGACTGGTTTTAAGTTGGCAACCACTACTACACGCTTGCCGACCAAGTCATCAGGTTGGTAATGCTCCGCTATACCCGAAACCACTTGGCGCTGCTCATAACCCAAATCCACTTGCAGTTTCAAAAGTTTTGTCGTTTTTGGCACCGGTTCGCAAGCAAGAACAGTCGCTGCCCGAAGATCCACTTTCATAAAGTCGTCAATCGTAATTTCAGGAACGTCTGGAACTTCCACCACTTCTTCTGCCGCTTCTTCCTCTGCAGCAGGAGCTGCACCTCCGCGCATCTGTTCACGGATATAAGTCACTTCCGGCTCGACTTCAAGGCGCGGGAAAATCGGCGTTCCTTTTTCCACCACTTTTGTGCCTGCAGGGATGTTGCCAAAATTCTCAAGTGTCTCCCATGCCAATTGGTCACTCGTTAAGCCCAGCTGTTCGATGATTTGTTTTGGTGCATTCGGCAAGAATGGCTGAAGCATAACAGCAGTCAAGCGCAAACTTTCTGCCAGGTGCGCCATTACCGAAGCAAGCTGTCCTTTGGAAGCTTCGTCTTTTGCCAGTACCCACGGCTGTGTTTCATCAATATATTTATTGGTTCTTGAAATCAATGACCAAACTTCACTCAAAACGATGCTGAACTGCATTTTCTCCATGTGTTCTTCGTATGTGCTGATGGTTCGTTTTGCCACATCTTGCAACGTTTCGTCAAAGTCCGTTTGGTAACCCTCTACTTGCGGAATAGTTCCGTCTAAATACTTATTAATCATTGATACAGTGCGGTTCAACAAGTTTCCAAGGTCATTGGCCAAGTCAAAATTCGTTCGTTCAACAAACGATTCCGGTGAAAACACGCCATCAGAACCAAATGGCAACTCGCGCAGCAAGAAATAGCGTGTTGCGTCTAAACCATAGCGTTCTACCAGCATTTCAGGATACACAACATTGCCTTTGGATTTAGACATTTTACCGTCTTTCATCATGATAAAACCGTGGGCGAAAATCTTTTTCGGCAACGGCAAGTCAAGTGCCATCAAGAAAATTGGCCAATAAATCGTATGGAAACGAACAATGTCTTTTCCGACTACATGAACGTCAGCCGGCCAATACTTATTAAACATTGATTCGTCTTCTGAACCATAACCAAGTGACGTGATATAGTTTGACAATGCATCAACCCATACATAAATAACGTGTTTCGGATCTCCAGGAACTGGGATTCCCCAATCGAAAGATGTGCGGGAAACCGATAAATCTTCTAGTCCTGGCTTAATAAAGTTGTTGATCATTTCATTTTTACGGGATTCCGGCTCGATAAATTCGACATGATTCTCATAATAATCGAGAAGCCGATCTGCATATTTCTTCATATTGAAGAAATATGATTCTTCCTTCACTTTATGGACCGGTCGGCCGCAATCGGGACAATTGCCGTTCTCCAATTGCGCTTCCGTGTAAAACGATTCGCATGGCGTGCAGTACCATCCTTCGTATTCCCCTTTATAGATGTCTCCGTTGTCGAGAAATGTCTGGAAAATCTTTTCAACGCCTTCTTTATGGCGCTTTTCTGTTGTCCGGATAAAATCATCATAGGTGATATCCATCAATGACCATACTTTCTTCGCTGCCGCTGCCATTTCGTCCACGTATTCCTGCGGAGCAAGGCCTGCTTCTTGCGCTTTTTCTTCAATCTTTTGGCCATGTTCATCCATTCCCGTTAAAAAGCGGACATCAAAACCTCTTAAGCGCTTGTAGCGGACAATTGCATCAGAAGCGACCGTCGTATACGCCGTCCCAATATGGAATTTTCCGCTTGGATAATAAATCGGGGTCGTCAAATAAAAAGTATCTTTTTTTACAGTCACGAAAAATTCCTCCAGTTTTTTTGTATAGTTCTTATTTTAACCAAGTCCCCAATTTTGTACAATCTTTCAATTTGGCACGCTTTTTCGACAGAGTATTTCCGCTGTCGAAATACTTTATTTTCAATATATTTCCTTTTTTAAATTCTTTATAAAAATTATGGAAAAAACCTCGATTTATAGCATATTAATGTCTTATAATACGAAATTTTATTATGAATTCGATAGTTTTTTATTGACCTAATTGCCAGTACTTGGTATGATTTATGACAAGAAGTGGTAAATGTCGAATTTTGACGAATTCTTGTAAACACTATTAAAGGGGGATATTTAGATGAAATCAACAGGTATTGTACGTAAAGTTGACGAATTGGGTCGTGTAGTCATTCCAATTGAATTGCGCCGTACTTTAGGAATTGCAGAAAAAGATGCTTTGGAAATATATGTAGATGACGATAAAATTATATTGAAAAAATATTTACCAAATATGACTTGTGCAGTAACAGGGGAAGTTTCAGATGAGAATATGCAACTTGTCGGTGGAAAATTGATTTTAAGCCCTGAAGGCGCAGAAATGTTAATGAAAGAAATTCAAAATAACTTGAAAAAATAAGTTCAAAAAACCGGAGTGCTCCAAGGCGCTCCGGTTTTTTTAAATGTGATAAGCTTGGTAAATTTCCCGTTTTGATACTTTACGGGCGATTGAAACTTCTTTGATCGCTTCTTTTGAAGTCAGGTTGTTTCGCTCCATCAATTCGTTTACATGTTCTTCAATCGATAGATGCTCCCACCATTCTTCGCTTTCAACAAGATCAGGAGAACTGTTTCCTTCTATTACAATACAGAATTCTCCTCGGATTTCGTTTTGTTCTGACCAAGCCACGGCTTCTTCGACTGTACCTCTTAAAAACTCTTCAAATTTCTTTGTTACTTCTCGCGCCAAAACAATTTTTCGTTCATTGCCAAAAGCCTTTTGAACACTTTTTAAATTTTCTTTTAAACGATGCGGTGCTTCATAAAAGATGAGTGTTTCTTCTTTCTGGCTCAATTTCTCAAGCTCTGCCTGCCGGTCTTTTTTATTGCGCGATACAAATCCATAAAACAAGAAAGGCTGTGGGGAGATCCCAGAAACAATCAATGCACTCAGTGCTGCGTTAGCGCCTGGTATCGGCACCACCGGATAGCCTTCCGCGATTACCCGTTTAACGATATCTTCACCTGGATCAGAAATGCAGGGCATGCCGGCATCGCTGACCAATGCCACCGATTTCCCTTCACTTAAATAGGAAAGAATTTTAAACCCGCCGCTTTCTTGGTTGTGTTCGTGATAACTCGTCAATTTTGTTTGAATTTCAAAGTGGTTGCATAATTGTTTAGTATTCCGTGTGTCTTCCGCGGCAATCACATCGACTTCTTTCATGATTCGGAGGGCACGGACTGTTATATCTTCCAAATTGCCGATGGGTGTAGCAACTAAATACAATGTTGGGCGCTTTTCATGAAAGCTTTTTTGGGACTTCATAGGGTGCCCTTCTTTCCTTCCGCAATATAACGGATTTTTTGTGGTTTTGATAATTGCTTAAAAGCATATTCCGCTTTCATCGCTAGTGGTTTCGTATCGAAGGTTTCCTGGTGAATGATCCGGACGGGGCCTTTTGCGCGTGTGTATTTCGCACCTTTTCCAGCGTTATGCGCTGCAAGCCGTTTCTCCAAATCGTTGGTATACCCCGCATAATAAGAACCGTCTGCACATTCCAGCACATAGAAGAAATGCTCATTTGTTTCCATAAAGCAGCGCTCTCACTTCTTCCGTGTATTCCCCGTCTTCCCCGTAAACGATCAAAGGCGGGAGAATCTTCAAGTCCGGTTTCCCGTCTTTGATTCCTTCAATCAGCAATGTATTGGCTTCTTTTCCCGCTTTTGGATATACCAGCCGAATACGTTTTGGTTCTAGCCGATTTGCGCGCATCGCAGCAATCAAATCGATGAGCCGGCCGGAACGGTGGACAAATGCCGCTTTTCCACCTTGTTTCAGCAATTGGCTTGCAGCAAGGACCGCTTCATCAAGCGTCAAATGCAACTCATGGCGGGCAATAGCCATATGCTCGCTCAAATTTTTATCGCTCATTTCATGTGCCGGGAAATAGGGCGGGTTGCAAGTTACGACATCGTATTTCTCAAAGCCAAGCTGCGAAGGGATCTGTTTGACATCTCCTTCGATAATTTCAATCTGTTCCGATAGGCCGTTATAGTCCACGCTGCGCCGGGCCATATGGGCAAGCCGCTCCTGCAATTCCACGCCGATGATGCGTGATTGTGTCCGGGCGCTTAAAAATAGCGGGATTGCACCATTTCCAGTGCATAAATCTACAATAGTTCCTCGTTTAAGCGGAACATACGCAAAGCGCGCCAATAAGACCGCATCCAGTGAAAACGAAAATACCGAGGGGCTTTGGATGATCCGCAGCTCTTCCGCCAGCAAATAATCCAGTCTTTCGTCATCTAATAACATAGGGTCAACTCCTCATACATAGCAAAAGGCTGCCGCCACACACTGTGTCGGAAGCCTTTCTCTTTTATAAATTATTCAAACGTTAGTTTTGCTTGTTTAGGAACGATAAACAGAACAAGCAATCGTCGCCTTTTCTTGAACTGCCAAAATGCACATGGCATACATGATACCCTTCGTGGTACAAACGCGCCAGATTATCATAGCCTTCGCCGATGTCCATAACCGCTTTTTTCAGTTTCACCGGATCTACTGCCGCAGTTTCCGGAACTGCTTTATGGAGTTCATCAAGACGCGTGCGCAAATGGTGATTTTCAAGTTGCAAAGCATGGTGTTCTTCCATCGTATGAGCCACCACTGCTTTTAATTCGCGGAATTGCTGCTGCATTGATTCGAGCTGCTGCTCGAAATCCATTACCGTGTCCAAAAAGTTTTTTTCTTTCACCTAAACCACCTCACGCTCTCGTTCCTTGGTCCACTATCTCGTCTAATGTATATTCCAATGTTTGTTCTTGCTCAGCCAAGCGGATCTTTAATATCCGCTCCAAAATGTTCATTCCTACTACGCGGCCTGCGCCGTCTGGAGTTGATACATGCGTACCTACATCCGGCATTTCTTTTTTCGCCTGTTCATACTCATCGTTTTCGTATTTCAAGCAGCACATTAACCGGCCGCACAAGCCTGAAATTTTCGATGGGTTCAGCGATAAGTTCTGGTCTTTTGCCATTTTAATGGAGACCGGTTCAAAATCGCCTAAAAAAGTCGAACAGCAAAGCATTCTGCCGCAAGGTCCAATGCCGCCAAGCATTTTCGCTTCATCGCGCACACCGATTTGACGAAGCTCAATACGCGTGCGGAAAATGGATGCCAAGTCTTTCACCAAATTCCGGAAATCCACACGTCCTTCTGCTGTAAAGTAAAAGATGACTTTATTGCGGTCAAATGTATACTCTACATCGACGAGTTTCATGTCCAATCGATGTTCTTCGATTTTTTCGGTTCCTTGCTCAAAAGCCCGGGCCGCTTCCGTCCGATTTTCTTCCACTTGCTGGCGATCGCGTTCACTTGCTACGCGCACCACTTGCTTGAGAGGCAAGACAACATCGTTTTCCCCGACTGATTTCACCGGGACCACCACTTTGCCGTACTCCACACCTCTTGTTGTTTCGACGATGACATAGTCATCTTTTTCAATCGCAAATTCCCCTGGATCAAAATAATATATTTTACCCGCTTTTTTAAAACGGACTCCTATTACATTATACACTTGCTACCCCTCCTGCAGATTCAGCATTAATTGCTCCATCAGCAGCGTCCGGTTCATATTGCGCTGCAATTGCTGTTTGGCCTGCAATATGGCCTGCAATTGCTTAGACAATGCGCTAAATGAACGCTGAAGCGCCATCTGCTTCCAAATTTCTTCCATGTCAGGATACGTGCATACAGTTTCGAGACCTGCTTTCACTGTAGCAATGTCCCGATATGCAAATAATAACATGTCTAGCCCTCTTTCGGCATCTTCTTTTTCCTTAAAAAATGGAAGCCAGTCTGCTTGGACCATTAATAAGGCTTCATGGACGTTCGTTCCTGCTACTTCAACCATTCTCAAAACCAATTTTCTGGCTTGTGCAAATTGCTCATCGGAACTGAGCTCGACCGCTTCTTCCGCGCTTTGGGTCAGCATGCTGACCGTTGCTGCCATGGATGCAGTCATTCCGTCAGCCATCAGTTTTTCCATCAATTTCGGTCTGGACAATGGCTGAAAAGAAACCAATTGGCAGCGGGAGCGAATGGTTGTCATAATGGCATTCAGCCGCTCAGTCAAAAGAATAGCCGTTACGTTCATTTCCGGCTCCTCTAAAAATTTCAATAGCGCATTTGCTGATGAGTTGTTCATCCGATCTGCTTCTTGAATTACATATATCTTACGGCCAGTATTCAAGCCGGTTTTATTCATTGTTGAAATCAGATCCCGTATTTGGTCGATTTTTATGTTTTGCCCGTCTGGTTCAATAAAAACTATGCTCGGATGATTTCCCGAATTGTAAAGTTTGCAGCTTCGGCATGTTTCACATGGAACATTTTCTACTGGTGTTTCGCATAACAAAAGCTTGACGAAAAAATGAGTAATTTCTTTTTTTCCTGCGCCTGCTGGGCCTTCAAAAAGGTAGGCATGTGCCAGCCGATCTTTTTCATAGGCGCCTTGCAATCTTTTCATAACGACTGGCTGCATTCCCTGGATTTCTTCAATAGTCTTTTGCACATTTTCACCTTCAGCCTTTGTAAAAAATCCCGTGTTCCGGATGGAGCACGGGTATCACACAGAACCTTTTACTGGACTGCATGAGATATTACTTATTGTCTTTACGGTTTAAAATTGGTGGAATTGCTCAATGGGTAAGACGAAAATCGTCGCACCACCCACTTCAACTTCCACTGGATACGGAATATAGGAGTCCGCATTGCCTCCCATCGGTGATACAGGCGCCACCATTTGTTCACGTGCACGGCAATTTTCCCGGATTAAATCCATTAATTTCGGCACGAGGCTGTCGTCGACACCAATTAAAAAAGTCGTATTTCCTGAGCGCAAAAACCCTCCTGTACTGGCCAACTTAGTAGCCCGGAAATCATTTTTTGTTAACGCATTGGATAAACGGTTACTGTCTTGATCCTGTACAACTGCTACGACGAGTTTCATCAACACTCACTCCTTTTTTGTATTTCTTCTATTTAAGTATAACATGAACAGAAATTTTCACCGTGTTCATAGACGTATTTTTTTATTTTCTGCTGTTTGCTCTCAAAAAAAATAGCCGACCGCTGTTAGCGATCCGCTTCTTTTTCGTTTATTTTCATAAAAGCAAGAACAGCTTTTTGGGCAGCTTGCGCTACCGTGTCTATTTCGTTGTCTGCATCAATTACTTGTATGCGCTCTGGATATTGTTGAATCAACATCTGATAACCTTCCCGAACCGCTTCATGGAACTTTATCGATTCCACATCCAAACGGTTCACTTCCCGGTTTCCATCCTTTTCGATGCGCGCTAAGCCTATTTCTGGCTGAATATCAAAATACAATGTTAAGTCTGGCATGTACTTGTCAATTGCAAATTTATTGATGGAGAAGATTTCTGAGATGCCTAGCCCTCTTGCATGGCCTTGATAAGCGAGGCTGCTGTCTATATAACGGTCGCACAATACCACTTTACCAGCTTCAAGCGCCGGGATGATTTTTTCAACCAAATGCTGTCTTCTGGCGGCTGCATATAGGAGCGCTTCCGTCCGCGGATCCATCTCCACATTATTTTGATCCAAAATCACTTTTCGGATCTGCTCAGAAATTTCGATGCCGCCCGGCTCCCTTGTAGAAACGACCGAAAACCCTTGCTGTTCCAAAAAGACTGCTAGCCGTTTCAAGACGCTGGTTTTTCCAGCTCCTTCTCCGCCTTCTAGCGTAATTAAATAACCCATTACTTGATCCACCCTATTCCTGTTAATCTATCTTCTTTAACTATACAGGAATTCCAACTGCATTACATCGCCGATCTATTCTTCTTCTGCTGTCCGGTAAGCTTCCGTATACAAAACATATTGACACTCAATTTCAGGATCTTCTTTTTTCCTCTTCACATAGCGGTATACACCTGTTTCGTCTTGTTCCCGGGCTTTCACATTGTCTGATAAGGAAACTTCTAAAATATGCTTGATCTTCGCTTTGATGCGCTGGTCACACACCGGAAATAAAATCTCAATTCGGTTTTCCATATTGCGCGTCATCATATCCGCCGAGGATAAAAAGGTCTTTTCTTCACCGTTTTGATAAAAATAATAAATGCGGCTATGCTCCAATAACCGCCCGACAATACTCCGGACGTGGATATTTTCACTGATGCCTTTTATGCCTGGCCTCAAACAGCAAATGCCTCGGACGATCAACTGAATGCTGACCCCTGCTATCGAAGCTTCATACAACTTTTTGATAATGACTTTATCCGTCAATGAGTTCATTTTGGCAATGATGCGCCCATTGCCGAATTTTTTATGGCATTCAATTTCTTTGTTGATCAATTCCAAAAAGTCCTGGCGAATGCCGAACGGGGCTACAGACAAGTGGTGAAATTCGAGCTTGTCTGAATACCCGCTCAAATAATTAAAGAAATTGGTTGCATCAACCCCAAATTCCTTTTTTGCTGTAAACAAACTCATGTCGGTGTAGAGTTTGGCAGTTTGGTCATTATAATTGCCAGTCCCTAAATGGACAAAGCGCTGGATGCGATCTTCTTTTCTCCTGACCACTAGCGTGATTTTACTATGTGTTTTCAAATGAGTGATGCCATATATCACATGGCATCCTGCCTGCTCCAATTCCTTTGCCCACTGCACGTTATTTTCTTCATCGAACCGCGCTTTCAGCTCCACCAGCACCGTCACTTGCTTGCCGTTTTCAGCTGCTCGTTTAAGCGCCTTGATGATGGGCGAATCGCCACTTACCCGGTACAAGGTCTGCTTGATTGCCAATACATCTGGATCGTCTGCCGCTTCTGATACAAACTCGATAACTGGCTCAAACGATTCATAAGGATGATGCAAAAAAACATCCCGTTGCATTATCTGGTCAAAAATACTTTCAGAAGGATCCAAATCATGAGGCATTTGAGAAATCCTATTTTCATAGATTAATTTCCGATTGCCCTTCTCCAGCTTTTTATAAAAACCGAATAAAAACGTCAGATCTAGCGGCCCTTCGAGTTCATACACATCATGTTTTCCAATTTCCAATTCGTTCATCAAATGGCTTAATACACTGGGATCAAAGCTTGGCTGCTGGATTTCAAGCCGAACAGCAGCTCCCCATTTTCGCTTCCTTAATTCCTTTTCGATTTCCTGCAGCAAATCACGGGCGCCTTCTTCATGTATGGTCATATCAGCGTTCCGCGTAATTCGAAAAACAGAAACGGAGACCACTTTGAAGCCATGGAATAACTTGCCGATAAAATAACCGATCACATCTTCTAGGAGGACAAAATGCTTTTTGCTATGTTTCCCCTCTAGAGGCACCATTCGGTCCAATACAGACGGCACTTGCACAATTGCCGTCTTGTAGCGGTTTTCTGCCTCTTCGTCCTTATCTTCTAGCACTACCGCTAAATTGATACTTTTATTGAGAAGCATGGGAAAGGGGCGATAAGCATCGATTGCCATCGGAGTCAATACTGGAAAAACCTGCTCATCAAAATAAGCTTCCACCCCTTTAAGTTCTTCTTTGCTTATATCAGTGATTTTAAAAAGCTTTATTCCTTCATTTTTAACTTCAGGCAATAATTTATCCCGCATAACATGATATTGAAGATCCACCAACTGATGCGTTTTATGGGAAATTTCTTTTAGCTGCTGCTTTGGCGTCATGCCTGCCTTGTTTTCAGGCTTTGTAAAATTTACTTTTACTTGGTCTTGTAATCCGGCAACACGAACCATAAAGAATTCATCCAAGTTTGAACTGAAAATTGCTAAAAACTTGAACCGTTCCAACAATGGATTGCGCTCATCAAGGGCTTCCTGCAGCACCCTCTCATTAAATGCCAGCCAACTAAGTTCTCTGTTGTTGTAGTAAGAAGGATTATTTAATTCAACGGTGTTTTTTTTCACTATACTCAAAGTTTCCGCCATCCTTTATTTACAAATAGTTGGTTCAGCTCAACACTTTTTAGGGACCAAGAGGGAAAAGTTTTATCAGGAACTTGAAACAAACTGAAACTGAATCGCTTTTTTCAATTGTTTTTCAAGGTGCTTTTTCTGCTTCTCTGCTTGATACTCTTCCGGCGTCCAGTCGCTATTGCAATAAACTTCAAACAATAGTTCCTCATCGTCAAGCTTTATTTGGATTTCCTCAACAATATCCCGTTTTGTTGTATTCAAACTATAAGCCAGCTTAATAATTGCACCAAGCAAGCTGTATTTTGCCATTTCTTCTTTTGTAAACCAATCTTCGTAGACAGCTGCGTTGCGTTTGAACACTTCTTTGTTTTTAAAGGAAGCAATCAAGGCAATGATTAGCCGATCTTTATGGAGCAAACCATCAATTGTGCGGTTTGCCAATAAATAAAACGTATGCTGGTGGCTTGCATCTGCATCGATGTAAGAACCAAGATTGTAAACTGCGCTTCCAAATCTGATATAGCGTAAATCTTCTGGAGTTAAAGCAACTGCTCCGAATTTCTCCATTTCTTGTGAAATCATGACTGCATTGTCGCTTACCTGAGCAGCATGTTCTAGATTAACATCATAATCAATTGCTAAATCATGGAAACTCTCTTCAACAACATTTGGGAAAAGGCCATCTTCATAGTTTTTTGTCAGTTCTTCATAAAATACTCCATCACGCAAACCTTTTCTGCTTAAAGCGAAAGTATCGGTTCCGATACAGCGCATTAAATGAGCAAAAACCTCGATAGCCGGAATAATGATATCCGCTCTATCTTTCGATAACCCTTCTACCTTTTGCACCTCAGAGAAATTCATGGAAAGGAGCATGTTCTTTACCATTTGGACATCTTTTTCCTTCATTGTATATTGATGGATTCCCGCCAATGGATACTCGATGTATTCTTGGTGGATTTGCGCCATATTTCGGGCACTTCCTCCAATGCCGATCAAAGGCAGTTTTTTGTTTTGGATCCAAGGCAATGTTTGGAACTGAGCCTTTAAAAAAGACCGGAGCGTTTTTAGTTCCGCAGAAGTTGGTGTATTGCTCTTGATAAATTGTTCTTTTAGCGACAATGCCCCAAACGGGAAGCTATAGAAATAAATTAATTTTCGATTTTGAAAAAAGGTCAGTTCAGTACTGCCGCCGCCGATGTCCACTGATAATCCATTTTCGAAAGACATGGAATTGACTACTGCCAAGTAACCATAATGTGCTTCTTCATATTCCGATAAAATCCGGATTGAAAAATCCGTTTTTTCTTTTACCTTTTCTAGAATTTCTTCTTGGTTCGTTGCTTGTCTGACTGCTGCGGTAGCAACACATTTCACTTCTTTTAGGTTGTGGTGCCTTGTGACCTCCTGGAAACTTTGAAGGGTATGGATCAATACGTCAATCCCTTCGCTTCTCATTTTGCCTGATGCCGACAAATAGTTCCGTAGGCGCGCTACCGTTTTAACATTTTCAGTTTCAGCCAGCCTTCCGCTTTTATCTCTCGTATAAATTACAAGTCTTATCGTGTTGGAGCCAATATCTACAATTGCATACTTTTCTTGATCCATGCTGATAGCCACATCCTATTCTTTTGAATATCGTATACTATAGCATACCCGCTTCCCTGAAATTATCGCTTTATCATTGGGGAACTACACAGATTAATTTTTCTGCTAAACGATGTTCTCCTTGAATTTGCGCTCCTGTCGCCAAATAGTCCATCAATTCTTCAAGCTTGGCGACGTTCCATTTTTCTCCAGGCAAGATTAGCGGAATCCCTGGAGGATAAGGGACGACCATAGCCGCCGAAATTCGCCCAAGCGCTTCCGTGTAGCTAATCCATTCGCGGTCTTCAGTATCCATTTCTTCAAAAGATAGTTCCGGCATACTAACTTTCTCTTGCCTATAAGGCATTTTCACTGAAATTGCTTCAGGGATTTCTTTTACTATTTCCTGAACCGCTTGTTTGATGCGGCTTCGAATTTCAGCGAAAGGATAGGTTTGAGTTTTTTTCAATAAAGGTAAGATTAACATAACTTGGTAAGGGTCAGCTAATTCTCCATAAATCTTTACATTTTCTAAACACTGCTGTAACTGAAACCCACTATAGCGCGGAACACGGAGCATCAATTTTAATGGATCATCCGATTGGAACACTTCAAGATGAGGAATAGCGGCAAGGCTCTCCACAAACTGATTACGTTTATCTTCGAAGTTCCTTACGTCTTCTGGCGCATAACTTTGAACAAAAGCACGTGCATCGTCCAGCGATGCCATAATGAGGTAAGAAGGACTGCTTGATTGCAGCATCCTTAAATATTTTTTGATTTTCTTTCTATCTACTAAGTTTCCTGTGCTATGTAAAAAAGACCCCATTGTCATAGCAGGCAAGGTTTTATGGGCAGAATGCACAACTACATCAGCACCGCACGCTACTGCCGAAACCGGATAAGGGCTTCCAATTTGGAAGTGGGCGCCGTGGGCTTCATCGACCAATACCGGAATACCCTGCAAGTGGCAAAAAGAAACGATTTCTCCCAAATCCTCAGCTGCCATTCCGTAATAATTGGGATACGTAAGGATAACCGCTTTCGCCGCCGGGTATTGCGCTACGGCCTTTTGGATGTCCTCCAATGCCACACCTATAGCTGTTTTTGATTGTTCGTCCCATTCGGGCATGATATATACAGGCTTAACCTTTGTTAACTCCAAGGCATAGAAAACTGACTTATGCGAATTCCGCTGTACGATGACCACGTCGCCTTCTTTGCATACTGCATGCACCATCGCTAAATTCCCTACTGTTGAACCGTTAACCAAGAAAAAACTTTGATTCACCCCGTATACTTCTGAAAGCAGCTGTTCCGCTTCTTTGATTGCCTCTTGAGGATAGTGGAAATCATCAAGCCCAGTAAGTTCAGTAAAATCGTAAGCCAGGGCATTCCGTATCTCCTCTGGCAGCATCGAGAGCTCTCCATTTTTATGGCCTGGCACATGAAATGAAATAGGTTTTTGCTGTTGAAATTTGATTAAAGCGTCTACTAATGGTCTTCTCGGTTTCATACCATCATCCTCATAGTTTGTGATTAGCTTTATTATACTGAAATTAAAACTTTTGCTCTAACAAACTGCTAATGTACTTACTTTTTGCAGCATTGGAATATCAAAGAACGCAAAAAAAGCCAGAACCTCATCGGTTCTGACTTTTTCGGTGTGCCCAGCGACGTCCTACTCTCACAGGGGGAGACCCCCAACTACCATCGGCGCAAAAGAGCTTAACTTCCGTGTTCGGGATGGGAACGGGTGTGGCCTCTTTGCCATCATCACTGGACTCTTGTTAG
>NZ_VOHC01000021.1 GCF_007859275.1 Planomicrobium sp. CPCC 101079 | reverse complement strand
GAGCCGGTTTCCTGGTTCGGATTCGACGATCCACGCGTCCGCACGACTTCCCTTCACTTCTACAAAAAAAGAGTAGCACAAACCATGGCCATGGTTTGTGCTACTCATGTTAGTATGTTTCCGCGGGGTGCGGCCTAAGCCTCCTCGCTCGCTGGCGCTCCCTGCGGGGTCTCAGGTCTCGTACCATTCCCGCAGGAAAAAACGGTGCTCCTGCATCGCTTCGCTGCTTCGTCGCAAACAAGTTGGTCGAACTGCCTTCGCCCAACTTGCTCGCCGCCTTCCGCTGCATGTCGCTTCTTTTCAGTCGCTTTGGAGATGCTCTACACTCATGATCGGTTGAGCAACTTCGCTGGTGGTGTTTCCAGCTCTCTAGATGGGAGCCAAGCGGCGGAGAAAACCGTACTGCTCCTGCGCAAGCTCGTCGCAAAGTAGTGGCCGAATGCGGTTCGGCCATTACTTGCCTGCGGGGCAGCGCAAGCTCGTCGCAAAGCTATTGGCCAAAATAACTTCGGCCAATAGCTTCGCAGCTGGTTGGCGAACTATCGGTTAAGGAATCCTCGCTCATACAATGTTAACTTTTTCACCTAACAAAACCGGACAAGGGAATAGACCCCTTGTCCGGTTTTGTTAGTTTGGGATGGTTAAAACTTGGCCGACCCGAATCAAGTTGTAGTTGGTGATGTTGTTCGCTGCCGCCAGTTTGGCTACCGTAACCTTGTGCTTTTTCGCGATGCTGTAAAGCGTATCGCCAGCTTTTACTGTGTATTTAACAGTGGCTGCCGGTGGAGGTGAGGCGTTTTTTGAAGGTATGATCAGTACTTGCCCGACACGGATCAAGTTATAGTTGGTGATCTTGTTCGCTTTTGCAAGTGCCGCTACCGTTACGCCATGTTTTTTCGCGATGCTGTAAAGTGTGTCCCCGGCTTTGACTGTATATTTTGCGCCAGTTGAAGGAGGCTGTTTCAATTTTAGGATTTCAGAAACAGTGACAAATGAGTAGCCTTTCGCTTTCAGCTTGGAAATCATGCCAGGAAGCGCTCCGGGAGTACCGGATGCCCCAGCTCCAGTATGCATCAATACAATGGTGCCCGGCACAACGTTGTTAACCACTTTGTTGGTGATGGAAGCGGCAGAAACGCCTTTCCAGTCCACTGTATCGATGTTCCAGTGGATGGTATGGGTATAGCCGGCATTGCCGACCGCGGCCAATACTGCGGCGTTAGTTGTGCCAAAAGGTGCCCTAAAAAGCGGTTTGGTCGACTTGCCGGTGATTTTCTTGATCGTTGCTTCCGTCTTATCTAGTTCGGCTTTTATTTTGGCGGCTGACAGTTTGGTAAAGTCGGGATGTGAAAAAGAATGGTTGCCGAGCTGGTGGCCTTTCGCGACGATATTCTTAATGGCTTGAGGGTGTTTTTCTGCTCCGGAACCGGTTAAGAAGAACGTAGCCTTTACGTTATTGGCTGATAAGGTATCCAAAATTTTTTGAATGTTGGTGCCATCGGATCCGTCATCGAACGTGAGCGCAATTACTTTGCTTGTAGTAGTGCCTTTTGTGACCCATTTTGAAGTGGCTGCTTCACTTTGGCTGGAGAAAGAGAAAAAGGTGAATAAGACTAACATAAGGACTGCAATCAACTTAACTAGCTTTGAACTCATTTTGCACACCCCTTATTCAAGTTACACCGATGAAAATAGTGTATGTATAAGCCATAGGTATATGAGCAAAAAGTAACAGTTAAAGAGGATTTATAGAGTTTTATTTTAATTTAATAGTATATTTTTATTATAGCATAATGTATTATTATAATGCTATCTAATTATTTTTTATATTCTAACAACTGGTAAATGCATTGCTTCAAGGTTCTAAAATCCAAGATCTTCCTTCTCACTCATTCCAAAAAGGAGGTATGAAAAAATGGCGCAGAGCAGCAATGAAAAGGGCAGTGAAACTGGGTATAAGCAGGAGTTGAAGCGGTCGCTGACTTTTTGGGATTTAATGATCTATGGGCTTGTTTTTATGGTTCCGATTGCACCTTTTGGAATTTATGGTGTAGTGGCGCAAGGTTCAAACGGGATGGTGGCGCTGGCATACTTGATCGGCATGGTGGCGATGATTTTCACAGCGCTCAGTTATGCGACCATGTCCGAAGCGTTTCCGATTGCCGGATCTGTTTACTCCTACGCACAACGGGGAATTAACGATTCAGCAGGATTTTTAGCTGGCTGGCTGATTTTATTGGATTATATTTTTGTACCCGCACTTTTATATTTGGTCAGTGCGGCGGCTCTTCATGATATCGTCCCGGAAATTCCCTTGTTGGTATGGCTTGTGTTATTCATTGCAATCAATACAGTGATCAATGTCATCGGAATTGAGTTTACTGCAAGGGCCAATAAAATCATCATCGTGCTTGAATTAATCGTCTTGGCAATTTTTGTAGCTGTCGGGATTTTTGCCATTGTCCAAGGTGTAAATGGAGCAGAGTTTACGTTTAAGCCGCTATATGATCCAAATCAGTTTAGCCTTGGACTTGTAATGGGCGCGGTGAGCATTGCGGTTTTGAGTTTCTTGGGATTTGATGCAATTGCAACGCTTGCGGAAGAATCGAAAGGCGGCAGAAAAGCGGTCGGCAATGCTATCATTGTTTCTCTCCTTGTAGTCGGCGTGCTATTCATCATTCAGACATGGGTGGCAGCGCTCATATGGCCCGACTATACGTCGTTTGAAAATGCCGATGTGGCATTTTATCAGATTGCCGAAATTGCTGGCGGGGCATGGTTAAAATGGCTGACGATTATTGCTACTGCCGTTGCATGGGGGATTGCGGACGCGTTGGTGGCTCAAGCAGCCATCTCAAGAGTTCTATACAGCATGGCACGCGACCGGAAACTGCCAAAAATATTGGCGAAAGTGCATCCGAAATACCGGACGCCTTATATCAGCACAATTCTAGTCGCTGTGATTTCGCTTCTCGTCACTTCTTTTTTTGCGAACCGGATTGGGGAACTGGCATCTGTCATCAATTTCGGGGCATTGACGGCATTCTTGTTTTTGCATGTTTCGGTAGTTACCTATTTTCTGGGGAAAAAGAAAAGCAGAAATTACTTGAAGCATTTAGTTTTGCCGGTTATCGGATTTTTAATTATCGGTTATGTTTGGTACAATTTGGATGCTTTATCAAAGCAGCTGGGGTTTGTTTGGCTCGCAATTGGTATTGTCTATTTAAGCTTCTTGAAGTTGACAAAAAGGGATACAAAACTCGATCTGGGAGAATAAATTCATCAAGGGGGAACTCGGGTGGAATTGACAGGCAACACAATATTGATCACTGGAGGAGCATCTGGAATCGGCCTGGCGCTTGCAGTGCGCTTTTTGCAGACTGGCAATAAAGTCATTGTTGCAGGACGAGGGGAAGAAAGGCTTAAAGCGGCGCAAAAGTTGCATCCGAAGCTTCATACAATGGTTTGTGATGTGTCGAAAGAACAAGAGCGGTTGGAACTTGTGGCCAGGCTTTTGAAAGAATTTCCTGAAGTTAATGTGCTAGTTAATAATGCAGGGATCCAACAACGTGTAAACTTGTTAGAAGCCAACGAAGATTGGGCACACTACCAAAATGAAATTGCAATTAATGTTGAGGGGCCAATCCATCTTAGCATGTTGCTATTGCCACAATTAAAAAAGCAGAAAAAAGGCGCCGTCATTAACGTATCTTCAGGCTTGGCAATCCGGCCTGGCGCATGGGTTCCTATATACAGTGCGACGAAAGCGGCAATCCATTCATTCACTCAATCGCTGCGGCTTCAATTGTCAGAAACCGATGTTACCGTGATTGAGATTTTGCCGCCCGCTGTAAATACCGATCTCGGAGGCGCCGGTGTCCATCAGTCAGGGGCACCACTTGATGAATTTACTGACGAAGTGTTTGAACGCTTGCGGCAAGGAGACCTTGAAATCGGATACGGCGACTCGGAAAAAAGGCTGCATCTGTCCGGAAAGGAAACCGATTTGGGCGCGAAGGAGGCTTGGGAAAATTTTAAGAAGAACAACTCGGATTTTCAGTGACAAAAAACCCGGTCAGCCTAAGCTGATCGGGTTTTAGGTTGATTTGGAAATTTTGAACCCTAAATTGGAATTGATGGTCGTGTAGAAATTGAACAGCCGGTTCTCGAATTCAACTTGTTCTTGTTTGAGGATGTTGAGTTTCCGGTAGCCATTATACCGGATGAACATCTCATAGCTGCCTGTCGGTAAAGAATCCAGTTGTTCAGTATCGATAACGGCATTTGTCCCGCCAGTATTATTCACGCGGAAATCAAATATGTACTCCTCATTGACATTTTTGCGGCTTCTGAAAACCAATTCACTTATGCTCTCTGTATAGTCGCCAAAAACTTGGGCTTCCAGCTTATATTGGCCGCCTTCGAATGTGCCATTTCGAAAGAGTGCGAGCATGGGGACACGAATATGCCTAAACTCGCCATGAAAAATAGGGACAATCAAGTAAGGCATATTTTCTTTTATGATGTATTGCTTGTATTTTTCGGTGCGGTTCCACCGTACGAGAGCTTCAAGGCCCTGATAATCTTTCTGCATGAAAAGTTGGTAAATGACTTTGTTGATTGGATAAAAGAAGTTTTCAGTAAAATCATACCGAAGATCATGGGCAATATCCAGGACTTGCTGGAATTTCTCATAATAGCCTTTTTTATTCTTGCTTTTTAGAAAATGCTGCCGTTCAAAAAGCCGGGTGATGGAGTCAAATTCAATCAAGCGATTCATGACTGCTTGTTCCTGCTCAACTGGCAGTTTTTTTTGTTTTACATATTCAATCACTTTAATATTGGAATCCATCTTTTCGAAGATATCGGTTTGCTTTGTTAGTGACTCCGCGTTTTCATCCAGCCGATTCAGATAAGAAACCACTTGTTTTGTTGTTGAAACCGTCCTGCAATTAGTTAGCACATCGATGAAAAACTGTTTATCTTCAGCAAATTTCATCTCGGGAAAGCGGATATTATGATCCAATAGGAGCTGTCGGCGCAACATTCGCGCGTTTGGCGCCAAATGCTGAAACATGCTAGGCACGTCGTACGGGGAGACGCTTCTTCTTTCTGCAACAGACTGGTGTTCGCCGATAATTTTCTGTTCTTTAGATGTTTCTTTCATCGTACGGCCGACTGCGTAATCATCGCCGGTTTCTTCTAAAATAGCATATAGCGTTTCAAGTCCTTCCGGTTCAAGGCGGTCATCAGCGTCCAAAAAGGTGATGTATTCGGAACTCGCAAGCTCAATTCCTAAGTTTCTTGGTTTGGAAGGAGAACCGCTGTTTTCTTTTAGAAAAACGATGACGATGTTTTTGTGCTTTTTGGCATAGTCCCATAAGATTTCCCGGGAAGAGTCACTGGATCGGTCGTCTACTAATATATATTCAATGTTATCAAAGTGAAGTGTCTGGTTGATGACTGATTCAATGGTATTGGCTAAAAAGGAAGCGGCGTTGTAAACTGGCGTAACTACGGTTACTTTAGCTTTTTTGGGAGATTTTCCTTTGTTTTTCACGAAATATCCTTCGCTATTATATGCCACATCTTTTTCTTCGTTAAATTTCCGTGTACCAAACCCAAACATGCTATCACTCCTTGTAAGGACTAGTAGTTCCAATATACCATCAAATAACTGAATTTTAAAACATTTAATCGAAGGAATGCTGTCAAATTAGAAGTGAAAAAAAAGGCATTTTGACTAATCAAAATGCCTTTTGGTCAAATGCTTATGAAAGTTTTGAGTCCATTGATAAGGGGCTATCGATATACGTGCTATAAGTTTCTTGAATAAATTTGACTTGTTCCGGGAGGACAAATCGAAGTTTCCGGAAACTGTCGAATTGGATAAACTTTTCAAAATTAGAGGAAGGAAAGGCTTTTAATGGAATTATTGCCGTAAACGAAATTTCTCCTCCGGCGTTTTCAATTTCAAAATCAAAAATGTATTCCTCATTCACGTTTTTTCTATTCCGGAAAACCAAGCCGCTTACTTGATGTGTGTAATCGCCAAAAACTTTAAATTTCAAACTGTCTCTCTTCCCGGAAAGATGTTCATTTATATAGATTGCAAGCATTGGCACGCGGATATACTTGAAAGTTCCTTTGAAGAAAGGGACGACCATATAGGGTAAATTGCCTTTGATGATGTACTGTTTGTTTTTTTCGTTCTTATTCCATTTTACTAATGCCTCAATGTGCGAATATTTTCCTTGCTGAAAGAGTTGATAAATAGTTTTGCTAAGCGGATAAAAGAAATTTTCCGAGATATCATAGTTAAGATCTTTGGCGGAATCAAGTGCTTCTTGAAATTTAGCATAATAGGCTGCTTTGTTTCGACTCTCAGAAAAGTGGGCAGGATCGAAAAGCTGGATGATGAAATCAAACTCATAGAGACGGTTAAGAACCATCTTTTCTTGCTCAATTGGCAGGTTCTTTTTCTTAATATGGTCAATGACTTTCAAATTGGTATCCATTTTTTCAAAAACGTCGGTTTGTTTTGTCAGCGATTCACCGTTTTCATCCAAACGGTTCAAGTAAGAAATGGCGTGTTTCGTTGTAGAGACCGTTTTGCTATGGATGATAACATCCATGTAAAATTGCTTGTCTTCGGCATACTTCATATTGGGAAAACGGATTCCATGATCGATCAATAGCTGCCGCTTCATAATCTTGGCGTTTGACCCCATATGATGGAACATATCTGGAACGGAGAAAGGCGAAACGCTTCTTCTTTCCATGCAAGATTGATGTTCGCCGACAATTTTGCTGCCTTTGGAAGTTT
Organism: Planomicrobium sp. CPCC 101079; assembly: GCF_007859275.1. Lineage (GTDB taxonomy): Bacteria > Bacillota > Bacilli > Bacillales_A > Planococcaceae > Planococcus. The sequence continues at coordinate 468,525 of NZ_VOHC01000021.1, read as the reverse complement.
CTTTAATGGTTTTGCCCACTGCATAATCATCGCCTGTTTCTTCTAAAATAGCTGCCAGGTTTTTCAAGCAATCTTCTTCTAGCCAGTCATCAGCGTCTAAGAAACAAATAAATTCAGAGCTGGCCAGTTCAATTCCTAAATTTCTAGGTGTTGAGGGAGAACCAGTATTTTCTTTTAAAAAAACCGCAACAATATTCTCGTATCGTTGGGCATAATTCCACAAAATGGACCGAGAGGAATCGGTGGAGCGGTCATCCACCAAAATAAATTCGATGTTTTTGAATTGGAGAGATTGGTTAATCACTGAATTGATGGTTTTCCCCAAAAACTTTTCAGCATTATAGACGGGAGTGACAACAGTCACCTTGCTTTCTCTGGATAGCGTATCCCTATTTTTTATAAATTTCCCTTGTATATCGTAGGGAACTTCTTCTTCGTTAAATATTTTATTGTGCAGTTTTTTCATTTAATCATCCTCCTTCGTATTGCTAAATATATCACATAATTGTTAGAAAAAATAAAAAATTCAGATAAATTAATATAAAGTGCTGAAAAAATGTATTCATGACATATAAAAAAAGGGAACCTAACACCATAGGATTCCCTTTATCTCGTACTATTAAACTAAAAAGTTAATCACGATAAATCGTTGAAATTAAATTTTCCGTGGATTTTCCAGTAGAAAATGTGTTCCAGTGGAAACGGAACTGTTCAATTTTTTCAAAATCAATTTGGGGATTCATGATTTCTTCAAGGACTTCTTGCGTATTTTTAGCAATTGGTCCGGGAAAGTAAAGGCTGGTTTCAGCCCATAATCCTTGGCTTTGGCCATAAGATTCCAGGTCATATGTAAAGAAGATCATTTTTTTGTTGAGCAGCGAAAACTCAAATGGGATAGAAGAATAATCGGTGATCAAAATATCGCTGGCAACCAATAATTCATTGATATGTGGGTAATTATTAACTACTAGAATCCGCGGGTGGTCCGGCACATGAGTAGCTTCATGAACAGCCGGATGCAGCCGGATTAACAACATGTAGCTCTCATCTAATGCTTCGGTGAATTTTTCCATATCCAATTGGAGGTCCATTTGATGAAGAGATCCTTTTCTAAAAGTCGGAGCGTACAGTACGACTTTTTTGCCTTGGATAGCAGGGTAAGTTTCCGCCACATTTTGAAGGCTACGGGCTTTGGCTTCTGCATCAAAGTAAAAATCAGTTTGCGGAACGCCTGTGTAAAGAAAATGGCCCGCATCTAAGTGGAAGGCTTCTGAAAAGATATCCGCCATCTGTTGTGAAGAAACGGGAATGAATTGAAAACGATTGTATACCTGCTGGAACCGTTTTTTTGCCCGTTCGCTTCTGGTATGAGTTTCTGGTTCGCTCCAGCCGAATTTTTTTATGGCGCCTGCTGCATGCCAAAGCTGGATGCATTTTACTTTCTGCCGAAATTGAATGGCTGCTAAAAAGCCCATGTAGTTATCGATAAAAACATATTTGGATGTAGCCAAATGGTAGATGGATTTTACAAAATGAATTAAATTGGTTGTTTCAAACGAATAAATGGTTTTGTTATCCGAAGGAATCTCGGAAAAATCGATTTTGCATTTTTTTTGATTGAGAAAGATGAGGGGATGAGTTTCCTTGAGCGCCAGTTGTTGTGCGATGAAAAAGGCATTATCTCCGAATGAAGAAACAAAGACCGTTTTATCCCGCAGCGGAAACAGCTTGAAAAAAGCGAAAGCGATGCGGAATAGTAAAAGGTAAAGTGTGATGAAAGCTTCTTTTATCATTGGTTATTCAATAAGTCCATCTTAATCTTCGTTGTAGAAATGCCATCTGTTCTTGGCAAGTACACCACTTCGCAATATTCTTTCAGTTCGTCGAATTTTCCTTCCCAATCAGAACCCATCACAAAAAGATCGATATCGTATTTTTGAATATCTTGGACTTTCTGCTCCCAATTATGTTCAGGAATCACTTCATCGACATAGCGAATTGACTGAAGGATCATTTTCCGTTCTTCGTATGCGTGATAGGCGGCCTTGCCCTTCAATTCATTGAATTCATCTGAAGATAGGCCGACAATCAGGTAATCCCCCTGCTCTTTAGCTCTTCTTAAAATATTGATGTGTCCATGATGGATCAAATCAAATGTTCCGTAAGTAATCACTTTTTTCATATATGCCTTCACTCCACAAAAGGTATTTTCTTTGACTTATTAAAATGTTGCGATTGTTTATTATATGTTATCATCTTTTATAACTAATGAAAATATTAAGCAGAAAAGGAGAAGTCTATGATTGTATATTCCGATCATGTTCAACTGCTTGCTCATTCCACGGATGAAATAAACTTTTTTCTGACAGGAAGTACCCAGGTGTTTAATATTGACTTGAATCAGATTACAATCAACAAACCTTTTGCCATAGGAGAGTATTCATTAGAAGATCAAGTGTTGATCAAGGTTGAGGCCTGCCGCCATGATTTCATAATTTATATGAAAACTGGAAAGGTATTTATAGTGAGAGTCAGCCATGAACCTAACCTTGACTTTCAGCCGAGTTCCAATTCATACAAGCTGATTTTGGAATGCTTTTCTGAGGAGGTTTCCTTCAAGCAGACTAGCGAAACTTCTTTTTCCTTGTTCAATCAAAAAGGTGTATATTTATTTAGTATACACGATATTGTAACACAACAGGCTCCGGAATACATACACCCCGTAGACCTTGGCTTAACCACAATAGAATATCGCTATCTGCTAGTGGGAAAAGCCAGTTATGATAAGTTCTGCACTTTTGTTATGTACGATTTATTCAGAAAAGAATTATCTACTAAAAACATTGTATTCGAAGTGGAGTCAAACGATGCGGATTTGGAATACCGCTTGTTAAGCCCGGAGTTGTTGGAAATTTCTTCTGAAATTGCAAAGGCGGTTTTCGACTTTAGAAAGGTCAGCGCGAAAGGGAGTAAGCTCTTTGAATTTTATGAAATGGAACTTCATCGCGATAAACACCTGCTTGGGTCATTCAATATAAATGGTGCAAAATTCTTTTTGCACAATAGACAAAGCGGCGTTTACTTGACGCGTGAGAACGCAGCAAAAGTTACAGGCTATCGTTCAAAGATGAAGGTGCGCTTTTTAGGAAAGCATCTCTATATTTTCGGAAGAAGCACCCATTATGCCTATAAAGCGAGTGGGAAATACGAGTTCCTTTATAAAGGAGAACAGGGAGAACCGATTGCAAGATTCCATAGGCCGGTAAAAGTCAGATTTTTTAAAAGATATGGATATTTTAAAGTGCCGCTTGATGCATTAAAGACGGAGCTTGGGGAGCCTGTACGGTTTTTTCTAGGAAATTCAACTACACCGATGCATACGTTAAAACTGACCCAAGGCCGCAGGAAAGCTAAACTTTTGGCTTTTAAAAAGTTTGACGGCCAAGCAGCTTTAATTACGACAAGTTCTTACAATACTGTTTCTTGCTCGAATACTTCGGAAACAGAAGAACTTAAGTTCTCTAAGCGGATTGAAAAGAAGGCGGCAAATTTCAAAAACGGCAAACTGGTAATGCTGCTGATCCGACTGTTTTTCGGTATGATGGGACGCATGCGGCGCAAAGAAAAACTGGTGATGTTTGAAAGCTTCCATGCCAAGCAGTATAGCGATAATCCGCGCGCCATCTATGAATACATGAAAGAATACCATCCAGAGTATCGCTTGCTTTGGAGCATTGATAAACAAGCAGAGCCATTATTTGGCGATTTTGGGGTCCCGTATGTCCGGCGTTTTACGCTGAGTTGGTTTTTGACGTTTCCCCGTGCGAAATATTGGGTAAACAATGTTCGGCTACCTGCATGGATGCCTAAACCACAGGAAACGATCTTCGTCCAAACATGGCACGGAACTCCTCTCAAAAAGCTCGGAATCGATATTGAAGAAATCCACATGCCGGGCACTAAAACAAGCACTTACAAAAAGAATTTTGTAATTGAATCTTCTAAATGGGATTATCTTGTTTCACCGAACGCCTATTCAACAGAAATCTTCAGAAGAGCTTTCCATTTCAAAGGCAAGGTTATCGAATCCGGATATCCCAGAAATGATGTATTGGCAAATGCTTCCCCAGAGAACATTGAACACATCAAGAAAAACTTGGGAATCCCCGATGAAAAGAAAATCATGCTGTATGCGCCGACTTGGCGGGACAATGAATTTTACCAAAAAGGGAAGTACAAATTCCAATTTCAATTTGACTTGGATAATTGGAAAAAAGAATTTGGGGAAGAATGGGTTCTGTTGTCGCGAATGCATTACTTAGTGGCAGAGAACTTTGATTTTTCCGCTCATGCCGGAACAGTATACGATGTCTCGGCATATCCCGATATTCGGGACTTATACCTAGTTTCCGATATGATGGTTACGGATTATTCATCGGTGTTTTTTGATTATGCCATTTTGAATCGGCCAATCATTTTCTTTATGTACGATTTAGAAAAATACCGGAACGAACTGAGAGGCTTTTATATTAATATTGAAGAAGATGCACCAGGACCTATTGTACAGACCGAAGAAGAGTTATTTCGAGCAATGCGCGAACTCATGCATTCCAATGTCCAATTGAATCCGAAATTCGTTGCTTTTAGAAACAAGTTTGCTTCTCTAGAAGATGGCCATGCGTCTGAACGCGTGGTTAAAAGTTTTTTGGAGTAGTGCAGTGAAAAGATTCATGATATGATACTTTCTTCAAGGAGTGCTTATTGTAAAATTTTAACATATTTTATAATGAAATTGCTATGATGCAGAAATGAGGCCGCGCAGTGATAAAAAATCTAATTAAGAAAGCTAACAAACAAAATAAACGGCGAATGCTTTTCGCCATGATGAGCCAGTTGCCGCGTAAACAGAAATTGGTAATGTTTGAAAGTTTCCATGCCAAGCAGTATAGCGACAACCCCCGTGCGATTTATGAGTATATGAAGGAAAACCATAAAGATTATGAATTGCTATGGAGCATCGATCCGTCTGCTGAACAGATGTTTATCGACCTGAATGTCCCTTACGTTATCCGATACACGTGGGACTGGTTTAAAACTTTCCCTCGAGCCAAGTATTGGGTTAATAATGTCCGGCTGCCCGGTTGGATGCCAAAGCCGAAAGATACGGTTTATGTCCAAACTTGGCACGGTACCCCTTTAAAAAAATTGGGTGTTGATATTGAAGAAGTCCATATGCCGGGGACGCAGACAGATACCTACAAAAAGAATTTTATCGCTGAAACCCGGAAATGGGACTATCTTGTATCGCCGAATCCATACGCGACGGAAATTCTGACGCGCGCGTTTGCTTTTCGCGGCAAAGTCATTGAATCAGGATATCCACGAAATGACGTGTTGGCTCTTCCATCCGAAAGCCTCATTCGCAGCTTAAAAGAAAAGTTAGGAATTCCTGCCGAAAAGAAAGTCATGCTCTATGCACCAACGTGGCGGGATGATGAATTTTATCAGCGAGGAAAATACAAATTCAAATTCCAATTTGATATGGAAAAGTGGCAACAGGAATTTGGTGATGAATGGGTAATGTTATCGCGTATGCATTATTTGGTTGTTGAGAACTTTGACTTTTCCGCATATGACGGAATGGTTTATGATGTTTCCTCTTACCCCGATATCCGGGACCTCTACTTGATCTCGGATTTGATGATTACAGACTACTCTTCTGTTTTCTTTGATTATGCAATATTGAATCGCCCGGTAATATTCTTTATGTATGATTTGGAAAAGTATCGGGATACGCTGCGGGGATTTTACATAGATATCGAACAAGAGGCGCCAGGTCCGATTGCACAAACGGAAGAGGAATTGTTCCAGGCAATTCGCCAATTGATTCAATCGCCGCCGCGTTCCAACGCTTTTAAAGAAAAATTTTCATCACTAGAAGATGGCCAAGCAACCAAACGGGTCGTCGAAGCCTTTCTAAAGTCGTAAAGTTTCTGAAGAAAAAAATCCCGAAAGCACCAAGCGGATGCTTTCAGGATTTTTTAGCTATATGTTGAATAAAAAGGGGCGATTGCATAGATTTCGGCTTTTGGCGAAAATCATCTTTAAAACGGAATTTAGAAGATGATTCTTTTTTCGGCTTATAAATGCAGCGCTTTATTTACTTCTGTGTTGGGATGTCCATTTTTGCCTGTAGACTTCAGCTACGAAAATTGGCAATTTCAACATCCGTTTTCCTCGAGTCGGTTGTGTGATCAAACGATGGAACCATTCCAAATTCCGGTCGAGCCAAAATTTTGGTGCTCTTTTCACATTGCCAGACAATACATCAAAACTGCCTCCGACACCCATTAACACTGAATGAGGAAATAAATGCCGATAAGAAGTGATCCATTTTTCCTGCAAGGGAGCACCAAGGCCAACGAAAACAAAATCAGGATTTGTAGAGGCGATTTCTTCAGCGACATTTTGCGTTAATCCTGCATAGCCGTGCTTTGTTCCAGCGACTAGCAGATTCGGATAAAGCTCTTTCGCTCGATTGATTGCCTCAACAGCGATTCCTTCTTTTGCACCGAAAAAATAAACGGATTTCCGGTTTTCACTCGCATATGCCAAGAACGTATGGACAAGGTCATAGCCTGTAATTTTTTCCTGAAGCGGTTTGCCCAGTATATTAGAAGCTTTTATCACTCCAGAACCGTCTGGAATGATGTAATCTGCTTGTAAAAGGGCTTCCCGATAAGAAGGAGAATTTTTTGCATTCATAATGATTTCAGGGTTTGCGGTAACAATGAAGACGTTTTTCTGTTTTTGGTCAAGCTCCTGGTAAACAAGCTTGAGAAATTCTTCTCTTTTTAAATTGTCGATCGGTATGCCGACAATAGTTAATTTTTTGTGGGCCAAAAAATCTCACCTCCTAAAAGACTGGCATGAACCAAAATTATAGCTTTCCAACATTGCTTTATCAAGATGCAATAAGAAAACTTAGAACTAAGTTTTGTACTGCTTATAAAATATTTCGATGAACTTTGAAGCAAACTAGCAAATTACAGGTTTTAAATAAGGATTTACAAGAAGGGGATGGTGGAAATGGTTACTGAAAACAAGATGAACTATGTAGTTACATCCATTTTGCGTGCGGAATTTGGAGGCAGGACTAAAGCGTTGATTCAGAGGACCAAGAATTTGAACGAACATTTCGGCCTGGAATTTACTCTAGTGACCACCAATTACAATGCGAATTATAATAATATTTACGACCATTATTATGAAAAAGGCTATGCCAATGAAAAGATAGGGTTTGAAAACGTATATGACTATTTTTCCGGCAGAAACTACAAAAATAACGAAATAGTGGAGCATCCGATTGAAATTCCAGGTTATAATGTCCGGCCAAATGAAAAAAACCATACATATAAATATTATAAGAACGGCCAATTTGTGCGTTTGAGAACCTATGATCAAACAACGGGAAAATTGAAATTTGATGACATTATCGTGCCTGGTTCTTCGCAGCGGAGAATCCGTTATGAATATAACGATTTTGGACTATGCCATAGAAAGATAATGTACAAGCCTAATACTTTAAATAAAATCGAAGAAATTTTTTATGACGATCAAGGCAAAATCTATCTTTCTTTCAGCCATACTGGAGAAGATGAAAATTCCATATGGCGCGGGCATCTCCTGCATAACAACACTATTATCGCTTTAAAAGATGAAAAAGATTTTTTCCGTTATGCTTTTGACCATATCCTGCAAGCCGGGGGTGTGACATTCTGCGATGCAAGAATCTTGGACCAGTCTTTGCTGAACTGCAGTATCGCTACAAAAAAATACTTCATTTTGCATAATTCCCATAATGTCACAGGAACAATTGCCAAGACCTATCAGTATTTGATCGAGCATGCAGACAAAGCGGATAAAATAATTGTCTTAACCCGTGAACAACTGAGTGATTTACTGGATTTGGGGATTGATCCCGCCAGAATGACTGTCATCCCGCATAGCATGGATGATGCGGAAACGGTGGATTTTGCTTCTCGAAAGCCTGAGAAAAAATTTGTCTTTATCGGCAGAATCGTTCCGCAAAAACAAGTCCACCATATTGTCCGTGCCTTTAGCCAAGTGGCTGAAAAATATCCGGACTACTGGATGGAAATTTACGGAGACGGAAAAGAGACGGGAGATGTTTCACAGCTTATCGATGAACTGGGGCTCGGGGAAAATGTGAAGATGATGGGCAGGACCGACAATATTCAAAGTGTTTTCCGAAATGCCATCGCTTCTGTAATATCAAGCCATTATGAAGGATTTGGACTGGTCATTATGGAAAGTCTCCATTATGGATGCCCTGTTATATCGTATGACTTCAAGTATGGCCCGAAAGATCTTCTGACGGACGGAGAAAACGGCTATATCATTGAAAAAGACAATATTGATTTGTTGGCGGATACAATCATCAAAATGATTGAAAATCCGATTACAGAAGTAAAACTATCAAACGACTATTACTTGTCCAGTACCATCGAAAAATGGGGCCGCTTATTAGAGCAGCAGTAATCATAGAAACCGCTCTCTGAGAGCGGTTTTTCCATTTGGGTTATAGGTGCATTATTTTTTGAAGATTGGGTAAAGACAGATTGTAAGATGTTTCGCTAGGTGAACCTATACTCAATAGAGGAGGCTTTCTGATGGCAGACAACAATAATGGCAACGAAGAACGCGACCAGTATTTTGAAGACCGTGCAGGCACTGAAAACGCCAGATTCCATGCAGTCCCTTATGAAGGCAGCTGGGCAGTGAAAAAAGAAGGGGAAGACGATCCAATATCCACCCATGATTCGAAATCTGAAGCTGCGGAAGAAGCTAAAAGACAAGCTCAAGAAGCAGGAACAATGGCAATTCTGCATGACGAAGACGGCCAGATTGAAACACAGGAGAATTACCAGGAAGAATGAGATGTGCGAGCCCGGAAGGAGAGATAGTTCTCTTCTCCGGGTTTTTCTTTCTTTAAAATTCTTTTGTAACTATCTAAAGTTGTGCTATTCTTTTTTTAACATATGGAAACAGCAAGGAATGTGGGGGGAGATTGGCATGACGGGAGAACAGGTTGAAGGAATTGATGAATTGGATTTAAAGATTTTATCGTTTTTGCAAGATGATGGACGGATGACATTCAAAGAGATTGCCACTAGGATCGGTGTTGCAGAAAGAACGGTCAGGCTGCGTGTTTCAAGCTTACGGGAAACCGGAGTCTTGTCGATAGTGGGTGTAGTGAGTCCCATGAAAGTCGGATTAAATACCATGGCCGTTGTTCAAATTGTTGCCGAGCAGCAAAAAATCCAGCAATGCATTAATGAGTTGGTTGAACTCGATGAGGTGCGTTTTGTGTCATTGACAACTGGCGAATATCAAATCTTGTTAGAAGTTTGTGTTAGTTCCCAAGAAGAGCTTGGTGGATTTATCGAAGGAAAGCTTAGCGGCATAACTGGCATTCTCCGAATGAATAGTATTTTAGAATTAAAGATCTTCAAGAACAAATTCAATTTTATCCGCTAATAGCAGGGAAAATTCCATACATGTTCTAGCGCATTTATTGTTAATAAATGTGCTGCTTTTTTTGTTCAATAGATTATGTATTTTGAAAATTTAATTGATTTCTAAAAATTCCTTCGGTATAGTTTAAGGGTAAGTAGGTTGCATAAAAGTAATAATATAGATATTTTTTACTTTAAAAAACAAAAAAAGTCAATTTCATTACTATATTAGGAGGGTTTTTGTGAAAGAATTATTAGAAAGATTAACGTCGATACATGGGCCATGCGGTTATGAAGACGAAGTTGCCATATACATCGCCAACCGCTTGAAGGGGCAAGTGGATTCAATCGAAATCGATAATGCCGGAAACTTGATTGCCATCAAAAAAGGGCAAAAACCCGGTCCAAGAATTATTGTCGCTGCCCATATGGACGAAGTCGGCTTTATCGTAAAAAAGATTGAGGAAAACGGGTTGATCCGTTTTGAGAAATTAGGGGGGCATGATGACCGGATTCTGCTCTCCCAGCGTGTGCAAATAAAAACAGCAACGGGGCTGCGGACAGGAGTAATTGGAACAATTTCCGCGCATATGGTGAAATTTGATGATCCTGCAAAAGTGCGAATCCATCGGAACTTGTATATTGATGTCGGAGCTGCAAGCCGGGAGGAAGTTATGGAGTTAGGCATCGAAATCGGCGACTCGATTTCTTGGTTCCCGCATTTCGACTTTTTGACGGAAACACGTATTGCCGGCAAAGCATTTGATGACCGGGCAGGATGTGCAATTTTGGTAAAGGCGCTTGAGGATCTTGATCCAGCCGATTTTGCAGGAGAAGTAACCGCTATCTTCACGGTGCAAGAAGAAGTAGGCTTGCGCGGAGCGCGTGTAGCTGCCCATCAGTTCGATGGTGATGTTGCAATCGCGCTCGATACGACAGCCGTCAGTGACACACCCGAGGAAATGATGGACAAAACTTTAGAGCTAGGTGCAGGAGTCGGGATCAAAGTTATTGATTTCAGTTTGATTGCCAATAAGAAAGTGAAAAACCATTTGGTGAAAGTAGCGAAAGAACAAGGATTGGCTTACCAATTGGAAGTGTTTCCAGGAATCGGGACGGATGCGGGCGAGTTGAGCGTCGCTCAGCATGGCATACCAGCGGGGGTTTTGTCTATACCGTCCCGTTATGCGCATTCCTCGATTGAAGTGGTTGACTTGAATGATGTAGAAGCGACAAGGCAGCTATTAGTGGCATTTATTAAAGACATGAAGTATGCGGCGGATTACCGAGTGAAACTGGATTTGGAGGAAGCAAAATGACCCGAACAGTAAAAAAAGACCAATTGGTTGCGACATTTTCCATCGTCGGGGCAGACCCGAATACTGGAGAAGTGGGTGTTGCGGTCCAATCGAAATTTTTAGCAGTTGGTTCTGTTGTGCCTTGGGCCAAAGCCAATGTTGGAGCAGTTGCAACTCAATCATGGGCAAATACAAATTATGGTCCGAGAGGCTTGGAGCTATTAGAAAAAGGGCTGTCGCCTGAAGAAGCCATTTCAAAGCTTGTGGAGGATGACCCGGGAAAAAATTTGCGCCAAGTGGCCATCATCAACCATAAAGGTGAAGCAAGCGCTTTTACAGGAGAAGAATGCTTTGACTGGGCGGGCCATAAGGTCGGTAAACACCATTCAAGCCAAGGCAATATCTTGGTCAGTGAAGAAACGGTGACCGCCATGAGTGAAACGTTCGAACAAACGAAAGGGACGCTTACAGAGCGACTGCTTAATGCACTTTCTGCGGCACAAAATGCTGGAGGCGATAGCCGCGGCAAACAATCAGCGGCAATTTACGTCTTGCAAGAAGGAGCGGGTTATGGCGGCTACAATGACGTCAAAGTCGACTTGCGTGTCGATGACCATCCGGAGCCGATCGAAGAACTGCGGCGGCTGTATGAACTCCACAAGATTTACAATATGCCAACCGAGGAAGTTGTAGAAATAGAAGGGGAAGTCTTTGAAGAAATCAAGAGTAAGCTAGTGCAGCTTGGCTTCTTGAATACGGCGGATCAACTTGAATATGAAGGTGAAGTAAAAGAAGCGTTCAAAGCTTTTGCGCTTGGTGAGAATTTTGACGATCGCTGGTCGGAAGAATCCCAAGTCGATGTATTAGTACTGGAGTTTTTGAGAAAAAAATAATGCTGTAAAGCCGCTCATTGGGAGGGGCTTTTTTGCTGCCGCTGGGATGCGCTTTAATACACATGATGTATATGCCTTTTACTGGTATGTATTTTGAACATAACAAAGCATGCCCAACTAAAAAACAGCACTCTCATAAGAGAGTGCTGTTACCAGGCTTTCGAGAAACTCTTGTTGCTCTTTTCACATGGACGCTTTCCACGGGGTGCGGCCTAAGCCTCCTCGCTCGCTGCGAAAACCTTGTGCTCCTGTCTCTGCATCGCTGCGCTAGCTTCGTCGCAAACAAGTTGGTCGAACTGCCTTCGCCCAACTTGTTTGCGACGAAGCTGCATGTCACTTCTTTTCATTCGCTTTGGAGATGCTCTACACTCATGATTTTTTGGGCGAATTCGCTGGTGGTATTTCCTGCTCTCCCGGTAGGGAGCCAAGCGGCGGAGACGCCTGCGGGATAGCGAGACAGCCGAGACCCCGCAAGACGCGAAGCGGCTGAGGAGGCTTGGCGCTCGCCCGCGGCAAGCGCAGCTGGTTGGCGAAATATCGGTTAAGAAATGCTCGCTCATATACCATTAACTTTCTCAACAAGCTGAAAACAGCACTCTCATAAGAGAGTGCTGTTTCGTTATCTATTGATTTGCTGCTTTTCTCCGGAACTTGGAGAATACTTCATATACGATCGGTACAATAACAAGCGTCAGCAATGTTGAACTGATCAAACCGCCGATTACCGTAATGCCAAGTCCTTTTGAAATCAAACCGCCGCCTTCTGCGCCAATTGCGAGAGGGATCAACGCGCCGACTGTAGCAAGTGCTGTCATTAAGATAGGACGCAGACGTGTAGAACCTGCTTCAAGAAGCGCTTCGCGTGTTGTGAAACCTTCTTTTTCTTTATGGATAACGCGGTCGATCAATACGATTGCATTTGTTACCACAATCCCAATTAACATCAAGACACCAATCAATGCGTTGACGCTTAATGGCTCATTTGAAATCCAGAGCGCTACAAGCACCCCAATCACTGTAAATGGCAGCGAGAATAAAATGGCCAATGGCGCAAGGGCACCGCCGAAAGTTACGACGAGCACGAAGTAAACGATGGCAATCGCCGCAAGCATGGCAAGGCCAAGCTGTGTAAACGATTCATTGATTTGTTCGGTAACACCGCCGTGATCGATTGTCACGCCGCTCGGCAAGTCCAATTCGCTTACTTTTTCGTCAAGATTGGCCGAAATTTCTGCCGCATTATTTCCGATCACTTCAGCGGATAAAGAAGCGTACATTTTGCCGTCTCTTCGGTTGATGGTATCCGGCGATTTACCTTCTTCAACTTCCATCAAATCGCCGATGGAAACCATAAATCCTAAAGCCGTTGGAACTTCGACGTCCGTCACATCATCAATTCCACTGTATTCTGTCTCTTCAACTTCCACATAAACGTTGACGTCTTTGCCTTCGTGTTTAACAGTTGTTAGAACCGGTGCTTCCCCGGCGTTGCTTAATGCCATGCCGATTTGCGCAGATGTCAGCCCGGCATGCCCCAGCGTTTCTTGATCCGCGACTAATGTATATTGATCATAAGCTTCAGAGAGGCTCGATTCTACTTTCTCAAGGCCTTTGTCTTCTTCCATCAAAGGCTGAATATCGTCAATAGCCGACTGGATGTCTTCTACATTGTTTCCATAGACATATAATTCAAGCCCTGAAGATCCCGTAGAAGCAAAGTCCATCGTCTGCCATTCGCCGGCACCTGTTTCGTTGTTCAGTTTTTCAATCAGTTTGCCGCCTTCATCGCTGAAGTTTTCAAACTCGCTGTCGTACTCGATAAAGAAAAGTGCGGAATTGTCGCCTCCTCCTCCCATGGCAGCCATCGAGTTGCCGCTGCTGCCGATAGAATATTGATAAGAGGTGACGCCTTCCCGAGCATCGACCAGTTCTTCTGCATCCTGGGCAATCTGTTCAACATCTTGGCGTGTTTGGCCTGGTTCCGGGCTATATGTCGCCATAACCATTTTTTGTTCTTCTTCCGGCAAGAAACTAACCCCAATAATAGGAACAAGGAAGAAGCTTGCTGCTAAAAGAACGGCAGCTCCGCCAAAAGTGATGATTTTATGGTTCAATGTCCATTCCAGGATACGTTTATAGCCATTGGCCATTTTCCCTGGTTTTTCTTCGTGGTTTTTATTTTTCTGTGCCGATAGGTTTTGAAGCTGCTTGCCGTACATTGAATGGGCAAGCATCGGTACGATGGTTACCGCTACAAGCAGGGAGGCCGAAAGTGCAAATACCACTGCGAGAGCAAATGGCAAGAACAACTCACCGATTTGCCCGCTGACGAGCGCAAGCGGCAAGAACACCGCAATTGTCACGACAGTAGACGAGAAAATCGGGACAAACATTTCCCGTGTCGCTTCTCGGATCAATTCTTTTCCTCGCAATTTTTCTCCTGGCAGAGCCATGCGGCGATAGATATTTTCAATGACAACAATCGAATCATCGATAACCCGTCCGATTGCTACAGTTAACGCGCCTAATGTCATGATGTTTAAGGTAATATCCATTTGGTTCAATAAGAAAATCGCGATTAACAGCGATAATGGAATGGAGATGATGGAAATAATCGTCGTCTTAAAGCTGCGCAAGAACACCAAAATAATGATCACCGCAAATAAAATACCGAACAATGCTTTGCTGAGCATCGTTTCGACCGATTGCTCAATCGGCTCGCCTTGGTCGAAAGTAGAGGAAATTGTAACCCCGTATTCTTCTTCGAGGTCTGCTGAAATGTCCTTAACGGCATTAACCACTTCTACTGTGTTGGCATCTGGTGCTTTAACGATCTGCACCCCGATTGATTCTTCGCCATTGGTGCGGGAAATGGATTCGGCTTCGCTGACCAATTCGATAGTAGCCAGTTCACTTAATGAGACTGTTGGAACTTCAGTTGGTGCAGCGGCCGCGGGAGTTGTAGCAGCTGGATTTTGAACAGTCCCATTAACAGGTTGTGTTGAAGCAGAAGCAATATCTGCACCAGGAGCTGGCATTGCCCCGCTAGCTGGAGTTTCAGCCTGAGGAACAGCCGGAATTTGTATATTTTCCAAGTCCTCGATAGTTGAAATATTGCCGTCAATGACTAGATTTTTCAATTCACCATCAAAGTCAGTCAATCCAAGCGGGAATGAGACGTTTGAACCTTGAATCATCTGTTGGATCGTTTCTTGCGTCAATCCGTATTGAGCTAACTTATCGTCATCAAATGCCATAGTGACTTTTTGGATGCGCTGGCCGGATACTTGCGCTTCCGATAAACCTTCAACTCCTTCAAGTTCTGGAAGGATATTGTCTTCAACCAGCTTCGTCAATTCTTCGGAAGAACGATCAGGATTACTGATGCTTAGCGCAAGAACAGGAAAGGCATCCAAACTGATCCGCGATACTTGCGGCTCATTTGCCGCTTCAGGAAGTGAAACTTCAGCAAGCGCAGCTTCCACTTCACGCGTGGCTTCATCCATATCGGTATCAAATGTAAACTGGATTTGAAGCGTGGAAGCGTTGGCCATTGAAGAAGAGGTCACCAAATCCACGCCATTCAAGTTTTGGACTCTCTGTTCTAATGGAATCGTTACTTCTTCAGCAATTTCATCTGGTGCTGCTCCAGGATATGTAGTGATGACAGTGACGGCGGGGATGGTGATGTTTGGAATCGATTCTTGTTTCATCGTCAATCCGGCGTAAAGACCAGCCACTACAACCATTATGGTCAATATCCATATGGCGAACTTATTTTTCAAGGAAAAATCAATGATTTTTTTCAAGTCTTACACTCCTTCTATATCAGCTTTTCTAAGCGATTGACATCATGTTCCAATTGCTGTTCTTGTTTCAAATAAACAAGCAAGGCTTCAACCAAAAAGATTTTTGGTTCCTTTTTGCCAAGTTCTTTTTTTAGCAACTCAAAGGATGGCAAAAGCCTGTCATTTTCTGAAGATAGTCTTTGTATCTTGTCTTCAATGCCTTTTAAAAGTTCATTTCGCTGGTCAATAAATGTCTGTTCTTCTGAAAGTACCGGGTCCAGCTCATCCAATTGCTGAACAATTGCATGGATGCTCCCAGTAATAAAAGCACTCAATTTTATTGGAGACACTTGTTTGCTTTCAAAAATCAATGTTATGAAATATTCCCGCAGCATACCGCCGAGCACAGTGGCCAAGTCAAGCAGGAAGGGCTCCACTTTAGATCCAAATGCTTCAAGTATGCTTTTTTTGTGAGAAGCCATTGCAGACGTTTGAAGTTCTTGGAAAAGAGCCGCTATTTGTTCACTTTCGCTGGGCGGAAAATCTTTGAAGACCATAAGGAAAAATTCATGATTATCTAAGACCCTTTCAATTTCAATTGCTATTTTCCGATTGAACACTTCCAGCGGATCTAAGTGTTCCAAGAAATGTATCGCGGATGTTTCAGAAATAATTTCCTCATGGTGCTGCTTGATAATTTCGATAAACAAGCTTTCTTTTGAATCAAAATGTTTGTAAAACGCTCCTTTAGAGATGCCGGAAGCTTGTGCAATTTCTTGAACAGACGTCTGATGAAAGCCTTTCATTGAAAAAAAATGCACCGCTTGTTTCATCAATTCTCTTCTTTTATCCATTTCATCCTCCTCGAAACCGATTGGTCATAAAAAGTAACCACTTGGTCACTGCCTTAGATTAAAGCTTTTAGAGGACTACTGTCAATTTGTATAACGCTTTTTAATATGTCAATATTATGGCTGCGAAATAGAAGTGGGTGTAGGCTTAGATTTATCAGTTAGGCGTAATGGAAAACTGTTTGGGGTATTGATTTTATAAAGCAGCAAAATCCATTAAAGCAGAAGAGAAAGGGGGAATGCGTGTTGGTGATGAGGTATATCAGTGAGCCATTTGTAGAAGAACTGCTTGAAACTCCTTATTTGGGTATTGCAATTCAGGCAACGCTTCTGGAGTGGGGCAAAGTGATCGAACTTGCAGAAGAACTGGTTGATTGGCTTGAGAAAAGGGGAGTCGAACCTGCCGGGCCGCTGTTTTACAGGTATTGGATCATAGGCAATGAAAAGGAAGCGTATCATTTAGAAGTGGGAATTCCAGTCGAGCGGCCCATAGCAGGAGATGAACAGATCCTTTCGAGTATGATTCCAGGCGGATCGTACGTTACGGCAGTGCATCAGGGGCATCCAGATCATTTGGCAAAATCGCTTAACGAATTAGAGATATGGGCGAAAAAAGAAGAATTGGAGCTGGACAAGCGCTGGGAAGGCGAGATCGAGATTTGGAATGGCCGATTTGAAAGCTATTTGACAAATCCGGACACAGAACCTGATCCGAATAAGTGGGAAATCCGAATTTCCTACTTGTTGCTGCGTGATGACGCAGCATAATAGCAAAGACACCTCTCTATAGGCTGGCATTAGCCAGCCTATAGAGAGGTGTCTTTTTTTAAGATTTATTCTAACCTCGGACTCTCATGTAATAATACAGCATTTCATACATCCGCGTCCGTTGTTTTTGCAAAGTATGCATAGAAACATTCACTTCTGCTGCCACTTGGTATTGATCATAGATGAGACGAGTCTTGGTTGAGGTGAGCGATTCCATTCGATAATCTTGATTGAAAATCCATACGCATTCAGGATGAGTCGGAGACTTAGTGGGATATGCCGCTACTCCATCTTCCGAAATCAAAAGAGTGGTCTTTTTGTATTGGTGAAGATTGTGCCGTGTAGCTTTTACGCGCCCTTCATAGGTCGATGCATAAAGCATGCATGCTTTGTTCATAAGCGTAAGAGCAGAGTAAGAAGAATAATACACGCCATTTTTTGTAACAATTTTCGACTTGCAGCCGTTCTCAAAAGAAGACACTACAAATAACACAGACCGATCAATTAATCTTTCATCTGATTGCTTCAATAAATTGCTCCCCTTTCTTTATTCTAGAAAAGTGTATCATTTGAACTATTCTAAATCAACGAATTTTTTTGAAATAGGATATTTATTTACAAATAAATAGATTATATTACCCGTTTAGTGGGTTTAAAAGGGATTTTTACTAGACCAAATAGCACAAAAAGCAATTGGCATATTCAATTGAGGTATTTTATATTGAACAAACCCGGGAATAAAACGAACGTTCAGAAGGAAAAAAAGTGGATCATTTTGAGAAAGTGTTGGAACAGTATACGCCCATGATTTCTGCTATTATCCGTAAACTTCATATTTATCGCGATTTTGAGGTGTATCGGCAAGCGGGTAAGGTGGGGTTATGGCAAGCTTACAACAGATTCAATGATACGAAAGGGAATTTCACACCTTTTGCTTATAGGAGTATTTACGGAGCCATACTTGACGAGTTGAAACACGAAGCTCGTTTCACATCCCAGGTTACTGTAGTGGAAAACGAAAATTTCGAAGAACTGATAGATTCCCGCTGGACTGATGAATTGCCTGAATGGCTTGATCGTATCACGTTGACTGCAGAAGAACGTAAATTATTGGAGGTGTTATTTGTAGAAGGCAGAAGCCTATCGGAACAGGCTGTTCTTTACTCGTTGTCTTTGGCTGGCATGAAAAAACGGAGAGAGCGTTTATTAAAAAAAGTGAGAAGGCAATTGCCAAAAGATAAAGCGGATATCTTTAGAGTGTAATGCCGTTATGGAAACTGGCAGCGGACCGACAAGGAGAAGGCGCTGTTTTCATGCTGCTTGTTATAGCCAGCCATACTCTCACAGTCATCGATAGTAGAGTTCCTCAACAAATAAAAAGCGGCTGCCCAATCAGGCAGCCGCTTTTTATTTGTTCAACAATTTACGGACAAAAGGGAGCACCGCTTGTTCTTTCAGTTTTGCTTCAAACATGATATCCGCGTCCGTTCCTTTTAATACTAAGAGCAGCTGTTCGAAGTCCTCTGCTGAAACTAAATCGTGATGGCGCAAATCGGTAAATCCTTCCTTGCCAGTACTAATGTGTATTTTGGGGGTGCCGAATCCTTTCCAGGTTGCCAAAATTTCATCAAAATCAATTGGCTCTCCATCGTTTTTAACGTTGTGATGGTGGATGTCCAAACAAATGGGAACACCGCACATTTTACTGACATCAAGGACGTCCCGAACAGTAAACGTTTTGTCGTCATTTTCGAGCCGAATTCTTCTTCGCAAGCTATCGGACAACTTTAAATAATTTTCTGCAAAACGTTTTTTTGCGGCTTCTTTGTCGCCATAAGCGCCGCCTGTATGCACAATGATGTCATTTCCTCCAAGCAGCCGGATCAGTTTGTCGTGGTACTCAAGATCCTCAATCGATTTTTCCAGCACTTCCGGCTTTTGGGCATTTAACACCGTATACTGGCCTGGATGGACAGATACTCTCATCTGGTGGGTTTCCACCAGCGCACGGATTTTGTCCGCCAGCGCCAGAAAGTCTGGATCTTCCCACCATACCCAATCGTTCACCGGATGGGTTGATAATGGAACAATTGTGCTTGATGCACGGTAAAATAATATATCATTTTCGATGTTCCATTTAACAACTTCAAGTGTGGTTTCCATATTTTTTAAGGTTAATTCTTTTATTTTTCCCGTTCCTTCCGCTTGCGCAGTTGCAAGCCGCAAAGTTTTAAAAACGGTTTTCAGTTCAGTATTCATGCAGGCATAGCCAAGTCTCATGATGTTCAACTCCTTCGTTATGCTATACCCATCTCAAGCAGCCTGCATTCCTCCTCGACAGATCTTTCCTGTATAATGTAAAAGAGAAATACCTTAAGGAGGAATGGATGCGATGCGAGCAGAAATTATCCAGGTAGAATATGGCTATTCAGCAACTTTTCAGCGGCAGTTTGAACAAAATGCAGAACAGGTATGGACAATGCTCACAGACAATGAAAAATTGCAGTTATGGTTTCCTGAGCTGAGGGTGGAAAAGTTAGAAAAAGGCGGATTTCTTTCGTTCAATATGGGCGACGGCACATTTGACAACATGACCATTACGGACTATCAAGAGGGCAAAACATTGGCGTTCGAGTGGGGGGAAGATGAGGTGCGTTTTGAACTTGAAGAGGAAGGCGGCGGTACAAAACTTTGGCTGATTGAATTCATCAGCCGGTTTACTCCTCATACAGCTCGTGATTTAGCCGGGTGGCATGTCTGTCTGGATGTGATCCAAGCGCTTTTAGATAAACAAGCAATCGAGCGCGAAAAAGAGTGGGAGCGCGAATATCCAGAATACAAGCGGCTGGTAGACAGCATGGGTGTTACGTTCGATTAAATATTTTATAAATAAATCCATCCTTTCTTGATGAAGGGATGGATTTATTTTACTTTAAAATTAAAGATTTGCTCATCATTCTGTTCGCCATTTTTGAATGTCTTCTCTGCAAAAGTAATGGTGCCGTCATAGTCAACCAATACGACAGAAGCAGAACGCGTGCCATAGTCAGGGGTTTTGATAAACATTGCCGATAGCTTTCTTTCGAATTCCAAGCCGATTCCCGTACGTGGCAACTCTGAATCAGAAGCTTGCTCTGAATTTGCCAGTATGTTGAAAAGAGAATCGAGTTCCACTTCTTCGTGAGAAGAAAGGTAGTCATACAGGTACTTTTTGCCTTTGATTACCTTGGGCCATGGTGTATCGAGCAGATGGTTGCTAAGGCCATACGTTCCTGGTGCAATTTCGGTAACGGCTGGTTGAATATTATTATAATAAAACAAACGGTCAGCATCACCGACCAATAAATTAAATCCGGTATAGTCAGTAGGATTGATTGCAGCCAAAAAATCAGTGGGCGACTGGGTCCCCGCAAGATAATCCCTTACCAAAGCCCCTCTTGAAATTTTGCCGGCTTCCGGTTTAGAAGGGTCACGAAAATTCGTTAGAGCGGCAAACTTTCCTGTTTTGTCGACTCCTAGCCATGTGCCGCCTTGCTCTAAATCCCGGCCTGCCAATATGGAAGGGGTGTCTTCCCAAAAATGCGCAGATTCTGTAGGACGGCCATAGAATTCATCCCGGTTAGCCGCCACAACCAGTTTGTATTTGGGATGCTTCTGGAATTGAAAATTAATCAAACACATAAAGTGAACCTCCTTTTTCCGTAATTATATAGCAGGGAAAGAAATGTGGACAGAATTTAGAAAAGCTGAACCTAAAGGAATTCCTGTTAGTAGGGAAAGTGAATGAAGGAATGGCAAAAAAAGAACAGGCATCAATTTTCCCTGCTCTTTTTTTGATAGATAAGTTTTAATTACTTTATTTCCAGATGTTCTTTTAATTTTCGTTGAACGGATTCAAGCTCATGCGGATTCATTTTGTAATACCAAATATTATCGATGGTTACGCCTGTGCCTTTTTCAAAATGAATTTGATCGATAGTTTGAATCGTACCCCGGTAGTTTTTTTGAATATCCATCAATTCACCGAAACTGATGCTCATTTTGACGTTGTCTCCCAACGCATTAAAAATTTTTTTGTAATTGACCAAGGTGTTTGCTGAAGCTGTTTTTTCCATTATGCTTTTAATTACTTGTTTTTGCCGGTCTTGTCGACCGAAATCTCCATTTGGATCTTGCTTTCTCATCTTCACGTAGCGCAATGCTTGCTCGCCATTAATGGTTTGTTCTCCTGCCTTAAAATCCTCGAAAGCAATCGGGCTGTCGACGGTTACCCCGCCTACTGCATCAACAATGTCCTGGAACCCTTCCATATTCACCTGCACAGCATAATCGATAGGGATATCTAATAAGTTTTCTACCGATTCCATTGACATCATCACTCCTCCAAAAGCATAGGCATGATTGATTTTATCCTGTATTCCGTAACCTACAATTTCTGTATAAGTGTCTCTCGGGATGCTGACCATTTTTATAGAATGTTCTTTCGGGTTCAAAGTTAAGACAATCATAGTATCGGACCTTCCTCGATCATCTTCGCGTTCATCTACTCCAAGAAGCAAGAAAGAGATGGGGGGCTTCTCTTTCAAAACAACTTTTTCAGGACGCTTAACGGATACCTCCCTGGCAATTGGCTCGTGGATTTCATTTAGGGTGCTGGTGGCATCCGGAACCAAAAAGAACAAATAAGCGGCTGCGGCAATAAGAGTGAGTGCTATAGCCCAACTCGCCCCTCGTATCAATCTTCTTTTAGGGTTTTGTAGATTCCTTTTTTTCAATTATTTCAGTCCTTTCTAGGTCCATAAAAGCATACGTTAGGAAATTATAGGTAGTGTGAACCTTCTATTGTATTTTCTTTATACTAAATGCTTCTAATTAATAGGTCAATATATTTAATTGAATTTTCAGATATAAAAATGTTTAAATATTCTATGATAAATGATATGATTTCAATAAATCTATTAACCCACTTGATTTAAATTATTTAGGTTTTAATGCCTAGTTGTTTTTGAAAATTATTGTTTTTTAAATTTTTAAAATTAAAAAGGCTATTCCAGTAAGGCCTAATCATGCTTAATTTTTTGTTTTACAGAATTTTGAATAGTAGAGGTGTATACATATGCCCGTTTTCTATCGCAATTTCCCGACAATAGTAAAATTTCTTTTTATCTTTTTTGTTTTATTGTTTTTTGGCGGAACAGGGATGAAAAATACTGGTGTTGGGGCAGGAGAAGAATTGCTGCAGCTTCAAGAAAACACGGAACGATTGAAAGTCAACGGGGAAATTAATATTTTGGAAGATCCTGAAGGAAAGTTCACAATCGAAGAAGTAACCCAATTGACTTTAGATCTGCAATTTTTCCCGACTGAAAACCAGATCCTCAATGAGGGTTATACCTCTTCAGCTTATTGGGTAAAACTTGAGGTGCAAAACAAAGCGCCGGGCAAAAGTTGGTTGCTTGAATTAAGTGAACCGTCAATTGACAGTGCGGTTCTTTACTCGCCAAATATGTCTGGTGGCTATGATGCTGAAAAAGCCGGACGCGAAACTTCAATAGACGCCAGGGAACATTTTCATAATAACTTCGCATTCAATTTGAATTCTGATTCAACTGCTACTGAAACTTTTTACTTGCGTGTCCAATCATCAGGACCGCTTCAACTTCCGCTCACTATATGGGAGCAAACAGCTTTTGAAGAACATACCCGCAATATGACTTTATTAATTGGATTATTCAGCGGAATTGGTGTTGGTATTTTGTTTTATTATTTTATGCAATTTCTAAAGCATCGGGAAAGCAGCTATTTTTACTTTGTCTTTTTCGTCCTGTCGATGTTTTTTACCGTAACTTCTATGGCTGGACTTAATTTTTCTTATATTTGGCCGGAATGGACTTGGTGGAGCCGCCATTCCACATTATTTTTTATAGGAATGAGCAGCATTGCCATTTTGCTTCTGACCAAAAGCTTTTTAGATACCCAGCGCCGATTGCCTAAATCAATAAAATTCTTTCATCTCTTGATCGCCATAAACTGGGTGCTTCTATTCATCCTATTTTTCTCTTATGAAGCGGTCCGCCTGCTATTGCCGATTTCCTTGCTGGCTTCGGCCTTTACAGTTTTAGCTTTGTCTTCCGTACTTTGGAAGAGTGGTATTGTGTATGCCCGTTATTTTGCAGTCGCTTCTATTTTATTGATAATTGGCATTGGAATTTCTATTTTTATGACAGTTGGAATTTTTCCTTTGATAATAAGAAACCAGTTGGGATCTAATTTAGCAGTTCTTGCAGGAATTCTGCTTTTTGCTTTTGGATTGAATGACAAGGCCTACGTAAAAGAGAGAGAACAAATTGAGCGAGAACGAAAAGCGACTGAGCGGCAACGCCTCGCAATGGAGTCGTTGAAGCATGCGACTGAACGAAAAGATGAGTTGTTGGCTTTTACTTCTCATGGATTGCGTACACCGCTTTATGGAATGATTGGCATTGCCGAATCGCTGCAGGAGGTTACAGCAGGACGCTTGCCGCCTGCTATAAATAGCCAATTAGGCATGATTGTTTCAAGCGGCAAAAAATTGGCGCATATGATCAATGATATTTTAGACTTTTCAAAGTTAAAGCAAAACAACTTGAATATTCATGCAGAGCCGGTCGAATTAAAAAAAGTTGCCGACAATGTACTTGCTGTTTGTGGACCGCTTGTAAAAAATGAAGAAATCCAGCTTTACCATACAATTCCTGCAGAGTTGCCGAAAGTCATCGCAGACCCCGAACGGGTTGAACAAATTTTCTATAACCTGATTGGAAATTCGATCAAATACACTTCGGCTGGGGAAATTACCATTTCTGCAAAAAAAATTGGAAAACAAGTGGAAATTTCAGTGAGAGATACCGGGACGGGAATTCAAGAAGACCGGCTTTCACATTTGTTTGAACCTTTTCATAAAGAAACAAACGGCAGTGAAGAGGAAATTGAAGGGTTTGGAATCGGATTAAATATTACAAAACGCCTTGTGGAATTACAAGGGGGCTGGCTGGATGTTGAATCAGAAGTCGGAGTCGGTTCAACTTTCAGTTTTACGTTGCCATTATATATCGAAGAAAATATAGAAGAGACGAAGCCGGTTAAAGAGCCTTTTATCGAGGAATTGACAGCTTCCCAGCTAGCGAACACGTTAGTCAACCGGAAAAGCGGAAAAAGGCATATTCGCATTTTAGTCGTTGAGAACGACGAAGTTAACCGGCAAATGCTGACTTACCAATTGATTCAAGCTGGCTATAAAGTCTCTTCGGCAGCAGAAGGAAAAGATGTGCTTCAGCTATTGGAAGATGAGCAGATGGACTTGATCGTTCTGGATGGGTCTTTGGCAGATATGGACGGAGATGAGCTGTGCCGGCAAATACGTATGAAATATACATTGACGGAACTGCCGATATTGATGTTATCCGATAAAACAGGATTACAGGAAAAGACAAATGCATTTACTGCTGGAGCAAACGATTATTTGATCAAGCCATGCGACAAAGAAGAATTTCTTTTGCGCATTGAAACACTCGCGAATTTGAGAAGCCTAACTCAAGAAATCACCAACCTCAATTACTTTCTTGAGCGAAATGTCAAAGAGCGGACGATGGCGCTTGAAATTACCAATATGAATTTGGTGACAGTTAATGATGAAATCCAAGAAATTGAAAAGGCAAGAAATGAAATGCTTTCAACGATATCACATGAACTTGGAACACCGATCACACTGATCCACAGCTATATCCAAGCGGTTAAGGAAAGTCTGATTGACGAAAAAAACCCGCGCTATTTGGACATGATTCACAATAAACTGCTGCTTTTAGAGCGTCTAACAGAAGATCTGGTGGAACTTGGAAAGTATAAAACTGGGAATATGACGTTGCGGTTTCAACAAGTCCGGCTTGGCGATTGGCTAGAACGCCTCATTCAAGGGATGGAATCGGATGTTAAGCAAAGCGGTCGTTTCTTTGAACATATCAAGAAAGAACGCAATAGTTGGCAAAATGATTTAATGCTATCTATTGATGTAGACCGCGTTGACCAAGTTTTTTCGAACGTTCTTTGGAATGCTGTAAAACATACTGATTCTGAAGACGGCAAGATTACCATATCAGCAGAAATTTTTTCGTCAGGAAAAGAAGGGGCTGTGCTGGAGCATGAAGGGTTTGATGCAGAAGTGATCATAAAAGTAGCTGATACGGGCTGTGGCATCGACGAAGAAGTACTTCCTCATATTTTTGACCGTTTCTTCAAAAAGGGCGATTCTTCCGACTATAAAGGCAGCGGGCTCGGACTGGCGATTGCGAAAGAAATCATCCTTTCCCACAAAGGTGAAATCTGGGCTGAAAGTGAAATAGGAAAAGGCAGCATTTTCTACATTGCCTTGCCATTAAATTTTTAATGCGAGAATTGGAGGAAAGCTTATGAAAACCGCTACTGTATTAATTATTGAAGATGAAGATGGAATCCGTGAATTGATCCGGTTGTTTCTGGTGAAAAAGGGGTATCGGGCAATTGAAGCGGAAGATGGTTATAAAGCGTTGGAAATATTGGCTAAAGAAACGCCGGATCTAGTTTTACTTGATATAGAAATGCCGGGAATGAACGGACTTGAAGTGTGCGAGCAAATACGTCTGCAAACAAAGCTGCCCATTCTTTTTGTCAGCTATAGGAAAGAGCTGACATATAAGATTCAAGGGCTTGAAGTGGGTGGAGATGATTATATTACAAAGCCATTTGATTTCAATGAACTGGAGGCTCGCATAAGAGCCATACTGAGACGAAATGGCTGGACAAACGGGGAAGAAGAGAAACTTTCCGTGCTGGAATTCAAAGATATGCATATCCATATTGATGCAAGAGAGCTTTACATCGATGGAAAGCCTGTAAGGTTATACCATAAAGAATTTCAATTGCTGTTGCTTCTTGCTCAAACACCTAACCGTGTGTGGACGGCAGAACAACTATACGATCGGGTTTGGGGTTATTATTCAGATGGAGATATGCAAACAGTGAAAGTGCACATAAGCAATTTAAGGCGCAAGGTAGAAAAGGATCCATCGAATCCAATCTATATACAAACTGTACGTGGCTTCGGTTATAAATTTTCATTCAGCTAAAAGCTGAAAAGTCTCTTCCTTTCTGTCAAGAATGACAGAAAGGAAGAGACTTTTTTTGTCCGGAAAATAATAATTCTAACTATTTAAATAATTTAACTTCTTTTTAACCTCAACACCTTAGCATTAGATCAAATGATTTTTGAAAAGGAGGAAGTAAAAATGGTTGGAAATCATATTAAAATACCAGAGAAAAAAAACCTTGGCAGTTTAGAAAAACAAACTGTATTTAAAAGAACTGAAGAATTGAATACTACAAACTCTCAAGGAACTTCATTAGGTTTGTCGGAAAACATCACTGGATCTCTAACATATTTGTTTGGCTTTATAACAGGTATCATCATTCTGTTATTTGAAAAGGAAAATCGCTTTGTCAGATTCCATGCAACACAATCCATTTTCGTATCGCTTATTTTTTTCGCCTTGTTTACAGTTTCGGGAATGGTACCGATTGTGGGCTGGTTGTTCGAAGCTATCCTTTTGCCTATTGGTTTAGTGCTCTGGATTATCATGATGTTGAATGCCTATGAAGGAAAATATTCGAAGATTCTTTACGTCGGAAACTTTGCTGAAAAGCAATTTCAAAGAAAAGTAAATAAAAAGAAACTTGAGGTGAATTAAATGGAAGGTTCGTTCAATACTAAAGATTTTTTTAGCAAATTAAAGAAAAGGCTCCCAATAATAATCGTTATAACCTTATTGTGCACAGTGTTAAGTGGTGTCTTAAGCTACAAGTTCCTTCAGCCGGTTTATCAAGCTTCCACTCAAATTCTTGTTAATCAGGCCGCAGGTGCAGCAACAGAAGGACAAGCTTTAGATATTGAGTCGAATATTCAATTGATTAGTACGTATAACGTCATTATTAAAAGTCCAGTGATTCTTACGGCAGTTATTGAAGAACTAAAGCTTGAAGATACTGTGGCCACATTGAACGAGCGAATTACAGTCAGCAGTACAGAAAAATCTCAAGTTCTTCAAATTGATGTTGAAGACGGGTCTATGGAAAATGCTGTTGTCATTTCCAATACTATAGCGTCTGTTTTCCAAGAAGAAATTAAAAATCTAATGAATACAGATAATGTCAGAATCCTGGCTCCTGCAGAAATACCTGCTGTTCCAAAGCCTATTAAACCCGATCCTTTATTGAATATGGCAATTGGTGCGGTTGTTGGGTTTATGTTCGGCTTAGGGCTTGTTATTTTACTAGATCAAATGAATACAACAGTTCGCACAGAGGAAGATATTGAAGAGATTATCGGCCTTCACGTACTCGGAGTTGTCAGTTCTTCTAAAGCAGAAAAAGCAGTGAGAAAAACCACTACGTTAAATAATGAAAAGGGGATGAAGGACCATGTTGAAATCGAAAAAAAACAAGCCATTAGCAACTCGAAAATTGGTGGCTCGTACTAATCCTAATTCAATCGTAACTGAACAATACCGTACTATTCGCAGCAATATCAATTTTTCGCTTCCAAGCGCTGATATGAAAACATTGCTTTTCACATCAGCTTCAAAAGAAGAAGGAAAGTCAACCACTTCCGGAAACATTGCAATTGTCTATGCAGAATCAGGAAAAAAAGTACTGCTGGTTGATGCCGATATGAGACGTCCGACTTTACACCATACATTTCGGATGAGCAATAAAGTAGGTTTGTCAAACCTGCTTTTAAATAAAGGGAGCCTGCAAGACGCAATAAAGAAAAGCGGGATCCGCGGGTTAGACCTTTTGATGAGCGGCCAGATTCCATCAAATCCAGCAGAGCTTCTTGATTCAGAAGCGATGAATAGACTGATTGATGAACTTAGGGAGAAATATGACCTTATTATATTTGACTCACCGCCAATTCTAGCGGTAACCGATGCGAAAATTTTAGCAAACAAATGCGACGGAACGGTATTAATCGTTAATACAGGAAAGACAGAAAAAGAAAGCGTAACTAAAGCACGGGATGCTTTGGCTACAGCAAAAGCTTTTATCCTGGGAGTCGTGCTGAATAATTATCCGAAAAATAAAAACAGTGAATACTATCAAAGTTATGAGAGTTGAAACTTTCTAAATTGAAGAATGAGAAGGGGTAATTCAATTGACTATTAGAAAGAGGATTATGTCATTATTTATCATTGATTCGTTGATCATTCTTTCTTCGATTTATGCTTGTGCGTTATTTTTATATCCCTTTGAGAATGTGTTAAGGGATCGAATGCTTTTAATAAGTACCATTACTCTTTTCATTGCCCATCATTCTTTTGCTTGGCATTATGGTTTATATCGAAAATATTGGTCTTATGCTTCAGTCGAAGAGGTAAAGTCAATTGCCAAAGCAGTTACGCTTACTTTATTTGTTGCCCTTGTTATGCAATATGTTTATTCAGAAGTTTTATATCTGAGAACTTTGCTATTAACTTGGATGCTGCTTATTTTGCTGCTCGGGGCTTCCAGACTATCCTTAAGAGTTTTTAATGAGAGCTCAATCAAACGAAAAAACATTCAGTCCAGCAGAACAATGATTATCGGAGCAGGGCAAGCAGGGAGAATGATCGCTCAACAAATGAAGCAAAATCCACTTTGGGGAAAGAACCCTGTGGTTTTTGTAGATGATGATAAGAGAAAATGGCAATTAGAGATTTATGGTATTGAAGTAGTGGGAACAATGAAGAATATTTCGGATCTTGTACTTCAGTACCACATTGAAGAAATCGTAATAGCAATTCCATCTTTATCCAAAAAAGAAATGGCCGAACTAACTAGAGTTTGTATTGATACGGGCGTCAAAACACAGACAATACCTCGCCTCGAAGACCTGATATCTGGAAAAATCACTGTTAATGATATTCGAGACGTCAAAATTGAGGATTTGCTTGGCCGTGAAGAAGTAAAACTGGATATGGCAAAAGTAGAAGAGAAACTAGCAAATAAAACAATCATGGTTACTGGTGCTGGCGGGTCTATAGGTTCAGAATTATGCCGGCAAATATCTGTATTGAAACCAGCGAGAATTCTATTACTGGGGCACGGAGAAAATTCTATATACACAATCGATAAGGAGCTGCGCGGAAAATTGTTGAATGGTACAGAAATTGTACCTATAATTGCTGACATTCAAGACCGCGAACGTATTTTTAAAATAATAGAAGAGCATAGACCAGATATTATTTATCATGCAGCTGCACATAAACATGTTCCGCTTATGGAAGCCAATCCATTTGAAGCTGTTAAAAACAATATATTTGGAACAAAAAATGTTGCAGAAGCTGCACATAAATATAATGTAGGAAATTTCGTCATGATATCAACTGATAAAGCAGTCAATCCACCAAATATTATGGGTGCTTCAAAACGCTTTGCTGAAATGATTATTCAAAACTTAGCGACATCAAGCAAAACGACATTTGCGGCTGTTCGATTTGGCAACGTTCTTGGTTCCAGAGGAAGCGTAGTCCCTCTGTTTAAAGAGCAAATTGCAAAAGGCGGCCCAGTAACGGTGACAGATCCAGAAATGACTCGTTATTTTATGACAATTCCAGAGGCTTCTCGATTAGTAATTCAAGCGGGGCTGCTTGCCAATGGAGGAGAAGTATTTGTATTGGACATGGGGGAGCCAGTCAAAATTGTCGATTTGGCTCGTAATATGATCAAACTTTCTGGTTATGAAGAAAGAGAGATTAAAATTCAATTTACCGGTATGCGCCCTGGAGAAAAAATGTATGAAGAACTTCTTGATGCGAGCGAAATTCAATCCGAAAAAATATTTCCGAAGATTTATATTGGAAAATCAACCCCAATCAGTATTGGGGAAATGAATATGGTTCTGAAAGATCTTCCATATATGTCCGAGAAAGAAATAAAAGAGAAATTACTCAGTTTAGCCAATAGAAAAGTCAAAAGAACTGAAATGGAAAAAGAAAGATGGCAGAAGAATTGGAAACAAGAAGGAGAGTTACACAGGATATAAAACAAACAAATTTCTACTGAAAGAGAGAGATATCTCTAATTATACTCACTTGATGTAATCGAAATCCAATTAGGAGGATATGTGGATGCATAACTTGCAGAGACGAGTATATGAAAAAGCTCCTGTTTTTTTACAAAATATATTACTTAGTCTTGAGGGTTATAGAAAGACAAAAAATGTGTACGGCGATGTTTATTATTCCCATTTAATTGAACTTGCCAATAAAAATCATTTAAAGGAAGAAGAGGTTCGCAAGTACCAAGAGAAGGAACTGCGCAAACTTATTCAGCATGCTGTAAATAATAGTCCTTTTTATAAAGAATTCTATAAAGGAATTGATATAGCAGAAATACAAACAATAGAAGATCTAAAAAAGCTGCCAGTTCTTGATAAAGAAACATTAGAGAAAAACATTAATTTTATCCATACGAATCATAGAAGTTCAATAATTAGGATTTTGGCATCTAATAAAACGGGTAAACCACTTAAATTTCTTTTTACTAAAGAGGATATTCAAAAAAGAATAGCACTTCGTGATTTTTTCAGAAAACAGCACGGTGCTATTAATTTGGAAATGAAACGTGCTTCATTTAGTTCGAGATGGCTCATCCCTACGAAACAGCAAAAAAATTTGCTGTGGAGAAATAACTTTTATATGAAGCAAAGACTGTATTCAGCCCATTACTGTTCAGAACAAAATGCTGAATTATTTGTTTCGGACTTGGAGGAGTACAAGCCCGACTTTATCGATGGTCTACCCTCAGCTCTTTTCGAAATTGCTAAATATATCAACAAAAACAAAGTCATTCTATCATTTAAGCCTATTGCTATCTTTACTGTTTACGAAAAACTCTATTCGCACCACCGAAGGGAAATTGAAGAAGCTTTCGGATGTCCCATCCGTGATCAATATTTTTCGTCGGAAGGTGTGCCCCTTATCTCGGAATGCGTTAAAGGAAAACTGCATTATAATCTATTTTCCGGAGTATTAGAGTCTTCAGTAGAAGGAGATATGATTGTTACTTGTTTCACTACTCAAGGTACACCACTTATTCGCTATAACATTGGAGACGAATTAAAGCTAATAAAGAATCAGACAAAATGTGAGTGCGGCTCAATACACCCAGTTATCGAATACATTAATACCAGTGTTCCTGAGTATCTTCAATCAAAAAGCAACGGAAAGCTCACTTCAATATACTTCTCTAGGATCTGGAGCAATTTCCCTGAAGGGATAAACAAAATTCAGTTTATACAAAATTCAGAGGAATCAATTGATGTGCTTATTGAAGGAACAGAAAATTATACAAATGCTATTACTGAATCGATACATAACACCATGGAATATCTTTTCGGAAGAGATATGACTTTCAATATTCGTATTGTTGACGAAATTCCATATCTAACAGAAAAAGATTTTCACTTGGTTGTAAACAATGTGGCGAGTAGAAAGTATCTTTGTTAGTGATAGGCATTTACCATGTTCGCGGATTTATTGCAGAAGTTATAAAACCTGATTTCTATTTTCTGAAAATTAAGATAAGTAATCAGTCTTCTCATAAAGTTAAATTCACTAGGTTAAAATAACTGACTTAATGATTTTTAAATCATCAATACGATTTGCCCAAATGACTATGA
This sequence comes from Planomicrobium sp. CPCC 101079, assembly GCF_007859275.1. Lineage (GTDB taxonomy): Bacteria > Bacillota > Bacilli > Bacillales_A > Planococcaceae > Planococcus. Next base: position 436,660 of record NZ_VOHC01000021.1, on the reverse strand, counting down.
AGGAGAGAAAAAAATGAAAAATGACTTGAGGGATGTATTATGAAACTATTGCCGATAGATCAAAAAACAATCTATATATCTAAAAGCGAAACCAAAGAACATATCTCCTTATCAATTCCTCATATGACAGGAAAAGAAAAAAAATACATCAATGAAGCTTTCGATACAAACTGGATTGCTCCTATCGGTCCGAATATCAATCACTTTGAACAAGAACTTGCAGCGTATGTTGGAGTAAAAGGCGGAGCGGCACTTTCTTCTGGGACTGCAGCCATCCACCTCTCTTTGCAGCTGCTCGGTATAGGCAAAGGGGATCTGGTGTTTTGTTCGAGCTTAACTTTTGCAGCAAGTGCTAACCCCATCTTTTATGTTGGAGCTGAGCCAGTATTCATTGATTCGGAAGATGAAACCTGGAATATGTCTCCTATAGCTTTGCGAAAAGCGTTTGAGCAGGTTGCTAGAAAAGGGAAAATCCCAAAAGCTGTTATTGTCGTGAATTTATATGGCCAAAGTGCCAAAATGGACGAATTGCTTGCAATATGCGATGAGTATGAAGTGCCGGTTATCGAAGATGCGGCAGAGTCTTTAGGGTCAACATATAAAGGGAAGAAAAGTGGAACCTTAGGAAAATTCGGCGTCTTTTCTTTTAATGGAAACAAAATTATTACAACTTCAGGCGGAGGCATGCTTGTTTCGAACGATTTAAATGCAATTGAATACACAAAGTTCTTGGCATCTCAAGCAAAAGATCCAGCTCCTTATTACCAACATAGCAAAATAGGCTTTAACTATCGCATGAGTAATATCCTAGCAGGGATTGGAAGGGCGCAGTTGGAAGTCATAGAAGACCGAGTTGCCGCAAGAAGGAGCGTCTATAGGGCATATGAAGAGGGATTAAGCGGAATTAGGGCTATAAAATTCCAGCCTGAACTTGAAGGAACTTATTCCAACAGGTGGTTGTCCGTTCTGACAATAGATCCCCATTTGTCTTCAGTGACACCAAGCGACGTCATGTCTGCATTAAGTGCCGAAAATATTGAAACGCGCCATGTCTGGAAACCGTTGCATCAGCAGCCGATTTTCAAAGACTGTTTATTTTTCACAGCAGGAGATGAAAAACCGACTAGTGATGTACTGTTTGAGCAAGGACTATGCCTTCCTTCTAGTTCGAGTTTGAGCAAGGCGCATCAAGATCGAGTAATAAACAATCTGAAAAAATTATTCTCCTGAGATGAACGCATTTATTTCTATTATTGGGAGAGGATAAAATGTATGGAATCTCTAAAAGGGTATTTGATCTTTGCATATCATTGATTGCACTCACTCTCCTCAGTCCACTTTTTTTTACTATAGCGCTTATTATTAAAGTGGACTCTAATGGCCCTGTTTTGTTCCGGGAAAAACGGATTGGCAAGGAAGGTAAAACATTCGAAATCTACAAGTTCCGCACGATGAATTTGCATACGCTTGATGGATCAACAGAGAACCCTTTAAACATGAAAGATGATGTTACACGGTATGGCAGGTGGCTGCGCAAAACAAGCTTGGACGAATTGCCTCAACTTATGAATATACTGTGTGGCGAGATGTCTTTTGTTGGTCCGCGACCCGCGCCTTATGACCAATACGAACTCATTCGAATGCGGGAAGAAATGGGTGTGAACAATTTGGTGCCAGGCCTCACAGGCTTTACTCAAGTGAAAGGACACGATTTTATTTCTAATTTTGAAAAAGTGGCTTTTGATTCTTATTATGTGAGAAATAGGAGTTTTCAATTGGATATGAAAGTTCTTTTGTGGACAGTTCGGTATGTGATGAAAACTGAAAGTGTACGGGTTGATTTCGAATAACCACACAGTCTGATAAAAGAATAAAGTTCTTTGTCCTGTGTAGATATTTTTCTATACAGGTTATTTTTTTAGCTGCTAATGTGTTTAAAAAAGACGAAACGCTATAGATTATATGAAATGAGTCTTCAAGATTCTTTAAATCTTGAGAACGCTAAAGTGCCAAAAACAATTTATCTATGAAGCTCCACATTCTGCTTTCACTTGTTTTTCAGAAAATGCGGTTTAGTAAAATTTTCGCCAGGTCTAATTCTATAAAAAAACGGGTAAAAGAGAAAAGAGATCAAAGGAGGAGATTACTGTGGATATTCAGGCGAAAAGGGATTTATTGAAAGATAAGTTTGGAAATTATTACATCATTTCTAATGCGTCTGGAGAGGAGCTGACAGTTATCAATGTGGCGGTTTATTACGCGTTCAACCAAATGCTGGATGAATCGTTGATTGCGAAAGTGAAAGAAAAGTATCCAAACAAAGTGGCAATCGGAAAATACTTGGCTGACTTGGCTGAAGAACACATTGAACGGCTTGAAAGTTCAGAGAGTGAAGGCCGCATTTACGATTTTAAAGAAGTGCAAAAACATTATAAGCTTCATGTGAAACCGATCTACGATAAGTCGCTGCATATGTAAAGGCGCTTGGCATCAAAGAATTTTTGCTTTGGTGCCAAGTTTTTTATTTTATAATTCATCATTTTTTGTGTAACTCCGGTTTATTGGTATACGTCTACTTTGAAAAAGGAGCGGGGAAAAATGAAACATTTGATGAAAGCAGGCATTTTAGTAGTCGTCTTGTTTTTAAGTGCTTTTGTCGGCATGCCTTCAGCGGCGTCAGTGGCAAAAACAGATGTTTCCACAGCAGCAGTTCAGCCAGCCAGCAATGATATCGGCACAGTGGCCAAGAAATCTCATCGCCTTCAAGCGTATGACTATTTTATGAAAGATGGAACAACCGCCCATTTTGAAGGCAAAGGAAATGAATATGCTGATCTCACTATCCGCACAGAATATTTGAAAGAAAATCATGTGGCGCTTTATGAAGATAATGGAGGAACGGTCGTATTGCGGGTTTACCGCCTAAGCAAAAACCGAGTTGAACTAGTCAAATGGGAAGCGGAGTTTTATAAAGAATATAATCCGACAGTAAAACAATTACGAGCGTTAAAGCCGATTTCCGTCTACTTGAAATTCCCGATTAAAAAGGGGGAAACCGTAGATGGCCGCAAGATTGTAAATACAGATGCTGCTGTTTCAACTCCCTACAAAAAATTCAAAAAAGCTATAGTGTTTGAGAGCAAAAGCAAAGATGGCGCTATTAACAGAACGTATTTTGTGAAAGGCTTTGGTGAAGTGAAACGCGAATTCATCATGAAAGAAGGAAAAAACACTTTCAAGGTCACATCAAGCCTCGAATCCATTAAAAAACAATAGAGAAGAAAAGTGTACCCGCGCAGCTTTGTGCGGGTTTTGTGGTGAATAAAATAATAGAAGAAAAAATATCGGCAAGATGGAAAGCCCAATTATTGACCTGGCTTTTATATGTCTCATACTAAAGTCTGAAAAGTTTAAAAAATTTGTAAATTATCTTTTATTTCTGATTTTATTCGTTATAATAGACAAATATGAAAAAGGGAGATGAGGCAATGTCTAATTTGAAAAACGATTCTCTTCAACTGCATCGCAAGCATCAAGGGAAATTAGAAGTTCGTTCGAAAGTGGCAGTAAAGAATCAGAGTGATTTAAGCTTGGCCTATTCTCCTGGCGTTGCAGAACCATGCAAGGAAATTGCCGAAGAACCGGAAAAAGTTTACGAATATACGATGAAAGGAAATACGGTAGCCGTTGTGACAGACGGTACGGCAGTCCTTGGGCTCGGCAATATAGGGCCAGCAGCGGCATTGCCGGTCATGGAGGGGAAGGCGCTGCTTTTCAAAACCTTTGCGGGTGTGGATGCATTCCCGATCTGTCTTGATACAACGGATCCGGAAACCATCATCCAAACAGTTAAAATGCTGGAACCGGGATTTGGCGGAGTGAACTTAGAAGATATTTCAGCCCCAGCATGTTTCATCATTGAGCAGCGCTTGAAAGAGGAGATGAATATTCCTGTGTTCCACGACGATCAGCATGGAACAGCGATAGTCACACTTGCTGGACTTGTTAACGCGTTAAAGCTGACAAAGCGGAAAGTAGCCGGGACGAAAGTGGTAGTGAACGGAGCGGGGGCAGCCGGCATTGCAGTCGTCAAACTTCTGCATTCCTACGGTTTTTCCGATATGGTAATGTGCGATACGAAAGGCGCGATTTTTGAAGGGAGAACCTATGGAATGAACCCATATAAAGAAGAAATCGGCAGAATGACAAATCGTGAGAAGAAGAAGGGTTTATTGGATGAAGTTATCCAAGGAACTGACGTTTTCATCGGGGTGTCGGCTGAAGGTGCCTTGAAACCTGAAATGGTCAAATCGATGAACAAAGATTCAATTATTTTTGCCATGGCCAATCCGAATCCTGAAATTTTGCCTCATCTTGCGAAAGAAGCGGGCGCAAAAGTGGTTGGTACAGGGCGTTCGGATTTTCCCAACCAAGTCAATAATGTATTGGCTTTTCCAGGGATATTCAGAGGAGCGCTTGACGTGCAGGCAAGCGACATCAACGACGCTATGAAAATTGCTGCGGTCGAAGCCATTGCCGAATTATTGAACGATCAGGAAATTCGCGAAGATTTTATCATTCCACCGCCATTCGATGCGCGTGTAGCGCCAGCAGTTGCAGAAGCGGTTGCCAAAGCCGCCGTAGCAAGTGGCGTTGCGAGAAACCGGCATTCTTTCGAAACAGTAGCACAGCCGCTTCAAACTTAAAACAAACAGGACTGATGGGCTTTCACTAATAAAGAAAAAAATCCCTTTTCGTAGTGAAAAGGGATTTTTTCTTTATCCGTTCAAAATTTCTTTAGAAAGGTCGACGATGTATTTTAATTTATTCCATTGCTGCTCTTCTGTCAGAAGATTGCCATGGTGCGTTGAAGCGAATCCGCATTGCGGCGACAAACAAATTTGTTCAAGCGGCACAAACTGGCTTGCTTCCTTTACGCGGGATTTGATTAGTTCTTTGTCTTCCAATTCACCGTGTTTCGAAGTGAAAACTCCAAGAACCACTTTGGCGCCACCTTTAGGGACATGTTCAAGAGGCTGGAAGCTGCCAGAGCGTTCGTCGTCATATTCCAGGAAAAAGCCATCAACTTGTTCTTTTGCAAACAACGTCGGTGCTATCAGTGCATAGCTTCCTTCAAAAGCCCAGTCGGATTGGTAGTTGCCGCGGCAGAGATGCGTAGTCACGCTCAAGTCTTCAGGCTTTCCTTCCAGTACGCCGTTAGCTACCCGCAATGCCAAATCGATCAAGTATTCGCGTGAATACTGCTTGTCGTTAAAAGGAATATCAGGCGAAGAAAGCCCGGCAATGTAAACGTCATCCAACTGGATATAGCGAGCGCCTGCATCGTAGAAAGTTTTGATAGCATCTCGGTATGCCTGAATCACGTCTTGTGCATATACTTCGATATCCGGATATAAGCTAACGTCTCGAATGCCTTCATTGAAAAATTGGTTAGGGCTTGGAATTGTCAGTTTTGCGACGGCTCGGTCTGCGACAATTTCTTTAAATTCAATAAAATCTTTAACAAAAGGGTGATCCGGAGAGAAAGAGATTTTTCCGATATTCCGTACATCGTACGCTTCCGTTTCAACATGTTTAAATCTGTAACCGTGGTCAGGAGTATATCCCTCAAACCCATTGATGTGAGCCATAAAGTCTGTATGCCAAAAAGTACGGCGGAATTCGCCATCCGTTACGGCTTGAAGGCCGACTTCAATTTGCTTGTCAACAATCCGTTTGATTTCTCTTGTTTCCACTTCCCGCAATTGTTCTGCTGAAATGGTGCCTTCTTTAAATTCCTTCCGAGCTTTATGTATTGAATCTGGGCGGAGCAAACTTCCTACGTGGTCTGCTTTGAATGGTGCTTGAGTGACGATAACAGTCATGAAAGATTCCTACTTTCTTTTTTAGGTTTACAAAGACAAAACAGGGGCTTTCTTCAAAAGAAGAAAGCCCCTGTTACGGTAAGCGTCCTTCTCATCTTCTAGGCATACGCCTATTGGAATTAGCACCGTGGCCTATTCAGGCTGGTTGCTGAGACTTCACCGGGCCAAATCCCTCCGTCTCTCTTGATAAGAAATAAGCTATGAAATTGTCTGTGTACTTAATATATTTAAGCTTAAAGTATATTGTTGAAAAGTGCAATAGAAGAATTGAAATAGTACAAAAACTTAATTTATTTGATGGATTCCTGGCTTGCCGAATGAGAAAAGGCTCCATTGAAAATGGAGCCTTTTAAAAGAAATAGATTATATTAACGCTAATTTTGCTTCAGAACATTTTTTCAAGAAGGCCTCGGTACACGTTGTGCCGCGCATTTGCTGGGCCGGCATTAATTGCTGGATTTTTTCTACCATGGCGTGGCCGATTCCTTCGCCATGGAAAGATGGGTTTACGGAAATATGCTGAAGCGTAAAATGGCCATCAGCTACTTCAATACCGACTAAGCCAACAAATGCTTCTCCTTCTTTCCAAAGGAATAGGTGCCAATTTGGATTTGTTTGATATATATTCATCGTTTCTTTTAGCTTTTTCAGTTCTCGCTCTTTGGGCATAAAAGATAACAATCCCATAGCGATTTTTTCACATGATTTCTTATATCGAACCAACATAATTGAACGTTCATCTCCATCTCAAGAGGTTTCATCCCGTTGTCATTATAACCAATACAAAGTATTCCCGATTTTTTTCGGAATAAACATAAAAACTCGAAGAAAATTATTTGTCAGTAAAGCGATATTATATGGTTTTCGAGAGGCTCTATCGTTTTAAACGCTGCTGAAAGGCGGCTGGCGAAATGTTCAGGAGGCTCCATTGTTTCAATGCGGTACGATATGAGCCGAAGGTTTGCCGTCAATTTCTGGTGGCAGTCAGCAGGCAGAGGAATGGCATGTTCTTTTAATGTAAAGGAGAAAGCAAGAAGTTCTTCAGGCAAAAGAAGGATTTCGGCTTTGTTGTGGGCGTTTCCGTTGTCTGCCAATTCCTCAAATGAAATGGCTGAGTCCAATGTGCAAGTGAGGAGTGCTTGGTCTACCAAAATATCGAATGTCCGATTTATGATGAGTTGGCATTTTTGGGCTTGTAAGTTAAAACTTGCTTGCATCAATTCAGCGACTTTTGCAGCGGTTTGAGTGATCCGTTCTTTTTCAGGCATGCCTCTGTTCTCCTTTCAACTATGCTTGTACATTTGAGTGCGCTTTAACGGTTAATTGAAGCGATTGGCAATACGGGCATTTTTCATAAGATTCCTCTTTTTCCAGCTGCTCGATATACTTCTCACAATCGATAAACTCTCTTTTATCCGTGGGAGTCCCTACAAATCCACAGCGATCTCCAGCATATTGCCTCTTATGGATTCGCTTTTTCTTATGGTCTACGAAGTAATTCAAAGCGATCGCTTCCTTTCTTTGTGAAGAAATAAGCTGTTTTACAAATTCTTAAATTATTAATGCTTGTATGAACGGACTAACAAATTCCCAAATACAGTTGTTGAAAAAGAAAATAACATGGTAAACGACAAAAACCGAAAAGAGCTCTATTTGAGAGGATTCTTTTCGGCTTTGTTAGCAGCACTATTGTCTGCAACATGCGACCAAATGCTATAAACTTTAGTAATATAAGGGATTAAGTTTTAAATTTAACGTTTATTTTTGGATTCGGATGCAATTGGAAACGCTAGTGTTTTCCATTGACCTTTAGCATAATCGATTTTTATCAAAAAGTATATAAATTTATTTCAATTTTTATAATACTTTTATATATATTTTAATGTACACCATAAGCATAATACATGTATCCAAATGGAAAAATCGCTACAATGGAACATACAAGGAGTGAAGAAGATGCAAACTAAGAAATTTGAACATATACCTTTATCGGTTCTTGATCTGGCTCCGGTAAATGAAGGAAGCGATGCGGCGCAATCGTTTAAAAACAGCGCTGAGCTTGCGCAGCATGTAGAGGGATGGGGGTTTACCCGTTACTGGCTTGCTGAACACCATAATATGCCTGGCATAGGCAGTTCTGCAACAGCGGTTTTAATCGGTCATATTGCGGGAGCCACAGAGACCATACGTGTCGGTTCGGGGGGCATCATGTTGCCCAACCATGCGCCGTTAGTAATTGCTGAACAATTTGGTACGCTCGAAACCCTTTATCCAGGCAGAATCGACTTAGGTTTAGGGCGTGCGCCAGGAAGTGACCAGGCAACAGCCTACGCACTCCGCAGAACGCTGCAGAGCAGCGGGGATGATTTCCCGGAGCAAGTGGCAGAACTTGAAGAGTATTTTTCCGACAACACGTCAGCTCGTGTTCGGGCTTATCCAGGAGTTGGTTTGAACATTCCACTTTGGCTGTTAGGTTCGAGCGGATTTAGTGCACAACTTGCAGCTTTCAAAGGATTGCCATTTTCATTTGCAAGCCATTTTGCACCGGATTATACCATGCAAGCGCTGCAGCTTTATCATCAAAATTTCAAACCATCTGCTGTATTAAAAGAACCATATGCAATGGTTGGGGTCAATGTTATTGCGGCTGATTCGCAAGAACGTGCGGAATGGCTGGCGACTTCACAGCAGCAGCAAATGTTCTCGCTTATGCGAGGAATGCCGACTATGTTGAAAGCGCCGATTGACCGATTAGAGGATGTATGGTCAGAACGGGAAATTTCAATGTTTCATGAAAAATTAGAAACAGAATCAATGATTGTCGGAACTCCGGATGTGGTTCGAGAAAAATTGAGAAACTTCATCTTGAAAACGAGAGCCAATGAAGTAATCATCAACTCTCAAATTTATCATCAAGAAGACCGTCTGCGCTCTTATGAAATAGTGGCAGAATTAATGGAATAACATCAAATCCCCCGCTCTTTAGAGCGAGGGATTTTTCCTGCCATGAAAAACACCTTCTATAAATAGAAGGTGAGGGAGTCAGATATTATTGAAGATTTTTTGCCTTTGCTTCTTCACGTTTGTTTTCTTCCAGAAAATCGTCTTCCTCGACAGCCGCATATTCAGGCCCGCCTTCGCCAATCATATTGAGGGCAGCAATGTAGTCTTCGTCTAGTTGACGGACAACTTCTTTTGGGAATGCACGTGCACGATCCATAATTGATAACCTCCTTGTGTGAATTGCGTAAAAGCTGTGCAGAAGGAAGGCAATCTCTATCTAAACTTATTATACGGAATTATTAAATAATTTTAAAGTGGATAAGCTTGAAGGATTTTATTTTCACTTGTCGAACTACATAATTAGGAAATGAGGGTGAGAAATGGCGTTTACAACATTAAAAAAGAAAATTGAAGAACGGCTTTTAAATGTTGATAGCAATTATAGTATGTTCATTGAAACGGAAGGACAATCCATAAGCATCAATCCTGACAAAAAAATGCGGGCTGCAAGTGTTATCAAGTTGCCCATATTAATTGAAGGCTATCGGCAAATTGACAACGGTGAAATCAACGCTAAGGTTGGAATTGTCTGGAGCGAAAAGGACTTGGTTGGAGGAAGCGGAGTTTTAGCCGATTTGACTTCAGTCCATGAATTATCGCTGCCAGATATATTAATGCTTATGACCATTGTGTCGGACAACACGGCTTCTAACTTGGCGATCAAGCATTTAAGCATTGAAAAAATCAATAGGCTTTCTGAAGTGCTTGGATGCACAAACACAATATTAGGGCGTCAATTTATGGATTTCGAAGCGGCTGAAAAAGGGCTTGATAATTATACTTCTGCCAGGGACATGGTTCTTTTCCTAAAAGAAGCGGAAACAGGAAAAATACTATCGGAAGAAAGCAAACAGCAAGTCAAACATGCATTAAGCCAGCAGCAATTTGTGGCCAATTTACATGGCCGCTTTGATGAAAACAGTGAAGTGATAATCGCAAGTAAATCGGGAAGTTTGGAAGGCGTGGTGAATGACGTTGGCATATTTGAGTACAGAGGCATGAAAGTGTATGCTGCAGTCTTGCTGGACAACTTGCCTGACAACCATACGGGACAGGAAATCATTGCGGACATTGGCTGGTATGTATATGAATACTTGCACGAAACAGATAAAACCCGCTAAGCGTTTGCTTTAGCGGGAATTTTTTATAACACTTTTTCAAGAAAATCTCGGGCACGGTCGGTTCTAGGGTTATTGAAGAATTCTACCGGATTGCCTTCTTCCACCAATACGCCATGATCTAAAAACAAAACGCGGTCTGCCACTTCACGGGCAAAACCCATTTCGTGGGTGACAACTGCCATCGTCATTCCCGATTTCGCTAGATCTTTCATAACATCAAGCACTTCCTTAACCATTTCAGGATCGAGTGCAGAGGTCGGTTCATCAAAAAGCATTAGTTCCGGTTCCATCGCAAGCGCCCGTGCAATGGCGACACGTTGTTTTTGGCCGCCGGACAAACTGCTGGGATAGGCTTTTTCTTTAGGGGATAAGCCGACACGCTTCAACAAAACGCGTGCCTTTTCTTCAGCGACCGATTTTTTTTCGCCTTTTACTTTAATCGGCGCATAAGTCAAGTTCTCAAGAACTGTCATATGAGGAAACAAATGAAAATGCTGAAAAACCATCCCGATTTGCTGGCGGATTTTTTGGTTATCTTTTTTAGATTCCATCAAGTTTTGTCCACCAATCAAGATGGTTCCGGATGTAGGTGTTTCAAGCAGATTCAAGCAGCGAAGAAAGGTTGATTTTCCGGATCCCGAAGGCCCGATAATCGATACCACTTGGCCTTTTTTTATTTCAGTTGTAATATCTTTCAATACTTCATGATTGCCAAAACTTTTGTGCAGCTTTTCTACCTTAATCACTCTTTTTCAGCCTCCGTTCGAACATTCTGCCGATTACTGTTAACCCCATGACGAGACACCAGTAGATGACGCCGACAAAGAGCAGCGGTTCGAAATTGCGGAACAGATCAGCCCCGACCACTTGTGCACGGCGCATCAAATCCAAATAGCCAATGGTCGATACGATGGCGGATTCTTTTGTTAACGTGATAAATTCGTTCATCAATGCAGGCAGGATGTTTTTTAAAGCCTGCGGCAAAATAATGTCTTTCATCATCGCCCGATAAGGGATTCCAAGAGCATGGGCGGCTTCCATCTGCCCTTTATCAACTGCCTGGATTCCAGCGCGGATAATTTCTGAAATGTAGGCCGATGAGTTTAGCCCGAATGCCAAAATGGCAGCTAAAAATGCGTCGATATCATAGCCCGTCAATTGCGGAACCGCATAGTAAATAATCATCAACTGCAAAATGAGCGGCGTTCCACGGAATACAGAAGTATACGCGTCTGCAGCCCATCTTAACGGTTTGATATGGCTGATTTTACAAAGCGCCAAAAGGGTGCCGAAAATGGCTCCCAGAATAATGGCGAAAAAAACAAATTTTAATGTAACCCAAATCCCTTCAAGCATGAAAGGGATATAGGGCACCATTTGCGAAAAATCCAAATTCATAGTTTACATCTCTTTTCCGAAATTATAATGATGGTTATTCAGTCAATTCTTCTGAAAGCCATTTGTCTTTCAGTTCTTGAAGTTTGCCGCTTTCTTCCGCTTTTTTCAAGACTTCATTGACATCATCCACTAATTCGCTGCCTTTAGGGAAAGCAACAGCCATACCGGGTGAACTTGTTGTTGGATCATCAAAATGGGCCAAATCCTGAGCTTCTGTATAACCGAGCCCTGCTGCCTTGTCCATATAAACTGCATCGACGCGGTTGCTCAAAAGTTCTTGGATTAAAGCGCCCGATTCATCCAGTGCTTTTATCTCGAAGTTAATCCCTTCATCTGCTTTGATTTGGTTAGCGCCTTCTTCTTGAATAGAGCCAAGCTGGACTCCAAGCGTCTTGCCTTCCAAATCTTCCAGAGATTTGATGGAAGAATCTTTTGTAGTAATAAAGATTTCACCTGAACGGTTGTATTCGGTAGAGAAGTCAACGTTTTCTTTGCGTTCGTCAGTTGCTGACATTCCTGATAACACCATATCCACCCGGTTATTTTGTAAAGCACCGATCAATCCGTCAAATTTCATATCTGTAATTTTCAATTCGTAGCCAAGTTCGTCTGCTATATGATTCGCGAGGTCAATATCAAAACCGACAAATTCGCCTTCAGGATTACGTGATTCAAAGGGTGCAAAATCTGCTGAAGTAGCCATTTCCAATACTTTTTCCTCTGAAGAGCCGCCAGAACTTGATTGGCTTTCTTCTGCGCTGCCACAGGCCCCCAAAAGTAAAGCGAGTGATGCACACATTGCGATAAAGGTATTATTCTTTTTCATTTGTTTTTCCCCCAATAATATATTTATGGATATTTATTCGATAAAATGAATTTTAACAGATATATATTCATTTGTGAAGATTATTTATGCGAGAAAACCGTTTTTTATAAATTAAATAAATTCTGGATATTTGGTAAAAAAACGTCGTATAATGGGATAAAGTAGGAGGAGATAATGTGAAGAAGTTATTGCTGACAGGATTTGAGCCTTTTTTGGATTTTACAGTAAATCCAACGATGAAAATAGTTGAAGAGTTGGATGGAATGGAAATCGGGGGATATACCATAATCGGCAAAATAATGCCTGTTGATTTTGGATCTTCCGGTGCTAAACTTTTAAGCTTTATAGAAAAAATAAAGCCAGATGCCGTCATTTCGCTCGGCTTGGCTGCAGGCCGCTATAAAATGACGCCCGAACGGATAGCCATCAACTTCAAAGATGGCCCTGTAGACAACGAGGGCTATAAACCAGTGGATGAACCGATCAAGGAGGAAGGGGAGCCGGGGTATCTATCAACTCTGCCTATCCGCAAAATGGTGGAACGGCTAATAGAAAATAACTTGCCTGCTGAGATATCAAACACTGCTGGTGCATATTTATGCAATAATGTAATGTATGAGGGCTTGCATTATGCTAAAACCCGTAATCCGGGTATGCCATCAGGCTTTCTCCATATTCCGGCTTCCCATGAATTAGCGATTCAGCACGGACGGATTCCGAGTTGGTCCCACGATGACTTAGTACTCGGTGTAAGGATTTGCATAGAAGCTTTAAGCGAATAGAACAAAAAGAGCGCTGCAGTACATTGCAGCGCTCTTTTTTATTTTTTATAAAATTTCCCAATTACGCTGCTTTGCTACAGTAAGGAGGCGTGGCTCAGGCTGAACAGCTACAGGATGGCCGACAAGTTCCAAGACAGGCAGATCAGAATGGCTGTCGCCATAGGCAAAGCTATTTTTCCAATCGATATCTTTTCCTTTTAGAATCTCTTTTATTTTTTCAGTTTTTAAGGGGCCTTGTATGTGTGAAATAGAAGCCTTGTGATCCAACACATTGTTTTTATACGGAATTTCAGTGCCAATGATCGTTCTGATAGGCATCTGCTGAGTTGCGGCATATAAAAGAGGTGTGAATGCGCCTGAAACAAGCATTACATAATCATCGTTTGCGACGTGCTCCTTAAGCCGCTCGACCACATGCTGGTTCATGTCTCCGTGCATTTTAGCGGCAATTTCTCCAAAAAAGTTTTCCAGATCGTTTTGGGAAAAAGTCTCAAGGGCTTCTAAATAGGCTTGGACAGAACGCGCTCGCATTTTCTTTTCGGAGTAAATTTTCAGCTTGCTGCCAATATAAGGAGGCAAAATGGATCGGAAAAATTGGCGATAGCGGCTACTGTACTCAGGATGATGCTTCAAATGGTCCATCATCAATTGAAAAGTTTCTTTTGAATATAAAGTTCCATCAAAATCAAATATGGCAACGCGCATTTTTATCACTCCAGTTCTTCAAAAATTCTCTTGATCTCATCATATCTAAAAAGGGGAGTCTCAGCTAGTCATTGCTATATATGCTGCCAGGTTTATCCAACTTCTTCCTTTGGGTATAGAAAAGAAAATTAGCCAGCATCAGAACTAGGAGGATGAACCATGCATAAACAGCGAATTACAGTAGGGTACGTGGAGCTGACAGAAGAAGAAAGTGACCGACTTTTCCAAGAAGTGAAAAAAGATAAGGAAGTAGAAAATTACAGCGATCTTCAAATTTTGATGAATGACTTTGATTCCCGGATTATTGAACCGGAGTTTAAGCCTTTAGCAGATGTGTTGGCAGAAGAAGCGCCAGAGGAAATTGACGGTCCGACTGAACGGTATATCGAGATATTCAACAAACTTGAAAATGATTCGCGATACCGAATAAAATCATCCAACCAAGAATAAAGGAGACCGTTCGAGCTGAAGCTTGAACGGTTTTTTTGTTCGGGAGAAGCTCCATCATTTCGTGTTTCTTCTTGTAGATAGTTTCCAGTTTAAGGGTGTGAAAAATTGCAATCTTTCAAAACATTATTTTTTTGCAAATAAGCCATTGACTTTGAAAAGGCTTTCATTTAAGATTTTACTAAATCGATTTACTAAACCGGTTTTGTGAGGAGAGCCCATGAAAAAAATAACTATGCAAGACGTAGCGTTAAAAGCAGGTGTTTCAAAAAGTACGGTCTCACAATATATAAACAACCGGTATGAGTTTATGGGTGTTTCGACCAAATTGAGAGTGGAAGAAGCGATTAAAGAACTTGGCTATATACCCAACCATGTAGCAAAAAGTTTGAAGCAAAAAAGATCCGGTACGATTGGCGTGATCGTTGCGAATATCCTGCACACTTTCTCGACAGAGATCATTCGGGCAATAGAAGATGTCTGTGAAAGAAATAGCTGTCATTTATTTGTCTGCAATGCGGATGATCAACCAGAAAAAGAACGGCTTTACATTAATATGCTTTTGGCAAAGCAAGTGGATGGCCTGATTATCTTCCCTACAGATGGCAATCAGGAATATTATAAGCAGTTGAAAAGAGAAGCATTTCCTATTGTATTTGTCGACAGAATGATAGATGAACCGATTTACCCGACGATTTTGCTCGATAATGTAAGCGCTTCTAAAATAGCTATTGAAAAGCTGGTCGAAAAAGGCAGGAATAAAATCGGTCTCGTATCGACATCCATAGCTCAAAAGGTAACACCCCGAGTTGAGCGAATAAACGGATATAAAAGTGCGTTATCGCTAAATGGACTAACCGGTGAAGCGGATTGGATAGTTGCAGAAGAACGCCACTTGATTGAAAAAAATTTAGAAGCTCTATGGAAAATGGAAAATCGTCCTAATGCTTTTTTTGCCACCAATGATTTGGCGCTGATTGAACTACTAAAGTTCGTTAAAAAAAATAACCTAGCTATACCAGAAGATATTAGCATTATTACAATAGATGATTCGCCTTTTCTGGAAATTGCCACTACCCCTATCTCGGTGATCAAACAACCAACTTTTGATATGGGAAAAGATGCAGCTGAAATGCTGCTGCGGATGATCGGAAGCAAAAAAGTCGATGAAGTCTATGAAGAGCGCAGGTACCCACCTGTTTTAATCGAAAGAGAGTCAATATAAAGTCACTGGAGGGGAACAATTTGCCTAAGGAATTTGGTGTGTTAACAATTGGGGATGCCATGATTACGATGAACCCAAAAACAACAGGGCCATTGCGCTATGTTGACCAATTCGAGCGAAAAGTTGGCGGAGCTGAAATGAATTTTGCAATCGGATGCGCTCGTTTAGGTTTGAAAAGCAGATGGATCAGCCGCCTTGGAAAAGATGAATTCGGAAAAGTAATTTATAATTTTGCACGCGGAGAAGGTATTGATGTTTCAGCAGTCGAATTTATTGAAGGAATACCAACATCATTAAATTTCAAAGAAATACATGCAAGTGGTGCTGGAAAAACTTATTACTACCGAAACCCATCACCTATTGTTGAACTTAAAGAAGAAGATATCTCAGAAGAAATGCTCGATGGTATAGATGTAGTGCACTTGACTGGTGTTTACTTGGCAATTGCCGAAAAGAATTTGCTCATCGCACAAAAAATAATCAAACTCGCCAAACAAAAAGGAATTCTTATTTCTTTTGACCCGAACATCCGGCTTAAGCTTTGGAGTATCGAAAAAGCCAGACAAGCTTATGAAACCGTTTTCCCGGAAGTCGATATTTTACTGACGGGGCTTGATGAAATCCAAATGATTTCAGGCAAGCAAACGATTGAAGAATTAGTAGAATACGTAGAGAATTTTGGTATTCGTGATTTTGTCATTAAAGATGGCGAAAAGGGATCGAAATTGTTTAGAAGCGGCCGATGGACTGAATCGCCAGGATTTGCCGTTACGCCAATTGATACGGTTGGGGCAGGGGACGGTTTTGATGCGGGTTATATTTATGGAATATTGAACGAATTGAACGAAGAAGACTTGCTCCGTTTTGCTAACGGCGTTGGAGCGCTAGTCACAACCGTGACCGGAGACAATGAAGGGCTTCCATATTTAGAAGAGGTTCAAGACTTTGTCAGCAACAAAAAAGTTGTGGAACGCTGATTGAATGTGGCCAGTGTTGACGGTGCTCTAACTGCCTATTGATATATTACAGCAAATCCATAGTAAGCAATAGACCAACTTAGAATAGGGGAGAAGTCATGGCTACGGTCAAAGTGCCTTTTGAGGAAGTCGAAAGTTTAATTGAAAAAAAGTTAATCAAAGCAGGGGTCTCAGCTGAACATGCTGCAAAAGTGGCGCAAATCTTGATCCATGCCGATCTGCGTGGGGTTAACTCCCACGGGGCTTTGCGGACAGAACATTATATAAATCGGCTCGAGGCTGGGGGAATAAATCCGAAACCGGAAATTTCTTTCAAACCCACTGGTCCGGTGACCGGCATCGTTGATGGTGATGACGGATTCGGGCATGTGATAGCAGATAAAGCCATGGGCCATGCTATAGAAATGGCAAAGGAGAACGGCGTCGGAATGGTGACTGCTATGAACAGCAGCCACTGCGGTGCACTTAGCTATTTTGTTCAAGAAGCGACCAAACATAATTTGATCGGCATCGCGATGACCCATACAGATAAAATCGTTGTGCCATTCGGCGGTAAAGAGGCTTTTCTAGGAACTAACCCTATTGCATACGGAGTACCTGCGAAATCGGAAAAACCATTCATTTTAGATATGGCAACATCAAATGTGGCCTTAGGAAAAATCTTGCAGCATAAAGAAGAAGGCAAGGAAATTCCATTAGGCTGGGGGGTGGATGAACAAGGAGCTCCTGTTACCGATCCAGCAAAGGTGGTTTCTTTATCACCTTTCGGCGGCCCTAAAGGATCGGGATTATCCATGATTGTCGACATCTTTTCCGGGTTGCTGGCAGGGATGGCCTTTGGACCACATGTCAATAAAATGTATGATGATTTGGATAAAAAAAGAAAGCTTGGCCATTATTTTTGTGCCATTAACCCATCTTTCTTTACAGATCAAGAAAACTTTTTAACGCAGATGGATGCAATGATCCAAGAAATACGGGAAGTTCCTCCGGCGGAAGGCTTTGCAAGCGTCTTGGTTCCTGGAGAAATCGAGCAAAGAAATGAAGAGCGAAACAAGGAAACGGGCGTTCAAATTGCAGCTACTACGTATAATTACTTGAAAGCGTAAGCTTTCGAGTGGTGATAAAGCAATACACTATATTTAAAGGGGAGAATAACATGAAGAAGAAATGGTTAACAGGAATTTTCGCTTCGGTTCTGGTTTTAGGGGCATGCGGTTCTGATAATGCAAGTGAAAGTGAAGGCGGTTCTGGGTCTGGAGAAACCATCCAATGGGAGTTCGGCCATTTGGCTGACGAAAACCACATTTGGCATAAAACAGCTCAAAAATTCGAGGAATTAGTAGAAACAAACTCAGATGGACAAATGGAAATCACTATTTACCCGAACAACTCGCTAGGTGGAGAAACAGATACCATCAACTCGATCCAAGCTGGAAGTGCGGATATGGTAATTTCTGGAGAAACTTTGCAAAACTGGGCTCCAAACGCCGCATTGATGGCAGTTCCTTATGCTTTCCGTGATTTAGAGCATGTTAAATCGGTGGTTGAAGGAGAAATTGGTGAGCAGATCAAACAAGAAATCAGCGATGAAGCGGGATTGACTGCTCTTTACTACCATACACGCGCACCAAGAAATCTAACATCAAATGAACCAATTGAAACACCGGAAGATTTGGCAGGGTTCAGCATGCGTGTACCGAACGTGCCGTTGTTCTTGGATGTTTGGCAAGCTGCTGGCGCATCCCCGCAAGTAATGGATTTCAATGAAGTATTTACTGGATTGCAGCAAGGGGTTATTGACGGGCAGGAAAACCCGGTCGACTTGATCCAAAGTGGTGGATTGGCTGAAGTCCAAGATTACGTAAACCGTACAGAGCACGTATATTCATGGATTTACATTTTGGTAGGGAATGAACAATACAATGCGCTTTCAGATGAATTAAAGCAAGTTGTCCAAGATGCTGCTGCTGAAGCCCAAACATATGGCGAAGAATTATATGAATCAGAAATTTCAACGATTGAACAGGAATTGCAGGATGAAGGAATGGAATTCGTGGATGTTGACCAAGATGCATTCCGTGAAGCGATGACTCCTGCTGTCGAAGCTGCTTTGACACCTGAACAATTGGAACTGTACAACCAAATTTTAGCTGTTGAATAATATGTGAGTAAGGCACCTTTGGCTAATTAGCCAATCGTGCCTTTCCATTAGGAAAGGGTGAAATCGAATGTCGCTGTTCCGAAAATTGATAGACCGGACGCTCGCTTTCTTAACGATTGCCAGTTTCTCAGGTGTCATTATTGTTGTTACAATTCAAATCATTTCTCGTTTCGCTCCATTCTCATTTATCTGGACGGAAGAATTGACGCGTTATTTATTTCTTTATGGAATAAGCTTTGGCGCCCCTTTAGCATTAATGCGAAATGAATTTATCAATGTGGACATGCTCCTCAATAAAATGCCTGATAACTTCCGCAGATACTATGAAGTGCTTATTTATTTAACAATTATTTTGTTAAGCTTGGTAATGGCAAGAGAAGCTTATGGCTTCACGTTGCTTGGCAGCAACCAAAGATCGGCAACATTGCCATTCCAAATGTCGGTGGTCCATGCATCATTGCTGATTTTAAGTGTGTTCATAGCTTTTTATGCAGTGATAAAAATTATCGACCTGTTGAAAAACAAGCAAGATTACAGCCAGAACTTTGGAGGCGATGATTACTAATGGCAACTATGCTGTTTTTATCTTTTATTGTACTTATCTTTTTGGGAGTCCCAGTTGCTTTTAGCTTAGGGCTTGCCTCATTGCTTTATCTTTTCCTTGCTGATATACCGCTCAATATCATCCCGCAGCGCATGTTCGGCGGCTTGAATTCATTTGTCTTGCTTTGTATACCAGGATTTATCCTGGCAGGCAACTTGATGAATGCAGGAGGCATTACAGAACGCATCATCAAATTTGCCAATGACCTTTTCGGCCATATCCGTGGCGGTCTTGGCCTTGCAAACGTAGGGGCTTCGATGGGATTTGCAGGAATTTCAGGAACTGCTCTTGCCGACACTGCGAGCATCGGATCAATTTTAATACCTGCAATGAAAAAAGAAGGCTACGGAGCCGGGTTTTCAGCAGCAGTAACGGCGAGTTCTTCTACAGTAGGACCGATTATCCCGCCTTCTTTGCCGATGATCATCGTCGGGACGCTTGCTTCGTTATCGATTGGCGACTTGTTCTTGGCGGGTGCAGTTCCAGGCATTCTTTTAGGCCTCGGTTTGATGATTCCAACTTATTTTATTTCAGTTAAACGTAACTATCCCAAAGGCGAGCGGCAATCGCTAAAGACGATCTGGAAAAGTTTCATGGGTGCCTTCTGGGCAATATTGATGACTGTCATCATACTCTATGGAATTTTGGGAGGCTTCTTTACACCGACTGAAGCAGCGGTTGTTTCCGTTCTTTACGCTTTTGTTATCGGCATTTTTGTATATAAAGAATTGCCAATCAAAAAAATACCTGAGATTATGTTGTCATCTATGACAGCCACTGCTTCCATCATGCTGCTTGTTGGATTTGCAAACCTTTTCGGCTGGATTATGGTGCGAGAACAGATTCCTCAATTAGTGGCAGAGTCCATCTTAGGTATTTCGACAAATGCTATTATTGTTATTCTTTTGATCAATTTGCTCTTGCTGTTTGTCGGAACATTTATGGAAACTATTGCGGCTCTGGTTATTTTGTTCCCGGTTCTTCTGCCAGTCGCAATTACTGTCGGCATGGACCCTATCCAATTCGGAGTCATGATGGTATTGAATCTGGTTATCGGACTGGTTACGCCGCCGGTCGGCGTCTGTCTCTTTGTCGCTTCCCAGATCGGCAAAGTTTCGATTGGGAAAACAGCAAGAGAGCTTCTGCCATTTTTAGGTGTAAGCTTAGCCGTTTTGATGCTGGTTGCATTTATCCCGCAAATTACATTGTTCTTGCCAAGTTTATTTGAATAAGGAGGTCATTTTATGAAAGCTGTTCAAGTTCCCACAGCACACGACTTACAGATTATCGAACAGGAACGTCCAACGATCAAAGAAAATGATGAGGTTTTAGTAAAAGTGAAACGAGTTGGGATTTGTGGTTCTGATATGCATATTTATCATGGAACAAATCCTTTGGCTACATACCCGCGGATTGTCGGCCATGAAGTGGCGGGCGAAGTGGTTGAGGTCGGAAGTTCAGTAGAAACTCTGCAAGTAGGAGATCATGTGGTCGTTGAACCGATCAACTACTGCGGCGAATGCTATGCATGCCGCAAGGGCCGGCCCAATGTCTGTGAAAAATTATCGGTCTTTGGTGTCCATGAAGACGGCGGCATGCGCGAATACGCAGTTCTGCCTGAAAAACAGCTGCATGCAGTGAGCAAAGAGTTGAGCTGGGATGAAATCGTATTGGCGGAACCTTATACGATCGGTGCGCAAGCTGTATGGCGCGGAAACGTAGAAGCAGGCGATACGGTATTGATCCAAGGCTGCGGCCCAATCGGCATTTGTATTTTAAAGCTTGCAAAAATTGCTGGTGCAACGGTCTACATGACTGATTTGAGTGAAGAACGCATGGCTTTTGCGAAGGAAAGCGGTGCGGATGTCGTAATCAATGCCGGCAAGGAATCAGTAAAAGACCGCATTCTTGAACTGACGAATGGGGGAGGCCCGAACGTCGTTATTGATGCAGTCGGAATGCCGGCTACTGTTGAACTAAGCATCGATTTGGTTTCGCCTGCTGGATATGTAGTGGTTCTTGGATTTGATGAACGTCCATCGGCTATCCCGCAATTGCCAATTACAAAAAAAGAAGTCACAATTGTTGGTTCAAGGCTCCAAACAAACCAGTTCGGGAAAGTAGTCGAATTAATGAATAGCGGAGAATTGAAGTCCGATGGCTTAACAACTCATAAATTTGCGTTGGCTGATGTTCAGGAAGCCTTCACATTTGTTGAAAAAAATCCGGACAAAGTGCGTAAAGCATTGGTTGTCTTTGAATAAGGAGCAAATTCATGATTCCTAAAATGGAGATTTACCAACGATTGCTTGAATCGAAAATCGTTGCAGTTATTCGAGGGAAAGATGCAGAAGAAGCTGCGGCAATTACAGAAGCTGCTGTTGCTGGAGGCCTGGACGCAATTGAGCTGACATACACAACTCCTAATGTTGCGCGCGTGTTTGAAAAGTTGGCCGATTCAGAAGTGTTGATCGGTGCAGGGACCGTATTGGATGCTGAAACAGCACGCCATGCAATATTGCACGGTGCAAAATTCGTAGTCAGCCCACATTTTGATCCCGCAATTGCAACTTTATGCAATCGTTACAGCACGCCTTATCTTCCAGGCTGTATGACGATCAAGGAAATGGTGCAGGCAACCGAATGGGGCTGTGATATTTTAAAATTGTTCCCAGCCAATGGCTTTGAACCTTCCTTTATCGGCTCGGTTAATGGCCCCCTCCCAAATGTTCGTATTATGCCAACTGGCGGCATCAACATCAACAATATGAATGCATGGTTGGATGCCGGAGCTGTTGCAGTCGGAATCGGCAGTGATTTAACAAAGACATATCGGGCATCAGGCGAAGAAGCTGTGAGCCAATTAGTGAAAGAATATCTTGGTAAACTATCTTAAAAGGAGCGGTTACATGAATATCACGTTTCGCTGGTACGGGCGCGGAAATGACAGCGTCCAATTAGAACAGGTCAAGCAAATTCCGGGAACAAAAGGAATTGTCTGGGCACTTCATCATAAACCGGCCGGGGAAGTCTGGTCTAAAGAAGAAATTCAATCAGAAGTGGAATATATCCAATCCTTTGGTTTTCATACAGACGTCGTCGAAAGCGTCAATGTGCACGAGTCGATAAAACTGGGCAATGCTGAACGAGACCAGTATATCGAGAATTACAAGGAAACGATCCGCAATCTTGGAGAAGCTGGAGTAAAAGTAATTTGCTATAACTTCATGCCGATTTTTGACTGGACGCGTACCGCTTTGTATCATCCGCTGCCGGATGGTTCAACTGCATTATTTTTTGAAAAACAAAAAATCGAATCGTTGGACCCTGCAGAATTGATCGAAACGGTCTCTGCGGCTTCAGATATGACTTTGCCGGGATGGGAACCGGAAAAGATGGCTCGTATCCAAGAATTGTTTGCTGCGTATGAAGGCATGGATGAAGAGCAGTTGTGGGAAAATCTCGCTTATTTCCTTAAGGCGATTTTGCCTACTGCGGAGGCAAATGGCATCCAAATGGCTATCCACCCGGATGATCCACCTTGGTCGATTTTTGGCTTGCCACGCATCATGACGGGTGAAAAGAGCTGGGAAAGGCTTATCACCATTTCAGATTCTCCTTCGAACGGTATTACGTTTTGTACTGGTTCAATGGGCGCTAATCCTGAAAATGATATGGTCGACCTTGCTTCAAAATATGCCAAGCATTCTCCGTTTGCCCATCTCCGCAATGTGAAAATTTTTGAAAATGGCGATTTCATTGAGACTTCCCATTACACACAAGACGGATCGATTGATTTGAATGGAGTAGTCAAAGAACTTTCAAAGCAAAATTACACTGGCTATGCACGTCCCGACCATGGCCGCCATATTTGGGATGAGAAATGCAGACCAGGGTACGGTTTATACGACCGTGCGCTTGGAATTATGTACCTTCTAGGGCTTTGGGATGCACATCAAACAAAATAAAGGAGGATTTTATGTTTTCTTCTCATGAAAATCTCGCTGGGCGAGTAGCTGTAATTACGGGCGGAAGTGGTGTGTTGTGCTCAGAGATGGCGCGGCAGCTTGCAGCTCAAGGTGTAAAAGTTGCAATTTTAAACAGAACGGAAGAAAAAGGCCAAGTTGTAGCGGAAGAAATTCAAAAGCAGGGCGGCGAAGCTTTAGCGGTTGCTGCTGATGTTTTGGACCGCAACTCTTTAGAACGCGCAAAAGCGCAAATACTAGAAGCTTATGGCAAAATTGACATCTTGATTAACGGGGCTGGAGGAAACCACCCTGATGCGATTACCGATACTGAAATCCATGACGATGAAGCGCAAGGAAAATCATTTTTCGACTTACAAGAAGATGGATTCTCAAGAGTGTTCGCAAGCAACTTCACTGGATCCTTCCTTGCGAGCCAAGTGTTTGGAAAGGAATTATTAAAGCGGGAAGCTCCTGTGATTCTTAATATCTCGTCCATGAGCGCTTATTCGCCGATGACGAAAGTTCCGGCTTACAGTGCAGCCAAATCTGCAATTAATAATTTTACAATGTGGATGGCTGTTCATTTTGCTGAACAAAACTTGCGTGTGAATGCCATTGCACCTGGATTTTTCTTAACTTCACAAAACAAAGACTTGCTGACTAAACCAGACGGTTCATTGACGCCCAGATCAGAAAAAATCATGGCTAGTACGCCGATGAAGCGGTTCGGTGAACCAGTGGACCTGGTGGGCACTATGCTATGGTTATTGGATGAAAACTATTCCCGTTTTGTAACTGGCGTCACTATTCCAGTTGACGGAGGATTTCTTGCCTATTCAGGAGTATAAAATATAGAATAATGATAGAAAAAAGGTTGCTGCTACCAATACTTCTTGGTGTCAGCAGCCTTTTTTTATTTCTTTGACAAGACTAAAAATCAAGGCAGCGAAGCATTTTACTGGAAAGAAGAACATTACTCGCGGTGGAGGATTTCTACAAAACCATGGGTTCCGTCTACACGAAGCCGATCACCATTTTTTATGGACTGGGTTGCGCCATCGACGCCGACCACAGCGGGAATGCCGTATTCCCGAGCTACAACAGAACCATGCGTCATCATGCCGCCAACTTCTGTCACCAGCCCGATCGCTGATGTGAATAAGGGGGTCCATCCGGGATCAGTAAATGGAGCTACCAAGATTTCTCCAGGCTTGAGCTGGGCGTCTTCCGGATTTAGAACAACTCTCGCCGTACCTTCAACAAGCCCAGCAGAAACGCCAGAACCATTTAATGCCCCTTCCGGTCCGCCAAGACTGGCCGGTCTGCCGTTAAGCATTTCGCCATCACTTGTCAAGATGCGTGGTGATTGCAATTTATGGTCTAGTTGATGCTTTCTTTCCCGGGTTTCTATAATGCCTTTTTTCAGCACAGCGTTGTTATTTTCAAGTAACAAGATAAGTTCTTCCAGGCTCAAATAAAAAATTTCCTCCGTTTTTTTCAGTACTCCTTCTTCTACAAGAAAACGGGCGTCTTCAAGCATGGCACGTTTGTACAGATACAGGAGCCGTATAAGCGCAAATTTATGGTGTTCGCGCATACCCATAAAGTTTCGATAAGCCTTCAACAGCCTTGCCGTCCATCTTTTTTCAATGGAGTTATATTGAGAAAGAATGTACCGACAAGTTTCTTCCGCGTCCAGCTCGCCTTGGTAAAACTTATTGCGGTGCTCACCAGGAGCAGTGGTCTGAATATGGCTAATGATGGAAGGGACGAGCAGTGCCGGTTCTTCAGCCCAGCGAGTTTTCGTGATATCAATTTCTCCAGCACAGCGGGAGCCATATATGCTTAAAAAACGTTCAAGCCGTAATTTAAATTTATCTCCGCCTGGCACATCGCTCAATCCCTCGTAAAAATGGCCCTTATTGAAACTTTGCAAATAGGCGACAAGCTCTGGCTGGCTTCTGGCTTCGTCGGCCAGATCGCCAAGTTCAATACCCATTTCAGTGGTCACATTGCCAGGAAGCGATTTATACAGTTTACTGAGCAGAACCGCAGCTTCTGGCTCCCCGAACTTCTGTTTCAGTTTTTTTTCAAGTTTTCCAGATGCAAGCATTCCCGCAATCACATAAGGGACAATTTTCGTTAGAATATCTGGAAACATATTGCGCATATTGCGCTGGATCAAGCGGATTCGTTCAGCGCCCGACAGCATAGCCAGCATGTTTTCGTGTTCTTTAACTTTCCTATTGATAAAGATAATTGCTTTCTTGTTTGCTTTTGCCGGATCGCTGAATAAGAGATTTCTGCCGGCTTTTAGCATAACCGGAGCAACATGCGGTGCCATTCTGAATACAGTTCGGGCGACGGCTTTAGGAGCCACAGTTATTTGTTGGAATTCCTGGCGGTTAGTGGTTTCAGCTAAAGCGGCTGCCATGGCCGCATCCATCCCGCCCATAAGCTTTAAAATACGGCGGCGCAAAGGGGGGAGGGATAAGGCTTTGCTGAAATCGGCAAAAGCTCTGCCTCCCGCTTCGCGCAATACCCGTTCAGCAGTATCCGCAGGAGTAGGCGTCAAAAAGTCCGTTACATTGCTGAGCAGTGAAATCCCCAAAGGTTTCATCGGTGCCGTCATCATCTGGATATAGCCGAAGTTAATAAAAACGTGAAAATCCGTATCAGCAACTGCTGGCAGAGGAAATAACGACGTAATTGGACGGCTCTGGAGAATGAAAAACTGATCGTCTGCAAAAGCCCATTCGATATCTTGTTCAGACCCGTAATGATTTTCGATTTGCTGGCCAATAGCAGCGAGCTCTAAAATCTGTTCATCTGTTAATGCTTGCGCTTCCTGTCGTTCAAAGGGAAGGGGATGAGTAATGGTACCGCCTTCGGGCAAAGGGAATATCGCGAGCTCTTTTTTCGAGATTTGTTTATGGATAATTCGGCCGGCCCGCACTTGATACAAGTCAGCGGTGACGAGACCTGCAACTAGCGCTTCGCCAAGGCCATAGCTTGCGTCAATAGAGACGGTATGACGATGGCCTGTAACCGGGTCCGCGGTAAACAGGATGCCGGAAACTTGGGGAAACACCATTTCCTGAATGACAACGGAAAGATAGACCGTGCGGTGTCCGAAGCCGTTTTTCGCACGGTAAGAGACGGCGCGGTCAGTAAAGAGGGAAGCCCAGCAGTCTTGGACAGCTTTTAAGAGCGGCTCTTGTCCGACAATATTCAAGAAAGTATCTTGCTGCCCGGCGAATGAAGCGGAAGGCAAATCCTCAGCTGTCGCACTGGAGCGGACTGCAAATGATTTTTGGTCACCGGTTGAACGCCAAGCGGCAATAATTGCGTCTTTAATATCACCTGGCATATTAAGGGAAGAGAGGTGAACGCGTATTTGTCGGGCGACTTCGCTGATTTGCTGCAAATCGTCAAAGCGAAGTCCATCAAGTTGATCGAAAAACCCTTCCATTTCACTGCTTGTCTGCAAAAAAGCTTGATAAGCAAAAGTAGATACGCAGAATCCTTGTGGCACCGGAAATCCGGCTTTTGTCATTTCACCTAAATTTGCGCCTTTTCCGCCAACATAAGGCAAATGGGTTTTGTCAATTTCACTAAAGTCCAGTACATACGGCTCCATGCTCAGCACCTCCGTGGATGACTTATTCACAATGATTCTTCTACTTCTGTCCGGCCAATACCTCTTTCTCAAATGTAAATATCCTTCATAAAACATTTTTTAGCAGCTGAAGAATTTTTCATTGCTCTATGGGCATAAGTAACGAAATGTGTAGTATGGACAGCTGCTTGGCTTAGGATAAAACACGCTTGTTTTATCAGGTATCAGCAGGGTAAACCTTCTATATACAAAGGAGTGATTGAAAATGGAAAATGCAAGCTTTCATCATTTTGAAGACGACGGGAACATTCCGAACAACCCGACACTTCCAGTAATTATTTATTCGGGTGTTTTTGCTGCTGATCCTGAAAAAATCGAATCTGTATTCAATCAAAACAATTGGACAAATAGCTGGACGGATGGCGTTTTTGATTACCACCATTATCACAGCAACACGCACGAAGTGTTAGGCGTGAAATCGGGAACTGCTGAAATTCAACTAGGCGGGGAATCGGGCGAAAGTTTTAACGTTTCTGTAGGGGATGTCGTGGTGTTGCCGGCCGGGACGGGACATAAAAAGCTCTCAGGAAGCGATAATTTTCAGGTGGTCGGAGCCTATCCGGACGGTGCTGAACCGGATCTTAAGACCGGGGAACGGGAAGACCGCCCGGACGTATTGGAATCCATTCTGGATGCTCCATTGCCTGCAAGTGATCCGGTTTTCGGAAAAGAAGGCCCTGTTGTAAACAATTGGACATAAGAAGACACCCGGATTGCCAAGCAATCCGGGTGTCTTCCGATTCAAGCAGGTTCAGTTGCGATTCCGTCAAAAGCTGATTGATAAATTTTGCGGATATCCGCTTCAAGCAAGGGAAGAGGGCTTCTTGCTAAAATTCGTTTTTGCTTGACGCCATCAGCGGTCAGGCTGTCAAGGGCAGTTTCCGGAATGTTGAAACCAGCTAAAGTAGAAGGAATGCCAACATCTTGGACGATACGCTTCAGTTCATCGACGCATTTATATGAAGCTTCTTTGTCAGATAAGAAACTGGAGTTGCCGCCAAGTGCGTCCAGTATGTCTGCCATACGTGTTTCACAGCTCTTGCGGATATAACTCATAACGTATGGCAAAAGAACCGCATTCGAATCTCCATGTGCAATATGAAATTGGCCTCCAAGCGGGTAGGCGAGCGCATGTACTCCAGCTACGCCTGCATTAAAGAATGACAGGCCAGCAAGAAAACTTCCATGGCTCATATCCGTCCGGGCTCCTTTGTCTTCGCCGTTTCGCACTGCGGTTCGGAGCGACCGCGCAATCAAGCGGATTGCTTGAAGCGCCAATGCATCGGTAGCCGGGCTCGCATTCACTGAAATATATGCTTCAACTGCATGGGTCAAAGCATCAATGCCAGTGGCTGCTGTGACTTTCGGCGGCACCGAAACAGTCAATTCAGGATCGACGATGGCAACGTCGGTCAACAGAAAATCATGCGTCACCACATCTTTTGTCGTCTCCAAAGAAAGCACCGCGATATTGGTCACTTCTGAACCAGTCCCGGAAGTAGTTGGTATTAAAACGAGCGGCAATCCTTTTCTTTCGACGCTGCGGCTGCCAGTCAAATTCAAATAATCAGCGACTGCACCTTCATGCGTCGCCAATACGGCGGCAAGTTTCGCCAAATCAAGTGCACTGCCTCCGCCCACGCCGATGACCATATCGAATCCGTTATCACGGGTGAATGCCACCAAACTTTCTCCTTTTTCAAGAGGCGGTTCGGGAACGACATCGGTATAGACTGTCACTTCGTAGCCGGCGTTATTCAAAGGACCTGTCACCCGGTCGGTCAAGCCAATCTTTGCAAGCATAGGGTCTGTTACCACCAGTATTTTTTTTGGTGCGTATTTTCCAACTTCAGGCAGGAGCTGTTTAAGGGCCCCCCATCCCGTATAACTCAACGGGGCGAACACCAGTTTTGAAAAACTCATCTATTCCCACCTCCGTTATTCGTAATAGCCTTCTGTCGATTTTCGGAATCTCTTGAACTGCTCGGCATCATGGCCAAACCAGACATCCGAATTTGTTTCATTGGCAATTCGGCGGATTTTCTCCACTGTGGCATTATAGCCGACAGAATCGTATAAAATTCCTGGTGGTTTGATTGGAGGACCGTAGCTTTCTGCTGTGTAGATAGCATCGGAAGCCAGGATAATGCCGCCGGTTTCCGGCATATTGATCTGAAGGCCGAGCATACCCCAAGCATGGCCGCTGCCAAAATTCAGCAGATGAATGCCTTCTGCCAACTTCAAGCCGTCTTCGGTCCGTTTGACAGTCTTCCATTGAAGATTGTTTTTGATCCAGGCATCAATATCGCCCCATATGTAAGCTCCTTCTTTCTGGTTGCGGGCATAAGTTTGCAACGCGCCATTAAGTTCATCTTCGTGAACAATAATCGTCGCGTTAGTGAAGAGTTCGAGACATCCTGCGTGGTCTAGGTGGAGGTGGGAAGCTACGACATATTTAATATCTTCGGGCCGAACATTTAATTCTTCCAAACGGTGGTGCAAATAGCATTCTTCCGGCATATCAATCGGAAACAGGGACTGTGTAGCCTGTCCCCAGCGGCCGTTTACCCCCATGGCTTCCGGATTGCAAGCCGTATCGAACAGTATTTTGCCTTCAGGATGATCGATTAACACCGTATAGACGGGAAAAGTCACCATTTCGCTAGGGGGATTAGGGTTTTCGATGCTTGCCGGATTATGCATGGAGATTAAATAGTTCTTATCCATGCTCAGCGTGCCATTGTCCATCACGTACAACTTCGGATTCGCCTTAAGTATTCCTGTCATTCTTTCTCCTCCTTTCAGAATGACTTTATGATATCACAATTTTCTGATAACTAAACGATTTAAATCAAGAAAAAAAACCGTTTGAGAAAAAATACTCAAACGGCCTTCAATGGATATAAGCGGGGGAAAAAAATTCCTTATACAATTCTTTTAAAATTTTCTCTTCATCATGTTTCAGAACGCCAAATACAAGGCTGACTTCGGATGATCCCTGATTGATCATCTCGATATTGGCACCTGTCCGAGCTATGGCATCAGTGGCGCGGGCAGCAAGCCCGACTGTATGGTTCATGCCTTCTCCAACAAGCACTACCATGGAAAAGCCTCCGCGTATATGGACATCATCTGCTTCTAATTCATTTTTTACTCGGTTGATGATTCGTTCTTCTTTATCGGCAGCCAACTGATGGTTGCGCAAAATAACTGAAAGATTGTCAATTCCTGAAGGGATGTGTTCATAAGAGATTTCTTCATCTTCAAGGATTTGCAGCAGCTTTCGCCCAAATCCAATTTCCCGGTTCATCAAATATTTACTGACATATAGAGTCGAAAATCCGTCGGCGGCTGATATGCCAGTAACAGGATTTTTGGAATGGCTTCTTTCGGCAACAATCATGGTGCCAGGAGCGTTAGGATTGTTTGTGTTTTTAATGCATACAGGTATGGATTCTTTAAAAGCCGGCATAAGTGCTTCGTCGTGAAATACAGAAAAACCGGCATAGGACAGTTCCCGCATTTCCCTGTAGGTCATTTGCTGGATCTCAATTGGGCTTTCGACAATCTTCGGATTTGCCGCGAAGACACAATCGACATCTGTAAAGTTCTCATATAAATCAGCTTTTACCGCTGCTGCAATAATCGATCCGGTAATGTCGGATCCGCCTCGTTCGAATGTCCGCAATGTTCCAGTTTCCGTGAAGCCAAAAAAACCAGGAAAAACACAGATGAGTTCTTTTTGGCGTAAAGAAGCTAAATGGCCATAAGATTGCGGCAATACCCGTGCGCGTTCGGGGAAATCAGCAAGTAGAAGGCCGGCTTCACGGGGATCAATATACTCTGAGCTCATTCCCAGGTCATTAAGGTAAGCTGCGAGCACTTTTGCTGAATTGTCTTCTCCGCCCGCTTTTAACCGATCCGAAAATAGTATAGGATCTGATTTATCGAAGGAGAGCCTTTCGATAAAATCTTGTTCAATTGTTGCCATGATGCTGTCTCCCAGATTCAAATCATCTGCAATTTGCTTATACCTATTTAGAACGTTAGTGAGCGGCTTTTCTATATCTTCGCCGGAAAGGGCGGCAGCGGAAAGGGTAATCAGCAAATCAGTGACTTTGGTATCGCTGTCATATCGCTTTCCAGGCGCGGATACGACGATAATTTTTCTGGAGCTGTCTGTTCGGATGATATTTGCAACTTTTTCTAGTTGTTGAGCGCTTGCAAGGGAAGTTCCGCCAAATTTGCACACTTTCATCATATCAAATCCCATCATGTAAATTCTTTAAGGGTTGTTTTAATTGGGAGACAATACTATAATGTCTCTATGCAATAAACAACTGTATTTACACAGTGTACAAAGTTTAGGAGGAGTCGTCAATGCACAATGAGATTTCAATCGGATTATTAGGTTTGGGAACAGTCGGCAGCGGAGTGGCTACAATTCTACAGCAGCATCAAGAAGATCTGCGCCATAAATTAGGGACCCAAGTCACCATCAAAAAAGTTCTAGTTAAGGATACCACGAAAGAACGAGTTTCCCCTTTGGATTCAAGCATTTTCACCGATGATATTGAAGAAGTACTTAATGACCCTTCTTTGGATATTATTGTGGAAGTGATGGGAGGCATGGATGGAGCAAAACAAGCGATTGAGAGTGCTTTGCGTGCAGGCAAGCAGGTAGTTACTGCAAATAAGGACGTCATGGCTGAACATGGCCACGAGTTGCTGAAGTTAGCCGATGAAAAAAAATGCGATTTGTTTTATGAAGCCAGTGTGGCAGGCGGTATTCCAATCATCCGGACTTTAGAAGATGGCTTGGCTTCTGATCGGATTGCGGGGTTGATGGGAATTGTCAACGGTACGACAAACTTTATCCTAACAAAAATGAAGCAGGAAAATATGAGTTATGAAGAAGCTCTGGCGAAAGCTACTGAACTAGGTTTTGCAGAGGCTGACCCATCATCTGATGTAGACGGATGGGATGCAGCGCGCAAAATGGTCATCTTATCTTCGCTCGCTTTTTCTACAGAAGTCCGATTAGAAGATGTATTGGTCCGAAGTATGAAAGAAATCCAGACGGGAGATCTTGAAATTGCTGAAGGATTTGGCTATACGATCAAGATGGTCGGCTCTTCAAAAAAAGACGAAGATGGCATTGAAGTGGCTGTCGAGCCGATTCTCCTGCCGAATTTGCACCCGCTCGCTTCTGTTAATAATGAGTTCAATGCTGTGTACATATACGGTGAAGCCGTAGGAGAAACAATGCTTTATGGACCGGGCGCCGGTTCGCTTCCTACAGCTACTTCTGTAGTTTCGGATATCATCGCAGCTTGCCGGAATCTGCTGCTGGAAGTGAATGGCAAACGATTGCATGCAGCCCAGCATGCCCTTATCATAAAAGAAGAGAAGTTCCGGTTCGCCAAATACCTGCATCGTTTGCTCGTCAACGATGAAGTTGGCGTGCTGACGCAATTGACGGCGATATACAGCAAGCACGGAGCAAGCCTTCAATCGGTCATGCAGCATCCCGTGGAAAAAGATGGCCAGGCAGAGCTTGTGTTACTGACCCACAAGATTTCACGTGAGCAGCATTTAAACGTTATTGATGATATCAAAGGATTGGCAAGCGTGATCAGCCATTACCGAATCGAAGGAGAGAGTTCTATATGAATTGGCCAGGATTGATTGAACAGTATAAAGAGTGGCTTCCGGTAACAGAAAAAACGCCGGCATTAACACTTCAAGAAGGCAATACGCCGCTCGTGCATTTAGAAAAACTATCCGAAAAATGGGGGATTAACCTCCATGTAAAGTTAGAAGGCGCCAATCCTACCGGTTCTTTCAAGGACCGGGGCATGGTCATGGCCGTTGCGAAAGCGAAAGAAGAAGGCAAAACAATTTTGGTTTGCGCATCAACCGGCAATACATCCGCTTCCGCGGCAGCATATGGTGCGAGAGCAGGTATGCGGACCATTGTTGTCATTCCGGAAGGACGCATTGCACTTGGAAAGCTGGCGCAAGCGAAAATGTACGGTGCGGAAATCTTGGCGATCAAGGGCAATTTTGACGAAGCATTGAAAATGGTTCGTGAAGTTGGACAAGAAGCAGGCATTGCCTTAGTCAACTCTGTGAATCCTTACCGTTTGGAAGGGCAGAAAACAATCGCTTTTGAAATCATCGATCAGCTTGGAAGTGTGCCGGATGTTCTGGCACTGCCGGTAGGCAACGCCGGAAACATCTCGGCCAATTGGAAAGGCTTTACTGAATACGCTGGCAAATACGGCGGAAAGCGTCCTTCACTGCTCGGTGTCCAAGCTGCAGGAGCGGCTCCGATTGTCAATAATGCTGTTGTTGAAAATCCTGAAACAGTAGCTACGGCCATACGGATTGGCAACCCTGCGAGCTGGCAGCTGGCACTTAATGCACTTGAGGAATCGAACGGTTCTATTTTAGCTGTAACAGATGAAGAAATACTGGAGGCTTATCAAATGCTTGCTTCTCAAGAAGGTGTTTTTGCAGAGCCGGCATCTTGCGCTTCAATTGCTGGTCTAAAAAAACAAGTGGAAAACGGAATAGTGAAACAAGGGGCTACAGTAGTCGCCATTCTTACAGGCAACGGCTTAAAAGACCCGGAAACGGCCATTTCAGTCAATGAACACAAAGCTCAGCTCGTCCCTGAAGATATGGAGCGTTTCTGGCAGTCCCTAAAAGAAGGCGTCAAGCTATGAGCTGGAAAGAGTTTTCAGTCACAGTTCCCGCTTCGACCGCTAACCTCGGTCCTGGTTTTGACTCTATTGGGCTTGCGCTTGATTTGCATTTGACGATAGATGTATTGAAAGCTGATGAATGGTCAATCGAGTATAAGCAAAATGATTATCAGGCATTTTCCAGTGTCTCAGATAATCTGATCTTGAAAGCTGCAAAAACAGTAGCTCAACAAGCTGGGCGTAAGCTGCCGTCTGCCAAGCTCCTCGTAGATACGGACATCCCGCTCGGCCGTGGGCTTGGAAGCAGCGCGTCGGCCATTGCGGCAGGCATTGAAATAGCAGACCGATTGCTAAACCTCGGCTTGCCCATGCAAGAGAAGGTGAAGCTGGGCAGTAAAATGGAAGGGCATCCGGATAATATATCCGCATCTTTTCTTGGAGGATTAACGATTTCTTATTTTGAAGGGGAAGAACTTGAAGTGGTGCATATCCCTGAAGTGCAAATTGGCGTCATCATCCTAGTACCCCCACAACAATTCTTGACGGTTGAAGCAAGAAATCTATTGCCGCTATCGCTGGAATATCCAGTAGCGGTTCGCGGCAGTGCAGCGAGCAATGTGCTGTCTGCAGCTCTTGCCACAGGTGACTGGGAGAAGGCGGGCAAGATGATGCAAAGGGATGCTTTCCATGAGCCATTCCGCAAAAGTAAGTTTATTGATTTTGATAAGATTCAAAGTTCATGTAAAGAAAACGGGGCGTATGGTTCTGCAATCAGCGGAGCCGGCCCCTCATTATTCATTGCTGTTCCTAAAAAGCGGGAAAGAGAAATAGGCGACAGATTGAAAAATGAGTTTCCTAATTACGAATGCCTTATAACACGCCCAGCCTCTTCAGGAATACAAATTAACGAAAAGGTAATGTAAAGCAAAAAAAAGGTGCAGGAATGAACTTCCTGCACCTTTTTTCTATTCTATTGCTTTTTATAATTTGATGGAAACATATTTAGTTTCTAAAAAAGCTTCCAACCCTTCCTGTCCGCCTTCTCGTCCGATGCCGCTTTCCTTCATCCCTCCAAAAGGAGCTTGCGCAGTAGAGGGAGCACCATCATTCCAGCCGACAATGCCGTATTCCAAGTTCTCTGCAATGTAAGTTCCGCGAGATAAGCTATCGGTAAAGAAATAAGCTGCGAGGCCAAAACGAGTGTCATTTGCTAATCGAATCGCTTCTTCATCTGTATCAAATGCCATGATGGGAGCAACTGGCCCAAACGTTTCCTCATTCATGACGAGCATTTCCTGAGTCGCATTGATCAGTACAGTCGGATTGTAGAAGAAAGCGCCGTTTTCAGCTTTGCCATCCCCGCCGACTAAAACTTTCGCGCCTTTTTCCACTGCGTCCTGTACATGGCGCTCAGATTTTTCATAGCCGTCCTGGTCGACGAGCGGCCCGATCTGGACCCCTTCATCCATGCCGTTGCCAACCTTGAGCTTAGCGGTCGCTTCCTGCAGCCGTTTTGAAAATTCGTCTACGATTGCCCGCTGAACATAAATTCGGTTTCCGCATACACATGTTTGGCCGGCGTTCCGGAATTTCGAGGCCATAACACCTTCAACTGCCAAGTCCATATTAGCGTCGTCGCAAACAATGATTGGAGCATGGCCGCCAAGTTCCAGTGATAAATTCAGCATGGAATCGGCGCTTTGTTTCATCAATTCTTTGCCGATTTCAGTAGATCCTGTAAAGGTCAATTTCCGTACAGCGGGATGGCTGGTGAAGACCTTGCCGATTTTGCTGGCGCTGCCGGTCACTAAATTGATGACGCCTTTTGGAAAACCGGCTTCTTCTGCCAGCTCATACATGCGTACTGCAGTCAGCGGCGTCAGTTTTGCTGGTTTTGCAACAAATGTACAGCCGGCTGCTAATGCAGGTGCCATTTTTCTGGCCATCATAGCCGCAGGGAAATTCCATGGCGTGATGGAAACCACTACTCCGACCGGCTGTTTTAAGACTTGGATCCGTTTGCCTTCTTTTGTTGCTGGAACAAGGCGCCCATACGAACGCTTCACTTCTTCAGCAAACCATGAAATGAAGGAAGCGGAGTATTCGATTTCACCAATCGATTCAGCCAAAGGTTTTCCCATTTCCTTTGTCATGATTTCTGCGACTTCTTGTTTATGCTCCATTAAAAGATCATGCCATTTCATCAAAAGGGAAGCGCGTTCGTAGACTGTTGTTTTTGACCATGTGGCGAAAGCGGCTGAAGCAGCTTCAACGGCAGCCGTTGCTTCTTCCTCCCCGCCATTTGGAATCGTGCCGAATTTTTCCCCGGTCGCTGGATTCATGACGTCAATTACGCCATTTCCTGAAGTTGACCATTCACCGTTAATATAATGTTTTCCTTCCATCTTGCAACTCCTCCTTAGAATAAATTACTATCCTATTCAAGTACCTCCATAGAAGAATACGTAAACTCTATAGGTTTTTTTAAGAGACAAAGACAATGAGATGCCAAAAAAAAAAGATTTTTTAATCGATAATTCTATTTTGCGGAATATGCAATATATAGCCTTTGGTATCGTTTTCAATATACAGCAATGGATTCATAATATATCATAATTTCTAAATTGTCATTTTATTCTATTTATAATGAAACGCAACTGTGATACTATTATTCAATCACTTTATCACAATAGAGAAAGAGTGAAAAAAGAAAATAGTCAGGGGAAAGAGGAGGAAGAAGAAATGGCTCAAATGCTAGCTTTTTCGATTTTGGTCTTAATTTTATTTATTGGAGAAATTGTCTCTATACGGACACGAGCATGGATTCCTTCCATATTCATAAGTGCAATTTTGTTCTTGATAGGATATTGGACATTCTTCCCTGCAGATATCGTGTCGTTGGCAGGAGTGCCGCCAGCTGTTGCAACGCTTCTAATTTATTTATTGATCACTAACATGGGTACGTTATTATCACTTAACGAGTTAAAAGCCCAATGGAGAACTATTTTAATCGCATTAGCAGGGATTGCAGGAATTGTTGCTGCGCTGTTTAGCATAGGCACGCTGCTCTTCGACTTTCAAACGGTTGTTGTTGCGATTCCGCCATTGGTTGGCGGTGTAGTTTCGGCATTGATTATGTCAGAAGGTGCGGAAGCTGCCGGATTGCCGACTTTGGCCGTCTTTGCGATCGTTATATATGTTATGCAAGGTTTCGCTGGGTATCCGTTGACTTCTATCATGCTAAAAAGAGAAGGCAAAAACTTACTGAAAAAATACCGCAACAACGAACTGACGGAGCGGAAGCTGGTAGAAGAGCAGCCGGCAACTCCTGAGGGAGAGCTGCGGGAACCAAAGATGTTTGCAAGGATGCCAGAAAAGTACAATACAGACTTTTTCAAGTTTACCCGTTTAGCATTTGTCGGTTATTTAGCTTATTTAGTTTCAACGTTAGTAGCGCCAGTTGTTGAAATCAGCCCGTTCGTCCTTTGTTTGTTCTTCGGAGTAATCGGGCGCAGCATCGGATTTCTGGAGCGGCATCCATTGCAAAAAGCGAATGCTTTTGGATTCGCGATCATGGGACTATTGCTGTTTATCTTTGATGGCCTAAAAAATGCAACGCCGAGCATGATGCTCGAAATTGTCTATCCGCTTGTCGCTTGTATTGTAATCGGCGTTGCCGGCATGTATGTTTTCTCCTTTATCATGGGGAAAATCCTGAAAGTAAGCAAAGAGATGGCGTTTGCAGTATCCTTGACGGCATTATACGGGTTCCCTGCTGATTACATCATTACTGTAGAGGTTATTAACGCCTTGACAAAGGACGCAAGGGAACGGGAAGTGTTGATGAGCCATATGCTGCCTCCAATGCTTGTTGCCGGATTTATCACTGTTACCATCGTATCTGTCATATTAGCCGGTATTTTTGTCGGTTTCTTATAAAACGGGAGGGAATATATCTTGATAAATGAAACAATCAAAAAAGCAATCAAAGAAAATAGCGAAGAAATAATTAAGATTCGCCAAAAGCTTCACAGTGAGCCCGAATTATCATGGGAAGAATATAAAACTTCACAGTATGTGTATGAATATTTGCAAAGTCTTGGCATCGAATGCCGCAAAACAGAACCGACAGGTGTCATCGGTGAACTGGCCGGAGGAAAACAAGGCAAGACTGTAGCGCTTCGCGCAGATATGGATGCTTTGTCGGTGGAAGAGTTGAATGAAGATTTGCCGTATAAATCTGGAGAAAAAGGAAAAATGCATGCATGCGGGCATGATGCCCACACAGCCATGCTTCTGGCTGCTGCTAAAGCTTTGGCAGAAGTGAAAGAAGAGTTGCCAGGAACTGTACGTTTTATATTCCAGCCTGCGGAAGAAGTGGCAACTGGAGCTAAAGCGATGGTGAAGCAGGGAGCTGTAGATGGTGTCGATAACGTTTTCGGCATCCATATTTGGTCTCAATCGCCAACCCATAGTGTTTCTTGTTCACCCGGGCCATCTTTTGCATCTGCTGATATTTTTAAAGTGAACTTTAAAGGAAGAGGCGGGCACGGAGCGATGCCGCAAGCGTGCATTGATGCAGCAGTCATCGCTTCATCGTTCGTCATGAATATACAGTCTGTCGTTTCACGGACAATCGACCCGGCACAGCCAGCAGTAATAACGGTCGGCAAAATGGTTGTCGGCACACGTTTTAATGTAATTGCTGAAAATGCGGAAATCGAAGGCACTGTGCGTTGTTTTGATCCAGAGGTTCGCGATCATATTGAAAAGCAGCTTCAAATCTATGCCGACCATACAGCTTCAATTTACGGGGGAACGGCCGAATTGGAGTATATCCGGGGAACGCAAGCAGTTATCAATGGAAACGAAAGCGCGGAACTTGTGCAGCAAGTGGCGGTTGAAGCATTCGGTGAAGACCGTCTATACGATGAAAAACCGACAATGGGCGGTGAAGATTTTTCCTTTTACTTGGATGAAGTGCCAGGCAGTTTTGCTCTTGTCGGCAGCGGGAATCCGGAAAAAGATACGGAATGGGCCCATCACCATGGAAGATTTAATGTTGATGAGGAAGCGCTGGAAACCGGTGCTGAACTTTACGCCCAATATGCTTGGGCTTATTTAAACAAATAGGAGGGACAATATGACTGTTAGCGAAACAAATCCGGTTTATGAAGACTTGATGAAGGACTATGACAGCGGTTTAACTCACTCAGGAGTAAACGGTGAACGTTTAGCCAGACGGCTTCATGAATTATCATTTATCGGTTACACGCAAGTAGGCGGAGTGAAGCGTCCTGGCTTATCAGATGAAGAAAAAAAAGCGAAAGAACTCGTAAAGACGTGGATGGCTGAAGCGGGCTTAACCGTATCAGAAGATGGTGCTGGTAACGTAAAAGGGCGGCTTGCAGGAAGAGATGAAAGCAGCCGCGCGATTGCTTCAGGATCCCATGTTGATAGCGTCCCAAATGGCGGCAATTTCGATGGGCCTCTCGGCGTCTTATCAGCTTTAGAAGTTGTGGAGTCCTGGAAGGAAACTGGCTATGTACCGCCGAAACCCTATGAAGTCATTATTTTTACTGATGAGGAAGGTTCACGTTTCAACAGTGGCTTGAGCGGAAGCCGGGCGATGACCGGCGCGCTAAGTGAAGAGGAAATGGACCAGTTGCGGGATTATAATGGAGAAACGTTAGAACAGGTACTTTCAAAGTATGGCAGTTCCCTGCAAGCATTCAAAGACGCAAAGCGAGATGTTAGCGAGCTGGAGCTGTTTGTGGAAGTTCATATAGAGCAAGGTAAAAAGCTGGAAAAAGCGGATCAGCCCGTTGGAATTGTCAGTGGAATTGCAGGACCGGCTTGGCTGGAAGCAGAATTCAGTGGAGAAGCCGGGCATGCCGGCAACACTCCGATGGCCGGCAGGAGAGATCCCCTAGTAGCGGCGGCAGCTTTCATTTCAGCAATTCCAGACTTTCCTGAACAAGTAAGTGAGACAGCAGTAGCTACTGTCGGTAAACTCGAAGTGTCACCGAACGGCATTAATGTTATCCCTGAAAAAGTGACGCTGCATGTGGACATTCGAGATATTTATGAAGACCCTCGTGATCATCTACTGGAAATGATCCGAAAAGAGGCGGAAGCGATAGCCGATACCCGGGAAATTCAATTAAATATCAAACAAAATACAAAAATCCAGCCTGTTCCTATTGCAAAGGATTTACAAGCTAACCTAGCCGATTCTTTAGAGAAATTCAATATCTCACCGACTTATATACCAAGTGGCGCTGGGCATGATGCGATGATCCTTGGAAGGCATATTCCAGTGGCTATGCTCTTTGTAAGAAGTAAAGAAGGCATTAGCCATAATCCAAAAGAATGGTCTTCTTTGAATGATTGTGTAACTGGAGTCCATGTATTGAAAGATTTTATAGAAAAAGCAATGGATCAATGAAAACGGCCGCCCTCAAAAGGGGCGGTTTTTTATTTGCAAAAAAAGAGAAGATGTTTTATTAGAATTGTTAGACTAATTTCATTTTTAATGTATATTTGATATAAATGTGGGTATATATGTAAATATAGATGAGGTTGAAAGTAAAAAATTAGGAGGTAATTCTAATGATATCAGTTAAGAGAAACGGTGAATATGGCTCTGTGCCTTTTTCAGACACGAAAACCATAGATATATGGAGGGAAAGTTTCTCTTCAGAATCAGAACGAATAGCGGAATTAGGGGAAAAGTTTATGCGATATTTTATGAAGAATGCTACAAGAGAAGGCGTGCTCTTTAAAACTATTAAAGAAATAACAGGAGATTTGAACATGCCGCACCAAACTTTATCAAAAATATTAAAAACCCTGGAAGATCAAAAGATTATTTATCGCCGAAATGGAATTATTGGATTATGGAAAGATTAAAATAAAACCTCACTCCTAAGAGTGAGGTTCTTTTTTCAGGCTGACGAGAAACTCTTGTTGCTCTTTTCACATTTCGCTCCAGGCGGACGCTTTCCGCGGGGTGCGGCCTAAGCCTCCTCGCTCGCTTTGAAAACCTTTGCTCCTGCATCGCTGCGCTAGCTTCGTCGCAAATGAGCTGGACAAATTACTTTTGCCCAACCCATTCCCTGCGGGGTCTCAGGACTCGCACCATTCCCGCAGGAAAAAACGGTGCTCCTGCATCGCTTCGCTGCTTCGTCGCAAACAAGTTGGTCGAACTGCCTTCGCCCAACTTGCTCGCCGCCTTCCGCTGCATGTCGCTTCTTTTCATTCGCTTTGGAGATGCTCTGCACTCCTGATTGTTTGGGTTAATTCGCTGGTGGTGTTTCCTGCTCTCCCGATAGGGAGCCAAGCGGCGGAGAGAACCGTACTGCTCCTGCAGCTGCGCTTCGTCGCAAAGACTTGACCTCGCTTGCTTCGGTCAATGTCTTGCCTGCGGGATAGCGAGACAGCCCAGACCCCGCAAGGCGCGAAGCGGCTGAGGAGGCTTGGCGCTCGCCCGCGGCATTTAAAACATATGCTCCTGCGCAAGCTCGTCGCAAAGCTATTGGCCAAAATAACTTCGGCCAATAGCTTCGCAGCCGGTTGGCGAACTATCGGTTAAGGAATGCTCGCTCATACAACGTTAACTTTCTCAACAAGCTGAAAAAAGAACCTCACTCCTAAGAGTGAGGTTCTTTTATTTGTTCAAAACTATCGAGCAATAAAAACTAAAGTATATAAAATAATAAACTAAATATTTTGAAAATAGTTCATAAGTCTATTAAAGAAGAAAATAATCCCATATTTTAATATATCGCCT
Organism: Planomicrobium sp. CPCC 101079; assembly: GCF_007859275.1. Classification (GTDB taxonomy): domain Bacteria; phylum Bacillota; class Bacilli; order Bacillales_A; family Planococcaceae; genus Planococcus. Next base: position 395,314 of record NZ_VOHC01000021.1, on the reverse strand, counting down.
ATGAATACCCTTGAAATTAAGAGTGATAAAGATTTGATTACAAAAACAATTAAATACACGGAATGATCGAATATACCTAGTCTTGTAATATTTGTAACTATAGTAAATATACTGATAGACTATATGCTTATTAAACGTAAAAAAACATATGATTTTTTCGTAAAAAGAGTAGATGGAACTAAAAATATATGATATAAATGAACTACAATTATCTGAATTTTTAGAAATGGTATTCAACTCCCAGCTAATTTGGAAGGAGGCAACGGGAATGGGCGAAGAAGTTAATATCCTAAATATCATAAAAAGTTTGAAAAAACGCTTGAATTTGATTCTTTCTGTAACTTTTTTATCAATAGCGACGGTTTGGCTTCTTCTTGTTTTTGTTATAGCACCGGATTTTCAAGCTACTACGCAAATTTGGATGGAAGAACCGGCCGCTGAAACACCAGAGGAAGAAGTGAGCAGTAATAAGGCTGATCCGGTATTGATAAATGCTTATGGCCAACTCTTAAAAAGCAGGGATGTCCTTGATCTGACCATTAAGGAGTTAAATCTTGAGTATTCAATACACGAGCTGAATGAGTTGATTACTGTTACGCATGCAACAAATACCCAGGTATTGAATATTACAGTCAGCAGTAGTGACAGTAGAGAAGCAGTGGAAATTGCCAACGCTTTGACCAGCATACTACAGGAAATGCTAATGGAATGGTTGGGAATGGATAATGTAACCATTATTGCCAAAGCATCAGAAGAAACTGTGGTTTCTTCATTGGATGAAAATTTAATCTTCGGTCTTGGCTTGGCAGGGGCGTTTGGCCTTATCGTTGGGGTCTTGATCGCCTTCATCATCGAAATGTTGAATATCTCCTTGAAAAATAATAACCGTGGATTAAGAAGAAAAAGAAGAAAGAAAGACGAAGAAGCGACATTGCAAACTGTGTTTAAATGATGCCGCAGCTGAAAACAGGGGTGAAGAGTATGTACGAGCTAGTGTCCGTAAGTGAACATATACGGTGGCAAAAAATTCTGGATATGTTCCAGCTTTCGGATATCTATTATACGGTCCAGTACTTTTTAAGTGCCACCAAGCTGGATCCTGGTGAACCTCTGCTTTTCTATTATATAGACGATGAAGGAGAAGTTGCCTACCCGTTTATCAAAAGGCTGATAGACGAAGAGGATGCTGCTTACTTTGATGCCACCACCCCTTTCGGCTATGGCGGTCCATTACTGAAGATAAAGGGAGACGCAACCAAGTTAATAGAAAATTTCAGAAATGCTTTCATAAAATTTTGTTCGGAAGAAAAAATTGTTGCGGAAACAATCCGTTTTCACCCTTTGAATGATAATGCTTCTTTTTTTAAAGAATACCTAACTCTATATCCAATGTATGCTACCTATACGTTGAGCCTTAAACAGCCATTACAAAATTTGCTAGATTATAAAAGCGGTATTTCCGACAATCCGACTGCGGACAGCCAAGTAGTTATAAAAAAACTTGGAACTGTACGGCACATGTTCGAATTTCTTGTCTTGTATTATTCATCAGCGCGAAGAAGAGAAGAAGCTGACAGCTATTATTTTTTTACCAACGATTATTTTGAAGCACTTATAAGTTCATTAGGATCTAATTTACATTTGTTTGGCGCTTACCGTGGAGAGAAGTTGATTTCTGCTTGTTATGTATTGGCCGAAGGCGACACTATATTTCACCACCTGGAAGGAAGCATTTCAGAGCAGGAGGCTGGAGCGGCTTGGAAATCTCTGCTGTTAAAAATTGCGGAATGGGGAAAAGAAAATTATTTCTCGTATTTTCACTTAGGTGGAGACTTTCACAGTGACGATGACCACATCAAAAGATTAAAACAAGAAATAAGCAATATGGAGCCGGATATATTCTATATCGGACACTATGTACATGACACTGCTGCATACAATAGATTGCTTTCTTCTAAAGAAACGGATATGGCCAAACGATATAGGTATGGATGATTACAGAAATCAAAATAGGACCTAATTAATATAATGCCTAGGAGGTACATATATGAGATACTTGCAATATAAAGGGCTACTAGAAAGGGAAAATAAAAAATCTTTAAAGAAGATCATGTATGAAACGTGTGTTACTGAGGGCTTGAACGCTTCTTTAGGAGCCAAGAAATTAGGAATTGCGAAAGAGGTTTTCGTCTATTGGCGCAAACATTACCGATTAGAACAGAGACAAATTTTATTTGATCAAACAGTGGAAGATATAAAAAAATACAAATCTCTTTATGCCGATGAAGCAAAAAGCATCGATTTGGATCGTCCGTTACTTCATCAAGACGAAAAATCGCTTCAAGGTTTAAGCGAAGCAATTGAACGAACAGTCGAGTATTATAAATATCTTCATTATAAAAGCGAAGGGTTGGCCCTTGAAACAGCTAAATTGCCTTTGTACAAATTTAGCAGGAATGTGGTGGACTCGTATTATGATGGAAAAATTCTGGATGGCTTGAATCAACCGTCTAATACTTAATGGATGAAATTAAAAGAAGTTAGGATTGAACACGCATGCAGCCGTTTACAGAAAAAGCGATACACATTATTCGAAATGTCCCTGTTGGAAAAGTTATGACATATGGCCAAGTTGCCAGATGCGCTGGAAGCCCGCGGGGAGCCAGGCAAGTTGCCAGGCTGTTGCATAGCATGAGTGAGAAGAATGGTTTGCCGTGGCACCGGATAGTCAACGCCCAAGGAATCATAGTGCTTGCTGACGAAGAATCCCGATACGCGCAACGCGCTCTTCTTGAGGAAGAAGGGGTGAAAGTCAGTCGGCATGGGCAGATTGATTTGGACATTTATCGATACGATCCAGAAGAAAATAATACATAATCTTGGTTCAGTTTTAACATTTTGAACAATTTAATCTTGATGACTACTAAAGCCCATAACTTTATGGGCTTTTTTAGTTAGAGAACTTTAAAGCGGGGGTATGAGATACTATGAAATTTTAGGAGGGGTTTTATGAATAGAATATTTGGCATTTTAGTTTTGGTCAGCGTACCCCTGGCAGTTATTGGTTCACTTATGCATTGGTCAAGTATTGTGATGTTTGTCATTTGTTCGATAAGTGTTGTGGCATTGTCCAGTTTTATGGGAAGAGCGACTGAGAGCTTAGCAATTGTAAGCGGACCAAGAATTGGCGGGCTTTTGAATGCCACTTTCGGGAATGCAGTAGAACTTATTATTTCTATATTTGCGCTTAAAGCAGGACTAGTCGGAGTTGTATTAGCTTCTCTGACAGGTTCCGTCCTAGGAAACTTGCTTCTTGTGGGTGGACTTTCCTTCTTTCTTGGCGGCATCAAGTTTAAAAGGCAAAAGTTCAATGTTCACGATGCATCACATAATTCCGGTTTGTTGATATTTGCGGTAATCGTCGCTTTTGTTATTCCGGAAATCTTTACGATGACCATGAACGAAAACGAAACCCTTTATTTGAGTGTCGGTATATCAGTCATTTTGATTTTGCTATATTTGGCAGGTTTAGTATTCAAACTGGTTACTCATCGTGGCGTTTATGCACATGCTGATGTAGAAAATGAAGCGGGGCCATCCCATGAAGAACCTGAATGGTCCAAGGGAAAAGCTTTAATCATTTTGTTTGCTGCTACTCTGGTTGTTGCCTTTGTTTCAGAAAATCTGGTCCATACGTTTGAAGATGTAGGAGAGCAATTTGGTTGGTCAGAATTATTCATAGGAGTTATTATTGTAGCGATTGTAGGGAATGCAGCGGAACATGCTTCCGCACTTATAATGGCGATGAAAAACAAAATGGATATCGCAGTCGAAATTGCAATTGGCTCCACGCTTCAAGTTGCGATGTTTGTCGCACCACTTCTCGTAATCATTTCCCTTTTTATGCCTCAAAAAATGCCGCTCGTATTTACCATGTCGGAACTCGTGGCTATGATAACAGCTGTTTTTCTAGCGATCAATATTATGAATGATGGCGAATCCAACTGGTTTGAAGGGTTAACTCTGATTGCCGCATATCTTATTATGGGCATCGGTTTTTATTTCTTATAAGTTATTCAAATAACTTTCATTGTATATGACAACTCATGGTAAAATAAAGTAAATAAAAAAAGGCGGTGGTCCACATAAAAACAGTAGATTTGAACGATAAGTATGTAAAGGGCTTTGTAGAATCAGAAGAGTTGGCTGCATTGCAAGCGTTTGTCGAAGTTGCACACGAAAGAATGCAAAACAAGACAGCTTTGGGATCTGATTATTTAGGTTGGTTGGATTGGCCATCTGAAATGGATGAAGCAGAGCTAACGAGAATTGAAGAAGCGGCTCAGAAAATACGGGAAAAGGCAGATGTTTTAGTAGTTATTGGCATTGGCGGTTCGTATTTAGGGACAAAAGCTGTCAACGAATTGCTTGGCTCTTCGTTCGGATTTGGCGAAACTGAGATAATTTATGCTGGCCAGAATATAAGCGGAAAGTATATGGAAGATCTTTTGACATATATCAAAGGCAAAAATGTTGCCCTGAATGTTATTTCCAAATCAGGAACTACTACGGAACCGGCAATTGCTTTCAGAATGCTGCGCACTTGGATGTATGAAACTTATGGCGAAGAGGCGAAGGATCGAATTTTTGCCACCACAGATGAGACAGGTGGGGCACTTCGGAAAAACGTCGATGCCAACGGTTATACTTCTTTTGTAATCCCTGGAGATGTCGGCGGAAGATATTCTGTATTGACTGCGGTTGGATTGCTTCCATTAGCAGCGGCAGGAGTCGATATCCGAGCATTGCTCAAAGGTGCGGAACAAGCGGAACAAGAGTTGCAGGCAGTTGACTTGTCTTCAAATGCTGCATATACATATGCGGCTTATCGCCAAATTTTAAACAGCCGCGGATTTTCAGTGGAAGTTCTTGCAAGCTTTGAACCTTCAATGAGTGCATTCCATGAATGGTGGAAGCAATTATTCGGTGAAAGCGAAGGCAAGCAAGGAAAAGGTATTTTCCCGGCATCGGTAGTCTACTCAACTGATCTTCATTCAATGGGCCAATATATGCAAAATGGCCGTCGGATGCTATTTGAAACGATGATCCGTTTTACGGAAGACCAACAAAAGAGCCAAATTCCTTTCGATGAAAATGACGAAGACGGCTTGAATTATTTAACGGATAAAACTTTGCATGAAGTTAATATGCAAGCATTGGAAGCGACAGCATTAGCTCATGTTGAAGGCGGCGTCCCAGTCATCACATTGGATGTAGGGAAGATCGATGCCCATCATGTAGGATACTTAATTTATTTCTTCATGAAATCATGCGCCATGAGCGCCTATCTGTCTGGGGTCAATCCATTTGACCAGCCAGGAGTAGAGCTTTACAAACAAAACATGTTTGAACTGCTTGGGAAACCAGGTTACGAGAAAAAAGACTGAGCTATAAAAAAAGCCCGTTACTCTAGAAAAAGAGTAACGGGCTTTAAATTTCATATTAAACTGTGAAGTTTTTAATGGACCAAGGCTCAGGAATGCGGTCAGCAACTTGGTATTTAGCAGCCCAAGGCTCAGGAATGCGGTCAGCAACCTGGTATTTAGCAGCCCAAGGCTCAGGAATGCGGTCAGCAACCTGGTATTTAGCAGCCCAAGGCTCAGGGATGCGGTCAGCAACCTGGTATTTAGCAGCCCAAGGCTCAGGGATGCGGTCGGCAACTTGGTATTTAGCAGCCCAAGGCTCAGGGATGCGGTCGGCAACTTGGTATTTAGCAGCCCAAGGTTCAGGGATGCGGTCAGCAACTTCACTACCTTGCTCCTTATTTAATGTTGTAAAAGTAGTGACAGTTAATAAAACGGCAAGAGAAAGAGTAACAATTTTCTTCATTTTTTCCACTCCCTATTTAATCATTAATAAATTTTTATAAGCTTTCTTTGAATGTTGGAACATAAGGGCAGCTTCCTTATATTTTCCTTGTTCAAAGTAAGTATTACCCAAATAACCATAATAGAAACCTATTTCATAATGCTTATTGTTGGCTTTTAACAGAGGGACTAACTTCTCTACAACATATTCTTCAAAATTAGCAATTTCCTCTTCGATATAAAAAGACAAACACATAAATTCAACATAAACTTCTTTAAATCCAGTGTTTGAAGGGGTTTCTAAACTTAAGTTCTTTTCCTTAATAATATTATGTCCTTTATCTAATAAAGCTTTTGCATTTTCTAGGTTATTTAGTTCAAGATGACACTTTATTAGAATACAATAACTTAATAATAAATCGGAAGTATATTCTTTAGGAAGATACTCTATAGCATTTTCCACATGATGAATAGCTAATTCGTAGTTTTGAAAGTTAAAATACAGATATCCATAATTATACTCAGTAGTAAATTTAAGTATATCAACATCTAACTTATTGCCAATAGTAACGGCATGTTTAAAGTGTTCTTCTGCTTTTTTATAATTGCCCATTCTTCTTTCATTAATAGCAATGTTTAAATGACATTCGACTATTCTTTTTGGTATAAATTCTTGTTGATAAATCTTTAAAGCAAGCTCTGAGTATTTTGAAGCTACTGTAAGCTCCCAGCATTGAGCAGCAGATATACCAATAGAATAATACAAATCACCTAATTCAGATGTAGAGATAGAAGGGGGCGAAATCTTTTCTGCCATTAAATAGGTTTTTAATGCCTGTTCAAAATCATTCAAAATATAGTTATAGTTCCCATTGTATTTATGAAACAAATAGAATTGCTCTTGATTCATAAATTCTTTAAAACGATCCATTTCTTTAATTTTTTCTTCTGCGCTATCCAAATCACCAGTAATAATAAAATAGCGAATTTGCTGAATGGAATATTCTAATTCTATATCTTCATCTACATGCAATAATGGATGATCATGAATATCGGCATACTGCTCCATAATTTTACCTTTATTTTGTGGATGTAATAAGGATGATTTAAAGTTTTTTACAAGAACTTTTCCAATAGGGTTGTCTTTTGGTGCTAAAGAAATTTCTAATTTTTTGCATAGAGCTTGCAAATCCTGTAAAGAAGGAGCTTTAATGCCAGCTTCAATCTTTTTTAACTCCTTTGGAGAAATGATTCCGGATGCAAGTTCTTCTAAGCTGATTTTCTTTTTAATGCGATGATATTTAAGCCGTGATCCGATTTCCATTGATTCTCTCCTTTCCATTTGCATGGGCAGTACGTCAATCATCCATGTAGGAGAGTTACTGTCTGGGGTTATTGATTTTTCTTCAAAATAAGAAAAAGTGGATTTGTTGAGTACGATTTTCTTCGCCCCCGTTATTCATAGTATGCTTTTTAATAAATCTTTTATTCATAATATCATCAATTTTCAAAATAGACTGCATTTTATATGGTTATATTTTCAAAAACATAAAAAAAGTAAAAATTACCTAGTTTAAAAAACATAACCGCAAGAAGGCCCTATTTTATAATAGTCGATGAAATCCGATTTTCGTAAAAGCATACGAGGAGAAGAATAGCGCTCACATTCGTAAATGCTCTTTTTTATATTATATGTACGTAATGGTAAATTTAACAAGAGGTTTTTATTATTTCCAATGAACTAATTATTTTAAGGAAAAATACAGGAGTTACTGCTTACGTTTAAGGGATCTTCTATTACGGGTAATGTAATTAAAATAGCGATTTTTAACTGGAGGTTTCGTATATGGATAAAGATAAACAAGTTGTTGCAGTGGTCTACTCTGAACAGGAAGCATTATCAAAAATTGAAGACCTTAAACTACAAGGTTATGATGAAAATAGAATTCACGTAATGGCAGAAGATCAAAATCATTTCGATCGTATTGAAAATGAATCTGGTGTTGATGGCGAAAAGGCGGGATCGTTCAAAGATTCGTTTAAAGGGATTTTTTCCGGAGGCGCCAAAGCCCTTGATGGAGTTAAGTCGCTTGGGTTAAGTGAGTCCGAAACAGAACGGTACTCTGAAAATGTTTCGCAAGGCGGTATTCTGATTTACGTGGAGAATGAGCGAAAACGGCCATTGGATGTATTGGAGGAAGGTGGTTTTCGCGACCGGGAAGGAAATCGCGTAGAGCCTTCTACAAATGAATTTGTAAATTCAATTGACAATGAATACGATGAACAAGAAGACCGTTTTGAAAGAGGAGAAAGTTTTCAAGAAGACCCGAAACTTGTTAAAGACCAGGAACATCTAACGTTTTCTTCTATTGACAATAAGCCCGGCGCTAGAAAATAATATACGAGCAAAAGCCCAGTCAGTATTTTTGACTGGGCTTTTTATGTGATTACGCGCTGCTTGTATATGGTTTTAGCTATTTTGAAAAGAATATTATACTGGTTTATTTAGAATATTGATGAAGCTTGTGTAGTTATGAAGTTGCATATTAGTACTCTATGTTTTAGGGTTCGGTTTGTTCGGGTAAACAAACCTTAAGACAGTTTACAGGAGGCTGAACAAATGAATCAATCAAATTATGAATTTCAAATGCTTTATAGCCAAGAAGAACTGATTAACAAAATCAAAGATCTAAAAGCACGCGGATACCATGAAAGTGATTTACATGTTCTTGTGAATGATTCTTCTGTCATCAACTTGGTCGATGACGAAAGTGATCTTCACACTCATGAAGCGAACTCAATGGGCAGCAAGTTCAAATCAATGTTTAGTGGAGAAGATGCGGTACGCACGGAACTAGGAAAACTTGATTTGGATAGTGAGACGAAGGATGCGTATCAGCGGGATCTTGAAAACGGGGCGATTCTTCTCTATACGGATCGACACACCGAAGGAAGAGAACCCCATACTTCAGCAACATATGCTGAAGATACTCGCGTGATTCGAAGCGATGAAGTAGGGAGGAATACAGCTATTGCACCGCTTGGAAGAGATCTTGAACGCGATGACTTGAGGCATAATGATGCTAAGATAGTAGATAAAGACGTGGATTCTAATGTATCCAGCAATCGTTATTCAGATGAAATCTACACGAGCGAAGTGCCAAGAGAAGAACAGCACGGCGATACGATGAAAGACTCCCGTGTGAAAGGGGAAAATATTCACCCTACAGGAGGGGCAGCCCCTAAAGATGAAGGAGTTCCTGAAGAAAAGATCATGGATCATGAACCGGGCCTGCAAACAACAGAAGGACAAGACAACCTAAATCGTGAAGACGGCGTTAACCGCCGACAGGACGAGCAATCTCCGGGTGTTGATCCTAATTTGGGACCGGCGCCGTTCGGCCGCGATTCAGAGGAAGAACATTTGTTGAACGATCGAAGAGATGGTTTTGGCCAAGAGCAAAATCCTAGAGATGCGCGTCCTTTGCATGAAGATGCAAATAAAAAGACGGGAACTCCACCGACTCCAAGATTGTTTTAAATTACCGCAGCCTCAGAAATGAGGCTGTTTTTATATGGTCTTTCTTTAGATGGGATTTTTCATCGCTGCAACCAAACGTATGGGGAACTAGAACTTGGTTATTACAAGGGAATGTCGAGTGCGGAAACCTCAAAGTAAGTTTATGAAGCGGAAATAGATTTTCTGCAATAATGTGGGAAGGGCTGTTTGCTGCTCAAGGACAAAATAAAAACCGGTCAAATGACCGGTTTTTTAATGTTTAGGTTTAGTAGCGTCTTTAAATTCGCCAACGGTTTTTTGGAACTCGCCTTTAGCTTTGTCCATTTTACCTTCGTTTTGCTTTTGGCGGTCACCAGTAGCATTGCCCACTTGGTCTTTAATCTCGCCTTTGCCTTTGCTTACAGCACTTTTGAGTTTGTCAGAAAGTCCTCCATTGTCGCTCATTGAAATTTCCTCCTTCTTGTTATCATACCTTACCTTCTGTTTAACCTAATTTTTGAATTAGTAAACCTAGAGCTCTATCTGATAGGAATTAAGCTAGGAAGTCAGAGCGATTAAAGTAGTTTTCGCGGCGTCTTGAACACTGCTGCAAAGATCCTGTTCAGCTAATCTTCTGAGTGTAGTAATTGGTGTATGAGAATTTTGCGCAGCACCTTTTCTCACTATTGCGTGTTGATCCATGGACAAGTCGACTAATAATCCTACGCAAGTGATCGTTTTGGCCAATTCGGCTCGCAGTTCGTACCTCATTTTAAGCACAGCTGCTTCATCCCAAGGAGACCATTCGGTTTTCACTGCATAAAATTGCAGATCGCCATTCATTCCGGTTTGCACCTCTAGTCGAATTAATTATAATATTCTAACTAACAATATTATATCATAACGAAAGAAAAATACTAGATGACGGTCGGCCGATAACAGATTTTGATCTGGCTGAATTTAAAATTTTATGTATTGCTACCGATGGGTGGATTTTTTAGAAGAAGCAGTAAATTAAGCGTGCGACGGTGCACTTTTCACTTGCAGTAAAATTAGGCATAGGCCGAAATTTTTTCAATATGAGGTAAAACTAACGAAACCTTCTGCGATAATGCACGTCTAAGTACTCAAAAGATTGAACAAAATGGATATAGATAAGGTTTTATTTTATACTGCGAGGTGGTATAATCAACTAATGGATTCTTATGTATATTGATGAGTTCGAAGGAGGATAAATATGCTATACCTTACTATGGTTGTGGCATTCATCGCTTCGATTGTTCTGACTCCGGTTGTTAAGCGACTTGCTTTTCGTTTAGGAGCAGTCGACCGTCCCAATTTTCGAAAAGTGCATGCAAAAATTATGCCGCGTTTAGGCGGTTTAGCTATATTTGGATCGTTTTTAATCGGGTATTTTATCTTGCGCCCCAGTGAACCGGCATTCGGACCGGCGGAAGCGGGATTTATCCCTCTTGATTCAGCGATATTGATCGGTGCTTTTCTGATTATCATTACAGGTGTTTTAGATGATATATTTGAAATAACAGCCAAAGCAAAATTGGCGGGACAGTTTTTAGCGGCCAGTATCATAGTTATTGGCGGCGGTTTGGAAATTTCGTTCATTAACTTGCCGTTTGGCGGGGAGCTGGATTTCGGTTATTTCAGTATTCCGTTAACCCTTATTTGGATTATCGGGATCACAAACGCCATTAATTTGATTGATGGGCTTGATGGCTTAGCGACGGGCGTATCTTCTATTGCGCTGATGACCTTATCGGTAATGGCCTTTATCATGGGAGATATGTTTGTCATGACACTCGCGGCATTGCTTGCAGCTAGTTCGCTTGGGTTTTTATTTTATAATTTCCACCCGGCAAAGATTTTTCTGGGGGATACAGGGGCGTTGTTCTTAGGATTCATGATTTCTGTTTTTGCCTTGATGGGCTTTAAGAATGTCACGATTGTCGCCCTCATTATTCCGATCATCATGTTAGGCGTTCCGATTTCCGATACTTTCTTTGCAATTGTCCGCCGTTTGCGCGAAAAACAGCCGTTGTCAGCAGCTGACAAATCGCATTTGCATCATTGCTTGTTGAATATCGGTTTTTCGCATAGCCAGACGGTATTAATCATTTATGGGGTAGCCATTTTGTTTGGGCTTGCTGCGTTGTTATTTTCACAAGCGACATTATGGGGAGGCATTTTGCTGGTCAGCCTCATATTGATCGCAATTGAGTTGTTTGTAGAAGTGGTTGGATTAGCAGGAAAGAATTATCGGCCTCTTATTAATTTTGTTAAAATGTTCGGGAAATAACGGATTGGACAAATGCTTTTGTCCAATCCGTTTTTATATTGCCAAATAAAAAACCTCACAGTTTACTGTGAGGTTTCATTGCTTTGCTGATTTTCTGCAAGTTCAGTATCTCCGTTATCGGATAAACTCGATGTGTCTGGCTGTAAACCTAAGTGGCTGCGTAAAATATCCTGTACTTCTACAAGCGATTCTTCGTTAAGCTGCCAGTAGTAGATGCCGGTCGACATATCATCGTACCCCTCGACAGTCAACGTTTCCACATCCGGCTTGCCGCCTTTAGCATATTCGAAAAATGCCTGCATGTCTTGGAATGATAAGTTGGTTTTCATATTATCGCCAACGGCTTCAATCACATCGTCGTACTTGGTGATAGAACCAGCTGATAAAGCTTTATCCATTATCGCCTGCAAAATCATTTGCTGGCGTTTTCCGCGTTCGATATCATTATCGTAATGGCGCGTTCTGGCAAGTGCAAGAGCTTCACTGCCGTTAAGGTTTTGAACGCCTTTTTCAAGGACAATCGCATTTTTCTTGTCGTTTTCATCTTGTTCTTTCAAGTCATATGGAACTTCAGCTGTAATGCCGCCGAGTGCATCAACAACATCGATGAAGGCATCAAAGTTCATATTGACATAATAATCGACAGGCACAGCCAATAATTCTTCCACTGCTTCAATAGTAGAAGAAGGCCCGTTAAATCCGTATGCATGAGTAATTTTATCTTCATAACCTGCATCTGGAATGAGTGTATACGTATCACGGGGAATGCTGACAAGCTTTACGGATTTATCGGCGTTGTTCAACGTGGCAAGCACCAAGGCGTCTGAACGTGTATTGCTAGCGGCTGCGCCGCGTTTTGCACTATTATCCACACCGATGAATAAAATGGAGATGTCATCATGCAGTGGTTCAACTTGTTCTTCGCGAAGTTCAGACATTTCTCGGTCTTCAAGTTGTTGAAATGCTAAATTTGCGGCATTTTCTGCTTTTTTTACAAGGTATATTCCATAAGCGGATCCACAAATCAATAGTGAAATAGCCAATGTCAAAAGAACTTTAATAGTCGTACGTTTTCTGCTCGACTTAGTCTTTCGATAATTTTTACGGTTCATGGTTAAAGCTCCTTTTTTAGGGATGGCTAACCGAGTATTCAATTCGATTTTTCCAATTTGTCCTTAAACTTTTAAAATCTATTATACAGCTAAATCCCCACGGCGTAAACGAAAAGTCTCATGTTAATTTAAATTCCAGAAATTCTTTTTCGAAACAGCGAACCTCCGCTTGTCCATTGGTAATTTCGTTTATCCAATCGATAAAGATTGGCTCTTTTTCTGAAGGAATGTGAACATAAAGGTCAACCCCGTCTGTATATTGGATTTCTTTAAGTAGGTATTCAGACTGGCGAATTTCATTTTCTACCTTGCCAAGCCAAGTATAATCGATGGAAATTTTCATCAGGTGATGAAGCTTGCGCTCGACAATGCCGGCAGCATTTAAAGCTTCTGTGGTCACTTTTCCGTATGCCCGGATCAAACCGCCGCCGCCCAATTTAATGCCGCCATAATAGCGGGTTATAACAATCACTACATCTTTCAACCCTTGTTTTTTCAAAACTTCCAAGATTGGGACGCCCGCTGTTCCACTTGGTTCCCCATCATCATTTGCTTTTTGGATAGAGTCATGTTCGCCGATCAGGTAAGCGGAGCAATTGTGGGTGGCAGAGCGGTGAATGCTTTTTATGGAGTTAATAAATTCAATCGCTTCTGTTTCAGTTTCCGCTCTTGCGGCATGGCCGATAAACCGTGATTTTTGAATAATAATTTCCGCTTCTGCTAATTCGCCTACGGTTTTGTAATTCTCTCGCATTTTAATTCCCCCTGTAGTAGAATATAATCAGATAATTAGTAATATGTTTATTTATACGACTTTCCTCATATAGTGATATACTTGTTAACATTATAGCAGGCATAAAGAAATAAAGTTTATTCACTTTAGCATAGTGGAGTCCAGCTAAGGCGGTTATAAAATGGCTAATAAAATGAATGGAAAAGCGTTAGATTCCATTTTTGATCATTTGATTGCAACTATGGAGCAGTCAAAACAGGAAATTTTTTCAATTAGTGAACAAAGCCGGCAAAGTTACGAGGAAATGAAAGATCAGCTTGAAGAAGTGCGTACTAATATTTCTCGTGTCATTAAAGCTGGAGACTTATTAGAAGAAAAAACACGCACTGCCCGCAGACGGCTTGCCGAAGTTTCCCGTTCGTTTGGATCGTTCACTGAAAACCAAGTCAAGCAAGCGTATGAACAAGCAAACGATTTGCAGATTCAATTGGCGTTAAATCGTTCCGAAGAAAAGCAGCATCGAAAGAAAAGGGATGGTCTGCAGCGCCGTCTGCAGACTTTGCTGCAAACGATTGAACGGGCTGAACGCTTAGTCAACCAAGTTAACGTTGCAACAAACTACCTGACATCCGATTTGGAAGATGTAGGAGAGGCCATTGATAATACAAAGCTAAAGCAAGATTATAGCCTGCGTATTATTGAAGCGCAAGAAGATGAGCGAAAACGGCTGTCACGGGAAATCCACGATGGCCCAGCCCAAATGATGGCGAACGTTCTTCTTCGTTCTGATCTCATCGAGCGGACGTACCGGGAAAAAGGATCTGAGGCAGCTTTTCGGGAAATATCTTCTTTAAAAGAAATGGTTCGTGATGCTCTTACCGAAGTCAGAAGAATTATTTATGATTTGCGACCGATGGCGTTAGATGATTTAGGACTTGTGCCTACATTGAAAAAATATCTTGAAACTATTGAAGATTATAATCAAAACATAAAAATTTCGTTTCAATCAAATGGCATGGAAGTCAGATTGCCTGCCAATCATGAAACGTCAATTTTCCGGCTGGTGCAAGAAGCTACATCGAATGCGATTCGGCACGGCAAGGCAACAAAGATTGAAGTTAAAGTGGAATGGCTGAAAGACCAAGTAACCATCGTTGTAAAAGACAACGGCTCTGGGTTTGACCAAAGCATTGTGAAAAATCAATCATTCGGCTTAATCGGCATGAAAGAAAGAATCGATTTAATAGAAGGTGATTTTTTCATCAACTCTTCTCCAGGAAATGGGACAGTTTTGATGTTTCAAATCCCTTTTAAACGGGGTATATAAGATACGGTATTCAAGGAGGACAACATAATGACAAAAATAATTATTGTAGATGATCACCAACTATTCCGTGAAGGGGTTAAACGGATTTTAGATTTTGAAGATTCTTTTGAAGTCGTCGCAGAAGGCGGAGACGGAAATGAAGTCCTCAAGTTGTATGAAGAATACAAACCGGATGTGGTATTGATGGACATCAACATGCCACAGAAAAACGGAGTAGAAGCGACTGGAGAATTGATGGAGAAATATCCGGACGCTAAAGTCATTATGCTGTCAATTCACGACGATGAATCATACGTGACACACGCATTAAAAACAGGCGCGCTTGGCTATATGTTAAAAGAAATGGACGCTGAAGCGATTATTCAGGCGATCAAAGTGGTAGCAAAAGGCGGTTCTTATTTGCATCCGAAAGTCACACGCAACTTGGTAATGGAATTCCGCCGTTTAAGCGAGCGGGAAAACAAGGGTTCTTTCCATCAAACAGAAATCCGTCGCCCTTATCATTTGCTGACAAAGCGTGAAAGTGAAGTTCTTCAATTATTGACAGATGGCCAAAGCAACCGGGTAATCGGCGAGACTTTATTCATTTCAGAAAAAACGGTTAAAAACCACGTTTCCAGCATTCTTCAAAAAATGCAGGTGAATGACCGGACTCAGGCGGTTGTAACAGCTATTAAAAATGGCTGGGTAGAAGTACGCTGATTTAAATAAAAACCTTGCTGCATTAGCAGCAAGGTTTTTTATATTTTCTATGGTCACAGTTTCTTCATTTGAATTACAATTCCTGCTGTGGCAAAATGAAACGCAGGAGGAATGATGGATGAAAAAAATGATGGTAATTGCAGGCTTGGCGTTAGCGTTAGCTGCGTGTTCGGATTCAGCAGCGCCTTCGGTAAATGAAAATACGGTCGAAGACGGCAATTCGGCAAACGAAAACAATGCAGTCGACCATGGAATAGAAGATGAGTCAGTAGGTTTTACATTAGGTGATGACGGAGAAGTGGTGGAAGCGGATGTTCCGAAAGAAGCAGCGGATGAAATACTAGCGGCTTACAAAGAATACATTGATGCTTTCAATGAAGAAGACTTAAATCGGTATATGAATGTAATTGCTTCAAAACCTGATGGCTTTGACCGCGAGGAAGACGAAGCTTCACTAAAAGAAGCATTTAAAGCTTATGATACCAGTTATAAAACAAGCAATGAAACAATTGTTGGATATGAGGAAAACCGGGCAGAAGTTTTCGCGGAAATTGATGTCTTAGTGGAAGAACCTGAAACGGATAGAAGTACGAAACAATCCGGACGACAAGTTGTTGTATTTATAAAAGAGGATGGAAACTGGAAAGTTACTAGCCTTCATTTTATCGGCAACCAATAAAAACTTCTCGCTTTTAAAGCGAGAAGTTTTTTCGTTTTTCTTGGAAGAATTCTGGTAAACTGGCAAAGAAGGCAGAGAACATTAGAAAGGAAGATGCTGGTGACAGAATTGGAACAATTTTTGACAGGCCGCATTTGGCTTAGGGACTTTATGCCATTTGCACAAAAAGAAGTGGACGCCGCAATTTCCGCTGGAAAAATAGGTATTAAAAAGGGCATAACAGAAAACAAAGAATGTGCCCGTTGTCTGGAAAAATCCCCCCAGAAAATTATTTCGTTTTATTGTGCAAACTGCCAAGGAATTTGTTATTATTGCCGGCATTGCTTGAAAATGGGCCGCATCAGTTCTTGCACGGAACTGATTTATTGGGCGGACCCCTCTCCAAACCCTCAATCTCCGCATTCGTTTACATGGAATGGTGTGCTGACAAATGCTCAGCAACGTGCTTCTGATGAAGTGCTGGAGAGCCTCTCCCTTAATCAATCCCATCTTGTGTATGCCGTCTGCGGCGCCGGAAAAACCGAGTTATTGTTTCCGCCGCTTGCCAAAGCTCTGGAGAAAGGGCAGCGCGTCTGCATTGCCGCTCCCAGAACTGATGTCGTTTTGGAGTTGTCGCCGCGTATAAAAGCGGTTTTTCCAGATACTGTCGTCCATACACTATATGGCGGTTCTCCGGAAGAAACCGGTTTTGCAACTATTGTCGTTGCGACTACCCATCAGCTGTATCGATTCGAAGACACTTTTGATGTCATCATTGTTGATGAAGCGGATGCTTTTCCTTATTCTTGCGATCCATCTCTCGAACGCGCCGTGATGAAAGCAAAAAGGAGCGAAGCGCCAATCGTTTATGTATCGGCGACGCCTTCTGACCGTTTACTGAAAGAGATTTCGAAGCAATCTCGAATTTTTAGCAGGTTCCATGGCCATCCTTTGCCGGTTCCGAGGTTTCAATCGTTATGGAACTACAAAAAAACCTTTGCCAGAAATAAAATACCCATATTGTTAACTCGTTGGATAGAAGACAGGCTTGCCAAGAAAGAGCCTTTCCTGGTATTTTTCCCGACCATCGAGTTGATCGAACAAGTAGTCCCGCTTTTTAAGATGTTGAATGAACGCATTGAAGCTGTCCACGCATCCGATCCAGGGCGGAAAGAAAAGGTGATGAAACTGCGTAAAGGAGAGCTTCCCGGAGTTCTTACTTCCACAATATTGGAACGGGGAATTACAATTCCGAATATCCAAGTTGCCGTTGTAGGGGCGGATGAATCGATCTTTAATGCTTCGGCATTAATTCAAATCGCAGGAAGGGCCGGGAGAGCACCTGATTTTCCGGCTGGTGATGTCGTATTTTTTCATAATGGCATTGTGCGGCAAATGGACAAGGCGAAGCGGCAAATCATTTCCTATAACAGAGGAGAGTTTGTATGAACTGTTATTTATGTGAGCGTGTGCTGCCATTTTTGCCTTCTTGGAGAGGCTTGTTTTTTAATGATTTTCAACAAGTGATTTGTGAAAAGTGCAAAAGCGGATTTGAACGGATCAGCGGTGTGGTTTGCCCGATGTGTGGATCGGCAAGCGAGGGTCTGTGCAAGGATTGTCTTTACTGGGAAACGACAGAGTATGCGGGCCTTCTGCGGAGCGGCACGAGTTTGTACTATTATAATGAGGCGATGAAAGACTACTTGCATCAATATAAGTTTTTGAAGGACATTGTACTTTCGGAAGTGTTCGTGAGTGAACTGCGCAATGAACTAAGCCGAACGAAAGCAATTATTGTTCCAGTCCCCATGCATCCGCACAAAATGAAAGAGAGGACGTTTTCTCAAGTGGATTGCATATTAGATGCTGCGGGTCTGAGCTATTCACATTATTTGACGAAGAGCGAACAAGTCCAAGGCAAAAAGACAAAAAGAGAGCGTATGTCTACTCCGGATCTTTTCTTTTGGAATGGCAGAGCCGTTCCGGAAAAAATTCTTTTAGTGGACGATTTGTATACTACCGGAACAACGATACGCCACGCTGCAAAAGAGTTGAAAAAAGCGGGTGCTGTGGAAATTTCATTTTTCACCCTGATTCGAGGCTAAGAAAACAGCCGTCCGGAATTCCGGACGGCTGTTTTCAATGTTCATAAATCATTTTCCGTGTCATGCCGCCATCGATGTTCAGGCATTCACCGGTGATAAACGAGTTGCGCGGATCACATAAGAAAAGGCAGGCGCGTGCAATGTCGTCCACCTTACCGACACGCCCACTCCAATGCTGGCTATGGTCGACTTCTCGCAATTCGTCTGTTTCACCAGTATGAATCCAGCCGGGAGCGATGGAATTGACCCGGATTTCTTTTTCGCTCAAAGTAGCGGCCAGCGAATGGGTCAGCGCGTAAATGCCGCCTTTTGAAGCGGAATATGTTTCAGTGTTCGGTTCTGACATAAAAGCACGGGTTGAAGCCATATTGACAATTGCACGGATATCCCCAGTCATATAGCGTGCCGCTTCGCGGCTGCAGATAAAGACGCTTTTTAAGTTGGTGTCAAGAACACGGTTCCAATCCGCTTCTTCAATCTCCCAAATAGACTTGAATTCCGATACGCCAGCATTATTGATCAACGCGTGAATTTCCCCGTAATCTTGCTGGATTTGCGCAAATACGTCTATTACTTGCTGAAAGTTTCCTACATCGCAGTGCCTGGCATCTACTCCTTCAAGAGTAAACATTTCTAGGTCCAACCCGATCACACGGGCATTTTCAGACACGAAATGCTGGGCTATACTCTTCCCGATGCCATTTGCGGCTCCTGTTACAACGATGGTTTTATCAGTAAACATCCTATCATCTCCTTCCATTTAGTTTACCTGTTTTATCATACTGCAAAACTTTTTTACGTTTTAAGGAGGAGCGGAAAGGGAAGATATAGAATTGTATAGATAGATACAAGAAGGAGGAGTTAAGATGCTACAATTTAATATTAAAGCAGACAACGTAGAAGCAACTCCAGCGGTTCGTGACTATATTGAGAAAAAAATAAGCAAGATTGAGCGTTACTTCCCCGAAGGAACGAACGCTACAGCGATGGTTTATTTGAAATCAATCAACCACAGCCAAACAAAAGTGGAAGTTACGATACCGATGAAGAACTTAACCCTACGAGGCGAAGAAAGCCATATAGAGTTATATGCGGCGATCGATTTGATTGTAAGTAAATTGGAGCGCCAAATCCGAAAATACAAAACAAAGGTAAACCGTAAATTCCGTGACCGAGATGGCATTGGTGTTGCATTTGCGGCAGCTGAAAATGAATTGAGAAACCAAAATGAAGAAGCGGAAGAAGAAGATGATCTGACAATCGTCCGCACAAAACAATTTGATTTAAAACCGATGGATGAAGAAGAAGCGGTTTTGCAGATGAATATGCTGGGCCATGATTTCTTTGTGTTCACCGATGCAGAGTCGAACGGAACAAATATTGTCTATAAACGCAAAGATGGCAGCTATGGTTTAATTGAAACAAGTTCTTCATAACCGATAAATGAAAAGCCTCTCGTGATGAGAGGCTTTTTTGTTTGGCTTAAATTCATACGCTTCGACGCGGAACTAAACACTCCCGGATATTTGCACCGATGTATATGCAGTGTTAAAATAGGAAGTGAGATTTTTCGAAAAGACATAGAACGTGCAAGGGAATTAGGGGATTTTAAAAGCATTGCGTTAAAAATTATACTATTATAGCAAAGGCGATCCGGCCATTTTATCAGGCCAGACACTATGCAGGGAGCGGTTATAAATGCTTGGAGTATTGAATAAAGTATTCGACCCAAATAAACGGGACTTAAAAAGATTTGAAAAAATAGCGGATGAAGTAGAAGCGCTGGCTTCAGACTTTGCTGCTCTTTCTGATGAAAAGCTTCAAGGGAAAACGCCAGACTTAATGGAGCGCTACCAGAAAGGCGAAACTTTGGATGCGTTATTGGTAGAAGCGTTCGCAACAGTGCGCGAAGCATCAAAGCGGGTCTTGGGCATGTTCCCGTTCCGTGTCCAAATAATGGGGGCAATTTCCCTTCATGAAGGCAATATTTCCGAGATGAAAACAGGGGAAGGTAAAACATTAACTTCCACTATGGCAGTATATTTAAACGCTTTATCAAAAAAAGGCGTACATGTTGTAACTGTCAACGAATATTTGGCAAGCCGGGATGCTGAAGAAATGGGCAAGCTATTCCAATGGCTTGGTCTATCGATTGGCTTGAACTTGAACAGCCTAACGAAAGAAGAAAAAAGAGAAGCTTACGCTTCTGATATCACATACAGCACAAATAATGAGCTTGGCTTTGATTATTTACGCGACAATATGGTTCTTTATAAAGAAGAGATGGTTCAGCGCGAGTTGAATTATGCGGTTATCGATGAAGTCGATTCAATTTTGATTGATGAAGCGCGTACGCCTCTGATTATTTCTGGACAAGCTGCAAAAGCTGCGCAGCTTTATATGCAGGCAAATGCTTTTATCCGTATCTTGACTAAAGATACCGATTATACGTATGACGAAACCACTAAAGGCGTCATGTTGACGGAAGATGGCATTGAAAAAGTGGAAAAAGCCTTCGGAATCGAAAACTTATTCGACATGAACCATGTGCGATTGAACCATGCTATCAATCAGGCTTTAAAAGCGCATGTAACAATGCACAAAGATGTTGATTATGTTGTCCAAGATGGTGAAGTGATTATTGTCGATCAGTTTACAGGGCGTTTGATGAAAGGCCGCCGCTATTCGGACGGACTGCATCAAGCGATTGAGGCAAAAGAAGGTCTGGAAGTGCAAAACGAATCGATGACCATGGCAACAATCACTTTCCAGAACTATTTCCGTATGTACAATAAGCTCTCCGGTATGACAGGGACAGCGAAGACAGAGGAAGAAGAATTCCGCAACATCTATAATATGAACGTTATTGCAATTCCAACAAACAAACCAATCATCCGGGATGACCGTGTTGATTTGATCTACGCAACGATCGCCGGGAAATACAAAGCAGTGGGCGATGATATCGCAGAACGCCATAAAAAAGGCCAACCGGTATTAGTAGGTACAGTTGCCATTGAAACTTCTGAAATCATTTCGGACTATTTGACGAAAAAAGGCATTAAACATTCTGTCTTGAATGCTAAGAACCATGCTTTCGAAGCAGAGATCATTTTGAACGCAGGCCAAAAAGGCGCCGTAACAATTGCGACAAACATGGCGGGACGGGGTACCGATATTAAACTTGGTGAAGGTGTTCGGGAAGTCGGCGGTTTGGCCGTTCTCGGTACGGAGCGCCATGAATCTCGCCGGATCGATAACCAGCTTCGCGGACGCTCAGGCCGTCAAGGGGATCCAGGGGTTACTCAATTTTATCTGTCTCTTGAAGATGACTTGATGCGCCGTTTCGGTTCTGATGCAATGCGCAACATGATGGGGAAACTTGGAATGGACGATTCTCAGCCCCTGCAGTCGCGCATGGTTACGCGCTCTGTAGAATCAGCTCAAAAACGCGTGGAAGGCAATAACTTTGATGCACGGAAACGCTTGCTCCAGTATGATGATGTATTGCGCCAACAGCGCGAAATCATTTATAAAGAGCGTATGGAAGTAATTGAGACGGATGACATGCGCGCCTTGGTCGAGAAAATGATCGACAGCACGATCGACCGGATGGTAGCGGTGCATACGGCAGAAGAAAAACAAGAAGAGTGGCACCTGAAGTCTCTTGCTGACACAATTGCTGCTAATTTGCTGCCGGAGAATACAATTACCGAAGCAGATTTACAAGACAAATCTCAGGAAGAAATTACCGATTTGATCAGATCGGAAGTCACGAAGCATTACGATGAAAAAGAAGCGGAATTGACTTCGGAGCGCATGCGCGAGTTTGAAAAAGTTGTTCTTCTTCGTTCAATCGATTCTAAATGGATCGATCACATCGATGCTATGGATCAACTGCGCCAAGGAATTCATTTGCGCGCGTACGGTCAAAATGATCCACTCCGCGAATACCAGAATGAAGGATTTAATATGTTCGAAGCAATGGTTGAAGCCATTGAAGAAGATGTAGCCAAATATGCCATGAAAGCGGAAATCCGCAATAACTTGGAGCGACAAGAAGTGGCTAAGGGCCAAGCAGTCAATCCGAAAGAGGATGGGCCGCCTGTTAAAAAGAAAAAAGAGCCGGCTCGCAAAAATGTTGAAATCGGCCGGAATGATGCGTGCCCTTGCGGCAGCGGCAAGAAATACAAAAACTGCCATGGGGCAGCAGCACTATAAGAAGCATGAACAAGGCCGAAGAGCATTAAGCTCTTCGGTGTTATTTTGAGGAGGAACATATACATGATGGATTTAGCAGACATCCGCAATGAGCTCGACAAATCAGCCAAGAAATTGGCGGACTTTAGGGGGTCTCTTTGACTTAGAGAACAAAGAGGCACGGATTCAAGAATTAGATGAAATGATGATTGACCCTGATTTCTGGAACAATCAAGAAAAGGCTCAAATAGTCATTTCCGAATTGAATGGTTTAAAAGAGATTGTTAATACGTATCATGGGTTTGTCGAGACGCAGGAAAACCTGGAAATGACACTCGAACTTCTTCGCGAAGAAACGGATGAAGATCTGCACGAAGAACTTAGTTCCGAAATGAAGTCATTCATGTCCGAACTAAGTGATTATGAATTACAAATGCTGTTAAGCGAACCATACGATAAAAATAATGCCATATTGGAATTGCATCCAGGAGCCGGCGGCACGGAGTCGCAAGACTGGTGTTCTATGCTTTTGCGCATGTACACACGCTGGGCTGAAAAACGGGGCTTCAAAGTAGAAACACTCGACTATCTTGCAGGCGATGAAGCAGGAGTCAAATCCGTAACGTTAGGCATTAAAGGCCATAATGCATACGGTTATTTGAAAGCTGAAAAAGGCGTTCACCGTCTTGTTCGTATTTCTCCGTTCGATTCATCAGGGCGACGCCATACATCTTTCGTGTCATGCGAAGTTATGCCTGAATTCACAGGGGAAATCGAAATCGATATCCGCACAGAAGATCTGAAAATTGATACGTACCGGGCAAGCGGAGCCGGTGGTCAGCACATTAACACGACTGATTCTGCTGTTCGGATTACGCACTTGCCGACTGGCGCAGTTGTGACATGCCAGCAAGAACGTTCTCAAATTAAGAACCGCGAAAAAGCAATGCAAATGTTAAAGGCGAAATTATACGCACTTAAGATTGAAGAGCAGGAAGCGCAATTGCTCGAAATCCGTGGTGAACAAAAAGAAATCGGATGGGGAAGCCAAATCCGTTCTTATGTGTTCCATCCGTATTCAATGGTAAAAGACCATCGCACCAATTTCGAAACAGGCAATTTGCAAGCTGTCATGGATGGGGACATTGATGGGTTTATCAATTCTCTTCTTCGTTCTAAAATGCAATGATTTAAAAGGCTCGGAGCAAATAATGCTCCGAGCCTTTTTCTTATTGGTTTAAAGCTGTACTTTAGCTGGATGAAGTTCACAAGAAGCGCGCCATTTGCTATACTCTGACAGGGTTGATACGAACATATATGGAAAGAGGCATTATAGACATGAAGAAGAAAAAACAACAACGTGTATACAACGAACCGCATCCAGTATTATCCGCTGTAAGGGATTATCTTGGAGTTCTTATCGGATCTGCTATTGTGGCCATTGCCTTCAACGTCCTTTTGCTGCCTAATGAAGTGGCATCAGGAGGCGTCAGTGGAATCAGTACTATTTTATATGGGCTTTTTGAATGGAAGCCGGCTTTTGTGCAATGGACATTCAATATACCTTTGTTTATCGCAGGAGTCATTCTCTTAGGCAAGCATTTTGGCATTAAGACAGCAGTTGGAACCCTATTTCTGCCGTTCGTCGTGTTTATGACAGAGGCATGGGAGCCGTGGACGCTTAATCCATTGCTTGGTTCTTTGTTTGGCGGCATCATGGTTGGCCTTGGTCTGGGCATCGTCTTCCGGGCAAAAGCTTCAACCGGCGGCACGGATTTGGCCGCACAAATCATTACAAAATATACTGGCCTTTCGCTGGGAACAAGTATTGCTTTGATTGATGGCTTGATCGTTTTGGCAGCAGCTTTTGTCTTCGATATTGAAAGTGGGCTTTATGCCTTGGTCGGTTTGTTCGTCACAACAAAAACAATTGATCTTGTTCAAATCGGCTTTGGCCGTTCCAAGTTGGTTTATATTATTACCAATAAACAAGCCGAAGTACGAGATGCTATTTATGAAGAAGTAGATCGAGGAGTTACCAAGCTTGCCGCAACCGGAGGTTATACGGATACCGAGAAGCCGCTGCTGATGGTTGTCGTCCATCAAACTGAATTTACTCGCTTGAAGCAAGTGGTGAAATTGATCGATCCTTCTGCCTTCGTGATTGTTTCAGATGCTTCTGAAGTTCTTGGTGAAGGTTTTAAACGTTCTTAAACTAGGTATACTTTAATTAACTTGAAAAAACATCTTGGAGGAGGCAACATACATGAAAAAAGGATTGTTAACATTGATGTTAGGCTCTGCGCTTGCGTTAGGGGCTTGTGGCGGCGGCGGAGGCGGAGAAACTACAACTGAACCTGCGCCTGCAGAAGGCGGTTCAGGCTCATCTTCAGTAGATCCCGAACAAGTCGTACAACAAAATTGTATTTCCTGCCATGGTGAAAATTTAGAAGGCGCGGGAAATTTTCCAGCATTAAATAACGTAGGCTCTCGTTTATCCCAAGAAGAAATTCGCAGTGTAATTGATAATGGGCAAGGAGCCATGCCAGCGGATATTATTGAAGGCGAAGAAGCAGATGCAGTTGCGGAATGGTTAGCAAGCAAAAAATAAACCGGCTGATAAGCCGGTTTTTTTGTGCGCAGGAATTCAAATAATAGACACATTTTAACCATTTATAGTAATTATATATGAAAAAAAGCATGTTTTATTGCAATAAATAGAGCCTTAAGGCATTATTTTTTGAAAAAAACTAAAAACAATTGAAACACAACTGTAATACAAAAACAGGTTTAAGGTGATATAATAAGTCAGTCGGAAATTTTCAGCGGAAATGCAAATTGGAGAAAATCCAATAACTATAGGTGGTTAAGTACATGATTCAAATGAAGAATGTTTATAAAAAATATCCGAATGGCATCGTTGCTCTCAACGGGCTAACAGTTGAAATCGAGCAAGGTGAATTCGTGTATGTAGTAGGGCCAAGTGGTGCAGGGAAGTCGACGTTCATCAAAATGATGTATCGTGAAGAACGCCCAACTTCAGGCCAAATGTTAATCAATAATGTAGATATTGCTACATTAAAAAGCAAAAAAGTTCCAATGCTTCGCCGTCAAATCGGCGTTGTATTCCAAGATTTCAAGCTTCTTCCGAGATTGAATGTATACGAGAATGTTGCGTTTGCTCTGGAAGTCATCGAAGAAACACCTGAAATGATTCGGAAACGGGTTATGGAAGTGCTGGATTTGGTAGGATTGAAACATAAAGCACGGATGTTCCCGACAGAGTTGTCTGGCGGGGAACAGCAACGGGTTTCCATTGCACGTTCGATCGTCAACAAACCGAAAGTGGTAATTGCCGATGAGCCTACAGGTAATTTAGATCCTGAGACTTCTTGGGATATCATGGATTTGTTTGAACGAATCAATGCGACAGGAACAACTATATTAATGGCTACTCACAACCGTGAAGTGGTTAATAAAAGAAGACATCGTGTTATTGCAATTGAAGGCGGCTTGATTGTTCGCGATGTAGCTGGAGGTGACTACGGCTATGAAGGCTAGAACATTAACGCGGCATTTCAGGGAAAGTTTGAAAAGTTTAGGGCGCAATAGCTGGATGACTTTTGCTTCTGTCAGTGCAGTTACTGTGACATTGCTTTTAGTCGGTGTGTTCGTCTTAATCATGATGAACTTGAACAAAGTGGCCGATGATTTGGAAAATGATGTGGAAATTAAAACTTTCGTTTCTTTAGAAGCGGATGATGCTAGAATAGAAGCAATACAAGCAACAATACAATCCATGCCAGGCGTTGAATCCGTAGAATTTTCGACAAAAGAAGAAGAGTTGACAGATTTGGTTCTTGATTTTGGTGATGAATTGAGTTTGTTCCAGCAAAGCAACCCGTTGTTTGATGTTTTCTATGTAAAAGCAACGGAACCTCAACAAACAGAGCAAGTAGCGATTGAAATTGCAAAATTAGACAATATTGAAGACGTGAAATACGGTGAAGGCAAAATTGAAAAGTTGTTTAACTTTTTGAATTTGGGACGGAATGTTGGCTTGGTGCTCATTCTGGCATTGCTGTTTACTGCAATGTTCTTGATCTCCAACACAATACGCATTACGATTGTAGCTAGACGTCATGAAATAGAAATTATGAAATTAGTAGGCGCAACCAACTGGTTTGTCAGAGTTCCGTTTATCTTGGAAGGTATGTGGCTGGGCTTGTTGGGATCGATTCTTCCAATCGCGCTCGTTTCTATGCTTTATTACCAGGTAACTGATTTTGCGCAACCGAAGCTTAGTGGTGAAATGATTCAATTGCTTGACTTGACTCCGTTCATTTATCAAGTGAGCGCATTGATCTTAGTGATGGGTGTGTTTATCGGAATTTGGGGAAGTTTCATGTCCATCCGTAAATTCTTGCGCGTCTAAAGAAAGAAGAGTGCTCTGTTAAAGGTTATTGTTGATTTTTTTAGAAGGAACAAAGGATACGCGCTCTTGTCGAAAAGAGCGCGATTCCCTTCAAAATCAATAAATTCGTTTAACAGAGTTTTTTAATAGAAAAAACTAGATAGAGAAAGATAGGCAAAGAACGTAAAGCCGAAAGGGGAACACGAACTTGAGCACGAAATCGAAATGGATGTTGTCAGGTATTTCATCTGTGTTAGCATTAACCATATTGATGCCAACAGTTGCAAATGCGGACAAATTGAGTGATTTGGAGCAGAAGCAGCAAGAAGCGCTGCAGCAAAAAAATGAGTTGACTTCCGATATCAGCAAAAAAAATGAGAAAATGACTGAGAATGCTTCGAAGCTAGAAAAGCTTATGGCAAAAATTGAGGACTTGAACCGCAAGATTGAAGAAACAACCGCAAAAATTGATAGCGTCCAAGCGGATATCGACTATACGAAAGCTGAAATCGATGAATTGAAAAAATCAATCGAAGAGCTTGAGCGTAAAATAGCGGAACGCGAAGCGCTGCTTGAAGAACGTGCCCGGGCGATTCAAAAAAGCGGAGGCTCAGTAGATTACGTCGATGTGCTTCTTGGAGCCAACAACTTTGTCGATTTTATCGACCGTTTCTCAGCGGTTAACACGCTGATCGAAGCCGACCGTGAAATCATGCGCGAACAAGCAGCCGATAAAAAACTATTGGCGGAACAAAAAGCGCAAGTGGAAACAAAGCTGGCTGAACAAGAGCAGCGACGTGCAGAACTGGTTGCCCTCAACGATAAATTGAACGGCCAAAAGAAAGAACAAGCCGGATTTGTAGAAGAATTGAAGGCTGAACAAAAGCGGCTGGCAAAAGAAAAATCGAAATTGGTTCAGCAGCGCAACGAAGCTATCAACGTTAGCTCGAAATTAGAAAAACAGATTGAAAAAGAACAAAATCGCCTAGCGGAATTAGCCCGCAAAGCGGAAGCAGAGCGCCAGCGCAAACTTGCGGCTGAGCGCAAAGCAGCTGCCCAAAAAGCGCGAGCTTCAAATTCTATGTCTTCTTACACGGCTCCAGCGAAAGTTTCAAGTTCAGGATTCATCACACCGACTTCTGGCCGATTTACATCTAAATTCGGTTGGCGCAACATTGGTGATGGCCCTGAATTCCATCAAGGAGTAGATATCGCGAACAGTGTCGGCACAAATGTTAAAGCAGCAGCAAGCGGCTATGTTTCATTTTCAGGCAGCATGGGCGGTTATGGCAATGTCGTCATCCTTACACACTCGATCAATGGACAAACTCATGCCACTGTTTATGCACATTTGAATTCGATTGACGTTTCCGCTGGACAAGAAGTGTCGCAAGGCCAACGCGTCGGCGGAATGGGCAACACAGGCCGTTCAACTGGATCCCACCTTCATTTTGAGATTCATGTCGGGCCATGGAATGGCGCCCGTACGAATGCAGTCAATCCTGCATCATTTGTATCGCTATAAGTTGAAACAGCCGGCATCTTCTAAGATGCCGGCTGTTTTATTTGTTAGGCATCTTTTTCGATAACACGATAAAGTGGAACAAAGGGGCCATTCTGTAAAACAGCTTCGCTAATCCGCTTGCCCAGAAAAATGAAGATTGGCCGCCCCCAGAAAGCACTCGTATTTTACATCTTACTGACTGAAGAGCAAAGCGTCTATTTGAAGCAAAAGAAAGAGCTAGCGAGAATTTTTCTGCCGGTTTTAAGTAGGAAATTCATTGCTTCATTAGTGGAATATTGAGTGTGTTCTATCGTATGATGAACAGGAACGGAGTGAAGAGGAAATGCCGAAAAAAATAATAGGCTTGTTGCTGATTGCGGTTATGATCGGAATCACGGTTGCAGGAGTTGTTAAAAATAATATTGAAGAAAACGAATCACTTGAAACAATGTCTGTTGGCACTGAGGTAGATTTTTTGGCTACAAAAGAAGGACTGGCACCAGGGGAAGTCGCACCTGATTTTGAGTTAACCACTTTGTCGGGGGAAACGGTCAAGTTATCGGATTATAAAGGGAAAAAAGTGATTTTAAATTTCTGGGCTTCATGGTGCCCGCCTTGCAAAGCAGAGATGCCGCTCATGCAAAATTATTATGATGGAGCGCAAGAGGAAAACGTGGAAATCTTAGCTGTAAATTTAACGACAGAAGATCGTGGAATGACTAAAGTCCAGGAATTTGTAAGCGCCAATAACCTGACGTTCCCTATTCCACTTGATAAAGAAGGCGATATCGGTTCCATCTATCAAGCTGTTACGATACCAACTTCTTATATGATCGATACGGAAGGCCGGATTCAAAACAAACACCTCGGGCCGATGGACGAAAAAGCTATGAAAGATTATATTGCCAATTTAAAATAAGGAGTCGGGGCCATGAAGTCGCTTGAAACGATGTCGGTGCATACGGCGCGAGCAGAAGAACGGATTATCCAACCGAAAGTTATGCCGATTTTTCAAACATCTGCTTTCTCTTTTTCTTCTTTAGAAGAAATGGAAGGTTATTACGAAGGAAATGGAACTTATCTGTATTCCCGGACTGCTAATCCAAATACCGATGCTCTAGGGCAGACAGTGGCTGAGCTAGAGGGCGCACCCAAAGGGGTAGCTGCAGCTTCGGGGATGGCGGCCATACTTGCAGGCATCCTATCAGTCGTTCAAACGGGAGACCGTGTGCTGGCTGCTGAAGATGTTTACGGAGGAACATTTTTTTTGTTGAAACAAGAACTTATACGAATGGGAATAGAAGTCCATTTTGCCGATTTTTCGGATAAAGCTTCTATTGAACAGCATCTTATCGACTACCCGGAAGTGAAACTGATGGTCAGTGAATCTATCACGAATCCATTCTTGCGGGTAGAAGATGTCGCCGGGATTTGCAGATTAGCAAGGCAGTATGGCGTGAAAGTGATGATCGACAATACATTTGCAACACCATATACTGAAAGACCATACGCTAGTGGCGCTGATTTAGTCGTCCACAGCGCGACAAAGTATTTAGGCGGACATGGAGATGTTACAGCGGGGGTTCTAACAGGGCATGCGGATTTGATTAAGCAAGCAGAAGCGCGTATCGTCAGCCTTGGCATGAACTTAAGCCCGTTTGAAGCTTGGTTGGCGATTAGGGGCATCAAAACATTGGCGCTCCGCATGAAAACTCAAACGGAAAATGCCAAGGCGATCGCAGCTTTTTTAGAAGGAAAGGCGCGCGTCTGGTATCCGGGCAAAGGAGCGATTGTAACATTCGAACTTCCGGAACATGTGGACGTATATCGGTTTTTTTCTGCTCTCGGTTGGATTGATATTGTGCCGACGCTTGCAGGAGTTGAGACAACCGTCTCCTATCCGTATAGTACGTCACACCGTGAGCTTTCAGAGGAAGAAAAACAGAAAATCGGCGTGACTAAACAAACGGTCCGTTTGTCAGCAGGCATAGAAGGAATCCATGATATTTTGGATCAACTTAGTGCTGCATTCAATTAACTGAAAAAGAAGTGCAGAATACGGCATTTCTTTGGTACAATGATAAGAAACGTGTGTTGCCGGTGATGGGAAGGTGTTTAGAACGTGTTAATGGATATTGTGCTTGACATAGGTAGGTTTTTTATTAATCCCGTTTTTTACATATCGCTAATAGCCGCAGTTCTTCTAGGGTATTTTCGTGTGAAAAAAGAGCGGAAAGCATTTAGGACGCGTATTGTTTGGGGATGGACAGAGCTGGTTGGTTTGCTGAAAGACGGCTTTTTGTTTGCAGTTATATTGTCCATTCTAATTGTTGGGATCGGTTTAGTGGTTCCGATGGAATGGACGATTGCGTTGAGCATTGTCAGCATATTGATGGTGGTGTCCGGTTTTTATTACTTAGGGTCATTTGTTTATTTGTCAGCAGCGGCTGTGTTTCTTGGTTGGCTGATGGGCACGAATGGCTGGTCTGTT
Source organism: Planomicrobium sp. CPCC 101079 (assembly GCF_007859275.1). Lineage (GTDB taxonomy): Bacteria > Bacillota > Bacilli > Bacillales_A > Planococcaceae > Planococcus. The sequence continues at coordinate 364,391 of NZ_VOHC01000021.1, read as the reverse complement.
GATTTCGGCTTTTTCCAATATGATGGCCTTTTCTTCTCCTGGAATTGGCTGCTTCCAGTTGCTTTGATCACAGGAGCAATTGTTCTGATTGAGGGATGGCTTGTCAGAAAACACGGCGCTGTTTCTGCTTCACCAAGATTGGAAAAATCGTCGCGGGGATTAATGGCAGCCTTCTACAACTCAAAGCGGTTATGGCTTCTTCCTGTGTTGCTGGTCGTACCGGGATCATTAGTGGAATCGTATGCTCCATACTGGCCGCAACTGCCGATTGGGGAAAGTGTGTTTTCATTTATTCTGTTTCCAGTTGTTTTTGGTTTCCAAAACCGTGCGCGGAAAACTTTGCCGATCTATTTGTTTCCACTTATCGGAAAATCCATTATGATTGCCGGAGGTTCGATCATCGCTTTGGCTTTAGGTGCCTTCCTATGGCAGCCGATGGCTTTAGTCGCGTTGCTGGCCGGTTTGCTGGCACGTTTAGGAATCTCCATATTCTATACAGTCAAAGAGCGCCAAGGCAATCATGCGGTCACTCCTCAGGCTCTAGGAGTAATGATTGTCGATGTGCTCCCGGACTCGCCTGCCGACAAAATGGGCTTGATTCGCGGAGAAGTAATCCGCAAAGTGAATGGGTTGACGGTATCAAACGAATCGGAGCTGTATGAAGCGATTCAAGTTAATGCTGCGCATTGCCGCTTGGAAGTATTGGACCACAACAAGGAAGTCCGGCTTCGCCAGCATGTCATTTTCCGTCACGATCATCACCGCCTCGGATTAATCGTAGTGAAATAAGGAGACAGGAAAATGGAATCGATGTTTACAAAATTTTTATTGTCTTTATTAGTGCCTGGCCTGCTTGTGGTGCTTTTCACGCGAGTGACTTTCCATCATATTGTTGGTTTGGTTTTGACGGTTGCGCTGATAGCCGCCGCAGTTTATGCGGGGTATACGAATACGTGGTTTTTATACGTTGTCAACGCTGCATCCTTAACTATAGGGTTTTGGTATGCGACTAATATGTATAACAAACGCAAAAAAGCCGAAACTCATGAAAATGAGTGACGGCTTTTTTGCTTTGCATCTTTCTGAATTCTATAGAAGAAATTAAAAAATCAAGCTGTAAATTGCCAACACGGCGATCGAACCGAGTACAACTACCATAACATTGGCACCAGCAAAGGCAAAGCCGAATGCGGCAGCTGTGCCAATAATGCCAAACCAAATATTTTCTTCCTGAACAAAAAAAATAGCTGGAAAAATTAATGCACCAAGAACTGCATAAGGAATATTCCGAAGCACGTGCTGCACGGAAATGGGAAGCTCCCGCCCTTCTAGAAATGTTAGCGGGATTGCCCGCGGAAGATAAGTCACTGCCGCCATTCCAAAAATCATCCACCAATACCATCCACCCATTAAGATTTCACCTCTTTTGGAGAAATAAGTTCGACGAAGACTGCTGAAACCAAAGTTGAAACCATAATGGCCCACCCGGTTGAAAGCCAGCCAGTAAAATAAAAGAATGAATTGGTAAGAGCAGCAATGGCTGCAAGGCTCACCACTTTGCGGTTGCCGCGCATTGAAGGAACAAGAAGTCCGACAAACATAGCGTATAGCGCAATCGACATCGATGCTTGAAGAAATTGCGGCAGATTGGCGCCAATCAAATGGCCGATTGCCGTGAAAATGACCCAGCTGCCGTATGAAATGAGTATGACGCCAGCTGCAAACGCCGTGCGTAATCTGCCCCCTTTTTGGGTGGCCAATACTGAAAACGATTCATCGGTAACGCCAAAAGCATATAATGCTTTTTTCCACCGGGCATCCGGCTGCATCTTTTCGTTGAGTGCGGCCGTCATTAAGAAGTGCCGGATGTTGACGATAAATGTATTTAAGACGATGACTGCTGGAGCGACACCAGCGGCAATCAATGAAAGTGATATGTATTGCGCAGCTCCTGCAAAAACAAAAATGCTCATGGCAGTCGCTTCAGTAATGGAAAGCCCTGTTGTTTTTGCGAGCAAGCCGAAAGTGAGGGCTATCGGAAAATAGCCGATTGCTATGCTGGTGCCGGCTTTTAGTCCTGCAGTAAATCCACGTGTATCCAATTGCCTCTCTCCTTATGCATAAGTATTTCTCTTTTCCAAATCCGAGGAAAGAGTGTAAAGTAATGATAAACGTACATCATGTATTTTTTTATATCAGAAAATCCAAGCTGAAATCAAGAGTTTCTGAAATATTCGCTTTTACCCCATTTTTACCCCGTATTGTAAAAAGTCTATAGTTTCAGTGTATCATTTGATTTCTATTAAAAAAAGAAACTGGAAAAATAAGCATTCTTGCTGAGCTCTGGTTGTGTTAATGCAGTCCACCTTTGGTTTCCACGCAGTAATAAACCTACATTGAAGATAAAAGAAAGCTGGCTTGTTGGCGAGCTAGATAAATTTATGAATAAGGGATGGACAATATGACAGATATCGTTTCTTGGGAAAATATATATGAGTTAACTCAATCGTACCGTGCGTTAGGGCCAATTATAGGAGTGCTGCTTCCATTTCTTGAATCGTTTCTTCCTTTTTTGCCTTTGTTTGCTTTTGTTGTGGCAAATGCGACGGCTTATGGGTTTTGGATCGGTTTTCTTTTATCGTGGGGAGGAACGGTGGCAGGGTCATATGCGGTATTTTTGATAGTCCGGAAATTTGGCCAAGCCCGTTTTTTAAATTTCATGACCCGGCATAAAAGGGTGCAGAAGCTTATCCATTGGGTAGAGCGAAATGGTTTCGGCCCGCTTTTTTTATTAATTTGTTTTCCTTTTACTCCTTCTGCACTGGTGAACCTAGTGGCTGGCTTAGCAAATATACGCAGGCATTATTATTTGGCGACATTAATGGCAGGGAAATTTGTCATGGTCTTTGTCGTCACTTTTGTCGGGCATGATATTCGTGCGCTCTTTAATCAGCCAATCCGTACTGCTATTGTTGTTTTGCTTATTGCGCTGCTGTATATTATTGGGAAAGTTCTCGAAAACCGGATGAATAAAAAAGCGGAAGCTGAGTTTCGCCGAGTAAGGGCAGAACGGAGAAAAGAACAGCCGTAAGAGAGCTGCAGTGGATTTTATAGTGATTTTCCTTTAAAATAAGAACAGATGTTCCTAGTGGGAGAGGTGATTTTGTGCCATTACGAGTTGTATATGGACGTGCAGGTTCTGGAAAAACCCGGTTCATGCAAAATGAAATTGTAGAGGAATTAAAACAACGGGCAGACGGCGATCCAATCTTTTTGATCGTACCTGACCAAATGTCTTTTTCAACTGAGTATCGGTTATCAACAACAGATGGCATGAGAGGAACGATCCGAGCACAAGCCATGACTTTCAAACGCTTAGCATGGCGGGTGTTGCAGGAAGTTGGAGGCATTAGCCGAAAAGAAGTGGATACGTTTGGCTATCGCATGCTGATCCGCAGTTTACTGGAAGAACACCGGGAAGATTTTCAACTGTTCCGGCGGGCTGCCGGAAAAAGAGGGTTTACTGACCAAATCGAACAATTGGTCAAAGAGTTTTCAAGATATTGTGTGGCATGCGACGAATTGACGAACATTCGCTCCTCGCTGTCTGAAGCGGGAGCTCCGCGGACCTTGCTTGATAAAGCGGAAGATCTGGAACTGATCCTTACAGAAATTGAAAGTCGCCTTGGAAAAGTGTTTGTCGATTCGGAGGGGCATTTAGCATTGCTATCGGAAAAAATAAAGCATTCCGAAATAGTAAAACATGCTGAAATTTACCTGGATGGGTTTGTAACGTTCACTGCACGAGAATTTGAAATTATTGGTGAATTAATGAAGTATGCGAAATCAGTGACGATTGCATTGCCGTTGGATGATCGGACAGATCCACATGATGAACAGGCGCTGTTTTATCAATCGGCAAATACTGCTCAGCGATTGGTTGAGCAGGCCAAAAAAGAAGGAGTGGCTATTGAGCCTTCCGTCCGCATGCATTCTTCACGCCGTTTTAACAATCCGGAGCTTTCCCATCTTGAGCAGCATTTTGATGACTATCCTGTGAAAAAAATAGCATCTGATGGAAATGTCTCCATTATTGAATCTTCCAATAGAAGAGCGGAAATGCATGCCATTGCTAGAAGCATTCGCAATCAAGTGAGAGAGGGCATGCGGTATAACGAAATTGCCTTGTTGTATCGTGATCCTGAGGTCTATGATGAATTGATCAATACGATTTTCCCGCAGTACGATATTCCTTATTTCATCAGCCGAAAAAAATCAATGCTCCATCATCCATTGATTGAGTTTAGCCGATCGGTATTAGAAGCTGTACTGTCCAATTATTCGTACGAACCGGTTTTCCGGGCTGTTAAGACAGACTTGTTCTTTCCAGAGGGAAGCGTTTTAAAATGGCGTGAAAGAAGCGATGTGTTAGAAAACTTTATCATTGCGAATGGCATTTACGGTGAACGGTGGTTTGAGGAAAATCGTTGGTTTTACAAGAAATACCGGGGATTGGAATTTCATACGGGCATCCAAACCGATGAGGAATTAGCGCTGCAGATGGAATTGCATGCTGTCCGCGATTTGGTGCGGGAGCCGCTTGCACGCTTGAAAACGGACTTGGAAGATTGCGTTACAGGAAAAGAAATCGCTCAAGCCCTGTTTTTATTCATAGAAGAGATGGAAGTCTATGCAAAAATTCAGCACCTTAAAGAGCGGGAGGAAGCTGAACACCGGTTGCTTGCCGCGACAGAGCATGAGCAAGCTTGGAACCAATGGATCGGTGTGCTGGACCAGTTTGTTTTAATGTTCGGCGATAAGGAACTTGAACTTGCTACTGCAGTAAAAATTTTGGACGAAGGATTTGAAACGCTGGAATTTTCGCGTATCCCAACATCCCTTGACCAAGTGACAGTATCAAAAATTGACTTGGCGCGTTTGATGGACATCAAATCAGTTTTTGTAATTGGAGCCAATGACGGAGTCTTGCCGAGAAGAGTCGAACAAGAAGGTTTGTTGACAGACGCAGACCGGGATTGGTTTGCCCAAATCGGCATCGAATTGGCGCCGTCTTCCAGAATGAGGCTCATGGACGAAACCTATATGGTGTACCGGGCATTCACTTCGGCATCCGATTTGCTGACAGTGTCTTACCCAATTGCGGATGAAGAAGGAAAGGCGCTTCTGCCTTCGCTTTATATTCAAAAATTGGTTGATATGCTTGGCGTCGATATTCTTCCAGCAGTTATAGATCCTGAAGAGTTGAGTGAAGGGGCGCATCTGGATTATATTTCACATCCACGGGCGACTTTAGCCTATTTGACTTCTCAATTGCGCGGCGGGGGCGAATTGCCGGCAGAATGGAAGGCTGTACTCGCTTATTACCACAGTGATCCGTTTTGGTCTTCAGTGGTGGATCGAATTCTTACGCCGATCAAATCGAATAAAGCTGATGAACTGCGTGAAGAAATTGCGGAACCTTTATACGGAACTCCCATTTCTTCGAGCGTGTCACGTGTTGAAACCTATTTCAGCTGCCCGTTTGCCCATTACGTGCAATATGGACTTCGGCTTGAAGAGCGAAATCAGTATAAGTTGGCTCCGCCTGCAATGGGGGATTTGTTCCATGCGGCCATCAAGTGGATTTCAGATGAAGTAAATAGACTGGATGTTTCGTGGTCTTCACTGACGCGAAAACAGTGCCAAGAGCTGGCGAAGCAAGCGATGGAACAGTTGGCGCCTTATTTTGTCAATCATATTTTAATCAGCTCCCACCGTTACCGCTATATTCAGCATAAGCTGGAAGGCATTATCCGCCAAACAGCCTTTATGCTGAGCAAGCACGCGAAAGTGACGGGATTTGCACCGGTCGCATTGGATGTCGGATTTGGACCGAAAGAAACCATTCCGCCGCTGGACATTGATTTGAAAAAAGGACGCAAAATGAATGTGCGCGGACGGATCGACCGCATCGATTCGACAAAGATCAACGACAAACCGTATATCCGCATTGTCGATTACAAATCATCAAAACAAGGGCTTGATTTAAGCGATGTGTATCACGGCCTTGCGCTTCAGACTTTTACTTACCTTGATGTTGCGTTGACTCATTCAGAGCGCTGGCTGGGTGAATCTGCTGAACCGGCGGGCGTCCTTTATTTTCATATGCACAATCCGATGCTGAAATTGACTAAGTTAATGACTTCCGAGGAGCTTGAAGAAGAAGTGGCCAAGTCATTCAAGATGAATGGTCTTGTAGTGGAGGACCCGGCGGTTATTTATGCGATGGACGAAGAGATTGAAGGGTTCTCGAACGTCATTCCGGTACGGATGAACAAAAAGGGCGAAATATCGAAATCCCAATCCAAAACAGTCATGAAAGACGATATGGAAGTGATCCGCAAATTTGTCCGCAACAAGCACCAAAGTGCCGGCAATGGCATTTTGGAAGGGGACACGCGCATCATTCCTTATAAAGTGAAAGACGATACGCCGTGCCAGTTCTGCTCGTACCGTTCAATCTGCCAGTTTGATCCGGCAGATCCCGAGCAGTCGTATCGGAAGCTTCCGGCGCTGCCAGCCGATAAAGCGGTGGAATTGATACGAAAGGAGACGACAGACAATGATTCCGACAAAACCAGCTGATGCCACCTGGACAGATGAACAATGGCAAGCGATATGGGCAAAGGGACAAGACATGCTCGTTTCCGCTGCCGCCGGTTCGGGGAAAACCGCAGTCTTGATCAATCGGATGATTGAAAAAGTGCTGGATGAAAAAAATCCAATTTCGGTCGATGAGCTGTTGGTTGTAACATTTACCAATGCCTCAGCCGCAGAAATGCGCCATCGTATGTCAAATGCGCTCGAAAAAGCAGTGGCTGCTAATCCCGAGTCCAAACATTTGCGCAAGCAGCTTCGTTTAATCAACAAAGCTCAAATTTCGACACTGCATTCGTTTTGCCTGCAGGTGGTCAAGCAGTACGCTTATTTGCTGGAAATTGATCCAGGTTTCCGCATTGCCAATGAAACGGAAGCAGCGCTGCTGCGCGATGATGTGATGGAAGCGGTTCTTGAATCGGCTTATGAAGGCGAAGGGGCGGATGAAGTCTACCGCTTGGCGGACAGCTTCACATCCGACCGAAACGACCAGGCGATGGAAGTGCTGATCAGCAAACTATACGATTATTCGCGTGTCCATCCACACCCAGAGCGTTGGCTTGGGCAAGTTCCGGCGCTATACGATGTGCCGCTCGGCGCGTCCATCGACAGTTTGCCGTTTATCGGCGATTTAAAAATGACCATCCGCCATGCGCTAGAAGAAGCGATGCAAGTGACGCGAGAAGGCGAACGGATTGCCAATGCTCCAGATGGACCAGCCGGGTTGGCGGCAACTTTTGAAATGGACGCTGCTGTTATCCAAACCGCAATCGAAGCGCTTGAAGAATCGTGGGAAAGCGTTTATTCCCTAGCTAGGACGTTCTCATGGGCAAAAGCGGCAACCATACGGAAAGACTCATGCGATCCTGAGTTGGCTGAAGAAGCAAAAGCCAAGCGCAATCAAGCGAAGAAAATCGTCAAAGATGTGTTTGAAGCATATTTCGTACGGACGCCGAAGCGCTTACTGGATGAAATGCGTGAAATGGCGCCTTTGATGAAAACGCTTGTCCGATTGACGCAAACTTTTGCGGAACAATACAAGGCGCTGAAAATCGACCGTGCGCTTGTCGACTTTTCCGATTTAGAACATTACGCGCTGCAGATTCTATCGGATGAGGGAAAACCTTCCCCTATTGCTTTAGACTACCAGAAGCTTTTTAAAGAAGTTCTCGTAGATGAATATCAAGATACCAATATGCTGCAAGAAACAATTTTAAACCTAGTAAAGTCAGGGGATGAAGAAACGGGCAACCTCTTTATGGTAGGAGATGTTAAACAATCCATTTACCGTTTCCGCTTGGCTGAGCCGATGCTGTTTTTGGGCAAGTACTCCCGCTTTACGAAAGAGGCAGTACAAACTGGACTGCGCATTGATTTAAATGCAAATTTCAGAAGCCGCAAAGAAGTATTGGATGGAACGAATTACATTTTCTCTCAAATCATGGGAGAACGGGTCGGTGAGATTGATTACGATGAAGCGGCCGCCTTGAAAGCGCTGGCGCCGTATCCAGATCAAGATGTGCCGATAAAGCTCACATTGATCCATGAACCGGAAGCTGAAGATGAAAATGCTGTCGACGATGATTTGGAAAAATCGCAGTGGGAAGCCCGTTACATTGCAGGCAAAATTCGTGAGTTGATGGAAAAAGAAACGTTTATTTACGATCCTTGGAAACAAGCGCAACGGAAATTGGAGTACAGCGACATTGTTGTGCTGATGCGTTCAATGACCTGGTCAGGCGATTTTGCCGATGAATTTAAAAAAGCCGGTATTCCACTTTATGCTGAACTTACGGGCGGTTATTTTGACGCCCTTGAAGTCATGATCATGATGAACACCTTGCGCGTGATCGATAACCCGTACCAAGACATTCCGCTTGTCTCAGTGCTTAGAGCTCCATTTATTGGATTGGCGGAAAATGAGCTGGCGGAAATTCGATTAGCCGCACCGCAAGCTTCGTTTTATGAAGCGGTGAAAACATTTATTCGCGGCGGTTCTGGAATCGATCCGGCTGCCGCAGAGAAGCTGCGCCGCTTTGTCGTTCAGTTGGAAGACTGGCGCAATTTGGCTCGAAGAGGTTCGCTGGCTGAATTGATTTGGCAAGTCTATCTTGATACGAATTATTACGAGATGGTTGGTGCCATGTCGAATGGCAAGCAGCGCCAAGCGAATTTGCGCGCTCTGCATGACCGTGCGCTGGAATATGAGAAAACATCGTTCCGCGGGTTGTTCCGCTTTCTGCGCTTTATTGACCGGATGCGGGAACGAGGAGACGATTTAGGGACGGCCAAGTCTTTAAGCGAAAAAGAAAATGTTGTCAGGCTGATGACGGTTCATAAATCGAAAGGTCTGGAGTTTCCGGTCGTCTTTTTCGCTGGGCTTGGAAGATCGTTCAACGAAATGGATTTCCGGAAATCGTACTTGCTTGACCAAGATTACGGACTTGCCGTAAAAGCGGTGAATCCGGAAACGCGCATTGAGTATACGTCTTTGCCGTTTTTAGCGGTCAAGGAGGTAAAGGAATTGCAGATGAAAGCAGAAGAGATGCGGGTCTTGTATGTGGCGATGACACGTGCAAAAGAACGGCTGTACTTAACTGCTTCTGTTAAAGAGATCGATAAGCTGTTTGAAAAATGGAAAGTGGCAGCAACGGACGTGCGGCTCCCAGAATTTGTCCGGTCGCGTGCGAAAGGCTATTTGGACTGGATCGGGCCAGCATTGTCCCGCCATCCGGATGCTGCTGCTATCTTTAATTTGAACGGCAATGTCCTGCCGCACCACTCGCGCTTTCATATTTCGGTCGTGGAAACCCGTGATCTTCTTTCAGCAACAGCGAGTATAGAGGATTTGCTGCACACGAAAACCGGAGAAAAAGATTTTACAGAAGAAGTCGCGAACCGCTTCGACTTTCGTTATCCGCATCAACACACTGTAGAAAAAAGATCAAAGCAATCAGTTTCTGAGATGAAACGGCTGCAAATGCTGCAGCGTTTGGATGAACCTGAATCTTTTATCCAAACCGCTACTGCTGAACGACGCACCATTTTCAATCGGCCGGATTTTATGCAAGATAAACGATTGTCTGCAGCCGATATTGGGACAGCCGTCCACGCGGTCATGCAGCATATTCCACTAGATCGAAAATTGTCAGCTGCAGAAATCAAGGAATTCATCGAAACATTGGTCGGCATGGAAATTTTGTCGCCAGATGAAGGCAAAGCCATCAAGGTCTCTGAAATTGAACGTTTTTATGAAAGTGAAATTGCTGAGCGTCTGATGAAAGCAACGAACATTAAACGGGAAGTTCCATTTACGTATGCCAGAGAGGATGCGGAAGGTGACCGACAAATCATCCAAGGGATTGTTGATTGTTTGTTTGAAGAAGCGGATGGTTGGGTATTGCTCGATTACAAAACGGACCGGATCCGGCAGCTTTCGGATGTGCCGCGCGAAATGTCAGCTAGGTATACAGTACAGCTGACGGTTTATCAAGAGGCAGTCGAAGCCATTTTGCGCATTCCAATCAAAGAACGGTTGTTGTATTTGTTTGCCGCTGGCCATGAAGTGAAAATATAGGAGGATTTATGTGAAATTACAACCCGTTGCGTTGAATGAACGGGTGGAAGCGATTGATATGATGAGGGGCTTTTCGCTTCTCGGCATATTAATCATCAATATGTTGACCTTCCACTCTCCCTTATCATACGTGAATCCGTATACGTACTATACCCGGCCATATGATGCTGAAATTTACGGGTTTATTGATATTTTTATCCAAGCGAGCTTCTATCCGCTATTTTCTATGCTCTTCGGATACGGTTTAGCAATGCAATTTTTAAAAGCCCAAGAAAAAAAACAGGCATTCGCACCACTGGCTGCGAGACGATTGTTGGTATTGCTTGGCATCGGCATTCTGCATGCGTTTCTTCTCTGGTATGGCGATATATTAATCACTTATGCAATAATCGGCTTGTTGCTGATCGGTATGCTGCATCTTCCATCCAAGCTGCTGGTAGGGCTGGCAGCCCTGATTTATACAGTGCCGCATGCCCTGATTCTTGCCTTGATGTTTATTGCGGTATCAGTCAATCCGAATTATTATGCCGGCATACAGGCCGTACAAAGTTCAATTGACGCTTACGCAAACGGAACTTTTATTGATATTTTTGGTCAACGTCTGTCAGATTGGGTATACAGCAATAACCCGTTCAATTTTATCGTGTTGATTGCGACCATTTTGCCATTTATGATGGTTGGTGCAGCCGCCGCTAAGTGGCGGTTGATTGAACGTGCCAAACAATATCGAAAGGTGTGGATCCTCCTTGCTCTGGTACCGCTCATAATCGGGTTGCTGCTAAAAGCTACGCCTCAATTGGTCGACAAGAATCTCGCATTTATTTATTTGCAAGACATTTTTGGCGGACCGCTAGTCGCAACCGGTTACGCGGCAATTATTGCTTTGCTTGCTCAAAACTCCAGCTTCCGGAAACTTTTGCGGCCACTTGGCCAAGTCGGGCGCATGTCGCTGACTGTTTACATTATGCAATCACTGATTGCGACATTTATTTTTTATTCGTATGGATTTGGTTTGTACGGAAAAGTGGACTTATTGACAGGGACGCTGATTGCTCTTGGAATTTTCGCCATTCAGTTGATTTTTGCGGAATTGTGGTTGTCCAAATTCAATCAAGGGCCACTTGAAAAAATATGGAGAAGATGGACTTATGGGAAAAGTTTCGAAAAAAATAGCAATTCAAAACCTTGAATGTGTATAATGAATGGAATCAAAGAAAAGGAGTGTTTAACGAATGAAGCTGTTATCGTTTCGCTATGGAGAAAAAGAACGTTTTGGACCGAAAGTGAAAAAAGAAGAAGCCGTATGGGATGTACTTGAAATACAACAACAATTAGAGGTTTTACCATCTTTTCCGGCACAGCTGATTGAAGGGATCTCGCAGGGTATGGAATTTGTGGAACAAATCCGCAAATTAGTGGAGGCTGCTTCCCAATCTGAGCGACCTGAAGATTTCAAACACTCTTATTCGGAAATCGAATGGCTGGCGCCTATTTCAAGAACTCCTAAAAACATTATTGCGATTGGCAAAAACTATGCGGATCACGCTAAAGAAATGGGGGCAGAAGCTCCCGAGGATTTAGTGGTTTTCACCAAAGCGCCGAATTGCATTGTGCCGGATGAGGCAACAGTGCCAGCCCATAGCGAATTAACGGATTCATACGATTATGAAGGTGAGTTGGCGGTAGTTATCGGAAAAGCAGGCAAGTCGATTCCGAAGCAATTGGCTTATGATTATGTTTTTGGTTATACGATTGCCAATGATTTAACGGCTCGTGACATTCAAAGCAAGCATCAGCAGTACTTCCTTGGCAAAAGCTTAGAAGGATCTTGCCCAATGGGACCGTATTTGGTAACGAAAGATGAAATCCCGGAGGCGCAAAATCTATCGATTGTTACAAAAGTAAATGATGAAGTCCGCCAAAACGGCAATACTGATGACATGATCCGCCGTGTTGATGAAATCGTCGCTGAAGTGTCAAAATACGTTGCGCTTGAACCGGGCGATGTTATCTTGACTGGAACGCCTGCTGGTGTCGGCAAAGGCTTTACTCCACCGAAATTCTTAAAAGCTGGCGATACGGTGAAAGTTTCCATCGAGTCAATCGGAACACTCGTCACACATTTGTCATAACGGCAAGTTTGTCATTTAGTCCCTCGGTTATGCTAAACTGAGAAGGACTAAATTATAAAGAGGTGACGTTTTGGGAATTTTAACTGATTCGACTCATTTACACATTACGACTTGGGTCATTGCGCTTGTACTCTTCTTGGTAGCGGCGTTTATGGACCGAAACAGCAAAGGGCGCAAAATCACGCATATGATCCTTCGCTTGTTCTACGTCCTGGTCATCATCACAGGCCTGGCATTGTTTATCGAGCATTCTTCATTTGACGCGATGCAATACGGATTGAAATTCCTATTTGGAATATTGACAATCGGTATGATGGAAATGGTTTTGGTTCGTTCGAAAAAACAAAAACCGACAACGCTTTTCTGGGGGTTGTTCGTGGTATTCTTATTCGTAACAATGTTCTTCGGCTTCAAATTGCCGGTGGGCATCAACTTTTTAGCAAACTTATAAAAAACAAGCGCATTTGCGCTTGTTTTTTTTACTTGCCCGAAATTTTACATTTCATACATCGGTTATGGGCTAAAGTGAAGCCCGAAGAAAAAGCCTGCTTTCGCGAGGAATTCACAGTTTAGACGAAACCTCCCGAAAGAAACTCGACTTTCTTGAACTTAGCGTAGCAGCAAAACTTGGATTTTGTTAAAATGAATCGGGTGTAACAGAATCTAGTTGCCTCATTGAAGGAGGATTTAAATTGAAAGCAAAGTGGATCTTAAGCATTTTTATCGGAATGCTGATCATAAGCATGGCAAGTCCGGCAACAGCAGCAGACGATTCGCTCGAGCTGCAAGATGAAAGCATATATGATGTTTTGGTTGACCGTTTTTTCAACAAACAAATCCAAAACGATTATGAAGTGAACGGAGCAGACCCAGCCGCATTTAATGGGGGAGACTTTGCGGGATTAACTGGAGAAATCAACCACATTAGTGAAATGGGCTTTACAGTCCTATCGATTGGACCTGTTTTTTCTTCTGCTAGTTATGACGGCAAAGAAGTTCTCGATTATAGTAAGTTAGAGCGCCATTTTGGAACAGAAGAAGAATTGAAAGCATTAATTGATACAACCCACGAAGTGGGCATGAAAATAATAGTGGATGTTCCGACACAGCAGGTAAGCGCAGATCATGTGTGGGTGAAAGAAAATCCAGAATGGTTTATAGAAAATGAGGACGGAACCTTTGCTTTGGATATGGCCAATCCCGATGCGCAAGCAGCTTTGACTGACTTTACCACGGGCTTCATTTCCAACTATCAAGTTGACGGATTGCGTTTACAGCAAACAAGCTCCATCAACCCAGAGTTTATTGGCTCTTTCTCAAAAGCTATAAAAAGTGTTCGGGATATTTACTTGTTGAGCGATCAGGAAATGGAAGCTATTGAGGGGCTTGATGCTACAGTTTTGCCTGGCATAGAAGACGCGCTCCGCAGCACTTACAAAAACTTCGACCAAGAATCATCAGCTTTGTTTGACTTGATGAAAACAAGTGAAGGAAACTTGATTCGAGTTGATTCAATTCCCAATTCTCGTTTCACATCAGATATCGTTGCTGAAAAAGGATATCCGCCTACACGCTGGAATCTGCTATTTACGCAATTGTTTACAATGCCAGGAATTCCGGTTATGCAATATGGCTCTGAAATTGCTATGAATGGTAAACAGGCTCCTGAAACGCACCAAATCATGGATTTAGGAGTAGACCCGGAAATGGCCGAGCACATCACCAATCTCAATACATTGCGCAACACGTCTGAAGCATTGCGGACCGGGGATTTGGAAGTACTGCACGAAGAAGATGGATGGCTCGTCTATAAACGTTCCAACGATGAAGAAACGTGGATCATTGCCATCAACAATTCTTCCGAAACTAAAAATATCTCCTTGCCGGCAGATGTTATCGGCAGCGATAAAGAAATGCGCGGCTTGTTTGAAAATGATATCGTTCGCCAAGAAGCAAATGGCGAATATTTGATCACGTTGGATAGAGAAGTCGGAGAGACGTTCAACGTTATTGATGAACGTGGATTCAATAAAGCCTATATTGCAGCTTTGATAGTCCTCTATGTTGTCTTTATGATTTTCCTGCGCATTGTATGGAAAAAAGGCAAACAGCGAAAGGCCGATGAAGCCGCAAAAGCAACCGCATAAAAAAAGCACCTATCCCCAAGGATAGGTGCTTTTTACTTTTTACAGTGCCCGGTTTAAGAAGAAAACAGCGAGTGTCCCAGGTCCGGTATGGGCAGCAATCACTGAACCAATCAAATAAGTCTCCACATTTTTTGGACGAAAATGCTCTTCAATTTCTTTTTTTACGAAATTGGCGAACTCTTCATCGTCTCCGTGGCTAATGGCAATTGTCTGGTTTTTAAGCTGCTCGCCGCGTGTTTCCATGAGCTCGATCATCCGCTTGACAACTTTCTTGCGACCGCGCAGTTTTTCAATAGGCACCAATTTGCCTTCCTCGACATGAAGCAGGGGTTTGATGTTCAACAAGCCGCCGACAAAAGCGCTGCCTTTGGAGATGCGCCCGCCTCGAGCCATATAATCCAAATCTTCTACGGTGAACAAACTTTCCATATGGTCGGCCATAGTACGCACCCGTTCAATAACTTCACTGAGCGGCTGTCCGGCATCCCGAAGTCTAGCCGCTTCTTTCACTAGAAGTCCATACCCGAGTGATGCAGCTTTCGAATCCAGAATGGTCAACTTTAATTCCGGGAAGTCTTCACGCACTTGGTCGGCTACCATAACAGCAGTATTATACGTACCGGACAATTCGGAAGAAAAAGCGATATAAAAACCTTCATCTCCGTCTTTTGCGAGTTGTTCGAACGCCGCCAGCATTTCATCGGGCGATGCTTGAGAAGTTTTAGGCTGAACGCCCGAGCGAATCGCATCATAGACTTTTTTAGAATGGATGGTTCGGATGTCTTCATATTCCTCCTCGCCGATATGGACGCGCAGCGGAAATAAAACCACTTGTTCTTTTTCGAAAAACTCTTTTGGCAAATCTGAAGCGCTGTCCGCAAATAATCTCATTTAGATCCCCCAGTTTCTACTTACAGTTTTAAACGGTCAATTAGTAATTCAGCAATTCCATCTTCATTGTTTGTTAAAGTGATTTCATTTGCAATATTTTTCAGCGGCTCAATGGCGTTGCCCATGGCGACTCCTAAACCTGCATATTCCAGCATCTCCAAATCGTTGTCTTCATCGCCAAAAGCGATAATGTTTTCTTTCGGTATACCAAGGGATTTGGACACCCGATCGATGCCGACTGCCTTGCTTAGTCCGCTTTTGACTATTTCAATAACATGCCAAGGAGCGCCCCATCTTCTATGGTCGATCACTTCGGCATGGACGGAAGACAAATGCTCATGGATGGACTGCACTTTTTCAACCGGCGCATGGATGAGCATCGACGTCGGGTCCACTTTTAAATAACTTCGCAGGTCACCGGTAGTGATGCTTGGATCGCCGAATCGGAAAATATCCATAAGCTTTTCATCGTGATAATGAACATACACATCATCTAACACTTCCGCTACAATGTTATAAAAGTCAAACTCGTGCATCGATTCGACCACTTCATGGACAACATCAAGTGAAATCGGGGTATGGTGGGTTCCCCAGTTTGTATCAGTTGGATGGTGGACAAAGGCTCCATTAAAATTAACAATCGGTGTAGTCAGTCCAAGTTCTTTATAATAAACTTCGCTCGAACGAAAAGGGCGCCCTGTAGCGATCATTACTTGATGGCCGGCATCTAAAGCTTTTCCCAATGTGCTTTTCGTTTTCTCAGAGATGACTTTTTGATCAGTCAATAATGTGCCGTCCAAATCAAGGACGATTAAATGTTGTTTCATAAATAGCCGTCTCCTTTCTCTACATGTATAGTGTAGCGATAATTAGCGCCTTCCGTCAAAAAAATATTGAGAAAAAGTAGAATCAAGAAAGAGAAAGAAAAGAGGAGTGCCCTGCCTTCCTCGATTTTACATAAATATCACAAAGGGATTGTTTGCCGGCTGGCAGGAACATTGGTACGATTGTTAATAGTAAATAACAGTTAAAGAGAGTAAAAGGATGTGGAATAAGGTGAAAGTAGAACATGAAGTGTGGAGAGGAATTCCCTTGCTCCATGTAGCGCCGGAACAGCAATGGAGCGAGCCGCTGCCAACAGTGGTATTTTTTCATGGCATAACAAGTGCGAAAGAACACAATCTGCACTATGCGTACCAGTTGGCGGAAAAAGGAGTGCGTGTACTTTTGCCCGATGCACTTTTGCATGGCGAACGGACTGAGAATTTATCAGAAATGCAGCTGATTGTCCGCTTCTGGGAAATTATATTGAACTCTATAAAAGAGTTGGACTACATAAACCAAATCGCCCATGACAAGCAATTAGTCAAAGGGGAGATGGCAATTGGGGGAACGTCGATGGGCGGCATCACGACGCTTGGCGCATTGGCAGCTTACCCATGGATTAAAGCGGCATCTGTTATGATGGGCGCCGGCAACTACGTCGAGCTTTCGAAAGGGCAAATTGTCCAATTTGAGTCGCGGGGTTATCAGCTGCCGTTTTCAGAGCAGCAGCGCGAAGAGTTGTTTGAGACATTGGGCAGTTTTGACAGCACGAAAAATTTGGAAGCTTTCAATCAGCGCCCGGTTTTCTTTTGGCACGGGGAACAAGATCCAGTTGTGGCTTTTGAACCGACATTCAACTTATACAACCAGTTGAAAGAATACTACCGGGAAGCACCTGAACTTCTTTATTTTATGAGGGAAAGGGAAGCGGGGCATGCAGTCAGCCGCCAAGGAATGCTGGCTGCGACCGATTGGCTGGCCAAGCATGTAAAAGCTTAAGCAAGTAAATTTCAATTCAGCAAAAAGTTTGCTAAGATTAAAAGACAGAAAAGGGAGGGGATTTTATGGATCAAGATATGCGCGATAGCATCATGGGTGCTTTAGAACAAGTCATTGACCCGGAGCTTGGTGTTGATATTGTTAACTTAGGATTAGTATATGATGTCGATATGTCCGAAGAAGGCTTTACGGTTGTAACGATGACATTAACTTCAATGGGATGCCCAATGGGGCCGCAAATTGTAGATATGGTTAAACATGCTTTATATGAATTGCCAGAAGTGAGCGAAGTCGATGTTAAAATCGTCTGGCAGCCGGTTTGGGGAAAAGATAAAATGTCCCGTTACGCGAAAATGGCACTTGGCGTTCGCTAAAAATATTTTTACAAGCACCTGTCCAGTTATACTTTGGACAGGTTTTTTCATGCGTTTTAATTGCCATTGCCCATAAAATCTCTTATAATTGAATTAGTCAAATAAGGTCAAACTCTTGAAGGAGTGATTTTAATGGTTCGATTCAATACAGAAGAACAAAAAAAGCCGCTCGAACAATATGGGCGTAATATGGTGGAAGAAGCCCGGTCTGGAAAAATGGATCCGGTCATTGGACGAGACCAGGAAATCCGCAACGTAATCCGGATTCTATCCCGAAAAACGAAAAATAATCCGGTGTTAATTGGTGAACCAGGGGTTGGTAAAACGGCAATCGTTGAAGGACTGGCACAGCGCATTGTCCGAAATGACGTGCCGGAAGGCCTTAAAGAAAAGGTCATTTACGAGCTGGACATGAGCGCATTGATAGCAGGCGCAAAATACCGTGGGGAATTTGAGGAGCGGCTAAAAAGCGTCTTAAAGCAAGTGAAAGACAGCGAAGGCCAAATCATCTTATTTATCGATGAAATCCATACAATTGTCGGCGCCGGGAAAACGGAAGGTGCGATGGATGCGGGGAATATGTTGAAACCGATGCTTGCGCGCGGGGAATTGTTCTGCATTGGCGCAACGACGCTTGATGAATACCGGATGCACATTGAAAAAGATCCGGCACTTGAGCGGCGCTTCCAGCAAGTGATGGTGCGGGAACCTTCTGTCGAAGATACGGTTTCGATTTTGCGCGGATTGAAAGAACGTTTCGAACTTCATCACGCCGTGCGCATCCATGACCGTGCCATCGTGGCGGCAGCGGCCATGTCCGACCGCTATATCACAGAGCGGTTTCTGCCGGACAAAGCGATTGACTTGATTGACGAAGCCTGTGCCATGATCCGCACGGAAATCGATTCGATGCCGCAAGAACTTGACGAAGTAACAAGACGCCTCATGCAGCTGGAAATTGAAGAGCAGGCGCTGATGAAAGAAAAGGACGCTGCAAGTAAAACGCGCCTTGAGACGTTGCGCAAGGAAATTGCTGATCTAAAAGCAGCTTCAGGAGATATGCAAAAGCAATGGTCGGAAGAAAAAGATTCATTGAAGAAAATCCAGGCTATGCGTGAACAGCTGGACCAGTACCGCAGACAATTGGAAGATGCAGAGAACAAGTACGACTTAAACTTGGCCGCTGAACTTCGCCACGGCAAAATTCCAGCGCTGGAAAAAGAACTGGCGGGGTTAGAAAAAGAATTGGAACACGAAGGGGCAGAACGCCTTCTGCGGGAAGAAGTGACAGAAGAGGAAATTGCGGGCATTGTGGCGCGCTGGACAGGCATTCCAGTTACAAAGCTGGTGGAAGGCGAACGCGAAAAATTGCTGCGCTTGGGTGAAACGTTGAAACAACGGGTCATCGGCCAGGACAATGCTGTGCGTTTGGTTACGGAAGCAGTATGGCGCGCACGTGCAGGCATTAAAGATGAGCATAAACCGATTGGATCGTTCATCTTTTTAGGACCGACCGGAGTGGGGAAAACCGAACTGGCAAAATCCTTAGCCGCGAACCTTTTTGATTCCGAAGACCATTTTATCCGCATCGATATGTCTGAGTATATGGAAAAGCATAGCGTATCCCGCCTCGTCGGGGCACCTCCTGGATATATCGGCTATGAAGAAGGTGGCCAATTAACAGAAGCGGTGCGGCGTAATCCGTATTCTGTTGTCCTGTTGGATGAAATCGAGAAAGCGCATCCGGATGTAGCCAATATCTTGTTGCAAATTCTTGATGATGGACGCATTACAGACAGCCAAGGGCGCCTCGTCAACTTCTCAAATACCGTTGTTATTATGACCTCCAACATCGGCTCTGCATTTATTGGAGACGAAAGCGATGAACACGATATTGAAGATATTGTGATGGCTGAACTGCGCCGGCACTTCAAGCCGGAATTGTTGAACCGCATTGATGACATTGTCATCTTCCATGCCTTGAACAATTCGCATTTCTATGGCATCGCGAAAAAGATGCTTTCAGAACTGGCAAGCCGGATGCGCCAACAGCAAATCGACTTGTCGGTCGATGATTCAGTGGTCGAGTATATTGTGGAAGCGGGTACTGATGCAGTTTTCGGTGCACGCCCATTGAAACGCTTTATCCAGCGGGAAATTGAAACGAATATTGCCCGGGAACTGATCAAAGGCGATATAACGCCTAATTCGTTGCTCCAGTTAACGATGGAAAACAAAGAGTTGAAAATCAGCAAAAAAGAAGCGCAATCCGATTGACGGATTGCGCTTCTTTTATTAATGTTTTTCAGGTGCCGGACTGTCCGGGATGATTGAAGAAATTACAAAGATCAACACGGAAACAACCAAAGAAATGTAAAGTCCATTCATAAAATCGAAGTGAACGTTTTGTACAGCGCTTACTACATAGTTGAGCAAGGAAATCAATAAAAATGACCATAAGAAAGTTCCAATAAATCGCATCTAATTTCACCTCTACATAAAATATCTTCATTCATCATATCATACGCGCCCTCCGACAGAAAGAATGTTTCATTTTTTTAGCGATATTTTGTCGGAAGTATGTCAATCAGTTGAAAAAAAGGCAGCATTGACGTATTATTAATACCAGGTACTAATAAGTGATGATAAGCGAAAAGAGGGGCTATCGATGAATGCAGGAATAATCGGTATCGGCAGATGTCTGCCAGAAGATAAATTAACGAATTTCGACTTGGAAAAACGTATGGATACTTCTGATGAATGGATACGTACGATGACAGGGATAGAAGAACGCCGGATTGCCAAGGACGAGCAAGATACGTCGCATATGGCGAGAGCAGCTGCTCAAAAGGCAATTGAAGATGCCGGCATCGATCCAGCAGAAATCGGTTTGATTTTAGTGGCTACAGTTACTGGAGACCAGCCGTTTCCATCCATGGCTTGTATGATCCAACAGGAAATTGGTGCTGTCAATGCAGCTGCAATGGATCTTTCGGCAGCATGTGCCGGGTTTATGTATGGCGCAGTTACGGCAAAACAGTTTATCGAATCGGATGTATACAAGTATGTGCTGGTAGTCGGCGTGGAAAAACTATCTAAAATCACCAACTGGGAAGACCGCAATACTGCAGTGCTCTTTGGCGACGGAGCGGGGGCAGCAGTCCTCGGCAAGGTTTCAGAAGGCAGAGGGATTTTGTCGTTCGAACTTGGAGCAGATGGCAGCGGCGGAAAACATTTGTACCAGGAAGAGAAATTTTTAATGATGAATGGCCGGGAAGTTTTTAAGTTTGCAGTGCGCCAAATGGGCGAATCGGCTGAAGCGGTTATTGAAAAAGCGGGGCTGACAAAAGAAGACGTCGACTTCCTGATCCCTCATCAAGCGAATATCCGCATTATGGAAGCTTCGCGCCAGCGTTTGGATCTTCCAATCGAAAAGATGTCAAAAACAATCCATAAATACGGCAATACATCCGCCGCATCAATTCCAATTTCACTTGTAGAAGATGTGGAAGAAGGCCGGATCAAAGATGACGATTTGGTCGTCATGGTAGGATTCGGTGGCGGATTGACTTGGGGCGCAATTGCAATGAGATGGGGCAAATAATAAGATATGAGAAAGGAAGAAAATAGAATGTCGAATCGTCGTGTAGTCATTACGGGTACGGGTGCTGTGACGCCACTAGGAAACAATATAGAATCCACATGGGAAGGCATAAAAGCGGGGAAATCAGGTATTGGCCCTTTAACAAGGCTTGATACAGAAAAATTCCCTGCAAAAATTGCTGCGGAAGTAAGAGATTTTTCTATTGAAGATTACATTGAAAAGAAAGAAGCGCGTAAAATGGACCGTTTTACGCATTATGCACTCGCAGCTTCAATTATGGCCATGAAAGATTCCGGACTTGAGCTGGACGAAGAAACTGCTCTCCGGACGGGCGTCTGGATAGGATCCGGAATCGGCGGCATGGAAACTATCGAAAACCAAATGGATGTGCTGAACGATCGTGGCGTTCGCCGCATCAGCCCATTTTTAATTCCGATGATTATTCCGGACATGGCATCTGGCCAAGTATCCATTTACTTTGGAGCCAAAGGCATCAATTCATGTTCAGTAACGGCATGTGCTTCTGGAACAAATTCCATCGGGGATGCTTTCAAAGTGATTCAGCGTGGAGATGCCGATGTGATGATTTCTGGCGGTGCAGAAGCGCCGATTACCAGACTTTCAGTTGCAGGCTTTACCGCAAATACAGCACTAACTACGAATGAAGACGTGGCTACCGCTTCACGTCCTTTTGACAAAAACCGCGACGGATTTGTTATTGGCGAAGGAGCAGGCATTGTTATTTTAGAAGAGTACGAACACGCAAAAGCGCGTGGCGCTAAAATCTATGCTGAAGTGGTCGGCTATGGTTCAACTGGAGATGCTCACCACATCACTGCGCCTGCACCAGGTGGAGAAGGTGCAGCGCGTGCCATGGTTCAAGCCATCGAAGATGCTGGGATCAACAAAACGGATATCGGTTACATTAATGCCCATGGTACAAGTACGCCATACAATGATTTATTTGAAACAATGGCCGTCAAATCGGTATTTGAAGAACATGCCTATAAGCTTGGCATGAGTTCGACCAAATCGATGACTGGCCACTTGCTTGGCGCAGCTGGTGGAATTGAAGCGATTTTCACAGCGCTGGCACTGAAAGAAGGCATCATGCCTCCAACTACAAATTATGGTACGCCGGACGAAGAATGCGATTTGGACTATGTGCCAAACGAAGCGCGAAAAGCCGATCTTGCTTACGCTATGAGCAATTCCCTTGGCTTTGGCGGACACAATGCGTCATTAGTAATGAAAAAATTTGAAGAATGATTTTTATGCACCTTGCCGTCCCGGCAAGGTGTTTTTTTGTGCGATTATACAAAAAAACGGCAGTGAAAAGTAAGAATACAAAGAAAATTTATAAAACTTTATAAAAACATATTGCAGTTGTAATACTTTTGTAATAAAATTTGAATTAGTAAGAATTGCCAGAAAATAATCCAAGAGGTGTTCAAATGTCTGCTAACTATGCATCAACTCACAAGACACCCCTTCTTCAAGTAAAAAATCTCCAGACGGGGTTTAAGATTGATGGAGATTACTTCAATGCAGTAGAAGGTGTTTCATTTAATGTTCAACGAAAACAGATTGTAGGCGTCGTAGGTGAATCTGGCTGTGGAAAAAGTGTCATGTCCTTATCGATCATGCAGCTTTTGCCGGAAGGAATAGGAAAAATACGCGGCGGAGAAATTGAATTTGAAGGTGAAGCCATTTCAAAGCTGTCTGATAAAAAAATGAACAAAATCAGAGGCAAAGATATTTCAATGATTTTTCAGGAGCCAATGACTTCGTTAAATCCCGTTTTTACCATCGGTTATCAAATACAGGAAGTCATTTTAAATCATGAAAAAATTTCGAAAAAAGAAGCTCGCAATCAGTCAATCTCCCTTTTGAAAAGCGTAGGAATTCCACGTGCCGATAAAATTGTAGACGAATATCCTCACCAATTGTCTGGCGGAATGCGGCAGCGGGTGATGATTGCAATGGCAATCGCTTGCCAGCCGAAACTATTGATCGCTGATGAGCCGACTACAGCATTGGACGTTACCGTACAGGCCCAGATTCTCGAATTATTAAAAAGCATCCAAGAAGCCAATGATATGTCAATCATTCTAATCACACACGACTTGGGAGTTGTAGCGGAAATTTGTGATGAAGTATTGGTGATGTATGCGGGAAAAATAGTTGAACGGGCGACTGTTGAAGAGCTTTTCAATAACCCTAAACATCCATATACCGATCTTCTGATGAAAGCCATTCCCAAAATGGATGAAGACGTTGAAAAATTAGCGACGATAGATGGGTTAGTTCCTTCGATTACAAAAATGCCGCAAGTCGGCTGCCGTTTTTCAAACCGTTGCCCAAGAGCGATGCCGGAATGTATGACGATCACTCCACAGCTTGGGGAAGTCGCTGCCGGACATGAAACAGCTTGCCTATTATACGATGCAAGCTGGCCAACTGAAGAAAAACGCCAACGAGAAAGAGAGGGAGCATCTGCTGTATGACAACAAGAGACTTTATACAAGAACGAATAGACAGCCTCCAGAACCGTGATGTGTTGCTAGAAATACAGAATTTAAAGACCTATTACCCTGTCACGGGCGGCTTTTTTAAAAGGGTCGTCGGCAACGTGAAAGCAGTGGATAATGTTTCGTTCGCTATCCGAAAAGGGGAGACCCTTGGTTTGGTCGGTGAATCCGGATGCGGAAAATCGACTACCGGCCGCACCATCTTGCGGCTCTTGAAACCGACAGATGGGAAAATTTTGTTTGAAGGCAAGGACATTACCAAACTTTCAGGTTCTAAGCTTCAACAAGCACGCCGCGATTTTCAGATGGTTTTCCAAGATCCTTATGCGTCGTTGAATCCAATGCAGATGGTAGGGGATATTGTTGCCGAACCAATTCTCAATTATGAGAAGCGCAGCAAAAAAGAATTGGAACCGGAAATCAAAAAGTTATTGACGCGCGTCGGCTTGCCAGAAGAAGCCTACTATAAATACGCGCACGAATTTTCTGGTGGCCAACGGCAGCGCATAGGGATTGCCCGCGCGTTGGCTTTAAACCCCAAATTGATAGTAGCGGATGAACCTGTTTCTGCACTAGATGTTTCTGTGCAATCCCAAGTTTTGAACTTGCTGAAAGAACTGCAAATCGAATTCGATTTGACTTATCTGTTTATCGCGCATGATCTTAGCGTAGTAAAGCATATGAGCGATCGAATCGGAGTGATGTATTTGGGCAATCTCGTTGAGCTTGCTTCAAATAGAGATTTATACAGAGAGCCGCTTCATCCTTACACACAAGCCTTGATTTCTGCGATTCCAGAACCGAATACGGCAGTCAAGAAAGAACGGATTGTGTTGAAGGGCGATGTGCCGAGCCCGCAAAACCCGCCGACTGGCTGCCCGTTCCATACGCGCTGCCCGATGGCGATGGAAGTTTGTTCTAAAGACAAGCCTCTATTGACAGAAGTGCGGCCAGGCCATCACGTAGCTTGCCATCTGTATTGATCAAAAAAATTTTTTAGGGGGAACAACATGAAGAACAAATCCTTATTTTTGCTTTTGGCTATGCTTCTTGTAGTGTCTGCATTTTTAGCGGCATGCGGTGGAGGAAGCAGTAGTGAAACATCAAATGAGTCAGACACGAAAGAAAAAGCAGCAGAAGGGGAACCGCAAAAAGGCGGAACATTAGTTTATGGTATTGATGCACCGCCAGAAGGACTGTTCAATGCAGCGTTTTATGGCATTCAAACAGATGCAGAAGTTATTTCTCTCTATGATGAAGCACTGATCGAATATAACGAGAAGTTAGAGCCTATCCCGAACGTTGCATCTTGGGAAACAGAAGACAATAAAGTATTTACATTCACATTTAAAGAAGGCGTAAAATGGCACAATGGCGAAGAATTGACAGTAAATGACTGGGTTTTCGCATTTGAAACTATTGCAAACAAAGACTATGACGGACCGCGCTATACAAATGTCCAAACTATTGAAGGCGCTGAAGCATTCCGCAACGGCGAAGCAGATTCAATTTCAGGGCTTGAAGTAATTAGCGATTACGAAATCAAAATCACTTTTGATGAAGCACGCGTTAACAACTTGACTAACCTTTGGGCATACCCTCTTCCAGAATCAGTTTTAGGGGATGTACCAGTAGCTGAAATGTCAGCATCAGAATGGGTGCGTACAACTCCGATCGGAATTGGGCCATTTAAAGTGGACAAAATTGTTCCTGGTGAGTCAGTGGAATTCTCTCGAAATGATGAGTACTGGAATGGCGATGTCAACCTTGACAAAATCATTTTGCGCGTTATCGACAACACATCTGTTGTAGGGGCTTTGCAAAATGGCGATGTGGACATGATCTCCCTTCAACCGGTAACTGCACCAGAAGTAAAACCGCTTGAAAACATCAATATCACCACTTATCCAGGGCTTACTTATTATTATGTAGGATTTAAGCTTGGCAAGTTTGATAGCGAAAAACAGACGATTACAGAAGAAGTTCCAAAATACCAAAGCAAAGAATTGCGCCAAGCAATGATGTATGCGATGAACCGCCAAGAATGGGTAGATGCCTTCTTCTTCGGCTATGCGAACGTTGTCAACAAGCCAGTACCGTCTGCACACTGGAACGCTGCTGATGACAGTGAGTTGAACACTTACGAATACGATCCAGAAAAAGCAAAACAAATTTTAGATGATGCAGGCTATGTCGATACAAATGGCGATGGCTTCCGTGAAGATCCGAATGGCGACGAGTTTGTTGTGAAGTTCACTCATTATGCTACAGGGAATCCAACATTTGAATCACGTGCCCAAGCAATTACACAATACTGGGAAGCTGTTGGCCTTAAATCTGAACTTGAAATGGTAGAAGTCAACTTGTACTACGAAATGGTAGAAAAAGATGATCCAGCTATCGAAACGTTCTTTGGCGGTTGGGGAACTGGCGTAGATCCAGATCCATCCGGTTTGTGGAAAGCGGATCAATTGTGGAACTACCCACGTTACAATAATCCAGAATCCGACAAGTTGCTTGATGATGCATTAAACATTGAGATTGTTGGAGATGATCAAGAAAAACGCAAAGAGTTGTATGTTGAATGGCAAAAAATTGTGAACGAAGATCTTCCAATGCTGTATATTGCAGAACTTGAAGAAATTGTAGCGTTGAACAAGCGTGTCGGCGGGGCTACTTATGACGTTTCTGGTCAAAATAACCCGGCTGAATGGTATGTAACAGAATAATAATAGCAAAATTTTCAACGATGGGTTTCAAACCCATCGTTGAAAATAATTTTAAAGCTCTTATGCACGGTAAGGAGTGTTTGGCAGCAAGATCAAATAACTCTTGCCGTGCCGGAGAGCCCAGCTAAGAACGATACAGACAAGGAGAGTATACATGCTGAAATATTCATTGAGACGATTACTTGGAATGATTCCTATGCTCATCCTAATATCCATAGTGGTTTTTTCTTTAGCTAAAATTATGCCTGGGGATTCATTGAGCGGAGAAATAGATCCGAATAATACGAATCCGGAATATATTGCAGAGATGAGGGAGAAATTAGGCTATAATGATCCTCTTCCTGTACAGTATTTCAATTGGATCACAGGATTTATGCAAGGCGATTTTGGGAAATCTACAAAATACAAAACGCCTGTTGCGGATGTAATTATAGAAAAACTTCCGAATACGCTTTTTCTGGGAATTATGGCGCTCGTTATCACATATATATTGGCATTTTTAATGGGGATGTATTCCGGAAGAAAGCCATATACGATCGGAGATAACGCAATAGCGGGAATCAATTATGTCATGCTTGCAATTCCTTCTTTTGTTGCCGCAGTATTCGCTATTTACTTTTTTGCTTTCCAATTAAACTGGTTTCCTTTCGGCGGCTCGGTGGATATTATCGTTGAAGAAGGCACTCCCGAATACTGGTTAAGCAGATTGCATCATGTTTTGCTGCCGGCAATTGTTCTTGGAGCCATGAGTACGGCTTCCTATACACAATTTTTGCGCAACGATATTATCGAAAATTCACGGAAAGATTATGTGCGGACAGCCCGTGCAAAAGGGACGCCGATAGCTAAAATCTACAATGTCCATATTTTGCGCAACTCCATTATTCCACTTGTTACGTTCCTAGGTTTTGATTTTGCAGCTTTGATCGGCGGAGCAATTATTACGGAAACTATCTTTACGTACCCTGGCATCGGCCAATTGTTCTTGGATTCTGTCAGTTCGAGAGACTATCCGACCCTAATGGCACTGACTATGCTATTGTCGTTCTTGACGTTGGCTGGTAACTTATTGGCAGACTTACTGTACGGAATTGTAGATCCACGAATTCGAATGGACTAAGGAGGAAGCAGGAAAATGGCCACAACATCAACTCTAACGCAGCAAAAGAAGCCGGAAAGAAGCTTATCTCCTTGGCAAATAGCTAGGAAAAAATTCTTTAAAAATAAACTAGCCATGATTAGTTCGGCCTTTATCATTATAGTAACGCTCTTATCACTAGCCGCTCCATTTTTAGCGCCTTATCTATCTCCAATTCCGGATGTATCTAAAGTCAATATCAGTTCTATGAATATCACACCAAACAGTGATCATTGGCTCGGGACAGATAAAAGCGGAAGAGATGTTTTGACAAGACTGTTATATGGCGGCCGGATTTCATTATTGGTCGGTTTTAGTGCCACTTTGCTAGTCATTTCAATTGGGACAATCGTTGGTTCGATTGCTGGATTTTTTGGTGGATTTGTCGACAGCATGTTAATGAGATTTACTGATTTTGTTCTAAACTTTCCGTTTTTAGTATTTGTTATTGTATTGAACACCATATTAATGGGGATTATCGATGGGCTTTGGGTGCTGATCATTGTTATTGGCGTCTTGAGCTGGGGCGGTGTTGCCCGCCTTGTACGAAGTAAAGTGTTAGCGGAAAAAGAAAATGAATATATTATGGCAGCTTTATCTATCGGTTGCTCACCATTTAAAGTTATCGTAAAACACCTGTTGCCAAACGTTATGTCGACAATTATTGTCCAGGCGACATTGATTTTTGCCAGTATGATTGTCGTAGAATCTGCTTTGAGTTATTTGGGCTTCGGCGTTCCGCAATCCACGCCAAGTTGGGGGAATATGCTTTCTTCTGCGAATGAGCCGGATGTGCTTCAAGGCAAGCAATGGATTTGGATGCCGCCAGCATTGATTATCATTTTTACAATTTTATCGATTAACTTTATCGGAGAAGGATTGAAGGATGCTTTAAATCCAAAATCATTGAGGTAATAATTTCGCTTAAAAGCAAAAATGAAATCTAAAAAAGCATAGGTAAGTTTTGCCTTAACGTTGCAGTGTATAAATCCAGTTCTTAAATTTTGGGATAAAAAGAAGGTGCAGGAAACACTGCATCTTCTTTTTTTATATATTATAGAAGAAACTTTATTTAACTAGTGAAACAGAGAAATTCAAGTATCAAATAAATAGTATAAAATTAATATATTAGCGGATTAATACTATTAATACCGGCTTATAAGAGGTAAAATGAAAGTAGATTTAATTTTCTGAAAAAAATAGGAGGTTTTACAAGTGAAGAAAGGCAGAATGATGCTTTTGCTTGTCCTCGTTTTGGTGTTTGGAGTCTTTTTAGTGGCTTGCAGCGGCAGTGGCGATACCACTACCGGGCCGGCAGAAAGCGGAGGAGAAGAAGCTGGGGGAGGTGGGGCAACAGGGGAACCGGATGCAATCCAAGAATTGAATTTGATGGAACGCGCAGAAATTCCAACAATGGATTCGACAATTGCTGAGGACGAAGTGGCGTTTAACATTTTAAACAATGTAAATGAAGGGTTATTTCGTTTGAACCAAGAAAATGTTGCAGAACCAGCAATTGCTGAAAGCGAGCCGGAAATCAGCGAAGACGGATTGACGTACACGTTCACGTTGCGTGATGCAAACTGGTCTGATGGCAGCCCGGTTACAGCCCATGATTTCGTGTTTGCTTGGCAAAAAGCTGTGGATCCGGAAATAGGTTCTCCTTATGGCCCTTATATGATGGGCGGAACAATCAAGAACGCTACAGAAGTTGCAGCAGGTGATATGGACAAAGTAGAACTGGGGGTAGAAGCCATAGATGACAAAACATTGGTGGTTACATTAGAACGTCCCGTCCCTTACTTTATCTCTTTAATGTCATTCGGTACCTTCCTCCCGCAAAAAGAAGACTTTGTTACGGAAAAAGGCGACGATTATGCTACGAATTCAGATAATATTCTCTACAACGGTCCTTTTATGATGACAGATTGGGACGGCACCGGCCTTACATGGTCACTGGAGAAAAATCCGGAATATTGGGATGCTGAAACGGTGCAACTTGATAAAATTAATTATGACGTAGTAAAAGAACCGAGCACGGCAGTTAACCTTTATACATCAGGTGAAAAAGACCGAGCTGGCTTGACCGGTGAATTCGCTATGCAATATGCGCAAGATCCTGAAGTGGTTAGGGAACTCGATCCAAGTACGTTCTACTTGAAATTCAACCAAGAGCGCAATGGAGAAAGAACTCCCTTAGCAAATGCCAATATCCGGAAAGCTCTTGCAATGGCTTATAACAAACAAGACTTGACTGATGTGGTCCTTGCAGATGGTTCGCTTCCTGCCAATTACTTGGTTCCAGCTGAGTTTGCTTTTGATGAAAATCAAACGGATTTCAGGGAAGTGAATGGCGACATGCTAGCTTTTAACGCAGAAGAAGCCCAAACATTATGGGCACAAGGGTTAGAAGAAGAAGGATTGACGGAACTGACCTTGGAACTGCTTGGTGGAGATACAGAAACTGCAAAAAGCGCAGATGAATATATGAAAGCTCAGTTAGAAGGAAATTTAGAAGGATTAACAGTTGAACTTAAAGCAGTTCCTTTCTCAGTACGGTTAGAACTGGATGAAGCTCAGGATTATGATTTACAAAGCGCTGGATGGGGACCGGATTATCAAGACCCAATGACATTTCTTGATTTGTTTACGACAGATTCTCCTCAAAACAAAATGTCTTACTCGAATGCAGAGTTTGATGCGCTGATTGAATCTGCAAAAGGGGAACTCGCACAAGATCCAGTTGCACGTTGGGATGCAATGGCTCAAGCAGAAAGAATTTTACTTGAAGAAGACGCTGCCATTGCTCCGACCTACCAGCGAGGCCATATGTCACTTCAAAAACCATATGTTCAGGGAATTGTCTCTCACCCGTTCGGAGGGAATTACGGATATAAGTGGGCATATATTTCAGGGAAGCAATAACGATATACAAGAGCCTGCAATTGCTGCAGGTTCTTTTTTTGGGGTAGATATATTTATCAATGTTAATGAAGGGCTTTTCCGTCTGAATCAGGAAAACACTGCTGAACCAGCCATTACACAAGGAGAACCAGAAGTAAGTGAAGACGGATTGGTCTATACATTTAAATTGCGTAAAGCCAATTGGCATGATGGAAATCCAGTAACTGCAGATGATTTTGTTTTTGCTTGGCAATGGGCAATCGATCACGAAACCGGTTCGTCTTATGAGCCTTACATGATTGCGGGTTTATAAAGTTTAACCTTTAATTGAAAGTCCGTGCCATTCAATGTTCGCCTCGAATTGGATGAAGCTCAAGACTATGAGCTGCAAAGTGCTGTTTGGAGGACAGATTACCAAGACCCGATGACATACTTGGATTTGTTTGTGACGGATTCCCTGCAAAATCGGATGTCTTATTCTAATAGCGAGTTTGATGCTTTGATTGATCTAGCATTAAACCCAACAGTCCGTTGGAATGCAATGGCATAAGCTGAAAGAATATTGATTGAAGAAGATGCTGCTGTTGCGCCGGTTTACCAGTTTGGTTTCACCGTTCTTCAGAAACCGTACGTAAAAGGAGTTGTCAAGCATCCATTTGGCGGACAATTCGGCTATAAGTGGGTGTATATCTCAAGGAAAGAGTAGAGTTTTTCAAACCAATCTTTACTCTTTGGATTAGTGACAACGATAGATGAGGGACGGAAAAAATAATTCAATAAAAAAAGAGGCTGCAATATGCAGCCTCTTTTTTTATTTGCGCTTACGGCCAAGGCCCATCGCATTTTCCATTTTTTTGAGTGTTTTACTGGCAATAGCATTGGCTTTCTCAGCGCCTCTATCAAGAATAAGATCCAATTCTTCAGAGTCCAGCAACTCTTTATAGCGTTCCTGGATCGGAGCAAGGTGTTCGGTCACGGCCACAGCCACAGCGGCTTTAAAATCTCCATAGCCAGAACCTTCATATTTTTTCTCAAGTTCTTTGATAGTCGTATTTGTAAGAGCTGCCTCGATAGTCAACAGGTTCGAAACCCCAGGTTTGTTTTCTGGATCAAATTTCACAATGCCTTCTGAATCTGTAACCGCGCTTTTGATTTTCTTTTCAATTGTCTTCAAATCGTCCAGCAGCGAAATGACTCCTTTTTTATTGGAATCGGATTTGCTCATTTTTTTGGTTGGATCTTGCAGAGACATAATGCGAGCACCATTTTTGGCAACGCGGATTTCTGGAATAGTCAAAACATCATTGAATTTCTTATTAAAACGCTCCGCTAGATCACGCGTCAGCTCAATGTGCTGTTTTTGGTCGTCCCCGACAGGAACTATGTCTGTTTGATACAAAAGAATATCCGCAGCCATTAATGGCGGATAAGTTAACAACCCAGACGAAACGGAAGTGTTTTTAGCGGATTTGTCTTTATACTGGGTCATCCGTTCAAGTTCTCCAATTGTTGAAATGCATTGCATCATCCAGCCGGCTTGGGTATGGGCTGGAACTTCGGACTGAATGAATAACGTTGCTTTTTCCGGATCGATGCCCACCGCAAGATAAAGAGCAGCAAGTGATTTAATAGTTTTTCTAAGTTCGAGCCGGTCTTGCGGCATCGTAATTGCATGCAAGTCCACAATGCAAAAAATGCAGTCAAACTCGTCTTGGAGTTCCGTAAATTGTTTAAATGCGCCGATATAATTTCCGAGTGTAACGGTACCGGTAGGCTGGACGCCTGAAAAAATTTTTTTCATCCAAATTCCTCCTCATAATAAAAAACACAGCACACATCCCAGAAAAAAGGGACGAATGATGTGTTTTCCGCGGTACCACCCTAGTTGCCAATTTATGGCCACTCTTCTTCGTAACGTGAAGAACACGGAATCGGCTACTGCAAGTTCACCCATTCAGCTCAAAAGCCCATTCAATGCAGCACTTCATCTGTTTCCACCAGCCACAGACTCTCTTTATAGAAGGAACTGCATTTACTCTTCTTTCTCATCGCTTGATTATATTTGCTATTATAATACACAGAAGTTTTTTTTCGCAACGTTTATAATTCGTAAATTACAAGCATTAAACCCATTACGGCCAGTGTGATGGATCCGATAATCAATAAAGGGGCACTCGAAAAATCGAGGAGTTCTGAAGGCGGCCGCATTTCTTCGTCTTCAATAGTACTTTTGGCTTTAAAAACTTTTCTCATGCTAATGGTAAATATATCGAAAACGCCTGTTCGTATAACAAATATCCATAAGCCTATAAATACTATAATGCCACCATAAATAAAAGAGTTATTAATATAGGACAATAATGTTAAATTTTCGGCTCTAAAAAGAATGGTTAAAAAAATAAGGAGTTGAACGGCAACTATTCCAATTATTGTTTTTTTCACTATTTATACACCTCAGTTCCCTTCTAGTTTAGAAGAATTTTTAGGAAAAATCAAAAAAAACATTAATTTTTTTTAAAAAGTCAAGTGCTTATAAATCCCATAATCACGCGACTTTTACTTAACATGATTGTCATACTATTGTTACAATAGCGATTATGATTTCAAAAAAGTACTGTACAATAAAAAAAGAATATGTATAATTAACTGTGTACCAAGTTTTCAGAAAATTTAAGGGGGACAATCAAGTGAAGAACAGCAAGTTATTTTGGCTACTTAGCCTAGTTTTAGTTCTTAGTGCCTTCTTAGCTGCCTGCGGCGGCGGAGGAGATTCTAGCTCTGAAACAACTACAGAAACAGAAGAAGGAACATCAGAAAGCGGTGCTTCAGGCGAACCAGACGCAGAGCAAGTATTGAACTTGATCGAGAGTGCTGAAATTCCAACTATGGATTCGGCTATCGCTGAAGACGCTGTAGCATTTAATATCTTGAACAACGTTAACGAAGGCCTTTACCGTTTAAACCAAGAAAACGTAGCTGAGCCAGCACTAGCTGAAGGCGAACCAACAATCAGCGAAGACGGCTTGACTTACACTTTTAAACTGCGTGACGCTAACTGGGATAATGGCGAGCCTGTAACTGCTCAAGATTTCGTATTCGCTTGGCAGCGTGCGATCGATCCTGCAACTGGATCTCCTTACGGTCCTTATATGATGGGCGGCACAATCAAAAACGCTGCAAAAATCGCAGCTGACGAAATGGAAAAAGAAGAACTAGGAGTTAAAGCGGTTGACGAAAAAACTTTAGAGGTGACTCTTGAGCGTCCAACTCCATACTTCCTTTCATTGATGTCATTCGGTACATTCTTGCCACAAAACGAGAAATTTGTTACTGAAAAAGGCGACGACTATGCTTCAAACTCTGATAACTTGCTTTCTAACGGACCATTCAAACTTACAAACTGGGATGGCACTGGCCTTACTTGGTCAATGGAGAAAAACCCTGAGTACTGGGACGCAGAAACAGTTCAACTTGAAACAATCAATGTCGATGTTGTAAAAGAACCTGCTACTGCAGTTAACCTTTACAACTCTGGCGAAAAAGACCGTGCTGGACTATCAGGCGAATTTGCATTGCAATACGCTGACAACGAAGAAGTAGTAAAAGAATTAGAACCAACAGTTTTCTACTTGAAATTTAACCAAGAACGCAACGGAGAAAAAACTCCACTTGCAAACGTTAATATCCGTAAAGCCATTGCTATGGCATTCAACAAACAAGATTTGGTAGATGTAGTTCTTGCAAACGGATCACTTCCTGCTAACTACTTAGTGCCAACTGAATTTACTTTTGATGAAAACAAAGCAGATTTCCGCGAAGTAAATGGCGACGTACTTTCTTTCAATGCTGAAGAAGCGAAGAAACTATGGGCTCAAGGCTTAGAAGAAGAAGGCGTATCAGAAGTAACGCTTGAACTTCTTGGTGGAGACACTGAAACTGCTAAGAGCATGGATGAGTACTTGAAATCACAATTAGAAGAAAACCTTGAAGGTTTGACAGTTGAACTTAAGGCTGTTCCTTTCCAAGTACGTCTTGAACTTGATCAAAACCAAGACTATGAAATCCAAACTGCTGGATGGGGTCCTGACTATCAAGATCCGATGACATTCATCGATTTGTTCGTAACAGATTCTTCTCAAAACAGAATGTCTTACTCTAATGCAGAATATGATGCATTAGTTGAATCTGCAAAAGGTGATCTTGCACAAGATGTAGCTGCTCGTTGGGATGCAATGGCTCAAGCTGAAAAACTTTTGCTTGAAGAAGCTGCAATCGCTCCAATTTACCAGCGTGGGTTGATGTCACTTCAAAAACCATACGTACAAGGAATTGTTACTCACCCATTCGGTGGAGATTACAGCTACAAGTGGGCTTACATTTCTGGAAAACAATAATTTAACTTTGCCACTGTAAAAAAATAGAGAGAGAGTATATCACTGCTGAAGTGCATATACTCTCTTTTATAATGTATGAAAATTCACGGAAAATTACACATTTTCTGCTAACTAGAGAAAAAAACATGCGGAACTGTTTTATTAAACAGAATGCTTGTATAATAGAACTAATCATTTTTGGAGGTGCTATTATGGCACGATATATTGGTAAGCGCTTAATATATATGTTTATCACTTTAGCGTTGATCGCAACATTCACTTTTTTCCTAATGAAGATTTTACCAGGTTCCCCCGTCGCTTCCGCAGATAAATTATCTCCTGAACAAAGGGCAGTTGTAGAAGCAAGATATGGTCTTGATAAACCTCTACCGGTTCAGTATTTTGACTATATGTTCGGTCTTGCGCAAGGTGATTTGGGTATATCCATCAACCAATTCAAAGGCGCAAACGTTACAGATGTCATCCAGAGCCGTATGGGGCCGTCAGCGCAGATTGGTTTCCAAGGGATGCTTTTAGGTACTTTTTTAGGTGTTTTGCTTGGAATGATTGCAGCGTTGCGCCAGAATACTTGGGTGGATTATTCTAGCACCTTGGTGGCCATCGTAGGAATATCAATTCCATCATTTGTTTTTGCATCCATGCTCCAGTATTTCTTTGCTTTAAAATTAGAGTGGTTCCCGGTAGCGCTATGGAAAGACGGTTTTATGTCGAGCGTATTGCCATCCATTGCCCTTGCTATGTTCCCGCTTGCGACAGCAGCCCGTTTTATTCGAACGGAAATGATTGAAGTACTTGGTTCCGATTATATAACACTTGCCCGTGCAAAAGGTGCAAGCGGTTCGGAAATCGCGTTCAAACACGCATTCCGTAATGCTTTGATTCCTCTTATTACGGTTCTTGGACCGATGGCGGTTGGTATTTTAACCGGTTCTCTAGTAGTTGAACAGATTTTCGCCATCCCTGGAATTGGGGAACAGTTTGTTAAATCCATCATGGTTAACGACTTCTCAATTATTATGGGCACAACTATTTTCTTCTCGGTATTCTTAATTGTTGTAATATTGATTGTCGATATTTTATACGGCATCATCGATCCTCGGATTCGTCTTTCAGGAGGTAAAAGTTAATGACTCAAAATCTCGAAAAATTACCAAAAGGCTCTTTTGAACGCATTACTGTCAGCGCAGAACAAGCCGAACGCATTTCAAAGCCGAGCGTCAGCTTCTGGCAGGATGCCTGGTACCGTCTCCGCAAAAATAAGGGAGCTCTTGTCAGCTTAGTGCTGTTTGCTTTAATTGTGATCATGTCTTTCTTAGGGCCGGTTAT
The DNA here is from genome assembly GCF_007859275.1 of Planomicrobium sp. CPCC 101079. Classification (GTDB taxonomy): domain Bacteria; phylum Bacillota; class Bacilli; order Bacillales_A; family Planococcaceae; genus Planococcus. Next base: position 328,163 of record NZ_VOHC01000021.1, on the reverse strand, counting down.
CAGCCCTTATGAGCCAAATGCTCAAACAATTACACATGCGAATTTGCCGCCAAAAATCCCGGTCATTGAAAACTTAGGCATTTTTGATGGAGTGGGTACACTCGGCGGTAAAGAAGTTGATTTATATGAACTGAAAAAAGTTGAAGTCAACTATTGGTTTGGTACAGATGGACTTGGCCGCGATATGTTTTCGCGTGTTTGGAAAGGGACTCAAGTTTCCTTGTTCATTGCTTTTGTGGCAGCAGCAATTGATATGATAATTGGGGTAATTTACGGAGGGATTTCCGGTTATTTTGGCGGACGCGTGGATGACATTATGCAGCGTATTGTTGAAATTCTTACTGGTATTCCAAACCTTGTTGTCGTAATTCTCTTTATCCTAATAATGGATCCTGGTATTTTAGCGATCATTATCGCCTTGACGATTACCGGATGGACTGGAATGTCCCGGGTAGTGCGTGGGCAAGTGCTGAAATATAAGAGCCAGGAGTTTGTGTTAGCTTCTAGAACTCTAGGGGCGAGCGACAGCCGCATTATTTGGAAGCATTTAATGCCGAACGTTCTTGGCATTATCATTATTAACACAATGTTCACGATTCCTAGCGCCATTTTCTTTGAAGCATTCTTAAGCTTCATTGGATTAGGATTACAGGCACCTGACGCATCGCTTGGTACGTTGATCAACGATGGTTACAAGTTGATTCAATACCAACCGCATATTCTTGCGATTCCGGCTGTTGTCTTGAGCTTAATCATGATTGCCTTCAACTTGATCGGTGATGGCCTTCGTGATGCTCTTGATCCTAAGATGAAAGATTAAGGAGGAAAGACTGAAATGGAGAAAATTCTACAAGTTAAAGATCTGGAGCTTTCCTTCAACACGTTTGCTGGTGAAGTAAAAGCGATCCGTGGAGTTAACTTTGATTTATATAAAGGTGAAACGTTGGCAATTGTAGGAGAGTCGGGTTCAGGTAAATCGGTTACTACGAAATCCATTATGCGCCTGCTGCCCGAGAACTCTGCTGAATTTAAAAATGGGGAAATCCTGTTTGGTGGCCGTGACTTAACGAAACTGTCGGATAAAGAAATGCAAAAAATTCGAGGAAAAGAAATTGCGATGATTTTCCAGGATCCAATGACATCTTTAAATCCCACAATGCCTATCGGCCGCCAGTTGACAGAACCACTTTTGAAACACCAAAAAATCAGCAAAGCTGAAGCGAAAAAAGTGGCAATCGATTTGTTGCGCTTAGTAGGTATGCCAAAACCGGAACTTCGGATGAAGCAATATCCTCACCAGTTTTCAGGCGGACAGCGCCAGCGGATTGTTATTGCAATCTCATTGGCGTGCAATCCTCAAATCCTGATTGCTGATGAACCGACTACAGCATTAGATGTAACAATCCAAGCACAAATTCTGGAGCTCATGAAAGACCTTCAGAAGAAAATTGACACGTCGATCATTTTCATTACTCATGACCTTGGTGTAGTTGCGAACGTAGCTGACCGTGTGGCCGTTATGTATGGAGGGAAGATCGTAGAAATCGGTACTGTAGATGAAATCTTCTACAACCCTCAACATCCATATACATGGGGATTGTTGAGTTCGATGCCGTCTTTGGATGCGGCTGATGAAAAACTATATGCTATTCCAGGAACACCGCCAGATTTGCTTGCTCCGCCAAAAGGAGATGCATTTGCGCTTCGGAGCGAATATGCAATGCAAATCGATATGGAGCAAAACCCTCCATTTTTTAAAGTCAGCGATTCCCATTATGCAGCTACATGGCTCTTGCATCCGGATGCGCCTCGAGTAGAGCCGCCGGCAACCGTTATTGAGCGCATGAAAAAGTTCCCAGGAAGCAGATATTACGAAGGGAGCAGAGTATAATGGCTGAAAAATTACTGGAGATTAAAAATTTAAAACAGCATTTCAACGTTGGAAAAGCAAACGAAGTGCGTGCAGTAGACGATATCAGTTTTGATATATACAGAGGTGAGACCTTAGGGTTGGTTGGCGAATCAGGCTGCGGAAAGTCGACGACTGGACGCTCAATCATTCGTTTGTATGACGCGACTTCAGGAGATGTGTTTTTTGAAGGCGAAAACGTCCATGGCAAAAAGTCTAAAAAGGACTTGAAAAAATTCAACCGCAAAATGCAGATGATTTTCCAAGATCCATATGCATCGTTGAACCCACGTATGAAAGTCATGGATATTGTTGCTGAAGGAATTGATATTCATGGTTTGGCAAAAAATGCGGCGGAGCGAAAGCAAATGGTTTTCGATTTGCTGGAAACTGTCGGATTGAACAAAGAACACGCGAACCGCTACCCTCACGAATTTTCGGGCGGTCAGCGCCAGCGTCTTGGGATTGCGCGTGCTCTAGCAGTTGATCCGGATTTCATCATTGCCGATGAGCCGATTTCTGCTCTTGATGTGTCGATCCAAGCTCAAGTGGTTAACTTGCTAAAAGAACTGCAAGAAGAAAAAGGGCTGACCTATCTATTTATCGCGCACGATTTATCAATGGTTAAATACATTTCTGACCGCATTGGTGTTATGTACTTTGGGAAATTAGTTGAACTTGCCCCGGCAGAAGATTTGTATAAAAATCCTATGCATCCTTACACTCAATCTTTGCTGTCGGCGATTCCGCTGCCAGATCCAGATTATGAGCGCAACCGGGTACGGAAATCGTACGATCCAGCAGTCCATAATTATGCAGAAGGCGAAGATGTGCGTATGAGAGAAATTACACCTGGCCATTTTGTGCAATGTTCAGAACGTGAATTTGAATCGTTAAAAGCAACTTCAGCACGTATATAAAAAGAAGCAATGCCATTTATTTGGCATTGCTTCTTTTTATATGTTTCAATCTATTAAAATAGTGCTAAAATGAAAGGAGAAAACTAGAGAGGATGAAGGCATCATGAAATGGACCATATGGACCACTGCCGGCGTACTGGCTCTAAGTATGCTGAGCATGCCTACTGCTTTGGCAGCAGAAGGGGAGGCGTCAGATTTTACACCCCGTACATACGATGCTATAAGCATCGACACCAACTTACTGGCTGTTTCACAACTGTACAAATACGACTCTGGCCTTTCTTTTGAGTATCCTGATGCAGTCCGCGGCATTTTTGTTACTGCTCATTCTGCAGGCGGTGAGCGGTTTGATACGCTAGTGGATTTAGTGGATTCGACTGACCTAAATGCAATGGTCATAGATATTAAAGAAGATCTTGGTTATCTAACCTATATACCAAAAAAGGATTCCGAATTGGCTAAATTAGATATCGGCCAGCCGTTTATGAAAGACCCCCGAAAAATTCTTGAGGTGTTGGAGGAAAAAGAGATTTATCCAATAGCACGTGTAGTAGTATTTAAAGATTCTGTGCTTGCTAAAGAAAGGCCGGATCTGTCGTTTGTGGACGGAGCTTCGGTATGGAAAAACAACAGCGGAGATTCGTTTGTAAATCCATTCTTAAAAGAAGTATGGGATTACAATGTCCAAATCGCCATTGAGGCCGCAAAACTCGGTTTTAAGGAAATTCAATTTGATTATGTTCGTTTTCCTGAAGGGTTTGAAAAGCGAGCAGAAACACTTGAATATTCAATGGGGGATTATGAAGATTCCAATCTTGATCCGGTTCAGCGCCGTGTAGAAGCAGTGACTGATTTTGTCGCATATGCACGCGAGCAATTAAAACCATACGATGTGGAAGTTTCAGTGGATATTTTTGGTTATTCAGCGACGCTGCCTGAAGCGCCTGGCATCGGACAAAACTTCTCGAAAATCTCGGAAAATGTGGACGTTATCTCTTCAATGATTTATCCAAGCCATTGGACATCATATTTCGGTATTGCGAAACCCGACTTAGAACCATATAAATTGGTTTCGGAATACGCAAAAGTCGAAAACAAAAAGCTGAGTGAGCTGAAAAGCCCTCCAACTTCGCGCCCGTGGCTGCAAGATTTTACCGCCTCATATCTTGGAAGCGGCAATTATATGAACTATGGAAAAGCGGAAGTGGAAGCACAAATCAAAGCGCTTAAAGACAACGGAATTGATGAGTATTTGCTGTGGAATGCCGGCAATACGTACTCAAAAGGCGTAGACTATACCCCTTAATTGTCCCAGCATAAGAAAAAGAGCCGATTCAACCGAATGGGCTCTTTTTCTATGGAACCAAATGGGTTTAAAAACGTACTATAAGTATAAGAATAATTTTCAAGAAGAAAATGTAATTGAGAATAAAAAAATACAGAAATATGTTTAAATGCGGATTGTCCGGGGTAAAAAAAAGTATACTAACATTTGTTAATGATATTTAACGATAATGTGACAATCCCTATAGCATTTCTAAATTTTTTGTCAATAGTGTATTTATTTTTCGATAAGTATTGTATAATGAATGTAAAGCCTCTAGATTATACTGATTCTAATTTGATAATAGATAAATTTGTATTTTCTTGATACTCGAAAGGAAGTGTTCAATTATGATGGTAACTTTATTTACTTCACCAAGCTGTACTTCTTGCCGAAAAGCTAAAGCATGGTTGGAAGAACATGAAATTCCATATACAGAACGCAATATTTTTTCTGAACCATTAACTATTAGTGAAATTAAAGAAATTTTGCGTATGACAGAAGATGGAACAGACGAAATCATTTCGACTCGTTCGAAAATTTTCCAAAAACTGAATGTGGATGTTGAAAGTTTACCGCTTCAACGTTTATACGAATTGATTCAAGAGCATCCTGGATTGCTTCGCCGTCCAATTATCATGGATGAAAAGCGGCTGCAAGTTGGTTACAACGAAGATGAAATTCGCCGTTTCCTTCCACGCAAAGTACGAGCATACCAGTTGCTTGAAGCACAGCGTTTGGTAAACTGACACATATGCTAAAAAGCTGTCCGGTCTTTATGGCACCTCATAATGGATCTTAGGACAGCTTTTCTATATTTATTGCTGTTGCAATTATCTGTGAATTAAACTAAACTACTATATACTTGAAGCAGAAGATGATTTCAAGCAGAACCTTTTTCTTTAAACCCTAAAGGCGATATAATGAGAAGAGCAACATTGCACGACTTATGAGGAAATCCTCTTAGTCCAATTCGAAAGGAAAGGAGAGGTGTAAAATGGAAATAGAACGCATAAATGACAACACAGTGAAATTTTACATTTCCTATCTAGACGTAGAAGAGCGTGGGTTTAGTCGTGATGAAATCTGGTTTAACAGAGACAAAAGTGAAGAGCTTTTCTGGGAAATGATGGATGAGGTCAACGAAGAAGCTGACTTTGTCATGGAAGGCCCTCTCTGGATTCAAGTCCAAGCAATGGATAAAGGACTTGAAGTAACGGTAACTAAAGCTCAACTTACGAAAGATGGGCAGAAACTGGATTTGCCCGATGATATAGATGATCGTCGTAAAATGTTTGCAAGTGAAGATGCAGTTGCGCCGGAATTTGATGAGTTTGAACCAGTGTTTGATGAACCTGATTTTAAGAAATTGGAATACACATTCGTGTTTTCGGAAGTAGACGAATTGTTGCCAATTGCTCGTAGGTTGATGTACGTACCGATTGAAACAGCTCTTTACCACTTCGAGAACAAATACTATCTGTATACTAGCTTCGATGAAATTTTGCATTCGGATGAAGATGTTAAGAACAATGTAAGCGTCTTTACTGAATACTTGCAAATGTCTCCTGTTACTATCCATCGATTAGAAGAGTATGGAAAAGAGATTTTCAAAGAAGATGCACTGTCAAATGTGCTCCATTATTTCGGATAAGGCCTCCTTTAGGAGGTCTTTTTTTATTGTCTTTTTGCTGGAGGTTTTTTACAATAGAAAAAAGGAGAGTGATTTGTATTTTAGTGGCAGCTATAAAAGACGGTGACTTGTTTTACTTGACGCGGCCGTACATAAAAGAAGAGCTAAAGGCAGTTAAAAGCAACATGCAGTTTTTTTGTCCCACATGCGGTTCGCCTGTCATCCTGAAAATTGGAGAAGTTAAACTTCCACACTTTGCGCATAAAACCCTTTCTTACTGTGACTCATACAGTGAACCTGAATCCTCTTTACACCTTCAAGGAAAAACCCTGCTTTATCAATTCTTCTCATCAAAAACCTCCACAGTTGAACTCGAAAAATATTTTCCTGCTATCCGCCAAAGGGCCGACCTGTTAGTCGATCGGCATACCGCCATTGAATTCCAATGCAGTCCTATTCCAGCGGCTCAAATCGCCGCAAGGTCTCTTGGATACACACAAGTGGGTGTGCCCTCTGTTTGGATAGGGGGATTGGGAAAACCGCTGGCAGAGGGCATCCAGCAGTTGAAATTAGCTGAATGGAAAAAAGAAATGTTGCAGCGAAAGCAGCAGTGTCCCTATCTTATTATGTACGCGCCAGAAGAAAACCGTTTCTATTACTATTCCAATTTGATTTTTATTAGCGGTACACAGTGGATTGGAAAAGTAAAGTCTCTTGATGCTTCGCGTCAGCGATTTCCTTTTGCGGTTCCTAAAAGAGTGACAGAAAAGGAATTTGAAACGATATATAGTTTGTTTTATCAAACGCGAAAAAAATTCATATCTTCTCAGTATTATGCTAAAAATAGAATGCAAAATCCTTTTTGGCGAAGTTGCTACGAATTGCAGCTGGATATCAGAAGATTGCCAGATGCAATTGGTGTTCCGGTGAAGAACGCTGAAATCATTTTTTGCAATTCGGTGTTGTGGCAAATGCAAGCTATCGAAGCAACCCAAAAAGGAATATCCGTAACTTCCTTGGTTCAATCAGGAAAAATACCGGTTCATCATCGAGCTGCGGCCAAAGAAGCAGAGGCACTTCTGGAGTCATACTTGTCTTTGTATGATAAGTTAAAAGGGAAGTCTAATGGACAAGCTGGCTTCATGAATCTTTTATATGATTCTTATTGCAAAACCTTATGAAAATTGAGAAAATATAAAGTAGTTCGATTCCCTAAAGAAAGGGAAAAAGGAGGAAATAGAATGTCGAATAAAACATTGACACGAAATGAAGTTCCAACTGAATTAACTTGGAAATTAGAAGATATTTTTGCAACGGATGAGCTGTGGGAAGCAGAGTTCAAAGAAGTAGCCGAACTGGCTGAAAAATCCGCTTCGTACCAAGGGAAGTTAAAAGAAGGCGCAGAAGCATTGTACGAGGTATTGGTATATAGAGATGAACTGTACGAGCGTGTTCAAAAACTTTATACATACTCGCATATGCGCTATGACCAAGACACAACCAATTCAAAGTATCAAGCGATGGATAGCCGCATGAAGTCATTGTACGCAAGAATTTCGGCAGGCTTGTCATTTTTAACGCCGGAAATTTTGGAACTGGACGAATCGGTGCTTAACGGCTATATAGAGGGCCATGAAGGCTTGAGTTTGTACAAGCAAGCATTGGCTGAACTGAACTCCATGCGGCCTCATGTGCTGCCTGCCGAGCAGGAATCCTTGTTGGCGCAGCTTGCGGAAGTGGGCGGTGCATCTTCAGAAACGTTTGGCATGCTGAACAACGCCGATTTAGAATTTCCAACTATTGAAAATGAAAAAGGCGAACAAGTGCAAATCACGCACGGGAACTATAGCAAATTGTTAGAGAGCAAAGACCGCCGCGTCCGGGAAGCAGCTTTTAAAGCGGTATATGACACATATGGAAAATTCCGCAATACGTTTGCTTCTACACTTTCCGGCAACATTAAGCGTGATAATGTCAACGCGCGTATCCGTAAATTTGAGTCTGCCCGGCAAGCTGCTTTAGCAGATAACCATATTCCAGAAACTGTTTACGATAATTTGGTTGAAACGGTAAACGACAACCTGCACTTGCTTCATCGCTATGCGGCGCTCCGCAAGGAAGTGTTAGGAGTTGATAAAGTCCATATGTACGATATGTATACACCGCTTGTCCAAGAGGTGGAGATGGAGATTCCTTACGAAAAAGCGACTGATCTGGTGCTTAAAGGACTAGATGCTCTGGGTGAAGAATATACAGGCATTGTTGAAACTGGCATAAACAATCGCTGGGTGGATGTGAAAGAAAACAAAGGGAAGCGCAGCGGCGCATACTCTTCAGGTGCATACGGAACCAATCCATACATTTTGATGAACTGGCAAGACAATGTGAACAATTTGTTTACGCTGGCCCATGAATTCGGTCATAGTGTCCATAGCTATTACACACGCAGTTCCCAGCCTTTCGTTTATGGAAACTATTCTATTTTTGTTGCGGAAGTAGCTTCTACCTGCAACGAAGCGCTATTGAACGAATATATGGTCAAGACAACCGAGGATGACCAGGAACGCATTTATCTCTTGAATTACTGGCTGGACGGTTTTAGAGGAACCGTATTCCGCCAAACGATGTTTGCAGAATTTGAACATTTGATCCATCAGATGGACCAAAACGGGGAAGCCTTAACAGCCGACCGATTGACAGAAGTCTACTACGGGCTGAACAAAAAGTATTTTGGCGAAGATGTGGCAGTAGACGAAGAAATCGGATTGGAATGGACGCGTATCCCGCATTTTTACTATAATTACTATGTTTATCAATATGCGACTGGGTTTAGTGCAGCAACTGCATTGAGCAAGGGGATTTTGGAAGAAGGGCAGCCTGCGGTCGATCGATACATCAACGAATTCCTGAAGGCAGGAAGTTCGGATTACCCAATTGAAGTGTTGAAAAAAGCAGGGGTCGATATGACTTCTTCTGGACCAATTGAAGAAGCGTGCCAGGTCTTTGAACAGAAGCTGAATGAATTGGAAAAACTATTGTTGAAAAAATAATTGGGGAAGAAGAAGCGTCGGCATTCCTTCGCTTCTTCTTTTTTTGTTTTTCTGAAATAATAAAAATGGATAAGTTGATTTTAAAAAGCTTTTCATTTTGACAATTTTGTGAAAATGTATGTGAAAGATTGTATTAACTATTATTTCGTGATAAGGTTATACTGTGAAATAAATCACATACAAACATACACCCCTTTGTTTGAGCGTGAACATTTCTCCCATCCCCTTTGTGTAATAGAAAAGGCTCCTTCCGGACGTGGAAGGGGCCTTTTCTCATTAATAAAGTTTTATGAATTTTTTGTGCAGCCCTTTTTAAAGGGAAATCCTAAATGATTCAAAATTAAAATTAAAATTATGCAAGCTGTGAAACTAAAATAACCTATCCGCCAATTGGCGGATAGGTTATTTTAGTTTCCATAATGTATCGTCAGCTAAACAAATGCGTTCTAATTTTTGCTGAAGCATTTGTTTCTTTAATTCGCGTTCTGCTGTCTGTTCGGAAATATTATAGATTGATGCTATTTCTCTTGTTGCCAAAGTAGAATATTTAGAAAAAAGTTCCTCCATAGATGGCGGATTCTGCTTGTTTAAGCTTTCAGTGCCAAGCATTTCCTGCAAGATGGTTTGGTATACGTTATAAGGATAAAGACCAGATACTTTTACACCTTCGTCTTCGATGCATTCATTGAAAAACACGATACTTGGAACTTCGTTAACTTCCATTTCACGGGTAATTTGCAGATCGCATTGAAAAGCTTTCGCTGTATGTACCGAGTGGAAGTCACGTTTGAATTCTTCCTGGTCCAGCTCCGCTTCTCCTGCAATTTCCAATAAAACTGAATAACAAGCTACATCTTTTGTCTTCAACAATAAGTTTTCCTGCAACTTATGCAAAAAACGGTTTCCTGCCCGCTTTCCTTGAAGTTCAGCAGCCTTTACTGCCACAGAAGCTAGTACCGGGTGGGAAAGATTGTCGATATCGATAATTGACGTTTTGCCGATGGAATTCAAATTAGCCAATTTGGTGCTAAGTACAATTTGCATTGAAAAATAATGGCCATATTCGATTTGTAACTTGCGTATAATGGATTGAAGTTCCCAGCACTGAGAATTGAGCGGGTCCATGAAAATATACAATTCCAACGGTTTGAGCGTGCTCGATTTTTCAGGAGTTTCCGGGACAAACTCTGTATTGCTCACTCCAGTTCCTCCTCACTATCTTGTTCATTGACCATATGGTGCGCAGTCAAAACAAGGCGATTATAGAAGGTCTCACGAAACTTGCCTGATAGACCCACTTCATCCATCGCTTCGCTCATACACTCTAGCCATGCTTGGGCACGGTCGGGAGTGACAGGGAATGGATGATGGCGCATTTTCAATCGTGGATGCCCATGTTCTTCTGAATATATATTAGGTCCGCCTAAATATTGTGTCATAAACTGTTTTTGTTTTCGTGCGGTTTCGGTTAAGTCGTTAGGAAAGATCGGCTGCAGCTTTGGATGCTGTGCCACACGAGCATAAAATGCATCGATTAACTGTGACAGGCGTTCCGCACCAATTTCTTCGTACGGAATAATCGGTTTTCCAGTCATCATTGTGTCTCCTTTGCTTTAGCTGTAAATTCATTCTAACAACGGAGAGGAAATTTCTCAAACAAATCGACTGAGCCATGAGAGGCAAAACAGCAAATATTGTAAATTTCCGATCATTAAACGTTTAAAATTGCGATTTAGCAGCTTTCATGAAACGGGCAATTTTTTTATCTGCAGGATGGACAGGTATGTCGTGTTCAGTTAAAAAACGGTTGAATTTTTGCTGCCCAGCGGCTGCATCCGTCACTTCGTACTCAACCTCGAAATCTTCTTGGCCATTGTAAAGTGAATGGTCCAGTACCAGCAAGCCGCCATTATATTCGAATTCTATGCGGTGAGTGACCAATGTGCCGATGGGGCGAAGCGCTTTCCAGTCAATACCTTGTTCAGTTAGCGCTTGCAGCACTTCAATGGCATCAAATGAAACGGCGTGTTGGATGTTTTGCGCTTCTTGTGCAGTCAAAAGATCTGTGATCTCAAAATTTCCTTCTTGAGCCGGAATTTTCAGTGTGCATTCGTACCGGTCCGATTTCTTCCGAATGCGAAGAGCGCAGCGCTTTTCTTTCAATTGAAAATCGCGTGTATCAAAATACTGGTTTTCTTGGGTCACAGCATTGCTTGGCTGAAACTTAAAAAAAGATAGAAGTTCTTCGTATTTTTCCTGAGTCAGCATATTTTTAAATTCGATTTCAAGTTCTTTTGTCATTTTACACACCTCTCTGTTAATTTTATTATCGGATAGTTTTCGGCAAACTGCAACGATGCAAGAGCTGTGTTAAAATATTACTAGCGTCAGCTATAAAAGAGAATACTTTGCAAAAACTGATAGAAGTAAAAACAGGCTTGCCGAAGAGTGTGTAAAGGCAGGCAGCTGCGAAGCAGCAGAAATTTTCATGAGGCACTTGCTTCACGAGCGTAAAAAGAAGCGGGGAGGACCACCTATGGGTCAATGGGATCGTTTTTTAGCACCATATAAACAAGCGGTAGATGAATTGAAGATAAAATTTAAAGGCATGCGCGGGCAATTTGAAACTGAAAACACAAATTCGCCGATTGAATTTGTCACGGGCCGCGTAAAGCCATTGGCAAGCATTTATGATAAAACACTTGAAAAAGGCATTCCCTTTGAACCTTCAGAAAAACTTGCCCATGAACTTCAGGATATTGCAGGAATTCGGATGATGTGCCAGTTTGTCAGCGATATTGAAACCGTGGTTGGACTGCTGCGGCAACGGAACGATCTTCGGATTGTAGAAGAGAAAGATTATATCTCCCAGAAAAAGCAAAGCGGATACCGTTCTTACCATGTTATTGTCGAATATCCCGTGCAAACCATTAATGGCGAACAGCAGATTCTGGTAGAAATCCAAATTCGTACATTGGCAATGAATTTCTGGGCATCAATCGAGCATTCGCTCAATTACAAGTATAAAGGTGTTTTTCCGGAAGAGATCAAGCTTCGGCTGCAGCGAGCAGCTGAAGCTGCATTTCAGCTGGATGCAGAAATGTCGAAAATTCGTGATGAAATCCAGGAAGCCCAGGCGTATTTCAGTGAATACAAAGAATCGGCGAAGAAGCATTTTCCAACTGACAGGGAAGGGGAGCAAACTAACAAATGAAATTTTTTATCATATCCAGAACTGATGACCTTTCAAATGATTTAATGGCGAAAGCACGTGCTTATCTAGAAGATTTTGATATGGCATGGGACGAAGAAGCGCCGGATGTAGTCCTTTCAATTGGTGGGGACGGAACGTTGCTTCATGCCTTCCATAAGTACAAAGACCAGTTGGATACCGTAGCTTTTGTCGGTATACATACCGGACATCTCGGATTTTATGCAGATTGGAAGCCTATTGAGATCGAAAAGCTGGTATTGTCTATTGCCAAAAAAGATTACGAAGTTATTGAGTATCCATTAGTGGAAGTGAGTGTCCACTACCAGAATTCCGAAAAGCCGGCCGTTTATCTTGCTTTAAATGAATCTACAGTGAAGTCTCCTGAAGTGACGCTTGTTATGGATGTCTTTTTGAATGAAAGCCATTTTGAACGTTTCAGAGGCGACGGCTTATGCATGTCAACTCCTTCTGGAAGCACGGCCTACAACAAAGCTTTAGGCGGGGCCATTATCCATCCGTCCCTGCAGGCGATGCAGCTGACCGAAATGGCGTCCATTAATAATCGAGTGTTCCGTACAGTGGGATCGCCGCTAGTCTTGCCTGCTCATCACCGATGCGTGCTGCGCCCAGTAAAAGCACCTGATTTTATGGTGACAATCGACCATATCCAGTTGCTTCATAAAGATGTTAAATCGATTGAGTATAGAGTAGCTGATGAAAAAGTCCGATTCGCTCGCTTCCGTGCGTTCCCGTTTTGGAAACGGGTCCATGATTCTTTCATTGACAACGATAAATAAAGGTGGAAAAAATGAAACCATTTCAATTAACTTATGTCGCCGCGGATTCCATACTCCTTCGGGAAGCATTAAGCGGCTGGGGGATTTCCAAGCGGACGCTGGCATCTGTCAAGTATAGCGGCGGCCGAATTTTAGTGAACGGCAAGGAAGTAACGGTCCGGCATGTCTTGGAAAAAGATGATGCCGTGACCGTTATTTTTCCGAACGAAGAACGTGGAGAGGGATTGATTGCAGAGGAAGGGCCGCTAAAGGTCGTGTATGAAGATGAAGCCTTGCTGATCATCGATAAGCCGCCGGTCCAAAATACGATTCCGTCGCGTGAACATCCGACAGGAAGCCTTGCCAATATTGTGGCGAAGTATTTTGAAGACCAGGGCATTCCCGCAACCCTTCATATCGCCACGCGCCTTGACCGTGATACTTCGGGTCTTGTGTGTATCGCAAAAAACCGCCATATTCATCATATGCTTTCCATGCAGCAGCAGGAAAAAAAGATGAAACGGCGGTATCAAGCGCTTGTCCATGGCCAGCTAGAGAAAACGGAACTTGTCATTACAGAACCGATCGGCAGAAAAAGCACCAGCATCATTGAAAGAGAAGTGCGCCAAGACGGCCAATTTGCAGAAACGCAAGTGCAGGTATTGCGCCATTTTGATGGCTATTCGCATGTGAAACTCCAGCTTAACACTGGCCGGACCCACCAAATCAGGGTTCATCTTTCCCATATCGGCCACCCGCTGCTCGGTGATGATCTTTACGGCGGCAAGCGGGATCTGATAGCCCGCCAAGCGCTTCATTGCGGTGAATTGGAACTGATCCATCCGACGACCGGAAAGCTGTTGAGCTTTGCTTCACCGTTGAATGGGGATATGGCAAAGCTGCTTTAAGTGAATTTATGGAAGCGGTCGGGCTGATATGGTTGAAAGGAAGGGACGGCAGCAATCGTTTTCTCAGGATACCGGAATGCAGTAAGGGAGCCGCCGAACACGCAGCCGGTGTCAATGTTTGCAGTATTGTTTAGGATATATGGTTCTTCTGTAGGTGTATGTCCATAAACAATCCATTTGTCCCCTTTATAGGATTGTGCCCAATCTCTTCTGACTGGACGGCCGAATGCATCGACTTTTCCAGTTGTATCGCCATATAGCACAAAAGCGGCAATGTTTTTGCTGATAGGCTTACCTATCATGTCATCTTTGATGCCAGCATGGGCGACAACCAGGCCGCCTTCAAATTCCAGGTATAGGGGCAATTCTTCATAAAACCGCAAATAGCGGGAGCGGAATTGCTGTTGTTCTTTTTTGGGCAAGCGGTGCCATTCATTGATTGTCGTTTCTAACCCATGGGTTAATTGGACGCGGTTGCCTTTAAAAAAACGATAAAGTTTATTGCAATGATTGCCGGGGCAATAATAGAGGGTGCGGTTATCTTGCATTGAAAACAATAAACGCAGTACGGCAAGCGAGTCAGGTCCCCGATCCATTGCGTCGCCGACAAAAACAAGCTGGCGCCCTTCCTGATGGACAAATTGGCCTTTCCTTTTTTCATAGCCTAGTACGTGGAGAAGCTCGAGAAGTTCGGCATAACACCCATGAATATCGCCAATGATGTCGTATTTCAATCGAATCACCTCATAGATCAAAATTGCCTCTGTACATAGACATAGTGTAACGTATAGAATACAAAAGCAGGAAGTTAAACACTTGAAAGGAGGGAGCATACATGATTGAAGAAAAAACAGTACGCGATGAAGAATTGAACGAAGAACTGTTGATGGAGTTATTAGAACGCGGGGAAGTTGAAGCGTTCAGGGAAGAGTTTTTATCATACCATCCATACGATCAAGCTGTATTTTATGAAAAAGCCGAACCGGAAATGCGCGAACTGCTGTATCAGTATCTCTCTCCGAAGGAAATGGCCCTCATTTTTGCGGCCATTGATCTGGACGATGAAGAATACGAAGAGTTTTTTAAAGAACTCAATTCGATATACGCTGCCGATATGCTTTCGAATATGTCGACAGACGATGCAGTGGACGTTCTTAATAACCTTAACAAAGAACAAGTGGCCACTTATTTGTCGATCATGGATAAAGAGTCTGCCAGACAAATAAAAGACTTACTGCATTACGAAGAATATACAGCCGGATCTATTATGACGACAGAATTTGTGGCTATCCCACAAAATTCCACTGTTCGATCAGCTATGAACATCCTGAGAAATGCTGCGCCAAATGCAGAAACTATTTATTATGTTTTTGTTATTGACGGCGAGCGCAAATTGACAGGGATTGTCACATTGCGTGATTTAATCATCGCAGATGAAGACACGCTCATTTCTGCCATCATGAGTGAACGAGTTGTTAGTGTTTCGGTTGGAGAAGACCAGGAAGAAGTTGCCCGGATGATCAAAGATTATGATTTCTTGGCAATGCCGGTTGTGGATTTCCAAAATCATTTGCTGGGCATCATCACGGTCGATGATATTATTGACGTTTTGGATGAAGAAGCATCTGATGACTATTCCAAACTTGCTGGGGTCACTGATATGGACAACTTTGATAAAGGACCCTTCACTGCTGCGAAAAAACGATTGCCTTGGCTGATTTTATTGACATTCCTGGGTATGCTTACTGCTAATTTGATGGGGCTTTTTGAAGCAACGTTGGATCAAGTGGCGCTGCTTGCGGTTTTTATCCCGCTTATTGCCGGCATGGCCGGAAATAGCGGTACACAAGCACTCGCCGTAGCAGTCCGCGGTATTGCTACAGGAGATATTGAAGAGGAAAGCAAGGTCAAACTGCTGTTGAGAGAAGCCGGAACGGGATTGATCACGGGTGTAGTTTGTGGAATAGTGGTCATTGGCCTCGTTTACTTCTGGAAAGGCGAATTGCTGATCGGTGTGTTGGTCGGCACAGCTGTCATGGGGTCTATTTTTGTGGCGACGCTTGCCGGTTCTTTTATCCCGTTGTTGATTCACCGGATGAAAATTGATCCAGCTGTCGCTTCGGGACCTTTCATCACGACTTTAAATGACATCATTTCAATTTTGATTTATCTTGGCTTAGCGACCACATTTTTAAGCCAGCTCTAGAAAAGTGCGAATTGCACTTTTCTTTTTTATAAGGTAATATTAGCACCAGGTAATAAATTGAGATAATAATAGTGCAGGAGGAATCGGAATGTCGATATCATTAGCAGGAAAAACTTTTGTTATTATGGGTGTTGCAAACAAACGCAGTATTGCATGGGGAATTGCCCGGTCACTTGACCAGTCAGGTGCTCGCCTAATTTTTACATATGCCGGGGAGCGCTTTGAAAAATCAGTACGCGATTTGGTTGCGACGCTTGATGGCAACCACGACCTCGTTTTGCCGTGTGACGTAACGAGCGATGAGGATGTAGAACGATGCTTCGAAACCATTAAAGAAGAAGTCGGGACGATTCACGGCCTGGCTCATTGCATCGCCTTTGCTAAAACGGAAGAATTGGCTGGCAACTTCTCGGATACATCAAGAGACGGATTCTTGCTTGCGCAAAACATTTCTGCATATTCTTTGACAATCATTTCGAAATACGCGAAGCCGCTTATGGCAGAAGGCGGAAGCATTGTAGCGTTAACGTATATCGGCGGCGAGCGCGTTATGCCGAACTACAACGTGATGGGTGTTGCAAAAGCATCTCTTGAAATGTCAGTTCGTTACTTGGCAGCAGATCTTGGCAAGCATAACATTCGCGTAAATGCCATTTCTTCTGGCCCAATCCGGACTTTATCTGCAAAAGGGATCAGCGACTTTAACACCATCCTTCATGAAATCGAAGAAAAAGCACCGCTGCACCGTAACACAACTCCAGAAGAAGTTGGGGATACGGCAGTGTTCCTATTTAGCGAAATGTCACGCGGCATCACAGGAGAAACCATCCACGTCGATAGCGGCTACCATGTTCTTTAAGATTTAATAAAAGCAGCTCTGCCGATGAGGCAGAGCTGCTTTTATCTTATCGAGGAACTTTATGAATAGTTGAGTTGGTATTATGTCGCCTGGCTGCACCGCTGGCGTCTTCGCTGCTTGCTCCCTTAATGGAGCAGAAAGCTGTGAGCCGTCATGCCAAAGAATTCAACCATGTAGAGGAGAAACAGGGAGGAAGCCAGCTGCTTGTTCGATTCTTTCTTCCATTTCCACTCGTTGTTTTGCCAGGTTTGAGCCTAAACCTTAGGCGGTGGGAATACTGAAATAAAAAAGCAGATCAGCCAATAAAGCTGATCTGCTTTTTATAATATATTTTTTTCCATAGAACGATGGGAGATGCCAGCTTCAAAAAATTCTGGTGAAGTGATGGCATAGCCCAGTTTTTCGTAAAAAGGAATTGCGTATGATTGCGCATTCAATTTTAATTTGTTCATTCCAATAGTACGTGCATGTTCTTCCATTGCTTCCATGACCAAGACACCGATGTGCTGCCCTCGGTATTCAGACAAGACACAGACGCGTTCAACTTTGCCGGTGCCTGGCTCCAGTTCACGGATGCGGCCAGCAGCTATCGGCTGTTCAAGCTGATAACCGACAAAATGGACCGCTGTTGCATCGTTCGCATCCATTTCAATAGTTGCCGGAACACCTTGTTCTTCAATAAACACGGTTCTCCGGACTTCCATGGCTTGTTCTTTTTCTAAAGGGGTAGTGGCTACTTTAACTTTTTGCAACTATTGCTCATCTCCAGTTAAACGGAATGTATCAAAAACTGTCCAAGAACCATCTTCCAATTGATAAAGCAGGTGAATCCGGTCGATGATTTCTTCGTGGTCAACTCCCGCCATTTTTAATTGCCCAAAAACATCAGCGTGTTCTGCATCAGACATTTTTTGTGCAATGGTTATATGCGGCACATACGTATACTTTGTTTCTTTGCTAAAAGGCTCTGAATGCAAATCTTTATGGATCGCCAAAATTTCTGGGGTTGGATCAACCTTGAAAAACAACGTGTTGGTCAATGGTGAAAAAGAACTGACGCGGGAAGCACGCAATTGGAAAGGTCGATGGCGTTTTGCAATCTTTGCAATTTCATCGGATATTTCTTTGATTTGGTTATCATCCGCTTCAAATGCATCTTTCAATGTCATGTGAGGGGTGATCTGCTCATAATGCGGATCATAGCGTTTTCGATAAGAATTGGCTAAATCCTGTAATTTTTTTGATGGAAATGCAACAACGCCATATTTCATAAAATAGCCTCCTAATCAATTGAAATCATTTACTGTTTTCATTATAACAAAGTGTCGAAAGATTGGAAAAGCACAATCAATGCCCGAAGTTTTGAATGAGGGCCCGCTTCAAGTCAGGCTGCCAGTGCTTCCATGTATGGTCGCCATCGAACTCATCGTAAAAAATAGAAAACCCTTTTTGCTGCATCAACGAATTCAATTGCCGATTTGGCTCTAAAAAATCAGCTGTTCCGCCACTAGTCAATTTGACAGCGGTTTCCCCTTTGCCGATAACATGGTAGACAGTGAACGAATTGGCTGACTGGAAATTGCGTACCTTTTCAAGCAATTCATAGCTTACTTTAGGTGACTGTAAAATGACACGGCCGAATATATTCGGGTATTTCAGGGCGGCAGCAAGAGAAACTGTAGCAGCCAGGGAATCGCCAATCAGTGCTCGACCCATACCGACCTGGTAAGTGGGATACTTTTCGTCGAGGAAAGGCACGAGTTCATGGGCCAAAAAGCGCAAATAAGCTTCGTGCTGTTCGCCGGCCGGTTCGTATTTTCGGCTGCGGTCTTTGACACTCTTATACGGGACGCCGACAAAAATAATATTCTCAATTTCCTTATTTTCCAGCAACTCATCCGCCACCCGCGGCACACGGCCAAGCTGAAAATAATCCTTGCCATCTGAAGCAATGACTACCGTGTACTTATATAAAGGCGAATAGTTGGATGGAAGGTAAACAAGCAGCTGCATTTCTTCCTGCAATTCGTTGCTGTAAATGGATAAGTCTTGCACTGTTCCTCTGTTCATGAAAATCCTCCTAGATGGGTTTGTACGAAAATTGTAACATATTCCTTCAAGAGGGGTATAATGGGGGAAGAAGGCAAACCAATAGAGAGAGGGGTTTTATCTATGGATGGAGGAAAATTTCGCGTTCATTCAGACGATGTGACAAAAGCGACACACGAAGCTTTAATTCGAAGAGGCGTTACTAATGAAGATATCGCCAAAATCGTTTTGGAAATGCAATTGCCTTATAACGAAGGTTTGACGATTGAACATTGCATCGAATCTGTGGAAAGCGTTTTGCGCAAACGTGAAATGCAGCACGCGCTTTTGGTTGGTGTGGAACTTGACGAACTTGCTGAACAAGGAAAACTTTCACGTCCGCTCCAATCGATTGTCGGTACGGACGAAGGACTGTTCGGTGTCGATGAAATGATCGGCCTCGGTGCGGTACTGACATATGGCAGCATTGCTGTCACAACGTTCGGCCATTTGGATAAAAACAAAATCGGCGTTATCCGCAAGTTGGACACCAAAGCGGGAGGCGCTGTCCATACGTTCTTGGATGATCTTGTTGCAAGTGTAGCCGCTTGCGCATCAGCACGCATTGCTCATCGTACCCGCGATTTGGAAGAGCAAGGCAAGACGTTCGAAGATCTGGCACCTGAAGAAACGGCGCCGGAAACGAAGATCGAGGGAACGGAAACTTGAATTTCAACTAGACACAAAGCTTTAAGGAATCCCAGCAGCAAGCGAAGCATTTGCTGATGGGATTTTTTATATGCTCTATATTTTTACAAGTTAAAATACGGAAGTTCAGAGCTTGCTTTTCCAAGCACATAATTATAATCAGAAAAATTCGTGTTTCAATAGATAGAAAGTAATGTTATGATAAAAAAGAGAAAAAATGAAATTATCAAAAAAGGGGGAGCTATTAATGACTAAAAAGAAATCAGGTTTATTTGCGACATTTGCTTTAGCGGGAACTTTACTTCTTGCAGGCTGCGGTGGCGGTGAAGAATCCACGTCTAGCGGCGGTGGAAGCGAAGGCGGCGGCGAAGCGGCAAATCCGGAATTCCTTAGCGTGTTGACTGGTGGTACGACAGGAACTTATTATCCGTTGGGTGGAGCCATGGCTCAAATTATTGAAACTGAAACAGGCATTGACACTACAGCAGAATCTTCCCAAGCTTCGGCAGCTAATATGACTGCCCTTGCAGACGGTTCGGGTCAGATTGCGTTTGTGCAAACAGATACTGCTTTTTACGCATCTGAAGGAACGAATATGTTTGAAGGCGAAGTAATTGATACCGTTTCCGCAATCGGCGCCCTTTACCCTGAAACGATCCAATTGGTCACGACTGAAGGTTCGGGCATCACTTCATTTGAAGATCTTGCCGGCAAAAGCGTTTCAGTTGGTGCACCGGGTTCAGGCACTTATATTAACGCAGAGCAGCTTTTGGAAATCCATGGCATGACAATGGAAGACGTTGAAGCGCAGAACTTGGATTTCGCTGAGTCCCAAGAAAGCTTGCAGTCAGGCCAGATTGAAGCTGCGTTCATCACAGCAGGGACGCCTACGGGAGCGGTTGAGGGCTTGAGCGCTACTGCAGATGTTGCAATTGTGCCGGTAGCACAAGACAAAGCTGATGCACTGATTGAGAAGTATCCATACTATGCTCATGATACAGTGCCGGCAGACACTTACGGCATCCCAGAGGAAGTTCCGACGGTTTCCGTATTGGCCATGTTAGTTGTCCAAAATGACCTTTCAGAAGATCTTGTTTATGACATTACCAAAGCGATCTATGAGAACACGGATCAAATCCAGCATGCTAAAGCCGCGTTCATCAAACCTGAAACAGCCCTTGAAGGAATCGGCATCCCGGTTCATCCAGGAGCTCAAAGATACTTTGACGAAGTAAATCAATAAGTGTAAAAAATAATGACGATAAAGCGCAAGCTTTATCGTCGTTATTTATGTTTGTGAAAAGGAGAAAAAGTAATGGAACTCAAGCGGGAAAATTGGATTTTTATTTCCATATTCGCTCTTCTTTTGACAGTTTCTGCAGCTCTATTTGCTCCGCTGCAGAAAAATTATGTGTTTATAAACAATAAAAGCGATAAAGTTGCAGCTTATATTCCCATGGTGGACACTGCTTTCCAAATAAAGTACACTCATTCGATTCATCTTTCCGACGTTTTGGAAAGTTACAAAACACTTCCTGACAATACTTTAGTAGCAACGGAACTGGAGTATGAAGATTTTAATATCGGGATGCCTTCAGATGCAGGAGAAGGAGAGGAATTTGTCGAAAAAGACGGGAAATACTTTATCAAAAATATGGAGAGGAATATGCCGGAATTTAGGATGCTTGTCGGAGATGTGGATGCGGGATTGTCTTTTTTGATCCAAAAAAAAGAACTTGATTTAAAAGCGACACTTGAACGGGGAACCTCTTATACATTCCGGGTCCAACGTTTATCTTTTTTTCAGCTATTAAAAGGAGTGAACATCTATGAGCAATAAAATGCCGCCAGAAGAAAGAGAAGAAATGAAGCTTCCTCATGATGAGGACAATTTTGTTTCTGAAGAAAAACAGAAAGAGATTTTACAGAAATACGATCCTGAATCAAACACACGAGACTTGGTAGGCATTGCAAAACATGTAGTGTTTTATGGGTTATTAGCTTTTTCATTATTTCAATTGTATACAGCTATATTCGGACAGTACACTGCGTATATCCAACGTTCTATCCACTTAGGATTTGCGCTCTCGCTTATTTTCATATTGTTCCCAGCACGCAAAAGAAAAGGGGAGCGCCATAAAGTTGCTTGGTATGATTATATTTTATCCTTACTGGCTATAGCTGTGGCCTTGTATTGGCCAATCATGTATGAAGACCTGGTTTTCCGGGTTGGACGTGTAAGCGAAATGGATTTAATTGTAGGGATTTTGGCCGTTCTGCTGACGCTTGAAGCGACGCGCCGAGCTGTCGGACTTCCGATTACAATTATTTCTTCCTTGTTTTTGGCATACGCCTTTTTTGGCCCTTATTTTCCTGGATTCTTGCGGCACCGCGGACAAGATCTCGATTCAGTAATTCAATTGATGTTCTATACAACAGACGGGATTTTAGGTACGCCGATCAGTGTTTCCGCAACGTTTATCTTTGTCTTTTTATTGTTCGGGGCGTTTTTAGTGAAAACCGGTGTTGGCCAGTACTTCAATGATCTGGCCGTATCATTAGCCGGCCATTTGACTGGTGGGCCTGCGAAAGTCGCAATCTTTTCCAGTGCGCTTCAAGGTACGATTTCCGGAAGTTCGGTCGCCAACGTCGTAACTTCAGGATCTTATACCATCCCAATGATGAAAAAGCTAGGATATAAAAAGGAATTTGCAGGGGGAGTTGAAGCGGCAGCATCAACTGGAGGGCAAATCATGCCGCCGATTATGGGAGCCGCCGCTTTCCTGATGGTCGAGTTTATCGGTGGTGTAACTTATTGGGAAATCGCGAAAGCTGCTGCGATTCCAGCCATCTTGTATTTCTCTGGGGTTTGGATCATGACCCATTTGGAAGCGAAACGGACAGGATTAAAGGGATTGTCGAAAGAGGAAATGCCTGACCGGAAAGAAGTACTGAAAAAATTATATTTGCTTCTTCCAATCGTGGCTATCATTTATTTCCTGTTTATCGGCATTCCGACCATGCATGCGGCCTTATACGGAATCGTGCTGACGGTAGTGGTCAGTGCGTTCAATAAAGAGACGCGCCTTGGCTTTAAAGATATCGTCCATGCGCTAGTTGATGGTGCGCGAACAGCATTGGCTGTTGCTGCTGCAACGGCGGCGGCAGGAATCATTGTCGGGGTCGTTGTCAAGACGGGACTCGGATTAGGCTTGGCAAACGGCTTGGTTTCCGCATCCGGAGGCAATATTTTGCTGACGCTCTTCTTTACAATGCTTGCTTCGATCGTATTGGGAATGGGTTCGCCTACAACGGCAAATTATGTTATTACTTCAACTATTGCGGCACCGGCAATCATTGCATTATTAATGATTGACCAGCCTTTCGGAGCCGCTGTGCCATTAGTTGTTGCATTGTCTGCCCATTTATTTGTTTTCTACTTTGGAATCATTGCAGATATTACCCCTCCAGTGGCACTTGCAGCTTTTGCCGCATCGGGAATATCGGGCGGAGAGCCGATAAAGACTGGATTTATTGCTGCAAAGCTTGCAGCTGCAGCGTTCATCATTCCGTATATGTTTGTACTAAGCCCCGCGCTTTTGATGATTGATACAACTTGGTCGGAGCTCATATGGGTGCTAATCACCGCATTTACAGGAATGATAGCAATCGGTGCTGGTTTGATCGGATTCTGGTACCGGAAACTCAACTGGATTGAACGGATTATTGCGTTTGCAACCGGTTTGGCCTTGATTTACCCGGAAGGCACATCTGACGCAATCGGAGCGATTGTATTCGTTATTCTTTTTGTTATTCAATGGATATCACGCGAAAAGAAAGTGCCGCGCACTTCAGAAGCGTAATAGAAAAAAGGCGGGAGCAATAGCTCCCGCCTTTTTATGCAACAAAGATCATTTTAATATATGTGAAGAAATACTCGGAAAAGCAAAGAAAAAACCGCCTGAACTTTTGTTCAGGCGGTTTTTAAATATGATTCCTACTGGGCTCGAACCAGCGACCTCTACCCTGTCAAGGTAGCGCTCTCCCAGCTGAGCTAAGGAATCTCATTTCCAGGACAAATATTATTATATATTGTGTGCTGGAAGGAAGTCAACAAGTTTTTTGGATTATAAGAACCTTGTTGAGTAAGAGCGGAAGGCATCCACCTGGAGCAACTCTTATAAATCACCCGATAAGTTCAACTTCTCTACTCTGAAAGAAATACGCTCCATTCCGTTTGGGCACGTCCATTTGCGATGGACCAGCATTCAATGGCCGTGGCGGTTCCGTGGAACGGCTCGAATTCCAGGGCAAGGCGAGCAAACAATGGACCCCAAAAAGGCGCCGCAACATTGTTCATGACAGTAACGTGCGGAACCCAGTTGTCTGGCAAATAAAGTGTGTCTTGCCCGGTAAACTCACGGGTCGACAAGTTGAGGGAACGGTGCAGATCGGCCAAATCATGGGTTATAACGGGCGACAAATAAAAAGTCCCTTTTTGCTTGAAAAAACCGAGAGAGGCAAAAGATATTGGCAACTGCTTGAACAATTCAGCCCACGGTTCTACCGCTTTTTTCAGGTCAAGCGGTTTGGTTTGAGAGAAAGATTGCAGCGTAATATGGGGAGGCAAGGACGTTTCATTTTTTAAACTTGCCACTTTCCCCTGTTCTTGCATCGTTTCAATTTTAGTAGATGATGCGTAATCAAACCGCAATACGATAACTTGCATTTCAAATCCTCCTCTTCACTGGCCAGCGCTTCTAAAGCCGGCATCGCGTGCTTCTTGTTCTGAACAGAACCATTCTTCCGGATTGGTTTGTTCATAAGAGCCGCTTCCCGGTAAATGATAGATCTTATTTCCATTTCGATTGATATTGCCTTTAATGTCGCATTTGCCGCTGCTTTCTTTTTTAGGGGAGTTAGTTGCACCGTAAGCATCGGCATTAAATCCTCTGTCAGTTGAGTAATTTTCGAATTCCCAGATTCCGGTTCCGGCGTCCCGCGCTTGTTGTTCCGCTTCTTCAAATTCATCAACATACCGTGTGTTCGGCGGATATACATACGCTACTCGCGCAAGGCCGGACTTGAGCATTTGTTCCTGTACGCTTTCGCCATCGACATAAATGTAAGCGAGCAGCCTGCCGTAATCATCAAAGCGGTCGCCAACATCAAACTCGATCGACACATCGCCAGATTCGATGATTCGCTTGTTTTCTTGGGTAGCATCTTTGCCAAGAGGCTGTTCCCCAAGTGTCGGGTGATTGGTTTCCGGGGTATCTACCAACAAATAACGAACGGTTTCTTCTTTTCCTTGAAACATGATCTTAATGGTATCCCCGTCGATGACAGAGGTCACTTCTACGTCAATTTGGTCTGTGGAGCCGCCCGTGTCAGTCGATTCAATCAAGCCGCAGCCAGAGAGCAGCAAAAGGCAGAGCATCCCAATAACTTGTTTCATTATACATCCCTGCTTTCTGAGTTCATTATATTTTGTTGAAGTGCTGCTTGCAATCGAATACACGTTCGTTTACGGTTGAAGCAAGGGGGGAGAGCATGCTAATTTCATTGCCGTTTATGTATGATTTTGGCCGGGCACTGGATCGCTTATCTTTGGATCCGCTGCACGCTGTCGACTTGTCTGAAAACAGTGTCAAAGTACCAATGAGCGAAGGGAATAGTGTTACAGTCAAAGCACTTGGTACAACAGAAAAGCCGGTTTTTGCCATCGAAGGCGCGAAGGATGGGCAGGAAGAGAAAGTGAAGGAGCTTTTTCATTTTCACCGATCCTTAGAGCCGATCAACGAACATTTCAAAGGAACCAATCTTGGCCATCTTTTTGAAGAACATAGAGGCACGCCGCTGATCCGTGAATTTTCCCTATATGGCTCTTTGATGAAAAGCATTATCCATCAGCAATTGAATTTGTCTTTTGCCCATACGTTGACGTGCCGGTTTGTCCAGAAATACGGACAGGAAAAGGATGGGGTTTGGTTTTATCCAGAGCCGGACATTATAGCTAATATAGATGTACTGGAGTTGCGGGAGCTGCAGTTCAGCACAAGAAAAGCGGAATATGTGATTGGATTGTCGAAAGCGATTGCCGAAGGAAAGTTGAATATTGAAGGGATGGAAGCAAGAACAGATGAAGAGATTACAGCGGAACTGATTGCTTATCGTGGCGTTGGCCCGTGGACTGCCCAAAACTTCCTGTTGTTTGGGTTAGGGCGGCCCAATTTGTTTCCGCTGGCGGACATCGGCTTGCAAAATGCACTGAAAATCCAGTGGCAAATGAAAGAAAAGCCGAAAGCTGAAGAAATTATAAGGCACTTGCCTGACTGGTCGCCGTATTTGTCGTATGCGGCATTATACCTGTGGCGCAGTCTGGAATGAAAATCAATACAAAACGCCTTTTTCCACAAGTAAGCGAAAAGGCGTTTTTATGTACCTATGCAATTAGAGGCAAATTGTGCGCCCAATTATGCGTTTGACTCCATGTCGAAATGGGTTTCGCTAAAGTATAAGAAAGATTCTTGTTCGATGTCCTCCAATTTTTCTTTGTTCAAACCAATTTCAAGTTCTCCTGAGAAAATAGGTTCCCACCAGTTTGGTTGATTGTTCATGATGCATTCCTCCTCGAAATTTTTGATCTTAATTGTTTGACTATTCTATACCCCCAAAGGTTACACTATTAAACAGAGAAACGTAATTTAAGCCATTTGGCCATGAGGGGAAGAGGGGTTTCATGATATCAATCGGCATTATTGGAGCAGGCATTGTAGGCGAACGGATCATTAAACAGATTCAGCAAGAAAATGGTGTAGAGATATTGGCGGTATATGACGAACAGCAAGAACGCTTGGAAACACTTCACAAAACATATGGGGTGCCGATTGCTGAAACGCTGGAAGAAGTATTGAATTCACAGATAGAC
Organism: Planomicrobium sp. CPCC 101079; assembly: GCF_007859275.1. Taxonomy (GTDB): domain Bacteria; phylum Bacillota; class Bacilli; order Bacillales_A; family Planococcaceae; genus Planococcus. Next base: position 301,697 of record NZ_VOHC01000021.1, on the reverse strand, counting down.
TGGCTGTATATCGGCACGCCGCCGTCTTCCCATTCGGCTATTGCCAGGCTAGCGGCAAACGCAGGCATCCATGTGTTAAGCGAAAAGCCGCTTGCGCATAATGTTGAAGACGGGGAAGCGATGGTCAAAGCGGCGCAGGATTCACGTGTGCAGACTGCCATGCATTTTCCGCTTATGTACAGCCCATCTGTCCGCGAGATGGCTAAAAGGATTCGAAATGGCAGCATCGGGAAAATCGTGCGAGTGGAGCTGCAGACGTTTTTTCCGGATTGGCCGCGTGCTTGGCAGCAAAATCCGTGGATTGCTTCACGGAGCCAAGGCGGATTTGTCCGGGAAGTGTTTCCGCATTACTTACAGCTGATTCATCGCTTGTTCGGCGAACTCGAAATCGAGTCGCACCACATCACCTATCCGGCCCAGCCTGACAAATGCGAAACGGGCGTTATCGCCCAGGCGGTCGCCCTGCAGGATGAAATTCCGGTTTTGCTAACGGGCTTGAGCGGCATCGGGCAAAAGGAATTGCTGGAGTTCAAAGTATACGGCGAAAAAGGCGTGTTGACTTTGGAGAATTGGTCGGCACTTTATGTTTCGGAAAAATATGAAGAACGGAAACAGCTTGCCGATTTAAAGCCTGTGCCTTCTTTGTTTGAAGAAATGAAAAAACATTCCGCATTGCTTGTGCCTTTTGAAGAAGGGCTGATCATTCAGCGCTATATCGATTTTTTATTGACTGATAAAAAAAGTTGAGCTGAGGAGGGAAAAAATGAATTTTACAGCAATTGATGTTGAACGGATGATTGAGGAACAACACGATTATTTTTATACCGGCGCAACAAAATCGGCGGATTTCCGGATCGACCAATTAGGCCGGCTGAAAGAAGCCATCATCGCCCGCCAAGAACGGGTTATCGACGCATTAAAGAAAGACTTGGGCAAAGGCGAGTTTGAGGCATACACAACAGAAGTTGGTTTTGTTCTAGATAACATCAGCAGCATGTCCAAAAATATTAAAGAGTGGATGGAACCAGAAAAAGTGAAAACCCCACTCCACCTTCAGCCTGCCAAAAGTTTTATCGTTCGGGAACCGTATGGCTCGGTACTGATCATCGGCCCTTTCAACTATCCTTTTCAGCTGGTCATGGAGCCATTGATCGGCGCAATCATCGGAGGAAATTGCGCTGTCGTTAAACCATCGGAAGCAACGTCGAATGTTGCAGCTGTTATTCGTGAGATTATTGAAGACACGTTTCCGCCTTATTACATCCGTGTCGTTGAAGGCGAAAAAGACGAAGTGACCGCATTGATCCATGCATCGTTCGACTATATATTCTTCACTGGCAGTGTTAACGTCGGAAAAGTCATTATGAAAGCAGCTGCTGAAAAGTTGACGCCAATTACGTTGGAGCTTGGCGGGAAAAGTCCAGCCATCGTCGACCAGACAGCCAATCTGGAATTGGCAGCTAAACGGATTGCTTGGGGCAAGCTATTGAATACCGGCCAAACGTGTGTAGCTCCCGACTATGTGTGCGTCCATGAATCTGTAAAAGAAGAATTTCTGGAAAAGCTTCAAAAAACGATTGTCAGCTTTTACGGGAAAGATGCCCAAAAAAGCCCCGATTATGGCCGCATCGTCAATGAACGCCATTTTGACCGGTTAGCAGACATCATCCAGAAGGAATCCTCACATATTATTTATGGAGGTAAACTGGACCACAAAGATTTGTATATCGAACCGACCATTTTGGACAATATTGGTTGGAACAGCCCATCGATGGAGGATGAGTTGTTTGGTCCCGTTTTGCCTGTTATCACATATACAGATCTGCCAAAACTGTTAAGCCAGATTCGCAAATTGCCAAAACCGCTTTCTGCTTATCTGTTTTCCGAAAACGAACGCGCCATCCAGTTTTTCTTGGATAAATTGCCGTTCGGTGGTGGATGCATCAATGATACGGTCTCTCATGTGGCCAGTTCGTATTTGCCGTTTGGAGGAGTCGGCTCTTCCGGCGTCAATTCTTATCATGGAAAAGCGAGCTTTGAAGTATTCACACACGGAAAAGCAATATTGAAAAAATCAACAAAGTTCTCGACTGATTTGTTGTACCCGCCATATAAACGAAAAGTAAAACTTGTCCGAACAGTATTGAAATAAGCGGCCCTCGGGTCGCTTTTTTCTTTTTACTCCTGCTATGATGGAGGCAAGAGGTGATCGGAATGGCAGAGCGCATACTTATCGTGGAAGATGAAAAAAGCATTGCCCGCGTATTGGAACTTGAACTTACATATGAAGGATATGAAACGGCAGTAGCCTATACGGGAGCAGAAGGGCTGATCAAGTTCCGGGAAAATGACTGGAATTTAATCTTGCTCGATTTGATGCTTCCGGAAATTCATGGCTTGGATGTGTTGAAACGCATCCGGTCCTCAAATCTCGATACGCCGGTTATTTTGCTGACAGCTAAAAGCGACGTCAAAGACAAAGTGGCCGGACTGGATTTAGGCGCCAACGATTATGTCACAAAGCCGTTTGAAATTGAAGAGCTGCTGGCTAGGATCCGTGCATGCTTACGTCTCAATAATGGAACTAACAACAAGGATGTGCACCGTTTCGAGGAGCTGGAACTGAATGAAAGCACGAGGGATGTTTCAAGGAATGGCCGAGTCATTGAGCTGACTCCCAGGGAATTTGATTTGCTCTTGTACTTGATGCAGCATCCGCAGCAAGTGCTCAGCCGCGAACAAGTGCTGAATGCGGTTTGGGGTTATGATTATTATGGCGACACCAATGTCATCGACGTCTATATCCGCTATTTGCGGAAAAAAATAGATGCCGGAGAAACTTCAACTTATATTCAGACTGTCCGAGGGATAGGCTATGTGCTGAAGGAGCATCCGAATGAAGCTGAAAAATAAAATTCATCTATGGTCGACGCTCCTGATGCTGGTCATTTTAATCGTATTAATGGCTGTTGTTTATATCACATTCAGCCGCCTGGCCATTTCAACAGAAGTCAGCCAGCTGGAAACAGAAGTCGAGGCCATTGTCACTACTTTCAATGCCAACCCGACAGACAATCCGAGTGCTGTATTGCGTGCATTCGTGCCGTCTTATGGTTTGATCAAAGTGGTCGATGGCAATGTGGAGCTGATCCGGGAAATCCGGGATCCGCAAACGACGGGTGAATTCCCTATTGAGGCGCAAGAAAACTCAGGGACACTCCAAGTGGACAATAACCGGTTTGCTTATGTCCAAACGCCAATCATCTGGACAGACGGTGAAATAGCGACGCTCCTTGTTGCGCAAGAACTGCGCGACGTCTCCAGCAATTTGCAGACCCTCCGGCTCGTATTGATCACCGTTACTTTGCTGGCGATGATTCCGATTGTCCTTTCCAATGCAGCTCTCGGCCGGCTCATCACCAAGCCGATCACCAATTTGACAACTACAATGACACGGATACAGGACAGCGGACAGTTTGAGAAGCTGCCGATCGATCAAGAGACGGATGATGAAGTCGGACAAATGGGCAAGACATTCAACGGAATGATGGATCTTCTAGAAGAAAACTACCGAAAACAGGAAGAATTTGTTTCGAATGCATCCCATGAACTGAGAACGCCGTTAACCGTTATCGGCAGCTATGCGAAGTTATTGCAGCGCCAAGGAATGGGCGATGAACAAGTTGCCGAAGAAAGCCTGAATGCCATCCAAGCTGAATCCGGCCGGATGAAGAACTTGATCGAGCAATTGCTCCATATCGCTCGGCGCAGTGAAGCCCAGTTAGAACTCACGGAAGCTGATTTGATCGAGATACTGAATCAAGCCACAACGGCACTGCGGACTTCTTATAACCGGGAATTAGTGTTGTTAACCGATGAATCCCATATAAATATCAAAACGGACGTTTCAAAACTAAAGCAATTGCTCTATATTCTTTTAGACAATGCATTGAAATACAGCGCTGGCCGAATAGAGGTGGCTGTTCGGAACAAAGAGGATTTGGTGATTCAAATCCGTGATTATGGCATCGGCATTCCGAAAGAATCGCTGCCTTATGTTTTTGACCGCTTTTACCGGGTCGATAAAGCGCGCAGCCGTGAAACCGGCGGATTTGGCCTTGGCCTATCCTTAGCCAAGCAACTCGCTGACGGTCTTGGGGCCAAGCTGGAAATTGAAAGCGTAGAACACCTGGGCACAACAGTTTCGATCATTTTCTCATCGGATTTTAATGTTAAGGCGATACAATTGTCTGAGGAGGGATGATGATGCGGAAATGGATCATTATGGCTTTGGCCACTGTTTTTCTTGGTGCCGTTGTTTTGGGCTTGCTGCTGAGCAGGCAGACGGGCGGCGAAGAAATTAATGCCGAAGAAGCCGGAGCTAAAGTGGAAGAGTTATATGACGGAAAAGTGGAAGAAACGCGCACTGCCGGTGATAGTTATGAAGTGAAGTTTGCCCGCGAAGGCGGCCAGTATGCAGCGGTAGTCGATAAAGAGAGCGGACAAATTAGGTCTGTAGAGTTGATCCGAAAATCGGAAACGCCGCAAAAGCTGACTGAAGATGAAGCGGCCGCCATTGCTCTACAAGAAGCGGAAGGGGAAGCGGGGAAAGTAGTCTATTCAAAAGAAAGCAATGAATTTCAAGTGGAAGTCAAAGGGGCGGAGAAAATTTCGACCGTTTTTGTGTCCGCTGATACCGGAGAAGTCCGGAAAATAACAAATGAAGCTGTGGAAGCAAAACCTGCGTCAGAACCGGTTATTACCCAAGACAAAGCAATCGGGATTGCGAAAAAAACTTTAGATGGAGAAGTCGGGGAAGTGGAATTTGTCGCTTCTGAAGACGGCGGCTACTACTTGGTGGATATCGAAAACGAAGAAACCGAACAAGAAGTGCTCGTTCAAGTCCATGCCATTCGTGGTGAAACGATGACCGTAGAGTGGGACGACTGATAAATTCCGCTAAAAAACAAAAAGCGAAAACCTGAGAAACATTTCATGGTTTTCTCATCATTTTCTCATAAAGCCTTAACGGTCTTCTCAGAAGCGGGGGCTATAGTAAAGGCATACCGAAGAAGGAGGAGATCAATGATGAAAAAAACCATTTACGCTGCAACGACTGCCGGAGTTCTAGGTTTTGGAGGAATTGTTTTTGCAAATGTAGATTCAGCGGAAACTTTAACAAGCCAACCCGCAAATCAACCGCCAGCCGCAGAGAGCCAAAATGCAACAAGTGAGAAATTGCTGTCATTTGAAGAAGCATCAAAGAAAGCATTGGAAATCGCCAATGGAACCATCACGGACATCGAACTTGATGACGATAAGAACAAGCCACATTACGAAGTAGAGATCCGCCATGAAGGATATGAATATGATTTGAAATTGGATGCCGTCAGTGGAGCCATTTTAAGGCAAGATCGTGAGAAAGAAGATGAGGACGACGGCGCTGAAAAACCTGCTGACGGCATCATCAGTTCTAATGAAGCGGTCGAAGCTGCGCGTACCGTAGCAAAAGGACAAGTAAAAGAAGTCCACTTGGATGATGATGATGATGATGATAACGGATCGGTAAACTATGAAGTCGAGCTGAGAGATGGCAAGACAGAACATGAAGTAAGCGTCAATGCGATGGATGGTTCAGCGGCTTTACAAGCATCAGGTAACGATGATGACGATGACGACGATGATGACAAAGACGATAACGATGACGACGATGATGACAACGACGATGACTGAATTTAAGAAACAAAAAAGGAGCCGGCCGGCTCCTTTTTTGTTTCATTGCCGCCAGACAATTGCCGCTTGCATATTGGCGTTTGATACAGACACGGCCTGTCTTCAAATTCATCCGGATGTTTTATTCAGACGGGGATAATCGTAAAACGCTCCGCAGAGCAGTTTTCTTTCGATAGATTTCATCCATACAGCTATATATTTGGCTGTCAGAAACCGTTTGATTTTGATATGATTAAAAGATCAGGGGGGCGTTCGGAAATGGCGTATGAATGGAAACAAAGCGAAACGATTGAACTCTTAAATAGATTGGTCGATATTCCAAGTCCGTCGGGTTATACACAGACGATAATGGAACTCATCCGTGAATTGTTGTCAGAATGGAAAGTCGAGTACACGACGACTAGAAAAGGCGGCGTCATCGCCACTATCAAAGGGCAGGATCAAGAACGCCACCGTTTATTAACAGCGCATGTTGATACACTTGGAGCCATGGTCAAAGAAATTAAACCAAGCGGCCGTTTGAAATTGTCATTAGTCGGCGGGTTTAAATTTAATGCGGTTGAAGGCGAAAACTGCCTGATCCACAAAGCGGACGGTTCTGTTGTCTCAGGAACCATTTTGCTGCATCAAACGACGGTTCACGTATATAAAGACGCAGGCTCTGCAGAACGCAATGAAAACAACATGGAGGTCCGGTTGGATGAAAAAGCTTTTTCTGAATCGGAAGTCCGTGCTCTCGGCATAGAAGTCGGAGATTTTGTTTCTTTCTCGCCGCGCTTCAACACAACAGATTCGGGTTACATTAAATCACGCCACTTGGACGATAAGGCGAGTACGGCATTATTGCTTCAATTGGTAAAAAGCTTGAGTTCTTCTGATGAAATACTGCCGCACACTACCCATTTTTACATATCAAACAATGAAGAAATAGGCTATGGCGGAAATTCCAACATCCCGCAACAAACAGAAGAATACATTGCGGTTGACATGGGAGCGATTGGAGACGGCCAAGCATCAGACGAATACACAGTTTCCATTTGCGCCAAAGATTCCAGCGGGCCGTACCATTACGGTTTGACGCGCCACTTGGTCGACTTAGCGAAAACAAATAAAATACCATACAAAGTGGACATCTATCCGTACTATGGTTCTGATGCTTCTGCAGCTATCAGTGCTGGATATGATGTCAAGCACGCGTTATTTGGTCCGGGAATTGAAGCTTCGCATTCATATGAACGGACACATACGGATTCACTAAAAGCTGCGGCAGCATTGCTTCATGCGTATGTATTGTCGCCGCTGGTTCCCTAATTAGGAGGATTTACATGAACATCAAGCACTTACTAGAAAATATTCCCTACACAAAAATAGACGGCGTTTTGCCGGAAAATATTTCTCATATCACGATGGATTCCAGAGATGTTAAAGAAGATTCTCTGTTTGTCTGTATCAAAGGGTATACGGTCGATGGCCATAATTTTGCTGAATTGGCTGCAAAGAGCGGGGCTACAGTCATCCTGTCAGAAAAGCCCCTCACAGTTCAGAATGCAGCAGTGGTTATTGTTGAAGATACTGTACGCGCGCTTGGAAAGTTGGCTGCTGAATTTTACGGTTATCCTTCTAAAGAAATGCAGATGATTGGCGTTACCGGCACGAATGGCAAAACGAGCGTAGCTGGCATGCTTCATGCCATGTTGATGGAATTGGGCAAAAAATCGGCGCTGACTGGAACTATCGGTTTCAATTTGAATGGAGAGCTGTATCCATCGGCGAACACCACAAGCGATGCGCTGACCACACAGCAAATGATTTTCCGTGCCAAAGAAGAAGGTTGCTCTCATATGTCGATGGAAGTCTCTTCGCATGGGCTGGTTCTCGGCCGCTTGGCGGGCGTGGAGTTCAATACAGCAATCTTTACGAACTTGACGCATGACCACTTGGACTTCCACGGAACGATGGAGGAATACGGCCATGCAAAAGGGCTATTGTTTTCGCAGCTCGGCCAAGATTTGGCTGAAAAAAAGCAAGCCGTGTTGAATGCAGATGATCCTTGGTCCGAACAGTTTGCTAAAATGACGCCGCATCCGGTGTATACGTACGGTGTCCACAGCGATGCCCAGTTCAAGGCCGACAATATTGAAATGGACCACAAAGGAACTACGTTCACGCTAACGTGCAGTGAAGGCGAATTTCCGGTAGCCATGCGTTTATTGGGCCATTTTAATGTTTCTAATGCACTTGCAGCCATTACGGCGCTTTATGCAGAAGGCTTTGCGCTAGAAGATATTTTGGCAGCTTTAGCAGTTATTCCGCCGGTAGAAGGGCGCATGCAAAAAGTCGAAGTGGACGCGCCGATTACGATTTTTATCGATTATGCGCATACGCCGGATGCGATTGAAAAAGCATTGAACGCGGTTGAAGATTTCAAAAAAAATAAAGTGATTTTTTTAGTGGGGACAGGCGGCAACCGCGACAAATCCAAGCGCCCAAGCATGGCTGAAAAAGCTTCACTTGCGGACTATGTCGTTCTCACAACAGACGATCCGCGCTATGAAGAGTACGACAGCATTTTAGGCGACTTGAAAATCGGGATGACCCATGACAACTTTGCATGCATCGGTGACCGTGCGGATGCAGTGCGGCATGCTGTACAGCAGGCGGAGCGGGGAGATATAATTATCTTAGCCGGTAAAGGGCATGAAGATTACCAGATTATCGAATCGACCAAATATCCGCACAGTGATAAAGAGATTGCTATTAGAGAAGCAAAGAAAAAATTCCAGGAAAAAGAGGCCTAAGCGGCTTCTTTTTTTGTGCGAAAGCTTATAATTCTTGTTTTTTCCGACCGCGTTCTCTAATATGAAGAGAGTAGATTAAAGGAGCGTAAATGATGTCAGATCAATTAAAAAATGAAATTCAAAATAGAAGAACTTTCGCTATTATTTCCCACCCGGATGCAGGGAAAACAACGTTAACCGAAAAATTGTTATTGTTTGGCGGCGCAATTCGCGACGCCGGCACAGTAAAAGGCAAGAAAACCGGGAAGTTCGCTACTTCCGACTGGATGGAAATCGAGAAGCAGCGTGGAATCTCCGTTACTTCCTCAGTAATGCAATTCGATTATAGCGGCCACCGTGTCAATATTTTGGATACCCCGGGACACCAAGATTTCAGTGAAGATACTTACCGTACATTGATGGCAGTAGACAGTGCCGTCATGATCATCGATGTTGCAAAAGGGATTGAAGCGCAGACTGTGAAACTGTTCAAAGTTTGTAAAATGCGCGGGATTCCGATTTTTACTTTTATCAACAAAATGGACCGCCAAGGAAAAGAACCGCTTGAATTGATGGAAGAACTTGAGGAAGTTCTTGGCATCGAATCGTATGCTATGAACTGGCCAATCGGTATGGGCAAAGAGTTTTTGGGAATCTATGACCGCTACAACAAGCGTGTAGAACCGTTCCGGACAGAGGGCGAACGTTTTCTGGCAATTGACGAAGACGGCGAGCTAATCGAAGACCATGAAATGAAAAAAACTTCTTATTATACACAAGCGATGGAAGATATTGCGCTGCTTGATGAAGCAGGCAACGATTTTTCTATTGACCGTGTGAAAAAAGGAGAACTTACGCCGGTCTTTTTCGGCAGTGCACTTGCCAATTTTGGCGTCGAGACTTTCTTGGAAACATACCTTCAGTTTGCTCCTTCGCCGCAGCCGCGCGAAACAAAAGAACAAGAAGAGATCAATCCAGTGGATATGCCTTTCTCAGGATTTATCTTTAAAATCCAAGCCAACATGAACCCGGCCCACCGAGACCGGATTGCTTTTGTGCGCATCGTGTCCGGCAAGTTTGAACGCGGCATGAACGTTACGCTTGCACGTACAGGAAAGTCGTTCAAACTGTCCCAGACCACACAGTTTTTGGCTGATGACCGTGAAACGGTAAGCGAAGCTGTAGCAGGTGATATTATCGGTTTGCATGATGTGGGGAATTATCAAATTGGTGATACACTTACAAGTGGAAAAAAATTCCAATTCGAGAATCTTCCGCAATTCACACCTGAGCTTTTTATGAAAGTGACAGCGAAAAACGTCATGAAGCAAAAACATTTCCATAAAGGAATCCTGCAATTGGTGCAAGAGGGCGCCATTCAATACTACAAAACTTTGCATCTGGAAGAAGTCATCCTTGGCGCAGTCGGCCAGCTTCAATTTGAAGTGTTCGAACACCGAATGAAAAACGAATATAATGTTGAAGTTCGGATGGAGCCAATTGGCTCCAAAATCGCACGCTGGATCGAGAACGAAGAAGATGTTAAAGAATCGATGTCGAGCGGACGTTCAATGCTCGTAAAAGACCGCTTTGACAATTTGGTGTTTTTGTTCGAAAACGAATTTGCCACTCGCTGGTTCCAAGACAAAAACCCGGAAATTCGCCTGTATAGTTTGCTGTAATCGAAAAACCTGCGCAAGCAGGTTTTTTATTTGTCCAAATTAAGAAAACTGCCTGTTATTTTCTTCTAGTTCTCAAACACTTGATAGATTAAAATTTGCGGTTCTATTTATTTTTTTTTATGATTAAAGGACGAGACAAAGAGAGGTTTGGGGCAAATGCATATTAGTGATTTTTCAATAAGAAGACCAGTCTTTACCATCGTCATTATGTTTTTGATTATTATTCTAGGCGCGGTTTCTTTTTTTAAGATACCGATAACGCTTATACCGGAATTGAATCCACCGATTGGTGTGGTTGTGACCAATTACCCAGGGGCAAGCCCCACAGAAGTAAATGAAAAAGTGACCAAGCCCTTAGAAGCAAACCTTTCCACCCTTCCAGGAATCGATTCTTTGCAGTCTTCTTCGGAAGAAGGATCAAATTTCATCTTGCTGGAATTTGATTGGTCAACGAATATAGAGGATGTGCAGGCGGATATTATGCAGCGGATCGATCAAACTATAATTCCGGAGGACTCCAACAAGCCTCAGTTTTTCAAATTTGATCCTGCCCAGTTTCCAATCATTCAATTGGCCATTCGCGCTTCAGGAAGCGGAGAAGATGTCCGTGTATTGGCGGAAGAACTGGAAACTGAACTTCTTCAAACAGAAGGAGTTGCGAACGTTAATGTTTCAGGTTCTTTGATCGAGGAAATTCAAGTATCGTTAGACCAGGGAAAACTTGAAGACCGGGGACTGCAGCAATCGGACATTGTCCAACTGATTCAATCGAATAACATCTCCATGCCTGGAGAAACCATTGAGACCGAAGATGGGCGGCAATTGACCACCCGTGTTCTCAGCTCTTTGACTAGTGCAGATGACATTCGCGATTTAGTTGTGACGGTTAATCCTATGGACGGAGAGAATATCACGATTGGAGACGTAGCGGAAGTTTCCGTAGCAGAACAGGAAGCCAGCAGCGAAACGCGGGCCAATGAGGAGCCGGCGGTATTGCTATCTGCTTTACAGGAATCAGGCGCCAATACAGCAGATGTCTCCCAAGCTTTTCAAGAAAAGCTTGATGAATTGCTGCAGGAGGATCGCTTTGAAGGTGTAGAAGCAGATATTTTGTTTGATCAAGGGGATTATGTGCAGCTTGCGGTCAGCAATATCGGCCAAACTCTTATTTATGGCGGGATTTTTGCAATGCTCGTGCTCTTTTTCTTTTTGCGGGGCATCAAGAGCCCGATTATTATTGGCGTAGCCATTCCATATTCGGTCATTGTGACATTTGTGCTTATGTACTTTGCAGATTTTGCGCTAAATATCATGACACTCGGGGCGTTGGCTCTTGGCATCGGGATGCTCGTTGACAACGCAATTGTCGTGATTGAAAATATCGAACGGCACCTTTCAATGGGAAAAAATCCTAAACAAGCTGCTTCAGAAGGAACGAAAGAAGTGGCAGGAGCCATCACGGCTTCCACGCTTACGACTGTTGCTGTTTTCGTGCCGGTCATGTTCATCACCGGATTGATCGGGGAAATTTTCTTTGAATTTGCCGTAACGATATCTTTCAGTTTGTTCGCCAGTCTCGCTGTCGCTTTAACTGTTATCCCAATGCTTGCTGCCCAGTTGTTGAAAAAGCCGAGAGGCAATATAGAAGCAAGACAGCGGCGTTCAAAAGGGCTTAAGAACTTCCAACGCTCTATTGTATGGGCATTGGCGCATCGTTTTATACTGTTAGCGGCTGCACTGTTATTTTTAGCTTTGGGATCCTTCGGCGTTTACCAAGTAGGTACCGAATTCCTGCCAGCAACAGATGAAGGTTTTATTAGTGTAGCGGTTGAATTAGAAAATGGTTCATCCCGCAACGCCACTGATGAAGTCGTAAATGTAATTGAAGAAGAACTGGAAAAAGAAGAAGATGTTGAAGTGTTTGTCAGTTTGATCGGAAATACTCAACAAGGACAGGCTCAAGGCACATCCCAAGCCAATATAGCTGAAGTCTATATTAAAATGCTGCCTCTAGAAGATCGTGAACGCTCGGTTTTTGAATTTGTGGACGAAGTTCAGCCCCGGGTGCTGGAAAAAGTAGGCGAGCGTGCTGAAGTGAATTTCAACCTTCAGACTGCAGCCGGATCTTCGCCAAACACCTTATCGTTCACAGTGACAGATACAGATAAAGAACGCCTTGATGAAGCGGTCAGCAAAATCAGTACGGCTTTACGCGAAGTTCCGGAAGTTACCGAATTAACAAATGACCGGGAAGACACAATCGAAGAAATTCAGATGGTGATCAAAAAAGATGAAGCGACAACAAATGGGCTTGCTCCTGCCCAAATTTCCCAAACTGTCAATAATATGACCAGGGGCGTGTTGGCTACCCAAGTGTTAGCTGAGAACGATGATATATTGAATGTCTATGTGGAACTGGATCCAAATGATAGAGACAGCGTGGAAAAGTTGCGCAATCTTAAGCTGCGGGCTCCTGCCGGCCAATTTGTGGAACTTCAAGACTTAGCTGAAATTGATGTTTTGGAAGGTCCTGTAGACATAAAGCGCACAAACCAAGCGGATAGCGTAGCTTTTACCTTACAGCATAATTCAGATGTGACGCTTGGCGAAATGTCTGATGAAGTGGACAAAGCACTAGAAGATCTCAACTTGTCTGAAGATACTTTGATTCAATTTGGCGGTGACCGGGAGTTATTGGACAATGCGAAAAACGATATGATTTTGGCTGTTGCATTAGCGGTTGTCCTAGTTTACATCGTCATGGCTGCTCAATTTGAGTCGTTCAAGTATCCATTTGTTATTATGTTTACTGTTCCCTTAATGGTCATTGGCGTATCAATCGGCCTATTCGTTACACAAACTCCGATAAGTATTACGGCAGTTATCGGCATACTTGTCTTGGTAGGGATTGTAGTCAACAACGGGATCGTTCTCGTCGACTATATCAATCAAAGGAAAGCCGCCGGAATGGAATCCTATGAGGCCATTATCACATCTGTACGTGACCGGTTGCGGCCAATTCTGATGACAGCATTAACCACCATACTAGGGTTGCTGCCTCTTGCCCTAGGGATTGGAGAAGGAACTGAAATCAATCAGCCTATGGGTATTACTGTAATCGGCGGATTGATAAGCTCGACCTTCTTATCGTTGTATATTGTGCCGATTGTCTATAGTCTTTTTGATCGGCAAACAAGAAAAATGAACCGAAAACGTGCATAGTAAGAGTTCCGGAATGTCTAATTCCGGAACTCCTTTGATTTGCTCCCCCTTTACTATTCGAATATTTAGTATGATGGAACAAAGGGGGGGAACGAGATGAAAGAAATCGTTTTTACAGGTTTTCCAGGGTTTATCGCCAGCCAATTGATTCGCAAATTCGCAGCTGATGTTGCTCAGGTGACAGCTATTGTTTTACCTTCCGAGCGCTGGAAAGCCGAACAGGAGGCAGCCCGAATCCAAGTGGAAACAGGAAGCGAACCAATCCGTTTGATCGAAGGGGATATTACAAAAGCGGGTCTCGGTTTGAGCCAAAAGGACAGGGCTGAGTTTGCCGGCAAGAAAATCATTTTTTGGCACTTAGCGGCAATATACGATTTAGCTGTTCCAAGAAAACTGGCCTGGAAAGTGAATGTAGACGGCACTAAAAATGTGAACGATTTTGTCAAAGAGCTGCCAAGCCTCGAACGGTATATGTACTTCAGCACCGCTTACGTAGCGGGCATGCGGGAAGGCTGCTTGCTTGAAAATGAATTGATTCGACCTGATAAGTTCAAAAATTTTTATGAAGAGACAAAATTTGAAGCAGAAGTATTGGTCAATCAAATGAAAAAAATGCTGCCGGTTACAATTATCCGGCCAGGCATTGTCAGGGGCCATTCCAAAACCGGGCAAACTGTGAAATTCGATGGTCCGTATTTTTTCCTGAATCTGATCGACCGCGCCAGTAAGCTGCCAGTCATTCCGTATATTGGGCATTCTACGGCTTATATTAATGTTGTGCCGGTCGATTACATTATTGAAGCTTCGGCATACCTCAGTACATTAAAAGAGGCAGAAGGAAAGACAGTCCATTTAACGGATCCCCATCCGCATCCGGTAGAAGAAGTATACCGTTCCATGGTCTTTCATATGACTGGGAAAATACCGAAAAACCGCATTCCCCACAAACTGGCTGCAGCTTCACTTGCTTTATCTCCGGTACGGAAATTACTTGGAGTAGAGGCGGAAACCTTAGATTATCTGACATGGCATGCTTCTTTTGATACGCGTATCGCCGAGAGCTTGCTTTCTGGCAGCGGCATTTGTTGCGCGGATTTTCTTGAAACAATGCCGGAGATGGTATCTTTTTATCAGCGCCATAAAAAAGATAAGAAACGCCACGTTGCCATTCATTAGTAAAATGTTTAAAAGATTTGAAACGATGGTATACATGCATTACAACTCAATAACTTTTGGCGTTCAGTCAAAGGGGAGTAGCTGTGGGGAAACCTATTTCATAGTCGTCAAGACATGGCTAAACGCCATCGGTTATGATAGCAATATTACTTGCTTAGCGAGACCTTTGCCTCTTTAGGGGCAGAGGTCTTTTTGCTGGCGAAATTTAGGAGGAGAATAGGTGGAAGCCATATTATTAGAATATGCCTGGGTTTTGCTGGTCCTCGTAGGTTTAGAAGGCCTGTTAGCCGCAGATAATGCGGTAGTAATGGCAGTTATGGTAAAACATTTGCCGAAAGACAGACAGAAAAAAGCATTATTTTATGGTTTGGTTGGCGCTTTCGTTTTCCGGTTTTCAGCTTTGTTCATGATTACATTGCTCGTGGATATTTGGCAAATTCAAGCTTTAGGAGCTGCTTATTTGTTGTTCATCTCCATTAAAAACGTCTGGGATCAACAAAAAGGCAAAAAAGATAACGTGCTTGATGAAATCAAGGAACCGAAAAAAGGCTCCAGCTTCTGGATGACCGTTTTGAAGGTGGAATTGGCGGATATTGCGTTTGCTATTGATTCTATGTTGGCGGCTGTAGCTTTAGCGGTAACACTGCCGCATTTAGGCGGATTTGACATTGGCGGAATCAATGCAGGCCAATTTATTGTAATGCTAGCTGGCGGTTTGATCGGTGTGATTCTCATGCGTTTTGCCGCCCATAAATTTGTTCAGCTTCTGGAAAAATACCCGCAGCTCGAAACAGCTGCTTTTGTTGTTGTCGGCTGGGTTGGCGTCAAGCTTTTGGTCATTACGCTGTCCCATGAAAACGTCGCCGTCTTGCCTCATGAATTTCCTCATTCCACAACATGGAATATCATTTTCTGGACTGTATTGGTCGGAATCGTAGTCATTGGTGGAATTTTAGGCGCCAGACAAAACAAACAAGAAAATGCATAGTTTTGAAAGGCTTCCATTATGGAGGCCTTTTTATTTGCCTGTAAATCGTGGAGACGGACAGAAAAAGCAGAGAAGGCTCGAATAGTTATATAGTATTGCTTAAAAAATATTAAGGCTCTTTTCAATTCCAAATTCTGCCGTTACAATCAGTATTAATGCCAGATTGAAAAGAGGTGAACAGCATGCTGCTGTCGATTATATCGGGAGTTTTTGGACAAGGAGAAAAATCAGATGCTGAAGTGCTAGCGGTGCAAGCACAAAAAGGCAATGAAGAAGCAATGCAAGATTTGCTCTATTTTTACACTCCTTTTATGAAAAAAACGGCGGCTCAAGTATGCAAGCGGTTCATCGATGACCACGATGATGAATATAGTATTGCTTTGACAGCATTTCATGAAGCTGTTGAGAAATTTGAAGAAGGGAAGAATGCTTCCTTTTTAACGTTTGCTCATATGGTTATCCGGAGAAGGATGATTGATTTTATCCGAAAAGAAGCAGGGCGCCATGAGTATAGCCATGATTTTAGAAACAATAGCGAAGAAGAGACAGGGAGCCGTATTTCAGATGGGGAAGCGTTGGAGCGTTTCCATGTTCAGCAGCAAGCTGAAAAAAGACGCGATGAAATTCTTCTTTTTGATAAAATGCTCACTGAATATGGGTTGTCATTCCAAATTTTAGCGGACGCTTCTCCTGCACATGAAGATGCCCGCAGAACTGCAATTCAAATTTCCCAGTTGGTTGTAGAGACTGATGAATACAAAACGTACTTGCTTGAAAAAAAGAAATTGCCAGTGAAAGATATCGAGCAATTGGTCAAGGTTTCACGGAAAACGATTGAACGGAACCGAAAATACATAATTGCTATAGCGTTACTATTAATGAGCGATTTGCATTATCTAAAAGATTATTTAAAGGAGCGGTTAAACTGATGCAGATGCAAAAAGGTATTTGTGTAGAACTGAAGGATAACCGTTCTGTCTTCATCCTGCCAAATGGGCGGTTTGTTAAAGGGCGGCCGGCTGCAGACATAGGCATAGGCGAAGAAGGCTATTTTTATCCAATGGCTAAAAAGAAAAGTGCTTTAAAAATAGCTTGGGCACCGGTTCTTGCTGCTGCTGCAATTTTTGCTATCATCTTTGCACTTCTATCCCCGCCTCAAGAAGCATACGCTTATATTCAAGTGCAGATTAATCCAGGTGTGGAACTTGGAATTGGCGAAGATGGAAAAATCATATCTTTGCGCGGTCTAAACAAAGACGGTGAAGAGCTTGCAGACAGCCTAAAAGGGTGGAAAAACCAGCCGCTCGACTATGTTTTGGACAAGGTGATTTCTGTTTCCTTGACCAATTCCACAAAGGAGATCACTATTACGACTGTAAATGGGACAGAAACTGACTTGCCGCTGGAAAGACGGTTAAAGCTGTGTCATTGAAAGTTGCAAAAGATGATGTGGCAGTCCAATTAAAAAAGGCAACAAAAGCCCAATGGAGAAAATCAGTTAAAGAGAAAGTTCCGGTCAGCCAGTTGGTTTCTGACTCTACACTGATACAGCACAAAAAAACAGAACCGAGCAATGAAACCGAAGATGAAGCAAAGAACACAGGCGGCGAAACAAACAAAGAGGAAAAAGCTAAGAATAAAACTAAAGAAAAAGACCAGGCTAAAGAGCCAAAAAAGACTAAAGAAAAAGAAAAAGCTAAAGAAAAAGCTAAAGAACAAGCTAATGAAAAGGCTAAAGAAAAAGCTAAAGAAAAAGCTAAAGAAAAAGCTAAAGAAAAAGCTAAAGAAAAAGCTAAAGAAAAAGCTAAAGAAAAAGCTAATGAAAAGGCTAAAGAAAAAACTGAAAGCAGAAAAAACGAGCCTTCCGGTGAACCAAGAAAAAAAGAGGGAAAATCTCTTCAATTGAAAAAGAAAGAAGATGAAACAAAAACCAAATCAAAAAACAATTCCGATTCCAAGGCAATAGATCAAAAAGACAAGAGTCCAAAAGTTAAAGAAAAGCAAAAAGAACAACCAAAGCAAGCTAAGAAAAACAATGCAACTAAAAAGGAAAATACAAATGCCTCCAATAAGAAAGAAAAAACCGAAAAGCAGCCAAAGGAAAAGCGGAAAAGTAACAAGAAAAAAGAATAAACTATCAAAAGCAGTTGTTTGATGGAAGACAAAGGAAAGAGATTTTCACGAATCTCTTTCTTTTTAGTGATTCTTTTCTTAAAATGGGTAGAGGACGAAAGCTGAAAGGAATAATGATCATCATGAATAAAACGTTTCAAAGAATCCGCAGCGCAACTCCTGCACAGGCTATCGTTGCGTATTATTTTATAGCGACCGCTATTTCCTTTCTTTTGCTTAGGCTGCCAAATGTGCACCGGCCTGGCGTAGAAGTGTCTATAATTGATACGCTTTTTACCGCTGTAAGTGCTGTGAGTGTTACAGGCTTGACCGCAGTGAACATTGCGGAAACTTATTCGGTATATGGGATTATCGTAATTATTTTCATTTTGCAGTTAGGCGGAATCGGCATCATGTCGATTGGTACGTTTTTTTGGCTGATAATCGGGAAACGAATTGGCTTAAGAGAACGGCAGCTGATCATGGTAGACCATAATCAGCTGAATATGTCAGGCGTCGTTATGCTCATCCGGAACATCATCAGTATTTTGCTGATTATCGAAGCTACAGGGGCTATCATTTTTACATTATATTTCACCCAATATTATGATACATTCAATGAAGCATTGCTCCATGGCGTTTTTGCTGCTGTTTCTGCGACGACCAATGGCGGCTTTGATATCACAGGGCAATCTTTAGTACCTTATTTTAATGATTATTTTGTGCAGATTCTGAATATGATATTAATCATTCTAGGAGCTATTGGTTTTCCGGTTTTAATCGAAGTGAAGGAGTTTCTTTCAAACAAAAATAAGAATTTCCGTTTTTCTCTGTTTACCAAAATCACCACTTCTACTTTTGCTATTTTGCTGGTGATTGGCACATTGGGGATCTTATTGCTGGAAATGACGAAAGCTTTTAAAGGCTTGAACTGGCACGAAATGCTTTTTGCCTCCATGTTCCACTCGGTTTCTACCCGCTCAGGCGGCTTGGTTACGTTTGACGTCACCCAGTTCAGTGATGCAACAAGCACATTCCTGAGCGCAATGATGTTTATCGGCGCATCTCCAAGTTCAGTCGGCGGAGGGATTCGTACAACCACTTTTGCAATCGCCATACTGTTTTTGATCAATTTTGCGCGAGGAAAAAACACCATCCAGATTTTCAAACGGGAAATTCAATTAATAGATGTTTTTCGTGCTTTTGCTGTTATCATATTGGCTATTTTTATCGTACTAGCAGCTACAATGGCTTTACTAATTACCGAACCGAATGCTTCTTTAGTGGAAATTATATTTGAAATCACTTCTGCTTTCGGAACATGCGGGATGTCGCTCGGCTTGACCAGTGATTTATCGGTCACCGGGAAATTGATTATTATGATTCTAATGTTTATCGGCCGCGTCGGCTTGATTTCTTTCCTGTACACAATAGGAGGAAAGACAGATGCGACAAACTTCCATTATCCGAAAGAACGCGTAATTATCGGATAACATTTTAGGGGGAGTAAAGCCGTGCCATTTCAGCCAAAAAGAGCTATAATTAGAGTATTAAAGGTTAACAAGTGGAAAAGAGTGGTTAATGTGAATGAAGAAGTAAAGCAATCCTTAAAACTATTTATCGTTTTATCCAGAGCCCATAAAGCGATTTCCGAACAGACCAATCATTTTTTTCAAGAGAACGGAGTCAACCCGACTGAATTTGCTGTGTTGGAACTTCTTTACCATAAAGGGAAACAGCCGCTCCAAAAAATCGGCGGAAAAATTCTGTTGGCCAGCGGATCGATTACATATGTTATCGACAAACTGGAAAAACGAGGATTTATCACCCGCGTAAATTGCCCGACTGATCGCCGTGTCACATATGCGGAGATATCAGAAAAAGGCAAAGAGTTTATGGCAGAAATTTTTCCTGAGCATGAGAAGAAACTGCATGAATTGACAAGCGCATTATCGCACGATGAAAAAGAACAGGCGATTGAATTGATGAAAAAGCTTGGCCTTTCGATTAAAGACTTGTCTTACTGAACATACAAAAAGACGTATTGGATTTTTTCCGATACGTCTTTTTTGTATGTTTTGGCCAGAAATATTATTGTAGAAAAACCCGTACAGAAGAATGCTGCACGGGTTGGCGTTGAACCATTGGCTCATTATGGCATCGGCAATGGTTGGACTAAAAACAGCAGGACAATCATGACAAGATGCGCGATGATAATGAGCGGCATGCTCCGTTTCCATTCGTACAGCGCCCCTAAAACTAGGCCTGCCGCGAGTCCGGCGAATTGACCGGGCCAAAATCCGCCGACCCCAAGGGCAAGTCCAAAAAGAACAGAAGACAAAAGAATGGCGGTAAATGTTGGCATGTACCGTTTCAGTTGCTGTTGGACAAAACCGCGCCAAAAAACTTCTTCACCCGGAACAATGATGAACATTAGGAGCAAATAATGCCAAATGGATGTCGGCGCCAAGACTGCCAGAAAATTTGATACGCTGTTGTCAATATGTATGGGAAAGAATTGAAGCAGGCGATAACCAAGGGCGATGATTCCATATATGAGTGTGCCATAGCCAAGACCGAAAATCAGTGATTTCCAGGTAGGCAGTTCATCGGAAATTTTGCTGAAAACAATCGAAGCTGACATTAGAACGAGTATAGCAAATGGATACATGTACCAGAAAATTGCAGTATTCTCAAATGACCAGTTGTAGAGCCAAAAAGCCAATGGAATAAAAAGAATGAGTTTATGGCTTTTAAAAAATCTGAACATAAAAATCCTCCTAAATATAAAAACCGAACTTCTGCATCGAAAGAACGGCAAGAACAAAGATGGTTCTCCTCTATAGTTATTGTATAATAATGGAGAGTCCTTCTATTGCAAATGGGGAAGTAACCACTTCAAGAGAGTGATTTTTATTGAATGGACGGAATCTTATTCGTTCGTTGATTATTATAACAGAATTTGCTGCATTATATGAAAGCAAAAGGAGAATTGAGATGACAGATTACAACAGAATGCTCGACCAGTTAAAAGCTGGGGAGATATCCTCGGCTACTATCCAGAAAGAAGAATTTTTGGATTTTCGTGCGGTGTTGATCACCCGCCCCGACTTCAAGCATTTCAGGGGTACTGCATTCCATCATGGCACAACCGTTTATACGTACACCGAGGATCCAGCTAAATAAATCGTGGAGAATTAGCAAAAACAAGGGGGAAATATTGTGGGGAGTCTAGCCAGAGTAAAGGCACATCTAAATGAATTGGTTGTAGGCAGAGAGAAAGAAATCGATTTTATGTTAATTGCGTTAATCCAAGAAGGGCATGTCTTGCTTGAAAGTGTGCCAGGATCAGGAAAAACATGGATGGCAAAAGCATTTGCAGGTTCTTTCCAAGGCCTTTTTCAGCGCTTGCAATTTACACCGGATGTGCTGCCTTCCGACGTTACAGGCATCCGTTTTTTTAATCCGAAATCGCAAGAGTTCGAACTCCGTCCAGGCGCAGTCTTGACTAATTTGCTGCTGGCAGATGAAATTAATCGCGCTACGCCGCGGACCCAATCCAGTTTGCTTGAAGCAATGGAAGAAAAACAGGCAACGATAGACGGGGAAACAGTGCAATTACCCAATCCATTTATCGTAATTGCAACACAAAATCCAGTGGAATCGCAACAAGGCACATTTCCACTTCCAGCAGCACAATTGGACCGCTTTCTGTTTCGACTGGAAATCGGTTACCCGAATTTTGAAGAAGAAATGGCGATTATCCGCAATTTCCGCGATAACGTATCCCATAAAAAAGAAATCCGCTCTGTCGCTTCAATCGAAGAAGTCCGGGAATGGTCGGCATCGGCGAAAAAAGTGGCGGTTCATGAAGACATTGAGAAGTATATTGTGGCACTTGTGCGAGCTACCCGGGAGCACCCGATGATCGAGCTTGGATTGAGTTCGCGTGCTGCATTAGCACTTGTCCATGCGGCTCAGGGAAAAGCATTTATCGATGGCCGTGCTTTTGTGACACCGGACGATGTTAAATACATATTTGAACCGGTGGCAATTCACCGGATTTTACTGAATCCGGAAGGCATGCTCATCCATGACCCTGCCGACGTGCTGCGAAAAATCGCTCTAACAATAGCTTCGCCGGTTGAGGCGCTTTGAATGGTCTGGATACGCCATGACTATAATGCTAAAAGCATAAAAGGCCTTTTCGGATTATTGGCTGTATTCTTTTTCTTATTGGTGATCTTCCTGCAATTTTCTGCTGCCGCAATCATAGCGTCTGTCTTGGTTGTTGTGGGCCTGCAACTGCTTTATTTCAAGCATGTCGGCAAAAAATTGGAATTCCGAAATATTAAAAGCCGAAAACGTATTTTAAACGGCGGAGAAACTTCGTGGGAACTTGAATTTGAAAATAAGGGCCTTCCGATTTGGGGAGGAATATTAAAACTTTCCTTTCACGATGCCGTTACACCCCTAGGGAATGATACAAGCAACTTTACAGAAACGCTTGAAATGGATGTGCCGTTTACGATTGGACTAAATCAGAAGGTGGTTGTGCGCATTCCATTGATCGGGCGAAAAAGAGGTTTATCAAGGATTCACAAAATGGAACTCATCATTCCGCATCCTTTTGCAGAAGGAAGTGCGACTCTTGAATATCAGCCGATGGTTTTGCAGGAACTTCTTGTCTATCCGAAATTGGGGAATATTTCGCTGGCATATATTCCAGCGCGCCAAAAACCGGGCCAATTCAACCTGAAACATTCACTATTCGATGATGTATTCCAGCCAGTTGGCACGCGGGATTATGTGCCGACCGACCAGTTCAATCAAATTCACTGGAAAGCAAGCGTGCGTGCCCAGACGCTTCAAACAAAAATTTACGCCAAAGTGACGAATGAATCGATGCTATTTATTCTGGATGCGGCAAGCGGATATGCGACAATCCACAATTTAGAAGAGCGCATCGAAGAACTGGCTGGCTATATTGAAAATTGCTACGCTGAAAATATTCCATACGCTATCGCCATCAATATGCGCTCAGCCGGCAAATTCCCATACTTTTATCTAGCGGCTGAAGCAGGAACCACCCAACGGCAAAAAGCTTTAGAGATGTTGTCGGTTATATCGAAAAATCATTCAACTATTCCGCTTCGTTCGATGCTGGCACATCTGGATGTCCATATCGACTTGCCGTTCAGTACGTATTTATTGACCGATGAATTGGCAGATGCAAGCCGTTTTATCGCAAAATGGCAGGCACGGACCAATTTAGGCATTTTAGAAAGCCATAAAGGAGGGGAGACGGCATGACCCAGCGTTTTCTTGCAGCTTCGAATTTCATGCTCGATGCCTTCCTGCTTTCATTATTTCTTGTTTTTATCGATATTAAGATGGATGCCCCGCCGCCGTTTGTTTGGCTTGTGCTTAGTGGAGTTGTGGCGTTCGCAGCGTTTTTTACATTTCTAAAAGTTTCTTACAAGCCGGGCCTTGCATTGTTAATCGGGGCGGGATTAATGTGCTCCGCTTTTTTTGCCGGCGCTTCTATGATTGCTGTACTGATTTTTATACTAGCAGCTGTTTATCGGCTGCATATGCGGTTTTCGGCTAATGAAGAAGAGATTGAATCAGATAGCAGGTATCTGCTTAAATTTATTTTGCTGTTTGGGGCTGTGCTGTTTATCAGCCTGATCAATCCGGCAGGCGGAAAAAGCGGCATTCTTTATACTATCGCCATTACCGCCATTTCTTTTTATGTAGTATCCCGGTTGCTGCACCGCTATATGAAATACAGAAACGATGGTGCTTCACTCAAGCAGCTATTGCTTACGGCCATCGGTATTTTGGGGTTGTCTGCCGCTGGAGGCGTGATGGTCTATTCCATAATTGATGACACGAGATATGCGTTGGGAGCTTTGCTAGGCGGGCTATTCCGCATCGCTTTGTGGCCGCTGGCTTTTTTGATGGACAAACTGGTGGTTTTTTTGAATGGCTTGTCGAGCGAAGAACAAAAGCAGCAAAATATTGAAAACATGGATACACAAGATCCTGTGGATTCGCTGGCTGATGGAGCGAATCCTGCAGCAGCCGATCTTCCTTTTGAACTTATTTTCACTGGAATTTTGCTTGTTCTGCTTTTTTCGCTTTTTCTTTGGCTGCGCAAAACAAAAAACGAAAAAGAAGAAAAGAAGGAAGCAAACAATATTGAGATTGAACGATCTGCTGTTGCTCCTCTCCAATCTTCAACGGCAACTCCAGAACTTCGGTATGCAATTGTAGAGTTGGACATTGTCCGTGAAGCGTTCCGTGATTTCGAGCAGGCTGCAAAACGAGCGGATAAAGGGCGGGACAAACACGAAACTGTTCGGGAATGGCTGAAACGAATGGAATGGACAACAAACGACCAGTTTTTCGAAACTTATGATTTTGTCCGGTACGGCAATGGACAGATTTCAGAAACAAAAGCGCTGCCATTTTTGGAAGAAATACAAAAAATAAAAGAAAAATATTTGAAATTAAATGTTTAAAGAGGTGCCTTAGGGGTATTGTATATTTGAACACAGCAACATTCTCATTTCCCCCTTTTGTGGTCGGTCCGTTCTACGGATCGGCTTCTTTTTTTGTTTTAAAACAGACGGTGAATTAACTGAAGATTTTTGATAAACTGAAGATAAGCGGAAGGGGAGGATCTCAGATGAAATTAGGATTTATTGGAACAGGAGTTATGGGCAATAGTTTAGTGAAGCATTTGCTGGACAATCACCACGAAGTGGCCATCTATACACGCACAGCCAAAAAGGCTGAGAACCTAGTGGAAGCAGGAGCAATGCTTTTTGAATCGCCGAAGCAAGTGGCAGACAAAGCTGACGTGATTTTCACGATGGTCGGCTATCCACAAGATGTGGAAGAAGTTTATTTTGGAGAAAATGGTTTGTTGCAGCACGCTAAAGAAAATGCGGTCTTGATTGATTTGACGACGTCAAAACCGAATTTGGCACAGCGAATTTTTCAAGCGGCAGCTGAAAGAGGAATACATACACTTGATGCTCCTGTCTCTGGCGGTGATATCGGTGCACAAAAAGGGACGCTATCCATCATGGTAGGCGGCGAACAGCCGACATTTATCAGCGTGCTGCCTTTACTGGAACTGTTTGGCGAGAACATCATTTATCAAGGGCCGGCCGGATCCGGCCAGCATACCAAAATGTGCAACCAAATCAACATTGCGTCCAATATGATCGGCGTGTGCGAGTCTCTCATCTATGCAAAAAAAGCAGGGCTTGACCCAGAAACGGTTTTAAGGTCAATTTCCACAGGGGCAGCCGGTTCTTGGTCATTGTCGAACTTGGCTCCGCGGATGATAAAAGAGGATTTTGAACCTGGCTTCTACATCAAGCATTTTATCAAAGACATGAAAATAGCGGCGGAAGAAGCAGAGGCGTGGGGATTGGATCTGCCCGGCCTGCGTTTATCGCTTCAAATGTACGAAAGCTTAGCGGCCGAAGGCTATAATGACAATGGAACACAGACACTCATCAAGTATTTCGACAAATAAAAAAGCTAGAGACTGCAACAGTCTAAAGCTTTCAGGTTTAGTCAAAATATGACTTTTTGGGTGTGTAAAACCGGTCTGTCTGCCGAGTGGTATAGGGCTTCGGGATTGCTGGCACTGGCGATTTTTTCTTTTCCGGCTGCAAACCCGTCAATTCACTTAGAATTTCTTTCGCCACTTTTAAATTCATGCGGCTTGGTGGATTGCGGTACGACTCATCCAAGTGGCCCAAATGGTCAAGTTGCTCAAAGTCTTCTTTTTTCGGTAGCATATGAAAGTAATATTCACCGCATTTGACGAGGACTGAAGATTGCTGTTGACTTTTCCGAGGGTTTTTACTGAAGTGTAGGCCGATTTTCTTAGCGCGGCCTTGAAGAATCATTGCCATGAGCGCTTCTTTTTTCAAAGCGTACAAGTATTGGTTATCGGGTGCAGTTTTTGCATGCCTGTTGACGGTGAAAATTGCTTGTGCAATATCCGCTTCCGATTTTCGAACTGCCATGAACTCATTCCTTTCTAAGAAAATAAAATAATTTTCTGCTTCTTTATCATATCAAAATTTTCTGTAAGTGTATACCGAACAAGAACATAGGCAGCTAGTATTTTTTCTTCAGAATTATAATGCAGAGGGGGATATGAAATGTATTCAGACAAAACGATTATTGTCACAGGCGGTTCAAGCGGAATAGGGCTGCATATGGCAAAGAAGTTCGCTTCAGAAGGAGCAAACGTTGTCATTACGGGCCGTGATATGGAGCGCTTAAACGAAGCGGTCGTCCAAATAAAAGGAGCGCGTGGATCAGTCGAAGTATTCCAAATGGATGTCCGCGAGCCGGAACATGCCAAAGCGATGGTAAAGTTTGCACATGATACATTTGGAAGAGTGGATGGTCTAGTGAATAATGCCGCCGGGAATTTCATCGTCCATGCGGAGAAGCTATCGCCAAATGGCTGGAAATCCGTTATCGACATTGTCTTGAACGGAACGTTTTTCTGCTCGCATGCCGCCGGAAATTATTGGATTGAAAATGGCATAAAGGGGAATATTCTTAATATGCTAGCTACATACGCTTGGAATGCGGGGGCGGGTGTAGCTCATTCGGCTGCCGCAAAAGCGGGTGTCATGTCGTTGACACGGACATTGGCCGTCGAGTGGGGCACTCAGTATGGTATTCGGGTAAATGGCATTGCCCCAGGGCCGATTGAGCGGACAGGCGGAGCTGATAAGCTGTGGGAATCTGAAAAAGCTGCCAAACGCACGCTTGAATCGATTCCGCTGGGGCGTTTAGGCAAGCCGGAAGAAGTCGCGGAACTTGCTGCATTCATCATGTCTGATAAAGCTTCGTATATGAACGGCGAAATTGTGACACTTGATGGCGGACAATGGCTGAATAAATTTCCATTTTAAGAAAAGATAGCGCTCACAATTAAATAGTTTCAGTTAAGATGTTGTGTTATGATGAAGGCGAATCGTTTAAATTCTTTATCACGGGCAGCAGAAGGAGTAATGCACATGATTTCATTACCGAGCAGAGATTTTCTTGAAACTCGAATTGAAGATTACATCATTTCGTCTGAAAAAGTTGCTCATGTTCAATTAGGCAATAGTGCTGAACATGCATTGCTTGTATTAACGAAAACAGGTTATTCGGCAGTACCCGTTCTAGATTTGAAATACCGGTTTTGCGGTTTGATCAATGCGCAGCGCATAACGGAGTCAATTTTAGGCATGAATCACATCGAATACGAACGTTTGCCGGAAATACGAGTCGAAGAGATTATGCAGACGGATCTTACCTTAATTAAAATAAACGACCGCTTCCAGCGGGCATTGGATTTGTTGATCAACCAGAACTTTCTTTGTGTAGTGGACGATGAAGGCATGTTTATGGGGATTTTAACTCGGCGCGTCATCTTGAAGCAATTGAAAAAGCAAATCTACCAAATCAGAAACACTCAATAAAGGATGATGAAAGGTCTCTTTAAAGAGGCCTTTTTTCTGTCGGCGGGAAGAAGGTACATAACTTATGAAAAAAACGAATCGCCCTCTTGTGTTGGCATCGGTGATGCTTGCCATGTTTATTGGAGCTGTTGAAGCGACTATCGTTTCCACCGCAATGCCAAGCATTTCAGCGGATCTTGGAGGGTTTTCCAAATACAGCTGGGTTTTTTCGGCTTATCTTTTGATGAGCACAGTAACAGTGCTCTTATACGGGAAATTATCTGATATTTTCGGCAGGAAACCGGTCTTTACTGTCGGAATTTTGCTGTTTTTGGCTGGTTCTTTAATATGCGGTTTTGCCACATCCATGGAAGAACTCATTTTTTACCGTTTTATACAAGGGGTTGGCGCTGGGGCGGTCTTGCCAATTGCAACTACCATAGTCGGAGATATTTATTCGGCAGAAGAGCGTGCAAAAATTCAAGGGTATTTATCGAGTGTATGGGGCATATCTGCAGTGACCGGCCCAGCGATTGGCGGGGTGTTAGTCGCTACGATTGGTTGGGAATACGTTTTTTGGGTAAACATTCCGCTTGGCATTTTGGCGTTGCTTGGGGTTATGCTGTTTTTAGTAGAGCCGCCAAAACATCAAAAGCCTTCGATTGACTATGCGGGCGCTTTAATGTTAACGGTGTCGCTTACTTGTTTTCTTTACTGGCTCGTTGAAGGCGGAGTCGGATTCAATTGGATTTCTAACGAAACGCTGCTGTTATTAAGCGGCACTTTGGCCAGCGCAATTATTTTTGTGATGATCGAGCGAAGAGCAAAAGATCCGATGATGCCTTTTGATATTTGGAAAAACAAGGCGATTCTCTATGCAAATTTGGTGTCATTAGCGACCGGGATTATTGTCATCGGAGTTACCAGCTATTTGCCTACTTACGTTACAGGTGTGATGGAACAGCCTGCAGCAATCGCGGGATTTACGTTAACGGCTATGTCGATCGGCTGGCCGGTGGCTGCATTTTTTTCGGGAAGGCTGTTGATTCGGATCGGTTATTTTCGGACGACGCTCGCTGGTTGTATTTTTCTGGTGATCGGCACCTTGCTATTTGTTTTTATGCGCCCGGAATCTGGGCCTTTTTGGGCTGCAACTTCCAGCTTTTTCGTCGGTGTCGGCATGGGGCTCACAAGCACAGCGTTTATCGTATCGATTCAGGCGGCAGTTTCCTATGAACAGCGCGGATCGGCCACGGCATCATTCATGTTTATGCGGAACTTGGGCAGCACCATGGGAGTGGCGCTTCTTGGAAGCATCTTAAATTCATCGCTATTAAATTACTTTAATGACCGGGGCGAAAACATGTCAGTCGAAGCCATCAATGGCTTGCTGACAGAAAAAAGCCGATCCAGCATTTCAACTGAAACCTTGGTTTTTTTGCAGGAAGGACTGTCCTCATCGCTTCAAAATGTCTATAGTGTAACGGCGTTGTTTGCGGCGGTCAGCTTAATGCTGATTTTCGGCTTGCCAAGAAAGAAAGGGGCGAAAAGCAATGTCAAATGAAGAACTGATTATAAAAGTGCTTGCTGAAGAAGGAAATATGAGAAAAGCGGCTGAACGCCTCTTCCTGTCCCAGCCGGCTCTTTCTCAGCGGCTTCAATCAATTGAAAAAGAGTGGGGGGAACAATTGTTTATCCGCTCTCAAAAAGGGTTGACTCCGACGCCGGCAGGGGAATTGGTCATTGGCTATTCCAATGAAGTGCTGCAGCGCAAAGAAGAAGTATTTGAAGTGCTGCATACCTTAACATCAAAAGTGCATGGCACATTGAAAATCGCCTGTGCGACAATCATCGGCCAAAATTGGCTGCCCAAAGTGCTTAAGGACTTTGTCACCCTTTATCCTGAAGCGAAAATTCAACTCATAACCGGCTGGAGCTCGGAGATTGCAAGGGCGCTCTATGAAGGGGAGGCGCATATCGGCATCGTTCGGGGCCATACCGATTGGAAAGGCCCTAAAATCCATTTGTTCAGGGATATCTTATATTTAGTGGATAAAGAAATCGATTCACTGGACCAAGTAATGGAAACGGAGCGGCCATTTATCCAATTTAAAAGCGATTCCAATTATTACGAAGAAATTCAGCAGTGGTGGCAAAAACATTTCGATTCCAACCCCAAGCGGCAAATTACGGTTGACCAAATCGAAACGTGCAAGCAGATGGCCGTCAATGGAATCGGATACGCTATATTGCCGTCGATTACATTGAATGGTACAGAAAATGTCCACACTGTACCGCTTTCAAGCAATGCAGAAGAACTGGAATTAACAAGAGACACTTGGCTGATCGGCTATGAGTCGGCTTTTCATTTGCGGCAAGTGGAGGCATTCGTAGAAATTGTAAAAAAACACGCCGCTTTATTTGAGTGAAGTGGATGAATTTTTATTCAACTTCCGATATAATTGATTCATTACTTATAGAAAGAGGTTTGATGATGAAACAAATGGATGCAAATGAAATTATCTCGTACATACAGAATGCGAAAAAGACGACGCCTGTAAAAGTCTATGTAAAAGGCGAGAACGTGGCATCGCTTGATTTTGGCGCTTCTGCCAAAGTTTTTGGCGAAAACAACAGTGCAACAGTATTTGGTGAATGGTCTGAAATCCAACCTGTATTGGAAGCAAACTCATCCGCTATTGAAGACTATGCTGTGGAAAACGACCGCAGAAATTCTGCCATTCCGTTGCTTGATATGAAAAATGTCAACAGCCGAATTGAACCGGGCGCTTTCATCCGTGAAAATGTTGAAATTGGAAATAACTGTGTAATCATGATGGGTGCTGTCATCAATATCGGTTCAGTGATCGGTGATGGAACCATGATCGATATGGGCGTAGTCCTTGGCGGCCGCGCAACTGTCGGCAAAAACTGCCACATTGGCGCAGGTGCTGTCTTGGCTGGTGTTATCGAGCCGGCTTCAGCCACGCCAGTTATCGTAGAGGACGATGTCATGATCGGCGCTAATGCAGTGGTCCTTGAAGGCGTCCGCATCGGCAAAGGGGCTGTTGTTGCAGCAGGTGCAGTTGTTATCGAAGATGTTCCTGAGAACTCAGTGGTCGGCGGAACTCCGGCACGAGTCTTGAAGCTGATGGATGAAAAAACTCGCTCGAAAACAGAAATCAAACACGAACTAAGACAGCTTTAATTGGTGCTTCACATGGATTTAGTGAAAATCAGAAGAGACTTGCACGAAATTCCGGAAATCGGCTTCCAAGAAGTTAAAACCCAGCACTATTTACTTGAACGCATTTCTTCGCTTCCACAGGAAAAGCTGGAAGTAGCCCAATGGAGAACTGGAATCGCAGTGAAAGTTGCAGGAGTGAATCCAACGAAAACCATCGGATGGCGGACGGATATCGACGGCTTGCCGATTGCTGAAGAAACGGGTTTGCCATTCAGTTCAGTGCATCCAGGTTTTATGCACGCATGCGGACATGATATCCATATGGCGACGGCGCTTGGTCTTTTGGAAAAATTGATCGAAGAGCCACTTGAGAACGACACAGTAGTTTTGTTTCAGCCGGCAGAAGAAGGTCCAGGCGGTGCGTTGCCGTTATTGGAATGGCTAAAAACCGATAAGCAGGATTTTTTGCCGGACCTGATTTGCGCCTTGCATGTGGCGCCGGAACATCCGGTTGGAACAGTGGCGACAAAACCAGGCTTGTTATTCGCCAATACGTCTGAGCTGTTCATCGATCTGCATGGCAAAGGCGGGCACGCCGCTTATCCCCATTTAACGGAAGACATGGCGGTCGCAGCGGCATCGCTGCTGATGCAGCTGCAGACGATTGTCAGCCGCAACATCAATCCGATGGACAGCGCGGTGCTCACGGTCGGCAAGCTAAGCGCCGGTACTGTACAGAACATCATTGCCGAACATGCAAGGTTAGAAGGAACAATCCGGACGTTGAACAACGAGTCAATGGCAAAGGTTAAAAAGCGCATCGAGGCAATTTGCCGGGCAGTTGAAGAAGCTTACAATTGCCGTGTGTCCATCGATTATGGTTCCAGCTATCTTGAAGTTGATAATGATGCGGTGCTTGCCGAAGAATTTTTGAAGTTTGCGGAAACATTTGATGGCATTAAAGCCATAAGAAGCGAAGCCGCTATGACCGGTGAAGACTTTGGCTATTTTACAGCTGAGATTCCAGGGGTGATGTTTTGGGCAGGTGTAGATTCCGAATTTGGCCTCCACCATTCAAAGCTTAATCCTGATGAAGCGATTCTTGGAATCATGCCAAGCTTTATCCATCAATTTTTTAAAACACTTTAACAGAAAGGCTGTCGAGATATTATTTCTCGACAGCCTTTCTTGTCGTTCTATGCACTTTTCATACCTTCAGTAAGTGCAGCTATGCAGAAGGTGTTTTGCGAAAAGGCCTGATGCCTGTTCAGCATTTCTATGCGAAGAAAAAATGCCGTCAAACAGCAAACAAACTGCTGCCGAGTGGCTAACTTTTTTTCTGTGAAGAAGGAACTATTTAACATGCGCAACGTACTAATTGGAAGAGAGTATAAAAAGGGGGATACATTATGCATAGTCGCTTGGTAGCCATAGTGGCAAGCGCAATTTTATGTGGATTATTTTTGTTGCCGCAAGCTTCGCTTGCTGCTCCGAATATAACCGTTGATGCAAGTGCCGGGCTGCAAAATAAAGTGAAATACGAGAAAGGCTTGCCGCTTCAATTCACATTAACGAACAATGGGTCGGCTTTTTCAGGCGATTTGGTGCTCAGCTATTCTGAAAGCTATTCATTGGGGGCAGGATTAGCTGTGCCGATTGAACTAGCCAGTGGAGAAACCAAAACCATACAGGTGGCATCAACAGGATTATCCGACATGTCATATATGGCTAGCATATCCAGCCAAAATATATTTTTATTTGAAGGTGGTTGGAAGGAAGGGAAATCCATCAAGTATAATGGATCAAAAACATTAAAGCCAAATTACTTCACACCGATGGATCTTTTTATAGCCAGTTTGACATCCAATTCCGACCGCCTTCAACAACTGAAAGAAGTCTCGGCAGGCAGCAGTGGAACTCCACAATTGTTCCACTTAAACCAAATGAACCAATTTAAGTTGCCGACAGAAGCGGTGGCTTGGGAAATTGTTGATTATTTAGTGATTGATGAATTTGCGTATAGCGACTTGCCCGATGCGGTTCAGCAAGCTGTTCTTCAGTGGGTTCAGCAAGGCGGCCATGTGGTGGTCGGCTCGACTGGGAATCTGTCCGCGGAACTCGGCAACTTAAGTGAATTTTTGCCGCTGGATATAGGTGGACCTTTAGAAGCCGCAGTTCCAGGCTTGGAAGAGCAAGTTCCGGCATTTGAAGCTACAACGAAAGATGGCGCAAAAATTCTTTTGGAAGACAAAGGGCAAGTGCTCGCTGCGAGCCGACAAATCGGCTCTGGGACATTGACGCAAACCAGCTTTTCTTTAGGGGATGAAAGTGTTTCATCTCAAAAAGGGTATCCTAAACTTATGAGCGGGTTTCTTCAAAACACCAGCACTTTGAATGCAAACTTCCAAGGCGAAACTTTGTCGGAAAGGATGGCTTACCAAGTCGGGGAAGTCAACGAATTGTTTGAAAGCTTTGCGGTATCGAAAACATTGATCATGGGTATTATCATTCTTTATATTCTACTAATTATTCCAGTGCTTTATGTCATATTAAAGAAAAAGGACAAGCGTGAATATGCTTGGTTCATTATCCCGGCAGCAGCAATCCTGACTTCTATCGGCCTTTTTGCACTTGGCGCAAAAGATCGCATCGGCAATGCCCAAATTCAGCAAACTGGATTTTTTGAAGTGGATGCAAATAATGGATTGAATGGCTATTACATTAATTCTTTGTTATCGAATCGAGGCGGAGATTACCAATTCAAGGCTCCTGCTTCTACGACGATGAGCTACCGCCTGAAGTCGCAAATGACAGAGGAAGAGCCTCATCAAGCGGCAATATTAGAGCGGCAGGTTGCCGGCAATAGTATGACTTTGCGCGATATGCGTTATTGGTCTGTATCTTCGATCATGGGCGAATCTTATATTGAAAATACCGGAGATTTTGATGTCCAGTTAAATGTGGCGAATCGTACAATAGCGGGAACCATCACCAATAACTTCCCATTTGCAATAGAAGACGTTTCAATCTGGACAGGAACCCGCTTAATGTCGCTAGGGAATTTAAATCCTGGCCAAGAACTCCAAGTTGAGGAAACGATCAACTCGGATATATTGGCTCCTGCATCTTCCGTTGGCCAGCCTTACGGTTATCAGCCGATTGCCGATGCAAAAGCTTTAGCTCAGGCAAGGCGGCAGTCGCTCGTTACAATTTCGTACGATGAACTTGAAGACAAGGGTACAGCTCCTTACGTAATCGGCTATACAAAAGATGCTATTGTACCAATTTCATTGGAGGAGCAACGGGCTTCCGTTTCTTCACTTCATTTGATTGCTCAAAGCTTTAAGCCAGAAACGGCATTGAGCGGAAATATTACATTGGATGCAGAAACGTTCAATATGGAAGTGACAAGTGTAAACCAGCAGGCATATTTCGAGAACGTTTCAGACGACCCTTATTACTACTATTTCGATGACGGCGACTATGAAATAACCTATCAAGTAATTGAAGCGATTGATACGAAACAGGCAAAATGGGAAGAATTAGGAGTTAGCTTGGCGACATCAGGACCTGCAATTTCCATCTTTAACGCCAAGACCAATAAATACGAAGAAATCACAGGCAGCCGCCATACATTAGATAAACAAGTGGAACAATATATTTCTCCGGAAGGCACCATCAAATTTTCACTAGAAATGAGAGCTGGGGCTTCAAGTGCACCGGAAGTCGCATTACCGAAACTTAAGTTGAAAGGAGAGGTAGCGCCATGATTGAAACGGTAGGATTAACGAAAAAATACGGCTCTTTCTATGCCTTGAAGGATTTGAATCTGACTGTGGAAGATGGAACTGTGTTCGGTTTTGTCGGAGCTAACGGCGCCGGAAAATCTACAACCTTCTCCATATTGGCTACACTTCTACAACCAACTGCCGGTGATGCTTTTGTCAACGGATTAAGTGTCATTAAACACCCGCATGAAGTAAGGAAACAGATTGGGTATATGCCGGACTTTTTTGGCGTTTATGATCAGCTAAAGGCTGATGAGTACTTGGATTTTTACGGTGCCAGCTACGGTTTGAAACCGAAAGAGCGGGAAGTGCTAATCCCGAAATTGCTGGAGCTTGTCAACTTGGAGCATAAACGCTACGAATATGTCGATTTGCTGTCCCGCGGAATGAAGCAGCGGCTTTGCCTCGCGCGGGCATTGATCCATGACCCGAAAATCCTCATTTTGGATGAACCGGCATCTGGGCTGGATCCGAGGGCACGCGTAGAAATGCGTGATATTTTAAAAGAATTAAAAGCTATGGGCAAGACAATTTTGATATCTTCCCATATCTTGCCTGAACTAGCGGAAATGTGCGACAGCATCGGAGTCATCGATTCTGGGGAACTGATTGCCACAGGTTCGGTCGCTGATATCCAAGCACAGCTCCAAAGTGAAAAAGTGATGCGCGTAAAGATAGCGGGACCGGCCAAAGAGGCGATGTTGTTCTTCGAAAATGATCCATATGTTTCTAAAATTGTTGAAATACCCGAAAAAAAGCTTATACAATTTCTTTATAGAGGAACAGAAGAAGACCAGTTAATATTATTGCAAAAAGCAGTGGCCCGGCAATTACCGATTTTATCTTTTGCAGAGGAAGAAACTGACTTAGAAGATGTCTTCATGGCAATCACGAAAGGGGCGGAAGTCAAATGAAAACGCTCCTGGCAAATCCCGTGCTAGTAAAGGAGATTAAATTGCGGTTCCGCAATATGAAGAGTTTTACTGGGATTTTGTTTTATCTGATCGCGATGAGCATCTTTGTTTTTGGCTTTATTCTTTTGACGACTTCCTTTAGCGGAAGCGGTTATTTCCGCCCGGATGAAAGCTTTATGCTGTTTAGCATGATGACTTATATCCAATTAGGGCTCATTCTCTTTATTACGCCTGCTTTGACAGCAGGAACGATCAGCACAGAACGGGAAAAGCAGACGTTGAATATTTTGCTGACAACGTCGCAGACATCCTTCCAAATCATATTTGGGAAAATGACCTCGTCTATCGCTTTCTTGTTATTGATGATCATTTCTGGGCTTCCTATTTATAGTTTAGTATTTTTATATGGAGGCGTTTCACCCAACCAGCTTTTTGTCATTTTCTTGTTTTACTTGTTGACGTTATTGACAATCGGAAGCATTGGTGTGATGTTTTCAACCCTTATCCGAAAAACGATCGTCGCGATTATTGCGACCTATAGCGCAATGATATTCCTTGTAGCGGTAACAGGCTTTTTTATGATCATTTCAATGCAAATTTCACAAATGGGCATGGGCGCTGCAAGCTTTTCGCCATTCACGCATTTTTGGGCCAGCATCAACCCGGCGGTAGTTATGTTCAC
Organism: Planomicrobium sp. CPCC 101079; assembly: GCF_007859275.1. Classification (GTDB taxonomy): domain Bacteria; phylum Bacillota; class Bacilli; order Bacillales_A; family Planococcaceae; genus Planococcus. Next base: position 265,942 of record NZ_VOHC01000021.1, on the reverse strand, counting down.
TTTGCTGCAGCCGGCATATGCCAATGAAATTCAGGGAATGACATTAGTGCCTTTGCCGCTTTGGGCAGGATATTTTATTGTTTATGCTGGGCTGGCGGCCTGCTCTCTTTTGGTAGCGGTGAAACGTCTGCGGGTAAATATGAATAAATACAAATAAGGAGGAGAAGATATGGACAGCCGGGAAATTAAGAAATACGTAGCAAAAACCAACCGGTTTTTAAAAATCGTGCATATCGGCAAAGCATTTCAAAAAGCTCTGTTCTTTGGATTGGCTGCTGCCATATTAATGCTTTTCATATCCCGGCTGTTTATCCTTCCTTATTATGAATTTTATTCATATGGAATAGGCATCCTGCTTTTTCTAATGTGGCTCTTCACTGCACTTTACCATTTGCCGAAACGGAAACAAGCAGTCCGCACGCTTGATCGGTTCACGCCTCATAATCTGCTTTTGACGGTTTGGCAGTCTGGAGAAGACAATACATTAACAAAAGCTCTAGCCACAAAAACAGAAGAGATTCTGCCGTTCAGCTATCAGCTATTTCAAAAAGAGCCGAAAAACTGGCTGCTCGGCAAGTGGCTGGCAGGTTCATTGCTTAGTGGAGTTCTGCTTGTGCTGTTGATTGTTTTTCCAGGCACGCTGCAGCAGCAGGCAAAGGAAATTGAACGCGAGCAGGAATTGATTGAAGAAATGGAAGAAAAAATTGCAGAAGTCGAAGAAAAAGCGGAAATCGGACAAGTGAAAAAGGAATTGGAAGAGCTGCAGGAAACGGTCAAAAAGAGTGAAACGGCAGAACAAGCTTTAAAGGAAATGGTCAAAAAGCAAAAAGAATTGAATTTACAAAAACAGCAGGCAAATGGAGATGCACAAGATACTCTGAAGAAAGAACTGGAAATTGCCTCCGGAGAGTTAGCAGAACAAGCTGGCAAAACCCAGACATCCTTAAGCAATATGGGGAAACCAGTTCCTTTTCCTCTTGAACAAACCATAGCCAATAGCAACTCATCGGCTGTTGCCGAAGGTTCCGGATCTTCATCTTCCGAAGCATCAGGAAATGCTGGAGAAAGCGGTTCTTCAAATAGTGACGGTTCGGAACAAAGCCAAGGACAGAGCCAGGGCCAAGGACAGGGAGAGGGACAAGGACAGAGCCAAGGTGAGGGCCAAGGCCAGGGACAGAGTCAAAGTCAGGCCCAAGGACAGGGACAAGGACAAGGACAAGGACAAGGACAAGGCCAAGGACAAGGACAGGGCCAAGGACAAGGACAGGGTCAAGGACAGGGACAAGGACAAGGACAAGGTCAGGGGCAAGGAGCAGGACTTGGGCAGGGCAGTCGGGAGCTCTTGACAGTTCCTTCAAGAATTGGCGGCTCAGGTGGAACCGAAGTAGACAACGGTGAGCTTGGCGAGGGGCAAGCGGCGAGCGAACAGCAAGGGGCAGTGCCGACTGAGAAAGGCGAGGCACGCCCTTATTCAGAAGCTGTAGGTGATTATTCAGAATCATATTTTTCAAGCGCAGAGCGAATGCAATTGCCTCAGGATCTGCAAAAAGTTGTGGAACAATATTTCACTTCAATAGAAACTGAAGAGTAGAAAGCAGGGGAAGACATGACATTGACACCAGATCAATTTACAGAAATGAGTAAACGGCTACAAGAAGTTCGGGAGGAAATTGGCCTCTTTATTGTTGGGCAGGAAGAAGCAGTCGAATTTTCCTTATACGCCATTTTGGCTGATGGCCATGCCCTTCTCGAAGGATTGCCGGGGCTTGGAAAAACGATGCTGATCCGGACCATTTCCGAAGTTTTGGATTTATCATTTTCACGTATTCAATTTACCCCGGATTTAATGCCCTCGGATATTACAGGAACCAATTTAATTGAGCGTGATGCAGACGGAAAGCAGCATTTTTCGTTCAGGGAAGGCCCAATTTTTCATCAGATGGTTTTAGCCGATGAGATTAACCGGGCGACGCCAAAGACACAAAGCGCCCTTTTAGAAGCGATGGGCGAAAAGACGGTGACCATTTTAGGAGAGACCAAACCGATGGCACGTCCGTTTTTTGTCTTGGCAACACAAAACCCGATAGAAATGGAAGGAACGTATCCATTGCCGGAAGCGCAAATGGATCGCTTCCTCTGTAAAATACTAGTTGCTTATCCCAATCGGGCCGAGCTGGCGGAAATCAGTAGGCGGACAACTGGAGCGGAAACAATTCAACTGGAAAAGAAGATGGCGGCGCATGAATTGCTGGAAGCCCAGCAATTGGCCAAATCTGTCATGATTGCTGAAGATATATTAATGGTGGCTGTTGATATCATTCAAAACACCAACCCGCTTGAAAGTGAAGTCGGCCAGATTCAGGAATTTGTGCAATACGGAAGTGGCCCCCGGGGCTTGCAGAGTTTAATTCGATTGGCGAAGGCGCGAGCATTGGTGGATGGGCGTTTTCATGTATCAATTGGCGATTTAAAGCATGTAGCCAAACCGGTTTTGCGGCACCGATTGCTGCTGAATTATGAAGGGGAAGCATCCGGCGAAAGTGTTGACGAATTGATCGGGTTAATTTTAGAAAGTGCTGGGAAAGGCGTATTGAGATGACAGTGCTGCAGTTGCCAAGTGATTGGATAAGCCGTTTGAGCCGTTATTCGATTGGTACAAAAGCAAAAATTCGCGGCCATCACAAAGGGTCGCACCTTTCTATGCGTTTTGGTTCTTCATTGGATTTCTCGGATTTCCGGGAATATCATCTTGGAGATGATGTCCGCCACATCGATTGGAACGTTTATGCCCGCACTGAAAAAGTTTACATAAAACGTTTTTTGGACGAGCAGGAAATGCGTGTTCATTTGCTGGTCGATAGTTCAAAATCGATGCAGCAAAAATGGCTGTTTACGAAACAACTGGCTTTTTCGCTTGGCATGATGGTATTGTCGCGAGAAGACCGGTTGACAGTTTCTGCCGGGCAGAAACAAGTTGCGCCATTTCGGAAAAAAGGGAAATCGGCCAGGAAGTTGTTTGAACATTTTATTTCGAATTTGCCAGAGCCGACTGCTTTGTCGTTTGCCAAAACAGCAAGTTTTCATGCAGCTAAAGACTCGACTGTTTTATTTATCTTGTCAGATGGATTAGAGCCTATTGAAGATTGGCAGCAGTTTTTCAAACAGGCGCCCAAATACTCGCATGACGTCCGTTTTTTGCATATCCTTTCAGAAAATGAAAGGATGCCTGAGTATGCCGGAGATGTACGATTTATTGATGATGAAACAGGAGAAGCCATCAATGTAACCCTGACGCCAAGCGCTTATGTCAGTTACCGGGAAAAAAGGGAACTGCACGAAAAGGGGTTAGAGGCACTGTGCCGAAAGCATGGCATTCATTACTTGCAAGTTTCTATTGAAGAAGGAATACAGCATGTATTGTTTCAGCAGATGGCTCGAAAAAAATGGATCGAATGAGGTGAAGCGGCGTGAGTTTTTCAGGATGGGGATATGTATGGACTGCAGTTATGCCGCTTGCTGTACTGTTGTATTACTTTTTCCGCAAAAAATACAAAGACCAGCGGGTTTCCTCGACATTATTTTGGCGAGAACTGATGAAAGAAATTCGGGCATCGCCTTATTTGAAAAAGCTGCAGCATCATGCATTGCTTTATTTGCAGTTGGCCGCGTTAATGATTTGTGTTTTTGCGCTTTTAGGTCCGCATTTGAATTCAAAAACATTGGAAGGCAATGAATTCATCTTTGTTGTCGATACTTCTGCTACGATGCTCGCAGGGGAACCTAACGCTTTTAAACGTCACCAAGAATTGATGAAAAGCTTGAGCGCCCAAACCGGTGGTAAACCGATCACCGTTGTAACAACGGGAGCAAATCCGGAAATAATTGCGAGAAAAGAACAGAGTACCAAAAGATTGGAAAATGCGATAGGCGAGTTAGCGGTCACCTATGAAAATGCGGAAATCGAGCAAACCTTACTTTTCGCTGAAACGCTTGTCGATGACGAATCTACTGTAATCCATGTATTTACAGATGCGCTGGACCGTTCCCTCCTAGCCAACAAAGTTGACCAGGTTTACGAAGTTCATGCTATCGAAGAACCTTTGCGAAACGCTTCAATACGCCAATTCGGGTTATCTGAAACGGCGGAAGGCACTCGGGCGATTGTCCAAGTTGTTAACGAAACCGAGCAAGCTATTTCCGGCAAACTCATCCTTACCGGTGGGGATGTGGAGAAGACGGCCGATATTCAATTAGAAGCTCAGGGAGAACTGTTGGTGCCATTTGAACAATTGTCTAATCAACCAATCTGGCAAGCGGAGCTGCAAATTGAAGACGATTATCCCGCTGATAATACCATGGCAGCATTTGCCAATGAAGCGGTAAATGGCGTCGCGGTTGATTCTTCGCTCCATGAATTGGTCGGCACCGGTTTTAGTTCGCTGAATGTCGAAGTGAATTTGATGGAACCTGGACAATTGGCGCAAGCCGGTGCCATGCCGCTTGTCACCAATCAAACCGAATTGCTGGAAAGCGAAGTGCCGCTTTTGCTTATTGGGCGAAATGATGAAAATACCCATCCGGTGGCGGGTACAATTGAAACCGTTCCGCATGCACTTTTCACATATGCACCACTGGATGATGTATATATATCGGAAATCTATCCGCCATTCAAAGGTTATGAAACTATTGCATCAATTGATGGCGAGCCGTTGGTACAGTTGTCTCCGGAAGGGGATATTGCTGTATTGACCGATATACAACTGACAGATTGGCCACTCCGTCCATCATTTCCGCTGTTTTTATGGAGCGCAGTCGAAGAATTGTCTGGAACAGAGGATTTTCTGGGATTTTTCCAGCCGAATGAGCAGCGTGCTGTGTCACTCGCTTCAAAAAGTGGAGAATGGGAAATTTATAAAGACGGTGAATATCTCCATTCCTATATGGAAGGGCAAGGGCCGTTTACCGCGCCAAGGCAACCTGGATATTATGATGTTGTAGGAGACGGAAGAACATTGAAATTGATTGTGCAATTGAGCAATGAGGAAAAAACAATAGCAGGAGGATCCAGCTATAAAATAGGGCAAGCGGAAACGACGACTGAAACAGTAGAGTTTTCAATTGTTCCATGGCTGCTTTTTTTGGTGTTGTTTCTTCTTGTAGCGGAATGGGAGGTGTATCGCCGTGGAAATGCGCATCGATAATCCCATTTGGCTTTGGTTTTGTCTGCCGGCGTTGTTGTATTTTGGAGTTATTGCCATCAAAACATGGCCGGCAAGTTCCCTGCTATACCGCACCGTCTACGGATTGCGTGTGGCGGCTGTTGCGTTATTGATTTTTGCGCTGACTGATCCTGCTCTTTATCGGGCAGAAAAACAAGAACAAATCATTTTCTTAATGGACCGTTCTGCTTCAATGGCAGGCCTGGAAACGGATATGTCTACAACAATTAATGAGGCAATATCTAAAAAAGAAAACAATCAACTGGCAGGTGTTTATACGTTTGCGGAAGATTTCCAAGCCTTGGTCCCTATATCGAAAGATCAGCAGCCATTGCCTGTGGATGTTGGTATCAACCAAAACAAGCATACCAATATCGCCCAAGCACTCGAACTTGCCGCGAATAGCGGAAATAAGGATTTAGCAACTCGGATTGTATTGCTGACCGACGGCAATGAAACACAAGGATCAGCTCTTGAGAGTCTGGAAAGGCTGCAATCCGAACGTTTGCAAGTGGATGTTTTCCCGCTAAAGCAGCAAGCGGAAGCCGATGCGGCAATCAGCCGGTTTGAAACTCCGGAACGCGCATTTCTAGGAGAAGCACAAGCATTTTCCGTAACCATTCAAGCAGAAGCCGAAACTGCAGCTCGCTTGGTTTTTTCTGTAAATGACCGGGAATTTGATCAAAAAGAGATATTTTTATCAGCAGGAAATAATGCATTTTCCTACTCTTATCCTGCTGAAGAGGAAGGACTTGTAAAATACGAAGCGCGGATAGAGGTCGCTGAGGATGCTTTTTTGGAGAACAACGAATTGGCCAGCATTACAGATATAGGGGGAACGCCGGAAGTGCTGGTTGTCAGCGGCGAAGAACAAAGTCCAATACCGTCGATGCTCGATACACAAAGAATCAATGTTTCGGAAATGCCGGCACCAAAACTTCCGCAAAATTTGTCATCGATTCTCGGCTATGATGCTATTATTTTTGATAATGTACCCGCGACTTCGCTTGGCGAGCAACAAATGAAAGTCATCGAACAAGCGGTAAAGCAATTTGGACTTGGCTTTATGATGGTGGGCGGCGACCAAAGCTATGGCCTTGGCGGATATTTCAAAACGCCTATTGAACAGCTGCTGCCCGTCGAGATGGAAGTAAAAGGCAAGCATGAATTGCCTTCTCTTGGGCTTATCATAGTCATGGACCGTTCTGGCAGTATGGCAGGCGGCAAAATGGAACTTGCGAAGGAGGCAGCTGCACGTTCTATAGAGTTGCTGAGGAAAGATGATACGGTCGGTGTAATCGCATTTGACGACCGTCCGTGGGAAATTGTTCCGACTGAAAAATTGAGTGATCCAAAAGAAGCGACGGATAAGATTTTGGCCGTGACACCGGGCGGGGGGACGGAAATATACAAGTCGCTCGAGGAAGCTTACAACCAGCTGGAAGGCTTGGAACTGCAGCGCAAGCACATTATCTTATTAACCGATGGGCAGTCAGCCACTACCAAAGATTATGGTGCATTGATTGAAGAGGGCATAGAAAGCAATGTTACGTTATCGACCGTTTCAATCGGGCAAGATGCTGACAAGAGTTTATTGGAAGGATTGGCTGAGTCTGGGAACGGCCGGTTTTATGATGTAACTGACGCTACAACCATTCCAGCTATTTTATCCCGAGAAACCATTATGATGTCGCGTACCTACATCGTTGATGAACCGTTTTATCCGACTGTCTACGCTAGTAAATGGGATCCGCTTTTTGCAGAAGGCGTTCCGCAGATGAACACATACATCGCTACAACTGCAAAAGGAACCGCTTCAGTTGCATTAGAAAGCGAAGAAGAGGATCCCGTGCTTACAACCTGGAATTACGGGCTTGGGAAATCAATTGCCTATACATCAGGCAGCGGAGCATGGAGCGGCGGCTTCCAAAGCTGGGAAAACTGGCCAGCTTTTTGGAACCGCAGCGTTTCCGAGCTGCTCCCGGCTTTTGAAGAAGTGCCGTTTTCAGTAACAAAAAAAGCTCAGGGCGTTTATACAGTAGAAGATCCATCACATTTATCAGCTATATTGGATGTAACCGTAGTAGATGAAAAAGGCGAAGAGCTGCCGATTCAAATTCAGCCGATTGCCCCAGGAAAAGTGGAGGTTATGCTTGATGCTGAACCGGGGTTAGTGTTTTTTAGCATTTCCAATGAAACTGGGGCTGCCTATAAAACCGGGCTGACTGTTCCGTACGGCGATGAATATCGGATAGATGAGCCCAATATGGCCATGCTTACGACAATTGCAGAAAGAACGGGCGGAACACTAGTGGACTCGCTAGAGGGGGCGTTCCGGGATATCCCATATGAAAGTGGAACAAAGGAGCCGATCCGGCAACAGTTGCTTTTAGCTGCAATGATTTTATTTTTCATGGACATTACATTGCGGCGTTTTGGCTTGAGGCTGCCGAAAAAGCCGCCTAAAAAAGTTGAAGAAGCTGAAACCGTCCCGCAAACAGTGGAACAATTGATAAAAGCGAAAAAGAGAAGTTAGTCTCTTTTTCGCTTTTATTTTTGTTATAACAAGTTTAGGTTCTGCTTAGTTCCAATAAGTGCTGCTTTTTTAATGACCAAATATTAGCAAGGAAGAAGCAGCCGAGCAATATGACGGTTCCGGCGATATAGGGGAAGCTGATATTGACGTCAAATAAAATTCCAGCCAGAGTAGGGCCAATCATAGTGCCCAAGCTCATATAAGCATTGTTCATACCAGCTGCAAAGCCTTGCTCATCGCCCGCAAGTTTCGATATCAACGTGTTGATCGCTGGTCGAAGAAGCGCAGCGGCGGTAAAGAAGACGGAAGATACAAGCAAGATTGTCCAATAAGTATCGACGAACAAAACGGCAACCATCGTAATCGACAAAATGATTAAATTTACCAGAATGATCTTCATTTCGCCATAGCGCTTGAACAATCTTTCGATGATGAAAGTTTGCACTATAACTCCTGCAAATCCGCCGACTGTCATCAATACGGCGATATCTGTCGGCGTATAATTATATTTATGGTCGACATAAAGAGAAATGGTCGACTGAAAATTTGCGAGTCCGAAGGAGAAAAGCAGCATAACAAGCAGCATAATAAAATACGGTGTTGCAGTAGAACGTTTCATCTGCCGGAAAAGATTTTCCCGTTTCTCCCTGTTGTTTGGAACAGAAGGTACAATGTTCGGCAGGACAAAGAATGATATAGCTGCAGCAATCAATGCAACAGATGAAGCGACATAAAAAGGGAATTGCAAACTGACTCCTGCCAAGAAACCGCCGACTCCTGGACCGATTGTAAAGCCAAGCGACATGGAAGCGCCAAGCAACCCCATGCCTCTTCCGCGTTCTTCATAAGTAGTGATATCCGCGACAAAAGCCATCATCGGCGGAATTAAAAATGCTGAACCAAGGCCGGTGAAAAAACGTGCCAAATATAGAATCCAAAGGTCAGTGGCCAGTCCAAAAACAAGCTGAGACAGTCCAAAAACAATCAATCCAAAAACAATCAAATTTTTTCGGCCGTATTTGTCCGATAATTGTCCGGAAATGGGGGAGAACAAAAATTGCGCAAGAGCAAAAGTAGCGATTAATGTTCCAAGTGCTTGTCCGGCAACGCCGAAAGTTTCTAGGTAGGCGGGCATGATCGGAAGAATCAGACCTATTCCGCTCATTGCGATAAACATATTAAACATCAACACATAGAGCGCAAAGTTATTTGATTTTGTTGCCATCGGCAATCCTTCTCTCTTCGTTGTTTCGTGTTCCTAAAGTTTAGCATATCTGACTGAACAACTATACCCGAATTTCAGCAAAAAAAACAAGCAGGAAAACCTGCTTGTTAATTTTTCATATCCATTTTAAACTCCAAAAACAATTCGTTGTAGACTCCAAGCATTTCAGGACCTAAATTTTTGTAAACCTCCAGCCGTTCGCGAAGTTCCTCCGGCGGATAGAAACGCTCGTCTTCTATGACTTCCGCGTCCATAAGCTCAGTAGCGGCTTGGTTTGGCGTCGAGTAGCCGACATAACTAGTGTTTTGTGCTGCCACTTCAGCTTCAAGCATGAAGTTGATAAACTCGTGCGCGCCTTCTGCATTGCCGGCCGTTTTTGGAATAACCATGTTGTCGAACCAAAGGTTGGAACCTTCTTTTGGAACAGAATAATCGATGTTCTCATTGACGAACATCATATCAGCTGCCTGACCGGACCAGGTAAGGGCAATGGCTGCTTCTTCACGGCGCATCATTTCGACAATTTCATCGCCGATTACGGCCTTGACATTTGGTCCGAGCGTTTTCAATTTGTCCGTCGCTTGCCGCAACTCGGAGAGGTCCGTAGAGTTCAGGGAATAGTTTAAACTGTTCAGGCCCATGCCAATTGCTTCCCGTGCACTATCGACAATAATAACTTCTTCTTTTAGGCTTGGATCCCATAAATCGTTCCAGCTTTCAAAAGACTGCCCCTCTAATAAGGCAGGATTGTAGGCAATTCCAACTGTTCCCCAGAAATAGGGGATAGAGTACTTGTTGCCGGGATCAAAAGGCAAATCCAGAAAATAAGGATCAATGTTCTTTAGATTCGGTATTTTTTCATGGTCGATGGGAAGAAGCAATTCACTTTCTTTCATTTTTTCAATTGCATATTCAGACGGCATTGCAACATCATAGGAAGTGCCGCCTTGTTCAATTTTTGTCATCATTGCTTCATTTGAATCAAATGTTTCATAAATCACTTTTGTGTTTGTTTCTTCTTCAAACCGGGCAATCAGTTCAGGATCGATGTATTCTCCCCAATTAAAGACCGTTATCGTTGTACCCCCAGAAGTAGTGGCAGAACCTTTTTCCAGCAGGGAAACGCCATAGAATAACAGCGCAACTATCAGCAGAATTGCGATACTCGCACGCAGGATTTCTTTCATAATTTGTTCCCTCCTGTTTCCACGGGCTGGCGGCTACGTTGATTAAAGAAATAATAACCAACGACCAATAAGAGAGTTATGATGAAAATTAATGCAGACAGTGCATTGATTGTCAGTGTGATCCCTGCCCGAGCCATCGAATAAATTTCTACGGAAAGGGTAGAGAAGCCGTTGCCTGTGACAAAAAAAGTCACTGCAAAATCATCAAGCGAATACGTCAACGCCAGAAAAAAGCCGGCAAAGATTCCTGGTTTGATGTATGGGATAATGACCCGTGTTAAAATGTCTCGCTTAGAAGCGCCGAGATCCGCAGCTGCATCGATCAAGGAACTGCTCATTTCCTGCAATTTCGGCAGAACCATAATGACAACAATGGGAATGCTGAAGGCGATATGCGAAATCAGGACCGAAGCAAAGCCCAGCTTGACGCCGACCATAGTAAACAAAATAAGAAACGAAGCACCGATGATGACATCGGGGCTGACGATTAAAATTGTATTGAGCGATAAAACGGCGTTGCGCATATTGCGATTGCGCAAAAAGACGATGCCAATTGCACCGAGAACACCAATTGCCGTCGCAATCAGGGAAGACAGCAAAGCCACAATGACAGTGTTCAGCAAAATAATAATAAGCCGGGTATCGTTAAATACCGCTGCATAATGCTCCAGTGTAAATCCTTCATAGCTTGACATTGTACCGCCGCTATTGAACGAATAAAAAATCAAATAAAAAATTGGCGCATACAAAATGAAAAAAACTAATGCTAAATATAACTTCGCGACCTTACTTAGTTTTCCCACTAATGGCACCTCCTCTATCTTTTTGTCCTGTAAGCATCATGACGATGATCATAAACAAAATCAGAAAGACGGCGATGGTCGACCCCATACCCCAGTTTTGTGTAACCAAGAATTGCTGTTCAATTGCTGTGCCCAGTGTGATAACTTTGTTGCCCGAAATAAGGCGGGTGATCACGAATAGGGACAAAGCAGGGATAAAGACAGCCTGTATCCCTGATTTAACGCCATTTAGCGTCAAGGGGAAAATAACACGCCGGAATGTCACCCATGATGATGCGCCGAGGTCGCGAGATGCATCGAACAATGCAGGATTCAACTTATCCAGTGAATTGAAAATCGGCAATATCATGAATGGAATGAAAATATAAACGGCTACAAAGATAAAACTGAAGTCGGTAAACAAAATCTGCTGCCTGCTGCCAAAAGTGCTAATCACTTTGTTGACAGGGCCGTACAAGCCAAAAATCCCGATAAAAGCATAAGCTTTCAGCAGCAGATTGATCCAGGAAGGGATGATGATCAGCAACAGCCACAACTGCTTATTTTTTGTTTTAGTCAGCCAATAGGCCGTTGGGTAGGCAATCGCTATTGTAATCAAGGTGACAAGAAACGCATACCAAAAAGAGCTTAGCGTCATCCGGAAATAAACAGATGAAAAGAAGTTTTGGTAATTGGAAAATGTGAAATCACCTGTGATATTGAAAAATGAATAATATACAACTAACGCAATAGGTGCAACAACAAACAAAACTATCCAAAGATAGTAGGGGATCATATAGTAAAAACGAGGGGCTTTAGTTTTCATAATTCAGCACCCCATAAGAATCTAGTCTCGCATCAAAAGCTTCTTCAGATTCGTTCAACCGCATAACATGAATATCCTCAGGATCGAAGTCCAGTCCGATTTTTGCGCCAACTTCCGCTTTTTTCGTAGAGTGGACAAGCCACTCATTGCCGACAGCATCAATTGTAGAAATTTCATAATGTACACCTCTGAATAATTGCGTATCAACGGTTACAGCGATTTTTCCGCGTGCTAAGTCTGTGATTTCCAAATCTTCTGGGCGGATGACGATTTCTACTTGTTCATGGGGATTCAAGCCTTTATCGACACATTCGAATTCTTGGTTGGCGAAACGTACCCGGTAATCAGAGATCATTTCGCCGGCCACAATATTGGATTCGCCGATAAAATCTGCGACAAATCGGTTGATCGGCTCATCGTAAATATCCATGGGCGTTCCGCTTTGCTGGATTTCGCCAGCGTTCATAACAAAAATCTCATCTGACATTGCCAATGCCTCTTCCTGGTCATGTGTAACAAAGACAAATGTTTTGCCGAGACGCTGCTGAAGCTCGCGCAATTCGTATTGCATTTCTGTGCGAAGCTTTAAATCCAAAGCAGATAAAGGTTCATCAAGCAGAATCACTTCAGGGTCATTGACAATCGCTCGGGCAATGGCAACGCGCTGCCGCTGTCCGCCCGACATTTCATGGATTTCACGTGTTTCATATCCTTGCAAATTGACGAATTCCAGCGCTTCTTTGACACGCCGCTCAACTTCCGGTTTTTTGATTTTTTTGATGCGGAGGCCAAATGCGACATTGTCGAATACGTTGAGGTGAGGAAATAGTGCATAGTCTTGAAACACCGTGTTGACTTGCCGTTCGTTGGCTGGTATGTTGTTCATTTGTTTTCCTGCCATGTAAATATTGCCGCTTGATGGTGTATGGAAGCCGGCAATCAGGTGTAAAATGGTAGTCTTGCCGCATCCTGAAGGACCAAGTAAGGTATAGAATTTCCCTTTTTCCAATTCAAACGAAACGTTATTTAAGACAACGTCTCCTCCTTCATAAGTGTGACTAACATTTTCGAAATGGATAATTGAGTTTTTTGGCATTCCAGTTCCCTCCTGCGTTATAAATATGAATGTGTGGCAACAACGATCAATTCGGATTTTCCGGCATGTTCATTGACTACTCGGTGGCTATGCGAAGCGGAATAATAGATTGAATCACCAGTACGAGCGAAATATTCATTTTCACCTAAAATCAGACGGATTTTTCCTTCAATTACGTAAATGAAGGTTTCTGCTAAAGAAGGTTCAAATGCTCTGAATTGGCTTTTCTCTCGCAGGGTCAAATATACCGGTTCCATTTCTTTCTTATTGGAAGTGGGGATGAGCCAGTCGATTTCATATCCAGCGTCCTCATCAATGTGAACGGTATGGTCTTCAGCCGAATAGACGACTTTCATATCCTCTTCATCATCGAAGAATTCTTTTGGACTGGTCCCAAGAACTTCTAATAGAGAAAACAAGGTTTCAATGGAAGGCGAGTTCATATCCCTTTCCAACTGGGAAATAAATCCTTTGCTGAGGTCTGTCCGTTCACCTAATTCTTCCTGGGTCAATCCGTTTTTCAAACGCAGGCGCTTTATCTTCGCTCCGATTTGCATCCGTTTCTCCTCGATTCGTTTATTGATAGTAAACTTTCAAGCAAGTAAGTTTAGTTAAAATATACTTACAGTTTACTTTAAGAGTGTTTTAACTTGCAAACAAAATGCTATTATTCAGATGAAAAAATATTTTGCAAATCTGTTCATATTTATTGCAATTTTTCTTCAAAAATCTCTATTATAGAGGGACGGCATAAAGTATTTTTGCCGCAAATTCAACTTTTGATGCTATTATGATAGAGGTGCTTTTAAAAGAAGCTTAACCATTACTTTGGGAGTGATCCGCTTGAACGGGAAAATGAATTTTTTTCTGGACCCAACAAAAAGGGTAATCCGAAAATCTTCAATCATGAATTATAAACAAGACCAACAAGGCCTTTATTTAGTTGCCAATAAAAAATTTATCAATTGGATGGAAGTCCATACGTATTGCCATACATGCTTAGACGCGCTTACATTTGATGATGAGTTTGATGCTAGCTACTGTGCAACATGCAACGAATGGCGTGAAGAACAATGCAGTGACAGCAGCTGCGAATATTGCGAAAATCGGCCGACAAGGCCTTTGGATCCCCGCCGATAAGGCGGGTTTTCTATTTTGTGTAGAACACGCAACTTTAAATACGTAAAACTATTCCTTTTTTACGGGAAGAGAAGTAAGGTAAAATAGAAGTAGTAAAGGATGTGGAGGAAGCACAATGAAAAAGGAATTTGTAGTAATTGGACTGGGGCGTTTCGGCGGGAGCATTGTCAGAGAATTGATCGAACAAGATGCTGACGTGATGGCGATCGACAAAGATTCAGAGCGTGTGGATGAGTTTGCCACAATTGCCACTCAGGCAATCGTTGCGGACACGACTGATGAAGCTGTGCTGAAATCTCTTGGCATCCGAAATTTTGAGCACGTTATTGTTGCAATCGGCGAAAATATCCAAGCGAGTATCTTGACAACATTGATGCTTAAGGATATTGGTGTAAAAGAAATCACAGTAAAAGCCCAAAATGACTATCATGCAAAAGTGTTAAGCAAAATCGGAGCGGACCATGTCGTCCATCCAGAACGTGATATGGGGATTCGGATTGCCCACAATATGTTATCGAATAACGTGCTGGATTATCTGGAACTTTCCGATGAGCATTCCATCATGGAAATCCGCGCCAATGAAAAACTGTCCGGATACACATTGATCCAACTCGATATACGCGCAAAGTACGGCATCAATATCGTCGCCATCAAACGTGGCGGAGACATTATCGTATCGCCGCAAGCAGATATGGAAATCCAATTGGAAGATATTTTAATCATCATCGGCTCCGATGCCGACATCAATCGTTTTGAAAAAAAAGTCCTCAACTAAAAAAGGAAGCCCCGATATCGGGGCTTCCTTTTTGTATGACTTAAACTTCCATGATGATCGGCAATACCATCGGACGGCGCTTTGTTTTTTCATACAAATACGGTCCAAGCACGTCAGAGATTTCACTTTTCAGCTCGGCCCATTCGGTGTTTTTGCCGTTGATTTTTTTGTTCAGGTGGCGGTTCAGCATTTGCTGCGCTTCATAAATCATTGTTCCGGACTCGCGCATGTACACAAAGCCGCGGGAAATGATATCTGGTCCTGACACCATTTTGTTCTTCTCCATGTCAACGGATACTACAACAATAACCAAGCCTTCTTCAGAGAGGATGCGGCGGTCGCGCAGCACGATGTTGCCGATGTCGCCGATGCCGCTGCCGTCAATATAAACATCTCCGGAAGGAACGCGGCCTGCAACTGAAGCTTCATCTTGGCCTAAAGCAAGAACTTCGCCATTTTCCATGATGAACGTATTTTCTTCTGGGACGTCGCAATCAATGGCAAGTTGAGAGTGCATTTTTAACATCCGGAACTCACCGTGGATTGGCATAAAGTACTTTGGTTTGATCAATCGAAGCATCAACTTTTGCTCTTCTTGCGAACCATGGCCAGATGTATGGATGTTGTTGAGCGATCCATGGATAACATCTGCTCCAGCGCGGAACAATAAGTTAATGGTACGGTTCACGCTGCTCGTATTGCCCGGAATCGGGGAAGACGAGAAAACGACCGTATCGTTCGGCTGGATCTGGATTTGGCGATGTGTACCGTTGGCGATGCGTGAAAGGGCAGCCATCGGTTCACCTTGTGAACCTGTGCAAAGAATCAATACTTCATTTGCTGGAAGGCGATTCAAGGTTTGTGTATCGACAAAGGCATCTTCCGGTGCATTGATATATCCAAGCTCGCGGCCGATTGTGATGGCATTGTCCATGCTGCGGCCAAAAACTGCGATTTTGCGGCCTTGTGCTACAGCTTCATCCGTCACTTGCTGAAGACGATATATGTTTGAAGCAAACGTCGCGAAAATCAAGCGCCCATCAACTTTTCTCATAATGTCCCGAATTGTGTCTCCAACTTTACGTTCCGACATGGTGAAATTCGGAACTTCAGCATTAGTGCTGTCAGATAACAGACACAAGACGCCTTCGCTGCCGATTTGTGCCATTTTCAGCAAGTTAGCTGGTTCGCCGACCGGCGTAAAGTCGAACTTGAAATCGCCTGTATGCACAATATTGCCGGGAGGCGTTTTAACGACAACGCCAAAAGCATCCGGAATACTATGGGTAGTGCGGAAAAAGCTGACTGCTGTTTTACGGAACTTGATGACGTCATCTTCTTCGATTTCGGTCATTTTTGTTTGGCGCAAAAGTCCATGTTCTTCAAGCTTTTTGCGAAGCAAGCCAAGGGCCAGTTTGCCGCCGTAAACAGGAATGTTAATTTTTTTCAGCAAGTAAGGAATACCGCCGATGTGGTCTTCGTGGCCATGGGTAATGAAAAGGCCTTTGATCTTATCCATATTCTTAACTAAATACGTGTAATCCGGAATAACGTAATCGATTCCGAGCAAATCGTCTTCCGGGAATTTAATGCCGGCATCAATCAGGATGATTTCATCCTGGAATTGGACGCCATACGTATTTTTGCCGATTTCGCCCAGTCCGCCAAGTGCGAAAACAGCTGTTTGGTCATTTTTTACGAATTTCATATTTAGTTGATGCTCTCAACTTCGTAATTTTGGCTCGCTTGTTCATATTCCAAGTGGCTGCCCTCAAGCAGCTGAACAAACTCGATATTATAGTTGCGGTCTTTCAAGTGCTGGCGCACTTCACGCTCGGTAGATGCTTCAACATAGAGGCTCTTAGTGTTTTCGCGAACTGGTACCTCAAAACGGTTTTCTTGATAATAAACTTTAAAAATCATAATTTGCTCTCCTTTTTCCACGTTCAAATAAATTCACTTTCTTTATATTATCATGTCATTGTTTTAAAATAAAGAATAGCCCTCCTTTTTATCATGGAGGGCTACCAAATTATGCAATTTTCTTTTTGTTCATGATGCCATTAAGCTGTCTAACAAGTTTTCTTTTTAAACGCTTTAACATGGCTAATCACTCCTTGTACATAGTATACTGTATTTTCAGAAAAAAGTAAACCAGGTCAGCATTTGGCTGCAAACTGAAGAAGAATGGAGAATGAGAAATGGGAAAATTATTGCTATTGGACATTGATGGAACTTTACTGAATTCGAAAAAAGAATTGCCGTCATCAGCGAAAGAGGCGCTCCTTGAAGCCAGGGCGAATGGCCATGAACTTGCCATTGCTACCGGTCGAGGCCCTTTTATGGCGAAAAAAGTATTAGAGGAACTTAAAATCGATACGTATATTACATTTAATGGGCAGTACATAGTTCATCAAGGTGAGCCGATTTATAGGGAAGCGCTCAATCCTAAAACACTTTCCGATATTGTTGAATACGCGGAAAAACGGGACCATCCGATTGTTTTTTTGACACATGAAAAAATGGCATCGAGCATCGATTATCATCCGGATATTGATGAAGGCATCAAGACATTAAAATATTCTCATCCAGCCATGATTGAAGATTTTCATTTGGAAAACGATATCTACCAAGCCTTATTGTTTTGTGAGCAAGAAGAAGAGCCGCAATACAAAGAGACGTTTACGGATATGGACTTTATCCGTTGGCACCGTGTTTCGTGCGATGTCGTGCCAAAAGGCGGCACGAAAGCGCGCGGCATTGAACGGCTGATCAAAATAACAGGGCACTCGATCGAAGACACTATCGCGTTTGGAGATGGTTTGAACGATGTCCAAATGATGGCTACGGCAGGTTTTAGTGTATCGATGGGAAATGGAACCGAAGAAACAAAGAAACAGGCTTCCTATGTAACGGATCACGTCGACAACGATGGCTTGGCGAAAGCATTCCGCCATATCGGATTGATTTAAAAAGAGCTTCGGGGATTATTCCCCCGAAGCTCTATCTATTGCTATGGCATTTTCAATTTCGGCAAACGGATTTTTCGGATTGATATGGTCAAAGAACATGATGCCGTTCAAGTGGTCCAGTTCATGCTGAAAAGCAATGGCCGGCAATCCTTTCAAGCGCATCTTGTATTCCTTGCCTTCAAGGTCAAACGCTTTGACTGTAACACGGGCATAACGAGGAACATAACCGGGTACAGGGCGGTCCACGCTCAAACAGCCTTCTCCTGCTGATAAATAAGCTTTTTCAACAGAATGGCTGACAATTTTCGGGTTTATCGCAATCAGGCTTAAGTTTTCTCCGGAATTTTCATCAAAGTGGAGGGCGAATATGCGTTTCGGCACATTGACTTGAGGCGCAGCAATCCCGACACCAGGACGTAAATCATATTTTTCGATCATTTCATCTTTTTGGCTGTTAATTACATATTCCAGCAAATCTTCGCTGAGTTTTCGGTCTTCTTCGGATAGTGGAAATGTAACTTCTTTTGAACGTACGCGAAGAGTTGGGTGGCCTTCGCGAATAATGTCTTTCATAAGTATCAAGTTGTTTCATCCTTTCATTGGTCTTGCCATTCCCATTAGTATAGCGCAATAAAAGCGAAGGAGAAAGAAAAAAACCTAGAGAGTCAGTTGTGTTTTTTTGGGCGAAAGACTATAGTTAATTCATGTATGTAAGGAGGGTTTTGATTGAAAAGGACTATGATGATTACATTGTTTTCAAGTGCATTGCTTTTAAGCGCCTGTTCAGGACCAACTCCTGGTGAACAACTGGATACTGTGCTGAAAGATACGTTTGAAGCGGAACAAGACTATCGAAACACCCAAGGTGAAATGGAAAAGCTGGAGAAAAACGAGCAGCAATTATTTGAGTCGATCATGGCTCTTACTCAAGAGCAGCAAGATGAAGTAAAGGCCCAAGCAGAAGAAGCATTGGCTTCAGCAGAAGAAAGGCTGGTTCTTCTTGAGAAGGAAAAAGACTCTATGATCAATGCCGAAGAAACTTTCAAAGAAATCGATACAGTTATCGAAGAAGCGAAAGAAGATAGTGTTAAAGCAGATTTGACAGCGCTAAAGGAAAAAATGCAAGAACGTTTTAATTCGCATGCCGAGTTTTCTGCTGCTTATGAAGAATTGACCAATCTGCAAAAAGAATTGTACGAGATGCTCCTCAATGAGGAAACCGATCTTTCCATGCTTCAAGAAAAGACGGCAGAAGTAAATGAACAAAACGCAAAAGTTCAGGAAGCTGTTACAGTGTTCAACGAACAAACAGAACAGTTTAATGAATTGAAAAATAGTACAATTGACAAATTAGCTGAAAAGTAAGGAGACGGCAGCCTATAGGCTGCTTTTTCTGTGCTATAAAAGATGGGATACAAGAGAACTGTTTTATAATACAGGCCAAGAGAATCTACTGATACAGATTTTATTTGAAGGAATAGCTTTATATTAAGCAATCCTTGATAATTATAGGTTCGCTATGATTGACCATGTAAATTTACTAACGTATACTGAGTAAGGAAATGCAATTGTATTACTAAATTAATAGTATAATTTTAATACAGATAAAAAGGAGAGTTGCTTTTATGGCTGAGAAAAAATCACTGTTGTTCGATCCAGTGGAAACGCTTCACTCAATCGAAGAAAAGTTTGAAATGGTCCAAGTTTTGAACGAAGAAGGCGAAATTGTCAATGAAGAGGCAGATCCGAAACTATCGGATGAAGATCTTCAGGAATTAATGAGCCGTATGGTATACACAAGAATTTTGGATCAACGTTCTATTTCGTTGAACCGCCAAGGCCGACTTGGCTTCTATGCTCCAACTGCTGGACAAGAAGCTTCTCAATTGGCTTCTCAATTTGCTCTTAAAAAAGAAGATTTCATTTTACCGGGGTACCGTGATGTGCCGCAATTGATCTGGCACGGCTGGCCGCTGCACCAGGCATTCTTGTTCTCACGCGGACATTTCATGGGCAACCAAATGCCTGAAGGCCTAAACATTTTGCCTCCGCAAATCATCATTGGGGCACAGTACATTCAAGCTGCCGGTGTTGCGCTTGGCATGCAAAAACGCAAAAAAGAAGCGGTTGCCATTACCTACACTGGAGATGGCGGTTCTTCACAAGGCGACTTCTATGAAGGCATCAACTTTGCCGGATCTTACCGCGCACCAGCAATTTTCATCGTACAAAACAACCAGTACGCGATTTCAACTCCGCGTGAATTGCAGACATCTGCAAAAACCATTGCCCAAAAAGCAGTAGCTGCAGGGATTCCTGGAGTATTGGTTGACGGCATGGATCCACTAGCGGTTTATGCAGTGACACGTGACGCACGTGAACGCGCAATAAAAGGCGAGGGCCCGACTTTGATCGAGACGCTTTGCTATCGCTATGGCCCGCATACAATGGCTGGGGACGACCCGACTCGCTACCGTACTTCGGATATCGACAGCGAATGGGAAAAGAAAGATCCGCTCGTACGTTTCCGCAAATACTTGGAAGCAAAAGGCTTATGGAGCGAAGAGAAAGAAAACGAAGTAATTGAAAGAGCGAAAGATGAAATAAAAGCGGCTATCAAAAAAGCTGACAGCGCACCAAAACAAACTGTTACAAATATGTTGGAAATCATGTATGAAGATGTTCCGTTTAACGTGAAAGAACAGTTGGAAATCTACAAAGCGAAGGAGTCGAAGTAAGCAATGGCACAAATGACGATGATTCAAGCGATTACGGACGCTCTGAGAACAGAGTTGAAAAACGACGAAAACGTTCTAGTTTTCGGTGAAGACGTCGGGAACAACGGCGGAGTTTTCCGTGCTACTGAAGGTTTGCAAAAAGAGTTTGGCGAAGATCGTGTATTTGATACACCACTTGCGGAATCTGGTATTGGCGGCCTTGCAATTGGCTTGGCTTTGCAAGGTTTCCGTCCAATTCCTGAAATTCAGTTTTTCGGATTCGTATACGAAGTAATGGATTCGATCAATGGGCAAATGGCTCGCATGCGTTTCCGCAGCGGCGGCAGCTTGAACGCACCTGTAACGATCCGTTCACCATTTGGCGGCGGTGTCCATACACCGGAAATGCACGCCGATTCGTTGGAAAGTTTGATGACTTCACAGCCTGGTTTGAAAGTGGTTGTTCCATCAACTCCGTACGATGCAAAAGGTTTGTTGATTTCTTCAATCCGCGACAATGATCCGGTAGTTTTCCTGGAGCATCTGAAACTTTACCGCTCAGGCCGTCAAGAAGTGCCTGAAGAGTCATACACAATTCCGTTAGGAAAAGCTGACGTAAAACGCGAAGGAAAAGACCTTTCAATCGTGACTTACGGCGCTATGGTCCAAGAAAGCTTGAAAGCGGCTGAAGAACTTGAAAAAGAAGGCTATTCAGTGGAAGTCGTCGACCTTCGTACTATTCAGCCTTTGGATATCGAAACAATCATCGCTTCTGTTGAGAAGACAGGACGCGCAATGGTCGTTCAAGAAGCACAAAAACAAGGCGGCATTGCTGCTGGCGTCGTGGCTGAAATCATGGACCGCGCTATCTTAAGTTTGGAAGCGCCGGTACTGCGTGTTACAGCACCGGATTCGATCTTCCCATTCTCGCAAGCTGAACAAGTTTGGCTGCCGAACTCGAAGGATATAGTAGAAACAGCGAAAAAAGTTCTTACGTTCTAATAGTTGCGTAAAAGAAAGGGTGAAACTAATGGCTTTTGAATTTCGTTTACCGGATATCGGAGAAGGTATTCATGAAGGTGAAATCGTAAAATGGTTCGTTGGAGTTGGAGACACAATTGAAGAGGATGACATTCTGTTTGAAGTGCAAAACGACAAATCGGTCGTTGAAATGCCTTCGCCAGTGACAGGAAAGATTCTGGAAATCCTTGTTGAAGAAGGAACTGTAGCAGTTGTCGGAGACGTATTGGTTCGCATCGATGCAGAAGGCGCAGATGACATCCAATTTAAAGGCAGCCACGCTGGACAGGATGGCAACGTCCAAGAAGTTGAAGAAAGCACAGAAGAATTGGTTCAATCCGGCACTTCTGAGTCTAGCCAAAAAGTCGACAAAGCTCCTGTTAAAGAAGAAGTCCCGAATGTAGGAAACACTGGAGCCGGCGCTCAGCCTCAAGTCGAAACTGAAACAGATTCAAATGCACGCGTCATCGCAATGCCATCGGTACGCAAATTTGCTCGTGAACAGAATGTTGACATCAAGCAAGTTTCGGGTTCAGGCAACAATGGCCGCGTCACAAAAGAAGATGTAGAAGCGTTCTTGAATGGCGGCCAACAGCCGGCAGCTGCTCCTGAAGAAGCGAAAGCGGAAGCTCCGGCTGCAGCACAAGAAGAAACACCAAAAGCTGCAGCAGCTGCTCCTGTTCCAGAAGGCGAATTCCCAGAAACTCGCGAGAAGATGTCTGGAATCCGTAAAGCAATCGCTAAAGCGATGGTACACTCGAAACATACAGCACCACACGTAACTCTTATGGATGAAGTGGATGTTACAGAACTTGTTGCGCACCGCAAAAAGTTCAAAGATATCGCTGCTGAAAAACAAATCAAGTTGACGTATTTGCCATACGTGGTAAAAGCGCTAGTTAGCACGTTGCGCGAATTCCCGGCATTAAATACATCACTCGATGATGCAACAAGCGAAATCATCCAAAAACATTACTTCAATATCGGCATCGCGGCAGATACTGACAAAGGCTTATTAGTGCCGGTTGTTAAAAACGCTGACCGTAAATCTGTTTTCTCGATTTCCGCTGAAATCAACGAGCTGGCTGAAAAAGCCCGTTCAGGAAAATTGTCTCCAAACGAAATGAGAGGCGCATCATGTTCAATCACCAATATTGGATCTGCCGGTGGACAATGGTTCACGCCAGTTATCAACCATCCGGAAGTTGCAATTCTTGGAATCGGACGCATTGCAGAGAAGCCGGTAATTAAAAACGGTGAAATCGTAGCGGCTCCTGTGTTAGCATTATCATTGAGCTTCGATCACCGCATGATCGACGGAGCAACTGCACAGCATGCATTGAACCACATTAAACGCTTGTTGAGCGAACCAGAACTATTATTAATGGAGGCGTAAACTTATGGTAGTAGGAGATTTCCCAATTGAAACAGATACGCTCGTCATCGGCTCAGGCCCTGGCGGATATGTTGCAGCGATCCGTGCTGCACAAACAGGTCAAAAAGTAACGATCGTTGAAAAAGAATACATCGGC
The DNA here is from genome assembly GCF_007859275.1 of Planomicrobium sp. CPCC 101079. GTDB lineage: Bacteria > Bacillota > Bacilli > Bacillales_A > Planococcaceae > Planococcus. The sequence continues at coordinate 242,915 of NZ_VOHC01000021.1, read as the reverse complement.
GGCGTGTGCCTTAACGTTGGATGTATCCCTTCAAAAGCGCTGATTTCAGTAGGCCACCGTTTTGAAGAAGCAAAGCATTCAGATGATATGGGTGTGGTTGCAAACGAAGTTACGCTTAACTTTGAAAAAGCCCAGGCTTTCAAAAACGGTGTTGTTAAAAAATTGACTGGCGGTGTTGAATCGCTGTTAAAAGGCAACAAAGTTGAAATCGTACGCGGAGAAGCTTACTTTGTAGATACGAATACGATTCGTGTCATCACTGAAAACGCTGCTCAAACGTATAAATTCAAAAATGCGATTATTGCTACTGGCTCACGCCCTGTAGAAATTCCGACATTCAAATTCTCTAAACGCGTCATCAACTCAACAGGCGCTTTGAATCTTGATGAAGTACCGGGCAAACTAGTAGTTATCGGCGGCGGCTATATCGGAACGGAACTAGGAACTGCATATGCTAATATGGGTTCTGAAGTAACGATTCTTGAAGGCGCTCCAGATATCTTGGCTGGATTTGAAAAGCAAATGACAGCTATCGTTAAAAAAGGTTTGAAGAAAAAAGGCGTTGAAGTTATTACAAATGCTTCTGCAAAAGGCGTTGAAGAAACTGAAACAGGCGTTACAGTTACTTATGCTGCAGGCGGAGAAGAAAAAACAGTTGACGCTGACTATGTATTGGTGACTGTTGGCCGCCGTCCGAACACAGATGAGATGGGACTTGAAGAAGTTGGCGTCGAATTTGGCGAACGCGGTTTGATCAACGTCGACAAGCAGTGCCGTACAAACATCCCGAACATTTATGCAATTGGTGATGTTGTTGCTGGTCTGCAATTGGCACATAAGGCATCATACGAAGGGAAAGTTGCTGCAGAAGCGATTGCTGGCGAATCATCAGTAGTCGATTACTTGGCAATCCCTGCAGTTTGCTTCACAGACCCAGAACTTGCTAGCGTCGGTTTGACTGAAGAGCAAGCAAAAGCTGAAGGATTTGAAGCAAGTGCTGCTAAATTCCCATTCGGCGTTAATGGGCGCGCGCTTTCATTGAACGCAACTGAAGGTTTCGTGAAATTGGTTTCACGCAAATCAGATGGTTTGCTTCTTGGCGCTCAAATCGTTGGAGCTGGCGCATCAGACATGATCGCTGAACTTGGCCTTGCAATCGAAGCAGGAATGACTGTTGAAGATATCGCAATGACCATCCACGCTCACCCGACATTAGCTGAAGTTACGATGGAAGCTGCTGAAGTAGCAATGGGAGCACCAATCCACATCCTTAAATAAGTAGAAAAGAAGCCGCAAAATTTGCGGCTTCTTTTTTTGTTTATTTATTCTGCAAAAAAGTTAATTTTTATTGTGCACGAAGAATAGCTTGTCAATTTTCTAAACAATCGGTATTCTATCAGCAGTGACAGGCTCTATTTGTTCGTTGTGCTCCTGCTATTATATGTAATAAATGCTTGATTTATGCTAAACTGAACTTCGAAAGGGCTATGGTGATGCAACAATGATACATATGAAAATTTTCATGGCTGCTGCAAGTTTGGCTTTACTGACAGCATGCAGCAGCGATGCTCAGTCTGCTGAAGAACCGGCCGAATCTGTGGAGCAGCAAGAAACGGAAGCGGCTGCAGAAAAAGAGAAAGTTGAGAAAGAAGCTGCGGAAAAAGCTGAAAGAGAAAAAGCTGAAGCAGAAGCAGAAGCGAAAGCGAAAGCAGAGGCTGAAAAACCAGAGTATAAGCTTAATCCGGCATTTTGGGGATTCGAGCCTGTCAATGGCGCGAGCGAAGAAGCTGTCCTCATTACAATTGATGATGCACCGGATAAGCGGTCGCTCGAAATGGCTGAAACACTGAAAGAAAAGGGCATTCCCGCTATTTTCTTTGTTAATGGCCATTTTTTGGATACGGATGAGGAAAAAGAAACATTAAAGAAAATACACGATATGGGCTTTGCGATTGGCAATCACACGGAAACGCATGCCATCCTGCCAACTATTTCTGAAGAACAACAGCGTGAGGAAATTTTGGCTGTCAGCAAGACAATTGAGGAAACAATTGGCGAAAAGCCGAAGTTCTTCCGTGCGCCGCAGGGGGCCAATACAGACTTCAGCCGAGAGCTTGTTGCAGAAGAAGGTATGCTGCTTATGAACTGGACATATGGCTATGACTGGGAACAGCAGTATATGGATGCAGCTGCATTGACCGATATCATGGTCAATTCTGAGTTTTTGCAAAACGGTGCCAATCTTTTAATGCATGACCGTGAATGGACTGCCGAAGCACTGCCGGACATAATTGACGGCTTAAGCAAAAAAGGCTATAGCTTTATTGATCCGTCTAAAATTGAAGGTGTGGAATAATAAAACGGCCCGGAAGCTTATTGCTGCCGGGCCGTTTGTTAAGTTTTTTATCTAATAGCTTGCTGTTCTTTGATAACACGCAGCATTTGTAAAGTATCGTCTTCCGGACCTTGCACAGGCAAGCCGGCTTCGACGTTCATACGGATATATTCTATGTTTTCCTGGGTAATGATCTCTCCAGGGATGAAAATCGGAATGCCGGGCGGGTAGACCATGATGAATTCTGCTGAGATGCGGCCGACTGCCTCGGCGATCGGTATAACTTCTGTTGTCGCGTAAAACGCGTCACGAGGCGTCATAGCAAGGCGCGGAATGTCCGGAATAAGAACAGTCGGCTCAACAATTGCAGCCTCAGAATCGAACGTTGCACTCATTCTTTGGAGGGCATTTACCAACAGGTTCAATTCTTTGCGCGAGTCGCCGATAGTTATCAAGCATAAAATATTGTAGAGATCCGACAACTCCACTTCGATATTGGCTTTTTCTCTCAGCCATTCCTCCGCTTGGTGGCCAGTGATACCAAGGTCTTTGACGCTGATCAATAATTTCGTTGGATCCATATCAAATGTCGCTGACGTTTTCAGTAATTCCTTGCCAACACAACGCAAGTGCGGAATTTTATTGATGCGCTTGCGGGCATCTTGTGCCAGCCGGATTGTCTGGTCGATCAAGTCGTAGCCGTGGACGGCAAGCTGTCTGCGGGCAGTGTCAAGAGATGCCAATATTGGGTACGATGTTGAAGTGGTGGTCAACATTGAAAGTGTTGATTGCACGCGCTTGGGCGAAACTAGGCCATCACGTACGTTCAAGACAGAGCTTTGCGTCATAGATCCGCCTAATTTATGGACAGAAGTTGCCGCCATATCCGCGCCAGCCGCCATTGCCGACACTGGCAATGATTCATGGAAATGGATATGGACACCGTGGGCTTCATCAACTAACACAGGGATGTCACGGGTATGGGCAATATCGACAATGCGTTTCAAATCGGCAGCTACGCCGAAATAAGTTGGATTGATTACGAGCACCGCTTTTGCATCAGGATATTCATTTAACGCTTTTTCTACCGCTTCAGCAGAGATGCCATGTGAGATTCCAAGGTCAGGGTCGACTTCAGGATGAATGAAAATCGGAATTGCTCCGGCAAAAACGATGGCAGACATAATGGATTTATGTACGTTTCTTGGCACGAGGATTTTATCGTTCGGCCCGACAACGCTTAAAATCATCGTCATGATGGCACCGCTCGTTCCTTGTACAGAAAAGAAAGTATAGTCGGCGCCGAACGCTTCAGCTGCCAGTTCCTGCGCATGTTTAATAGCTCCTTTAGGCGAGTGGAGATCATCCAAAGGTGCTATATTGATCAAATCGATGGATAATATATTGTCGCCGACAAATTCCCGGAATGCGGGATCGACGCCTTGGCCTTTTTTATGGCCGGGAATGTGAAATTGGATCGGGTGCCGGTTTCGGTGCTTTAGCAGCGCATCGAATAACGGAGTTTCTAATTGAGACAATGGGTAGAACACCTCGCTTTATAAAAATGAAAACAAAAAGAATTATAGCATGATGCTACACGCTATACTATAAAAATAAAAGGATTTTGCTTTTTGCCATCGAATACAGAAAATATGGGGAAAAGGAGAGGATAGCATGAGGTTTACCACAAGAGTTTCTGAACTGCTTGGAACGCGGTTGCCGATTGTGCAGGGAGGGCTTGCGTATTTGGCTTATGCAGAACTTGCAGCGGCTGTTTCAAATGCGGGCGGCCTTGGCCAAATCACAGCGATGAGTTTGGCAACCCCAGAGCAATTGAGGGAAGAAATCCGGAAAGTTCGCAGGTTGACGAATCAGCCATTCGGCGTTAATTTTGCAATAGGGGAGCACGGGCGTGCGTTTTCTCATATGCTTGAAGTGGCAATCGATGAAAATGTTCCGGTCGTCTCAATGACTGGCGGCAATCCTACTCCTATTTTTGATCAGCTGGCAGGAACTTCAATTAAAAAATTGGTTTTGGTGGCTGCCAGACGGCAAGCCGAGAAAGCTGAAAAACTTGGTGCAGATGCAGTCATGGTGGTTGGCCAAGAAGGGGGCGGACATTTGGGGCGCGATGATGTCGGCACGATGGTGCTCATTCCTCAAGTTGTAGATGCCATCTCAATCCCGGTTATTGCTTCTGGAGGCATCGGTGATGGACGAGGCTGGATGGCTGCCCATGCGCTAGGAGCAGAAGGAATTGAAATGGGAACTCGTTTTATTGCGACCGAGGAATGCGTGCATGCTTCTGAAGCGTATAAAAGGGCTTTGATCAGCAGTTCGGAGAGCGAAACCGTCGTTATCAAGCGGAGCATCGGTGCACCCGCCAGAACGCTTCACAACAGCTGGACAGACCAGATTTTGCAAATTGAAAAGGAAAATCCAAGCTACGAAGCGCTTCGGGAATTTATTAGCGGAGAAGCCAATAAGAGGTTTATCTATGAAGGAAATGTGGAAGAAGGATTTGGATGGGCTGGCCAGGTGACTGGTTTGATCAAAGATGTGCCAAGCGTCCAGGAGCTGCTAAATAGAATGGAGAAAGAAGCAATTACTATCCGCACGAAATGGGCGACTCTATAAGGAAAGCAGGGAATCGAAATGGAATATTCTTATCCATTTTCAATAGACTGGTCAACAGATGAAATTATTGATGTGGTTTCTTTTTTTGAAGGAATTGAAATGGCTTACGAAAAAGGGATTAACCGCCAGGACATGTTCGCGCGCTACAAAAAATTCAAGGAAGTGGTTCCTTCAATGTCAGAAGAAAAAACTTACTTTCGCGAATTTGAAGAAGAGAGCGGTTATGCAAGTTTTCCTGTCATCAAAGATGTAAAATCGAAAAGTGATGGCGACTTTATAAAGCTCGAAAAAAAATAAAGCAACCCCCGCAGTTTTTCGCTGCGGGGGTTTGCTTTAAAACCTAAAACATTCAATATCAAGATAGTTCTTTTGCGGAAAGATTGAATTTGGTGCTCTTGCAAAAGCGATAAGGCGTATTTTAAGAGTCTGGATAATGACATTTAGAGAACCGAAAATCAATATTCAGAAAAATCACACGTTTCTCTTTACTTTTGTATCAATATATTATATAAAGGAAGCAATTCCTCGAATGTTTGGTCGACAAGTTCTTCAAAGTCTTCTTCGGGCATTGAAACAGCTTGTTCTCTTGGAAGATGCCGGCCGATGACAAACTCCCCTTTTTTTACATCGCGAAGCCGGATGACCAGTTTTTCAATTTCTTCTTGGCTCAGCTGATCCAAAGAAGTCGCCTCCGGTTTCATATGATCCCCTGCAATAACAAAATCGTCTGGAAGCGAGTGGATGATTTCAGTCTTCAACAGTTGTTCAGCCATTTTGCTTTTTCCCGGTGCTTCGTAAATGACGGCTAGAATGATGAACACATGGCTTTCCCATAAACCGATCTGGAAGTGGGGAACCGCTTTATAGCCTCTTTTATATGGAGCAAATGCCACCCAGCTGTCTTTTGGCGGATTTACTGTTCTCCGTAAGTGTTTTGCGACGTGAGGGAAAAATTCATCGCCGGTTTTGCCGGAGAAAAAAGACGAGTAATCTTTTCCCAGCTCTTCAAATTTAGGGCGCACACGTTGGATTAACGCTTCCATCCGTTCCTCTAACCCTGGTGTTTCAAAAACTTCAAAGTCGTATTCATTCCAAAAAGTTGTCACGGTTATTTCCTCCTTAATTTCACAATTCATGTTTCATCTTACCCGACTTTGGGAAGAAAGAGTATAAATACACTTTCTTACCAAAAGCCACTGGTTAACCGTTTCTCTTGCTCTAATAATATGTCAGAATTATTGAAAAATAGGACGGGAAGGAGTGCTCAATATGAAACAGATGATACAAATAATTCGTAAGGCAGATGTCGAAAAAGAATATATTTCTGTATTGAAACTTGAACTAGATTATGAATTAGCTTCTTTATTCGACGCCTTGAAAGTAAACGAAAGCCGAGAGATAGAGAAAAGCAAAAAACGGCTTTATGAGATTCATGCGGAACTGGAGGCACTTCATGCGTTCTAATTTATTTATCACATAAAGGCACCTACTGGTTCAAGACAGTAAGTGCCTTTCTCGTTATAATGGAGAAAATGGAAAGGAGGTGAAAGGATGGAATTGCATACGATGGACCTGTACATAAAATCTTTGATCAAAGAAGCAGGCCACATAATCCGCAATTCGTTTGTAACTGAACTGGTCGTCGAAGCGAAATCGAATGCCAATGATTTGGTGACGAATATGGATAAAGAAATAGAACAATTTTTCATTTCTCGGATTCGCCGTGATTTTCCAGGCCATCGAGTATTTGGTGAAGAAGGGTTCGGAGACGTTATCGAAAGCCTGGAAGGGACAATTTGGATGTTGGACCCCATTGACGGCACAATGAACTTTGTCCATCAAAAAAGCAATTTTGCCATTTCATTAGGAGTTTACGAAGATGGAATCGGAAAGCTTGGATACATATATGATGTCGTCAATGACAATTTGTATCATGCAGTCCATGGAGAGGGCGCCTATTGCAATGATGAACGGCTGATGCCTTTGACAGAAACTTCTTTGGAAAAGTCAATTGTGGGCATCAATGCGACTTGGGTTACTCCAAACAGATACATTAAACATGAAGACAGCATCCGGCTGATACAAGATGTGAGAGGTACACGTTCTTATGGTTCTGCTGCTCTGGAACTGGCATTTGTTGCCACAGGCCGAATCGATGCTTATCTTTCAATGAGACTGTCTCCGTGGGATATTGCCGGGGGCATTATCATCGCACAGGAAGTAGGGGCGATTGCCACTAACTTTAAAGGCGAAGCTGCCAACTTGTTGCAGCAAGATTCATTTATCGCTGCCAACCCTTCAGTGCATTCGAAAATCTTAAATGAATACATCAACCTTAAATAAGAAGAAGGCGCAGAAAAATCTGCGCCTTTTTCTTGCTCTATAATAATCCTGCGTCCATCATTTCTTTCTTTTTCTTAAAGCCCATTCCCATGATCACACATAAGGCCAAAACAGCAAACAAAATTCCTGGAATGCTTCGAAGACCTACTGCCGCACCGATTCCAACCATTGATAAAATAGCTGCCAGCGAATATAACATGAAGATCCACTTTATATTTTTCAATCGATTTGCCTCCCGCCGATTTGCTCGAAATAAAATCTTAGGGTTTTCCCCCTATATGTGCTATACTAACACAGTTATAGACATGAAAAAAGAATATTGGAGTGAAAGTATGACGAACTTACGTAATGACTTAAGAAACATTGCTATTATTGCCCACGTTGACCATGGTAAAACAACTCTAGTGGATCAGCTTCTTCAACAGTCAGGGATTTTCCGTTCAAATGAACATGTAGAAGAGCGCGCAATGGACTCAAATGACATCGAAAGAGAACGCGGAATCACGATTCTTGCGAAAAACACTGCGATTCAATATAAAGACGCTAAAATCAATATTTTGGATACTCCAGGACACGCCGATTTCGGTGGAGAAGTAGAGCGCATCATGAAAATGGTTGATGGTGTTTTGCTAGTTGTCGACGCTTACGAAGGCTGTATGCCACAAACTCGTTTCGTATTGAAAAAAGCTTTAGAGCAAAACTTGAAGCCAATCGTTGTTGTTAACAAGATTGACCGCGATTTCGCGCGACCTGAAGAAGTGGTTGACGAAGTCATCGAATTGTTTATCGAACTTGAAGCGAATGACGAGCAATTGGAATTCCCGGTTATTTTTGCCTCAGGCATGAATGGAACTGCCAGCCTTTCATCTGACCCTGCTGACCAAGAAGAAAACATGCAGGTTATTTACGATGCAATCATGGATCATGTACCAGCGCCAATCGATAACAGAGATGAGCCACTTCAATTCCAAGTAGCGCTTCTTGATTATAGTGATTATGTTGGGCGTATCGGGATTGGCCGCGTATTCCGCGGAACTATCGAAGTAGGGCAATCTGTTGCTTTGATGAAACTGGATGGTTCGGTTAAGAATTTCCGGGTTACAAAAATGCATGGATTTATGGGTCTTAAACGGATAGAAATTGAAAAAGCCGAAGCCGGTGATTTGATTGCTATTTCAGGGATGGAAGATATCAACGTCGGAGAAACGGTTTGTCCGGCAGACCACCCAGAAGCATTGCCTGTTCTTCGCATTGACGAGCCGACACTGCAAATGACTTTCCTTGTTAACAACAGCCCGTTTGCTGGTAAAGAAGGAAAATGGATCACTTCTAGAAAAATCCAGGAACGTTTGGATGCACAATTGCAAACTGACGTTTCCCTGCGTGTAGATCCGACAGATTCACCGGATGCATGGATTGTATCTGGACGCGGAGAATTGCATTTGTCGATCTTGATCGAGAACATGCGCCGCGAAGGATTTGAACTTCAGGTGTCAAAACCGGAAGTTATCGTCAAAATGGTTGATGGCGTCCGCTGTGAACCTGTTGAACGTGTGCAAGTTGATGTTCCGGAAGAATATACAGGAGCTATCATCGAATCCCTAGGAGAACGCAAAGGCGAAATGCTTGATATGGTCAACAACGGAAGCGGCCAAGTCCGTTTGGTATTCAATGTGCCAGCACGTGGTTTGATCGGTTACACTACTGAATTCTTGACGCAAACTCGTGGATACGGAATCATCAACCATACGTTCGACAGTTACCAGCCGGTTGCTTCAGGACGTGTTGGCGGACGCCGCCAAGGTGTGCTTGTTTCCATGGAACGCGGTAAAGTTTCAACTTATGGCCTAATGGGCATCGAAGATCGTGGAACGGCATTCGTAGAAGTCGGCGCTGAAATTTATGAAGGCATGATCGTTGGCGAACATAACCGCGACAGCGACTTGACAGTGAATATTGTTAAGATCAAAGCTGCAACAAACATTCGTTCAGCTAACAAAGATCAGACAACTACGTTGAAAAAAGCCCGTTTAATGAGCCTTGAAGAAGCGCTTGAGTATTTGGCTGATGATGAGTATTGCGAAATCACTCCACAGACAATCCGTCTGCGCAAGAAAATTCTTGATAAAAACGAACGCGAGCGCATGGCTAAGAAAAAGAAAGTTGCTATTGAAGAATAAATAACAGAATGGGAAGGATGTACAATCCATGGGCGATCAAGCTTTTGTCTATGATAGAATGTATCCGTTAGCCCGGTTTTTATATGAGACAATGCCAAACTATGAGATTGCGGGTTATGCACTTTTTGCCGCAATCTTCCTGTTGTCGGCATTTGTCTATAAATTAGGCTTTGCCAAAAAATTATCAATCGGTAAAAATGCTGTAATTGCATTGTTTCTTCTAGTCGGTGGGCTAGGGCTGACTTTCTTGGCTCTTTTCTTGCCGGTTGTCGAAGGACTTATCATCGCAGCGCTGATTTTGATTTTGTATAAAATTCGATTATGGCGCGAAAAACGCGAAAACGCTGCTTCTCATTGAGAAGCAGCGTTTTTTCGTTCAAAGGCTTTATACAGAATCGGCAAAGCCAGAGCATAGGCAAAGTGGGCGAATACCCAATAAAGAAAGGCTTCGCCGTCAGCCGCTCCAGGAATTTCGGGATTCACTGCAAGGATTGCCAATGGGAAATAAAGCAGATAAAGCGGGACGCATAAAATCAAACTGAGAAGCGCCAATTGCCCAAAGGAATATGGCCGCCGTTTTGCAATGTAGACATAGACAACGCCAAGTATCAGCGATGTGGCGACGTGGAACGCAAACTCGACAGGTTCCGACCAGTCGACCGCTCCGACAAGCGGAATAAAATCAACATTCAAAAGAAGGGAATAAACGTTAACGCCGGTGATCGATTGAATCCACTTTAATAGGAAGCCCATCATGAGTCCGCTCCAAAGCCCGATCCATATACCTTTAAGCAGTTTCATCAGAAGTCATCCTCTATTCTGCGGGAGCTCCGATAGAAACGGAAAGACCCGGTCGCAAGACGTTCTTTTGTCCGTTCCGTAATCCGTTCATGGCACTCATCGCACATATGTGTATGAATGGGCCGGTTCCGCAAACGCTTTGCTTGGAGTGTATCGTCATTAAGTTCTTCAATTTTGTCACAGATTACACATTGTACACGCATTTTGATCTCTCCTATTCGACCCGGATCGCCGTAACATTCGTTATCGGATTTTGCTGGTTCGATCCATCCGGCAATAGCACATGGACGGGGCCATCTTCTTTTAAAGGCTTGCCATCCTGGCTGAATTTGAAAATCAGCTTCTTGGCTTCTTCAATGGAAAAAGCTTGTTCGCTGTCCGTTGTTTCTATCACAACGGTGCGCGCATGTTCTACCGGTTCTGCGTTTTCGAGAAATGGTTTAAAGACCATACCGAATGTGCCGTTCATCATTTCGTTTTTTTCTTTTCTATTATATGTCTTCTCCGAATTTAGTGTCGGAGGGACAATTGCGCCTTCCATGATTTCCCGTGACCAATGTTCACCCATGCCGCGCTTGTATTCTTCAAGTTCATCTCGCTCTACTTTTGTTTCAACAAAGTACGTATCAAGATCGAGTTTACGGTCGTCAAAAATCCACACTGTTGGATCAATTGTAATTTTATACTTTACTTCGCCTTTAAACGGTATGATAAATTCCATTTCAAACCCTCCATTAATTATCCATCTTTATTCAGTATACCGTTTCATTGTAAATTCCCAAAGGGATTAATTCTCAAGAGGATAGAGGCTTGCAATTTTACTGTCTAGCATATACACTTTAAACAAGTCACTGACATGAAATATCACTTAAATGGGGGAGTCCTCATGGAACATACAGAAGAACAAACTTATCAACTTAAGGCTTTAGAACTCCTCAGAGCAGATGCAGAAAAAATCGAGCAATTGATCAAAGTCCAAATGGACAATCTGACATTGCCTTCATGCCCACTATATGAAGAAGTTCTTGATACTCAAATGTTCGGCTTATCGCGTGAAATCGACTTCGCCGTTAAACTGGGCTTGATTGAACGCGAAACCGGCAAGAATTTAATAGATACGCTAGAAAAGAAACTGTCGATCCTGTTAGAAGCGTATACCAATAAATGACTTGAAACTCAAACGAACTTTGTTTGAGTTTTTTTACTAATCCCATAAAACAAACGAGGTAATAGGCAATGAAACAATACATCAAGAGATATGCGAAAAATTTGGATTATCCACTGTTATTTACATACATAGCGTTATCGATATTCGGTTTGGTGATGATTTACAGTGCAAGTATGGCATGGGCTGTCAATGTTTATGGATGGCAAGCTGATCATTTTTATAAACAGCAACTGGTCAACTTATCCCTGGCTTTTCCGGTCTTTGCGATCGCTGCCCTGTTCCCATACAAGCATTTCAGCAGAAAAGGCATGATGAAGCTCATATTGGCTGTCATTTTTATTGGTTTGGTTCTAGTTCATATCATCGGCTATGCAGGAGGCGGTGCCCAAAGCTGGATCAATTTAGGATTTGCCAGCATACAGCCTTCAGAAGTAGCGAAGGTAGGTATCATCCTTTATTTGGCAGGTGTATTTTCTAACAAGAATAGAAAAGGCATGATCAACAATTTTAATGAATCGATTGCGCCGCCGGTGATCGTCTTGACGCTAGTTCTATTTTTAGTTTTCCTGGAACCGGATTTGGGTTCCATGCTAATCATTGGAGCAGTCGGCCTGTGTGTCATGTTGGCGAGCGGCATTCGATTTAAGCTGTATCTTAAACTGGCTTCGATTGTAGTTGCAGGAGCGGCGTTATTTATTTTGCCAATGGTGTTCTTTGCACAAGACCAGATTTTCACCGAAAAACGTCTTGGCCGATTGGATGCATTTTTCAATCCTTTTAAAGATGAATTGGGTTTCGGAATGCAGATCGTCAATGGGTATTTGGCGATAGGCTCCGGGGGCTTAAGCGGGCTTGGACTTGGACAGTCTGTCCAGAAGCTGGGCTATTTGCCGGAACCGCATACAGACTTTATCATGTCCGTTATTGCTGAAGAGTTAGGAGTTTTTGGGGTTGCTTTTGTTTTGGTCGGTTTGGCCTTTATTGTGCTTCGCGGCCTGACAATTGCCATGACCACAAAAGATCCATTAGCCAGAATGCTGGCGGCTGGCGTAGCAAGCATGATTGGCATCCAGACATTTGTCAATCTAGGCGGATTGACGGGGATAATTCCACTGACAGGAGTTACGCTTCCATTTATAAGCTATGGCGGAACGTCTGTTATTTTGTTATCTTTAGCTATGGGAGTATTGATGAATGTTTCCATGTTCCACAAAGTTGAAAAATTGAAAAAGTAAAGGGTGTGCTGCGGAGTGAAGACGATTAACAAAATCTTAGTGGCAAATCGTGGGGAAATCGCTATCCGGGTTTTCCGCGCTTGTACAGAACTGAATCTTCGGACAGTTGCAATTTATTCACAAGAGGACAGCGGATCTTATCATCGCTTTAAAGCGGACGAGTCTTATTTGGTCGGCAAAGGGAAAAAACCGATCGACGCGTATTTGGATATTGAAGACATTATCCGGATTGCCAAAGATTCGGATGTTGACGCTATTCATCCAGGATATGGATTTTTATCAGAAAACGTTCATTTTGCCCGCCGGTGCGAAGAAGAGGGAATCGTCTTTATCGGCCCTACATCCCGCCATTTGGATATGTTTGGGGACAAAGTTAAAGCGCGTACACAAGCAATTGCAGCCGGAATTCCAGTAATTCCAGGTACAGACGGCCCCGTGGAATCGCTCGAAGAAGTGATTGCTTTTAGCGAAAAAGCCGGGTTCCCATTAATGATTAAAGCCTCCCTGGGCGGCGGTGGACGCGGCATGCGCATCGTCAGAACACCGGAAGAACTTGCACAATCATACGAACGGGCGAAATCTGAAGCTAAAGCAGCTTTTGGTTCTGATGAGATGTATGTAGAAAAGTTCGTTGAAAAGCCAAAGCATATCGAAGTGCAGATCCTCGGGGACACTGACGGCAATGTCGTCCACCTTTACGAGCGAGATTGTTCTATTCAGCGCCGCCATCAAAAAGTGGTGGAAATTGCGCCATCCAACTCAATCAGCAACAAACTGCGGAACGAAATTTGTGATGCAGCAGTCAAATTAATGAAAAATATCGACTACATAAATGCAGGCACCGTAGAATTTTTGGTCGCTAATGATGAATTTTATTTCATAGAAGTGAATCCGCGGATTCAAGTGGAACATACGATTACTGAAATGGTAACAGGGATTGATATTGTCCATGCACAAATCAATATCGCCCGTGGCTATACACTGCACAGCAAAGAAATCAACATTCCGCTTCAAGAGGATATTCCGTTGTTCGGTTTTGCCATCCAATCGCGGGTAACAACCGAAGATCCGTTAAATGACTTTATGCCGGATGCCGGAAAATTGATGGTATACCGTTCTGGGGGCGGTTTCGGCGTTCGTTTAGATGCCGGCAACGGATTTCAAGGAGCCGTTATTACGCCATATTATGATTCTTTGCTCGTCAAGTGCTCGACATGGGGAGTTACATTTAATGAAGCGGCTGCAAAAATGGACCGCAATCTTCAGGAGTTCCGGATCCGAGGCATCAAAACCAACATTCCGTTCCTTGCGAATGTTGTAAGGCATTCTAATTTCTTAAAAGGTGAATTTGATACAAGCTTTATAGATTCAACACCCGAATTGTTCATTTTCCCGGTACGCCAAGACCGCGGCACCAAGTTGCTCAGTTATATTGGCAACGTCACCATCAATGGTTTTCCAGGCATCGAAAAGAAAAAGAAGCCTATTTACTCACACCCAAGAAAACCGGAAGTGGATTTAACTTCTCCTGCACCGAGCGGTACAAAGCAAATTTTGGATGCCCATGGAGCAGAAGGTCTGGCCCAATGGATCCACGACCAAAAAGATGTGCTTTTAACGGATACTACGTTCCGCGATGCCCATCAATCGCTTTTAGCTACTCGTCTGCGGTCGTATGACATGTTCGAAATTGCAAAAGAAACAGCGCGCCTGCAAAGCGATCTTTTCTCACTTGAGATGTGGGGAGGCGCAACTTTTGATGTGTCTTACCGCTTCTTAAAAGAAGATCCATGGCAGCGGCTGATCAAACTCCGCAAAGAAGTGCCGAACGTTTTGTTCCAGATGCTTTTCCGCGGCGCCAATGCAGTCGGCTATAAAAACTATCCTGATAATGTAATCAGGGAATTCGTCCGCAAGTCGGCCGAAGCGGGGATTGATGTCTTCCGGATATTCGACAGCCTGAACTGGATCAAAGGGATGGAAGTAGCCATCGACGAAGTACGCCAATCAGGAAAAGTAGCAGAAGCAGCGATTTGCTATGCAGGAGACATCCTTGACCCAAGCCGAGACAAGTATACCGTGGAGTATTACAAGAAAATGGCGAAAGAATTGGAAGCGTCAGGCGCCCATATCTTGGCAATCAAAGACATGGCGGGTTTATTGAAGCCTGAAGCAGCCTACCGTTTAATATCCGAACTGAAAGATACCACTTCTTTGCCGATACATCTTCATACGCACGATACAAGCGGCAACGGCATCTACCTATACGCGAAAGCAATTGAAGCGGGAGTTGATATTGTTGATACGGCTCTTGGCTCAATGTCCGGTTTAACTTCCCAACCGAGCGCTAACTCTTTGTACTATGCAATGAGCGGAAGCGAACGAGAAGTAAGAACAGATATTCAGTCACTCGAACAAATTTCACATTACTGGGAAGATGTCCGCAAATATTATTCGGATTTTGAAAGCGGCATGAATAGCCCGCATTCTGAAATATATGTCC
Organism: Planomicrobium sp. CPCC 101079; assembly: GCF_007859275.1. Classification (GTDB taxonomy): domain Bacteria; phylum Bacillota; class Bacilli; order Bacillales_A; family Planococcaceae; genus Planococcus. Next base: position 227,713 of record NZ_VOHC01000021.1, on the reverse strand, counting down.
ATGAAATGCCTGGCGGCCAGTACAGTAATTTGCAGCAGCAAGCAAAAGGCGTAGGATTAGGCATGCGCTGGGATGAAGTGAAGTCAATGTATTCCCGTGTCAATATGCTCTTCGGTGATGTTGTTAAAGTAACGCCTTCATCAAAAGTTGTTGGGGACATGGCACTATTCATGGTTCAGAACGATTTGGATGAATACACTGTTTTAACAAAAGGAAGAGCAATCGATTTCCCGGAATCCGTTATCGAGTTTTTCGAAGGGTATATCGGCCAGCCGTATGGCGGATTCCCGAAAGAACTGCAGGAAGTCGTGCTGAAAGGGCGACAGCCGATTACAGTTCGTCCTGGTGAACTGTTAGAGCCAGCGGATTTTGACGAAATCAAGAGAACGTTATACGCCAAGCTTGAGCGTCCCGTTACAAGCCATGAGATGCTGGCACATGCTCTTTATCCGAAAGTTTTTGAAGAGTATACGGCAACAGTCAAGCAGTTTGGCAATGTGTCGGTTCTTGATACATTGACTTTCCTTTATGGCATGAGGCTTGGGGAAGAAATTGAAGTGGAAATCGAGAAAGGGAAGACCTTGATGATCAAACTGGTTTCCATTGGAGAACCACAGAAAAACGGTAAACGGACAATCTATTTCGAATTGAATGGCCAGTCGCGTGAAGTGGACATTCAAGACATGACGGTGGAAACGGATGTAACAGCGAAACAGAAAGCGAATCCGACCGATGAATCCCATATTGCAGCGACCATGCCGGGAACAGTTTTGAAGGTGGTTGCTGAAAAAGGAATGAAGGTAGACCGCGGCGACCACTTGCTCGTTACAGAAGCAATGAAGATGGAAACGACTGTCCAAGCTCCTTTTGATGGTACGGTAAAAGAAATCTATGTCAGCACAGGTGAAGGCATTTCTACCGGAGACTTGTTGATTGAAATGGAACGACATTAAAAAAAGCAGATGCCTCTGGGCATCTGCTTTTTATTTTGTTTTTGCTGATATGCTTCGTGAAACGAGGAGCACCATATAACAGAGCAACCCGAACAGCATAGAAATGAGCAGTGAGTGGAGAAGTGCCACTGTTAAATTCAATTTGGTCAGAACAACCAGCATACCGGTTGTCGCTTGAAGCAAAACAATAATGAACGCGGTCAGCCAGCCCATATATATGACTTTCTGGTCTCTATAATGTTTAAATGCATGCCAGGCAATGTAACCGAGCCAGATGACAATCAATCCTGCTGCCGCCCGATGTCCCATTTGCACCCACTCATACATATTATTCGGCAAAGAGAATTGGTCATTGCGGCATAAAGGCCAGTCAGAACAAATCAAGCTGGACTCTGTATGGCGCACAAGCGCTCCGGTGTAAACGACGATGTAGGAATACAAGGTAACCCCGATGGTATGGAATTTCAATTTGCCGCCGATCTTTACGCGCTCTGCATCAAACTTTTGGTCTACTTCGAAAATCAGTAATGTCAATAACAAAACCGACGCAAACGATATCAGAGAAATGCCGAAGTGAAGTGCGAGTATAAAGTCACCTTGCCCCCATTTGACTTGGGCTGCTCCAATTAAAGCTTGAAGAATTAAAAAGAAAATCGCCATGACGGCTAAGAATTTTGTTTCACGAACATGGCCGTATTTCCGCCAAGCCCATACCGCCAACACGACAATTAAAATGCCGACAGTCCCTGTAACAAGCCGGTGAGAGAACTCGATCAAGACTTCGGCCGTAATTTCATCCGGTATCAGCTGTCCATTGCAGCCGGGCCAATGGCGTCCGCACCCCATGCCGCTGTCTGTCTTCGTAACGAGGGCTCCTCCAAGAAGGATCAGGAGCATCCCGATGGTCGCTGCTACTGCAAACCATTTGATATATTTACTTTGCTGCAAGTATGCCACCTACTTTTTCTATATGGAACTTTTGTAACGTCCGTAACCTGCATACTAGATGATAGCGAAAGTTATCTTAAAACACAACGGAAAATCAAGAATACCGGAAACTTTCAAGATTTAGACATAATAAGGCATGCCTTCACAAACTGTTCAAAAACAATTATTTTTCTATATTAAAAAAATGCGGACACTCATGTATGATAGGAAGAGCGTATTTCTGAGTTCGTTTACTTGAATATCATTGCTTTTATCAGGAAATTTCAGTTGGCGGTAGAAAAAAAACTGGAATTTAGATATAGTTATGGTTAGCGGAATATGCTTACAACTTTGAAAGGAGGGGATAATATGTCAAACGGCCGGTCATTGTCTGCGGAAGTTCATCAGACACCGGAAACAACGACATTCCTAAGTGACTTTTTAGCGCTCATTAAAATTGGAATTGTAAATTCGAATTTAATAACTGTGTTTACTGGAATGTGGTTGGCGTTTCAATTTTCCGACAGGCATTTCCTGCAAGAGCTGGACATCCTCGCCTACACCTTGGTCGGTTCAGCATTAATCATAGCAGGTTCTGCTGCGATGAATAACTACATTGACACAGATATCGATCCGTTGATGGCGAGCAAAAAGTCGCGTCCGACCGTGACTGGAAGATTTAAGCCATCTGCTGTATTGGCACTCGCTTTATCTTTCATTGTTTTAGGCGAATTATTTCTGTTCTCTGCATCAGTATCAGCTGGCTTGTTTGGAATAGCAGGTATTTTTGCTTATGTCGTCCTGTATTCCATGTGGTCGAAAAGAAGACACGTCAGCAATACAATTGTGGGGAGCATTTCGGGAGCAATCCCGCCGCTTATTGGCTGGGCTGCAGTTGAGCCGGCACTCGGTATGGGCGCATGGGCGTTGTTTTTGATTATGTTCGTATGGCAGCCGCCTCATTTCTATGCGCTAGCAATGAAACGAACAGAAGAGTATCGTGCTGCAGGCATCCCGATGCTTCCAGTGGTGAAAGGATTCCACCGGACAAAAAAATCAATGCTTGCATGGGTTTTACTGCTGTTCCCTCTGCCATTCCTGTTACTGGATCTTGGAATGGGCTTCATCATTCTTGCTTCCTTATTGAATCTCTGTTGGCTAGTGCTTGCAGTACGTGGATTCAAAGTGCAAGATCAAGATGATTTGAAATGGGCGAAGACAATGTTTATCTACTCATTGAATTACATGACCATCCTTTTCGTTTCGATGATCATCTTCGCAGTCTTCGTTTAATTTCTATTATTTCAGTACAAAATTTTTTACTTGAGAGAGGGGTATGAAAAGCTATGATAAATGGGCTTAAAAAGTGGCGTCTTTTTACATTGATGGCCGCCTTGATCTTCTTTCTTGCGGGATGTGGGCGAGAAGAGATCTCCACATTGATACCGGCCGGCGGGGTAGCTCAAGACCAGTTCAACTTGCTGCTCTTGTCTTCTGCGGTCATGCTATTTGTTATTATTGTCGTTACGATTGTTTACGTTTTGGCAATAACGAAGTTCCGCCGCTCAAAACTTGGGGATGAAATGATTCCTGAACAAGTGGAAGGAAGCGCTAAACTTGAATTCCTATGGACAGCAATTCCAATTGTCTTGATCATTATTATTGCGATTCCGACTGTCTACCAAACTTTTGATTTGGCAGATACACGCACAATGGACGTTGAAGCGGAAGATGGTTCTATGACCAATTTGACAGTTAACGTTGTTGCAAAACTTTACTGGTGGGAATTTGAATATCCTGAGCAAGGAATTGTCACTGCTCAAGAATTGGTTGTTCCAACCGATCAACGCGTTTATTTTAACGTAGTTTCTGCTGATGTTAAGCACTCTTTCTGGATCCCTTCAATCGGCGGTAAAATTGATGCCAACCCTGAAAACACAAATACGTTCTATTTGACGTTTGACCAAGAATCTTCTGAGTTGGAAGATGGCGTGTTCTACGGAAAATGTGCTGAGCTCTGCGGACCTTCACATGCATTGATGGATTTCAAAGTTAAAACGATGAATGCGGAAGACTTTGAACAGTGGGTAACGGCAATGCAAGAAGAGCCTACTTCGCCAAGCGATGAACTTGCTCAAACCGGTGAACAATTGTTTACTGAAAAAACTTGTATTGGCTGCCACGCGACTTCTGGGGTCGGTACTACCGGTGGAGTTGGACCAAACTTAGCTACTTTCGGTGACCGCAACCGTGTTGCCGGCATCTTGGAGCATAACGAAGAAAACTTGAAAGCTTGGATTCAAGATCCACAACAGTTCAAACCAGGCAACCAAATGCCAGATCCTTCATCATATAACAATGGTGAACCATTAACAGAACAGGAATTGGATGCACTTGCTGCATATTTAATGAGCTTGTCTGTTGAACAGTAAAGAATCGAAGCTAAAAAAAGGAGGTATACATTGTGAGTTCTAACGCTCAGAAAAGTGGCTTCGGTGCTACCGTATGGGATTACATAACGTCTGTAGACCATAAAAAAATTGCTATCCTTTACCTCATGTCAGGTGGACTTTTCTTCCTGATCGGCGGAATCGAAGCGATGATGATCCGAATCCAGTTAATGAAGGCCGGAAATGATTTCCTTAGTGCCGGAACATATAACGAAGTTATGACCATGCATGGAACAACAATGATTTTCTTGGCAGCTATGCCGCTATTATTAGGATTTATGAACGCGATCATGCCTTTGCAAATCGGCGCGCGTGACGTAGCTTTCCCATTCTTGAACTCTCTTGGGTTTTGGCTATTCTTCTTCGGAGGAATCTTCCTAAATCTTTCGTGGTTCTTGGGCGGAGCTCCAGATGCAGGTTGGACGAACTACGCTTCACTTGCACTTGCTTCTGAAAGTCATGGTATTGACTTTTATGCACTTGGATTGACTATTTCTGGTTTTGGTACATTGATTTCAGGGATTAACTTCCTTGTTACTATCATCAATATGCGTGCGCCAGGAATGACTTATATGAGAATGCCTCTATTCACTTGGACAACTTTTGTTGCTTCTGCGTTGATTTTATTGGCTTTCCCTCCACTTACAATCGCTATTTTCTTCATGGTCTTTGACCGTTTGTTCGGCTCTCACTTCTTTGATGTGGCTGCTGGCGGTAACACCATCATCTGGGAGCATTTGTTCTGGATTTTTGGTCACCCGGAAGTTTACATCTTGATTTTGCCCGCTTTCGGTATTTTCTCTGAAATTTTCGCGATTTTCTCTCGCAAGCGCTTATTCGGTTATACTGCACTTGTGTTTGCGACAATTTTGATTGGTTTCTATGGCTTCATGGTTTGGGCTCACCACATGTTCACAGTTGGTCTTGGACCTACAGCTAACGCGATTTTCGCTTTGGCAACTATGATCATCGCTGTACCCACAGGGGTTAAAATCTTTAACTGGTTATTGACTATCTGGGGAGGAAGTGTTTCCTTCGCAACTCCAATGTTATATGCTGTCGGATTTATTCCTTCATTCGTAGCAGGCGGAGTAACGGGTGTCATGCAAGCAATGGCTCCACTAGATTACCAATTGCACGATTCTTATTTTATCGTAGCGCATTTCCACTATGTAATCGTTGGTGGGGTAGTCCTCGCAATTTTCGCAGCCACTCACCTATACTGGCCGAAAATGTTCGGAACTATGCTTAGCGAAAAATTAGGGAAAGTGACTTTCTGGTTATTCTTTATCGGATTCCACTTAACATTCTTCATCCAGCATTTCCTTGGGCTGATGGGTATGCCACGCCGCGTTTATACGTTCGGGGCTGACCAGGGCTGGGATTTGTTCAATGCCATCAGTTCGGCTGGGGCAGTATTCATGGCACTAGGTGTAATTATTATGCTGGTGAACGTGGTCTTAACTACAGTTAAAAATGAGCGCGTTGGAAATGATCCATGGGGAGACGGACGTACGCTTGAATGGGCGATTCCTTCACCACCGCCATTTTATAACTTTGCACAAACTCCTCTAGTACGCGGACTTGATACGTACTGGATCGAAAAAATGGAAGGCAACAAAGAAGGCATGATCTACGCAGAACCGCTTGGCGATATCCATATGCCTAACAATTCGTTTCTTCCTGTAGTAATGTCGTTCGGTTTGTTTGTTGCTTCTTTCGGAGCGCTGTATCATCCAGATGACCTGCCATGGACCATTCCTGTAATTGTCCTTGGTTTGTTGATAACTTTCGGTTCGATGTTGCTTCGCTCATTGAAAGATGATCTTGGGTTCCACATCCATAAAGAAGATTTGATCAAGGATCGAGAAGGGGTGAAAACCGATGGACATTAATAAAAAATACACCCCTCAATCGTGGCCGGATCATCCCGAGACTGCTACAATGGAAGGGAAAAATAAGTTTGTCGGTTTCTGGCTGCTTCTGGCTGCTGAATCGGTAACGTTTGCTTCTTTGTTTGCAACATATCTTGCATTGAAAGATAAAGGGCCAAGCGGCATGGAATTTACAGCTGCTGAACTTTTTGAACTGCCACTTGTATTTGCGATGACGATGATTCTGTTAACTTCATCTTTGACAAGTGTTTATGCGATGTACCATATGAAAAACCACAATTTCAAATCAATGCAGGCCTGGCTTATGATTACAGTTTTGCTTGGAGCCTCTTTTCTAGGCTTGGAGATTTATGAGTTTTATCATTATGTACATGAAGGCTTTGGCTATACAAACAGTGCTTTCAGTTCTGCGTTCTATACGCTTGTTGGAACACACGGAGCACACGTATTATTTGGCCTTGGCTGGTTTATCGCTTTAATGGTCCGAAATGCGAAACGTGGATTGAACACTTATAACGCTCCAAAATTTTTCCTAGTTTCGTTATACTGGCATTTTATTGACGTAGTATGGGTATTTATCTTTACTGTAGTCTATTTGATGGGAGTGATCGGATAATATGGCACACGACGTTCACGATTACGTAAGAACAAAAGAAGAGTATGAGTATGTAAGACGTCAAAGAGCACAAGAAATGCGCCACATGCTGACTTCGTTTGCAATGATGATCTTTTTGACATTGATTGCATTCACGGCAGTAGCGGCAGGCTTCTCTACGTACTTGATCGTGCCAATCATCCTTTTATTGGCGGCTATCCAAGTAGTGCTCCAGCTTTATCATTTCATGCACTTAAGCAATAAAGGTTCTGGCACAATCGCATTCTTCATGTTTAGTGGGATGTTTGTTGCTTTTATCGTAATTCTTACTTTTGTAACTATTATTTGGTGGTGAGCAAAAAACCCTTTACCTCTCGAGGTGAAGGGTTTTTTCTATTGATAAGCAGATGTGACAGGCATTTTCACTTTTCTGTTTGTCTAGTTCCAGCGCCTAGCCCCTCGAGGTCTTAACTCAGCCCACTTCGGAAGTCAGGATTTCCTGCGTGTTCTGCCTTAAGCTTGTCGGGGCAGAGCAGGCGCTTATACTTTTCTGTGTCTAGCTGCAACGGCCAGGCTCTCGGGTCATAAGCCAACCCGGCTGTGCGGCAAAAAGCACCGCTTCACCGGATCGTCTTAAAACCTTGTGCTCCTGCATCGCTACGCTGCTTCGTCGCAAAGAAATGGCCCAATTGCCTTTGGGCTATTTCTTGCCTGTCGAGCCTGAACGGCCGTTTTCGCTTTTCTGTGCAATTGTCATAGTTCGTTCATTGATATGCCAAGGTTCCGCCTATATAATGAGGGTACCTAAGAAAAAGGAGGCACGTAAGCATGCCAATTAGCATCTTCGGGTTCCAAGCATTATGGAGTCCGGTATATTTAGGGGTTCTCGTTCTTATTACGATGTTATATTTTTTAGTAATGGTAAAGTGGAGAGGGAAGTTTAAAGAAAGTGAACCATTAAAAATGAAGGAAGCGGGCTTATTTGTGTCGGGCATGGTTTTATTGTATGCGGTTAAAGGCGCGCCGACCGATTTGCTTGGCCACATTCTTTTTAGTTTTCATATGGCTCAGATGGCAATCTTGCTTTTGCTTATTCCGCCGCTCTTTATTATGGGGATTCCGGCTTGGGCATGGAGAGCATTTATTGAACTGCCCGTAGTCAAGCCGCTTTTCAATTTTTTCAGCAAACCAATGCTGGCTATCATTCTATTTACCATGATATTTTCTTTCTATCATATCCCTTTGATTTTTGATTTTGTGAAACAAGGGGTGCTTATCCATGGCATCGTAAATATTCTATTGTTCACTTCTGCAATTTTTTACTGGTGGCCGGTTGTTAACAACTTGGAAGGAACGCACAAATTTCATGGTTTGAAAAAACTTGGCTATCTTTTTGGATTGAGTGTAACATTAACACCTGCATGTGCATTAATTATTTTTGGCGGTAATCCTTTTTATGCCACGTATACAGACGGTGAAGCATGGCTGCAAGCTATGGCTTTATGTGTGCCGACTGGAACTTTATCACAATTGGGTTTATCCGGGCCAGAAATGTTTTCAAGTATGACGCCGCTCGAAGATCAGCGGACCGGCGGAATTGTCATGAAAGTATTGCAGGAACTAGTTTTCACTGTATTCCTTTGGCTTGTTTTTTATGAATGGCTGCGCAACGAAAACGATAACGCAGACGAAATTACTGCCAAAGCTTTACGCGACCGTGAATCTATGGCCTATCACAGACATAACGCTTAATGAATTTAAAGGGGATTTAATGAGATGAACTTGCCGCTATTACCAACAATTAGTACATTTTTTATTGTTTTAAGCGCTATATTCGTAGCGATTGGGTGGAACTTGATCCGCCGCCGCAAAATAGAGTCCCATAAAAAGGCTATGCTGGCAGCAGGGGTTTCCGCATTGATCTTTTTCATTATATATGCATCCCGGACGGTATTCATCGGGAATACTGCATTTGGTGGACCGGACGATATCAAAATCTTCTATACAATCTTTTTGATTTTCCATATTATCCTGGCCACTACAGGAGGGATTTTAGGCGGCTACAATATTTGGCTCGGACTGAAAAACAAGTTGGCACAGCACCGTAAACTAGGACCAATTGCAAGTGTTATTTGGTTTTTTACCGCAATTACTGGTGTAATGGTTTATTTGCTTCTTTATGTTATTTACGAAGGCGGGCATACAACATCTGTCTTTAAAGCGATATTGGGCAATTAAAAAAGAGAACCTTTAAAGGTTCTCTTTCTATTTATAATAGTAAAAACTGCAGTTCAACTAGGAACTGCAGTTTTTTTAAGCTTTTACTTCGTAAGCTTGCACTTCTGATTTGATTGTTTTCAAAATTTCAGCGCAACTTTTAATTAAATGTTCCGGGAAATGCTCATCTTCTCCGTACTCTACGCCAAACGGGTAATAGTATTTTCCAAGCACTGGCTTCATGACATTAAGGATGGCATCATTTGAATCGATATCGCCTTCAACAGCATATGCGAATACACGCAAGTAGTAAGTGCCTTCGCGAATGATGAATTTACGGTCGTATGTAACCCGTTCGTAATCCCATTGGCCTTCCTTAGTCAAACCGTGCTTGCTCATGATGTGATCGAGTAATGTAAAGTCTACACGAATGTTTTCGAGTCCTGTATTTTCAAAATACATTGGATCTCCTCCTCTATATCATAACTGGCTAAACGCTCTTTTAATAATAGAGCAATTTCATGGTTGTTGCAATGGCAAGATTGTGTCAGAATGCAGACGGCTGTTATAATTATATAATAACACCAATTAAGGAGCTGATCGATTGAAAGACTTGTTGCGCATTATGATTTTTCTATCGATTATTCTTTTGGTATTTTTCTACTTTGATTCACCTATTAGTGAAAATGAAACACTGGAAGCACCAAAAACGGTGGATCCGTTGCCTGCTCAAGATCTTGTAGAAAAATCGCTTGGTGTGGAGCGTCCATCAGAAGGAATATCTGTTTATATTGGAAAACCGACGGAAACCTGGACTGCCGACTACGGCAAACCAGATCGAATAGAACCGTCAGCATTTGGCTATGAATGGTGGGTTTACAATAGCTCGTTATCCCACTACACTATGGCAGGTGTGAAAGAAGGCGAAATCGTTCAAGTCTATACTGCTGGAACTGCAACGGATGCCTCGCCTTTTCATATTGGGCAATCGCTGGATGAAATATACCGATTTACCATTATAGAAAACGAGATCACAGTAAAGTATGGCACAAGCATTTACACTTTCAGCTTGCGCGGTGAAGATATAAACAAACAGCTTCTCGTCAGTTTTGAAGGCGTTTATGCCCAACTATATTTGGATGAAGAAAGTAAAACACTGCAAGCTGTAAGGTTCATGAACGCCGAAACCCTAATCCGGCATCGCCCATACGATATGATGTATTCGGGTGATTTATTGACAGAGGAAAACCCATCCTCCAGTTTGCAGCGATCCATCGATGAAGCAAATGCTAAACAAGTTATCGACTTGACGAACGTCTACCGGCTGCATCACCAAAGAAAGCCATTGGTGGAATATCCAGCTGTTACTATGATTGCAAGAACGCATAGCCAAGCTATTGCAAAACAGCAATTTTCCTCGGAAGAAACTGAATTGCCGGATTTGGAAAAACGGCTCGCTGATGCAAGAATTGGCTTTGAGGAAGCGGGAGAAAATACAGCTACTCAATATTTTGATGCGGCAGAAACGGTCCATGGATGGAGTAATTCTGATGGCCATAAGGACACATTATTGTCGGACAGTTTCAATAAAATCGGCGTTGGTGTGTTCGGTAAATTTTATACCCAAATCTTCCTTTATCAAGAACCGACGAATGGTAAAACTCAGTAATAAGAGCGCGTGTTATTTTGGCACAATAAAAAAAGAACCGATAGCCGTTGCGACATGTGTGCCGTCTTGCTGCACAATATTGCCCTCAACCACTATCGTGTGCCTGCCTTGTCGCACAATCCTGGCTACTGCCTGGATTGCCGCTTCGTCGGCCACCGTTAAATAATGAATAGTTAAATTTGTCGTGACTGCCCCAAAACCGGGAAGGCATTTGCTGTTTGCAAGAGAGCCCATAGCGGTATCAAGCAATACTGCTAATATGCCGCCATGAGGAATAGCCATATTGTTTTGGATATAGGATGTGTTGGGAATGGTGACAGTACTTGCATCTTCCATTGTTTCCCTCTTCATGTTCAAACTTGCGCTCAAATAAGTAGTAAATTTGCCTTGTTGTTTTTTTTCGAAGTTATCGATAAAATCGGATAAAACAGCTAAATCTTCTTCAGTGCTGTTGCTAAGAATGTGTTGGAATTTTTCGGTTAGTTGTTTCATAACGTGATTCCTTTCTATATGGTATTAAAATAAATAACTTTCTGCTAAGATGAATATCGTAGAGGAGGAAACTAATATGTTTATGACCTATGAATGGTCCTTAATTACTGACTCTGCTGATGAGCTGAGTGAAATGATCATCCAATCGGAGCAAGCTAAGCAGTATCAAGAAGCTTACAGCACCGTTTACAATAACAAAGATCTTGCAAATCGTATTTACGATTTTGCCAGGTTGAAAGAGCGTTACGAAGAAGTTCAGCGGTTCGGCAAATACCATCCGGATTATCACAGAGTAATGAAACAAATCCGTATTGACAAGCGGACGCTAGACTTGAATGAACACATTGCAGCGCTGCGCCTTGCTGAAAATGAACTTCAGGACTTGATCGATCAAGTCAGTTTCATTATCGGCCGTTCTGTATCCGAAGCAGTCAAAATTCCATCCAGCAACCCATTTTTCTCCTCCGATTCTTCCTGCGGAGGCAGCTGTGGAACAGGCGGTGGCTGCTCCTGCTCGGCATAAAGAAAAGCGCATGCGCTTATGTAGCCCTGACAAGCCCGAAGCGACCTCGAGGGGCTGGGCGCCCAGAGAAACTTTTATATACAAAAAATGTGCAAGGATTTCCTTGCACATTTTTTATTTTTCTTCAGTTTTAGCAATAGCAGCGACAGCTAAATCCGGCCGGTCGGTGACGATGCCTTTTGCACCAGCTGCGATTAATGTTTGGATGTGTTCAGGTTCATTCACGGTCCAATAATGGACGGGAACGTTCAAATTGCCGAGAAATGAAATGAAGCGAGGCGAATCGAGACGGAACACGGAATGCCTGACTGGAATTTGAAACACATCGGCACGCGGTTTGTATAAATGGCCAAACTGGCTATTAAAAGCAGCATAGGCTTTCTTTACTTCATTTTCGCCTGCACCGATGGCCACGCGATTTTGCGCGTATAAATTGAAGCGGTCAATTTGTTCGTCGTAAAAGCTTGTAACAACTACACGATCCTCGGCCCCTTGGGCTTCGATTAACCGCCAAAGTTTTGAAGGGATGAGGCTTCCTTCATATGTTTCCGGAGAATCTTTTATATCAATATTGACGTACATATCAGGGAAAGCTTCAAGAAGTTCTTTCAATAAGACGACTCTTTCGCCCATGCCGCGGAAAGAGCGCTCTCCTTTAGCATCAACAAAATGATAGCCAAGATCAAATGTCCGAAGCTTGCTGAGTGACATATCGGCTACTCTGCCTGCGCCATCAGTTGTTCGGTCGATATATTCATCATGGAATACGAGAATTTCTTCATCGCTTGTTAACCGGATATCAATTTCAAAGCCGTGCACGCCTAATTCTGCGGATTTAGAGAAAGCAGCCATCGAATTTTCAGGAGCGATGGCTAATCCGCCGCGGTGTGCCAAGATAAGTGGAACGTCGTAGCTTAAAACTTTTTTCTCGGGCCGGATTTGCGGATTAGAGAGGGCTTTGGAACCCGCCCAAGCAGCTGCACTTACGGCCACCGCAGCAATCCCTAGTTTTGTTTTTTTGCCCATGCTATAGAGTACCTCCTTGAAAATAGAACTAAAGCCATTATAGCGAATTGTTTTCTTTTTTGTTAGTTAAAAATTATTTGGATAAAGCAAGCAAATACCTCTCAAAGAAGAAATTGATGCTCTATGAGCAGTGTGGAAAAAGCGAGCGCAACAAAGCGACCGCAATAAACTGCCGTGTGAAGATGAGCCTCGCGGACAGCTGATTTCCCAGGTTGCGGCATTTTTCTTTCCTATGGTATTCTAGAAACTAAGAAAAGAGGGATAGTTATGCGTGATCGCCAAGGCCTTATTGTCTATGTGCATCATTTAAAGCAAGCAAAATCGCTGCGTAAATACGGACATGTACACTTTATTTCGAGAAAGTTGAAGTATGTTGTTCTTTATATGGACCAAGAAGTAATTGAAAGCACAAAAGAAAAACTGATAAAATTGCCGTACGTTAAACAGATTCTTGAATCACAGCGTCCATTCTTAAAAACCGAATATGAAAATGCCAAACCGGATAAAGCGAAAGAATACGATTATAAGATTGGTTTGTGATTACTGCATAGGTGGGATAAAGTGATTCAAGCGCAAGATTGCGATTAAATGGCTAAAGTAAAATTGCTTTTCTGTATAGACGGAAGAATGTTTTACTTCCATTGTAATTGGTTGATGTCCGAGTCCCTCAATGGCTTTCGTAAAAATCGCCAATCTCTTGGAATTTTCAGGAATTCCTTCTCGGCATAAGTAAATGGGCATGAAATTGCCTTCTTCTGTTGGCTTGAAAGCCGCAGCTACAGACAGCACGGATTTACCGCTCGAATCTTTGGATACGAAGACAAAGCCATGCAAGAAACGGTGTGAATTTGTTAAGATGAGTTCACGGAGTTCGAAGATGTCTCCGTAGCCTTCTCCTAGTTCAATAAAACGCTGTATCATTATGTACACGTCCTTTCCATGTTTTATTTTAGCATATGAGGATTTTTTTCATAAGAAAATAGTAAATAAGAGGCGATAAAATTGCGGGTTGTAGCAGGAACAGCAAAAGGGCTGCAGTTAAAAGCAGTCCCGGGCATGACAACAAGGCCCACTACAGATAAAGTGAAAGAATCTGTTTTTAATATGATTGGCCCTTTTTTTGATGGGGGAAATGCATTGGATTTGTTTGCGGGCAGTGGAGGCCTTGGCATCGAAGCGTTGAGCCGCGGGATTGACCGGGTGATTTTCACGGATAAAGACCGGAAAGCGGTTGAGACCATCCGTACCAATTTGGATAAAACACGTCTAAAAGACCAGGCGGAAGTGTACTGCACGGATGCTGACAGGGCATTGAAAGTTTTGAAGAAAAAAGAAGTGCAGGTCAGACTGATGTTTTTGGATCCGCCTTACCATATGGAAAAAGCATATGAACTTATGGATAAGGCTGCAGAACTGGGCATCATGACTGATGATTCCATCGTGGTCTGCGAGCATGCCAAAGAAGTGGACTTAAAAGACAGCACGCGCTTTTACAATCGCTTCAAAAAAGAATTATATGGCAGCACCATCATTTCAATTTACCGCCATCGCGGGGAAGAGGGAGCAGAATTTGAATAAAATTGCTGTAGTGCCAGGAAGTTTCGACCCGATTACAATGGGTCATCTCGATATTATTAAAAGAGCTTCAACTATTTTTGACGAAGTGAAAGTGGTTGTCATGAACAATTCGTCAAAAAATCCGCTGTTTAGTGTAGAAGAACGAAAAGCGCTTATTTCAGAAGTGACCGATGACATTCCGAATGTTGAAGTGGATTCGTTTTCCGGTCTGCTGATTGATTATGCGGTAGAAGTGAAAGCAAACGCAATCATCAGAGGCTTGCGTGCGGTCTCTGATTTTGAGTATGAAATGCAAATTACGTCAATGAACCGTTTCTTGAATGAAAATATTGAAACTTTGTTCATGGTGTCGAACAACCACTATTCGTTTTTAAGTTCGAGCATTGTCAAAGAAGTGGCCAAATACAAAGGCAATATCACCGGATTGGTGCCAGAAGCGGTAGAAAATGCATTAAAGTTGAAATTCCAATAAGTCACGGCATCGTGGCTTTTTGTTATTGTGCTGAAAAGGAAAAGAGGAGAATTGGATGAAAAACAAAAAAGCGCTTTTTCTAGTTGCCGTCCTGGCCTTGTCTGTTTTTCTTTCGACTTATCGGTTGGATCTCTACATCTCAAAACCTGGCGGTGCCTATGAACTTGCACCATTGGTTGAAGTGGCAGGCGGAGACGAAGACGACCAAGGAAGTTTAAGTTTGATGACCGTTTCCATGATGACGGCAACACCGACGCTATACTTGTATTCGAAATTTCAAGATGGCTATAAGGTGCTGCGGCCGGAACAGGTGCGGAGCCCTCATGAAAGCGATGACGAATACAATGTCCGCCAATTGAAAATGATGTCGGATTCGCAAATTAATGCACTGCAAGTTGCTTTTGAAGAAGCTGAATTGCCATATGAAGTGAGCAGCAACGGCGTTTTTGTATTGAACGTTATAGAAGGAGGGGCAGCCGACAAAATTCTCGCTCCTGGTGACCGGGTATTATCGATAGACGGCAATGCGTTTGAAACAACAGAACAATTTGTTGGCTATTTATCCGGCAAAAAAGAAGGCGAAAGAGTTGAAGTGGTCTTTGAACGGGAAGATAGGGAAATTACGGAGACAATAGAATTGGCCCCTCTGCCTACGGAGCCGGAACGCATCGGGCTTGGAATATCATTTGTGGAAGATAAAAAAATCACAACTGATCCAGACGTGAAAATCGATTCGGATCAGATTGGCGGCCCTTCGGCTGGGTTGATGTTCACGCTCGAAATTCTGAACCAGCTGCTCGATGAAGATATTACCAAAGGATATAATGTTGCAGGAACTGGCACAATGGAAAGCGATGGGACCATTGGCAGAATCGGCGGAATCGACCAAAAAATTATCGCCGCCGATAACGATGGCATTGAAGTTTTCTTCGCGCCTGATGACGAAGTGCACGAAGGTGTGGAAAGCAACTATGCAACCGCGAAAGAAACTGCAGAAAAAATCGGCACAGACATGAAAGTCGTGCCGGTAAAAACGCTCCAAGACGCTTTGGATTATTTAGAAGAGCTTCAACCAAAGTAAAGGGGCGGCGTAGTATATTCCTTTTTTAAAGCCGTTTGGCCAAGGCCAAGCAGGTACATGCTGGTAGCATGAATATCGAGTTTCCCCATGGAATCATCCAAGCTTGCTGCTCGGCTGATGAGGGGAAGCCCGATATTCTTTTTTTGATGGTTCAAAAAGCTTCTGCCAGCCGCGGACATGCCAAGAAGCCGCAAATAGCTTGGAGAATCAAAAGAACGTTGCTTGTGCCATGTAAAGCCTGTATAGATGTGGGACAGCATCCGCTGCACACGTGTCCGTGTAAACCGTTTGGATTTTATCCTTCCGATAAACCGTTCAAAAGAATCTTCTGTTTTTGCAGCTTCGTAGATCAGATTTTCAATGCCTTCCGTTACTTCTGCGAATTTCTTCAAGCCCTCAGGACGCTCCCTTAAAATGGTGAAGCGAAGAAGAGGATAAAACTGTTCCCAGCTGCCAAAAGAACCGGTTTCTTTTTGGAAGCGTTTTAAAGCCACAACAGACGTTTTTGGCATAAAGGCGGATAATTCTTCAATGGAAGCATCGTCAAAAAACGCTTTCCGTATTCCGGTGGCGCTTGCAATGGCTGTTCCGGTTTGGATCGGGTCGTGGTAATTGGCGCCGATGCGCTGTATGGTCAATGGCTTAATAGAAGAATTTAGTTTTCTGGCAGCCTCTATATAATGAAAGCCAAGAATATTATTAGGCTGTGTTAAATCAGCAAAACCTGCCTCATTGCCGTTTAGTTCCGTATAGGCTTTATTCAGCGCCCTAGGGTAGCTGATCCCTGTTTGAATTGCTTCATGGATAAGTTGCTCGTAATCATGTCTTCGATCGTCTAACAGCTTGTGTGAGCGAAAGAACGGCTCGATATCGCCTTGTTCACTGCCAAAGCAAAACGACTCACAGCCGATTGCTTCTAGAAGTGCAATGCCGCCTTTTGCAAAATCAGAAGCTTGGGCTGTGGCATAGACGTAAGGCAGTTCGATGATTAAGTCGATGCCGGCTTTTAATGCCATTTCCGTTCGCGTCCATTTGTCTGCAAACGCCGGTTCACCGCGCTGCAAGAACTGGCCGCTCATCACTGCAACAAGCACATCCGCTCCCGCTTTTTCTTTTGCCATAGTCGCGTGATAGAGATGGCCGTTGTGGAATGGATTGTATTCGACAATAATGCCTGTAGCTTTCAATTAAACCTCTCCTTTGATAAACTTACTTATAAGTATATAGTTGCCGGGAATCGTCTGACAAGATTTTATCTTGACATCTTTTTCCGTACATTATATAATCAACTTTGTTGTCTTGAGGTGATTACTTATGAAAATGGCGATTCAACAGCTTCAAAAGCATCGCAAAGACGGAATGCCAATTGACGAAACTGTCCAGTTGGATGCTGTGAAAAAACGGAATAGCGATATTCGGGAAATTTCACCCATGCACGTCACAGGACATTGTACGATTGGTTCGCAACAAATAACGTGCAATATTCATCTTGAAGGCATGCTCATATTGCCTTGCGCAAGAACTTGGGAAGACGTTGAGTTCCCTATTAACATTGATTCGGTTGAAGTCTTCTCTTGGTCTGAAAAAGACAAAGGAAGCAAGGACGATAACGTTCATTTTGTAGAGGCGGAAACAATTGATTTGAAGCCGGTGCTTGAAGAACTTATTTTGCTTGAAATCCCGATCCAGGTTTATAAGGAAGACGCTGATCAAGCCGTTATTACAGGCGGCAATGACTGGTCTTATTCAACAGATGAGCAAGTGGAAGCCGAGAAAGAAGAAGCACCGAAAAAACCGGATCCAAGACTTGCTGATTTAGCCAAGTATTTTGATCAGTCAGATGAATAGAATCATTGTAAGGAGGTGTCACCAATGGCTGTACCAGCTAGAAGAACGTCCAAAACCGTTAAAAGAAAACGCCGTACACATTTCAAATTGTCAGTGCCGGGCATGGTAACTTGCCCAAGCTGTGGCGAATCGAAATTGGCTCACCGCGTCTGCAAAGCATGCGGATCATACAAAGGGAAAGAAGTAGTTAGCAAATAAAACAGTATTTGCTTCTAAAGGCTATTGAGAGGCCATGGCTCTCGATAGCCTTTTTCTCTATCAAAAAGGAGTGGTTGGATGTCCTATAAATTAGAAATATCCGAACAAATCATGACTTTTACAATCGACCGTCCCGATATTCGAAATGCCATAAATGATGAGGTAATGGCTGGATTCGAAGAATTGGTAAAAAAAGCGGAAGAAGGGGATATCCGTTATGTAGTGATAACCGCTTCTGGAACGAAAGCTTTTTGTTCAGGCGGCGATCTTTCCGTCTTCCATGAATTGAAAACGGAAGCTGAAGCCTATCCGATGTTGAAAAGAATGAGCGATGTGCTGTATCGCATCAAAACCTTGCCTGTTCCGGTCATTGCACTCTTGAATGGCGCTGCGGTAGGGGGCGGCTGTGAAATCGCCACAGCCTGTGATTACCGGCTTGTCAGAGAGCATGCAAAATGCGGATTCATTCAAGGGACGCTTGTCATCACAAGCGGCTGGGGTGGCGGAACATACTTATTTGAAACATTGTCGCATGAGCGGGCGCTTCAAATGCTGACAGAAGCGCGAGTTTATACAGCCGCTGAGCTGTTGGATAACGGCTGGGCGACAAAAATAATCCATGCTGAGGAAGATATACATAATTTTTTTAAAGCGATGAACAAAATCCGGCCAGAAGTGCATGGTGCCTATAAATCCATTGCAATCCGCAAATGGGAGGCAACCGGTTTAAAGGGACGAGTGGAAGCTGAGGTTCGAAAATGTGCTGAATTGTGGGCAGAAGATGCACACCATGAAGCGGTCGATTCCTTTTTAAATAAAAAACAAGAACGAATGAAGTAGCCACGACTGATAAGTTGTGGTTTTTTTGTGGCATCTTTTATAACAAACTGTAAAAAAAGGTTTAAGTTAATGTAAAGAAGGCTGAAAAATAGTGCTTTAATCACAATGGACTAGTATAATGGTAATGGTGTTCTGCCAATAGTAAAAAGAAAAGAGGAATTTACTTGAAATCTGTAATTAAAACACTTTCCGCGAGTGCCGTCTTATTCAGCTTATTGGCGGCAACAGTTCTGGCCGGAGGCGCGGAGAATGTTTCGGCAAATGAACCGGCAACTGATACGAGTTTCTCAGCATACGAAACGCAAGCTGTTGAACAAGGCGCTAAATATTCAAAGAAAGTTATGGAAGCAATACGGGTTGAGCTGGGGGTGGATGCAAAATCTGTCCAAGCAGATGGCGTGATTGAACAAATGCCGAAGGTACAAGTGATGGATCTTTACTTATCTTCATTCGGCAAAAAAGTGAAGGGAAATGAAGTTCGGCTAGCGGTGGAAGAAGTCTTCACCATTGACCTAGCGTACATTTCGAAAAAAAATTATGGCAGCCAGCTGGCGATTTATCCAGCGAATGTAATGGAGAGTCTGCGCAGTTCTTTCAATGTGCAACCTGATTCCACGGAGCAAGATGGACGAGTCATGGACCTGGCGAAAAATGAAGTGATGGACCGTTATATTAAGGTGCATAATTACCGGTTGACAGGAGCGGAAATCCGTATACTGATCAATCAAATTTTCGGTGTTAATTTAGATGGCATCTCTACATTGGAGCATGCACAATTAGCAATCAGCTCTAAAGGGCAGTGGATTGTGAAAAGTGATACGGATTTGTTCGTTCTCGAATCCAGTTTGGACGATGTGGATGTGTCCGTCTATGCGACGGATTACTTTAAAGAGGCAACAGGCAGCAAACAACTTCCGGAATCATTGAAAACCAAACTGATGGATCTTGGATTTACTTATAGCGAAGAAGCAAATCTTCTCTATTATAAAAATCCAACCAACGAATCTGTACCTGATGCTTTTAAAGGACAAGTGCTGGGAATCATTGTAGGCACTATCTCAACGGAATACCAAAATTGATTGAAGCGGACCGAGAGGAGACTCTTGGTCTTTTTTTATTAGGAGCAGAAATTAAGAAATATAATAGCGATTTAGCTATAAGTAAAAAAATTCGATCAACAGTTGAAATCGCTTACAAAATTCGTATATGCTATAAGGGGGAGAAAATCACAGGGGGTACTCCATACATGAAAAAAATTCTGATTGCGAACCGCGGTGAAATTGCAAGGCGAATTATTCGTACCTGCAATAGGCTAGGGATCGAAACGGTTGCTATTCATTCTGAGGCTGATGGGGATCTGCCTTATGTTAGTGAAGCGACCGAAGCTGTTCTGATCGGACCAAATCCGGTCGTGCAGTCATACCTGCAAATGGAAAAAATTATTGAAGAAGCAAAAAAACGCAATGTAGAAGCGATTCACCCAGGGTATGGGCTATTGTCCGAAAATGCCCAGTTTGCCCGCAAAGTAACCGAAGCGGGGATGGTATTTATTGGCCCTGAAAGCGAGATCATCGAGAAAATGGGCGACAAAATCGAATCGCGCAAAACGATGATCCAAGCAGGAGTGCCGGTAGTTCCCGGAACCGAAGAAGGCACGAGGACGCTTGAAGAAGCTATAGAAGCAGCTGAAGGGCTTGGGTATCCGGTCATGCTGAAGGCGAGCAGCGGCGGGGGCGGAATCGGCATGGTACGCTGTGAAAATGAGCAAGCGCTCAGTCAGCAATTCGCAGGGGTGAAAAATCGGGCTAAAGCTTATTTCGGGGATGATGTCGTCTTCTTGGAAAAATTTATTGCTGATGCCCGGCACATCGAAGTGCAAATTTTCGGCGATCGCCAGGGAAATATTGTTCACCTGTACGAGCGCAATTGCTCGGTACAGCGGCGCAACCAGAAAGTGATCGAAGAATCGCCGTCACCTCATCTGCCGCAGGATGCGAGGGAACGTTTATGCGCTGCTGCCGTAAAAGCAGCAAAAGCAGTCAATTACACCAATGCTGGAACGGTTGAATTTATCGTTGACGCAAATCATGATTTTTACTTTTTGGAAATGAATACACGCCTGCAAGTCGAGCATCCTGTCACAGAAGAAGTGACTGGCTGGGACTTGGTCGAATGGCAGCTGAAAGTGGCTGCTGGAGAAACGTTGCCAGAGCAGGCTGCGATTCAGTCCAAAGGCCATGCAATTGAATATCGCATTTATGCGGAAGATCCAAAAACCTTTTTCCCATCACCAGGAAAGCTGGAAAAAATTGAATGGGGCAAAAATGCCCGCATCGAATCGGGGTATGAGGAAGGCAATACCGTAACACCGTTTTATGATCCGATGATTTCAAAGATCATCATAACAGGCGGCGACCGGGTGGAGGCATTAACAAAGTCACAGAAATTTTTTGGCCACGCCGCGATAACCGGGGTAAAAACAAACATTCCATTATTTAAAGAGTTTGTAGAATCGCAGGAATTTGTATCCGGAGAATACGCAACAGCCGTATTGCCGAACTGGATGGAAAAAACAAAGGAGGAAAAAAGAGTATGACAGAGTTAAAAGCATCAATGGCAGGGACGGTATTGAACGTATTGGTGGCAGAAGGTGACGCAGTAACAGCGGGGCAGGCGGTTGTGACGATTGAGTCAATGAAAATGGAGATACCGATCGAAGCTGAAGCCGGAGGCAAAGTCGAAAAAATCCATGTGGAAGTCGGGAGCTTTGTCAACGAAGAAGACACGCTGTTAACGCTGGGAGAATAACTGCGAAGCTTATGCAAAGGGGTGCCAATTATGACGAAAACAAGCGAAACGACAGGCTATAATGAACGCTTGGAACAGAAACTGGCGACGATTTTCGCCGGTGGCCATCCAAAATATCATGAAAAAATGAAAGAAAGCAAAAAGCTTTTTGTTCGTGAGCGCTTAAATTTATTGTTTGACGGCGGAGAGTATGTGGAAGATGGCAGATTTGCCAATGTTGAAGCTGGAGACCTTCCTGCAGATGGTGTCGTAACAGCGATCGGAAAAGTGAATGGTGAAACTGTCTGCGTCATGGCGAATGACTCGACTGTCAAAGCCGGATCTTGGGGTTCACGCACTGTTGAAAAAATTATCCGTATCCAGGAAACTGCTGAAAAAATGCAAGTGCCGATGCTGTACCTTGTAGATTCGGCAGGTGCTCGAATTACAGACCAGTTGGATATGTTTCCTAACCGTAGGGGTGCCGGGAGGATTTTTCATAACCAAGTGAGGATGTCTGGAATGGTTCCGCAAATTTGCTTATTGTTCGGTCCTTCGGCAGCGGGCGGCGCATACATACCGGCGTTTTGCGATATTGTTATCATGGTCGAAGGCAATGCTTCTATGTATCTGGGGTCACCGCGTATGGCTGAGAAAGTCATTGGCGAAAAAGTAACACTCGAAGAAATGGGCGGTGCCCGTATGCATTGCACAGTGAGCGGCGTTGGCGACGTGCTCGTTGCCACAGAAGAAGACGCGATTGCTGAAGCGCGCCGCTATTTGACGTACTTCCCGGCAAACTTTGCGGTAAAACCGGAAAGAATTGCAGGCACAACGGTAAAAGCGGGACGCTCGCTTGAAGCAATTATTCCAGAAAACCAAAATGCTCCTTTTGATATGTACGAACTGATTGATCAATTGGTTGATGAAGGCAGTTTCTTCGATATCAAAAAGCTCTTTGCAGGCGAATTGATAACTGGGCTTGCCCGAATTGATGGGCAAGTGGTCGGTATTTTGGCGAACCAGCCAAAAGTCAAAGGCGGCGTGTTGTTCGGAGATTCCGCAGACAAAGGCGCAAAATTCATCAATTTGTGTGATGCTTTTTCAATTCCGCTCCTGTTCTTGGCTGATGTGCCTGGATTCATGATCGGAACGAAAGTCGAACGTGCAGGAATCATCCGCCACGGCGCGAAGTTCATTGCAGCGATGAGTTCTGCAACAGTGCCTAAAATTTCGGTAATCGTCCGTAAAGCTTATGGAGCCGGACTTTATGCAATGGCAGGTCCGGCATTTGAGCCGGACGTCTGCATCGCGCTGCCGACAGCACAGATTGCTGTTATGGGGCCGGAAGCAGCAGTCAATGCAGTTTACTCCAATAAAATCGAAGCGATCGAAGATCCAAAAGAACGTTTAAAGTACGTTCAGCAAAAACATCAGGAATACAAAGAAGAAATCGATATCTACAAATTGGCTTCGGATTTGATCATTGATGAAATTGTGGCACCGCATGAGTTGCGGAAAGTTCTCTCGCAACGCTTTGCATTTTATGAAACAAAAGATTTGCCAATGCCGTATCGAAAACACGGAGTTTTTCCGGTATAATGAAACTGATCGAGAAGTCTGCCTTTTTCGGGCAGGCTTTTTTTATAGCGAAAAAATAATAACGTCGAAGGAGGGAGCTTATGAAATTTGCCATTATAGGAGCAGGAGCGGTCGGTTTGCTGACAGCTTGTTTTTTAAAAGAAGCAGGCAACGAAGTGCAGCTCGTTACGCGAAGAGCCGAGCAGGCAAAGCTGATTAATGAACAAGGTGTACTAAAAGGAGCGGTCCATTACGAGATAACAGCGGACAGGGATTGGAAATCCATTTCACCTGAAGCATTCATCATTGTAGCTGTTAAATATGACGGTTTAAAGACAGTGCTCTCTCTCCTTCAAAATCAAGCGCTAACCAATCCGGTAATTTTTTTGCAAAATGGCATGCTTCACCTCAAAGCTATTGAAAAGCTGCCGCAACCCAATATTGCAGCGGCTAGTGTAGAACATGGAGTAGTAAAGTTAAGCGACAATAAAATTCGCCACACGGGACATGGAGTATATAAATTTGCTTTGCTAAAAGGGGAAGAAAGTGTTTTCCGCCCGCTTGCAGTGATGCCAGGAGTCCAGGCGGAGTGGCATAACAATGCGGATCAATTGCTGTTTCGAAAAGTGTTGCTCAACACATTGATCAATCCGCTCACTGCGTTAATGGCTCTCAAAAATGGAGAACTATTATCTAATCCTTATGCTTTTAACTTGCTTGAGAGTTTGTACGGTGAACTGGCTGGCTCGTTTCCGGAAATGGAATCTTTATTGCCCTTTGAAGAAGTGGCTGCCCTTTGTAATTCAACAGCCGAAAACACGTCTTCCATGCTTGCTGATAAATTAGCGGGCAGGAAAATGGAACTGGATACAATTTTATTGTACACGCTCAACCGTTCCAAAAAAGAATTGCCGATATTGCGTTCGTTGTATCAGTTATTAAAATCAACCGAGGTATAAGATGATGATTATCGTACAAACCATAGGAGCGGTTTTTATCTTTGCTCCATTTATCGCATTTCTTTTAATATTTTTTGCGGCCCGAAAAACTTTGAATCGCAAAGCTTTCGAGGCTGCCGCCGATTTTACGACGCTTCTGCTCTTTTTTGCTATCCCTGTGATGATTTACGCGATATGGAATTATCAAGCATCCTCCCTTATGGGATATGCCGCAATTTCGCTTGCTATCGGATTTCTAATAGTTGAATGGAAAAGAACAAAGGAAATTAAAGTCTTGGTTTTCTTGCGTAAAACTTGGCGCATGTATTTTCTGGTCTTAACTGTCGCGTATTTCATCATTTGGATTGCCGGCTTTACATATACTGTAAGTGGCTTTCTATTGGATAGCTATGGAGCTTGAAAGTTGGAATAGGCATTCAGATATGCGCTTGCCGAATTTTAGCGCCATAACTCCTTGTAATCGCTTTGGTCTTGCCTGTCATGGCAAGCCCTCCAGCTCTTGTCAGGTCTACATAGGCGCCTGCGCTTGTCGATTGTCCAGACTCCAACGGCCAGTTTCTCGGGACATAAGCCACCCCGGCTGTGCGGCAAAAAGCGCCGCTTCGCCGGTTCGTCTTATGCCTGTCGAAACTGAACGGCCGTTTCCGCTTTTCTTATTGTCCAGACTCCAACGGCCAGTTTCTCGGGACATAAGCCACTCCGCCTATGCGGCAAAAAGCGCCGCTTCGGCAGATTGTCTCACGCTTGTCGGAGCTGAACGGCCGTTTCCGCTTTTCTTGATGTCCAGCTCCGTCGCCTAGCCCCTCGAGGTCGCTTCGGTCTTGCCGCTCATGGTGAAAACCGCCATGAGCGGTAAGCCCTCCAGCGCTTGTCGGGTCTACATAGGCGCCTGCGCTTTTCTTTGTAAGCCAAATATTTTTTCAAGTTTGTTTTGGTCTGCTATAGTAAAAGTGAATGTAAAGGGAAAAGGGGACTTTTTTTCATGAGGTTAGAACAACACTATGCAGCTTCACCAAGCAAGTTGATGAGGGATTACATAAATGGCGAACATACGATTCGTCGTTATTTTTCATATGAACCACTCCAGTCGCAATTTGATGTTCGTTTGGAGAAGCTTCGTACACATGCGGCAGACAGAGAAAAGCTAAGCGCGATCATCCGCAGCTTTATGGAACCAAATGGCATTTCTGAAGCGGCAGCGGTTCATTTGAACGATTTTGAAAATGGTGCACCCGTTGTGGTTACTGGACAGCAGGCGGGGCTTTTGTCTGGGCCGCTCTATACTGTACATAAAGCCATTTCCGTTATTGTTTTGGCACAACAAGCTTCTGAGCAGTTGAAGACAAAAGTTGTCCCGGTCTTTTGGATTGCTGGTGAAGACCATGATTTGGCTGAAATTAGCCATTTGTACAGAGAAGTAAATCATCGGGTGGACAAGTTGAATTTCCCGCATGCGGAATATGGAAAAAATTCCGCCTCGACCGCTGTGTTGAACAAAGAGAAAGTCCGGTCTTTTTTGGAGGAATATTTCCGCAGCTTGCCAGAAACGGAACATTCGAGAAATCTTCATCAGCTTGTCTTCTCTTATTTGGACAAAGCATCGACATTTACCGATTTCTTTTCCGCGATCTTAAATTATTTCTTCCACGAAGAAGGTTTATTGTATATTGATGCGGCCTATCCACAGCTCCGTCAATACGAATCGCCCTATTTTGTGCAAATGATCGAGCGGTCAGAAGAAATTGCAGCTAGCGTTTATGAGACGGAGCAAGCTTTAACGCAGGATGGTTATAGCGCAGTAATCGGTGCTGAGAAAAACGCCGCCAATCTTTTTGTGGCAGTTAAAGGAGAACGAATTTTGCTTCAGCGTGAAGGAAGGAAGTTCTCTGGCAACAATGGGGCAATATCGTTTACTTATGAAGAATTAATGGATATCGCCAAAACGGCTCCAGAGCGGTTGAGCAACAATGTCGTGACCCGCCCAATCATGCAGGAAATGGTTTTCCCTGTTTTAGCGTTTGTCGGGGGACCAGGAGAAATTGCTTACTGGGCAGCGTTTAAAGGGGCATTTAGCTTGTTGGAAATGGAGATGCCTGTAGTGATGCCGCGCTTGAATATGACTTTAATCACCCGTCAAACCGAGGCGCTGCTGAAAAAATACAGGCTCACTGTCATGGATGTCATCAATGAAAAAAAAATAACCGCTTTAAAAACTGAATTGGAAGATGCGATTCGGGAGAAGAAGGCGGAATTATTGATTGATAAGCTGAAAGAAAAATTAGAAGCCGAATACACAGAAATTAATGAGCAATTCACGCAAGTTAGCAGAGGTTTGGCTCCGATAGTCGAGAAAAATTTGCAAATCCACTTGAAGCAGCTGACTTTCCTAAAGCATAAGCTTCAAGATGAAGTGATGCTGCAACATAGTACACAGTTCAATCACTATGCATTTATTGAAAATGAACTGCTGCCTAATAATGGATTCCAAGAACGAGTATATAACCCATTCCCTTATCTGAATCTTTACGGTTTAGACCTGGTAAAAGATATATTGAAATTACGAATTTCATATGACAAAAATCACAAAATAATCTACTTGTAACTCGCTAAAGTCTGCCTCGGCAGGCTTTTTTTTGTCTCAAGAAGACATAATGAGATGAAATTATGTAACATTCATGAAATATTTCAAAAACAAGTGGTGAGAAGTGGGGGATTGTGGTACATTAATTACATTAAGTGGGGTGAAGGGAATGTTCATGGGCGAATATCAACATAGCGTTGATGCAAAAGGTCGATTGATTATACCGGCTAAGTTCCGTGAACAGCTCGGAGAAAATTTTGTCATTACCCGAGGCCTTGATCAATGCTTATTTGGCTACACAATGGATGAATGGAAGAAGATCGAAGAAAAGCTGCGAGAGCTGCCGGTCACTAAGAAAGACGCACGTGCTTTTACACGATTCTTTTTCTCGGGAGCTACGGAAGTGGAGCTCGATAAACAAGGGCGCGTCAATATTCCTTCAACATTGCTTTCATATGCGCAACTTACAAAAGAGTGTGTCGTCCTAGGAGTGTCCAATCGTTTTGAAATATGGGCAAAAGAATCTTGGGAAGACTATTTCGCTGAATCTGAGGATTCTTTCAATGACATTGCAGAGAATTTGGTGGATTTTGATTTTTAACAATTGAACGGAGGGATTGGATTGTTCGACCACACTACGGTTTTACTCAAAGAAACTGTTGATGGACTGAACATTCGCCCTAACGGTATTTATGTGGATTGCACGCTTGGCGGAGCAGGGCACAGTGAATATTTGGTACAGCAACTTTCAGACGAAGGTCATCTTTATTGTTTTGACCAAGACACAACAGCGATTACACATGCAAAAGAGAGACTGCAAAACTACTTACATAGGATCA
The DNA here is from genome assembly GCF_007859275.1 of Planomicrobium sp. CPCC 101079. Taxonomy (GTDB): domain Bacteria; phylum Bacillota; class Bacilli; order Bacillales_A; family Planococcaceae; genus Planococcus. Next base: position 200,202 of record NZ_VOHC01000021.1, on the reverse strand, counting down.
CGTTTATTCACGCGAACTTTAAATTCATTAAAGAAGAGCTTGCCATGCGGGGTGTAGAGAAAGTGGACGGCATATTGTATGACCTCGGCGTTTCTTCTCCCCAACTCGACACTCCAGAAAGAGGATTCAGTTACCACAATGATGCCCCTCTTGATATGCGAATGGATCAGTCAGCTGAATTGAGCGCTTATCATGTTGTTAATGATTGGCCGTATGAAGACCTAGTGAGAATATTTTACCGTTATGGCGAAGAGAAGTTTTCAAAACAGATTGCACGAAAAATAGAAGCGGCAAGAGAAAAGCAGCCGATTGAAACAACCGGACAATTGGTTGACTGCATTAAAGACGGAATTCCTGCTTTTGCAAGACGGACAGGCGGACATCCGGCAAAACGGGTATTCCAAGCAATCCGCATTGCAGTAAACGATGAGCTGGGAGCAGCTGAAACTTCATTGCAAAATGCCCTTGATTTGTTAGCGGTAGGCGGAAGAATTAGCGTAATTACGTTTCACTCACTTGAAGATAGGCTTTGCAAGACGATTTTCAAGGAAGCGTCATCGCTGCCTGATTTGCCACCCAATATGCCGATGATTCCAGCAGGAATGGAACCGCTTTTAAAGTTAATCACAAGAAAACCCATACTTCCTTCTGAAGAAGAACTGGCGCAAAACAACCGATCGCGATCGGCAAAACTACGAATTGCAGAAAAAATAAGAGAGTAAGGACGTGTTCAAATGGCGTTGAATGCTATCAAAGAAACCTACATACAACAGCCGGCCGTTCCTCAAAGCCCGGATCGGCAACCGGTACGAAAAAAGAGTTCCATCACAAAAGGCGAGAAAATATTGTATTTTTCATTTCTGGCGGCAGTTGTCCTGTGTGCGTTGTTGGTTCTTCAAAACCAATCCGCCATTCAATCATCTACGCAAGAAATTCAAACAATCGAACAATCAGTTGACGAAATAACGAAACAAAACACAGATTTGTCTGTACAAGTGAAAGAAAACTCTACATATGAGCGCATTATGGGTATAGCTAAAGAGCGGGGCCTAAAATCAAATGAGCAAAATGTAAAGGTAGTGCCAGGACAATGAAAAAAAAGTTTCGATTTCAATGGGGAGCCTTTCTGCTATTTTTGTTATTTGCAGGGCTCTTTTTCCTTTTATTCGCCAGAATTGTAACTATTCAGGCAACGGGACAAGTGGAAGGCCAGGAATTGGCAGCTAAGGCGGCAGCGAAATACAGCCAAGAACAAGTGCTGAAAGCTGAACGCGGGAAGATTCTTGACCGGAACGGGGAAGTCATTGCGGAAGATACATTGACTTATCGTTTGGTCGCCGTGTTGGACGAATCGGCGACACAGAAAGCAAGCGATCCACGGCATGTCGTAGATATTGAAAAAACGGCTGATGTGCTGTCGGAGCATTTAGGCACTGAGCGCGAAACCATTTTGGCGATATTGAAAAACGGCGTAGAAAAAGACTTGTATCAAGTTGAATTTGGGTCTGCAGGGCGGGAAATTAGCCATACCAAAATGAAAGAAATGGAAGAAGAAGAGCTCCCAGGTATTTTGTTTGTCAAAGATTTAAAGCGACTTTATCCGAATGGTGCGTTTGCTTCTCATTTGATCGGCTTTGCTATGAAAGAAGAGCTTGACGATGGGCAAATGGTTACAAAAGGAAAAATGGGTCTTGAAGCGATCTATGATGAGGTGTTAACTGGGAAGAACGGAAAAATGGAGTTTGATACCGATAAGTGGGGTTATTTGCTTCCTAATAGCGAATCTGCAGTAACACCGGCAGTCGATGGATCAGACGTACAGTTGACCCTTGATAAGACATTGGAGAATTTCCTTGAAGATGCCATGTCGACTGTGCAAAAAGAATATGAACCAACAAGAATGATTGCAGTTATTGCAGATCCGAAAACCGGTGAAATCCTGGCTATGTCCCAACGGCCGACTTTCAACCCGAATACCCGTGAAGGTTTGTCCGACAACTGGTTGAACGAAAGCATCGAGCTGACGATCGAACCAGGTTCTCCGATGAAAATGTTCACAGTGGCTTCGGCGATAGAGGAAGGGAAATGGGATCCGGAGGCTACATACAAATCGGGCACATATACACTGGGCCCTGATGTGATTGGGGATCACAATTATGGGGAAGGGTGGGGGACAATTACCTTCTTGGAAGGAATCCAGCGCTCTTCAAACGTGTCCATGGCTTATTTATTGGAACGCATCGGAAAAGAAAATTTCTTGAAATATATAGATGCCTTCGGCTTTGGCGAAAAAACAGGGATTGACTTGCCTCACGAGGCATCAGGGAAAATCCTCGACGAGTATGCGAGCAACGTGCTCACTCTAACGTACGGTCAAGGATCGACTGTCACTCCGATTCAATTGATTCAGGCTGCATCCGCCATCGCCAATGATGGCGTCATGATGAAACCGTATATTATCAATCAAATAAAAAATCCGGATACAGGGGAAGTAACAGTGAAAGGCGAGCCAGCAGAAGCCGGGCAGCCGATTTCTGCAGAAACGGCAAAAGAAGTCCGTGAAATACTCGCATCAACGGTTACTTCAGAACATGGATCAGCTGCAGGCTTTGCGCTGCAGGATTATACCATTGCCGGTAAAACCGGAACTGCCCAAATTCCAGGGGCGGATGGCCGCTATATGACTGGCCGAAACAATTATCTTTTCTCTTTCCTCGGCATGGCGCCAGCGGAAGATCCTGAACTGCTTATTTATATCGGTGTTCAACAGCCGAATTTGCCGGCGAATGAATATGGTTCTGTACCTGTTTCAAAAATCTTCACTTCTGTTATGGAAAATGGGTTGAAGCATTTGAACATAGAGCCAGAAGATGTGAAGACAGCGACGTCGGTGGCATTGGAAGATTATAGCGGGCGTCCTTCGAAAGAAGTTGCGAAAGAATTGGCGGACAAAGGTCTTAAAGTCGTACTAACTGGATCAGCTTCTGAAGTTGAAGCACAATACCCGTCTGCAGGAGAATCGGTGCTGGAAAACGGGACAGTCATCCTGAAAACGGGTGGAACAGCTGTATTGCCGGACTTCACCGGTTGGTCCAAACGTGAATTGCTTGCCTACCAGTCGCTTAGCGGCTTGTCGATTGAAATTGCGGGGCAAGGATTTGCGGTAAGCCAAAGCTTATCAAAAGGCGCTAAAGTTTCACCGGAGGATCCAGTTGTCATCCAATTGCAAACACCTGAAGATTCTTACAAAGTGAAAATGGCCGATGGGCCAGAAGGAATTCCAGAAGCCGCTGATTCCGAAGGCGAAGCAAATACAGAAGAAATAGCAGAAGAAACAATAGAAGAATAAATAATAAAATACACATCTGGTTGATACCGTGTTAAAAGGAGCTCTCAAATGAACGCTGATATGTTGCTTGGTTTTGGTTTTGCCTTAGTTTTAACTGTCATTTTAATGCCGCTTTTCATTCCTTTGCTCAAAAGGATGAAATTCGGGCAAAGCATAAGAGAAGAAGGGCCGCAATCCCATATGAAAAAAACGGGTACCCCGACAATGGGCGGCCTTGTGTTCTTGATTGCGATTATCGCCACTACATTGATTGTGGCACTCATCACAGATTTATTGACATCGGAAATTATGATTTTACTGTTGGTCCTGTTTGGCTTCGGCTTGATCGGATTTTTAGATGACTTTATCAAAGTTGTATTAAAACGCAACTTGGGATTGACATCCATTCAAAAATTGGCCGCGCAAATTGTTATAGCCGTTGTATCGTTTTTCTTGCTAAACAACATTGATTTTGACACGGCTTTAACAATTCCCTTTACTTCGGTTTCAATCGAATTGTCTGGATTATATGTGTTATTCCTCATTTTTTGGCTAGTCGGCTTTTCAAATGCGGTCAACTTGACGGATGGCCTCGATGGTTTAGTAGCTGGTACAGCTTCCATCGCATTTGCGGCATTTGGCGTTTTAGCCATTTTCCAAGATAAAATGGGAATCGCTCTTTTCACTTTTACTGTAGCTGGAGCGCTAATAGGATTTTTGGTTTTCAATAAATACCCTGCAAAAGTCTTTATGGGGGATACGGGATCACTTGCGTTAGGCGGTGCACTGGCTGTCGTTTCCATTTTGCTGAAGCAAGAATTTTTGCTGTTGATCATCGGATTGGTTTTTGTCCTTGAGACATTATCCGTTATTCTGCAAGTGGGCAGTTTCAAATTAAGAAAAAAACGTATTTTCAAGATGAGCCCAATTCACCATCATTTTGAATTAAGCGGTTGGTCAGAATGGAAAGTCGTTACTGTCTTTTGGTTAGTTGGCCTTGTAGCTGCAGTTATCGTCGTTTCGTTGGAGGTAGTGTAAATGAAAGAATTAAAAGAAGTATATCAAAAGAAAGTATTGGTTCTTGGTCTTGCAAAAAGCGGCTTTACAGCTGCGCGCCTGCTTCATAAATTAGGGGCATTTGTCACAGTCAATGATTCAAAGCCATTTGAAGAAAACCCGGAAGCCCAAGAATTATTGAATATGGGCGTAACTGTCATTTGCGGCAGGCATCCTGAAGGGCTTCTTGAAGAAGGTTTTGAAATTGTCGTGAAAAACCCAGGGATTCCCTACACAAACATCTTAATCCGATCGGCGCTGGAAAAAGAAATACCGGTATGGACAGAAATCGAACTGGCCTATTTGATCAGTGAAGCGCCGTTTATCGGCATAACTGGATCAAATGGCAAAACGACAACAACAACTTTGCTTTTCCATATGTTGAACCAAGATAGCAAAAAACCGCTGATTGCCGGAAATATTGGAACTGTGGCAAGCGGAGTCGCTGAAAAAGCAACTCCAGCACACGTCATAGTGACGGAATTGTCTTCTTTCCAGCTGAAAGGGACCTCAACTTTCCGTCCGCGCATTGCTATCATTACCAATTTATATGAGGCTCACCTTGATTATCACGGCACAATTGAAGATTACAAAGCTTCTAAAATGAAAATTACGCAAAATCAAACAGCGGAAGATTATTTCATTTACAATGCTGATCAGCCTGTGCTAGCGGCTCATGCCGCTACTTGCCAAGCGCAAGGCGTGCCATTTACATTAAAAGGCAGAACAGAACACAGCATCAGCGCTGACGACAAATTTGTTTATTGGCAAGGAGAAAAACTGATTGAGCGATCAAAAATTATGCTGGGCGGCCAGCATAATTTAGAAAATATACTGGCTGCGACTGCCGCTGCTCTTTTATGGGGCGGCACAAAAGAAACCATTCACCGTGTATTGACGTCCTTTACCGGGGTGAAACACAGGTCGCAATTTATCGTTAATTGGAAAGGGCGCAAGTTTTACAATGATTCGAAGGCAACAAACGCACTGGCGACAAAAAGTGCTCTTGAAGCTTTCCCAGGCGAAATCGTGTTGCTGGCTGGCGGATTGGAGCGCAACCACTCACTTGAAGAATTGCGTCCGTACATGGACCGTGTGAAAGTATTGATTACGTTCGGGGAAACGGCAGACCGCTTTGCAGCATTTGCTGAAGATTGCGGAGTGCCGAAAGTTGAAAAGGCTGGCATTATGCATGATGCTGTTGAAAAAGCGATTCGCCATTCAGCAAGCGGAGATACTATTTTGCTTTCCCCCGCATGTGCAAGCTGGGATCAATACGACAGCTTTGAAATCCGGGGCGATGCTTTTATCGATGCAGTGAAAAAGTTGACAGAAGCGAACGAATAATAGATAAGGAGCAGCAATTATGGACAAAGTGATTGATATCGAAGAACGCATCCCGACGCTTCGTGAGCGGCGGAAAAAAAGAACCAATCGCAAGTTCGTGGCTCTGCTTGTTATTTTTCTCGTTTTTCTTGCTATTCTCTATTACAGCCAGTCGAAATACAGTGAAATACAGGATATTGCAGTTGCTGGCGCTGCTGTTTACGAAAAAGAAAGTTACGTGGAAGCCAGTGGATTGGCGGTCGGCCAATCGATGTGGTCTTTTAAAGAGTCGACGGTTGAAAAACGCTTGAACGATTTGGAATGGGTCGAGAATGCGACGGTAGAGAAAAAGTGGCTGACTGGCGTAGATATCAATATCGTTGAATATGAAAAGGTCGGATATCTGGAGCGGGAAAACGGTTTTCAAATGGTCTTGTCAAATGGCTTTGCAGTGGAAAAACCGGTTCCGACTATTGACGGTCCAATTTTTACAAATTTTGAAAACGATGAAGCCCGGACAAAATTAGTTTCCCAATTAGCTGAGACCGATAGTGAGGTTTTCAACTTGATCTCGCAAGTCATACTGGCTTCTGAAGAACCAGAAACCTCCTATGTTACGTTGTACATGAATGACGGCAATGAAGTCCGCACCATCTTGAGCACGCTTGCCGAAAAGTTAAATTACTACCCATCGGTAATTGCACAGCTCAAGGAAACGCAAAAAGGCGTGATTGACATGGAAGTGGGAATCTTCTTCCGTTCCTATGATGACGTATACGGTCCTCCGAAGGAAGGGGTCGAAGATGAAGAACCTACACCGGAATAACCGTTCCAAGTTCAGTAAGTCCATCATCTTTTCACTCGTATTTTTAGTCCTCGGCTTTATGTTTTCTTATTCGTATAGCCTGTCTAAATCACAAGAAAGATCGAGTGAGTTTACCGGCGGGGCTTATTTTGAACAAGAAGAACAATATCGAAAAGAATTGATCGAACAGCAGGAGCGCAACAAATCACTGCGCGAAGAACTAGAAGAAAAACAAGCGGCAATCCAGGAATTTGAGCAATCCTTCTCGGAAGGGGAGAGCCGCAATACTGATTATGCCGAAGAAGCTGAAGAGCTTCGGCGTGTTCTTGGCTTGCTGCCAGTCGAGGGCAGCGGCTTGACTGTCACCTTGCAAGATGGTGAATATAATTCGGATTCAGTTAATCCAAATGATTATATTGTCCATGAAAGCCATGTTTTCCAAGTTATAAATGAACTATATATTTCTGGGGCGGAAGCTATTTCAATAAACGGACAACGCATACACGCTAATTCGCATATTGTCTGTACGGGTCCTGTCATTGCCGTGGATGGAGTGCAGCATCCGGCTCCGTTTACAATTGCAGCTATTGGAAAGCCGGACGTCTTGGCTTCGTCCATCAAATTGTCAGGCGGCGTCATGGATCAATTGGTCAATGACAATGTAGTGGTCACTTTGGATGAAGGGCAGGTCATTTCCATGCCGGCATTCTTGACAGAAACGTAATTGAGGGAGGAGTTGCATGAGAAAGAAAATCTTTTCCCGATTTTCAATCATCTTATTTATTATCGGTATGATGATAGCAGTCCAATATAATACCGTCAATGAACCCGATTCCCGGGATACGCGGGACGTCTGGGAAATTAGGCAGGAACTTTCTGTTGAAAAGCAGCGCCACTCTGAGTTATTATCGGAAATTGGCCAGATGGATAGTACGCTGGACAAATACGAAGCTGCATCTAAAGAAAGTCCGGAACAGGCTTTGAAAGAGACAGTTGATGAGCTGAGAAAATTGGCTGGACTGACGGAAATAACTGGGCCGGGAATCGAAGTTGCCATTGAACCTTCTCCTGAAGCTGTGGCAATGGGGCAAAATATTGAAGGCGTATCACCGGACTTATTGATTCGGTTTGTCAACTCGATCAACTCGTTCAATAATCTGGTAGTATCGATTGACGGGAACCGGCTCGTCAATACGTCAGCGATACGTGATATCAACGGCCAAACTACTGTCAATACACAACCAGTTCAAACGCCGCCTTTTGCAGTCAAAATCGTTGCAGGTTCTATGGAAGATGCAGAAAAGCTGTCTAATTACTTGTTATCTTCTCCGCTGCTGGATGATTTTTATATTGATGACTTGGCTGTCACAGTTTCAGAACCAAAAGCCGATTTGACGGTTGAAGCATACGATGGCAAAATCAGCAGCCAGTATTTGAAAGACGCAGAGGAGGAATAACGATGTGGTTGTCGGTATTGGGCTTATTATTGGGTATTTCGCTCGGGCTTTTGACGGATATGCAAATCCCGCCGGAATATGCCGATTATTTATCCATTGCTGTTCTTGCCTCTTTAGATACTTTGTTTGGAGGAATCAGGGCGCATTTGCAGCATATGTACGATGATAAAGTGTTTGTTTCAGGATTTTTCTTTAATATAGTGCTAGCCGCGGGTCTTGCTTTTCTTGGAGTCCATTTAGGCGTCGATCTGTATTTGGCGGCAATTTTTGCCTTTGGTGTTCGGCTATTTCAAAATATTGCCGTTATTCGCCGGCTTTTACTGGCAAAATGGACCAATAAAAAAGAAGCTCGAGAATCACTTGGATAAATTGAAGGAAAATTTATAAACTTACACTATTATACTTAGACAAGGTGTAAAATTTACAATAGAATGTAAGTAATTGCAGTTTAATAAGGAGGTGCTACGAATTGAGTCAATCAGAGTTGTATGTAAGTTTGGATATCGGGTCGTCATCGGTTAAAGTTTTAATCGGGGAAATGGCCAATAAGTCGTTGCATGTCATCGGCGTTGGAAATGTAAAATCCAATGGAATCAAAAAAGGTGCGATTGTTGATATAGATGCGACAGTGCAATCCATAAAAAAAGCTGTCGACCAAGCAGAACGAATGATTGGAAGATCGATACAGGAAGTTGTTCTAGGAATTCCAGCCAGCAAAGTGGCCCTTCATCCCGTTAAAGGCGTCGTAGCAGTTAATAGCGAGAACCGTGAAATAACGGATGAAGATTTGGACCGCGTGCTAGAATCGGCCCAAGTCATGTCGATTCCACCAGAACGGGAATTGGTGAATGTTATTCCAGAGCAATATATTGTAGACCATCTGGATGAAATTAAAGATCCGCGGGGTATGATTGGGATTCGCCTTGAAATGGATGGTACAATGGTGACGACATCAAAAACAATGTTGCACAATGTTTTAAGATGTGTAGAAAAGGCTGGTCTTCAAATTCGTGATATCTATGTACAGCCATTGGCTGCTGGTTACTATGCGTTGACAGAAGACGAAAAAAACCATGGCACAGCCTGCATCGATATTGGCGGTGGCTCCACGTCCATTGCCATTTTCCAAAATGGTCACTTGTCCGCATCGTCAGTTATTCCGGTTGGCGGCGACCATGTTACAAAAGATTTATCTATCGTTTTGAAAACACCCACAGATCAAGCAGAAAGAATTAAAGTCGAATATGGGCATGCTTTTTATGATAACGCTTCTGAGGACGAGTTGTTTGAAGTACCTGTCATTGGATCAGATACAAGAGAACAATACAGCCAAAAATACATATCTGAAATAATCGGAGTTCGCCTGGAAGAACTTTTCGAATTGATTTTAGATGAGCTTTACCGTCTTGGCGTTCAGGACCTTCCAGGAGGGGTCGTATTGACTGGAGGCATGGCCAAGCTAGAAGGACTGCCAGAACTTGCAAGAAATATTTTGCAAACCCGCGTCCGCTTGTTTACGCCGGAATTTATCGGTGTACGGGAACCACAATATACTACTGCTGTCGGCCTTATTCAATACGCTTATATGGAAGACGTATTTTACGGGCGCATCGGAAGCGGAGTGGCATTATCCGAATCGGTGAAAATTGAACAAGAACCACAACCGCAAAAAGTGCAAAAACAGCCGAAACAACCAAAGCAAAACGGTGAAGGTGTCGTTACAAAAGCCAAGAAAATGTTTGATAGATTCTTTGAATAAAATGAACGTTGCATCGGGCTTATCAAAAGCTATGCAATTTTAGGAGGAAAAAGAATGTTGGAATTTGATACTTCAATTGATTCGTTGGCAGTAATAAAAGTAATTGGCGTTGGCGGTGGCGGAAACAATGCGGTAAACCGTATGATTGAACATGGTGTCCAAGGCGTTGAGTTTATCGCGGTAAACACCGATGCACAAGCTTTGAATTTATCTAAAGCAGAAGTCCGCTTACAGATTGGCGGAAAATTAACGCGCGGCTTAGGCGCAGGGGCAAACCCTGAAGTCGGCAAAAAAGCAGCGGAAGAAAGCAAAGAACAAATCGAAGAAGCCTTGCGCGGAGCAGATATGGTATTTGTTACTGCCGGTATGGGCGGCGGCACTGGTACTGGTGCAGCGCCAGTCATCGCTGGAATCGCAAAAGAGCTGGGAGCCTTGACAGTTGGGGTAGTAACTCGCCCGTTCACGTTTGAAGGCCGTAAGCGTTCAACCCAAGCAATCGGCGGGATTGGAACAATGAAAGAATCGGTTGACACATTAATCGTCATCCCGAATGACCGTTTGCTTGAAATCGTTGACAAGAGCACTCCAATGCTGGAAGCTTTCCGTGAAGCGGATAATGTTCTGCGCCAAGGTGTACAGGGTATCTCTGATTTGATCGCAGTTCCTGGATTGATCAACTTGGACTTTGCCGACGTGAAAACGATCATGTCGAACAAAGGCTCTGCTTTGATGGGAATCGGGGTTTCTTCAGGTGAAAACCGTGCCTCAGAAGCAGCTAAGAAAGCGGTATCGAGCCCATTGCTTGAAGTTTCCGTTGATGGAGCTAAAGGCGTATTGATGAATATTACAGGTGGCTCTAATTTGAGCCTTTACGAAGTGCAAGAAGCAGCTGATATTGTTGCTTCAGCTTCTGATGAAGAAGTAAACATGATTTTCGGTTCTGTTATCAATGACAATTTAAAAGATGAAATTGTTGTAACAGTTATCGCAACAGGCTTTAACGAAGAGCAACTACAGCCGAGAACACCGAGAGGATCTGGCTTGAACTCCAGCCGGGTACAATCGATCCAACAGCAGACGCCTCCACCATCTTATCGCGAATCACGCCGCGAGGAGCAACGCCGTGAAGAGCAAGTCCCTTCTTATCAACAAGAACCGGTACGCCAAGAAAAACAACAGGATGATGCTTTAGATATCCCGACTTTCTTGCGCAATCGCCAAAGAAGACGTTAATCCAAACAGCTGCCAAAAGGCAGCTGTTTTTTTAAAATCTTTCCTTGTTCAAAAAATCGTTGCTTTTTGAGCGAGACTAGTGCTTGAACTGAAAGGGATAATTGATATATTAGGCTTTCCTTGATACAATAAGTTGAACATGCAAAGAAAAGTTGTGAATTTATGAAACCGATAAAACCTGTTTTTGAACAGATGACTAATGATATTAAAACCATACAAAAAAATGTCCAGATCATTGCAGTTACCAAGCAAGTAGGAATTGAGCGGACTAGAGAAGCAATTCGTGCAGGCATCCGGCATTTGGGTGAAAACCGGCCCGAAGGATTGGCGGCTAAGCGTGCAGCCATTACAGATGAGGTCAGTTGGCATTTTATCGGGACGCTGCAAACTCGAAAAGTCAAAGAGGTCATTAACCAAATCGATTTTTTGCATTCGCTGGACCGGATGAGTTTGGCAAAGGAAATACAAAAGCGGGCAAATCATCAAGTTGACTGCTTTGTGCAAGTAAATATTTCTCAAGAAGAGTCGAAAAGCGGACTTGCCCCGGAAGAAACGCTGCAATTCATCAAATCCTTAGAAGATTTCGATAAGATACGCATTGTTGGTTTGATGACAATGGCTCCTAATACAACTGATGAAAATACCATTCGGCAGGTATTTAAAGGGTTGAAAGCTCTCCAAATGGAAGTTGAAGCTAAAAATTGGCAACATGCGCCGTGTACGGAATGTTCAATGGGCATGTCTAATGATTATTTGATTGCAGCCCAAGAAGGAGCAACTTTTGTCCGAATAGGAACCGCATTAGTGGGAACGGAAAGTGAGGCATAAAGATGAGCATTAAAAACAAGTTTAAAAACTTCTTTTATTTAGAAGAGTACGAAGATGAACAACCGCAGCAACAGCCACAACCTCAACAAACTCCGCGCTATGAAAAACCGGCATCGGTGCAAAAGATGCGAGAAACGCCGAAAGAGCGCCGTGAAAAAGCGGTTGATGCGCCTATTTCAAACATAGTAAGCCTGCAAAGTGCGATGAAGTCTTCAAAAGTTAACCTTGTCGAACCAAGAGTTTACGCTGAAGCACAGGATATTGCAGAACATTTGAAAAGCAAGCGCGCGGTCGTTGTCAATCTTCAAAGAATCGAGAAAGACCAAGGCCTTCGCATCATTGATTTTTTGAGCGGAACGGTCTATGCACTTGGCGGAGATATTCAGCGCATTGGAACCGACATCTTCCTTTGCGTACCTGACACTGTAGAAGTGGACGGCGCCATTTCCGATTTTTACTATGATGATCAACAATAAAAGAGGTGGAATGAGAGTAAATGGCAGAGATATTGGGAATTCTACTAACAGCTATTAATATTTATTCATATCTGCTAATTGCCAGCATTTTAATGAGCTGGCTGCCTAATGCAAGAGAGTCTAGCATTGGTCAAATGCTTGCAAAAGTAACAGATCCTTATTTGGATATTTTCAGGAAAATCATTCCTCCACTTGGCATGATTGATTTTTCGCCAATAATCGCTATTTTTGCTCTGAACCTTGCAAGCCGGGGCTTAGTGGTTTTGTTTACTTCTTTCTTATGATAACCTCACTATGCGTGAGGTTTTTTTCTTGAGAGCTATTTCAACCTAAAGGAGGCAGGCATGTTGGAATCTTTGCTGCAACATTTTAGAAAAGACGAACAGCAGTTTATTGAACAGGTTTCCGGATGGATCATTGATGTGGAAGACCGCTATGCCCCGAAATTGACCGATTTTCTTGATCCGCGCGAACGTTTTATCGTTCAAGCGGTTATTGGGTCGAGCGATATCCAAATGGCTGCTTCTGGAATGTTTGAAGGGGCTGAGCGCCAACGGGTTTTACTGTATCCCTCTTATTATGACCCGCAGCCGGAAGATTTTCAGGTTACGATGTTCGAGCTGAAGTATCCGGTGCGCTTTGTTACGCTTAAACATCCAGACATTTTAGGCTCATTGATGTCCATCGGCCTTGGACGCGGGAAATTTGGTGATATCCGGATCGAAGGAGAGCGTATCCAGTTCGCGGCAGCGGAAGAAGTAAGCACCTATTTGCAGACGAATTTTGTCTCGGCGGCGAAAGTGAAAGTCCAGCTGAACGCGGTCGAGGATCCGGCCAATTTTTTGACGGCAGTCGATGAATGGACAGAAGAGACGTTTACAGTCAGTTCGATGCGTTTGGATACGGTCATCAGTTCGGTATACAACATTTCCCGTCAAAAAGCGGTGTCTTTAATCCATTCCGGAAGAGTGCGTGTCAACTGGACAGCCCAAGAGCATCCATCATTTGAATTGCACGAATCCGATTTGATTTCCTCAAGAGGGTTTGGCCGGATCAAAGTTGGCATGATTGAGGGACGGACGAAAAAAGATAAAATCCGGCTGCAAATTGGGCGTTTGGACATGAACAAGTAGGCGACTTTGAAAAAATACAAAATAATACTGAAATTTGTTCTATTGAACTGTATAATGTATAGAAACGACGATAAGTTAAGGAGAGGTGCACGTAATGCCATTATCCCCGCTGGATATACATAACAAGGAATTTGGGCGAGGTTTTCGCGGTTACCAAGAAGATGAGGTAAACGAATTCCTCGATCAAATCATTAAAGATTATGAGTTGCTGCTGAAAGAGAAACGGGAACTTGAAGAACGTTTAAAACAGACTGATGAACGGGTCGGCCATTTCACTACGATTGAAACGACGCTTCAAAAGTCGATTCTCGTGGCACAGGAAGCGGCAGAAGAAGTGCGCCGCAATGCGCAAAAAGAAGCGAAACTTATTGTGCGTGAAGCAGAAAAGAATGCAGACCGCATTGTCAACGAATCATTGACAAAAGCTCGCCGCATCGCGATGGAAATCGAAGAGTTGAAAAAGCAATCCAAAGTATTCCGCAACCGATTCAAGATGATTGTTGAAGCGCAATTGGATTTGATCGACACAGACGATTGGGATACATTGATGGAATATGATGTGGATACAACGAACCTAGACAAGCTGGAAGATGAGAAAAGCGACTCCCGTTCTTGACGCAAAGGGATTCAACTTCTATAATTATTTAATATTCAAGGCAGTGAAGGCGAAAGCCTGAGCTATCGATAATAAAAGCATGGACAGAGACAGTACTTTAATTGATGCGACAAAGCGATCCAGGGATAGTGGGAGCCTGGTGAAGAATCGTTAAAGGAAAATCACTCTCGAGCTGGATTGGGGAACCCGAGTATCCAATCCCGTCTACACCACGTTACGGTGATCGAGTGGCAGCGGTCTAGCTGCAACAAGGGTGGTACCGCGAGTTTAAGCTCCTCGTCCCTTTACCAGGGATGGGGAGCTTTTTATTATGCCTACAGGAGGAATTGAAATGGATTATAAGGATACGTTATTAATGCCAAAAACAGATTTCCCAATGCGCGGAAATTTGCCGAACCGGGAACCGGAGATGCAAAAGAAATGGGAAGAAATGGACATCTATCGTCAAGTTTTGGACCGGACGAAAGATCGCCCTCATTTTATCCTTCATGATGGACCGCCTTACGCCAATGGCGATCTTCACATGGGACATGCCTTGAATAAGGTTTTGAAAGACATGATCGTCCGTTCTCGTTCGATGATGGGCTTCCATGCTCCATATGTGCCGGGCTGGGATACGCACGGTTTGCCGATTGAACAGGCATTGACGAATAAAGGCGTTAACCGCAAAGAATTGTCGCTCGCTGAATTCCGTAAACTGTGTGCGGAATATGCTTATGAACAAATCGATAACCAGCGGACGCAGTTCAAGCGCATTGGAGTGCGCGGCGATTGGGACAACCCATATGTCACGCTAAAACCATCATACGAAGCACGCCAAATCGAAGTGTTCGGATCGATGGCCAATAAAGGCTATATCTATAAAGGGCTAAAACCGGTATATTGGTCCCCTTCAAGCGAATCTTCTTTAGCGGAAGCGGAAATTGAATACCAAGACAAGAAATCTCCTTCAATTTACGTATCGTTCCAAGTAACTGATGGAAAAGGCGTTTTAGCGGAAGGGACGAAAATCGTCATCTGGACTACTACACCATGGACGATTCCAGCCAATCTTGGAATCACTGCACATGCAGATTTGCCGTATGTGGAAGTATCGCTAAACGGGTCGTTATATGTAGTAGCCCAAGCTTTACTGGAAGAAGTTGCAAAAGAGCTTCAATGGACAAATTATGAAGTAGTCCGTGAAATTAAAGGTGCAGCACTTGAGCATATTCTGACAAAACACCCGCTTTACGACCGGACTTCTCTAATGATGCTTGGCGAACACGTAACGACCGATTCGGGCACTGGATTTGTCCATACGGCACCAGGGCACGGGGAAGACGACTTTTTGGTCGGCAAGAAATACGGCTTGGACGTTTTATGCCCAGTCGATGAACGCGGCGTCATGACAGAAGAAGCGCCTGGATTCGAAGGCTTGTTTTATGATAAAGCGAACAAGTCGATCACGGAAGCATTGGATAACGCCGGAGCGCTTGAAAGCTTGACGTTTATCACACACTCGTATCCGCATGACTGGCGGACGAAGAAACCGGTCATCTACCGTGCGACGGCTCAATGGTTCGTTTCTATCGAAGCGTTCCGCGACCAGATCCTAAAAGCGATCAATGAAACAACATTTACTCCTGCATGGGGTGAAACGCGTTTGTTCAATATGCTGCGCGACCGCGGCGATTGGAATATTTCCCGCCAGCGCGTCTGGGGCGTTCCAATTCCGGTATTTTACGCGGAAAACGGCGATGCCATCATTACCAACGAAACGATTGCACATATCGCGAACATGTTCCGCGAACACGGTTCAAACGTCTGGTTCGAGCGCACGGCTGCGGAATTATTGCCGCCAGGCTTTACGCACCCGAGCAGCCCGAACGGCATTTTCACAAAAGAAACTGATATCATGGATGTTTGGTTTGACTCGGGATCCTCTCATCAAGGCGTTTTGGTTGAACGCGAAGATTTATCGTATCCAGCTGATTTATACTTGGAAGGATCTGACCAATACCGCGGCTGGTTCAACTCATCTCTTACAACAAGTGTTGCCATCAACGGCATCGCGCCTTATAAGAGCATCTTGAGCCACGGCTTTACGCTTGATGGCAATGGCCGGAAAATGAGTAAGTCACTCGGAAACGTCATTGTTCCTGCTAAAGTGATGAACCAAATGGGAGCGGATATCTTGCGCCTATGGGTAGCATCAGTGGATTATACGGCAGATGTGCGTGTATCGGATGATAACTTCAAGCAAGTATCGGAAGTTTACCGCAAAATCCGCAATACGCTGAAATTCCTTCATGGTAACTTGGCAGATTTCAACGAGCAAGAACATCGCGTTGCATTTGAAGACATGCGCGAAATGGATCAATACATGGCCATGAAGCTGCAAAAAATGGTGGAAACAGTCCGCAAAGGCTACGAGACATACGAATTCTCGTCCATCTACCATGCTTTAAATGGGTTCTGCGCAAACGATTTGAGTTCATTCTATTTGGATGTAGCGAAAGATGTTGTCTATATCGAAGCACCGAATCATCCGCATCGCCGCGCGATGCAGACGGTCATGTTCGATTCATTGATGGCGCTGTTGAAGTTGGCATCACCGATTATTCCGCATACAGCTGATGAAATGTGGGGCTATTTGGATTTTGTGGACGAAGCCAGTGTGCAGTTGACAGACTTCCCTGAAGTTCAGGAAAACCCGGCATTCGCCGATCTTGAAAGCAAATGGACACAGTTCATGACAATCCGTGACGATGTGCTAAAAGCCTTGGAAGAAGCACGGGCAGCGAAAACAATCGGCAAATCGCTTGAAGCGAAAGTGACGGTTTACGGAAGCGAAGAGGCGAAAAACTTGTTGGCGTCTGTTGACAGCAATGTCGGCCAATTGTTTATCGTATCGCAGTATGAATTCGGCGGAGCCAAAGAAGCGGCTCCTGAACATGCACTTCAATTAGGCCAAGTTGCTGTAGTGGTCGAAAAGGCAGAAGGCGAAAAATGCGAACGCTGCTGGACCATTTCTGAAGAAATAGGCAAAAACGAAACGCATCCAACGCTTTGCCCGCGTTGTGCATCGGTTGTTGAAACTCAATACGCTTGATTTTTTAAACCCCCGAAGAACTGTTTCCCAGTTCTTCGGGGGTTCTTTTCTTTAGAAGAAGGAACTGCATTTTTGGCAACTGATTTTCCGAAAACTAGCTTCACTTCCCTCAGGAAGTGAAAAAGCGCTGGAGCAATTTCTTCAGTTCAATGATATTTTGTTCAATTTATACACTTATCGCTTCAACTTAGTACAGGCAGCTTTTCGAGGTGCTTACTCTTTCACCCAGTATGTGTTAAAATGGATTGACTGATGAATTGACGGAGGATACACATGTTTATTTATTATGGGGTTGCTTTACTGATCATTGCGATAGATCAGTGGACGAAATGGTTGGTTATGAAAAATATGGAGTTGGGTGAACGCATAATATTGGCGGACCCTTACCTGGCTTGGCTTTCGCACAGAAACCGCGGGGCGGCTTGGGGAATGCTTGAAGGGCAGATGTGGCTGTTTGGGATTATTACCGTTGCAGTGATAATCGGCATCCTGTATTATTTCCACAAGCATGCACAAGGAAAGCCTTTGTTTCAACTAAGTTTGATGGTGATTCTCGGCGGGGCGATCGGAAATTTCATCGATCGCATGTGGCGCGGAGAAGTGGTGGACTTTGTAGATGTGCTTATACCAATCATCAATTATGAATTCCCGATTTTTAACGTTGCGGATGCAGCTTTAACGGTCGGAGTGGTTCTCATGATCATTTTTATCATTTATGACGAAAAACAAGAAAAGAAAAAGGTGTCTTAATGGAAGATTTAACAATAGAAGTTACAGAAGAAATGGCTGGGGAACGAATCGATAAAGCAGTTTCTTCGATTGATGAAGACTGGTCGCGTTCGCAGATCCAAAACTGGGTCAGAGAAGGCGCAGTGAAAGTTAATGGCGAGACGGTCAAGCCGAATTATAAAGTTCGATTGGATGATGTCATTATCGTTACGCCTCCTGTTCTAGAAGAGCTGGATGTTGTGGCGGAGAATTTATATTTGGATGTTGTTTATGAAGACCAGGACGTCCTGGTTGTCAACAAACCGAAAGGGATGGTCGTCCATCCTGCACCAGGGCATTCTACCGGTACGCTGGTAAACGGTTTGATGCATCATTGCAGCGATCTTTCAGGCATCAATGGCGTAGTGCGTCCGGGGATAGTCCACCGGATCGATAAAGATACATCTGGCCTTTTGATGGTCGCTAAAAATGATGCTGCGCATACGTCGTTAGTAGACCAATTGGTGAAAAAGAGCGTTACGCGAAAATACTTGGCTTTGGTCCACGGACATATTCCGCATGATAAAGGCACAATTGATGCGCCGATTGCACGCGATGCGAAAGAACGCCAAAACATGGCGGTTGTAGATAAAGGAAAGCATGCTATCACGCATTTCCGCGTTTTGGAGCGTTTTGGCAATTTTACACTTGTGGAATGCCGTCTTGAAACGGGGCGTACGCATCAAATTCGTGTCCACATGAAGTATATCGGCTTCCCGCTTGTCGGTGATCCGAAATACGGACCGAAGAAAACGATGGACATTGGCGGACAAGCGCTTCATGCGGAAGTGATCGGCTTTAACCATCCGAGAACTGGTGAATACATGGAGTTTTCTGCAGAGCCTCCGGAAGAATTTTCGGAGCTTTTGGAATCTCTTCGAAAGAATGATTGACAAACGGCTGATTCTATCTATATACTAAAAACAACTAAACGAATACAGCAACACCTTTAAGACAGTCCAGAGAGGCTGAGAAGGTATTTACGCAAAGCTGGAAGTCTGTCTTCCGAGCCTAATTTTCTGCGCATAAAACCTCTTGCCCTCTGGCAAGAGGTTTTTTATTTTGTAAAAGGAGTGGAACTCATGGTTGAAAAAGCGGATATTTTGGACGATAAGGCAGTGGCTCGGGCTATTACCCGGATTGCCCATGAAATCATCGAACGCAATAAAGGAATCGACGATTGCATTTTGGTCGGGATTAAAACAAGAGGTGCGTTTATCGCCAAACGCCTTGCTGAGAAAATAGAGAAAATCGAAGGCAAGCCAATTATGACTGGTGAACTGGATATTACATTGTATCGAGACGATTTAAGCGTCAAAAGCAAAAACCAAGAACCGCTCGTCCAACAAGTGGATATTGCCCATAACATCAAAAACAAAAAAGTGGTGCTGGTTGATGATGTCCTGTATACAGGCAGAACCGTCCGCGCCGCAATGGACGCAGTGATGGACCTTGGCCGGCCGGCGCAGATCCAGCTCGCTGTGCTGATTGACCGGGGGCACCGCGAATTGCCGATCCGCGCCGATTATGTCGGGAAAAACATTCCTACATCAAGCGATGAACGAATTGTCGTGAAAATGCAGGAAAGCGACGGCAAAGACCAGGTTGCTATACACGAGTAGAGAGAGAATGGAGAGAACCAATAGTGAATGAAGCAGTATTAGATGTACAGGACAAACCAAAAGCGGGGCAATGGATTTCGTTAAGTTTGCAGCACATGTTCGCCATGTTCGGTGCGACAATCCTTGTACCGCAGTTAGTCGGCTTAAGCCCGGCAATCGCGTTGCTTACGAGCGGCATTGCAACAATCATTTTCATCTTGATCACCCAGTTTAAAGTGCCGGCATACCTCGGCTCATCGTTCGCCTTTATCGTACCGATCACCATCGCAACAGAAACAGGCGGAATCGGGTCGGCCATGATCGGCGCCATGTTCGTATCGCTCGTTTACGCCATCGTGTCGCTGGTCATCTGGAAAACCGGCTATCAATGGCTCATGCGCTTGCTTCCGCCAATTGTTGTCGGGCCGGTCATCATTGTCATCGGTTTGGCATTGTCGGGTACAGCGGTCGACATGGCGATGAACATTACAGTCGACGGCGTGAAACAATACAGCTTGATCCATTTCTCAGCAGCGCTTGTGACGCTATTGACTGCGATCATCTGTACAATCTATTTTAAAAACATCATCTCTTTGATGCCAGTCCTGATCGGCATCATCGTCGGTTACCTTTACTCGGCGCTTGTGGGCATTATCGATTTTGCTCCGATTGCAGCGGCCAACTGGATTGCCGCTCCAGACTTCTTGATTCCTGGCGTTGATTATTCATTCCAAGTGACGCCGACGTTGCTCTTCGTCATGGTGCCGATTGCGATTGTTACCATCTCAGAACATATCGGACATCAATTGGTGCTTGGAAAAGTAGTAGAGCGCAACTACATAAAAGATCCGGGGCTTCACCGTTCGCTTCTTGGGGACGGACTTGGAACTTTCATTTCCTCCCTAGTCGGAGGGCCGCCGAAAACAACATACGGCGAGAATATTGGTGTTCTTGCCATCACGCGGGTTTACAGCATTTACGTTATCATCGGCGCTGCCGTGTTCGCCATCTTGTTTTCATTCTTGGGCAAACTGATGGCGGTCATTGCAACCATCCCTACTGCTGTCCTTGGCGGTATCTCAATCCTGCTTTTCGGGATTATCGCATCATCGGGCTTGCGGATGCTGGTGGATAATAGCATCAACTTCGGCGACAAGCGCAATTTGGTCATCTCATCGGTCATCCTGGTCATCGGGATCGGCGGAGCGAAAATCGAATTTAGCGAAACGTTCGAAGTGGGCGGTATGGCGCTTGCAGCGATTGTCGGTGTTATCCTGAACCTGGTTTTGCCAGGACGCAATAAAGCCGAAATAGATGACGGAACTAAATAATACACCTTTTAATGAATTGTCCAGAGAGGCATGGAAAGGGATGAATAGGGGCGCAATATGCCCTTATTTCCTCACACCTTCCTGTCTCTGGGAAGGTGTTTTTTTATAGGAAAGGGTGGATCAACATGCCAAACTTAGTGGCGATGAACGACTTAGACAACAAGACAATCATGCATCTGCTCGAACGGGCGGGAGAATACCAGCGCGGTGAACGAGCACCTGTGGCCGGAACGGTCGTCAATTTGTTTTTCGAACCAAGTACGCGCACCAAGATGAGTTTTGAAATGGCTGAACATAAAATGGGCCTTACGGTTTTGCAGTTCGACACCGCCTTTTCAAGCGTATTAAAAGGAGAAACCTTGTACGATACAGTGAAAACGCTGGAAGCTATTGGGGTAAGCGGAGTGGTCATCCGCCATGAGGAAGAAGAATATTATAAGGAATTGGAAAACTGCAAGCTCTCAGTCATTAACGGGGGAGATGGCTCAGGCCAGCATCCGACACAGTCATTGCTCGATTTATTCACCATTTACCAAGAGTTCGGAAAAATCGAGGGCCTCCATATCACCATCGTTGGAGATATCGCACATAGCCGGGTCGCAAAATCGAATGCAGCAGCTCTGAAAATGCTCGGTGCCCATGTTTCGTTTGTCTGTCCGGAAGTATGGAGCGGTGATTATGAAACTTCGGAAAACATCGATGACTATATCGAGTACACGGACGTCGTCATGCTGCTCCGGGTTCAGCATGAGCGCCATGCAGTATCTGCGTTGTTCTCAAAAGCGGATTACCACAAGCAATTTGGCCTAACAGAAGAACGTGAACGCAAAATGAAGCCATCGGCGATCATCATGCACCCAGCTCCGATTAACCGTGGAGTGGAAATCGCCGACTCGTTAGTGGAATGTGAGCGCTCAAGAATTTTCAAACAAATGGCAAACGGTGTGTTTGTCCGAATGGCAGTACTTGAATATGCATTGAAAGGGAGAGAATAAGAATGAATTTATTTTTAAAAAATGTAAACATGCTGACAAACGGAGAATTGGCACCAACAAATATTCGAATTTCAAATGGACAAATCGAAGACATCGGCAGTGGGCTCACCCCGCAAGGAGAACAAGAAATTGACGGCAACGGCCGGATGATCGCACCGGGATTTGTAGATGTTCACGTGCATTTGCGTGAACCAGGCGGCGAGCAAAAAGAAACGATCGAAAGCGGTACGAAATCGGCGGCAAAAGGCGGCTACACGACAATCTGTGCGATGCCGAATACACGTCCAGTGCCTGATTCCATCGAAAATCTTGAAAAAGTCAACGCTTTGATCGAAAAAAATGCGCTCGTCCGGGTTTTGCCGTACGCTTCCATCACCATCCGGGAAGCAGGAAAAGAACGAACAAACTTAACTGAGTTGAAAGAACATGGTGCATTCGCTTTTACAGATGACGGAGTCGGCATCCAACAAGCAGGCATGATGTATGAAACAATGCAGGATGCAGCAAAACTCGATATGACGGTTGTGGCACATTGTGAAGACAACTCATTGATCTATGACGGCGTTATGCACGAAGGAAAACGCAGTGCGGAACTCGGTCTCAAAGGAATTCCTTCCATCGCAGAGTCGGTGCACATCGCACGCGACATACTGCTTGCAGAAGCGGCAGGCGCACATTACCATGTCTGCCACATCAGCACGAAAGAATCGGTCCGGGTTGTCCGGGATGCAAAACGTGCAGGCGTGCGCGTAACGACGGAAGTTTGCCCGCATCACTTGTTGCTGAGCGAGGACGATATTCCCGGAGACGATGCCAACTGGAAGATGAACCCGCCGCTTCGTTCAAAAGAAGATGTCGAAGCGCTTCATGAAGGATTGCTTGACGGAACAATCGATTTTATCGTGACAGACCATGCACCGCATACACTGGAAGAAAAATCGAACGGCATGGATAAGGCGCCTTTCGGAATCGTCGGGTTGGAAACGGCATTCCCGCTGCTTTACACACATTATGTGGAAACCGGAAAATGGACTCTTCAACAATTGATTGACTGGATGACGGTCAAGCCGAGCGAAACATTCAACTTGCCTTACGGGAAAATCGAAATAGGGCAAACTGCAGACTTGGTGCTGCTGGATTTGGAAAAAGAGCAGGAAATCAACGTGGAAGACTTTTTATCAAAAGGCAAAAACACCCCATTCGGCGGCTGGAACTGCAAAGGCTGGCCGGCAATGACGATTTTTGGCGGGCAAATAGTATGGCAGGAGGAGACAAACCAATGAAACGTTATTTGATCTTAGAAGACGGAACGGTATTTGAAGGAACGGCATTCGGCAGCGAAGGGGCTTCAGTAGGTGAAATCGTCTTTAACACGAGCATGACCGGATATCAGGAAATTTTATCCGATCCTTCCTACTGCGGACAGATTGTTACGATGACTTATCCATTAATCGGCAATTACGGCATTAATAGCGATGATTTTGAATCCATCTCTCCTGCAGTAAAAGGGCTGGTTGTGCGTGAATTGGCCGAGTTCCCTTCCAACTTCAGAAGCAATTCGACGCTCGATGAGCTTTTCCAAAGAAAGAACATTCCAGGTATATCAGATATTGATACCCGCAAATTAACCCGCTTGATCCGCTCAAAAGGCGCCATCAAAGGCATCTTGACGGCCGCTGGAGAAGAAGTGGATGTTCAAGAAGTAGTGCAGAAACTGGCGGTGACAGAGATGCCGAGAGACCAAGTGGCCCAAGTTTCTACAGTCCGCCCATATCCGAGCCCAGGCCGCGGAAAACGCGTTGTCTTGATTGACTACGGCATGAAGCACGGCATTTTGCGTGAACTTAACAACCGCGATTGTGACGTGATTGTTGTGCCTTACAACACAACTTCAAAAGAAATTTTGGCGTGGGGGCCAGACGGTGTCATGCTGTCGAACGGACCTGGGGATCCAAAAGACGTAGAAGAATGCGTCCAAGTCGTGCGGGAACTTCTTGGCGAAGTGCCGGTTTTCGGAATCTGCTTAGGCCATCAATTGTTCGCCCGCGCATGTGGGGCGGAAACTTACAAATTGAAATTCGGCCATCGCGGCGGAAACCACCCGGTGACCGACTTGACGACTGGACGCGTCGAAATCACTTCCCAAAACCACGGTTACTCTGTGGATGAACATACATTGCAAGGCACACGGTTAACGGTAACGCATACCGCATTGAATGATAGCACCATTGAAGGCCTGGCGCATATGGATTATCCAGCATTCACTGTCCAATACCATCCGGAATCGTCGCCTGGACCAGAAGATTCAAACTACTTATTTGACCGTTTCATCGAAATGATGAGCGCAAACCGAAAGGAGCAGCAATATGCCTAAAAGACAAGATATTCAAACTATACTCGTAATCGGATCAGGGCCGATCATCATCGGGCAAGCTGCCGAATTTGACTATGCAGGGACGCAAGCATGCCTGGCGCTGAAAGAAGAAGGCTACCGCGTTGTGTTGATCAACTCGAATCCAGCGACAATTATGACGGATACGGAAATTGCCGATAAAGTATATATCGAGCCAATTACGCTGGAATTTGTCAGCCGCATCCTTCGCAAAGAACGCCCAGATGCTTTGCTGCCGACTCTTGGCGGACAAACAGGTTTGAACATGGCAATTGAGCTGCACGAATCGGGCATCCTCGACGAACTGGGAATTGAAATTCTTGGAACGAAACTGGAAGCGATCCATAAAGCGGAAGACCGGGAGTTGTTCCGTACATTGATGAACGAACTAGGCGAACCAGTGCCGCCGTCAGATATAATCCATAATATGGAAGAAGCAAAAGCGTTCGTGGCGCGCATCGGCTATCCGGTCATCGTACGCCCGGCATTCACGCTTGGCGGAACAGGCGGAGGCATTTGCCATAACGATTCAGATCTTCAGGAAATCGTAACAAGCGGCTTGAAATACAGCCCGGTAACACAGTGTTTACTCGAAAAATCGATCGCAGGCTTCAAGGAAATTGAATATGAAGTGATGCGCGATGCAAACGATACGGCAATTGTTGTCTGCAATATGGAAAACATCGATCCGGTAGGCATCCACACAGGCGATTCGATCGTTGTTGCACCGAGCCAGACCTTATCAGACCGGGAGTACCAGATGCTGCGCAATGTTTCGTTGAAAATCATACGGGCATTGAAAATCGAAGGCGGCTGCAACGTCCAATTGGCTCTTGACCCGGACAGCTTCAACTACTACATCATTGAAGTGAATCCGCGTGTCAGCCGTTCATCGGCTCTTGCTTCAAAAGCGACAGGCTATCCGATTGCCAAGCTTGCTGCAAAAATCGCTGTAGGATTAACGCTTGACGAAATGATCAACCCGGTAACAGGACGAACTTACGCTGCATTCGAACCTGCGCTTGATTATGTAGTAGCGAAAATCCCGCGCTGGCCATTTGACAAATTCGAATCAGCGAAACGCAATTTGGGCACACAAATGAAGGCAACCGGCGAAGTTATGGCAATGGGACGCAATTTCGAGGAAGCGATCTTGAAAGCGGTCCGTTCTTTGGAAACAGGCCAGTACCATCTGGAACTGAAAAATGCCGATTCGATGAGTGATGAATGGATCGAAAAACGCATCCGCCGTGCAGGCGATGAGCGCCTATTCTTTATCGGTGAAGCGCTGCGCCGCGGTGTAACAATCGAGACAATCCATGACTGGAGCCAAATCGACTTGTTCTTCTTGATGAAGTTCCAGAATATTGTACAATACGAAGTGGTTTTAGCGGCAAATCCATTCGATTTCGCAACTGCTAAAAAAGCGAAACGCATCGGCTTTGCAGACCGTACCATCGCAAAACTTTGGAACGTGTCAGAACAGGAAGTTTACAACTGGCGCAAAGAGCAGAAGCTGGTGCCGGTCTATAAAATGGTTGATACGTGTGCCGCTGAATTCGAATCGGAAACGCCATACTTCTACGGCACCTATGAAGAAGAAAACGAATCAATCCGTACGGAAAAAGAAAGTGTCATCGTATTAGGATCCGGCCCTATCCGCATCGGACAAGGGGTGGAATTCGACTATGCTACAGTACATTCGGTGTGGGCCATTAAAGAAGCAGGCTACGAAGCTATTATCATCAACAACAATCCAGAGACTGTATCAACAGACTTCTCGATTTCCGATAAATTGTACTTTGAGCCGCTGACGATTGAAGACGTCATGCACATCGTGGATCTGGAACAGCCGAAAGGCGTAGTGGTCCAGTTCGGCGGACAGACAGCAATCAACTTGGCGGAAAAACTGGAGCAAAATGGCGTCAAGATTCTTGGTACATCATTAGAAGACATCGACCGTGCGGAAAACCGCAATAAATTCGAAGCGGCTTTGCATGAAATCGGCATTCCTCAGCCATTAGGAAAAACAGCAACCAATGCTGAAGAAGCGGTAACAATCGCTGAAGAAATCGGCTACCCGGTACTTGTCCGCCCTTCATATGTATTAGGCGGGCGCGCAATGGAGATTGTCTATAAAGAAAAAGACTTGCGCTATTATATGGAACACGCAGTAGAAGCAAGCCCAGAACATCCGGTGCTCGTCGACCGATACTTAACAGGGATTGAACTTGAAGTGGATGCCATTTCTGACGGAGAAAACGTTCTGATCCCTGGAATTATGGAACACATCGAGCGCGCAGGCGTCCATTCTGGAGACTCCATTGCGGTTTATCCGACACAGAACATTTCACAAGAGCAGTTGAATACGCTTGTCGATTATACAACGCGCCTCGCCAAAGGATTAAATGTTATCGGTCTTCTGAATATCCAGTATGTCATCTCTAAAGGTGAGGTTTTTGTTATCGAAGTGAATCCGCGGTCGAGCCGGACGGTTCCGTTCATGAGCAAGATAACGAATATCCCTATGGCCAATATCGCGACAAAAGCGATTCTCGGACAAAGTATTGTCGAACAAGGTTTCACGCCTGGACTTGCGCCGCTGTCAAAAGGCGTTTACGTAAAAGTGCCGGTGTTCTCGTTTGCGAAATTGAGAAGAGTGGACATTACGCTTGGACCTGAAATGAAATCAACCGGTGAAGTCATGGGGAAAGACATCACGCTAGAAAAGGCATTGTATAAAGGCCTGGCTGCTGCCGGCATGGAAGTGAAAGACCATGGCTGCGTGCTGATGACCATTTCAGATAAAGATAAAGAAGAAGCGGTCGGCTTGGCGAAGCGCTTTAAAGCAATCGGCTACCACATCATGGCAACAGAAGGAACAGCGAAAGCGCTGGAGCAAGCGGGTATCCGCGTGACACAAATCGGAAAAATTGGGGCAGAGGGCAAAACCTTGCTTGATGTCATCCAAAATGGCGAAGCGCAAATCATCATCAACACTTTGACAAAAGGCAAACAGCCAGAGCGGGACGGTTTCCGCATCCGCCGCGAATCGGTTGAAAACGGCATTCCGTGCATGACATCACTCGATACGGCACAAGCGATGCTTCGCGTCATTGAATCGATGACATTCTCAGCTGAAGAAATGGGGGCTGGTGTATGATCCGACAAGAACGCATGCAAGTGGTGGGGCAAAAGGAAATCGCACGCCATATTTTTGAACTGACGGTTCAAGGCGAACTTACAGCGGAAATGACAGCACCAGGACAATTCGTGCACGTGCGGGTAGCGGACAGTTTTGAGCCGCTGCTGCGCCGTCCGATTTCGGTCGCGGCCATCGATCCGGTACTTCAGCAGTTCACGATGATCTACCGTGCTGAAGGGCGGGGCACGAGCTTGCTTTCTGAAAAGAAACCAGGAGACACGCTTGATGTCCTTGGTCCGCTCGGCAATGGATTCCCGGTCGAGCAAGCAGAGAAAAAAGCCTACTTGATTGGCGGAGGCATTGGAGTTCCGCCTTTGTACGAACTTGCCAAACAGCTGAACGAAAAAGGCATCCAAACGGTCCATATATTAGGATTTGAAAGCAAGCAGGCGGTTTTCTACGAAGAAAAATTCAAAGAACTAGGCGACACGCATATTGCGACAGTCGATGGCAGCCACGGTACACAAGGTTTCGTGACGCATATCCTCAATGAATTGCCAAAGGACTTTGACACCTATTTCAGCTGCGGGCCGACACCGATGCTAGAGGCGGTCCAGTGGGCGTATCCTGAAAAGCGCGGTTTCTTATCTTACGAGCAGCGGATGGGCTGCGGCATCGGCGCATGTTTTGCCTGCGTCTGCCGCACGACAAAAAGTGAAACGGATTATATCAAAGTTTGTTCCGACGGACCGGTATTTCCAGCGGGAGTGGTGATTGCATGACCAATTTAACAGTAAACTTACCAGGGCTAAACTTGAAAAATCCGATTATGCCGGCATCCGGCTGCTTCGGTTTCGGCAAAGAGTACGCTCAATTATATGATTTGTCCGAGCTGGGTGCCATCATGATCAAAGCGGCAACGGTCGAAATGCGTTTAGGCAATCCGACGCCGCGCGTTGCTGAAACGGCAGCCGGCATGCTGAATGCCATCGGTCTGCAAAACCCGGGTCTGACAAAAGTGACCGGCGAGGAGTTGCCATGGCTTGAAAAGTTCGATGTGCCGATCATTGCGAACGTTGCAGGAACGACGACCGAAGATTACGTGGAAGTCGCACGTGAAATTTCCAAAGCGCCGAACGTCCATGCACTTGAAATCAACATCTCCTGCCCGAATGTCAAACAAGGCGGCATTACGTTCGGTACGGATCCATTGGTTGCACAAGAATTGACACGTGCAGTCAAAGACGTGGCATCGGTTCCGGTTTATATCAAATTGTCGCCGAACGTTACAGATATCGTCTCAATCGCAAAAGCGGTCGAAGAAGGCGGAGCGGACGGCATTACGATGATCAATACGCTGCTCGGCATGAGGCTGGATCCGAAAACCGGACGCCCGATCATCGCGAACATTACCGGAGGATTGTCCGGTCCCGCCATCAAGCCGGTTGCGCTTCGCATGGTTTATGAAGTACGCAAACAAACCGATTTGCCGATCATCGGCATGGGCGGAGTCGCGACAGTCGAAGACGCCATCGATTTCATGTCTGCAGGCGCCAACGCTGTAGCGGTCGGGACAGCGAACTTCGTCAATCCGTTTGTCTGCCCGGAAATCATCGCACAGCTGCCGGAAAAATTGCATGAACTTGGATATGAATCAGTAGAAGAATTGGTCGGAAGGAGCCACCGCCTGTGAGTAAACCCATCATCGCTTTAGATTTTCCGTCAAAAAAAGAAGTGGAACAATTCCTTGCCCATTACGAAGAGCCGCTTTTTTTGAAAGTCGGCATGGAACTTTATTTTCAGGAAGGGCCAGAATTGGTCCGATACATAAAATCACTTGGCCATAGCGTCTTTTTGGACTTGAAGCTTCACGATATCCCGAATACAGTCCAGTCGGCGATGCGGGGTCTAGCAAAACTAGGCGTCGATCTGGTTAACGTCCACGCGGCAGGCGGCGTTGAAATGATGAAAGCTGCCAAGCGCGGGCTTGAAGGAAGCGAAACAAAGCTCATCGCGGTCACGCAACTAACTTCTACAAGCCAAGAACAAATGCACAGCGACCAGCTGATTCCAGTAAGTTTAAAGGAATCGGTGCTTCACTATGCGAAAATGGCAAAACAAGCAGGACTCGATGGAGTTGTGTGTTCAGTGCTCGAAGCAGAAGCGATCGAGGCGGAATGTGGGGAAGATTTCTTGCGGGTCACGCCGGGAATCCGGCCGGCAAACGTTTCAGCAGATGACCAAAAACGTATCGCGACGCCAAAGCAAGCAAGGCAAAAAGGCTCGACGCATATCGTTGTGGGGCGTGCAATCACGAAAAGTGAAAATCCGGCCGAAAGCTATCAGCAAATCAAAAACGAATGGAGCGATGCCGAATGAAAAGAGAAATAGCGAAGCACTTATTGAGCATTGGAGCGGTTGAACTCCGCCCACAAGAGCCGTTTACCTGGGCATCAGGCATCAAATCACCGATCTACTGCGACAACCGTTTGACAATGTCGTATCCGGCAGTGCGCAAAGAAATTGCCAAGGGCTTGGCTGAATTGATCGAGCAGTACTACGGAGAGTGCGAAGTGGTCGCGGGAACCGCGACAGCGGGCATTCCCCATGCGGCGTGGGTGAGCGATCTGCTGAACTTGCCGATGGTCTATGTGCGTTCAAAAGCGAAAGAGCACGGGCAAGGCAATATGATCGAAGGAAAAGTGGTTGCCGGGCAGAAAGTGGTCGTTGTTGAAGATTTGATCTCTAAAGGCGGTTCGGTTTTGCAGGCAGCACAAGCGCTGGAAGCTGCAGGATTTGATGTGCTTGGCATCGTTGCCATTTTCACGTACGATTTGCCGCAATCAGTCGAAGCCATCACGGAAGCGGGCTTTATGTTCCATACACTTACGGATTTCCCGTCGTTGGTTGAAGAAGCAATTAGCACTGGCGCCATCCGTGAAGAAGATATGCCAATGCTTGCTGATTGGCATGAGGGTTTGAAGGCAGGCACGTTGAAGAGCGAGACGTAAGGGAATTTCAAAGTGTATAGCAAAAAGCACATGGCTATTTTTAGCCGTGTGCTTTTTTAGTTATATAAATATTAAGTAGCCTAGTTGCTATTCCGCAAAACAGCTGCGCTTGCCGCGGGCGAGCGTCAAGCCGCTTCGTCGCTTCGCTCCTGTTTCTGCATCGCTTCGCTAGCTTCGAAACATGAAAGAGCATTGCAGGGTCTCGACTGTCTCGCTATTCCGCAGGCGTCTCCGCTGTTTTGCTCCATAGCAGACAGTTCTCTATTTTTTAGTTAGAGAGAATTTGTAAATTTATGTTAAAATAGCAGAAATAGAAATAGAAATAGAAATAGAAATAGAAATAGAGCCAGTTTTGTTTAAATACAAATATACATATAAGAGGTGTTGTAAATGGGGAAGTTGTTCTTTTATAGCGACCAAACACTTGAGTTATCCGACAATGAAAGGTTGGATCGTATTCTTTTGGATGGCCGGGATTCTATAAACACTACAATAGGCTATATTCCTTCTACGGAAGATAGAGAAAAAACGCATTTCAATACAAAAGTACATTATTACCGTAATTACGGGATTAAAGAGCTTATGTTTTTTGATCTTTACAGTGAGTTTGATTCTTCCAAGATCGGTGAATTGCTAAAATGCGATATTATTCATCTTTCTGCAGGAAATCCGGTTGAGTTTAGGAATGCTATCAAACATCGTGGCATGGACAAAATACTAAGTAATTATTTTAATGGAGGAGGAACGATTGTAGGAGTTAGCGGGAGAGCTGTTCAATTCGGTATGTCTATAAATTTATTTCAATTGTTTACAGGGGATCTTGTTCAAGGTTTAGAAGCCTTGCAATTTGTGGATTTTGAGTTTTGCCTCACTTTAACCGTTGGAATGATGAATATAAAAAAGAAGTTTATACATATGCTGAAACAAACGGAATAACCGTTTATGCAGAAAATGATGGGGATGGGCTTATTGTAGAAGACGATAGAGTTCATATGATAGGAGAAATTATTGTGATTAATGGTCATTAAGGGTTAAGTAAGAATAAAAGCGCTTGGTGGGTGAAGTCCAAGCGCTTTTGTGTATTATTTAGTCTTCAATTTGCTGGCTGCAAAAGCATCCATATTCTATTGCTTCAACAAATCCACCTTTAGCCAGCCGCGAACGCCATTGATGAACCAAATGGCGTCCACGTCATCCAATTCACTTTTGTATATGCGTTTTTCTTCGATGTGCCCGGTATCAAGCAAGTGCTGCTGGAACGTACCCGGCAATAAACCGCAAGAGACGGGAGGAGTGTAGAACTTGCCACCTTTTTCGACGACCACATTGCCGATCGTAAATTCGGTCAGCTCTTCGTTTTCATTCCACATTAAGACTGAAAAAGCTTCCGCGGGTGCGGCTTTTTGATGCTCCTCGTAAACGAGCCGGTGCGTCGTTTTGTGGAACAGGAATGGATTTTTACTATCAACAGGAGTTGCCGCTATCGAGCAGGCAACAGGTCCTTCAACCGGAGAAATAGCTTGCGCCTCGATTGAAAGGACTCCGTTCTTTTCCATCAATAAGCGTACTTTAAATAAACCTTTTGGCCGGTCTTTGGCTGTTTGCTCCAGTATCTTTTCAAGAGCGGATTGGTCATATGCGAAACCGAAATATTCAGCAGAGTCGCGAAGTCGCTCCAAATGATAAGGGAGTAGCGGGTATTTGCCACCTTCCAGTTTCAGCGATTCCAGCAACTCGAATTCCGGGCGTCGGGCGGATAACACCTGTGCTTTGGTAAGGAGCTCTTCGTATTCACCTTCAGACGTGGAATCCCATGTGACCCCGCCTCCTACGCCGTAGCTTGCCGTACCGTCTTCGCTGTCAATGATGACGGTGCGGATCGGCACGTTGAAGATGGCATTTTTCTCTGGTGTGATAAAGCCAATAGCTCCGCAGTAAACTTCGCGGGGAGACTGCTCTAATCCAGCGATAAACTCCATCGTGCTGATTTTCGGAGCACCGGTGATCGATCCGCAAGGGAAGAGGGCTTGAAACCAATCAAAAACCGTCGATTCCTTGTCTATTTCAGCTTGCACCGTGGACGTTAATTGGTGAACTGTCGGATATTTTTCCGCTTCAAACATTCGGGGAACAGTGACTGTTCCGGACTTGGCTAGTCGGCCGATATCATTGCGAAGCAAATCGACAATCATCAGGTTTTCCGCACGTTCTTTTTCAGAAGCGAGCAGCCGCTTTACGTTTTCTTCATCTTCTGGCGTTGTGCGGCCGCGTGTGGCAGTTCCTTTCATCGGTTTGGCGGTGATTTTCTCGCCGTCAATCCGGAAAAATAGCTCCGGCGATGCGGAAAGAATGCGGTGTTTTCCTAAATTCAAATAGGCATTGTAGTCGGACTGCTGGTTCCTGGAGAGCTGCCGGTAAAATGATCGGTCGCTTCCTTGAAAATCGGCATGCAGGCGTTCGGTGTAATTGACTTGATACGTATGGCCTTCTTCAATCGCATGTTTGATCTGGAGGATTCCGTCTTGGTATTGCCGGATAGAACCGGCCATCTGCCATTCGGAAACCGTGTATTCCTCTGTTGCTTCAACGTTTTCCGCGGGAATTTGAGGTTTTTCGAATATACCGAACCAGACTAAAGGAAGTCTTGGCTGCGGATGGACTTTCATCTTCGGGTTAAATGCTGGCGCCGCTTCGTACGATACATAGCCGGCAGCATAAAAGCCGGCCATTACTGCTGATTCGAGAGAGTCCATTATGCGCGGGATTTCGTTAAGGTCCATAGTTTCTAATATTTTTACTGGCTTGGAAAATGCGAGCGGCTGGATAGTTCCTTGCTCATCTGGAAACTCAAACAGCAGATAAGGATTCGCCATGTGCTAGACCTCCAACAGAATTCTTTTTCCACTGGACGGCTTGATCATATGCATTTCTCAGCATTTCAAATCCGTCTCGAGTCAATATGGACTCTGGATGGAACTGGATGCCTGCTACCGGCAGAGTCTTATGCCGCACCGCCATGATAACTCCGTCTTCGGAACGGGCAGTCACGGCAAGTATTTTTGGCATCTTTTCATCATCCGCTGCCAATGAATGGTAACGGACGACGGGCGTCGGATTAGGAATGCCGGCAAATAAGCCGTCACCCTCATGGTGAACAAGCGAAATTTTGCCATGTACAGGCTGCTGGCCTTTGATCACTGTGCCGCCGAAATGCTCAACAATCGTTTGGTGGCCAAGGCATACACCTAAAATAGGGAGGCATCTTGAGAGCTTTTGCAAAATTTCAGATTGCCGCGGTTTGCCAGGGCCTGGAGACAAGACGAGCAGATCTGGATTCAGCTTTTCAATGGCCTCAGTTGAAATCTCACCATCCTGGTACACCAAAACAGCCGAATCTATTTGCAGAAAATATTGGACTAAATTATAAGTAAAAGAATCGTGGTTATCGATAATGACGATCACGCTCAGCACCTCTTTGGATAAGATATCAGGTAAGCTTTATTATACTGTGTTTTCTATTTCCCGCGTTAATTATATTTCTTGCAAATTTCCCAAGAGACTATTATTGAAGAAAAAGCAGCGAAATATGTATTGGAAAGCAGGAATATATGGCGGATTGTCATTTGCATTGATATTGGCGGTTGTCTGGGTGGTTTCGAAATTCGGACCGGAACTGCAAATCGCATGGTGGCTTATGTGGCTGCCGGTTTGCTTCTTTTGGCTGCCGGGAATTTGCTAATGCGCCGAAGAAATTAATATTCAAAAAGCTGGCCAGCAGGACGGCTTTTTTTGCACATTATTTTGCCTATCTTTTTTAGGCGGTTCTTGTATGATGAAACTAACAGGAAAACTTTCGTAGAAAGGATGATTGCTATGGTGATTGGACAACAGGAAAAAGAAAAATGGATGCGAGAAGATCCATTGATTAAGAAAGTTGTGGACTTAGAACCGGTGGTTTGGCTGAATCCAAAACGGAAGTTCATGTATGAGGCGAACTTGCAGCTTTCAAGAACAGATATGGAAGAAGCGGAAGCGTTGTGGCAGCGTTTTGCACCATATCTGGCAAAGGAATTCCCGGCTACACAAGAAATGGGTGGAATCGTCGAATCGCCTTTCCGCCCGATTGATAATATGAAAAAAGCGCTGAATGGCTATTATCAAATTCCCCTTGAAGGCAAACTTTTTTTAAAATGCGACAATGAACTGGCGATTGCCGGCTCCATTAAAGCGCGCGGTGGCGTTTACGAAGTATTGTACCATGCTGAACAATTAGCGCTTCAGGCGGGGCTGATTTCAAAAACCGGCAATTACGAGTTGTTTGCAAGTGATAAGTTTAAGTCGTTCTTTAGCCGGTATGCAATCGGTGTCGGCTCGACTGGGAATTTGGGATTAAGCATCGGCATTATCAGCGCGAAGTTAGGCTTTGATGTGTCGGTTTACATGTCGGCTGATGCCAAGCCTTGGAAAAAAGACCTGTTGCGAGAAAAAGGCGCGACGGTCCATGAAATTGCCGGCGATTTTGGAGAAGCCATCAAAAATGGCCGCAATCAGACGCAGGCAAATCCAAACTCATATTTTATCGATGACGAAAAGTCGAAAGAGTTGTTTCTCGGCTATAGCACAGCTGCCTTCCGGCTTCAAAAGCAGCTGGAAGAACAAAAGATAGTTGTTGACCAAGACCATCCTTTATTCATTTACTTGCCATGTGGTGTGGGCGGTGCACCGGGCGGCATTGCATTTGGAGTAAAGCAGTTATTCGGCGACCATGTCCACTGCTTTTTCGTTGAACCGACCCATTCGCCGGCTGTCTTGCTCGGCTTGATGACCGGTCTAAAAGAAAAAGTTTGTGTCCAGGATTTTGGCATAGACAATTGCACTGAAGGCGATGGCCTAGCAGTCGGCAGGCCATCGAGCTTTGCTTCTGCCATTAGCGAACAACTGGTAAGCGGAGTTTATACGTTGGAAGATGATGAGTTGTTTAAGCTATTGGCGTTCCTTGCCGATAGTGAGAAAATTCACGTGGAACCATCGGCCGCGGCAGGTTTAAGCGGACCCCAAAAAATTTTGCAATCCGGTTATTATAAAGCAAACGGAATCGATGCGGAAAACGCTGTTCATATTGTCTGGGCGACAGGCGGATCGCTTGTGCCCAAAGAGGATATGAAAAAATTCTACGACAAAGGAAAAGCACTTATAGAATAGGAGGGGGGAGTTCCATGGAATATGTCTGGATCATACCTATTGCCGGTATCGTACTCGGTGCCGTTTACGGCTTTTACTTGTCAGTAAATGGGCGCATGAAAATGCTGGAATTGCGCATCGAAAACTTGAACGAGAGAATTTTACAGATAACTAAAGGAGAAGGCGGCCGTGAGCCGGAAGTCAACAACTTGCTGCGGGAGCTTATGGAACAGGGAGAAACGGTCAAAGCTGTTAAAGAAGCCAGAAAAGCCCTTGGTTTGTCGCTTTTGGAAGCGAAACAATATGTTGACGCCTTATAATATGGAATACTCTTTTAGCAAAGGACTTATTGGCAACTCGTGACGGCTAGCCCGGTGAGCGGTAATAGAAACCAGGTACAAAACCGGGCGAAGTTTGATGCCTCGCTCGGTTTCTTTAACGGTAGGAGGATTCATTTCATGTGTTTGCAGGAAAAAATAATTTTCACAAGTGACTTGGCCATTATTGATGCGGATTGCAAAAAAGATGATGTCATCGTTTTGTTAAAGGGCAGAGGCGAAAATATCGTCCGGTTAAACGGCAACCTGATTCTTACCAGCCCAACTGGCCATTCTAAAATTCGTTTTACAAAAGCGCATTTTTGTCTATTGAACGATCTGACCTTATCTTTTTATAAATTGACAGGTGAATTTGTTTCCAAGTGCGATGTCGGCAATGACCTCTATGAGTTATTTCCCTATAGAGAAGGCATTCTTTGCATTTATGGCGACGAAGGCGTTTTCGGGGAAAAGATTGGAAAGAACCGGTTAAACTACGCTTCGCCATTCCAGAAACCTGATTCCTATCATGGTGTTGCCGTTCAAAATAATCTTTTGTATGAAGCTCTCTTTGCCCGTTACAAGCCTCATGCATGTCTTAGCTTTAAAACCAATGAATTGCTCTTTTTAAACGATCAGCTTGAAAGAGAAAAAACGATGGAAGTTCCATTTGAGACGGGCAATGTCCTCGCTTTTGCCTTGACTCATGAATTTGGGGTGTTTATTGAAGAAAACAAGCTGAAATTATGGGGATTTGAAACAACAGGACATGTTTTAGAATATCCTGGAACGTTCTCCCATAACACAAGGGCGATTTTTCATCGCCATGAATTTTTGTTTCTTGCCGTTTCTGACCATGAAGTACGGTCTTTTAAACCATTAGCGAACATATATCCATAAAGGCGGATGCTAAAGAAAACGAAGAGCCGAAAATAGCTGATAAAAAGGACTAGATGATTGAAAGTCATTGTTTTTGAGACGTGAGTGGCTTTAGTAGTCTGTTCCTAAAAGCTTTTATTCTTTTTTCGCCTGTAAAAATGCCCTTTTACGAACGGATTGCAAAGCAACATTAATAAATAAGGGGGATGAAATTTTTCTCATCCGCTGCACCTGCCGGTATATATTCCAGCTGCCACAAGAAAAGGTGTCTCTCTTGTGGCAGCTAATTGAAGGCAAATTAAAAGACATGTGCCGGATTATTGCCCGGCACATGTCTAAAAAGCTGATTACGTTATTGTGAAACTTCTACAGTCAGTTAGAAACAGGAAAACGTATTTTTTCCTCTTGCATTGCCAATTTATAGCCGCATGCTAGTATTGCAGTTTCTGCCAGAACCATCAAGGAATCCAGATAGAAGTCAGGTAAATCCAATTCTTTTTTGATAATGGACAATTCTGTGCATCCTAAAATAATGCGATCACACGATTGGGATTTCATGAATGCTACGATATCAGCCCATACTCGCATATCCGCCGGTTTTCCAGCTTTTACATTCTCATAGATAATCGACATTACTTTTGCCTGTATTTTGTCATTCGGCAAAACAGCCACCAGCCCAAATTCTTCTGCTGCTTGTTGATAAATTTCCGAGGTGACAGTTCCTGTAGTTGCGAGAATCCCTACTCTCTCAGCACCTTCTATAGCAGCCCTCTTCATCGTTTCATGAATCATATGAATAACGGGCACCGGAGAACCGTTTTGCAATTCTTCGTGGAAACTGTGAGCGGTATTACAAGGGACGATAATCATCTCTGCTCCCAAAGATACAAGCTTATGGATATCCGAAATCATAACAGGGACAGGATTTTCTTTAGAGCGGTCCATAATATAGGCGGTCCGGTCTGGAATTCCGGTGTTATTAAAGATTATTGAATGGACATGTTCCTGGTCCGATGCTGCATTTGTGCGGCGAACGATCATTTCGCCGATGAACATTGTTGCAAGCGGCCCCACGCCCCCGACAATTCCAAGTATTTTCTTTTCCATTGTTTAAGTCAGGCCTTTGTTATTAAAATGTTTTTTGTATTTCCGATGATAGTTCATGTTATTTAACATCAGTTTCAGCCAGCGTTTCGGATTCAAATCTTCTTTATAGAAAAGTGAATTTGTCATTTTACCTTCTTTGATCAAACGCTTGGCTTCTTTATTCAGCACGTCGTTCTGCGAATATTTGAAAAGGACACTTTTAGGGATGATCATCCAAAGATGTTTGTCCCGTGCATAGGTTAGCTTCATCGGTTTATTGAAAATGTGATCGTCTGCTACGTATTTCATCAAATTATGGCCCGCCGCCGTCACATAATAACTGCTTCGTCCATTTCTTAAGTTGATTTCAAATAATTTGTAGGAACCATCCCGCGCATCATACTTCATATCAAAGTTCGCAAAACCGGTATAGCCGATATCTTCAAGAAAGAAGCGGACTTTATCAAGCAGCTTTTCATCAAAAGTATTGATTATTGCTGCATAACTGCCGATGCCTTCCGGGGAGTGTTCTTCCAGAATCGGATTGCCGAGAGACATCAATTTTACTTTTCCATCTTTGCCGACATATGCATTCAACACGCGCATAAAAGAATCGTCGCCTGGAATAAATTCCTGAATAGTGAGATTGTCTTTATAAGAAGATTTATAGATTGCCTCAAGAATTGCATTCTTTTCTGCTTCGTCGTTAGCTACAAAAACTTTTTTCTTACCAGGGAATGATGCATTCCAGTAAGCTACAGAGTTAGAGGCTTTGATAATGATCGGATAGCTGAAATCGAATTTAAATGTCTTGTAATTAGCAAAAGTGCAAAGCTCCGTTTGGGGATAACTGAAACCGTATTGTTCACAAATATTATAGAAATTCTCTTTTAGAACGATGCGGTCCATCAGCTTTTCATCAATATAGGGAACGGCGAAATAAGGAACCAGGTTCTCTTTGTTTTTGACGATCAATTTTGCGTAATCATCGCCGCAAGCGAGCAGTAATAGCTTTTGTGCTTTGTGTTCTTCTGCAATTTTTAATAAAGCGGGAAGAAACACATCATCTTCATTCAGGTTAGGAATTACTTTGAATGTTAAAATTGAACTATTTTGGGTTGCTGTAAGATTTGCACGTCCTAGAACAAGGGGTTTAATTCCATATGCCTCGTGGAATGCGCGCGCCATACCGTATGCGTTCATATCTGAACCAAGCAGTATCGGCAAAAATGATGGAGTTTTAGACAAAGTAAACAGCTCTCTTTCTTATAAAAAGAATAATTTTTTAGAGTAAAATATTAGTTTTTAATTCAATTGGGTTGTTTCATTATACCCAAGCTGCACGAGCTTCAGTATAGTATTATAGCATTAATTATCAGTTTTTACCAAATATTTTTTTATTGTTAAAAAATGATTTTTAAGTTAAACACAATGAACTATCGCTTATAGGGGATATATTGGATTTTATGTGGTCAAGATGAATTTGATTCCGAACAAAGTTATTATTGCAAGTCTCCCGCTGACCTATTGGTTTCCATTTCCTTATTTACAGAATAAGAAGGAATGGAACGTATCAGCATAAGAGCATCGTCATTATTTTTCAAAAATATTTTTCAATTATGTTGTTTTTAATACTTCTATAGGGCGAACCATAATAGCTTTGCGTTTAAAATTGATGTTTAGAGAAAAGCAGACTGGATAAGGTTCTGCACCGAATTGTATATTGACGGTTTTAACAGCAGATTATCTTGCGAAAAACTTTGACATTTAATTTCCATTCGTATAAACTGACAAAAATACACAAAATTCTGTGAAGAAGAAAGTAGGGAAGAGGATGGCATAAGCGAGCTGGGGATGGTGAGAGCCCGGCTGCCTACTCTTTTTGAAGCGCACTTCTGAGAAGCGGCCCGAAAAATTCAGTAGGGTTTTGCCGGAGAAATCCGTTATCTTTTTAAGCTGGTCCGACAACGGACAATCAGAGTGGTACCGCGGGAAATCCCGTCTCTAATAATTTAGAGACGGGATTTTTTATTTTCAAATATGGAGGGGAAAGTATGACAAAAGCCATTTATGCCCAAGTGATTAAAGAGAAAACAAATGGATCTTTAACGATGGACGCTGTTATCGACCTGATTGAAAAGCCGAAATTCAAAGAACAAGGAGATTTGGCTTTTCCTTGTTTTGCATTAGCCAAAACGATGCGCAAAGCGCCACAAAAAATCGCTCAAGAGCTTGCCGTAAAAATAGAGCATCCATTATTTGAAAAAGTCGTTGCGGACGGTCCTTACGTCAATTGTTTTTTAGACAAACAAACCGTCAGTAAGCAAATCGTCGATGCCGTTCTAACTGCAGGTTCTGCATACGGGTCCCGGTCTTTTGGGGAAGGATGTAGCATTGCCATCGATTTTTCTTCGCCGAACATTGCAAAACCTTTTTCGATGGGCCATTTGCGTTCTACCGTTATCGGCAATTCTCTTGCCCGCATTGCAGAAAAATGCGGCTATTCGGCCATCCGTATCAATTATTTAGGAGATTGGGGAACTCAATTCGGCAAGTTGATTGTCGCATATCAGCTTTGGGGCAGTGAAGAAAAGGTAAAGGAAGCGCCAATCAAAGAATTGCTTGCTCTATATGTGAAATTCCATAAAGAAGCGGAAAAGGATCCTGGCTTGAACGAAGCAGGGCGTCTCTGGTTCAAAAAGCTTGAAGAAGGAAATGAAGAGGCGCAAGAGTTGTGGAAGTGGTTCCGCGATGAATCGCTTCAAGAATTCTCGAAAATATATGAGCTGCTGGGGGTGGACTTTGATTCGACTGCCGGCGAAGCGTTCTATAACGACAAGATGGAAAATGTGCTCGACCTGTTAAATGACCAAAATTTGCTTGCACCTTCCCAAGGTGCGGAAGTGGTGGACTTAACTGAATATAGAATGCCGCCACTACTGGCGAAGAAAAGCGACGGTGCCACGTTGTACGCCACTCGGGACCTTGCGGCTGCATTGTACAGGCAGGAGCAATACCGATTCTCGAAAGCTTGGTATGTGGTCGGTTATGAACAAACACTCCATTTTCAGCAATTGTTCTTGGTGCTCCAGAAGATGGGCTTCAAATGGGCACAAGAGATGGTTCACATCCCGTTCGGCTTTGTGCTGAAAAACGGGAAAAAAATGTCGACACGGAAAGGGGAAGTGGTGTTGCTGGAAGAAGTGCTGGCTGAAGCAATCCGTCTGGCTGAAAAGAACATCACAAAGAAAAATCCTTCTTTGGCAAACAAACAAGAAGTGGCCGAAAACGTCGCAGTAGGTGCAGTCATTTTTCATGATTTGAAAAACGATCGGCAAAATAATGTGGAATTTTCGCTTGAAGATATGTTGAAATTTGAAGGGACAACCGGCCCTTACGTCCAGTATACCCATGCACGAGCTTGTTCGATTTTGCGGAAGTCTGCCAAAGAAATCGGTACAGAGTCTTCAAGGGGATTAGCGGATGAAGCAAGTTGGCCTGTTGCAAAGTTGCTCATGGAATTCCCGGTTGTCATTGAAAAAAGTTTCCATGAAAATGAACCATCGGCTATTGCTAAATACGTGATTGAATTGGCGCAGGAGTTCAATAAATATTATGCCCAAGTTAAAATTTTGGCAGACGACGGAGAACAGGAAAGCCGGTTGGCCCTTGTAAAAGCTGTAACTGTTGTTTTAGCTGAAGGTTTAAGGTTGCTGGGAATAAAAGCGCCGGATGAAATGTAAGAAATAACATGATTCATGGCAGGATTCTCCGGTAGTTAAGCGAATAAGTAGGTGGTCGTACAAAACTAGAATGGAGGAGAATTAATGGCCTTACAGGCAAAAGAAATTTACGTGAATTTACCTGTGAAAGACTTGGACAAATCAGTGGATTTTTTTACCCAGCTTGGTTTTGATTTTCACCCTGAAATGACAGATGAAAACGCAACATGCATGATTGTCGGCGAAAACATTTTTGTTATGCTGTTGACAGAGCCATTCTTCAAAACCTTTACTAAAAAAGAACTTGCGGATTCGACGAAAAACACAGAAGTGATTCTGGCGATTTCCGCAGACAGCCGCCAAAGCGTCAACGACATCGTTAACAAAGCGTTGGAAGCTGGGGGCACAGCATCAAATGACCCGATGGATAATGAATATATGTACGCTTGGAGCTTCCAGGACCTTGACGGGCATCTTTGGGAAGTGATGGCGATGCCGGAAAACAATGATTTGGATAAGAGCGGCACTTGAAAGCGGAAAAAGCATTCGGCGTTTCACCCGAATGCTTTTTCGTTTTTGGTTGAAGTATATTGTTTTATAAGTTGTCGGGACTTTCACTTTACTTCTGTTTCATTTTTAGCAGTAGAATGTGTGAATTTGAATATTTTATCAAATTGTTCCGAATAAATAAGAAAGCCGTAATCTGGATGCGTCAAAATTGAAGTGGCTGCCCTGCATGGCAAAGGCTGCCTTTTTGCTTTAGGCAATACCGTTAAGGCGATCTGGTTTTAGTAATGAATATAATTAAAGTTAAAATAAAAAGCTCGAGGATTTCTCCTCGTGCTTTTATCCTATAAATAATCAGCATATCGCTTTTCAAGATAATTTTGCAATAGTGTCATAACTGAACAAATCGCCCAGTAGATGAGCGCCACCAAAATCAACAATGTCAGCAAATCATATTCCCGTGCACCGACAATGCGCGCTTTTTGGAAAATTTCCGGTACAGTGATCATCGCGGCTAATGAAGAAGCTTTGATGAGATCCAAATAAACATTCGATAAGGGCGGCACGGCGATCCGGATCGATTGCGGCAGAATGATGCGGCGCATCGTTTGCCAATAAGTCATGCCAAGTGCTTTTGAAGATTCCCATTGCCCTTTATCGACCGATGCCAAGGATGAACGGAAAACTTCCGCAATGTATGCAGCGCTGTTGATCGAAAAACCGATCAAAGCCGCTTGCACCGCTGTAAATTCGATGCCGATGACCGGCAGCGCGAAATACAGCAAAAACAAAATGACCAAAATTGGAATGCCGCGCATAAATGAAATGTACAAGCGGGCCGGCCATTCAAGAGCTTTATATGGTGCGGTGCGCGCCAATGCCAAGAAAAATCCTATAATGATGCCGATGGCCATGCTGACGATGGAAATCAACAAGGTATACCAAATGCCTTCCATGACATACCAAAACGATTCGATAGCTAACGCGGGGTCAAACAGCAACCCCCATTCTATATCATTCAAGGATGACCCTCCAATTCTGTTTTACTCGACATCGGGTTTCTGGGAAACATCTGCTCCTGCAAAAAATTCTGCGGAAATTTCAGAGATGGT
The DNA here is from genome assembly GCF_007859275.1 of Planomicrobium sp. CPCC 101079. Lineage (GTDB taxonomy): Bacteria > Bacillota > Bacilli > Bacillales_A > Planococcaceae > Planococcus. The sequence goes on along the minus strand of NZ_VOHC01000021.1, from coordinate 157,044 downwards.
GCCATCGTCCAGCATTTCCTTCAGTACGCGGTCGACATTTTCTGCGAGTTCTTTGTTGTCTTTATTCATCACAAGCCCGACTTTTGAAGGGCTGTATTTAATGTCGGGGTGAATAGTGATGTTCAGCTCAGGGAAGGCAGCAACCCCAAAGGTGGACAAGTAGTAGTCATTCAAAATAACATCTGTGCGCCCAATAGATACATCGCGCAAATAAACTTCGTTCGAGGCATTGTCATAAGTCACTTCTTCAGCTCCGTAACTACGGGCAATCTCCATGTAAATCGACGTGGACACGCCGGCAGCTTTTTTGCCTTTGATGTCTTCTAAAGTTTTAATGCCGGACAAGTCGTCTTTGCGGACAACTGCAGTACCATAAGAATATTTAATTGGGGTCGAGAAGGAGAAGTTGTCTTTCCGGTCTTCCGTGATTTCAATGTCGTTTGCGGCCATATCGATTTGGCCTGTCGAAACGCTTGTCAACATCTCATCAAAACCGAGTTCTGTGAATTCGATGTCCAAATCCAGTCGCTTGCCGAGTTCACGGACGACTTCAACTTCAAAGCCGGTCAGTTCATCCGTTTCTGCATCATGGAAAGAAGTTGCAAGAAGCGTGCCTGAAGTTGCGACTTTCATCGAGCCTTGTTCTTGGATTTCGTCCCAGGCAGTCTTCGGCTCTTCCGCAACTTCTGAGGAATCGCTGTTGCCGCAAGCGGCAAGCAATAAAACGGAAATGGCGCCTGATGCCATGAAAATTCGTTGTTTCGAGAAAAGTTTTTTCATTATAAACCTCCAAATAAGTTAGTCCTTTAAAAAGATAGCATTTACTGCCTTTCAGGGCAATAAAATATTATAGGAATAATAGGATTTAAAAGAAAAGATAATAGCATATATGTATTATGTTAACAAAATGCTTTTAAATGCAACAATTCGTTGCAGCAGGGGATTGCCGCTGTTTTCCATTAGAAGAATAGCCGGAAAGCATCAAAGCTTCCCGGCTATGCATGTTCATTTTCTTAACTTAATAACTAAATCTTCATCAGGTGTTACGAAAAGGGTTTTTTGCTCAAAATAAATGACAAATCCAGGTTTTGCGCCGTTCGGTTTTTTCACCTGGCGGGCTTCCGTGTAATCTACCGGCACAGAAGACGACTCGCGCGCTTTGCTGAAGTAGGCAGCGATGGCGGCGGCTTCTAGGAGAGTGGTTTCGTCAGGATCGTTATCGTGGATGATGACATGCGAACCTGGGATATCTTTTGTATGCAGCCACGTATCCGATTTAGCGGCTACTTTGAATGTAACGTAATCGTTTTGTTTATTGTTTTTGCCGACGGAAATCGGTGTTCCGGTGCTTGAAATATATGATTCGACGGACGGCTTTGTCGGTTTTTTCTTTTTCTTCGATTTTTGTGCTTTCATGAAGCCCTGTTCAGCCAGCTCTTCACGAATTTCTTCAATATCGGAGATACCGGCTTGCTGGACTTGCTGCATGAGCGTCTCAAAATAATCGATATCTTCGATTGTTTTCTCAATCTGTTCTTGCGTTTTAACAAGCGCCGTTTTCGCTTTCTGGTAGCGCGAATAATAGCGTTGGGAATTCTCAATCGGCGTCTTCCGCGGGTCAAGCGCAATCGTCACTTTTTCATCGGTGTAATAATTGTCCACTTCGATTTCTTTCATGCCTTTTGTTATACGGTGCAAATTGGCCATGATCAATTCGCCGTTCAATTGGAGCAGATCGCGCTTTTCAGCCTGGTCCTGTTCTTTTTTCAATTTCTTCAGCTTCAGCTTCAACTTTGCAATTTCATTCTGCAGCCAGCGTTCCAAGTCTCCAGCCTGCTGTTTGACGCGGTCGCGTTCCGCTTTGGCAAAATACATGCGGTCGAGCAGTTCACCGAGCGACGGGAAAATCATTTCTTCGTTGCTTATATGAGATAATTGTGTAGCGGAAAAATAACTTTTGCCATCTTGCTCGATGTAATGGCCAGCAGGATTAGCTGAAAGGAAATCATTTAGAAATTGCTGCGCTGCTGCATTCTTGTCGGCAGCTTCTTTAATGCGGAAATGGAGTTCCCGGGCATTGAGCGGCGAGAAGCCGGCAAATGTCCCGACGATTTCTCGCTCCTCCAGTTCCATTGCTTCTTCAATGGAATGGAAAGGATCTTTTTTTTCTTGTGAAGGCGGAAACACATACGGTTGCCCAGGCAGAACGGTGCGGTATGAATTGACGCTTGGAGGCAAATGCTTCAAGCTGTCAAGAATCATCATGCGTTCCGAATCGACCAATATCACATTTGAATGTCGGCCCATTATTTCCACATGGAGTTCCCGTTCGATGTCATCTCCGATTTCATTTTTCGATCGTATTTTCAATACGATGAGCCGGTCCATTTCGTGCTGAGTTACTTCGGTAATGACGCCGCCTTCAATATGTTTGCGGAGCAGCATGCAAAACATCGGCGGTTCGGACGGGTTAACATTTGCCATTGCGGTCAGATGAATCCGTGAATAAGACGGGTGGATCGAGATTAATAATTTATGGTTGTGGCCTTGTGCACGAATATGTAGCAATAGTTCAAGCTGGTTAGGCTGATGAACTTTTGAAATTCTGCCCGACACGAGGCTTTGGAGTTCCCGTGTCATTGCTTTTGTAAATAATCCATCAAATGCCATGAAAAAATCCCTCTTTCAAATCGTTTTGTTCCATCTTATCATTTTCCCGGTGTATTATGATATAATAAGACAGTTAGTTAGAAAACGAAGAACAACGATCAGTTGCAAATGGCGGTGGTTCAGGTGAAAAAAGCGGTGAAATTCATTTCTATCGGCAATGGCAGCGCTGTTTCCGCGAATCGGATTATCTCTATTATCACTCCAGATTCCGCGCCGGCTAAGCGGCTGATCCAGGAAGCCCGCAGCAAGGGGCTGCTCGTCGATGCCACTGGCGGGAAGAAAACCAAGTCCATTTTCATTATGGACAGTGACCATGTGGTGATTTCCTCGGTGTCTGCCGAGACAGCAATTGCACGCGGTGAAGAAAACGATGCTGAGATGAATGAGGGATAAAATGAGAAAACAACGCGGACTGCTGATAGTTTTATCAGGGCCTTCGGGTGTTGGAAAAGGCACAGTAAGAAAAGAGCTGTTTTCACAGCCAAACACAAACTATGAATATTCGATTTCGATGACGACAAGGTTGCCGCGCGAAGGAGAAGTGGATGAAGTCGATTACTTCTTCAAGACGCGCAATGAGTTTGAAGAATTGATCGAACAGGACCAATTGTTGGAATGGGCTGAGTTTGTCGGGAATTATTATGGCACGCCGCTGGAATACGTCAACAAAATGCGGGATGCTGGCCGCGACGTGTTTTTGGAGATTGAAGTTCAAGGGGCAGCGCAAGTCCGCGCGAAAGTTCCCGATGGCTTGTTTATTTTTCTAGCGCCGCCGAGTTTGACCGACTTGGAAGAACGTCTAGTGGGCCGCGGCACTGAAACAGACGAAGTGATTGCTTCGCGCCTTCAAGCAGCCCGCCAAGAGTTGGAAATGATGAATTTATACGATTATGTAGTGGAAAACGATTTGGTTGAGCATGCGTGTGAACGCATCAATGCAATCATTATCGCGGAGCATTGCAAGCGAGAACGCGTCGAAAAACGATATTTTGATATGCTAAAGGAGAATGTCTAATGTTATACCCATCCGTTGATAAACTAAAAAGCCAGATTGATTCGAAATACTCATTGGTGGCACTAGCCTCAAAACGCGCCCGCCAATTGCATGAACATGGCGACGAAAGACTTCACCGCTATGTTTCTACAAAATCAGTCGGCAAAGCGCTTGAAGAAGTGGCAGCCGGTGTTTTGCAAAAAGAAGACCAAGATGCATCTGCTATCTATGAAGACGAAATTTAACCATTAATCGCAACAGACGACTCCCAGAGCAAACTTGTTCTTTGGGAGTTTGTTGTTTAGAAAGGGTGTTTAGGTTGTTGGCGAATCGTAAAATTCTATTGTGTGTAAGCGGAGGAATCGCCGTTTACAAAGCGGTTGCGCTTGTCAGCAAACTGTCTCAGGCAGGAGCTGCCGTCAAAGTGATCATGACCCAGTCAGCGACAAATTTTGTCCAGCCGCTATCGTTTCAAGTGATGTCGAAAAACGACGTTTACTATGATACGTTCGATGAAAAAGACTCTTCTGTTATTGCCCATATCGACTTGGCGGACTGGGCGGACCTTGTAATTGTCGCACCGGCAACGGCCAATGTAATCGGCAAATTGGCAAACGGCATCGGGGACGATATGGTGACAACAACGCTGCTTGCTGCCACTGCGCCAATTTGGATTGCTCCAGCGATGAACGTCCATATGTATGACCATCCGGCAGTAAAGCGCAACATCCAGCGTTTGCATGAAGACGGCATCCGGTTCATTGAACCATCCGAAGGTTTTTTGGCGTGTGGTTACGTTGGGAAAGGGCGTTTGGAAGAACCGGAAAAAATCACGGCGCTTGTCGCGGATTATTTCTCGCGCCCCAAAGTATTAGCGGGGAAGAAAGTAATAGTAACGGCAGGGCCGACGCGTGAACGCATCGACCCGGTGCGCTTTTTAACGAATTTCTCCAGCGGCAAAATGGGCTATGCAATGGCTCAGGCAGCTGCAGAAATGGGAGCTGAAACTGTTTTGATCAGTGGTCCGGTTTCATTGCCGGTGCCAAGCGGCGTCCGGCGAATTTCTATCGAAAGCGCGGAAGAAATGCTGAATGCGGTAAAAGCGGAATATGCCACATCGGATGTGGTGATAAAAACAGCGGCAGTGGCCGATTATCGGCCGATTACAGTCGAACCGCAGAAAATGAAGAAAAAAGAAGGCGGATCAGTAATTGAACTTGAGCGGACAGTCGATATCCTGCAGACATTGGGGCAGGAAAAAACACATCAACTGCTTATTGGTTTTGCGGCAGAAACGAACGACGTTGCCCATTATGCAAAAGACAAACTGAATCGTAAAAACACCGACTATATTATCGCCAATGATGTCAGCGAAGCGCAAGCCGGATTTGAGTCGGACACCAACCGCGTCACTGTCTTCGGCAAAGGCGAGTTTCAATATTCATTTGAGATGATGCCGAAAGATGAATTGGCACGCCGCTTGCTTGAACTGATTGTCGAAAGGGAAGCTTTGCATGATCGCTGAAGTCATTGTCGATGTTGCAGCCCACCCTATTGACCGGCCATTTGACTATGCAATCCCGAAACATCTGGAAGTATTGGCGGAACCCGGCATGCGTGTCAAAGTACCGTTTGGCAACCGCAAAGTGCTTGGGTTTATTACGCATTTAAAAGAAGCATCGGAATTTGATCCAGCCCGCCTAAAACCGGTCCATGAATTGATGGATGTCGTGCCGGTATTGAATAAGGAAATGCTCGAAATGGCAAAATGGATGAAGGAACAAACCGTCTGTTTTGAAATTGACGCTTTAAAAGTGATGATTCCGGCTGCTCTTCGCGCGAAATACGAAAAACGCTTCGTACTGAATGCGCCTCTTGAAGAATTGCCGGAACTGCTGCGGCCCCATTTTAAAGACAAACCGTTTTTACGGGACCAGGAAGCGGTCGAGCTGTACGCTCTGTTAAAAAAAGAAATGGCAAACGGCACGATTGTCGCCGATACGGATATTTCCCAGCAAACCGCCGTTAAAAAAGTGAAAATGGTCCATATAACAGATTCGCTTGAAAAGCTAGAAGGGGTCGCTGTACGCGCCAATGCCAAGCAGCAACTTAAACTATTAGCGTTCTTCAAAAAAAATGCAGGACGTGCAATTGAGGCATCCCTGCTTCAAAAAGAAGCCGGCGTTACATTGCCGACTGTCTATAGTCTAGTGGAAAAAGGTTTGGCAGAAATATCTAATATGGAATCTTACCGGGACCCGAGCCTTTTATCTGCCATTGAGAAAAAAGGTTCTTTGCAATTAACGGACGCCCAGCAAACGGCCTTCGATGCGATTGAGGCATCTCTCAACCAAACAAAAACGTTCTTGCTCCATGGCATCACTGGAAGCGGGAAAACGGAAATATACTTGCAGACAATCGACCAAGTGTTGAAAGAAGGAAAAGAAGCCATCATGCTGGTGCCGGAAATTTCGTTGACACCACAAATGACCGTCCGCTTTAAAGAACGGTTCGGGGATATGGTGGCGGTCCTCCACAGCGGCTTGTCTGCTGGAGAAAAATACGACGAATGGCGAAAGATCCAGCGCCACGAAGTGAAAGTGGTGGTCGGAGCAAGATCGGCCATTTTCGCGCCTTTTGAAAACTTGGGCTTGATCATTTTGGATGAAGAACACGAATCAAGCTATAAACAAGACGATTCGCCGCGCTATCATGCACGGGATATGGCAATCTGGCGCAGCGAATACCACAATTGCCCGGTCCTTTTAGGCAGTGCGACCCCGTCTCTGGAATCTTACGCCCGTGCGCAAAAAGGCGTTTATGAGCTGCTTGTGCTCGAGCAGCGGGCAAAAAACCAGCCGCTTCCGACAGTCGAAATCGTCGATATGAGGGAAGAGCTGAGAAGGGGCAACCGGTCGATGTTTTCTGTACAGTTGGCAGATGCCATCCGCGAACGACTTGAACGAAAAGAGCAAGTTGTGCTGTTCCTGAACAAGCGCGGATATTCTTCATTTGTTTTATGCCGCGACTGCGGCACGGTCATGCAATGCCCGAATTGTGACATCTCCCTTACGTATCACCGCTCGAGCGAATTGATGAAATGCCATTATTGCGGCTATGATGAGCCTGTGCCGCACACATGCCCGGAATGTACGAGTGAGCATATTCGTTTCTTTGGGACAGGTACACAAAAAGTCGAAGAAGAATTGGCAAAAGTGGTCCCTGGTGCCCGCGTGCTTCGCATGGATGTCGACACAACCCGTAATAAAGGTGCGCACGAAAAAATTCTGACCGCTTTCGGGGAAGGGAAAGCCGATATTTTACTCGGCACCCAGATGATCGCCAAGGGGCTTGATTTTCCAAACATTACATTAGTGGGTGTGTTGTCGGCGGATACAACGTTGCATTTGCCGGATTTCCGTGCCGCCGAAAAAACCTATCAATTGCTGACGCAAGTCAGCGGGCGCGCGGGACGTGACAAATTGCCGGGCAGTGTCTATGTCCAGTCGTATACGCCGGAGCACTACGCCATCACGCTTGCGAAAGATCAATTATACGAACCGTTCTACGAACAGGAAATGGCGATGCGCAGAGCTAGCGGCTACCCGCCGTATTATTATGTGGTTAACATTCAGTTTACGCACGAAGATTTAATGACCGTCGCTGGCTATGCGGAACAAACAGTGCGTTATTTGACGAGCCAGTTGTCTTCAAGCACCTTGATCATCGGGCCATCCGCCTCGCTTATTGCCCGTGTGAACAATAGATATCGCTATCAATGTCTGATAAAATACAAAAAAGAACCGAAACTTGCTGAAGTCATGCAACAATTGATTAAAATTTATCGAACAGAATGGATCAAAAAAGGCGCCACTTTGTCGATTGATATGAATCCGACTTCAGTGATGTAAAAGAAATGGGGATTAACAATGGCAATTCTAGATATAGTGAAACACCCGAATGCAGTATTGGAACAAAAATGTGAAACAGTTACTAAATTTGATAAAAAGTTAGGGGCATTATTGGACGATATGCACGACACCATGATAGCTAATGATGGTGTCGGCATCGCAGCACCTCAAGTTGGAAAAGCGATCCGTGTAGCAATCGTCGATTTCGGGGAAGGGCAAGAACCGATTGAAATGATCAATCCGGAATTGGTTTTATATGAAGGGTTGGATACAGATGTTGAGGGATGCTTGAGCTTCCCGGGAATTTTCGGGGAAGTCGAGCGCCATGACCATGTGAAAATCAAAGCGCAAGAACGCGATGGATCTTGGTATGAGCTGGAAGCTGAAGGCTACGAAGCACGGGCTATTTTGCATGAAATGGATCACTTGGATGGCGTATTATTTACAAGTAAAATCACCAAGTACGTAACGCAGGAAGAACTGGATGCCATGATCGCAGAGGCTGAAGCACAAGCACGCGCCGAAGAGGAGGAGCAGGTTTGACGAAAATCGTCTTTATGGGAACTCCAGCCTTTTCAGCACCGATTTTGCGCATGCTCGTCGAAGAAGGCTATGAAGTAATTTCAGTTGTAACCCAACCGGATCGCCCGGTCGGCCGCAAAAAAGTGCTGACGCCGACACCGGTAAAAGAAGAGGCAATTCGCCTTGGCTTGCCGGTTTATCAGCCTGAAAAGCTGAAAAATGCAGATGAATTGCAAGTGGTGCTCGATATGGAGCCGGACTTGGTCATCACTGCGGCTTTTGGCCAGATTTTGCCGACTGCATTGCTCGAAGCACCGAAGCTCGGGGCGATAAACGTCCATGCTTCGCTGCTTCCTGCATACCGCGGCGGCGCACCGATCCACCAAGCCATCATCGATGGAAAACAAGAAACCGGCGTCACAATCATGTACATGGTCGACCGTTTGGATGCCGGAGACATCATTTCCCAAACGGCTGTGCCAATCGAGAAACAGGACCATACCGGAAGCATGTTCGAGAAACTGAGCGCTGCAGGAACAGACTTGCTAAAAGCGACACTGCCTTCCATCATTGCCGGCACAAACGATCGGATTCCGCAAGACGAAGAGCTGGTAACGTATGCCCGCAACATCTCGCGGGAACAAGAACGCATAGATTGGTCCAAGTCGGCATATGCCATATACAACCAAGTGCGAGGCCTTCATCCTTGGCCTGTTGCATATACCGTATATAATGAAGCAAATATAAAAATTTGGTGGGCGGAAGAACGTTCAACCAGCAAAAACGGGAAACCAGGCGAAGTGCTCGAATTGGCGGATGACGCCATTTTGGTTCAGACGGGCGACGGTGTACTGGCGATTACAGAATTGCAGCCAGCCGGAAAAAAACGCATGGCGGCGAAAGATTATTTAAAAGGACCTAAAATCCAGGCAGGAGATTACTTCGAATGAAAAACAAAAAACTTCAAGGCAATGTACGGGATGCAGCATTTTCTATCCTGTGGGCTGTTGAAAACAAGCAGGCATACAGCAACCTTCTCTTGAACCAAACCATTCAAAGCTATGGCATTGCGGACAAGAACAAAGGCTTGCTGACAGAGATCACTTATGGCACATTGCAGCATCAAATGACGCTCGATTTTTATTTGGAGCCGTATTTGAAAGGCAAAATTGAACCATGGGTAAAAACTTTGCTTCGCTTATCGCTTTACCAAATCGTCTATTTGGACCGGATCCCATCTCATGCAGTTGTGCACGAAGCGGTCGAAATTGCGAAACGCCGCGGACATGGGGGAGTCGCCTCCGTTGTCAATGGTGTTCTCCGGTCCATCCAGCGCAACGGCGTCCGGTCGTTTAACACGATCAGCGATCCAATTGAAAAAATTTCTATTGAGACGAGCCATCCCGCATGGATGATCAGACGCTGGTCTGAACAGTTCGGCATGGAAAAAGCGCGTGAAATGGCGCTGGAAAACAACAAAATTCCAGCTCAGACCGTACGCGTCAATACCGTCAAAGCAACGGTTGAAGAAGTGATCGAAATGCTCGAGTCAGAAGGCCTTGAAGCAACGCCCAGCAATTTAGTTCCTGAATGCCTCGTTGTGACAAATGGCCAACCGGCTCGGACTGCAACTTTTGAAAAAGGTTTTATCACTATTCAGGACGAGAGCTCCATGCTGCCTGTTTACGGGCTTCAACTAAAACCGGGCATGAAAGTGCTGGACATGTGTGCCGCTCCAGGCGGCAAAACAACGCATATTGCCGAAAAGATGAACAACCAAGGTTCGCTGTTTGCGATGGACCTTCACGAACATAAAGTTAAACTGATCGACGAAACAGCGGCCCGTCTTGGCCATACCATTATTGAGACAGCAGCCGGCGACAGCAAAGAAAGCACTGAGCGTTTCGGCATGGAGCAGTTTGATCGGATTTTGGTAGATGCACCATGCAGCGGCCTAGGCGTCATCAAACGAAAACCGGATATCAAATACACAAAGAAGGAAGAAGATTTCGCGCGCCTTCAGGAAATCCAATACGCACTGCTTGATCAAGCTGCGCAATTACTGAAAAAAGACGGAATTGTCGTTTATAGCACTTGCACCGTGGATGCAGTGGAAAACAGAGGGACGGCAGAACGCTTTTTGAAAGAACATCCGGAAATGGAGAAAATCCAAGTCTCATTACCGGAAGCGCTGGGCAAGAAAAACACTGGATTTGTGCAGATTTTCCCGCAGGATTTCGGAAGCGATGGCTTTTTTATTGCCGCATTCCGCAAAAAAGCATAAACAGAGCAAACGGCAGCTAAAGAACAGAATTGGGGTGTGAGAAGTTGTTTCAGTATGTAGTAGAAACTGATACCGGGAAGAAGCGGGAAATCAACGAAGACCGCGTGGCAGTCCTGAAAAGGCCGGAAGGTTTACTTTTGGTCTTGGTCGCTGATGGAATGGGCGGACATAATGCTGGAGATGTAGCGAGCGAGATGACCGTCAGTTCATTAAGTGCTCATTTTTTGGAGGAAAAGGCGGAAGCTTTTTCTTCTATTGAAAGTAAAAAAGAATGGCTTTCCCATCATGTGCAAACCATCAATAAGGAAGTGTATGATTATGCCAGGAAACACCCGGCCTGCAAAGGCATGGGTACGACCTTAATCGCTGCGCTTGTTGATAATACCGATTGCGTCATGTGCCATATTGGCGATAGCCGGGCTTATGTGATTGACGAAACCGTCGCGCAACTGACCCGGGACCATTCGTATGTGAATGTGCTGGTCGATAACGGCGAAATCAGTGAAGAAGAAGCGGAAGATCACCCGAAGAAAAATTGGATCGTCAAAGCGCTTGGAACAGAACCAGGCATCGAAGGCGAATTCCTGCACTTCACATTAACTCCGCCGTTGTATTTATTGATTTGTTCCGACGGACTGAGCAATAAAATCACAAAAAACGATATTGCCACCATTGTCTGTTCGTCAATGCCGCTTTCCAAAAAAGGTGAAGAGCTGGTCAAACTTGCAAATCATCTTGGAGGAGAAGACAATATTTCGTTTGTTCTTTTATCCTCACAGGTTGAGGAGGTGTAGCCATGTTGATCGGCAAAAGAATTAACGGCCGCTATAAGGTTATGGAATTGATCGGCGGCGGCGGAATGTCTAACGTCTACTTGGCGCACGATATGATTTTGGACCGTGATATCGCGATTAAAATTCTGCGATACGATTTTTCAAATGAAGAAGAGCTTCGGCGGCGGTTTCAAAGGGAAGCGCTCTCAACGACAAGTCTCGCCCATCCGAATATCGTCAATATTTTTGATGTAGGTGAAGACGGCTCTCTTCATTATCTGGTAATGGAATATGTACCGGGAAAAACATTGAAAGAATACATAATCGAACACTCACCGGTAGCGCCTGAACGGGCGGTTGAGATTATGAAACAATTGACTTCAGCCTTGGCACACGCTCATCATAACCAAATTGTACATCGTGACATCAAACCGCAGAATATCCTGATGGATGAAGCTGGCAATGTGAAAATCAGTGATTTTGGAATTGCCATGGCGTTAAGTGCGACTTCGTATACCCAAACCAATTCCGTGCTTGGTACAGTGCATTATTTGTCTCCGGAACAGGCGCGCGGAGGCACCGCAAACAAGAAATCGGACATTTATTCGCTTGGAATAGTCATGTACGAATTATTGACCGGAAAATTGCCTTTTTCCGGCGAATCAGCGGTTTCCATTGCCTTAAAGCATCTACAGACGGAAACTCCGTCTCTTCGGGAAATTGTACCAACCCTCCCGCAGAGTGTGGAAAATGTTGTGCTGAAAGCTACTGCGAAAAAAATGCAGTACCGTTACCAGTCCGCCGACGAAATGGAAGCAGATTTATCGACGGTATTATTGCCGGACCGATTGAATGAACCGAAATTTAAAGTTCCGGAAGACCAAGATGAAACGCGGGCTATGCCCGTCATCAAAAATGCAGCTGCCTATGGAAATGCGGAAGACACCAAAACAGTCATTCCTTTCACAGCCAACTCTGCTGATAAACCAAGGCCGGTTCCAGCCAAGGAAGAAAAAAATAAAAGTAAAAATAAAGATAAAAAGAAAAAGTGGCCATGGCTGCTAGCTATTCTAGGATTTTTGCTTATTTCTGGCCTTGTTGTTGCCCTGGCGTTTCCTGGATTATTTGGGCCAAGGCAAGCGGCGGTTCCAGATGTTTCCGGAATGGAGCGGACAGAGGCAATTGAAGAACTGACAGCTGCGGGCTTTGTTTTAGGAGAAGAAACTGAAGCTTTTTCGGAAGAAATCGAAGAAGGGGATGTTATCCGGACGATACCTGAAGCTGAGAAAATGCGCGACCGGGAATCGGAAATCCAGCTTTTTGTCAGCAAAGGGAAAGAGACAGTTGAGTTGGACGATTATGTAGGCGAAATGATTGATGAAACAGCAGAGCTATTAGAAGAACAGAATTTCCAATCAATTGAGCGGACGGAAGAATTTTCTGATGAACCCGTGGGCACCATTTTAGAACAGACACCAAGAGCCGGAGCTGAAATCGTCATAAGTGAAACTGAAATCGAGTTCACCGTCAGCAAAGGTAAAGATATGAGGGAAGTAGAAGACTTGACCGGCTATACAGAAGAGGATCTTAATCAATATGCCCGCTCATCCGGTTTTAATATTCGAATCGTCGGGGAATCGTCCTCAGACAGCGCGGAAGCAGGTACGGTGATTGCACAAAGTCCTGCAGGAAGTGAGCAACTCGAAGCCGGCAGCACCATTGAAGTGACCTTGTCTTCCGGGAGAGCGGCATTGCCGTTGAAAACGTATATCAAATCCATTGAAATTCCATATGATGCAGAAGCGGATAGTGAAGAGCAGACGGTGCAGATTTACATCCAGGATCAGGACGATACTATGGCAGAACCCGTCGAAGAATTCACGATTACCGAAACCGAAACAAGGGAAATCGAATTGCAGATAGCAGAAGGTGAAAACGCCGTTTACCGGATTTTCCGAAATTCTACTGTAATCCTAGAAGAGACTATTCCGTACGACAGTGTAGAGTGATAAATGCCAGTTAACGTGATTATAAAAGGAGTGAAAGCATGCCGAAAGGTCAAATTAGAAAAGCATTAAGCGGATTTTACTATGTCCAGGATCAAGATGAAAAACGCTATATTCAATGCAGGGGACGGGGTGTATTCCGGAACCGGCAGATTTCGCCGCTGGTCGGGGATTTTGTAGATTATGAAGCGGATAACGATTTAGAAGGAACTATCACGGTAGTTCATGAACGGAAAAATGAACTTGTGCGCCCGCCAATTTCAAATATTGACCAAGCCATTCTTGTGTTTTCAGCAAAACAGCCGGATTTTCATCCGCTATTGCTCGACCGGTTTTTGACTGCGATTGAATCTCATTTCATAAAACCTGTAATTTGCCTGACCAAAATGGACTTGCTGACAGAAGAGGAAAAGGAACGATTGCAAAAGTATGTAGCAGATTACGAAAAAATCGGCTACGAGGTCATCCCGACGTTCAAAGGGGATCCAGAACTAGCACAGCGGCTGATGCCAGTTCTGGAAGGGAAAACGAGTGTTTTGGCCGGGCAGTCAGGGGTCGGGAAATCGACGCTTTTGAATACCATTTTGCCTTCGCTGGAGCTAAAAACGGATGATATTTCACAAGCACTGAACCGGGGTAAGCATACAACCCGCCACGTTGAGCTAATTAAAGTGAACAATGGGTTGTTGGCTGATACGCCGGGGTTCAGTTCATTTGATTTTGAAACAGTCGAAAAAGAAGAGCTTTCCGACTGTTTTCCGGAATTCGCTGAGCGCTCAGGCAAGTGCAAATTCAGGGAATGCCTGCATTTAAACGAACCGAAATGCGCCATAAAAGCTGCTGTAGAAGCTAATGAAATCCCAGCTTACCGGTATAAACACTACTTGAAATTTTTGGAAGAAATTATGACGCGAAAGCCGAGGTATCCGAATGATTAAAATCGCACCGTCTATATTAGCAGCAGATTTTTCCAAGTTAGGAGAAGAAGTACTGGAAGTTGAAAAAGCAGGAGCAGACTGGATTCATATCGATGTCATGGACGGCCGTTTTGTGCCGAACATCACGATGGGGCCGATTGTTGTGGATGCATTGCGGCCAGTGACGAAGCTGCCGCTTGATGTCCATTTGATGATTGAAGATCCGGACCGGTATATTGAGGATTTTGCGAAAGCTGGAGCTGATTGGATTACTGTACATGTAGAAGCGGCGCCGCATCTGCACCGTACGATCCAGTTGATTCGATCGTTTGGCGTTAAACCGGGCGTGGTGCTGAACCCACATACGCCTGTCGAAAGCATCCAGCACATTTTAGAAGACATCGACATGGTTTTGTTCATGACCGTCAATCCTGGATTTGGAGGACAAAAGTTCATCCATTCCGTCATTCCGAAAGTTGAGCAGCTGGCTAAAATCGTTAAGGACCAAGGCTTATCGATTGAAATTCAAATCGATGGCGGCATTAATGAAGAAACGATTGTTCTTTGTGCGAAAGCCGGTGCTACTGTCTTTGTTGCCGGTTCGGCCATTTATGGCAAAGAAAACCGCGCTAAAGCGCTTCAGTCCATAAAAAGAGCTGGAGAAGAGGCGGTTTTGTGAAAGTCGTCCTGGTAGCTGGAGGGCCGGCGGCTGAATTGCCCGATTTAGCGTCGTGGCCAGAAGCTGTATTCATGGGCGTTGACGCTGGAACTGTCAGGCTGTTGGAGCAAGGCATCACGCCAAGCTGCGCTGTTGGGGATTTTGATTCGGTTTCAGAAAAAGAGTACGAAGAAATCGAAAGGTTGGTTCCGGATATGGTCCGGGTAGCTTCAGAAAAAGACGAGACAGACACAGAGCTGGCGCTCGAGAAAGCGATGAGCATCCAGCCGGAGACAGTCGTCATCACCGGAGTGACGGGAGGGCGCCTCGACCATTACATGAGTGCTTTGCATGCCATCTATTCTTATCAGCAAAAATTTCCGGAAGTCCAATTTTTTTTAGTTAACCACCAGAACCGCATTCGGTTTTTAGATCCTGGAAGCCATCTGGTAAAGCGTGATGAACGGTACCGTTTCATCTCATTTTATCCTTTCGCCGAAGAGGTTGAGGGGTTAACGCTGGAAAGCTTCAAATATGAAGTGCAAAACGAATCGGTAGCGTTCGGATCCACACGCTTTATCAGCAACGAGCTTCAAGGTGAAGGAACGGTTTCTTTCACAAAAGGAAGCTGCATTATGATCGAAAGTGCCGATTAAACCAAAACCGCCCTTGCCGAAATTTCCGGCAAGGGCGGTTTTGCATACTTGAAAGGTTAGTCGATGAATATGGAAAATCATAAACAAACGAAAAAATGCCAGGCTGACGGGTGTCAGACCTGGCATTATTCATGAGCGATTATACGCGCTCAACTTTTCCTGATTTCAATGCTCTCGCAGAAACCCATACACGTTTCGGTTTACCGTCTACAAGGATGCGAACTTTTTGAAGGTTTGCTCCCCATGTACGTTTTGTCGAATTCATCGCGTGTGAACGGGCATTTCCAGAACGAGCTTTGCGTCCACTAACTGCACATACTTTTGGCATGTAAGTCCCTCCTCACAAGTGAAGCTGAAAATTATAATAGAATTTCAGTTCGTTTTTCATTTCACATACTTTAATAATTTAACATAGACATAAGGGGTTTGCAACTAATTTTCCTGCCCTTTCAAGAAAAAAACCTTTACACCCTTAACGCCTGCTTTTCTTATAGTATGGTTTCATGTAGAATGAAACTAGTGAAATAGGACTCAAGGGGGAATTTTGAATGTCGATTGAATTAAAAAACGACTATGGCCAAATCGATATTTCCAATGATGTGATTGCACAAGTAGCTGGCGGAGCGGCAATTGAATGCTACGGCATTGTCGGAATGGCTACCCAGCACCAGATCCGTGATGGCTTGACCGATATTTTGCGCAAAGAAAATTTCGCAAAAGGCGTGATCGTCCGGCAAGAAGAAAGCGATTTGGTGATTGATATGTACGTGATCATCAGTTATGGGACAAAAATTTCTGAAGTGGCATATCAAGTCCAATCTAAAGTCAAATATACGCTGACAAAAACTATAGGCATGCCTGTTAAAGCCGTAAATATTTATGTTCAGGGAGTTCGTGTTACGAACCCGTAAGAGGAGGAAGAATTGGTTATGAAGTCATTGAACGGTATTCAGTTCGCCGAAATGGTGCAAATGGGGGCTCATCATTTGTTCCAAAACGCGGATTATGTAGATGCATTGAATGTTTTTCCAGTGCCAGACGGCGATACGGGCACGAATATGAACTTATCGATGTCATCCGGAGCAAAAGAAACAAAAGCAAACGCTGTAGAGCATATCGGCAAGACTGCCGGAGCTCTGTCAAAAGGCCTATTAATGGGCGCGCGTGGGAATTCGGGAGTTATTTTATCCCAGCTGTTCAGAGGGTTTAGCAAGCACATTGAAAGCAAGCCCGAATTATCGGCTGCCCAATTTGCTGAAGCTTTGCAGCAGGGTGTTGAAACCGCCTATAAAGCAGTGATGAAACCGGTAGAAGGAACTATTTTGACGGTCGCCAAAGATTCGGCTGCAAAAGGAATGGAATTGGCTAAATCAGAAGAAGATTTGATTGTTTTATTTGAAGGGGTCGTAGCGGAAGCGCAAGCCTCACTCGAGCGTACGCCTGACTTGCTTCCTGTTCTTAAAGAAGTTGGCGTTGTCGACAGCGGCGGACAAGGGCTCGTTTATGTATACGAGGGCTTTTTAGCATGCTTAAAAGGCGAAAAGCTGCCTGAAAAACACGCTCACGGCACCATGACAGAACTTGTCAGTGCAGAGCACCATAAGAACATTGCAGGATTTATGGACACGGCCGATATTGAGTTCGGTTACTGCACAGAATTTATGGTGAAATTTGAAGAAGGCAAACAAGAATTCAACGAAGCTTCTTTCCGCAGCGATTTAAGCGCTTACGGAGATTCCTTGCTTGTGATTGCGGATGATGAAGTGGCGAAAATCCATATCCACTCCGAAGAACCGGGGAAAGTCCTTACATACGGCCAACAATACGGCAGTTTAATCAGTATGAAGATCGAAAACATGCGCCAGCAGCATAGTGACATCGTCGGAGAAGATTTTAAAAAAGACACAGCTAATGCAAACACTAAACATCCTTATGCAGTTGTAACTGTGGCAATGGGAGAAGGCATTGCTGAATTGCTTCGCTCTATCGGCGCTTCATATGTGATTGAGGGCGGCCAGACGATGAATCCATCAACAGAAGACATTGTCAATGCGGTCAAAGAGATTGAAGCCGAGCGTGTATTGATCCTGCCTAATAATAAGAATATCATCATGGCTGCTGAACAAGCGGCTAAATTGCTTGATATCGAGGCGGCTGTGGTCCCGACAAAAGATGTGCCGGAGGGCATGACAGCTTTACTTGCCTTTAATCCTTCAGTATCAGTCGAAGAGAACTGTGAAATGATGGCAAGCGCGTCGAAAAATGTGAAATCGGGTTCTGTCACTTTTGCTGTCCGTGATACATCGATTGATGGAATTGACATTAAGAAAGATGATTTTATGGGCATCTCACAAGGCAAAATCGTCGTTTCAGATTCCAGTCTCCAATTGGTAACAGAACAACTTGTTAAAAAACTGATTGATGAAGATGCGGAAATCGTCACGATTCTTTACGGTGAAGATGTTAATGCAAGCGACGCTGAAAAACTGGCCGAATTTATCGAGTCACTCAACGAAGATGTTGAAGTGGAAATCCATAATGGCAAACAGCCGCTCTATCCATATATTTTGGCAGTAGAATAAAAACCATCCTTTTTATATGGCATGGGTTTGGCGAAGCCTTGATAGGCAGGAAAAAAGACAGGAGGCGCATGCAATGGGCATGCGTCTTTTATTTTTGTTAAATGTGGCAAATTCATGTAAACTAGTACTATACGCACCCAGAAAGAAAGGGGTTTGAGCAATGAAGTTCAAATCTGTATTCGATATAATCGGTCCTGTTATGATCGGGCCATCTTCTTCACACACAGCGGGAGCAGCCCGCATCGGGCGAGTAGCGAGAGATCTGTTCGGGCGTCAGCCGGAATGGGCAAAAATTCATTTATACGGATCGTTCGCAGAAACATATAAAGGGCATAGCACAGACGTCGCTATTATCGGCGGCCTACTCGATTACGATACATTTGATGAACGGATTAAAACGTCTTTTGAAGAAGCTGAAAAACTTGGTATGGCGTTTGAATTCATACCGGAGGTCGGAAATGTCGAGCATCCAAATACTGCACGAATTGTATTAGGAGACGAACGCTCGGAAATGTCGATGATGGGCATCTCCATCGGCGGCGGTAAAATCGAAATTACAGAACTGAATGGTTTTCCATTGAAGTTATCCGGTGAACATCCGGCAATCCTAGTGGTCCATGAAGACCGATCAGGGTGTATTGCAAACGTTTCCAATTGTTTGTATAAATATGATATAAACATCGGCCATATGGAAGTTTCCCGAAAAGAAAAGGGGCATATGGCGTTAATGGTAATTGAAGTGGATCAAAATGTTGATAAAGAAGTAATGGATGAGTTGAGAGATCTGCCAAACATTACGCAAGTCACGAGAATCGCAGATTAAATGGAGGAATAAACCGTGGAGTATCTATTTCGCAACGTACGGGAATTAGTAGAGCGCGCTGAACAGGAAAATAAGCTGATTTCTGAAGTCATGATTGAACAAGAAATGCTTGTAACTGACCGGTCCCGTGAAGAAATAATGAAACAAATGGACCGCAATCTGACAGTAATGGAAGAAGCGGTGGAGAAAGGTTTGAAAGGCGTGCACTCGGTATCCGGATTAACGGGAGGCGACGCGGTCTTATTGCAGGAATACATGGCAAAAGGCAATTCATTATCAGGGGATCTACTATTAGACGCTGTCAGCAAAGCAGTGGCGACAAATGAAGTGAATGCGGCAATGGGGACAATATGTGCCACGCCTACAGCAGGCTCTGCAGGTGTCGTTCCTGGCACCCTGTTCGCTGTTAGAAACAAGTTGAATCCGACGCGTGAACAAATGATCCGTTTCTTGTTCACGTCTGGCGCTTTTGGTTTTGTTGTAGCAAACAACGCTTCGATTTCAGGCGCGGCAGGCGGCTGCCAGGCGGAAGTTGGTTCAGCAGCGGCGATGGCTGCAGCGGCAATTGTTGAAATGGCGGGCGGTACGCCTCAGCAAAGTTCAGAAGCGTTTGCTATCACGATGAAGAATATGCTAGGCCTCGTCTGCGATCCGGTGGCGGGATTGGTGGAAGTGCCTTGTGTTAAACGGAATGCGATGGGAGCGGCAAACTCTGTCGTGGCAGCCGATATGGCGCTTGCAGGCGTGAAGAGCCGGATTCCATGTGACGAAGTGATCGGCGCGATGTTCGAAATCGGCCAGTCGATGCCGAGTGCACTCCGCGAAACGGCAAAAGGAGGGCTAGCCGCTACTCCGACAGGTAAATGGCTGGAAGCGAAAATTTTTGGCGGGGCAGTGGTTGGCAGTGGACGTTAAAACGCCGGTTACCGCATTGAAAGGGGTAGGCAAAACAGCGGCTGAATCCTTGCAGGAAATGAATATTGAAACGCTCCATGACCTTATCATGACGTTTCCGTACCGCCATGAAGATTTTCAGCTGAAAGATTTGGCTGATACGCCGCATAACGAACGGGTCACCGTGGAGGGAAGGGTCGAAAGCGAGCCTTCCGTCCTTTTTTTAGGGAAAAACAAATCACGGACGCAAGTGCAAGTATTGGTCGGCAGGCATTTGGTGAAAGCCATCTTCTTCAACCAGCCTTACGTGAAAGCGAAATTGCGCATCGGGGAAGTCCTGACTTTATCCGGAAAATGGGATAGGGGGCGCCAAGTAATTACAGTACAAAGCCATTCTATCGGCCCGAAAACTGACGGAGCGGATTTTGAACCGGTATACAGTTTGAAAGGCTCAATCTACCAAAAAACATTTCGGAAACTTATGAGGCAAGCATTGGATTTGGCAAAAGACGATTTGATTGATTGCTTGCCGCAACGCTTTTTGGACGGCTATCACTTGCCGTCTTTTCACGATGCTTTGGAATGGGTTCATTTTCCGCCAGATGGAGAAATGCTCAAGCAAGCGCGCCGGCGTTTTGTCTATGAAGAGCTTTTGATGTTTCAATTGAAAATGCAGTCACTGCGGAAAAAGAACCGTGAAGAAGAAGGCGGCTCGTTCATCAATTACGATTTGGAGAAATTGAAAAAATTCATTCAATCGCTGCCATTCGATTTGACTGCTGCACAAAAACGCGTAGTTAACGAAATATGCAAAGACATGCGAGAACCTTTCCGCATGAATCGTCTGCTGCAAGGGGATGTAGGCTCCGGGAAGACTGTAGTAGCCGCGATTTCGTTGTATGCGGCAGTTACCGCAGGGTTACAAGGGGCTTTAATGGCACCGACAGAAATTTTGGCAGAACAGCATGCCAATACGTTAGCGCAGTGGTTCGAGCCCCTCGGCTTGAATATTGCCTTGTTGACCGGTTCCGTCAAAGGCAAGCGGCGCCAGTTGATTTTAGACCAATTGGCTGCAGGGGAAATTCAAATACTGATTGGGACCCATGCGCTGATCCAGCCTGACGTACAATTTAACAAACTTGGGCTCGTCATAACTGACGAACAACACCGCTTTGGCGTTGATCAGCGCCGCGTTCTGAAAGACAAGGGTTATAATCCGGATGTCTTGTTTATGACGGCGACTCCGATTCCGCGGACGCTTGCCATTTCGGCTTTTGGGGAGATGGACGTTTCCGTTATTGACGAAATGCCGGTAGGGCGAAAAGAAATCCAGACATTTTGGATGAAGAAAGAAATGTTCGGCAAAATTTTAGGGCGCATGGAAAAAGAATTGGCTGCAGGACGGCAGGCGTATGTGATTTGCCCGCTAATTGAAGAGTCGGATAAACTGGATTTTCAAAATGCCGTCGAACTGTTCCAGCAACTTTCGAGCCATTTCCATGGAAAGTATACGGTCGGTTTGATGCACGGCCGTTTGCATTCGGACGAAAAAGAAGAGACGATGCGCGCTTTTACTGAAGGCAAAATTTCTGTGTTGGTATCGACCACCGTGGTTGAAGTCGGCGTGAACGTGCCGAATGCTTCATTCATGCTTATTTACGACGCTGAACGTTTTGGCTTGTCCCAGCTCCACCAATTGCGCGGACGCGTCGGACGGGGAAGCGAGCAATCGTATTGTGTGCTGTTGGCTGATCCGAAAACGGAAATGGGTAAAGAGCGCATGGCTTCGATGACTGAAACGAATGATGGTTTTGTGCTTGCTGAAAAAGATTTGCAGCTTCGCGGTCCGGGAGACTTTTTCGGGCGAAAGCAAAGCGGGGTGCCGGAATTCAAGATGGCCGATTTGGTGCATGATTACCGTGCGCTTGAAACCGCGAGAAAAGATGCGGAAAAACTGGTCAATAGTGAAGAATTTTGGAACGGTGATGAAACGAAATGCCTGCGGGAGCACCTCGAAGAATCCGGTGTTCTTTCAAGTTCCCGTTTAGATTAAGAATGCAGGGATTGCGAATAATCCTTGCATTCTTTTTTTGTTATTTATATACTCGTATTAGTACCAAGTGCTAATAGCGGGCGGTGACAAAGTGAGAAGACTGAAAAAAGAACGGCAGCAAGCGCTTAAAGATTCGATTCGAACCAACCCATTTGTTACAGACGAAGAGTTGTCGGCTAAATTCGATGTCAGCGTCCAAACAATCCGCCTGGACCGGATGGAGCTGGCTATTCCTGAGTTGCGGGAACGCATTAAGCACGTAGCTGTGAAAACTTATGAAGATGAAGTGAAATCTTTGCCGATTGACGAAGTGTTCGGAGAGATTATCGATATTGAATTGGATGAACGGGCGATTTCGATTTTCGATGTGAAACCGGAACACGTTTTCCAGCGCAATAAAATTGCAAGGGGCCACCATTTATTCGCACAGGCAAACTCACTTGCGGTTGCGGTCATGAACGACGAATTGGCGCTTACCGTAAAGTCGGAGCTGCAGTTTTTGCGGCCGGTGACTGCGGGCCAACGCATCGTGGCAAAAGCGCAAGTTGTGGAACGCAATCCGGAAAAAAACCGAGCGCATGTCAAAGTGGTGTCTTCAGTAGATCAAGCAACGGTTTTTGTCGGTACATTCGAAATGTACCGAATGACGGAGCAAAGCGAAGGTGATGAACAGTGAAAATAGCAGTAGATGCAATGGGCGGCGACAACGCGCCAAAAGAAATAATTGAAGGTGTATATAAGGCACTGGAAGAATTCGGTGATTTGGAAATTCAACTGTACGGCCATGAAGAAAAAATGGGGCCATACTTGCGGGCACAAGACCGGCTTAGTGTGATTCATTGTGAAGAAATCATCGGAGCGGAAGACGATCCCGTACGAGCTGTGCGGCGCAAAAAAAATGCATCGATGGTGCAGATGGCGCAAGCGGTGAAAGACGGCCGGGCAGATGCTTGTGTATCGGCTGGCAATACAGGCGCTTTGATGGCGGCCGGACTGTTTGTAGTGGGCCGCATCGAAGGTGTCGACCGGCCGGCACTTGCGCCGACATTGCCGACAATCGACGGCAAAGGATTTGTTATGCTCGATATGGGGGCGAACGCGGAAGCGCGTCCGGAGCATCTTGTTCAGTACGCCGTCATGGGCAGCATTTACGCGGAAAAAGTCCGCGGCATCCAAAATCCGACAGTCGGATTATTGAACATCGGAACCGAAGAAAAAAAAGGGAATGAATTGACGAAAGCCGCTTTCCCGTTATTAAAACAGGCGCCGATCAACTTTATTGGCAATGTCGAATCCCGTGACTTGCTGAATGGAGCGGCAGATGTGGTGGTCACGGATGGCTTTACCGGCAATATGGTCCTGAAGACGATCGAAGGAACGGCGATGAACGTTTTTGCGATGATCAAAGATGTTTTCATGGCTTCCACTAAAACGAAAATAGCAGCGATGCTTGTGAAAAATGATTTGAGCGGACTTAAGGGCATGCTTGACTACAGTGAGTATGGCGGTGCCGGATTATTCGGCTTGAAGGCACCTGTCATTAAAGCCCACGGCTCATCAAATGCCAACGCCTTATTCAATGCCATTCGCCAAACTCGCACAATGGTAGAAAATAACGTGACAGGCACGATTCACAGTACATTGGAAAAGGAGCAGCAAAATGAATAAAATCGCCTTTATCTATCCTGGGCAAGGTTCTCAATCAGTAGGAATGGGAGAATCGTTTCTTAATGATAGAACGAGCCGCCAGTTTTTTGAAGGAGCAGACCAAGCGCTTGGCTTTAAGCTGTCTGACTTGATGCTGCAAGGCCCTCAAGAAGAATTGACCCTTACATATCACGCACAACCGGCTCTTTTAACTGTAAGCGCCATGATCACTGAACGATTGAACCGTATGGGAATCGTCCCCGACTATACCGCTGGGCATAGCTTAGGTGAATATAGTGCGCTTGTGGCTTCAGGTGTTCTGCCATTTGAAACGGCGGTCAGCATTGTCCATAAACGCGGCTTGTTCATGAACAGCGCAGTGCCTGCTGGCCAGGGCTCTATGGCGGCAATACTAGGCATGGACAGTGAAGAACTTGAAAAAGTAACGAACGATGCGACGGATTCATCCGGTGTTGTACAGCTTGCCAATTTAAATTGCCCTGGGCAAATCGTCATTTCCGGAACAAAGGCAGGGGTGGAAGAAGCTTGTCGCCTGGCGAAAGAACGTGGTGCAAAACGCGCGATTCCGCTAGACGTGAGCGGGCCATTCCACTCAGAATTGATGCGCCCCGCTTCACAAGATTTGTCGAAAGTGTTGAGCGAAGCTTTTCTTGAAGATGCAGTTGTTCCTGTCGTGACGAATGTGACGGCGAAGAGCGAAACAAATGCGGTACAACTGCAAGATTTGCTTATCCGCCAGCTATATTCCCCGGTTCTTTGGGAACAATCGGTCAGAGAAATGATTGAGCTTGGCGTAACGGTATTTGTCGAAATCGGACCAGGAAAAGTTTTGAGCGGTTTAGTGAAAAAAATCGATCGCTCGGTTACTACTTTGCCGATTTTCGATCAGGAATCTTTTGAAAAAGCGGTAGGGGAGCTGAAAAAATGACCAAATTGACAGGAAAGACAGCCATTGTCACAGGAGCTTCACGCGGAATCGGCGCTGAAATCGCACGCAAATTGGCTGGCGCCGGAGCGAAAGTTGTGGTCAACTATAGCGGCAGCCAGGAAAAAGCAGAAGCAGTCGTTGCTGAAATTCAAGCGAATGGAGGGGAAGCGATTGCTGTAAAAGCAAACGTTTCAGATTCGGAAGCGGTTAAAGCAATGGTCGATGAAACGATGAAAGCATTCAGTTCTGTCGACATTTTAGTCAACAACGCAGGCATCACCCGCGATAATCTTATGATGCGGATGAAAGATGACGAGTGGGATGATGTTATCAACACGAATTTAAAAGGCGTTTTTATCTGCACAAAAGCGGTGACCCGCCAAATGATGAAGCAGCGTTCAGGCCGCATTATCAATATTGCATCGATCGTCGGCGTTATGGGCAATGCTGGACAAGCAAATTATGTTGCTGCAAAAGCAGGCGTCATCGGCTTGACGAAAACGACAGCACGGGAACTGGCAAGCCGCAATATTACGGCGAATGCGGTCGCTCCCGGATTCATCACTACAGACATGACAGACAAGCTGAGTGAGGATATCCAAAAAACGATGCTTTCCCAAATCCCGCTTGGCCGTTTTGGCAAACCGGAAGAAGTGGCGAAAGCGACTCTTTTCCTTGCATCAGATGATTCTTCCTATATGACTGGCCAGACACTTCATCTAGACGGCGGCATGGTCATGTAACAAGAAATTCTGTATACTGATTTGAGGGGAGGTGACGACATTGGCAACAGTATTAGAGCGAGTAACAAAAGTAATCGTGGATCGTCTTGGAGTTGAAGAAAGCGAAGTGAAGCTTGAATCTTCATTTACAGGCGACCTTGGTGCAGACTCACTAGACGTAGTTGAATTGGTTATGGAACTTGAAGATGAATTCGATATGGAAATTTCCGACGAAGACGCTGAAAACATGTCTACAGTAGGCGACGCGGTTAAGTATATCGAAAGCAAGCAATAATCTATAAAAGTTGAACTAATTTATAAAACTATTGGTATTCCGCAAAACAGCTCCACCGTTTTGCTCCATACCGAGAGATATCTTAGCACCGGCGCGTCCACGGGCTAGACGACGCGATAAGATGAGTGTTTTTCTCGGCTTATTGCGAGAGTCATGCCCAAAGCGGTCGAAGCGGTGTTTAACAGGATGATTCTTTAATTCAACTTCTATAGCCTATCAATCCAATTGACGCACAAACGCTTTTACTACGAGCGGTTGTGCGTCAATTCTCTTTTTGCACAATGCAGGAAAACAAGGTAAAATTAGAAGAAGAACAGCAAAGGAAGGCAGATAAAAATGGCCATGAAGAAAAAAGCGAATCATCAAAAAACAGGAGTCCTAAGAGAAAGTGAACGAACAGCTTTCGGACAGCTCCAGCAAGAACTGAATATAGCCTTTAAGCAACCTGCATTGCTTTATCAAGCTTTTACCCATTCATCTTATGTGAATGAGCATCGAAGAAGACATTACACGGATAATGAACGTTTGGAATTTTTAGGCGATGCTGTTTTGGAATTGTCAGTATCCCACTATTTGTACATGAAGTACCCTGAAATGAGCGAAGGGGAGTTGACGAAGCTGCGTGCGGCAATCGTCTGTGAGCCGTCACTTGTCATTTTTGCCAATGAATTGAACTTCGGCAAATACATCTTGCTTGGAAAAGGCGAAGAACTGACAGGCGGAAGAACACGGCCGGCGCTATTGGCGGATGTGTTTGAATCGTTTATCGGTGCTTTGTATTTAGACCAAGGGTTAGACTCTGTAGTGGCATTTTTGGAAGTGGTGTTGTTTCCAAAAGTGGAAATCGGTGCTTTTTCGCATGTGATGGATTATAAGAGCCAGTTGCAGGAACTGGTGCAGCAAAAAAATAATGGTGCTTTGACTTATGAAATTATTGATGAAAAAGGACCTGCACATAGCCGGGTTTTTGTGACGCGCGTTTCACTCGCCGACAAAGAACTGGGCATTGGAAACGGCCGGTCGAAAAAAGAAGCGGAACAACAGGCTGCTCAGCTGGCAATCCGTAAATTGCAGGAAGCCGTGGAGGATTGAAAAAATGTTTTTGAAAAGATTAGAAGTAATGGGATTCAAGTCGTTTGCCGATCGCATCGGAATTGACTTTGTCCCGGGCGTAACCGCAGTGGTCGGACCGAATGGCAGCGGAAAAAGCAACGTCACCGACGCTATCCGCTGGGTGTTGGGTGAACAGTCGGCAAAATCGCTTCGCGGAGCCAAGATGGAAGATGTCATCTTCGGCGGCAGCGATTCCAGAAAACCCCTGAATTTTGCAGAAGTAACGTTAATATTAGACAATACAGACGGACGGATCCCTCTTGATTACAGCGAAATCAGTGTAACTAGGAGGGTTTTTCGCAGTGGCGAAAGTGCCTATTTGCTGAACAAGCAAAACTGCAGGCTAAAAGACATTACAGATCTATTTATGGATTCTGGTTTGGGAAAAGAGGCATTCTCGATTATTTCGCAAGGCCGAGTCGATGAAATCCTGAACAGCAAAGCCGAAGACCGCCGTTCGATTTTTGAAGAAGCGGCAGGAGTTTTGAAATACAAACAGCGAAAGAAAAAAGCGGAAGTGAAATTGAACGAAACTGACGATAACTTGAACCGCGTACTTGATATTTTGCATGAACTTGACGGCCGTATGGAACCATTGCAAATACAGGCGTCTGCGGCGCGGGACTATTTGGAAATGAACGAACAGCTAAGGGATGCAGATATCGGTTTATTGGCGTTCGATATTACACAATTGGAACAAGAACTGAACCGGCTGACTGCAGAGGCTGCTGATCACGCGGAAAAAGAAACGCGGTTAGCTTTGGAAATTGATGGACAGGAAAAACAGATCCGCGCAATCCGAAAAAATTTAACAGGGCTCGACAGTCAGATTGATGAAGCCCAGAATCATTTGGTCGAGGCAAGCAGTGAAAGTGAAAAATGGGAAGGCCGCAAATTGCTCATGTCCGAGAAAAAGAGCAATGCCCATCGGCAAGCTCAGCAATTGCAAGAAATTGTGGCTGCAGAAAAGCTGGAAAACGATTTTTTGCAAAAAAAGTATACCGAACAAGCAGCGCTGCTCGAAGAACGCAAAACAGAACAGCAAAAACTCCGCTCAACCATCAAACAGCTTGAAGACCAATTGAATCGGACGCCAGCTGACATCGATGAAGAAATCGATTCGCACAAATCGGTCTACATCGATTTGATGAACGAACAAGCAAGCGTGAAAAACGAATTGAAAAACATCGATTTGCAAGAACAGCAATTGTCTGAATCGAGCAGCCGAATCGCCGTGCAGCAAACGGATTTTGCGGCGGAAGTGGCAAAAATG
This sequence comes from Planomicrobium sp. CPCC 101079, assembly GCF_007859275.1. Lineage (GTDB taxonomy): Bacteria > Bacillota > Bacilli > Bacillales_A > Planococcaceae > Planococcus. The sequence goes on along the minus strand of NZ_VOHC01000021.1, from coordinate 129,302 downwards.
GAAGCTGAGAAAGCTGCAGCCGAAGCGAAACTCAAAGACATTCAGCAGTTGCTGGAAGAAAAACGCGCCAAGTACCGGACGACAGAGACGGTATATATTAAACTGAAGGCGGCATACGACGAGAAGCAGTCGATGCTGTTCCAAGCTTATCAATCACAGAAGCAGCTGGCTGCTCGAATTGAAACTTTGCAGGAGTTGGAAGCGGACTTCTCTGGCTTTTTCCAAGGGGTGAGGGAAGTGCTTGTAGCTCGGCAAAATGGCCAGCTTCAGGGCATCGCCGGGGCAGTTGCTGAAATGGCGCAGGTGGACCAAGCATACGCTAAGGCGATTGAAACCGCTCTTGGCGCTTCCAGCCAACATATCATTACTGAAACCGAACAACATGCCCGCGAAGCGATTGATTTCCTCCGGAAAAAGAAAGCGGGGCGTTCTACGTTCCTGCCGATGACCGTCATGAAACCAAGAAAAATTCCGGAACAAACGCTTGCTTCGATTCAAAAGCATCCCTCCTTTGTGAAAATGGCTTATGAGCTCGTGGCATATGATGCTTCTTACCAAATGATTTTTGAAAATCTGCTTGGCAATGTCATCATTGCCAAAGACCTTAAAGGGGCAACAGCAATCGGGAAATTGACTATGAACCGTTACCGCGTCGTGACGCTCGAAGGGGACGTAGTCAATGCAGGAGGATCAATGACCGGGGGCGCCAATAAAACCCAGGCCTCTTTCTTCACCCGGAAAGCAGAGTTGGATCAGTTGATCATACAAGCCGGGAAAATGGCTGAAACGATCAACCAAGCAGAAAAAACGGTGAAGAAAGAACAGGCGGAAGTGCATGAAACGGAACAACAATTAAATAACTTGCGTTCTGAAGGCGAGAAATACCGTGATCTGGAATCCGAGCGAGCCATCATCTTGCGTGAAATTGAAGCGGTATTGAAAACGACAAGAGAACGGTACCAGATTTTCCTGGCAGAGCAGAAAAACAAAGAGTTGGACCTGACGGATGTAACCAGCCGAAAGAAAACAGCGGCCGGCCGCCTGGAAGAGATCGGCGTCGAGTTATCGTCCATTTCTGCACAAATTGATGAATTGACTGATTTTAAACAAAAGAACGAATCTGCACGTGATGCAATTCTGGCAAAATTGGCTGAACAAAAGTCTGCTCTGGCGGTTATGAAAGAGCGTGTGGCGCAGCTTATCGAAAGTGAAGCTGAACTTGCTGAACGGAAACGGAAAAGCGACCGCAAACTGCTTGAAAACCAAAAAGAGCTGGAATGGATTCAATCAGAAGAAGCGTCGAAAGTGTATTCGGATGAAGAAATTCTGGTGGAAATCGCCAAATGGACAGGCAAGAAGCAGGTGGAACAACAAAAAATACAAGACTTGAAACAGCTGCGTTTTGAAAAGCAAGAAAAGTTGGATGTGCTTGAAGTCGAACTTAAAGAAACGCAGCGTTTGTATAAAGGATTTGTTGAAGCGATCCGCATTTGCGAAGTCCAATCGACTCGGGTCGATGTGCAAATGCAAAGCTTTATCGACCAGCTGGAAAATGACTACCAGCTGACGTTAGAAGAAGCAAAACAAGTCGAACTGGCAGACGAAGAATCGGTTGTCCGGAAAAAAGTGAAATTGCTGAAACAATCGATTGAAGAGCTGGGACCAGTCAATGTCGGTGCAATTGAAGAGTATGAACATGTAGCCGAGAGGCACAGTTTCTTGACAGAGCAACGAAATGATTTGAATGAAGCGAAGGATACGCTCCGCACGGTCATTGAGGAAATGGATGAAGAAATGACCAGCCGTTTTGACTCGACTTTCCATGCAATTCGTGTACAATTTCAACGGGTGTTCAAAGAGCTGTTCGGCGGCGGGTCAGCGGATCTGCTCTTAACCAATCCTGCGGACCTGCTTTCAACTGGAGTTGAAATCGTCGCACAGCCACCAGGCAAAAAATTGCAGACTTTAAGTTTGTTGTCTGGCGGTGAACGGGCGCTGACGGCTATTGCTTTGCTGTTTTCGATTTTGAATATCCGTCCGGTGCCATTCTGTGTGCTTGATGAAGTGGAAGCGGCACTTGATGAGTCGAATGTAGTCCGCTATAGCCAATATTTGAAGAAGTTCAGCGAAGACACTCAATTCATTGTCATTACACATCGCAAAGGGACAATGGAAGGCGCAGATGTTCTGTATGGCATCACCATGCAGGAATCTGGTATTTCCAAACTGGTGTCTGTTAAGCTGCAAGAAGAAATGTAAAAGAGGAGTGGACATATGAGTTTCTTTAAAAAACTAAAAGATAAATTCGCCGGAAACCAGGAAGCGGAACAATCGACTGAGAAATACAAAGAAGGGTTAACAAAAACCCGTACAGGCTTTACATCAAAAATCAACGACCTTGTTGCACGATACCGTAAAGTGGACGAAGACTTCTTCGAAGAACTTGAAGAAGTCCTGCTGCAGGCTGATGTCGGTTTTGAAACGGTGATGGAGCTGATGGACCAATTGCGTTTTGAAGTGCAGCGCAAAAACGTTAAAGATACATCCAACGTCCAATCGGTCATTTCCGAAAAATTAGTGGAAATTTACGAAGCGGGCGAAGCTGAAGTGAACGAATTGAAATTCAATGATGAATTGACCGTGATTTTGTTTGTTGGGGTCAACGGTGTCGGCAAAACTACATCGATCGCCAAACTGGCGCACCGCCTGAAAAACGAAGGAAAATCGGTCCTGCTTGCTGCCGGCGATACATTCCGCGCTGGAGCGATTGAACAGTTGGATATCTGGGGCAAACGAGTAGGCGTAGACGTCATTAAGCAAAGCGAAGGATCAGATCCTGCAGCGGTCATGTACGATGCAGTGCGCGCTGCCAAATCACGTAACGTGGACGTTTTGATCTGCGATACAGCCGGCCGTCTGCAAAACAAAGTCAATTTGATGAACGAATTGGAGAAAGTTCATCGCGTGATTTCCCGTGAAATTCCTGGTGCACCTCATGAAGTGCTATTGGCGCTTGATGCTACGACAGGACAAAATGCGCTTATCCAAGCACAGACATTTAAAGAAGTAACCAACGTTACAGGCATCGTCTTGACAAAACTAGACGGTACTGCAAAAGGCGGCATTGTGCTGGCCATCCGCAATAAATTAAAAATTCCAGTAAAATTTGTTGGCCTAGGCGAACAAATGGATGATCTTCAGCCGTTCGATGCCCAAAAGTATGTGTACGGATTGTTTGCTGAAGGGCTTGATAAAGAAGAGGAGCTGGAGAACGCAGAAACAGACAAGTAAAATTACTTGACGCTTGTCCCTGTTTTTTGTATGGTTGTCAGTAGAATAAGCGAGGTGAGCAGCTTTGATGGGATTGGAAAAAACGACGCGGATGAACTATTTATTCGACTTCTATCAGGAATTGCTGACGCCTAAACAGCGCAGTTATATGATGCTTTATTATCTGGACGACCATTCATTGGGAGAAATTGCCGATGAATACAACATTACGCGCCAAGCGGTGTATGATAATATCCGCCGGACAGAAGCGATGCTTGAAGAATACGAAGAAAAACTTCAGTTGTTCGAGAAATTTCAAAAACGGCAGCAACTGGTTTCCTCTTTTGAAAATCAACCGTTTACTGAAGAACGGGTCATGAAGTTTCTGGACCAATTAAAAGAATGGGATTAGGAGGCGGAAAGTGTGGCATTTGAAGGATTAGCCGAACGCCTGCAAGGCACCATCCAACGGATCAAAGGAAAAGGGAAAGTGTCTGAAGCAGACGTCAAAGAAATGATGCGCGAAGTCCGTTTTGCGTTAATCGAAGCGGACGTCAACTTAAAGGTAGTAAAGGAATTTGTGAAAAAAGTAAGCGAACGGGCAATCGGCCAGGATGTTATGGACAGCTTGACGCCTGGACAGCAAGTCGTGAAGATCGTTAAAGATGAACTGACGAACTTGATGGGTGGAGAACAAAGCAAAATTGAGTTTTCTACCAAACAGCCAACAGTCATCATGATGGTTGGTTTGCAAGGCGCCGGTAAAACGACGACTTCCGGGAAACTGGCTGGCATGCTGCGGAAAAAGCACAATCGTAAACCGCTGCTTGTAGCGGCTGACGTTTATCGTCCGGCTGCTGTTCAGCAGCTGGAAACTATCGGCAAACAATTATCGCTTCCAGTCTTTTCGAAAGGGACGGATTTGTCTCCAGTTGAAATCTCCCGCCAAGCGATCGAGTATGCAAAAGCAGAGCATATGGACACCGTGATCATCGATACGGCAGGACGCCTTCATGTTGATGAAAACTTAATGCAAGAGCTAAAAGATATCCGCGCATTAAAAGAGCCGGATGAAATCTTTTTGGTCGTCGATGCCATGACTGGGCAAGACGCCGTCAATGTTGCCCAAAACTTCAATGAAGCGATCGGCATTACCGGCGTTGTCTTGACGAAGCTTGACGGCGATACACGAGGCGGTGCAGCGCTTTCTATCCGTTCCGTTACCGATAAACCGATTAAATTTGTCGGGATGGGCGAAAAAATGGACGCGCTTGAAGCGTTCTACCCAGAACGCATGGCTTCCCGCATCCTTGGGATGGGCGATATGCTGTCGCTGATTGAAAAAGCGCAGACGAACGTTGATGAAGCAAAAGCGAAAGAGCTGGAAGAAAAATTCCGGACTTCTTCGTTTACATTTGATGACTTTTTGGATCAAATGAACCAAGTCAAGCAAATGGGGCCGCTTGATGAGATTTTAAAAATGCTTCCGGGCGCCAATAAAATCAAAGGCATCGAAAACGCAAAAGTGGATGAAAGCCAAATGGGGCGCGTCGAAGCGATTATCCAGTCGATGACCACACAGGAGAAAACAACACCTGAAATCATCAACTCCAATCGCCGGAAACGCATAGCCAAAGGCTCTGGTACAACAATTCAAGACGTAAACCGATTGCTCAAGCAGTTTGAAGACATGAAGAAAATGATGAAGCAAATGTCAGGCATGGCGAACAATAAAAAAGGCAAGAAAAAGATGTCAATGCCGGGATTGGATTCGCTTTTTAAATAAAAATGGTGTGAGTCTTAATTATTGATGACCTACTCTCTCTTAATATGGAGCAAATCGGCGCAGACTCCCGCAGGAAAGCGGAGCCGTTTTGCAGAATATTAATCCAGTCATTTTTTATTTTAAATTATTTTTCAGGTGTTAAGAAAAAATACTTTACAAACTATTTAAAGCTTGCTAATATAATATCTTGTGTGAAACTATTCGGAGGTGCTTTAAGAAATGGCAGTAAAAATTCGTTTAAAACGTATGGGAGCTAAAAAATCTCCTTTTTATCGTATCGTAGTAGCTGATTCACGTGCTCCACGTGACGGCCGTCAGATCCAAACAGTAGGTACTTACAACCCGCTAACAGTTCCAGCTGAAGTTAAAATCGACGAAGAATTAGCGTTGAAATGGCTTCACGATGGCGCGAAACCATCTGATACAGTACGCAACTTGTTTTCTCAAAAAGGCATTATGGAGAAATTCCATAACGACAAATTAAACAAGTAAGGGAGATTTTCTTATGAAGCAGCTGATTGAGACCATTGTGAAACCGCTGGTTGATTATCCGGAAGAAGTTCGAGTTGAAACAGACGAAAATGCAAGCCGAATTGTCTACAAGCTTTCCGTGCATTCAGAAGATACAGGGAAAGTCATCGGTAAACAAGGGCGCGTGGCGAAAGCCATCCGTTCGATTGTGTATTCAGCAGCCGGCAATTATCATAAGAAAAAAACGTTTCTCGATATTGTGGATTAAAAAAGGAAGGAGCCTCGGTTCCTTCCTTTTTTGTCAGCCAAAACAGAACAGAAGTGAAAGGATGTTTGCAAGTGGAATGGTTTAATGTGGGAAAAATCGTCAATACGCACGGAATCCGCGGTGAGGTCCGGGTGATGTCACGCACTGATTTTCCGGAAGAACGTTTCGCAATTGGCACGAAACTGGGACTGTTCAAACCGGATGCGAAAAAACCGATCATGGTGAAAATTGCAAGTCACCGCCAGCATAAAAACTTTGAATTGCTGACATTCGAAGGTTATCCGACAATCAACGATGTGGCCGAATTCAAGGAAGCTTATTTGAGAATCGCTGAACACGATTTGACCGAACTTGAAGAAGGCGCTTTTTACCATCATGAAATTTTGGGCTGCACCGTCTTTTCAACTGAAGGCCAGGAAATTGGTGTTGTCAGCGAAATTCTTGAAACAGGTGCAAACGACGTTTGGGAAGTCAAGCCGAAAAAAGGGAAGATGCATTATATTCCTTATATCGAAGATGTGGTTAAAGAAATTGACATCAACGAGAAAAAAGTGGTCATCGAAGTGCTGGAAGGTTTGTTGTCAGAATGAACATAAACGTTCTTTCAATATTTCCAACTATGTTTGATGGAGTATTTCAGCAATCGATCATGAAGAAAGCACAAGAAAAAAATGCGGTTACGCTAAACGTGGTGGATTTTCGTGAATTTGCCAATAACAAGCGTCAAGTGGATGATTATCCATTTGGCGGCGGGGCCGGAATGGTCTTGAAACCAGAACCGATTTTCAACGCCGTCGAATCGCTGACGAAAGACAAAAAGCCCCGGGTCATTTTGATGTGCCCTCAAGGGGAGCGCTTCACGCAGAAAAAAGCGGAAGAGCTGGCTGGGGAAGAAGAACTGGTATTTATTTGCGGCCATTATGAAGGTTATGATGAACGAATCCGCGAGCATTTGGTGACGGATGAAATTTCTCTCGGTGACTTTGTATTGACTGGCGGGGAATTGGCTGCAATGACTATTATCGACAGCATCGTCAGACTGCTTCCTGGCGTCCTAGGGAACGCTGATTCATCTGTAAGGGATTCTTTCTCAACCGGTTTGCTTGAGCATCCACAGTATACCCGCCCGGCAGATTTCCGCGGTTGGAAAGTGCCAGCTGTACTGACTTCAGGCAACCATGCCCACGTGGATCAGTGGCGTGAAGAGCAGACGCTTAAACGGACATTGGAGCGCCGTCCGGATTTGCTCGAACAAATTGAGCTCACAGCACAGCAAAAGAAAATCATCAGCGAATTAAAAAAACAACAAAGATAAACGGATTTTCCCTTGCACAAGCTGTTGTTAAATGATACTATGGAGTCTGTACTTTTATGTGAAGTACAGGATCACGGTGTTCCGCTGCAACAGGTAAAAAGGTGTAAGAACATCTGTAGAAGGAGAGAAAATGATGCAAAACATTATTTCAGAAATCACTAAAGAACAAATTCGTACAGATCTTCCGGACTTCCGTCCTGGTGATACTGTCCGCGTCCACGTGAAAGTTGTCGAGGGAACACGCGAACGTATCCAAATGTACGAAGGAGTCGTAATCGGTCGCCGTGGGGGCGGAATCAGCGAAACTTTCACTGTCCGCAAAATTTCTTACGGTGTTGGTGTTGAACGTACTTTCCCTGTACACACACCAAAAATCGCACAACTTGACGTTGTCCGTCGCGGTAAAGTTCGTCGTGCGAAACTGTACTACTTGCGTGATCTTCGCGGTAAAGCAGCTCGCATTAAAGAAATTAGATAAGAGTGCATTTAGGAAAGAGGGCGCATGCGCCCTCTTTCTTTTTTTGCCGGACAAACGCACTAAGCAAGTGTTTTGAGGCAGCCTGTTCATCTTCACTATTCTTTGCTAAAAAGACAAAATCCTTGTACAATTAAACGAGAATGTTCGAGGAGGAACGTGCATGGAAACAGAACCAAAGAAAAAAAACGAAGTGTGGGAATGGTCCAAAGCCTTGTTGATTGCCTTCGGACTTGCGGCAATTATCCGCTTTTTCTTTTTCACACCCATTGTCGTAGACGGGGAATCGATGATGCCGACGCTAGAACATGGCGACCGGATGATTGTCAATAAAATCGGTTACAATGTCGGTGAACCTGATCGATTCGATATTGTCGTTTTTCATGCGCCAGAAGAAAAAGACTATATTAAACGGATCATCGGCTTGCCGGGAGATCACTTGGCATACGAAGATGACCAGCTGTATATAAATGGCGAACCGGTGGACGAACCTTATTTGGATTCTTACAAAGAAGGAATTACTGGGACATTAACTGAAGATTTTACTTTAGAAGATATTATTGGGGAAGAAACGGTTCCAGAAGGCCATGTGTTTGTTATGGGCGATAACCGCAGAGCAAGCAAAGACAGCCGGATGATCGGAGCTGTGCCGATGGAAGAAGTGATTGGCAGCACGAGTCTGGTATTTTGGCCAGTGGCTGAAGCTGGAGTTGTGAATTAAGGAGTGTTTTTATGACGATACAATGGTTTCCGGGACATATGGCGAAAGCGCGGAGAGAAGTTACAGAAAAGCTGAAGCTGGTCGATATCATTTTCGAACTAGTGGATGCCAGATTGCCGTTATCTTCGCGGAATCCAATGATTGATCAAGTGATTCAGCAAAAGCCGCGATTGATTATTTTAAACAAAATGGACATGGCGGATGAAGTTGAAACGAAAAAGTGGATCCGCTATTTTGAAAGTGAAGGAACACGGGCAGTTGCCATCAACTCCCTTGAAGGCAGAGGCCTGCAGCTTGTGACAAATGCATCAAAAGAAATATTGGCGGAAAAATGGGACCGGATGATTGCCAAAGGCATCAAGCCGCGCGCCATTCGTGCGATGATCGTCGGCATCCCGAATGTCGGGAAATCGACACTTATCAACCGCCTTTCAAAGAAAAGCTTGGCGAAAACCGGCAATATGCCAGGGGTGACCAAAGCGCAGCAATGGATCAAAGTTGGAAAAGAAATTGAGCTTTTGGATACGCCGGGAATTCTCTGGCCAAAGTTCGAAGATCCGGAAACCGGATTGAAATTGGCGGTGACCGGAGCTATCAAAGATTCAGTTATTCAAATGCAGGAATTGGCGATTTATGCGCTTAAATTCCTGGAAGAAAGATATCCGGAACGCTTGAAGGAACGGTACGGGTTGGATCACATCGACGAAGACATCGTTCATGCGTTTGACCATATTGCCAAAAAGCGCCATATTGCCAATGTAAATGGAGAAGTCGATTACGAAATGGTGGCGGAAATTATTGTGCGCGATATTCGCAATCAGCATCTTGGCCGGGTGACATTTGATTATAAAGATGAAATGATCCTGGATGAAGAAGCCAACTGATTCAGGTGAAAGAGGTTGATCCCGTTTACAGGATCAACCTCTTTTTTAGTTAATAGCGAAAGTGGGGCAAGCAAATGAAAACAGTAACTGAAGTAAAAGACGCCTTAAAACAGGCCGCTCACTGGGCGCCGTGGATGGAAGAATTGCAGCAGGATGAACGAAAAAGTGTGCAGACGCTGTTAAAGCAGTGGATGAAGAAAAAACGGCTGGCGGATGAACTCTTACATAATCACGAATTGAAACTGGCATTTGATCAATCCTTTAAAGAACATCCCGGAAGTTTAGTTGCCGGCATAGACGAAGCGGGAAGAGGGCCGCTAGCGGGACCGGTTGTCACCGCAGCGGTCATATTGCCCCAGGACTGTTCGTTGCTTATAGGCCTGGACGATTCCAAAAAATTGTCCAAAGAAAAGAGGGAAATGTTCGCAAAGCTAATCCGGGAAGTGGCGGTCAGCTATTCAGTCCATGTTCAGCCGCCAGAGGAAATCGATCGCCAAAATATTTATCAGGCGACAAAAACGTCGATGACTGAAGCTGCGCTGGCGCTCGAGCCAAAGCCGGATGTTGTCCTGGCTGATGCAATGAAGCTGGAAATTCCAATGCCTTGTGAATCGATCATAAAAGGCGATGCAAAAAGCTTGGCGATCGCTGCGGCATCCATCCTGGCGAAGACGCAAAGAGATGCCATGATGGAAGCGTATGCTGAACAATATCCCGTTTACGGTTTTGACAAGCACGCTGGGTATGGCACACCTGTACATGTAGAGGCTTTGCGGCAATACGGACCTTGTCCGATTCACCGAAAAACATTTGAACCGGTCAAGTCGATTCTGCATATAAACCGCCAATCCATCTGAATATTGTAAGTTTTTGAAGTATACTCGACAACGGTGGACTTTTTAAGGCAACTTTAATACAATGGTAGAGGCAATAAAATTAAGAAACAGATGTTTGATTGGAGGATGACAGATGAATATCCATGAATATCAGGGGAAACAGATCCTTAAACAATATGGAGTAGCGGTTCCTGAAGGCCATGTTGCTTTTTCTCCAGAAGAAGCAGTTAAAGCGGCTAAAGAACTTGGTACAGATGTTGTTGTGGTGAAAGCCCAAATCCACGCAGGTGGCCGAGGAAAAGCAGGCGGAGTTAAGCTTGCTAAAAATTTAGACGAAGTGCGTACATATTCAAAAGAGCTTTTAGGAAAAGTGCTCGTTACGCATCAAACTGGTCCTGAAGGCAAAGAAGTTAAACGCCTGTATATCGAAGCAGGAAGCGACATCCAAAAAGAATACTACTTAGGATTGGTTCTTGACCGTGAAACTTCTCGCGTGACTCTTATGGGGTCTGAAGAAGGCGGAATGGATATTGAGGAAGTAGCAGCTAATACACCGGAACGCCTTTTCTATGAAGAAATTGATCCGGTTGTAGGTTTGACTGGCTTCCAAGCTCGCCGTATGGCATTCAACATGAACATCCCAGCTAAATTAGTGAACAAAGCATCAAAACTTATGCTTGGCTTGTATCAAGCATACACAGATACAGATGCAGCGATCGTCGAGATCAACCCTCTGGTAGTGACTGGAGATGGACAAGTAGTAGCATTGGATGCGAAATTCAACTTCGATGCAAACTCTTTATACCGCCACCCAGAAGTTATGGAGATGCGCGATTACGATGAAGAAGATGCAAAAGAAATCGAAGCTTCCAAGTATGACTTGAGCTACATTTCTTTGGACGGGAACATCGGCTGTATGGTTAACGGCGCCGGCCTTGCTATGGCAACAATGGATACGATCAACTACTACGGCGGATCACCCGCTAACTTCCTTGACGTTGGGGGCGGTGCCACTGCTGAGAAAGTAACGGAAGCTTTCAAAATCATTCTTTCAGATCAGAATGTAAAAGGAATCTTCGTTAACATTTTCGGCGGTATCATGAAGTGCGATATCATCGCAGAAGGCGTTATCCAAGCGGCTAAAGAAGTCAGCTTGAGCGTTCCTTTAGTGGTGCGTCTTGAAGGCACGAACGTTGAACTAGGCAAAAAACTGCTGAACGAATCAGGTCTTGATATTGTCGCTGCTGGCACTATGGCAGAAGGCGCTAAAAAGATCGTAGAACTTGTAGGCTAAGAAGGGCAGGGACAAAAATGAGTGTATATATTAACAAAGACACGAAAGTACTTGTACAGGGAATTACAGGGTCAACTGCCCTTTTCCACACAAAACAAATGCTTGAATACGGAACGAAAATCGTTGCTGGCGTAACACCCGGCAAAGGCGGAACTGAAGTTGAAGGCGTACCTGTCTTCAATACTGTTGAAGATGCTGTTAAAGCTACAGGTGCTAACGTATCTGTAATTTATGTACCGGCACCTTTTGCTGCTGACGCAATTCTTGAAGCTGTTGAAGCTGAACTTGATATGGCGATCTGTATCACTGAGCACATTCCTGTTTTGGATATGGTCAAAGTGAAGCGTTATATGGAAGGCAAGAAAACACGTTTAGTTGGACCGAACTGCCCAGGCGTTATTACTCCTGACGAATGCAAAATCGGCATCATGCCTGGATATATCCATAAAAAAGGACATGTTGGCGTTGTTTCACGCTCTGGTACATTGACGTATGAAGCGACTCACCAATTGTCTGAAGAAGGAATCGGCCAATCTACAGCAGTAGGTATCGGCGGAGACCCGGTCAACGGCACAAACTTCATCGATGTGTTGAAGGAATTCAACGAAGACGAAGATACTCTTGCGGTTGTTATGATCGGTGAAATCGGCGGAACAGCTGAAGAAGAAGCTGCTGCGTGGGTTAAAGCCAACATGACGAAGCCTGTAGTAGGCTTTATCGGCGGCCAAACAGCTCCAGAAGGAAAACGTATGGGCCATGCCGGTGCGATCATTTCTGGCGGTAAAGGAACAGCTGCAGACAAGATCAAAGCGATGAACGAAGCTGGAATCGAAGTTGCAGACACTCCATCCGTAATCGGCGAAACGTTGATCAAAGTGATCAAAGAAAAAGGCCTTTACGACGCTTGTAAAACCCATTAATTAAAAATAAGACCCAAAACGTTGATATACCGGCGTTTTGGGTCTTTTCTTTTTGCCCTTTTTCAAAAAGTCTCACCAAAGTCTCACATCACCCCTCGATTTTGTAATTCAGGAGCTCACCAAAGTGAAAACTGATTCGTTCAGCAGCATCTTTTTTCTTGTTCTTGGTGATGTGGGTATAGATGTTTTTGGTGGTCTTGGAATCTTCGTGGCCGACTCGGTTCATGATGGCATCGAGTTCGACTTTCGCTTCCGTCAACATCGTGATGTGCGTATGACGCAAAATGTGCGCACCTTCAATTTTAGACAAGCCGGCCTTCATGCATAACCGCCTGGTTCGCTTGTACAAAAACTTGGTCGAATACGGATAGCCGTTCTTCGGCCGGCTGAAAACAAAATTTTCTTCGTGATAGTTTTCGTTATCTACCCGGTATTTCAAAAGGGATTCATTCTGCTTCGCCTTCAAGCGTTTCAGAATCGCCATGATTTGCGAATCCACATCAATGATCCGGATCGCCTTCAAGGATTTCGGCGGCGTCAGCTCATACGATTGCATGTCTGCAATGTTGTCCATCGTCTTGGTGATGCGGATCTGATTGGTATCAAAGAAAACATCGGTCCATTTCAAGGCACACAGTTCGCCAGCGCGCATTCCGGTAAAGGCGAGAAGGGGAAACCATTCCTGGTCATGTAACAAGCCATGGGTTTCGGCAGCCTTCAAAAATTTCTCCAATTCATCCACTTCGAAATACTTTTCGCTAATTTTCTCGTTTTCAATTTCTTCAACGGATTTTCGTTTTCTCGGCACGATTGTTTCGGTCACGGGGTTGTCCATACGCAGCTTCTGTTTCTTGGCGTGCTGAAAGACAAAACGGGTCGTCACTTTAGCATGATCCAATAAGGATTTCGAATAGCCTTTCTCGTACATATCCAGCAGCATGTCTTGAATCATTTGGTGCGTGATGCGACCAACGACAACATCCCCGAAATATCGATTAATATTCTTCAAGGACGACTCCCTGCTGCGGACCGTGGATCTTTTTACGCCACTTTTCTCGTAAACGCGCATCCAATCCTCAGCCACTTCCGCAAAGGTGATGTGTTTCGCTTTGATGCGGTCGATGCCTTTCGCCAAATCCTCCAAGGCTTCCTTTACTTTCTGTTGAGCCAACACTTTCTTCTTCGCTTGTTTGCGGATCGTTTTCCGTTTGTTCGTGATCGGATCACGCGGCCCTTCTGCGTAACATTCCCAACTTCCGCTTGCGGTTTTTTTGCAATTCATGGCATACACTCCTCCGGTTCACCATATCATCAAAAGGCACCCCTTTGCGGTACAAAGTGAATGATTTAAACATGGTTTTGGTACGATTTTACCCTTTGTAGCCGATTAATGGTACATTTTTTCGATTTGAACCGGTTTCCCGTATTCATCGCTGTAGCTTTTAACCTCACCAACCAGCTGGCCATCAATTTTCGTGATTCGGCTGAAAACGGGGAAGAGGCCGGGCTTTTTTTCGTGCAGATCCGATAATTCTTTGAGTGCTATGTATGTTTTCTTTTCCATTGAAATTCCTCAATTCCATTATTGGGCCATCCAATTTCGTATGTATTGTTCCAACCGTTTCTCGGCAAACTTACGCTCAACTGCAAACTTCTCCATGATCATCCATACCGCGTCACGCTCGTAAGCTGGCAAGTTAATGTTGTTTAACATGAAAGAGGGGATACAGAGGTTCTGAGCGAAGTTATCAGCTTTCCATTCTTGAAACTCTCGCATCATAACGGAAATTAACGCTTGGTCCCCGGCATGCCAGCGAGCATGACATAATTCGTGTCCAAAATCTTCCCATTGCTTGGAATCGGATTGACGGATGTCTAAAAAAATATTGCCATCTACATACATAGCATCATGCGGAATGTAATGAACTGTTAATCCTAATCGCGATGAAACTGTTTCGATATTCAATTGATGCGGATGAAAAATGCTGATGTTGTTTAAGAGTTGTCGGATGTACTCTTCTAAATGATTGTATGTATTTCCCATAAGACCACTCCTTTTTTAGAACGCATGTTCCCTTATATTGTAAAAGAAAAACCCACTTATGGGAAGTGAGTTTTAGCAAACAAGTTTAAGGGGAATTAAAAAGTAAATATAAAATTAATTCATTGCTAATAATTTTTCTTTGATATAACATAAAACCCAAGGAGGGGTGTATATGTCAGCTGAAGAAAAATTCTTTGATTATGCTTTGAAAAAGTTACTTCTAGAAAAAAAGAAGCATGATGAAGAATATCAACGTGTTTCAGATGCTATCGATGCAACCCAGGAACGAATGAAAGAAAATCGAAAAAAGTTTGACCTTATTCGAAATAAATAGCTATTGGTGAGACAAGAGTGTCATTTGAAGAAACGAGGCCAATCTCAATTAATAGAGTATCTAAAATCATAGGTATTGAATAAAGGTTAGAATAGTCGGGCGTTTCTTGCGGAACGCTTATTTTTCTTGTCTTTTTTCCTATTATTGTGACTTTTAAATCCGATGATAGCGCAGGGTATTTAAACATTAAAACTTTAGGATCTTCTCTAAGGAAAGCTGGTTTCAAATAAGTAAATGAATTCTCAAGTTTAGCAAATGTCGAGGTTGGAAGGAAACTCTGTAAGTATGTAATCATTTCTTGGATACCAGTAAACTTTGCAGTTGTTAAAGCAAGTTGTACTTCTCCTTCTTGAATAGTATCGTTTATCTTTTTCTCCTCTATTTTTCTTTGAGCCGAATTCGCAATACTTTTTAACTGGAAGTCCTTTTGGATTTTAATGTTTTCTAGATTACTATACAAATCAAAAAAAGATACTTTGCTTAGTAAATCTGGATTCATAAGGCCATGCAAATAGTCGGTATCAAAAAACTGAAAAGAAGTTTGAAATTCAATGTATTCATTTTCATTAGCCTCTTCAAAATTTTTGATTAAATCTTTTTCTTTTAGATGCTTTATCAATTGAAAAAGAGCATCATCATGCAATTTTTTTGTAATTAATTCGCGTCCTGTTTCGGTCTGAGTAAGAGAAGTGGTTTCTGACCATCCTTTCGTCAAATCTAACTTCACTTCAACTTTTCCTGAGGGAGTATCTAATAAAAAGGGAACAGATATCTTGCCAGAATCCACACTTGCATTTGAACCGAAAAGTGAACTTTTATTTTTAGATTTTTCAGAAGCGTCTGCAACTGATTGCTCTCTTTCGTTCGCGGTTTCTCCTGGCAGTCCTTCATTAATTTGAGATAAAAACGAATGAATTAAATCAGTATCTAAGTACAATATTTCTTTCACAATAATTCCTCCTTATTTTTTCTTCGATGTACTTAATCTTTCACTTTTAACAATTATAGGAAAACTTTTTTGCTGTTTAAAAGAAAACCCTGCGAGAAGCAGGGGGGTTAAGTGTTAAGTATTTTAGTTTTTTCAACTTGGAATTCAGCTTCTGTTAAAATGCCTTGTTCCTTCAATTTGGATATTTGTTCAAGTTGTTGATATTTATCCAGTTGAGGAGCTGCGGCATGAGGTTGTGTAGATGAGCCAGAATGAGCTGATGCTATTTGTTTACGGACACTATCCAATAGCTTTGTCAAATGTTTATCGTCCTTAATATCATCAAAGACTCGCTTTTCACGACCAGAAGTTACATGCAATTCTTTCTTTAAAAACCCATCGGCAGCCAACGAAATGCTACTCATGCTTTTGTAATCCATAATTTCTGTAAATTCTTTATTAATTGAGTTTGAAGAGTAAACTAATTTCTGATCTGTTGCAATCAAAACTCCTTTAACTTCTTTGCCTCCAGCCATATCGTATTCAACAGGAACAGTAGCGAACACATTTTCATCTTTGCCAAGTAATTGGTCTCTTATGCGATTTATAGCAACAGAATAAGCAATTCTATTCATCTGTTCATTATATCCAGAATCAGAACCGAAGAATCTTTCTAGATCTGTTTGCTCTGCTAATTTCTTCGCTTCTTTCTTCTCGGTGCGGGCTGCACTGTCAATTGCACGTTGTTTTTCTCTCGCTGCTGCTTTTTCTTGTCGCAAACGCTCTCTTTCAGCTTTATCTGCATCCAACTTTGCTTGTTCTTCTGCGCTTACTTCCTTTTTCTTAAAGAAACCCATACTAACATCCCCTTTAGTAGATAGATTTAGTAAAACAAAAATTGTAATATCTTACTATTTACCTTGCTTCTTCAATATCTCCCACACTGCTAAAAGAGCTTCTTTTCGCTCTTCCGGGCTTTCTTTGAATTCTTTATAGAATTTGTCTACTTTTGGATCGCTAACCCATGCCTCAAAAGGGTCTTCGGTAAAGACAGGAGGAGGTATTTCATCCCGACCTAACAAATAATCAGTAGAAGTATCTAGAACATCAGCTAACAGAAGGAGCATGTCATTTGAAGGCGTACTATGCCCATTTTCGTAGTTACTGATTGTTGCTTTTGTGGTATTAACGCGTTTAGCCAACTCTTCTTGCGTCCATCTTTTACTCTTTCTAGCTGCCTTTAATCTTGTTGATAACATGGTATTCCTCCTCCCTTGATGTACAAGTATATTGTACATCATTGATTAAGAATAAAAATAAAAGTACAAGAAAATTGTATTTAAGTGTTGACGTACAAGAATCTTGTATATATACTAAAAGTACAAGTTGTTCATACATAGGAGGTGAGAAAAATGAAAAATCATAACCTAATTAAAGCTAGGAAGAAAAAGAACCTTACTCAGGATCAGCTTGCAAAGATGCTCGGATACAAAGGAAAACAATCTGTAGCCAACTGGGAGAACAACTACATTTCTCCACCATTAGAAACAGCTATCTTGATTTCACAGTTACTAGATGAAGATATCAACTTTTTATTTAAACAAAATGTACAAGAAACTCATACAAGAAAGCGAGTCGCCATCTAAGGAAGGGGAGGATTTACCGAAAGGATTGCTCTAACCAGGGCATCCTAACCCTTACTAGGAAATATTAAACAAAGAAAAGAGGCGAAAACATGAATCAATTGCAAAATTTTTCCCATTCCAACTTTGGAAGATTAGAGCTGCTTAATTTAGAAGATAAAGTTCATTTTCCTGCAACTGATATGGCTAAGAAATTAGGTTACGCAAATGCAAGCGATGCTATCAATCGTCACTGTAAGAAAGATGGGGTCGTGTTTCACGAGGTCATCGATTCACTTGGAAGAAACCAAAAAAAGAAGTTCATTAATGAAGGTAATCTATATCGCTTGATTGCAAATTCAAAACTTCCTGAAGCCGAACGCTTTGAATCATGGGTATTCGACCAAGTACTTCCGTCGATAAGAAAACATGGAGCATACATGACGCCTGATACGTTGCACCAAGCAATCGCGAATCCGGATTTTGCAATCGGGTTGTTGACTAACTTAAAAGAAGAACAACAGAAACGGCAAGTGGCCGAATTGAAGTTGGAGCAACAAAAGCCGAAAGTTCTTTTTGCAGATTCAGTTGAAGCAAGTGAGTCGTCAATTTTGATTAGAGAGCTTGCAGTGATATTGAAGCAAAACGGAGTGAATACTGGGGAAAAGCGATTATTTGAATGGCTTCGATCTAACGGGTATTTGGTGAAGCGCTTAGGGACCGACCGAAACACGCCAACTCAACGGAGCATGGAAATGGGATTGTTTGAGATTAAAGAAACGCCTATCAACCATAACAGCGGTTTGATCACTGTGAACAAAACCACAAAGGTCACTGGCAAAGGTCAGGTGTATTTCATTAACAAGCTTTTATCTGAAGCGTCTTTAATCGCTCAGTAGAATGATTAGCAGAAGGAGGAATAATAGTGATTTCAAAAATGGATAACGATGTGACACTTTGCAAGATGGGCGATGGAACGTTGTTTTCTGGAGTGTTCAGAGACCAAAACGGAGAGCCAAGAGGTATTGCTTTTACTAAGACGCCTAACGATATTGCTGGCGGTGTAGCGTTTCAAATTGACAATATAGAAGGCTTCACAGGCTTTATGCTTCCGGTAATTGCATTGATGGAAGAATGGCAAAAGGCTGGATTTATAGCTGGTTCAGAAGAAGAACTAAAAGAGTTTTTCGAAGGCATCGCAGGATTAAAAGAAACACTGGAACCATTCAAACCAAAAGCTAAATAGTTCGACCATAAGGTTCATTAAAAACGAGGAAAAGGGCGCGAGGGACGCCCAGTAGAGAAGGGAGAATCACCATGGAACAAACAACAATGATCGTGATGTCTGTCGAGGATTTGCGGAACATCATCCGCGAGGAAGTGGGGAAGGCGGTTGAAAAGGTAGAGCCAAAAAGGGATTTGCCACATTTTCTGACTAGGCAAGAAGCCCAGGAGCTGTTGAGGGTCAGCGAGTCGAAAATGTTTGAACTGATGGGCCGCAAAGACTTTCCGGTATGCCGGGAGTTCGGAGTGAAAATCTATACGGAAAAGCTATTTGACTGGATCGAGCAACATCTGCCTGAGGGTGGGAAGAAGCGCGTTTTTCGTTCCATAAGTTAATTATAAAACAACATTTCGTCGCTAACGGTACACACGGAGTTAACTTGGTAACGAAATGAGACAACTAAATAGGGAAAGGGAGAGTTTTTGTGAAAAAGACAAAATTAACGGAGGCTATGCGGGAGATACGAGGAGAGAAAACCCAACAGCAAATGGCGTTGGACTTCAACTTATCAAGAGAAGCTTACTCAAAAATGGAGAACGGCAGCCGAAAGGTTCAGGCCGATATCGCACTACGAATGATGGAAAGGGGTGACAATGCTCGATTCGCCTTTGAGTTGCGTCACCAGTACACCAACACAGGCCCAAGATGGTTAGACGGCCCGAATGTGGATTTGCATCATGCAAGTGTTAAGGAGAAGACGTTGGAAGAACTGGAAGAAGCGATGAAGGCGCTGCGTGAGTTCAACTTAGCGCGTTCCCTGAAAAGCATTTCGCATTGGGAACGGCCGGAAGCAGAAAAAGTGTTAGAGGAAATGGTCGAAGCCGTGACAGCACTCGAACATATGGTAGCCATACTTTGTGAGAACTTGGAAATCAGTTTCGTGGATACTTGGCAGAATCATTACTTACAACTCAAAGCGAAAGGGTGGCTTTCATGATTATCGAACCCGGCGAATTTCTTCATAACTACATATCGATCAGCATGATTGTTTTGATTAGTTTCGCATTAGGTTCACAGTGGGGCAGCTTAAAAAATGGCAGTAAAAAAGCCGACTGATGGGTCAGCCGGCGTTTCGAAAAATAATCTACTTAAATCATACCACATTAGGAGAGGAAAATAATGATTCAAAATCAAAAACAACCAAAATTATATCAAAAATTCCATAAAGCCATTGTTATTATACTTCAAGTCAATTGGAAAGACGGAAAAGTTGAATCAATGCTTGTTCAATATCCAGAAAAATATCGATTTCAAAAGAAATATTACTACGCTGATGAGTCAAAAGACTTTTCACTCACTTATGAGGGAGAGAGTGTTTTTGAAGAAGTGAAAGAATAAGTGACGACGAGCTTTGGCTCTCGTCAATAAGTCCGGGAATGCCATTCCCCCGAATCAGTCCTGGGCTTATTGATGGGATTCAATCCATCAGAAAAGAGGTGAGTAAGTGGCAGCGCAAGGACAAGCAGCAGTCAGTTTAGCAACATTCAATACATCCGAAAAGATGGCGGATATCCGTAACATCATTCAGATTTCAGAGGCAATGGGCAACATCGCAACCGTCTTTGCTTTAGAATACCTCGGAAGTTCGCGTGAAGCCATCTTTATCATCACGTTGCTGCGGCAAGACGGTTACACCGTGGAACATGTTGAAAATGCAATTATTGTGAAATCACGAAAGGAGAATGAACATGCGGAAAGTTGAAAAAACCTTTCTAAACGGCGTGTTTTGTGAAGGTTGCGGCGCTTTCATTAACGCTGAGCCAGCCGGTCAGCCACAAAAATGTGAAGGTTGCTTTGAAGATGAACTGATCAACGCCATTGAAAATAATGTTTGGCCGGATGGAATGACTTTCTCGGTCTGGCAAGAGGTCAAATGTAAGTATTCGGAACCGGAACATGCTTTTCGGGCATAAAAAAAGCCACTGCGTCAACAGCGGCTCACCGTCTCCCGGGCAAAGAAAGACTAAACATACGCCCATTATAGCATGCGAAATGGAGGGAAATCAATGCGAGCAGAATCGTTAATCTCTACCCAGGAAATGAGCCGCGCGGAGTGGCTGGAACAACGGAGAAAAGGGATAGGCGGCAGTGACGTATCAGCCATTGCCGGTTTGAATAAATGGAAATCGCCCATCGGTGTCTATCTTGATAAAACCGGGCAATCCCCAGACGAAGATAACGCAGGCGAAGCAGCCTACTGGGGCAACGTCATGGAATACATTGTGGCGCAGGAATTTTCGCTAAGAACGGGCATGAGAGTTCGAAAACGGAACGCCATTCTGCAACACCCGGAGCATTCATTCATGCTGGCGAACGTGGATCGGTTGATTGTCGGCAAGAAGGAAGGCCTGGAGTGCAAGACGGCTTCCGAATACCTCAAAGGTGATTGGGAAGACGAAGAGGTTCCGGCAGCGTATCTGCTTCAATGCCAGCATTACATGGCCGTTACCGGTTACAAGGCTTGGCACATCGCCGTGCTGATTGGCGGCAACAAATTCATTCATAAACGAATTGAACGGGATGAAGAACTGATTCAGTACTTAATCGGCATCGAGAAGGACTTTTGGGAGAATCACGTACTTGCGGAAGTTCCGCCGGTATTTGATGGCTCAGACGCTTCCAGTGAGCTTTTAAAGGCACTTTATCCGCAGGCAGAACCGACATCCGAAATTAACTTACCAGGCGATGTTGAACAAATGCTTGAAGCGATGGACCAGCTGGCAGAAGACATTAAGGCCTTCGAAACACAAAAGAAGAAATACGAAAATCGAATTAAAGCGCTCCTGGGCGAAAACGAAAAAGGCTACACGCTTAAACGGGTTGTCACTTGGAAGAATTACGAAACCAACCGAATTGATTCCAAGCGCTTGAAAGCTGAACAACCGGATCTCTATAAAAAATACACAAACACATCAACCGCACGCCGGTTCATCGTGAAATAGGAGGAACTCATTCATGGCAACAAACGAAGCAGTCAAAAATCAATTAGCACAGAAAAGCTCGCAGGTGGCGAAGAAAGAACCAGCACCCGAGCAAACACTGAACGCTCTATTAAAACGGATGGGTCCAGAGATTCAACGGGCTCTCCCTAAACACATGGATGCCGATCGAATCGCTCGTATTGCGCTAACAGCCGTTCGCACCACACCGAAATTACTGGAATGCGACCAAACGTCTTTCTTGGCAGCCATCATGCAATCAGCACAACTTGGTGTGGAGCCAAACACAGGAC
Organism: Planomicrobium sp. CPCC 101079; assembly: GCF_007859275.1. Taxonomy (GTDB): domain Bacteria; phylum Bacillota; class Bacilli; order Bacillales_A; family Planococcaceae; genus Planococcus. Next base: position 107,617 of record NZ_VOHC01000021.1, on the reverse strand, counting down.
TCGGTCAGGCTTACCTGATCCCTTATGGTAAGCAAGTTCAATTCCAACTGGGTTATAAAGGCCTCATCGATTTAGCCGTCCGTAGTGGGCAATACAAAGCAATTTATGCCCATGAAGTTTACGCGAATGATGAATTTGAATTTAGCTACGGATTAATTAAGGATTTGATTCACAAACCTGCAGCTGTGCCAGAAGGCGAGCCAGTCGGTTATTACGCAGTCTACCACCTTAAAAACGGGGGTTATGATTTTGTGTACTGGACAAGAGAACGCATCGAGAATCATGCACAGAAGTTCTCGCAAGCTGTTCAAAAAGGCTGGACAAGCCCTTGGAAGACCAATTACGACGCAATGGCCAAGAAGACGGTCTTAAAAGAAGTTCTGAAATACGCACCGAAGTCCATTGAGCTGCAGAAAACGGTTGAAGCTGATTCCACAATTAAAACGGAAATCAACGAAGACATGAGCAGTGTGATCGATGTGACGGACTACACGGTGCTGGATGAGAAACCAGAAGTAACCGAAGAAACAAAAGAGAAAAAGCCAAGCGTGCACGATCAGACATTGGTTTAAGAACTGAATGAGGGGGATTGAGGGATCCCCTTCATTTTAAAAGTTATTGCAATATATGAGGAAGTTGAGGGATTGGCAATGAGCGACGTTAAATGGATCAAGCTAAGTACACAGATGTTTGAGGATGAAAAGATACGTCTGATTGAGAGCATGCCGGAAGCGGATACGATCTTGATCGTATGGGTGAAATTGCTTTCCCAGGCCGGCAGAGCAAACGCCAACGGCTATATTTACCTAAGTGAAACTATTCCTTACACCGATGAAATGCTGGCAACTATATTTAACAGGCCACTATCAACTGTCCGAATGGCGTTAGAAGTTTTCAGGAATTTTGGAATGATTGATGTAGACGAAAATCATTTTATCAGTATATCGAATTGGGAAAAGCATCAAAACGTAGCCGGACTTGATAAGATACGCGAACAGAATAGGTTGCGGAAGCAAAAAGAACGAGAAACTAAACGTCTTGGGCCACCCGAGAAAAACAAAAAAAAAAATGAAATCACACCTATTAATGACAGGTCACGTGACCGTCACGTGACAGTCACGCCAAGTCACGCAACAGAACTAGAACTAGATTTAGAACTAGAACTAGAACTAGAAGAAGAATTAAATATAGAACTAGATAAAGAACTACAACAACAAGAGAAAGAGGATTTAAAACCAAAAGCTGTTGTTGCTGCAGATTCGCCTGGAATGGCTTTTCGATTCTACGGTGACAACATAGCTCTTCTTACTCCACATATTGCAGATCGTCTTAGTGTAATGATTGATGAATCATCTGAGGAGCTGGTTCATGAGGCATTAAAACGGGCAGTCGAAGCAAATGCTAGGCACAAACTAAACTTTGCTGATTCCATCCTTCTTTCTTGGAAGAGCCAGCTTATCAAAACGCTGAATGACGTAGCGGCTGCTGATAAAGAGTTCGAACGTCGCAAGAAAGCACAGCCACAAAATTACCGGAACAAGCCTATTCGCGAAGAACTTCTTCCAGACTGGTTGAATGCACCAGAACCCGAAAAAGCACCGGAAACAGTTCCACCATCACAGGATTTGGATGCTGAAAAACAAAAGCTACTCGAAAAATTAGCGTCGAGAAAGGGCGGTAATAAAGAGTAGCTAGCTTTTTAGCCACTAACTGTCAATATTTTACCAAAAAAGAGGAATAGTTATCCGGTTCAAAAGGGTTAATTGACTGACAATTTAAGGGGGGGATAAGGGATGAAGCATCGCGACCGGCACCGTGAATTTTGGATTGAGGAACTAAAAGGCTACGGAATCCTGCAAGGACCAAACGGGGAGGCTCTTGCAGACTTGGAATACTACGACTTGCGTGCTTATGTAGTGAAGGCGCAGTTGCAACGGGATTTGGAAACGAAAGCGAGCCCGTGGTTCTGATGGCTCGGTCGAAGTGGGTGTTGCTGTATCGCTGGGAAGGCGGACAAAAGGTTTGGTTGTACGAACCGTTACGGCCGATCGGAATCAAAATGAGACAAAAAGAAGGGTGGTACATTGAGGGATGACCTACCAAGAAATGAACGAACTCAAAAAAGGGGACCAGTTGCACGTCTATCATCACGGCTGGAAGACAGGAACGTTCCAAGGCTATATCGCTGGAGCCGATCCATCAGCATGGATTGCATTTGATGCCGGACAGGATGTTCCGAGTAGCCCGATTGTCACGCGAGTCTATACAGGGCTCCAATTCACTGAAGAATATTGGAATGAAAAGTATAAGGGCCAGAAGTTTGAACGGCTCAGTGAAGAAGAATTGAATGCAGAGTTGCTGCAGGCTATGGATAATGTCGGATGAATTGGCTAAATGAGATGCGCGGTCGCCTTAACCAGTGGCTGCGCAATCGTCGCAAAATCAAATACCGTCCCGATCAATCGAATCTATACATGTATTACAACGGCCAGCAGATCCGGCTGAACAAGCGGAAGAAATAACGGTACCGCACTTTTGAATGAAAAGGAGAGGATGAAGAATATGTTTTATGTAGCATTTAAAAGTGGTCTTGGCAGTTATCATGACCACGATGGTTGCGACAAAATCATCGCTGAAATACCAAGCAATAACATCCCATCCAAAGGCGACATTCTTGAATTCGGGGATAAGGACAATCGTGAAAACAAGGAATATTTAGTGATGGAAGTGAAGAGAACGTTCAATCATCAAAATGAAAAACGTAAGTTTGGTGAATGGATTTACGTTTATGTTATTAACTTATAGTCCGCCCAATCGGTACGGTAGTTGAAGATTCGTTTTCAACTCTGTACCGCACTTTAGAATGAAACGGGGTGAATACGTGAAAAAGTATTTGTATTGGTGCAATGAATGCCCGTGGGAAGAGTCGATGGACGAACACAAATATGATTTCTGCCCTCAATGCGGTCACATAAACATTAGCAGGAGAACTAATAGCCTGTATAAACAAAATTTCAATGTAGAAATAGGCAGACATTTAAGTTCTGTTGGTTTGTATCCGAAAGAATAGTTCGACCATAAAGCGCGGTACCAAAAAGAGGAGGTAAATCCATGAGGGTGGATGTGAAAAAAGCAATCAAAGCAAGACGATTACAGCTTCTGTTCCAGATTGATCAGTTAAATCCCTATCGCTGCCAAGAATGTGCAGCATGCACGATAAAAGTAAATTGCCAATGTCCAGCGGCCATTAAAATACGAGCAATCGGAGATCAAATAAACGCCTTGCCTAATCCGAAACGTGAGGAGCGAATTGCTTCTTTAGTGGCACAAGGCAAAGTCTACCTGACTCCAAGAATTTACTTTGAATTACGAGAAGCCGAATTAATAAATCGAGAGATTGCACATAAAATCGGTTGGTCCATCAGTAAACTTCAAAAGTGGAAGAGCGATAAAGGATTGGCTGACGAAAGATTAAGTGCGGTCCGGAAAGCGCAAATGGCCAAACAACGCGAAAAGGAGGTTGCTCAATGAACGCAATTGGGACTCGTATTTCAGTAGGCTGGAACAATCGATGCGAAGCAATCAAGGTTTCGCTTATCTTTTCCGGAAATGTTGCTCTTGGTCTTGTGTGGATCCAGTGGATGTAAACCAATAAGGGGGATTGAAGATGGAATTGAGTAAATTGTTTGAAGTGCAGCGTGTATTGGATGCGGAGATTGAGAAGAAACATCCGACAGAACAACGTGAAAGAATTACGAAAAAGTTCGTGGCCATCTTTGTTGAAGCTGGTGAACTGGCTAATGAACTGCCGGAAATCTTCAAGTTTTGGTCGAACAAGAAAAACAACTACGAAAAAGCATTGGTGGAACTGGTGGATGTCTGGCACTTCACAATCAGCCTTGGATTGGAATTCGGGTACGAGCTATTGGACTTCTCGAAAGTTGTAAAGAATCAGGAGACAGGCGATCGGGCTGCCGAATTCAATAACCTGTTTTACCGCATAACCCGATTTGAGTCAGATGAGGATTCGGTTGAATACATGCGGCTGGTTAGTACGCTTTATCGCATTGGCGAAATGCTCGGGTTTACGTGGGAGCAAATCGAATCGGCGTACATGAACAAGAATCAAATTAATCACGCGAGACAAGAAAATGACTATTAAGAAGCGCACCAAAGGCGAAATCTACCGTCCTGTCGCTAAGGTATTGAAAACTAAGAAAGACGTCCCTACGGTCCTGCAAATCGGGAATCGCCGGTATGTGTTGGATCATGGGAACAAATAAGGAGATGCAGCAAGTGAGCGCAGAAGAACGAGAAGGCATGATTGAAACTCTTTCTGTCATGCTTTTTAAAGACAAAAAATACTTTGAAAACATGAGTGATCGCGAAGTATGTGAAGCATACGACCGAATGATGAAGATTAATTGAGGGGTGAGCATTTGAGAAACAGCCGGCCCAGAACGAAAAAACCAGCACGGCAATACATTTCCAAACAGGCGGAATTCGAGGGTCATCAGTTCGATTCATTGACCGAACTTGCTTATTACAAACAATTGAAAAAGGATCCTGCAGTTCTGAACATCGAGCTGCAGCCATTCTATCAGCTGGTCGATCGGTACCAAGTGGAATGCAAACGATGCAGTGGCACAGGAAAGCTTCCCAGTCCGCGCACAGGCAATCCGATTAACTGCACCTTATGCAAGGGTTACGGCAAGCGAGAGAAGCCAGGAATCGGCTATACAGCAGATTTCCGAGTCACTTACATTGATGGTTTTGAGGAAGTCATTGATGTGAAGGGCGGTCCGGTCGGAAGAGATTTTCCTTTGCGACAGAAGCTGTTTGAAAAACGCTACGGCAAAGAGCTCGTGGTGGTTGAGCGAAAAGGGAAGGGGTGGGGGAGGAGATGATTCAAATACTAGAACTTTTTGGAGGCATCGGCGCACCCCGAAAAGCTTTAAAACGAAAAGAGATTCCACATAAGCTAATTGATTACGTCGAATGGAAGGAAAATCGCGTTCGGGCTTACAATGCTATGAATCCATTTAAGCATAACCAACAAGATATTCGAGGATGGAACTTACGTCCGGACATTTTAGTGCACGGGAGTCCTTGCCAAGATAATTCATCAGCTAATCAAAATAATGATCAAGGCAGGTCAGAATTAATGCTTGAAACTATCCGTATTGTTAAAGAGATGGGTGAATGGCGTCCAAAGTTTATTATCTGGGAAAATGTTCGAGGAGCTCTCTTCAAAAGCAAAAGACCGATATTTGAAGAGTATTTACGAGAAATGGAAGACCTCGGTTATACAAATTCTTATCAGATCTTAAATGCTATGGATTTTGGTATACCGCAAACTCGCGAACGAATATTTTGCATATCCATTCTCGGACATGAAGAGTTTGATTTCAATAAGTTAATGCATAGACCTTTACGGCCAATGAGTGAGTTTAGACAAAAAGAAAATGAAATTAATGATATTGAAAAGTATGTCGTCAAAATACCTTCAATGCTGAATCGCTTAAAAGATTTAGCGAGCGTAGAAGAAATCGAGTCAAATAAAAACAAATTTCGTTATATCGAAACCATAGTCAATGTGTGCAACACCATTACTGAACGTCCGGATCGTTGCCCCAGTGCCGGTGTATTTAAAATGGAAGACGGCCGATATCGTTACCCGACAGAACGTGAATGGTGGAGGTTAATGGATTTTGATGATGAAGATTTTGATCTTATGCTACAAGAATTTCCGACCAAAGAAGGTAAGCGCAATGCGACTCTATATGCTCTTGCTGGGAATAGCATTGTTGTTTCAGTACTTGAAGCGATATTTGATGCAATACTAAGCGGAAATTATGCAAAAGAAGATAGAGAATCTCAACAGTTGAAACTGATTTGCTGAATGAAGCAGGCGAAGGAGGATCGCCATGGACTATCATCTTTTCGAAGACGACAACTTGAACCTGGACCTTGTTTTTGAGGAAAACGAGCTTGCAGATTTCAAGGAGATGTGGGTTGCCGGAATCAGCGTGGAGAACATGGCCAAAAAGATGAAGAGACGGCCCAGTGAGATTGCACTTCTGGTGTTCGATCACGCTGAACGGAATCTGATAACGAAACGGCAGCAAGGGATTTATGGACTTTGAGGGAGGTCGCCATATGAGATTAACTGATGTAAATATTTCGGAGACAGGGGAACTGAAATTGGATATAATGGAACTACCGTTAAGCTGCGCTTTGATTATATCCGAGGGTAAGGTTAAACTGGTCGAACTTCCTTCTCATGCGCATACGAGCATCGTCACGTATAAAGGGAAAGTGAAGCGCGTGAATTTTGATGAGGGGGAAGAGTTTTGAGTGTTAATAAAGAGAGCGATATAAATTTAGATAAAGCATATCGCCTTAATGATACTATTATAGTTTTTGTTGGTCTTGGTATGATAGGAATTCCGATAATAACCAATTTCTTCGGAGGAACCGTTCCTAACGAATTCTTATTCGGGGCTACTGTATCCAGTTTTCTTTTGGCTCTATCAGATGGAATACTGATTGCTGAAAGAATGAACAAATTTATTTTGTGGTTCTATGGTTTATCTTTTATTGGTGGTATTTTGTCAGTAATCTATTTGCCAGTGGTACTAAATATGTTCCCTAGATTGCTAGAGATATTAAATCCCATGTCGGCAGACTTAACATTAATGGCTTTAGGATTCGTATTAATGGTTGTAGGCGTAAGGTCCTTTACCTATAAGCTTTCTACAGTTAAAGAATTAAGAACAGAATTCACTTCTTTGGTTCAGCAAGTTAAAGACCTATATCCTCAATTAGAAGAAGCTAGAAATTCTAATGAAAAGCTCGCTAAAAGTATCGCAGAAAAAAATGAACAGATCAATAAGTTCGGAAGTCAATTAAAGGACCTGGAAAAAGAATATAATCAATTGAAGAGCGAGAATGAAAAATTGAAAGTGTATAAATAAAAACTTTCTACTGGATAATGAAGGCCATTAATACAGCATTTCGCTGTTTTGGTGTGTTCCCAACTATTACAGCTAAGTGGAAACGAACGAATTTAATGAGGGGGAAGATTTTTGAGTACAGAAATATTAGTCGCATTGACTGCTTTAGCGAGCACTGTTCTAGGGGCGTGTCTTTCGGGACTAGGCAAGTTTTTTGAAAACTGGTGGATGCAGAAAGCTCATCATAAAGAGAGGCACGAAAAAGTAGTTAGGGCCATACTTGTTGATTATATACCCACTATTACTTCGGCCATCATTTTTTCAGGATCATACGAAAGCGCGACTAGGCCAGAGCTGAAAGAACAAAATGTTTCTAGGTTTAATAAGGCAATTCAATTTTATGAAAATGATGTGAAGAACCTGATACCTTTAAACATGATTCAAGAGATGTCTGATTTGAATCTTTGTTTAGATCATTTAAAATATATGATTGTAACAGATGATTCTACGTTAACCGAGAAATATAAAGTTCTACTACATCGAACAGAGGAAAAGCTAAAAGAGATTAAGAAAAAAATTGACAATGAATATAGATAGTCCGCACCAGCCAACTGGAGGACATCATTACAGCTTAACCGCTGTTTTGGTGTCCTCTTTTTTATTTCCCAAAAAGGAGAGATGAGGTTATGAGAACGTTGCAGCAACAACTAACAGAAAAAGGGCTCTCAGATAAGCCGGAACTGAAAGAAAAAAACGAACGCCAATTTCAAAAGTTTAAAGAATCGCTCAACGACATTGATTGGGCAGATTTGATGGGCTGTAATAAACAGACTTATAGAAGAGCAAAGGGCGGAGCCATACGACGGAATCGATAGGAGGTAATCAGAATGACGATCTGGGCAGACGAAATGATTTTACTGTACAAGAAGAATCTTGAAGGATATAAAAAGCAGCGAGCGAGATTGAATAAGAAAAATCCAACGGATCGACTGGACCTGACTCAGTACAATAGCATAATCGAAGAAACGGAATTTGTTTTGAAGTGGCTTGAGACAGGCAGAGATCCGAATAACTACAGGGGAGCTGACAAAAAGAACGTCTACCAGCATCGGTCATTCCAAAGCATGGATTTTATTCCGGATATCACCGAGCAATTGGAAGAGGGTCCGAAACACCTCTATATGTCGCCAGAAGAAAAAATCATTATGGCCGACATTTTTGCCGCCCTTTCTTTCCGAGAACGTCATTGTTACATTCTTCATATCGGTAGACAGGTTAGTGTGGCGAAGATTGCGCAAGGCCTAGGAGTAGGGAAATCAACAGCTCAGAGTTATATTGAACGCGCCAAAAAGAAGATAGCACAAAGAGTTTCTTGACCTACGTTTGCCGTACGCTTGCCGTACGAAGTCACTATATATGAAGGGGAGAAAAAAAGAGGGGATGCGTTCGAGAGAACAGTCCCTCCCACAGCCCCGAAAAATTCGGGTGGTTTATACTGACATAAAAGGGTTTCATTCCTTCCGCAGAGAATATAATTAAGCGGGAGGTGAAAGTATGGCTTATTTTGAAGATGAGGTACCAAAATCTTTAGAGCTTGATGAAATGTACTCTTCTCGTGAAATTTACTTGTTTATGCTCGAGAATAGAAATGTGATAATTCTCAGTGGATCTACGCATTTAAATCATCACGATAATGAAAAGAGGTATAGGGTTGTGGATATAAAAGAAAATTATGTCCATAAAACAGCAGATGACAGCAGTAGAACGCATCGTATACCTAGTACTAAAACGAAAATTTATGAAATAAGATAAAGCGAAAGTGGCATCTCTTCGGAGGTGCTTTTTATTATGTCTGAAAAAGCGAATAGCGCGAGAGTGGGTGGTAGAAAGATGGCTAAAGGCAAGTACCTTGAATGGATTACAGAAGAAGGATTAACGCTCCTTAATGGATGGGCAAGAGACGGATTAACTGATGAACAGATTGCTCATAATATCGGTATTAGCCGCTCGACACTAAATGAGTGGAAGAAGAAGTACCCGGACATTTCGGACACCCTAAAAAAGGGCAAGGAAGTCGTTGATCGCCAGGTAGAGAATGCGCTGCTTAAACGTGCTCTTGGATACGATTATGAAGAAGTCACCTATATTAGCGTTGAAGTGGGCCGTGAAGCTTACGACGAAAAGATTGATGCAGAACTGGACGTGTTCAATCAGCAGAATCCTAAAGCGACTACTGAGGAACGTCTTCGGTTCATTGCATCCATTCCTCGAACAGCGGAAGTTGTTAGTAAGCGAGTGGCCAAACAAGTGGCTCCTGATGTTACCGCTCAAATCTTCTGGCTGAAGAACCGGAAGCCTGGACAGTGGCGTGATAAACAGGAAATCGAGCACAGCGGCGGATTGGAAAACAAGCTGGATCTCTCTGGCCTGTCTGTCGAGGAGTTGAGGAAACTTGCTCAAACTGACGGATAAGCAGCGGGAAGAGATTGCTAGACAAGCGCAGGCGGAACTGGCTCGCCGCTCCTATCGCGATTATGTGGTCCATGTCCACCGAGGGAATTACAAGCATTTTCGGCATACTGAATACATTGCTGAACGCTTAGAACCGATTGCTCGAGGCAAACAGAAGTATATGTTCATCGAAATGCCACCGCGGCACGGGAAGTCAATGACTGTTACCGAGAGCTTTCCAAGTTATTATCTTTCCAAACGTCCTGAGAAGCGGGTTATTGCTGCTTCTTATTCGGATACATTGGCCAAGAAGTTTGGGCGCTTGAATCGGGCGAAGCTTGAAGAATACGGTCCAGAGCTATTCGATGTGAAGCTGTCTCAAATAAATGCTTCTCAAAGTAACTGGGATGTAGCTGGTTTTGGTGGCGGTATGATTTCCACGGGTATCGGCGGTTCCATTACTGGCCAAGGGGCAGACCTATTAATCATCGATGACCCGTTTAAAAACTCGGAAGCGGCAAATTCCCAAACCATTCGAGACAAAGTATGGGATGAATGGGAATCCACATTATCCACACGTTTACACAAAGGTGCTTCTGTCATTGTCATTATGACGCGCTGGCATGAAGATGATTTAATCGGGCGATTGCTTGAACGTTCTCCCTATGATTGGGAGCGGATCCGCATGCCGGCCATTGCAGAAGACGAAGATGATTTGCTGGGCCGCGAAATTGGCGAGCCGCTTTGCGCAGAGCTCGGTTATGATGCCAAATGGGCGAAGGATAAGATGACCGAGGTCGGTACCAGAACATGGAACGCTCTTTATCAACAACGTCCCGCTCCTGCAGGCGGTACCATCTTCAAACGGGAGTGGTGGAAGTTCTATAAAGTGGCTCCCGCTCGTTTTGATGAAATCATTCAATCTTGGGACTGTACGTTCAAGGATGCTGAAACCTCCGACTTTGTTTCTGGACAAGTATGGGGGCGCATTGGAGCGGATAAGTATTTGTTGGACCGCGTAAAAGAGAAGATGGGCATCAAGGGAACGATGCAAGCTATTCGAACCATGTCCGCTAAATGGCCGCAAGCCAGAGCAAAACTTATTGAGGACAAGGCAAACGGCACCGCGGTCATTGAGATGCTGACAAAGGAAATACCGGGCCTTATCCCGGTGAATCCAAAAGGCGGGAAAGTGGTGCGAGCTCAAGCGGTGTCCCCAGAGGTGGAAGCGGGCAACGTTTATCTGCCCGACGGCTCTATTGCCCCTTGGATACATGATTACGTAGGGGAATTCAGTACTTTTCCGTTCGGCAAGAACGATGATGACGTTGATAGCATGACACAAGCATTATCTCGCTGGCATGAAGCGCCGGAAGAGAAAAAGCACGTATTGCCGCCAATGATCGGCGGAGTAAAGAGGGGGTGAGTGATTGGGACTCATGGATTGGTTTAAACCGAAACGAGAACGGAAGCTGCGCCAACAAGTAAGAGCGGCTGCAGCTGGTGCAAAACGCACCAAGCAAACGGAATTCAAATGGGAGCAGCAATGGGGACTTTATGAAAAGGTTCTTAGCCGCAAATCATACAGCTCGAAGGAAGTCATTGACAGCTTACGGGTAATTCGCGATTTGAATCCGGATGCCAGCATGGCCATTTGGAATCTACAGCGTTTGGTCAATAGCGGCTTTGAAGTAGAAGCGCAACGGCCGGATGGAACGGTTGATGACGCCATGACTGAACAGCTTGAAGCTTTGGCGAAACGTGTCGGCTTGTTATACGGCGGTGGGATGGACCAGCTAGTAGGCGTTTGGACGATGGCAGGCTACACAAGCGGCGGATTTGCTGCAGAAGTGGAATTGACGGAGAACCTGGACGACGTGGTGGATATTCATGTTGTCGAAGCAACGACCATCGATTTCTTGCGGAATAAAGAAAATAAAATCGAAATGGTACAGAAGCAGTCTGACGGATCACTCAAAGTATTGAATCCGGAGACTGTTTTTTATTATCCGCTAGACCCGGATGTTGGAGATCCATACGGACGTTCGCCGCTCCTGCCGATTTTGCAGATTGTTTTCTTCCAAGTGCAGGTGCTAAAAGATTTGCAGCGGGTTATTCACCATCAAGGTTATGAACGCTTTGATATTTCTATCGTAGAAGAAGCAATCATGAACGCACTGCCCGATGAAATTAAGCATGACGGCGAAGAAGTGCAGAAGTTTGTTCAGCAATTTGTTGGTAGCGTTGAGAAACAATTCTCTGAGTTAGAACCTGACGCGGATTTCATCCATACCGATTCGGTCAAGGTCACAACAGCAGGCGGAGCGGGTAGCAAGTCGATGGATGCGACTCGAGTCATCGAGGTTATCAATCAGCAAATCGTTTCCGCTCTGAAGATGCTGCCGATTCTCTTAGGCCGCAATGAAGGCACAACTGAAACACATGGGACCGTCCAATGGCAAATATTCGTAGCGGGTGTGAAAAGCATCCAGCGAACGATTAAGCGCCTAATGGAGCGGTCTTTTAACGTTTACCTGCAGATACAGGGGTTTCAAGGACGTGCCAAGGTAACGTTCAATGACATTCCAGTACGTAATGCCATGCTTGAAGCGCAGGCAGAGCAATTGCGCACCAGCACCATAATTACACAGGTTCAACAAGGATGGATTGATAACAATGAAGCAGCCAATGAGATTGTAGGGCATGATGCAGTGGGAACACCTACAAATCCAGTCTTAAATCAATTCAGACCACCGACAAGCGCTACCCGAATGATGGGAAAGAACCGAGCCGATGATGAAGTAGAAGAAGGCGCAGAGGCATTCATCGGCGAAACGGAAGAGCCCTGGGCCGAGCAAGTTGCTGAGATTACAGACCAGGCTGAAGATGCATTCGGCCGCTTCTTGGAGTACCAACGGAAAGAATACATTGCACGAATGAAGGCGGCTGGCACTCCATTAAGTTCGGATGAAGAGGCAATTGAAGTTTTCCGCGACTGGGTGGAGAGCAATATCCTTTATGACAGTTCTGAACAATTAGCCTTGTGGAATGAACTGGGGCAAGACTGGATGACGCTGGCTGCTGTGACAGCGGGAGAAGTGAGCGCATTGACGTTCGATGCAGATGTTGTTTTCAATTCGCAGGACGAAGTACTATTACGCGCATTAAGTGACCGCTCCCGCCGCTCGGCTGAATTCATACAGGACGCGACGGACGAGCGTGTCATCATGTCCCTTTGGGATGTGGTCGCTGAAGGTAAATATAGCATTGATAAAGCGGCAAAGGCATTACAGGAAGACGAGGGGTTCAGTAAAGCTAGAGCTCGAGTCATAGCCCGAACAGAAATGCTCGGAGCGGCTCGTACTGGACAGAACGATTCCGACCGGCAAAGTGGCTTGGTTATAGGTAAGATTTGGCGTTCTGCTAAACAAGACCGTACTCGACCAGGGCACCAAAAAGCTAATGATCAAGTCGTCGCTTTTGATGAACCGTTTCGAGTGGAAAACGGAAAAGGGCAAGTCGAAGAGCTGATGTTCCCGGGAGATTCTTCCATGGGTGCATCAGCTTCTAACGTAATTCAGTGCCGTTGTTGGTATAAGCGGATTCTACAAGGTGAAGAACACTTATTGAGAGGAGGTGAATAAATTTGGGGGAAGTCAGCAACATTTTGCATTTGCCGGCCCGTGTTATCCTGACGCCGGACCAAGATATCGACTTGGAAAAAATCAACCGGCACACGCTGGATCCAGTATCAGCTGAGGACGTTTTCACCTTCAGTGGGAATTGCTCCAATGACCGTATGGATGCCTACTTTACCCGCATGGATCCGACAACGACGCTTCGCAATTATGCGGACGATTTGAAGAACGGCGTTTCCTTGCAAGAAGGGCATAACATCCATGTGAATCCATATGGCCGCTCCTATGATGGCGAAGTTATCACGACTGGTGATGAATCCGGAATTTCTAGCAGTGTTCGTGGTAGTTGGTACATCATGCGTGGATTGACGGTAAATGGCAATAAAACAGACGACACAATTCGACAAATCCGAGCGGGTATTATCCGTGATATGTCGGTCGGCTTTGGCGGTGGCTCGTACCGGTGCGGAAGCTGTGGAAAGGATTTATGGGATTCGGATTGTCCACATATTCCAGGACTCGAAGATGAACATAGCCGCATGTCGTTTGCATGGATTGTTGATGCACGATTGCGAGAAGTATCAACCGTCTACAAAGGCGCTACGCCAGGCGCATACATCGACAAAGCACGACAATACGCACAACAGGGCGAACTGGCATTAGACAAAGTACATCGATTAGAGCAGCGATTCAACGTCCGCTTGGACAATGGAAGCCGCTCTTTTTTAATTAAGCAAAAGGAGGTAGGAGCCAATATGAATCTATTGGAACAACTGAGAAGTGATTTGAAAGAAAACAAAATTGAAAAGCGGGCCGTATTTGAGGTGCTGGCAACGGAGGGGGAAACATTCCGTCAGCCAGACGACATTGCAATCCGCAATGAATTAGGCGATGCCGCTACACCAGAAGGCGTGAAACAACTGAAAACGGAAGCGGAGCAAGGGCGCCAGTATTTGGCTGATCTAGTCGACAAAGCAGTTGAATCCCGTGTCCGTGCACAAGGCGAAGGCTTTAAATCGGAGCCTTATAAAAATATGTTGATCCGTTCTGCGGATATCGAATTCATCAAAGGCGAAATTGAATCATATGACGGCATGACGAAGCAGCGCTTCACACCAGGGCGTCAAAGCGAGCCTGATAATGTAGGCGGTCGCCATATCGATGAAAATGGAGAAAAAATCTACGTATCGGAAGCATACAAAGGAGGCAATGAATAATGGATCAAATCGGTGGAGTTTTACCAGATAGCTTTGGACTTTCTTTAACAGTTTTTGCGACAGACGCTACACCAGAAAACCCAATTATGCCGGGAGATATCTTGGTTCTGGCTAATACGGGCCCATATCAAGCGCGTAGAGCGGCAGCAGGCGAGGCTGTTCAATTGGTATCAAAAGACACTGCGCGTGATGTAGAAACACCGCTTGGCGTTCATGCTGCTGGTTTCTCTCGCAACGTTGCAGTTAAATACACTGGAGCAATTGCTGTAGGAAACTCAGTAGAAGCAGACGGAGCTGGCGGAGTACGAGCGGCAGCAGCGGCCAACGGAACTTATGTGGTCAAAGTAGATACAGTTAGACAAAAAGTAGAAGTATTAATTCCGTAAAGGGGGAAAAGACGAATGAATTTTACAGGTAAATTTAAAAACTCACGCGGCGAAATCGTCGAATTTAAGAACGGCGGTGATCTTCGCTCAGCTATGAAAACGGCGGTTCAAAAGGACCGTGCCATTTCAGGTCTAGCAGATGACTTGATGACCAAGAATGATTCACTTACCTTCCGCTCGTATCTAGCAAGCGAAGGATTAACAGTGAAAGATGCCATCCGTGCATTAGGTATTGAAAATATTGGGGCACATCAAGTCCGGGAGCTTTATGCGAACGACAATACGAAACCGCTATTCAATGCCGTATTGGAAGACGGATTCCGTCAGGGCTATGAAGCAGCTGGCCGCGCCGGCGAATTGGTGGCGAAAACCATCCCGATGGACCAGATGAGCTACCAGTATTACACGCGTGAAACGGGCGAGAACGATGAGCTGGACATGAAGAAAATTGGCCAGGCCGCTCCAATTCCGGTTGCGACGATCAAGCTGAACCAAGACAAAACCATCTTTGTTCACAAACGCGGAGCGGGTATCGAAATCACCGATGAAGCACGCTCTATGCGCTTTGATTTACTTGCGTTGCACTTGCTGGAACGCGGTCGTCAAATTGGGCGCACTGACGAGAAAGTGGCTATTCATCGCTTGTTGAACGGTTACTTCAAAGACGGATCTGATGCACCGAAAACAATGGGTGTTAAAACAGCGAACGACTGGAAGCTGTCGGATATCTGGTATGCGACGCAATACCACAACCAGAAATACGGATTGTCATTCAACCGCTGCGCCATGAACTTGAAAACGGCCGAGGCTTGGGCGACTCAGAAAGAAGCGAATGGCACATTGATCTTCATGAATGAATTGAAAGAGGGCAACATGCCAAATGTCTTGAATACGACTCCATTCATCTCGGATCAGATTCCGGATAACCGCATCATGTTGGTCGATACGACTTCAGCACTTGCTGAGTATTCATTCAAACCATTCTCTGTTGAGAACGAACGCAACGTGAAGACACAGGTTGAAGGGTCTTACGCTACGAAAACATCAGACTACGTGCCATTCAATACGGATGCTCGTCTAATCCTGACATTGGATGCAGCACGATAAGGAGGCAGCCCTAATGGCTAAAATCGATACAGCAAAAGAAATCGTCGCTGAGTTTCCCGATAAAGGGTACGATGCAGAGAAATTAAAAGAAGAGCATACGCAGGAAGAGTTGGACCAGCTGCAGGCAGATTTGAGAGCGGAGAATTCCGCTCCTCCTGAAGCTCCACTAGATAGTGAGCCTGAAGTCGCCAAAACAACCACTGAAGAACCAGCCAAGAAGAAATACAAACTCGCTGATTCTAAAACTTCTTATCAGGAAGTCGGCTTTACCTTAATTGGAGACCAAGAGAAAGAGCTGCCAGAGAGTCCGTCGCCATTCCTCGCAGGCTATATCCGCTCCGGTTTTATCGTTGAGGTGAAGTAACATGGCATTTGCAACGGTCACTGAGGTGAAGGAGCGGGTATCATTTGACGAAATCATTGCTTTGGATGACAACAAAATCCAAGACTTGATTAAGCGAGCGGAAGCGTGGATTCGCCGATTCACTGGCCGAAGCTTTGCTGAAGAGACAAATAGCGAGAAACTAGAAGACTTAAAAACGGCAACAGTTCTCCTTGTGGAATTCCTTTGGTTCCAAGATCAGCCGGATATGAAGGAAGAAGCATTCGATAACGTGCAATCAGAGAAATTGGGTTCGTATTCTTACACAAAAAAGAATGCGAATCCAGGGGAAACGACGGGTGTGGTAGAACTAGACCACATCCTTTTGTCGTTGCGTCCGTCTGCCGCAGCAAAGCCGCTAATCTTTTTCGCTTCTCGACCGAGCGGAGGGATTCGATGAGTCTTCGGCGCTTATTGATTCATTCCTGTACAACGGTTACTCCTGGACAACACATAGGAGAAACCGAATACGGAAAACCTATTTATAAAGACGTTGTAAAAAAGAATGTTCCCTGTCGAGCGGATCTTATTCAACAAACGGTCACTTCGGATACTTATAGCACCGATTCAATCACAAAGAACATGCTTTTTTTAGGTCCGGATTCGCTATTCGATGAAAATACCCGTTTTAAAGAGATTCGTGATAAACAAGGGAACGTTATTCTGGAAGGCTCTTTTGTGATGGAAGACAGCAAACCAGCATACGGTAAAAGGCGAATCCATCATCATGAAATCACGTTAAAAAAGGAGAGTGATTCAAGTGGCTAATGGCAGCTTGAATTTCAATTTCCAAATTGATCAAAGCATTATACAGAATTTCACTGATTCTAAGATGAGGGATGCTCGTGAGAAAGCGGTCGAAGCAGCTGGGATGGTATGGGCCGATGAAACGAAAGAAATCGTCCGAGAAGATGATCATATCGATACCGGGTTATTCGTCAATTCGATTGGCTACATCACCAGAATTGGGACTGTTCAAGCAACTGAAGCTGACGTGGTTAATGAAATAGCGTCTAATCGGGACACGACCACCTTGAAAATCGGTTCAGCAGTCGCTTATGCCGCTCCCTTAGAAAAGAAATACAACATTATGGCCAGAGGATTGGACCGAGCTCAAACACGGATGAATCAAGTGGCAGAGCATCAACTTAAATCAAGGCTCGGGCTATAGGAGGGATTGAATGATTGAATATGTAGATCCCATTCCACCAATTCGGCGCTTCTTTAAAGAAAACACTGATGTTCACGTGGACGCTAACACGTTTCAATTAAACATCACAGAAGGCCTACTCGTTCGTTCTGCGGGCGGGTTTGGCTTTTCCCGTATCCAAATGATTTACCGCTCCAAAGATGAAGGGGCGGCCATGTCTGGTCTTATTTCCTGTATGAATTTATTAGAGCGTGAAGCATCTAGTATTACTGCTTTGCAGGGAAGCTGGTGTGAGCGGGAAGGAAATCCGATTCCCTCAAAAGATGAAGAAACTGGCGCATACGAGGCATGGGTTTACATGAGATTTGAACATATAGAAGCATAGGAGGAATCAGCATGGCTGAAAAAATTCAAACCGAAAAGAAAGCGGCTGAACAGCGCAAGATTGTTTGCAAAGGTCCGAAAGATAAAAATAGTGGGGCAGAGGCTATTCGCTTGCCAGAGTTAAGCAAGAAAGATAAGCCTTTTGATATTTACGAAGGTCAAACACTTGTTGTTGGCCGCGATGTTCCCGCGGAAACAGCGGATAAATTATTGAAGATGGATTCTTGGAAATTTGAGGAGGTCAAATAATGACGCCAGATATTTATAACGTAAATTCAAAGAACTTTGTCGGGGGGCCAGGTCGTTTAGTCGTGGCTGATATGAATGTAGAAGCTCCAGTGTCGATTGCAGATGTAATGGATACTACTTCGCCGCATAATTTGAAAGCTGGATGGCGAGATCTTGGTGCCACAAATGAGGGTATCGCCATTTCCCGCGGTTTCGATACAGAAGATTTTGAAGTCGATCAAGTGATGGGAGCGGCAGACACAGATGTGACTGGCTTTACTCATTCGCTTTCAACAAACCTTGCGGAAAATACGGTCATCAACCGTCAATTAGCTCTTGCGGGAGGTGCCATTATTGAAACAACAGCTGCAACTGGTGATGCTCAACTGTTAGCTGGCGCACTTGCGGCCGGAGCAAAAATTGTGACACTTACTACGGCTGATCCAGCCTTTAAAGTGGGCGGATGGTTAGAATTCACTGGTGGTGAACTGAAGAAAATCGCTTCTGTAAATGGTGCTAGTGTTGTATTGGAAAATGGAGTAGATAAAGCTTACGCAACAACAGATAGCGTTGCTCCGGTCACTGCGCTTCCAACAAAACGCATCGGATACGGCACAGATGGAGACATTCCGTTCAAACGTTATGCGCTGATCAGCCAGAAAAAAGATGGGACGCTTTACATGGCCGTTATCCGTAAAGCAAAAGTCACCGGTGATGACAAAGAGCAGAGCTTCAGCAAAGAAAAACGTCTGTTGCCGCTTTCGCTTTCTGCATTCCCAGAAGATGGGGTACCACAAGGCGAAAACGTCTATTACGAAATCGAAGAATCTATCTAATCATAAGAAACGGGAGGCAATACAGACATGGCAAAGAACAACCTGAAATCATTAGATATTAACGACACTATTGGCCAAATTACTTTAACAGATGGGGAGACGTCAATTGACGTCCCTCGTTTATCTATGAGCAAGATTATTCAAATTGTAAAGTTCATTGGTACGGATGGTATTCGCATTTATAAACAAATGAGAGAATTGCTGATGGATGATGAGCTTTCTACATTTGACCGGATTATCGCTGTAATCGATGAATTAAAAGAAGACCAAGTAATTCGCGTTGTGGCCATCATTCTGGGTGTTGAAGACAAAGAAGCGTTGAAGTTGGATCTAAACGAAGTTTTGGACGTTCTTATTATCCTTTCAGAAAATACCAACCTAGATAAAACTTTTACTCAAGTCCGGACTCTGGCGAAAGCGATGTTCAAAGTGGAGATTCCGGACTTTCAAGCTCTGATGCAGGAAAGATTTCCGGTAGCACCGGAAGAGGAACCACAGGCGGAAGTGAGCGCTTAACTTACGATGATTTCATCAATGAAATCGTTAAACAGATTGGGTTCGTCTCTTCTTATTACGGCTATACCGAAGAATATGTGCTCGATCATACGCCCGATTGGGTTAAGCGCAAGTATGAGCAAGCCATTGAAGAACGGTATGCAGAGAGCCAGCAGCGGACTATTGAAAGCTATAAAGGTCTGATGCTTCTTGCAGATACCTTGCTTAATAAAGGCCAAGGGTTCAATGAAATTTTGCCTCCATTTGCTGAATTAAATAAAGAAAAAGTGGAAGCTGCAGAAGAACAATTTGTTGGCGGAAGTTGGTGGAAGTCGGAGTAATTTATCCGGCTTTTTTATTTTGCCAAAGAAAGGAGGAACCAAATGGCAACGGTAGGAAAGAGCAATATCGAAATTACCGCGGATACATCCAAAGCACGGAGATCGCTCGGTGATTTCTTTCGTCAAGCTGAAAACACTGGACGCCAGTTCGCGCGGGTTCTTAATACGTTGGATCCTTTATCATCTATTGAAAGTGATGCCAACAATGCCTCTCAAACCTTTGATCGTTTCAGGGATTCAGTTCGTCGTTTAGAGTCAGACCTAAGCGATGTTGGGGATAATAACTTAAACGATTTGACCTCGGACCTTAGCAATGCAGAACAGAATATGAATGATCTTCAGCAGGAAACAAATGATTTAAGTGATGAGTTGGATAATGCTTCTGATGCAACACGGGGGTTTGGAGATACGGCTGTACGAGAAACCGGGAATGCTGAAAGCTCATTCGGCAAGTTTATCAAAGTCGCGAAAACTTTAGGCGGAGTCTTAGTAGCTGCATTTGCAATTGATAAAATTAAAGATATAGGTACAGAACTAGCTGCGACTGCAGGTTCAGCCAATGCCATGACCGCCCAGTTTTCAAGTGTGTTCGGGGACATGGAAAAAGAAGCGTCTAAAAGGCTTGGTGCAATTGCGGACGAAGCGGGCATCTTAGAAAACCGAATGAAAGAAAGCTTTACCGGAATTGCGGCGTTCGCAAAAACAGGTGGGATGGATACGGCCGATTCGCTTGACTTGGCCGACCGTTCAATGCGGGCAGTAGCAGACAGTGCGGCGTTCTACGATCGTTCGCTTGAAGATACAACCGAAAGCCTTCAATCGTTCTTAAAGGGGAACTATGAGAACGATGCTGCCCTCGGTTTGTCTGCTACGGAAACAACGCGGAACTCGGCGGCAATTGATAACTTCGGTAAGAAATTTAACGAATTGTCTGAAGCGCAGAAGCAATTGACGCTTTTGGATATGGTCGAAGATGCAAACAAAGTTTCCGGAGCGATGGGGCAAGCGGCTCGTGAATCAGAAGGCTGGGAAAACGTGACGGGTAACTTGTCACAAGCCTGGACGGATTTTAAGGCGAAGATCGGTGCGCCAGTCCTTGAGGTAGCAACCGCCGGAATTTTGGGCATGACGAAAGCAATTACAACCTTTCCAACGGACATAATTAAAAATGGACTAGGCGGGGCATTGGACTTTGTGCGAGGCGCAGCTGATCGGCTGAAAACTGGCTTAGAACCGCTGAAAGAAACATTTAAAGGCATAATGGGTTTATTTAAGGACGATGGACAAAAAGGCCGAGATATTCTGAAGGGAATGGGATTCTCTGAAGAAACAATCATGATGCTTGATGGTTATGCCGCGAAGATAGCAGAGTTCCGCTATAAATTAAGTGATTTCATCAAAGGTATTAAGGGATTGTTCCAAGATGATGGCCAAAAAGGACGGGATATATTAGCCTCACTCGGATTCTCACCTGATTTAATTGCCGTTATGGACGAATGGGCAATGAATCTTTCAGCATTTAGAGGGAACGTACAAGATGTATTAGGTGCGTTTGCTCAAATGTTTTCCGGAGATTCTAAAGGCGGAGCGGATATCTTAACGAAGCTCGGCTTTAGCGAAAGATTTGTTTCACAGGCAACAGCAGTCATCGGAACAGTCAGCAAAATAGGAAATTCAATACGAGAAACGCTAATTGCTTTGTGGCCACATGTCCAAGCTGCCGTATCAGCAATCGTCTCTTTCTTAGTTACACATTTTTCTAAGATAATTTCTTTTTGGGCTGAAAACGGACCACAATTCCTAAAAGCAGTATCAAATATTTTTTCCGGAATAATGAAAGTGGTAAATTTTGTAATGCCATTTGTGCTAGCCATCATCCGGTCAGTATGGGGTAATATCAAAGGCGTCATAACTGGAGCGCTAGATATTATTATGGGCGTCGTGAAAATTTTCTCCGGATTATTTACTGGGGATTTCGCGAAAATGTGGGAAGGATTGAAGCAGCTCTTTAAGGGAGCGGTCACTTTTTTGTGGAACTTCGTTCAGTTAACTTTCTACGGAAAAATACTTGGTGGGGCTAAAGCATTCATTCTTGCTTTTAAAGGCGGATTTGCTTCTTTATGGTCAGGGTTGAAATCGCTCTTTACCGGAAATATATCATCGATGGTTTCAAGCTTTAAAAATGGATGGTCAATGATTTCTGGAGCAACGAAAACTGCTTTTTCTGGAATCTGGAATTTCCTTAAAAATACGTACAATTCTATAAAGTCCATAACTACCGGTTTAATATCTGGGGCCAAAACCATATTTACTACTGGGTGGCAGTCAATAAAAACAAATACCGTTACAAAATTTGGTGAAATTTTCAATAGTATTAAGCAAACTTTTGGGAATATCCGTTCAAATCTTTCTGATTCAGCAAGCTCAATTCTAACCAAATTGCGCGATACCTGGTCTTCTTTGAAAACCAATACAACTGGAGCGTTTCGGGATATCTATAACGGAATCAAAACTCGCTTTTCAGACATTGTAAATGCAGCCAAATCTTTACCTGGTCGAATTGGCGATGGAATCGGATCAATGGCGTCAAAAGTAACTTCAGGCGTCACAAAAGTTATAAATAAATTGGCATCGACTCTCGGCAAAGGAATTAACGGGGTTATCGGCGGAGTCAACTGGGTGCTCGGCAAGATAGGCGTCGATAAAGATATTCCGAAATGGACTATCCCTCAGTATCATCAAGGAACCCCAGGAAGAAAAGGACATCCTGGTGGCTTGGCAATGGTCAATGATGGAAAGGGGGCCAATGCAGGACCGGAATTGATTCAAAATCCGGATGGTTCCACGTATATGCTGAAAGGCAAGAACGTCATATCTGATTTCCAGAAAGGAACTCATGTCTGGAGCGCAAAAGAGACCAAGGCAATCTTAGCTAACATTCCAAAGTATGCGAGCGGTACGATAGGGAAAGCGAAAGAAGCGGCAACGCATCTTTGGGGGAAAGTTAAATCTGGTGGCAAAAAAGTTCTTGAAACGGCCATCGATGTTTTTGATTACATCAAGAATCCAAGTAAGTTACTCGATGTTGCACTTAAAACATTGGGAGTTGAAAAGCCTAGCGGCACAAGTTTCGTAGCGAATATGGCCAAAGGTGCATGGGATAAAGTGAAATCTAGCGCGGTAAACTTAGTCAAAGGGAAGCTTAATGAGTTTGGCGATGATGGCGGTCCTGCTCCTGGCTTCGGCCCGTTATTTGGCAAGTCCTCAAGTTACGGTTGGCGAATGCATCCAATCCTTAAAAAACGCGTTTTCCATAACGGGGCCGATTATCCAGCACCGGCCGGAGCACTGATCAAGGCGCAAGCAGCAGGACGTGTTATCCAGTCCGCTTACCATGCTCTTCGTGGGAATTATGTTCGCATTAAATCTGGCATCATGGAACGAATCTATCAACACAACACGAGAAACTTAGTTGGTGTCGGCGACATGGTTAAAAAAGGTCAGGGTATTGGTACAGTCGGATCTACGGGTCGCTCTACCGGTCCTCACTTACACTATGAAGTATTGAAAAACGGAAAGAACATAAATCCGGAGGGTTTCTTTAAAGGTGGCATTGTGAAAGCCAAACAATTGGCATGGGTTGCTGAAAAAGGAATGGAAGCTATTATCCCTCTTGTGACTCATCGTGCAGAAGGGTTGAACCTATGGAAACAGGTAGGCGAACATTTCGGCTTTAACATGGATGCCCTTTTGAATCCGACAGCCCACGAAGTAAATTTTGCTGGCGGTATGGGCACCTCATCTAGCTTATCGACAGTTGGTCAACGAATAGCGATGGGTTCTTCTAGTAATGCTGAACCGGTAATTCACAATCATTATTGGAACGTCAATGCAGATGAAATAAACGATGTTGTGAAACTGAAGAAAATGGTAACCGATTTAGGCATGTCGGTAAAGCAAGGGGTGTGAGGTAATTGGCGTATAGAAGACATAATATACAGTGGCTCGGCGTATACCGGGATGACACCAATGCTTATGTCGGCGGCAGTGATATCCAAGTCAGCGGCTCGCAAGGATATAACTCGTATCTCGGGTTCAACTCTTCTGCCATCTTAAAGGATCTTGAAACTTCGAAGGTGAGACCACGAATTCACTTAGGATTCAACGTGACGAACGCGGCCACCTTCGATTTGGGGATGCACAAGGAAACGAGCGATAAGAAAACGTCCGGTCTGCCGTATTATGCGTGGACTGGGCGTTCTTTTGTGCCGAATACCGGCGAAGCGATTTACGATGTCACCGATTTTCCCATCAGCATGGCAGGTTATCGCTCGGTGCAAACGGCTATAAAAGGCGGCTTCCACGGGTTTGTGCTTTACGGGCCACGGGATTCCGGAAACTACGGTGCAGCTCGGAGTGCTTATATTGAGATTGAAGGGAATTGGAGCTTGCCACCGACCAAACCGGAATTGGAGTTCCCAGTGGGCGGCGAAACATTAAGCGGCTCGACCATTTTCCGTACGGGCCCCTCCACAGATCCAGAAGGTGCGGCGGTCACCTATCAATTCAGCTTAAAAGACGGCAAGACGACACATTATTTCCAACGGCAAAGCAGCCGGACACTGGCGGTCGATTTATCGAAATACACAGAAACGTCAACAGCTGTGGTGGGCGTCCGGGCATATGACGGCGAATCCTACAGCGCATGGGATTATTCCAATGTGTTCACGCTTCGCTACAACATTCCACCAACGCAACCGACGCTTCTTGAACCGTTAGGCGGCATTTCGAGGGACCGGACGAACACCATTCGTTTTGAATGGAATCACAACGACCAGGACCAGCAAAGTTTATTCCGGTTCCGTTGGCGGCTGCAAGGCACGACCAGCTGGAACACGCTGCAAGTGGTGACGACACAGGAATTGTATGCAGTACCGGCTAACACCTTCCCTTACGGCAATATCGAGTGGCAGGTACAGACGGAAGACCAGGGCGGGTTAGCGAGTCCGTGGTCGTCCACAGGATTGTTCCTGGCGGCTGAAAAGTCGGATGCGCCAACCATTCTGTCGCCGGCACCAGGAGCCATCATTCCATCGGAAGAATTAACGGTCAGTTGGTCCAGCAGTGGACAGGTGGAGTATGAAGTGGAAGTTGCGGATGGCGCAGGCGTCTTCTGGCAGGTATCGAGAAGCAGCGGGAATAAAGCAGTTTCTGTTGCGAATCCTTTACAAAACAATACTGCTTATATCGTTAAGGTGCGTGTACGCGATTCGGGAGGCTTGTGGTCGGATTGGGCAACTGTTTCTGTCGCCACTTCTTTTGTGCCTCCTCCACAACCTGAATTGGCTGTAACTGTAGAAAAAGAAGCTGCAGCTTTGTTCCTTGAAATCAATAACCCTTTACCGGGAGTAGACGAGCCAGATGTTCTTTATAACGAACTCTACCGACGCGAACCCAACGGGCAGTGGCTTTTAATTGCAACCAATTTGGAACCGAATGCAGGGTTTATGGATTATACTCCTGCAGGAGAAACTATCTATGAATATTACGTTCATGCAGTTGGCGACAATGGAACGACGATGGACAGCATTCCGGTTATCGGTTCAATAACTCTTGAGCATGTTCGTATTCAGCTTACATCAGACCCGACTTTTTATGTTGATTTGATATTTAACATTGGAAGTTCTCCTAAAAAAGCATTTAGTTACGGGATTGAGTCAACGAAAACCCAATTTGCCGGAAGAAGACGATTGGTAACAGAGTTTGGAGAATTATCTACGCAAGATATTAGTGCCGAATATACTGTTAAAACATCAGATATGATGAAATTAATTGAACTTCTTCAACAGCGTGAGACATTACTATACAGAGATCGAAGAGGACGGAAAATATATGTCACTGCAGAAAACTTACAAATTGGCGATCGAAAGAGTGATTACCATTCAGTAAGCATTCCGATGAGTGAAGTGGATTATATCGAAGGATTAAGGAGGTAGCGCATGATTGACTTAACTAAAGATGGTTTTTTGCATCAACAAGTAAAAGACATGCTGCATGCAAAAACAGGATCTCGAGAGGTTAGATTTCGCTATCATCTTCTAGATATTGAAGATAATTTTATCACTGAATTGACAACCGTAGAAAGTGGTGAAGTTAAACAATCGGCATTCTCTGATATTAAAAGGACTGCTAATTTTACTGTAAGAGAAGCATCTTACCTACAAGAGTCCTACGCTACTTGGGGGGACGTCGGAGCAAAGAAATGGAGTGAGTTGTAGTGCCCCAATATACGTCGAATATTAACCTATACAAGCCGAACCGGTTGGATACGGACTTGGAAATTGATTTAACACTTGCGGAAAACTTCGAAAAGATCGATGCATTTGCGGGTAACGTCGGTGCCGAATTGGAAGAGGGTTTGTCGAATGCGTTGACGAAAGCGCAAGAAAAAGAATTTGATTTGAGCAAAGCAAGTGCTTCCTATCTGTACGACTTGGAATTGTCGAATACGACTATTAACCAGTTCATCGTATTCGATGAAACGGCGAAGGAAATCTACGCAACGCAAGTCTACAATACGTCAGGCGATTCACTGGAAGGTTTTCGCATCTCGCGCGTCACGGAAGGCGGCACGTTGCTGTCGCACATGAACCTGCGGCAAGGCGGACACGGCACGACCATCGGCATTGAACGGGAAAACGGGAAGGTTTATATTTGGTCGAACCTGATTGTGGCCAATTCAACCGGCGGCATCGGCACCCAGTGGCTCTGTCGCTATCCGTACCTGCCAGGAGAAACCATCACCATTGCAGATTCACGGGTGCAGCGCGTGCTGGAATTCCCGATTGCGGCGCAGTACATGACGCCATTATCGGATATGAAAAACGGATTGCTCGCCATTCGCCATACCAATAACTTGGGGAACGGCAATGTAGCGACGCGTGTCGAAGTCCACACCTACGCAAACGTAAAGGCCGGCGTATTCAATGCGCCACTCTACACATATCACTGGACAGCGGAAATGAACGTCGGGACACTCCAAGGACTCGCTTTTGACGGGCACATGCTGTACGTGACGCTTGGCCAGATTGCGGATGACTTCCATCTGCTCGCTATCGACATGCGAAACGGACAAACCGTTGCACAATGGAAGCAGCCGACCGGTAAAACGTATGCGAATGCCTATGTGGAAGACTTCGGGGAGCCGGAAGGGCTGGCGCTATATACCGACCCGAACACCGGCTTTAAAACGCTTTTTACGGTGATTGTGGGGGATGAAGCGAACAGACGACGGAACCGGTTATTCGCCTTCTCCAACAACGCCGGTGTCAACAAGTTTTTCGGCTATGCGCTGGATCGTACTCAACAATTCCCGTTGATACGGAATGACGGAAAATCCAAGCGGATTAACATGGCCAAAATCACGGCACTGTCGCAAATTGTCGAATCGGGCGATTACTATATGACGGCCGAAGAAGCGGATCAACTAACGGACCATCCCATGAAAGGGGTGGGAGGCTGGTGGCTCTATGTATCCGGAACGAATCCAAATGGCGGCGTCAACCAAACTCTGGTGCGGAACTCAAGCGGAGAAATCACGGTCGCCTACCGCATCGTCTTCAGTGCCGGCAATGCCGGCAGCTGGTGGAAACAAGCACTGACACAAATGTAGAGGAGGGAATTCATGGCCTCTTGGGGTGATTTATACCGAGTCGAACCGAAAGAAGTGGATTGGACGAACAAGCGGATTCAGCCGTACATCGAGTTTAAGATGCCGGATGAGTTCAAACAGAGGCATTGGAAAGAGACCGATTATTTCTTCACTATGCCAAATCAATCGATTCCAGAAGACGTAAAAAAACATATGATTGAACGAGCGCGAAACGGTTGGCTTTCTTATCCGTTAGGCGTTTTTTTAGTTTCTACACCAACAAAACGCGAAAAAGGAATCAGCGTTGTTCGGGATATTGAAGCCTATGACAAGTTGCTGATTCTTAAAGAAGATAAAATTATCGACCGATTAACCTTTGCTGCAGGTCGTAGTTATTACGACTGCATGATCGAGGTATTGAATTCAGCTGGACAATATAGGTACATTATCGAAAATAACGACAAAAAATTGCCCACGGCAAAAGAATACGAACCAGGTACGGAAAAATTGCTGATTCTGAATGATCTGGCTAGTGATTTAAACTTCACGCCGTTCTTTGTGGATGAATATGGATTCTATCAATCGAAACAATACAAGAGCCCACAAGAATCACCTGAATATTATGTGTATGAGGATAATGGGGAATCTGTAGTGATTCCAGGATTGGAAGAAACACTAGATACTTTTAATTTGCCGAATGTTTTTGTCGTGATTGCAACAAATCCTGATACCGATACTGTATTAAAATCAACCTTTGTAAATGACAATCCGGAACATCCGTTATCGACTGTGAATCTCGGGCGCCGTGTTGTTCGGGTTGAAGAGAAAGATGATATTGCAGATCAAGAGACATTGGATAGTTACGTGGAGCGTATTGCGTTTGAAGCATCTCAAATCTATGGAAAAGTTACCTTTTCAACTGCTTTAATGCCTTTTCACGGCTATTCCAATGTTCTCGTCCTAAAAAATCGAACACTCGGTATTGATGCAAAATATGCAGAAACAGATTGGACCATGCCGTTAAAGGCTGGAGCCAGCATGAGTCATGAAGCGCGTAAGGTGGTGTCATTGACATGATGACAGGAAATTGGTTAGTAAATCAAATTAAAGAAATAGTAAAAGGGATAATAGATAAACAGCCAACAGATAAGCTGGGCCGGATAGATTCACAATATACATCTGGTTTGCCTAAGATCATTTTCGACGGTGAGGATGTGGCGAGTGGAAAAGGCTATCCGTTCCTATCCAGCTACAAACCGCAGCCGAATGAGCGAGTGTACTTAAAAGCCGTGAAGGGCTCCTATATCATCCTTGGCCGGATTGAACGGTACGAAGCGGGAGAAGAACCGGTAATGAAATTGCCGCCGAATCCCACGCCGGTCACGCCGACCTTCATCAACGGCTGGTCGAACTTTTACAGTGGATCTTTGGGACTGCGTTACTACAAGAACGGCATGAACCAATTGGTGATGCGCGGCATTATCAAGAACGAAGACCCGACATCGCTTTCTGTGATATTCGTGTTGCCAACTTCCCATTGGCCCAAACAGCGGCAGAATGTGCCGGTATCGATTCAAAATGGCGTCGGGGAGATATCGGTGAATGAAGTGGGCGAAGTGAAATTTAGCGCGTTCTTGGTCGGTTCTCAATCCAATTACGTACACGCAAATTTAATCATTCCGTTGGATTGATGATGGAGGGATGAACATGGAAGAACGATTTGTAAGAATCATAGATGAAGATGGCTACATGATAGGGGAGGCGTTTGTTAAGAGGCTAACACATAATACCATTCCGCATCGATGCCCCGGGGGATTATACAAACCACGTTGGAATGGCGAGGAATGGGTAGAGGGTGGTGAGCCACCACCCTATGAACCACGCCCTGTATCTGATCGGGAACGCTTGGAGATTGCCGAGAGTGACAATGCATTCCTTCTCTATGATGCCATGCAAAAAGAAGTGAAGTTGATGGAAACAGAAGGGAAACTGGCAGAAACGGAGCAGATTAATGCCGAACTGCTTTATGCCGTCATGATGGGAGGAATGTAGATGGACTGGTATGCAGCGATCAAACGAATGTACGACCGTAAGCTGTGGACGAAAGAAATGGTAGCAGACGGCGTTTATGCGGGGAAGCTGTCCACAGAACAATATGAAGAAATTACCGGTGAACCGTATCCAGTAGCGGAAGAACCTGCCGAATCCTCTCCTGTGGAAGGCGGCGCTGCAGGATGAAGCAAACGGAAAATAAAGTAGAAATCGAATCTGTGGAAAGCCAGGTGGAGGCGTCGCTCGTTGACGTATCTTCAACCGGCTTTTTTCTTTCCACATTAAGTATGGCAGTCGAGCATAAGGAGGTAGCGCATGAATCTGAGCATTAAGCAAGGGGATACGCGGCACGCCATCAAAGCGGCGTTGAAGGATGCGAAAGGGAATGTGGTGGATTTAACTGGGGCGCGTGTCCGGTTTGTCATGGCGAAAAGCTTTACCAGTCGGATGATTGACCGGGAAGTACCCATTGTGGACAACCAAGTGATGGTGGTGTTCGAGCCCGGCGAAACAGATGAAGCGGGCAAGATGATGGCGGAGTTTCGCGTGACGTATCCTGATGGCAAGACAGAGACTTTTCCCACAGAAAGCTATATCACAATTTCCATTCAGAAAACATTAGGGGGCGTTTAAATGGCAGCAGTAGACAAAGCGTTGGTGAAAGCAAACGGACAACCGGCACCGCAGTATTACAATCCACAGACAGACCAATTCGAGTACATTACCGGGCGTGACGGTGCGAATGCTTTTATCCAGCACGGGACAGTTGCAGCTGAAGCGTGGGAAGGTAGCGCAACGGAAACTAAAACGTTTTCAGATGCGCGATATGCCTTTTCAATCGCGAATGACGGCATTGCGAATGTGTCTTTTACAATTAACGGACAGACACGCAAAGTGTTTCCTGGAGAATCTTATTATGCGTTATTCGATGCCTTCACCAGCGTGACGATTACCGCAACAAGCGCTTACCGGGCGGAGGTGTTGAAGTAATGCCATGGCAAACGAAGAAGCCGGATTTGAAGAACGATCCGCGGTATTTAGAGGGAAAAGTGAATGACGTTACCGCGCAGTTGGCGGAAAATACGAAAGAAATTAATGTTTTTTCGAAAAGTGTGGCATATGTCGGATCGAGATTAAGCGTTGAAACTTCCGACAATCCGAGAATACAGAGGGCAATCGACAGCATAGCTGCAGGTGAAGTCGTTATCACGGAAGGCACATATATTTGTAACACAGGGTTAACGTTTGACCCAACCAAAATAAGCATTATCGGACGCGGAAAACCGAAATTGGATTTTAGCGGCCTGACAAGTGGCTATGCTTTCAAAACACTCACGTCGAGCTACAGCCATGAATCTGCGACGCAACGAATAGAAGGGTTATTCATTCAAGGACCACTTGATGAAGCTACACTGGCAGATGGTTTCTATCTTCATATTCCTGTTAACGAAGCATTCCAACAACATATTGATCAAATGACGATGCAAAATGTACAAATTGATGGTTTCCGTTATCAGTTTGTTTTTGGTGATAACATTTGGTGTTTTAAAGGCTATAACGTGGTAGCTGGACACGCCCAAAAAGAAATTTTGCGATATGAGGGAAATAAAAATACAGGAGAAAACATTTCCTTCTTTGGCAGTACCTTCTACAGTTCAACCAATGCTGCAAAAAATGCTACTGCTGTTCACATTTTACCGACCGCTGGCGGGTATGTGGATTTACGATTCTTTGGGTGTAGCTTCGATTACAACGATTTGCATTTCAATATTGAACGCGGAAAGGTCTTTATTTTTGGGGGATACATTGAAGATCGCGAAACCACACCCACATTAAAAGTACGGAGGATGAACGCAGATGCGTGGAAAGCAGAACTACACATTCTTGGGACTAGTTTTTATCCCGCGGAGACTGTCAACCGTTCGGCTTTTATTTCCGTAGAGGGCGGGTTATCCCGTGTTGTAGCAAATGACATTTCTATCGAAGGTTTTGGGAAGGAAACCGAATTCATAAAAGTATTAGGAACCGAAGAACCAATCATCAAAGCGAGAGATATTTGGTACGACTTCCGAAAAGGAACCAACACGAATAACAATGGGAACGCTGCTCATATATCAACGTATCTCAATCAATTGATGAACGGTGATTTTACAAGTTTATCTGGTTGGACGGAGGCTTCAAGTCCCAATGGCTCAACATCACTAGACTCTAATGCTCTGAAATGCGCAGTTACTGGGGTAGATCAGACCCACTATGCACGAAGACGGCAAAACCTTCCCACAAAAACAGGGGACTTGGTTTACGTTAAGGCACGTTATAAAACAGATGGCGTAGTTTCTGACGGAGCAGATTGGAAAGGCGCAGTTATTAAACTGGAATTTGTATCATATGATGGAATAGTTATAAAAACAGAAATCATTCACAAGTCAACCGGAACAAGTGACTGGAAGAATTTCCAGTGGTACACGAAAGCGCCTAAAGGATGCTTCAGGGTTTTATTTACAATTGGCGTTGACAATGCAATTGGCTCAGCTTGGTTTGATGACGTTGTTATAAATGTGCTTTAATTTATGCCCCATCTACTTTCGATTAATAGCATTACATCAACTTAGAAGATATGGTAGAATAAAACATATTATTGAAAAGGTGTAGTGCTAAAATGGAAAATTTAGTAAGGAAAGTTGATTCGAAAGAACTTTTACTTTTGGTAGGCGCGCTTATATATGCTTCAGCTGCAGCAGTGTATCATCCTTTGATACTGTTAGCGTTGTTAGGCCTAGTGTACTTTGTTGTTAATAGGAAATTACTTTATTTATTCACTGTTCCTGTTTCTGTTCTTTATATATTTTATCTACCAGTAGGAAATAGTATGTTAAACATAAGTTTTATTCTTGTATTAAGCATAGCGATACTTTCATTACTATTGTCATTCAAATCTCATTTTAGTCAAAAAATTTCATGGATTTATATTGTCTATCTATTGGGATTGAGCACTGGTATTTTATATGCTCCTGATAGAGAATTAGGATTCAAATTAATGTTGATAAATATATTAGGCTTTTTAGTCATTTTAGTGGGTCAAAGGATTGCGGCTAAATCTTCTTCTATAAAATTGTTGGAAAGTTTATCTTTAATCGGTTTACCAATAGGTATACTGAATATCATTTTCTTGCTAATGCCAAATTTAGAGATCAGTTTCCTCCAAGGATCGATTTCAGAATTATTCATTGAACGCGGAACAGTAAATGCTTTATTCGATGCAGGTAAAAATAACATTTTAGATCCAAGTAAGGCAGGGACATTTTTTGTTAATACCAATGTTGCTGCTGTCTTTTTCGGTATTTTATTTTGGATAACATTAGCGGTTAGAATTCAAAGTAATAACAAGGCTCATAATATTACATTGTTTATTTATCTTGGTGCCTTACTAGCTACTAATTCAAGAGCAGGACTTATCGCTTTGTTATTCTCTTTTTTCTTCTTATGGGTATTGAATTCTAATAAGAAAAAAGCTTGGATTCGAAGCGTAATCCTTCTTTTACCTATAATCGTTATAGGGATATTGATTATGAATTCAGGTTATTTTGTTAATATTGTAGACCGTCTTAGTTTAAGTGCACTTCAGAATGACCCAAGGTGGATGATTTGGAATTTCGCATTATCAAATACTCCTTATATCCAAGGATTAGGATATGGAGGTTGGGAACAAATTTCATTTCGAATGGGACCGTACTTGGGTTCTTTCCCTCCTCATAATATTTATCTAATAGCCTGGACGTGGAGTGGTATAGTTGGAGTATTTTCATTATGTTTGCTCTTGTTTGGAGTGTTATTCTCTTCAACAAAGAAGTATAAGCAAACAAAGAATCCGCTATATCTTGCTTTAATTGGGTCTTATATTATCGTTATAGTCCAAGGTATGTTTGATAATTACTTTTTACATGATTACAGAATTTTGTTAATTCTATTTTTAATTACTGGTTCAATTTTGTACAAACCTATAAAAAAAGAAGGTATATAGAAATTGGCATCCTTTTAAGGATGCTTTTTACATTGCATTTGGAATAAACTGCGCGGTAACGAAGCAACTCCTCTTTCTGCGGAAGGCGCCCATTCGACTTGCTACTATTAAGTAGACGGCGAGGTGATAATCATGAAAGAGGAATACAGCAGAGCGATTGCCGAAATGCAAGCGAACCTCAACTTTTTAAGAGTCGAGCATACCGGCAATGAAGAATGCTTGGTGTTGATTGAAGAAATTGAAATGAATTTGGCGAAACTGAATATAAAAATCGGTAGCGTAGAAAACGAGGAGAGTACCCAATAGGGTGCTCTTTTTGTTTTGCATAAATTCAAGGACGTCCATGCGGGCGTTCTTTTTTATATACATTCAAAGAGAAAAAGGGGGGATACAGGATGCCAACTGGAGGCGACGGTATGTTTGAAACGGTTAAAGATCACGGAGAGCGAATCGGCATATTGGAAAAACGTGTTGAGAAAGTCGAAAACAATTACGTGAATCTTGAAAACACTATCTTAAAAGGCAATCAAGCGCAACAAGAATTTTTTCGTGACACGTTAAATAAACAGTGGGATTTAATTACCGAGCGCGATAAAAGCAAAGACGCACAGCGACAACGTGATCATGAAATACTGGTGGGCAAACAAGGCATCATTAAAGGGAATTGGGATAATGCATGGAAGATATTTGGCCAAGTAGCAGGTGCCGGAGGAGTTCTTTATATTGTTATTGAATTTTGGTTAACCAAATAAAGGGAGGAAACACAGATGAAAATCAATTGGAAAGTTCGTTTGCAACACCCTGCATTTTATTTTGCGCTTGCCGGTTTAATCGGGTTGATTTTAACGGATGCCGGTGTAGTGCCTGCAGGCAAATACGAGGTCTATGTTCAACTGCTCTTTGGTTTGCTGACAGCAGCAGGAGTCATTATCGATCCGACAACTGAAGGCATCGGAGATAGTGTAGATGCTTTACAGTACGAAAAACCAAGAGAGGATGTGGATTACTGATGAAGAAAGTCGTTGTATTCGCAGGACATGACCACGATACATGGGAGACACTTGGGGCCAAGGGAGTTAGAACAGATCTAGAGAAAGATGGCGTATACGAGGAGTTTGACACGAATTTTATTATTGCAAAAGGAACCGTAGAGCGCCTTCGCAAAGTTAAGGGACTCACTGTTTATTTCCCGCAGGAAAATGGGCGGAAGATGACACTAAAACAGCGTGTAGATTATGCCAATGAAATAGAGGCTGATTTGCTTGTCGATATCCATAGCAATGCTTCAGCCAGCCGAACAGCGACCGGTGCAGCGGCCTTTTATTGGAAGGGCAGCGAAGATGGCAAACGAGTAGCTGGTTATTATGCGTCGTTGCTTAACCAAAATGGCTTCCCGACATGGCAGGGCGGCACATTCGCTTCAAACCTTACGGATGGGTGGTCCGGTTTCTATATGCTGAGGTATTCGAATATGCCAGCAATTCTGACCGAGAACTTCTTCTTCACCACAAGAAGCGAACTTGAGAACTATCTGCTTAACCCAGTCGTTCAAACGAAGCTAATGAACATCCACGCTGAAATGGTTACACAGTATTTCGGCTTCGCATTTGAAGCATCTAAAACCGTAGAAAAGGAAGTGGTCCAAGTGAGCAAGAGCTATCTCGAAGAAGGCGATACAGGCGTTCAAGTTAAAACACTGCAGACGAATTTAAACGCAGCTGGTGCATCACCTAAGTTAACGGTAGATGGCAGTTACGGACCAGCAACGAAAACAGCGGTCATCGCATTCCAGAAGAAGTACAAGCTCGAAGTGGACGGGTATGCCGGAAAAGAGACGCAGGCGAAGCTGAAAGAAGTGATTGCGGCGGCTGAGAAGAAGGCAGCAGAAAAAAAGGCAGCCGCAGCAAAGCCAAAGTCGTATGACTTCCGTGTGGATATCAATGGCAAGAGAATCGGAACCTTTGGAGAATTGGAGAATATCCAGCGTCAGGTAAAAGATGCATTCGAATCAGGCAAAGAATTCCTTATGGTTCCTAAAAAATGATGATGTGCAAAAGCCCTCTACCAAATTAAGGTGGAGGGCTTTTTTTATTTCCTTAAATAGGATTGCCACAAGCAAAATGGTGGTATAGAATGAGAACAAACGTTCTTATTTTAAGGAGTGGACAGCATGAAAAATCTGAATAAGCATATGAAGCAAGTCGGGGATATCAAGGACAGGGGAACGTTGAAGTGGCAGGGGATGTTTTTGACAGAACATGTGCAGATGCTTCGAGAATTGGCCGAAGAAGATAAGAAGATGCCACAACCGAAACTAGACGAATATGACCTGCAGCTGATCCAGGAAGAAATGGCAATCGGGTTGCAGCGCAAATGCGACGCTATCATTCACACATGGAGAGATGGGGAAGTAACACGGCACCACGGAACGATTATCGACATTAACACTCAAAGCCGGATACTTACTTATGAGGATCCATTTAAAAAGCGCACCTTGAACATTGATGAGATTGTATCGATTAACTTAGTTGATTAAAAAACGAAGCCCTCCACCTAATCTGGTGAAGGGCATTTTTGATTCTAACCTAAAGTCTCACACAAACCCTCGCGCGATTAAAACAGTCTGGAAATGATTCATGGAGTACAAGCCCACTTATTATATAGTAGAAACTCAATTATAAATGAAAGCGAAAGGGTGGAAAAGTACGCTGGATTTCATCGCTCTTACGACGCTTGTAA
The DNA here is from genome assembly GCF_007859275.1 of Planomicrobium sp. CPCC 101079. GTDB lineage: Bacteria > Bacillota > Bacilli > Bacillales_A > Planococcaceae > Planococcus. The sequence continues at coordinate 71,583 of NZ_VOHC01000021.1, read as the reverse complement.
AACTCATTAATTTTAAAATAAGGTTCGGAACGTTGTCCCAACAGCGTTCCGGGCTTTTTCATTTTGCATTTTTTACGAAACACAAGAATCCCAACAGTTCGGAAAAAGTTTACAAAAGCTTAGTCTGATAAATTCTTAAAGAACATATTTACAAAATGTGTAAATTTCATTAGTATAGGCATTAGAGTGTCTTCCTGGCCGGATTCTCTCTATATATAGAATGGAGGAAAAAGATGAAAAATGATTTTCTTCAACGCCTGCTTGCTTTGCACTACGTTTACCCGAAGCCGTTAAACAAATTGAACCTGCTGATGCAGGAAGACTTGCAGCTTGAACGGTTGCAGGAACTTTCCGCGCAACAACTATCACAGAAACTTTCAATCTCAGCCGCTTCCGCCGCGCGTTTAAAAACAGCTTTTGCTGATTCTTTGCGAATCCCCTTTAAAGACCTTTACTTTAAACATAAAATTACCCCCATATCTTATTTTCATCCCTTATATCCGAAAAGTTTGTTGGAGCTGATTGATCCACCCGCCATTCTCTACGCAAAAGGCCATATTGGTTTATTGGAGAATGAAAACCGGATTGCCATAATCGGTTCCCGGAAAGCGTCAAGCTATTCCCGGAATGCAATGGAGCTTATCATCCCGCCTCTTGTCGAAAATAACTTTATCGTGGTCAGCGGTTTGGCAAAAGGCGCAGATGCCATGGCGCACGAAACGGCGGTTGCTTTTGGCGGTTCGACGATTGCCGTCACGGGCAGCGGGTTTTTACATCCTTATCCAAAAGAGAACTTGAAATTGCATAATATAATAGAAGAAAATCATTTGATTATTAGCGAATATCCCCCTTATATGCAGCCGAAAAAGTGGAATTTTCCGATGCGCAACCGGATTATCAGCGGTTTATCCCGCGGCATAGTGGTGACAGAAGCTCAAACAAAGAGCGGTACATTGAGCACCATCGATCATGCAATAGAGCACGGAAAAGATATTTTTGCGGTGCCGGGAAATATTTTCTCTCCGCTTTCCGAAGGGCCTCATAAGTTGATTGCAGAAGGCGCAAAACCTGTCTGGAATGGCTGGCAAGTGCTCGAAGAATACAGAGAAATGACGGCCAAAAAATAGTTATCAAAACTAAAAGCCTTGCATTAAGGGAAAAACTGTTATACATTTTGCACAGGTAATTCTTATTTATACTATAGTTTTAAGAAACCTCTATGAGGAGGAATATTCATGTCGGATTTTTTAGTGATTGTTGAATCGCCGGCAAAGGCGAAAACAATTGAGCGTTATTTAGGAAAGAAATATAAAGTCCGGGCATCTCTTGGGCATCTTCGTGATCTTCCGCGGAGCCAAATGGCAGTTGACGTTGAGAATAATTATGAGCCTCGCTATATAACCATCAGAGGAAAAGGCCCCATCTTGCAAGATTTGAAAAAAGAAGCAAAAAAAGCAAAAAAAGTCTTTCTCGCGGCTGACCCTGACAGAGAAGGAGAAGCAATTGCATGGCATTTGGCTACAGCGCTCGGGATTGACCAAGACTCAGACTGCCGTGTCGTCTTTAACGAAATTACAAAAGATGCGATCAAAGAGTCTTTCAAACACCCTCGCCAAATTGATATGGACCTTGTGGATGCACAGCAAGCGAGACGGATACTTGATCGCCTAGTCGGATACAGCATCAGTCCGCTGCTCTGGAAAAAAGTCAAAAAAGGATTGTCGGCAGGACGCGTACAATCTGTAGCGCTCCGCCTGATTATCGACCGTGAAAACGAAATCAAAAATTTCGAACCTGAAGAGTATTGGTCAATTACGGGCCAATTCGAGAAAGCGAAGAAAAAATTTGAAGCGCAATTCTATGGCAGTTCAGCAGAAAAAACAAAGTTAAGCAACGAAGAAGACGTTAAAGCAGTACTCGCTTCGATGAATGGCAAAGACTTTACAGTGAACCGCGTGGTGAAAAAAGAAAGAAAGAGAAATCCTTCCCCTTCTTTTACAACCTCATCCCTTCAACAGGAAGCAGCCCGCAAACTTAATTTCCGTGCTAAAAAGACGATGATGCTAGCGCAGCAGCTATACGAAGGAATTTCGGTCGGCAAAGAAGGCGTTACAGGATTGATCACCTATATGCGTACCGACTCCACCCGTATTTCGGAAACCGCAAAAAAAGATGCTCTTGAGTTTATTCTGGGCCAATATGGTGAAGAATACGCAACAAAAACAGCAGCCGGAAAACAGGCGTCAACATCTCAAGATGCGCACGAAGCAGTCCGCCCGACAAGTGTTTACCGCACGCCAGAATCCGTAAAAAATATTTTGTCACGAGATTTATATCGGTTGTACAAATTAATCTGGGAACGGTTTGTCGCCAGCCAGATGGCTCCGGCAGTAATGGATACGGTAATGGCTGAACTGCAAAGCGGTGAAGCGGTCTTCCGGGCGAACGGCTCTCAAGTAAAGTTTCCTGGTTTTATGAAGCTATATGTTGAAGGGACAGACGACCAAGCGGATGAGAAAGACAATATTTTGCCAGATATGAATGAAGGCGATATTGTTAAAGCCGTAGATATCTTACCTAAACAGCATTTTACCCAACCGCCTCCGCGCTATACGGAAGCAAGACTGGTCCGGACGCTGGAAGAGCTGGGCATAGGCCGTCCTTCAACTTATGCGCCTACACTCGATACGATCCAGAAGCGTGGCTATGTAACCCTTGATGCGAAACGCTTTATTCCGACTGAGCTTGGCGAAATCGTCCATCAATTAGTGTCTGAATTCTTCCCGGATAATTTAAATATCGAGTTTACAGCGAAAATGGAACACGATCTTGACAGCATCGAAGAAGGGGAAATCGATTGGAGAGCCATCATTGATGCGTTCTTCCAAGAGTTCGAAAAAGACTTGGAAGTTGCTGAAAGCGAAATGGAAAAAGTCCAAATCAAAGATGAACCAGCAGGAGAAGACTGCGAAGTTTGCGGATCTCCGATGGTCTTTAAATTAGGCCGTTACGGCAAATTTATGGCTTGCAGCAATTTTCCGGATTGCCGGAATACAAAAGCGATCGTCAAGCATATCGGCGTTACTTGCCCAACTTGCAAAGAAGGCGAGATTGTCGAACGCAAAAGCAAGAAAAAGCGCATTTTCTTCGGATGTGAACGTTATCCGGAATGTGATTTCGTGTCATGGGACAAACCGATCGAACGCCCTTGTCCGAAATGCAGCCAATTGCTGGTTGAAAAGAAAGTCAAAAAAGGCGTTCAAATCAATTGCGTGAATTGTGATTACGAAGAAGAAGTTCAATAATTTATAGAGGTGTTATATGATGGAGAAAATTGTAAATGTTATTGGAGCCGGCCTTGCGGGAAGTGAAGCGGCATGGCAAATCGCTAAGCGCGGCGTAAAGGTACGCCTTTATGAAATGCGTCCGGTAAAACAAACACCGGCTCACCACACTGACAAATTTGCTGAATTGGTCTGCAGCAACTCGCTGCGCGCCAATTCGCTGACAAATGCAGTAGGCGTCATCAAAGAAGAAATGCGCCAACTGGATTCGGTTATTATTGAAGCGGCTGATAAGGCTTCTGTTCCGGCCGGTGGAGCCTTGGCAGTAGACCGCCATGAATTTTCACAAGCTGTGACCGACAAAGTGCGTAATCATCCACTAGTGGAAGTGATCAACGAAGAAGTGACTGAGATTCCGGAAGGCATTACGATTATCGCTACAGGTCCATTGACTTCTCCGGCACTTGCGGAAAAGGTGCGTAAACTCACTGGCGAAGAATACTTGTATTTTTACGATGCAGCTGCGCCGATTGTAGAAAAAGACAGTATCGATATGGATAAAGTTTATTTGAAATCCCGTTACGATAAAGGTGAAGCAGCTTACTTGAACTGCCCAATGACAGAAGAGGAATTCAAGCGGTTCCATACGGCATTAGTTGAAGCTGAAGTTGTGCCATTAAAAGAATTTGAAAAAGAAATTTATTTTGAAGGCTGTATGCCAATCGAAGTAATGGCTGCACGAGGCGAAAAAACATTAACGTTCGGGCCGATGAAACCGGTCGGCTTGGAAGACCCGAAAACAGGCAAACGGCCATATGCGGTCGTTCAGCTGCGCCAAGATGACGCAGCAGGCACGCTTTATAACATTGTCGGCTTCCAAACGCATCTTAAATGGGGGCCGCAAAAAGAAGTGCTCAAGCTAATCCCAGGTCTTGAAAATGTTGAAATTGTCCGTTACGGTGTTATGCACCGCAACACATTTATCAATTCGCCAAGAGTATTAGAACCGACGTACCAGCTAAAAGCAAACTCAAATATTTTCTTCGCCGGCCAAATGACAGGCGTTGAGGGGTACGTGGAATCAGCGGGAAGCGGACTCTTAGCTGGCATCAATGCAGCGAAACTGGCACTTGGCGAAGAGCAAGTAGTCTTGCCGGCAGAAACGGCACTTGGAAGCATGGCCCGCTATATCACAGAAGCGGACAGCAAGAACTTCCAGCCGATGAATGTTAACTTTGGATTGTTCCCGGATTTAGGTGAACGCATCAAATCAAAGCAGGAGCGTGCTGAGAAGCATGCTGAACGTGCACTAGCCGCAATTCAAAATTATATGAATACAGTGACTGTTTAATTGATAAAAGCCTCTAAATGTTGGTATAATTTAGAGGCTTTTGTATGTGCAGAAAGGTGGCCTTGTTATGGAGAAAGAAGAAATGCTTCGGTCTTTTATGACGTATATACAACTCGAGAAAAATTATTCCGAACATACGGTCCACCATTACGAACAAGATTTGGCAGGTTTTTTTCTGTTTTTAGAAGGAGAAGGCATTCAGGATTTGAGTGAAGTCGAGTACCTGCATGCTAGAAATTATGTAACCAAATTATATGAAGCGAAACTGACCAGAACCACAATATCGAGGAAAATTTCCGCAATTCGCTCGTTCTTCCGTTACGGCAGCCGGGAATTCGGATTAAGTGAAGCGGCGTTTCGCTCGCTCTACCATCCCAAAAAAGAAGAACGGCTTCCGCAATTTTTTTATGAAGAAGAACTTGAGGTGCTCTTTAAGTCAACTCAAGGAGAAGATAAACTTTCTATCCGGAATTCAGCATTGCTTGAATTGCTTTATGCGACAGGGATGCGGGTAAGTGAGTGTGTCAATATCCGGATGCAGGATTTGGATCGCCGCATCCAAATTGTCAAGGTTATGGGAAAAGGGCGGAAAGAGCGCTACATACCATACGGCCAGTTTGCGCATGACGCATTGGAACATTATATTGAAGAAGCGCGTCCAAAGTTGATGAAGAACCAATCGCATGAAAATTTGTTCGTTAATAACCGGGGGGAAGCACTAACGGATAGAGGCATCAGGCATATCTTAAACGAATGCATGAAAAAGGCTTCTGTCAATTCCGTAATTTATCCTCATATGATTCGGCATACATTTGCCACGCATCTACTAAATAACGGGGCAGATATGCGGACTGTGCAAGAGTTGCTTGGGCATTCGCATTTGAGCTCGACGCAAGTATATACGCACGTAACAAAAGAACATTTAAAGAAAACGTATTTGAATTCACATCCAAGGGCTTAGAAAGGGGATTTCACTATGCACGAATTTCACGCAACCACGATATTTGCTGTACAACATAATGGCGAATGCGCCATAGCAGGGGACGGGCAAGTAACGTTCGGCAACGCTGTCGTCATGAAGCACACTGCGAGAAAAGTCCGGAAATTGTTCAATGGACAAGTATTAACTGGATTTGCAGGTTCAGTCGCAGATGCCTTTACGCTTTTTGAAATGTTCGAAGGCAAATTGACCGAATACAACGGAAATCTTCAACGTGCAGCTGTGGAACTGGCCAAGCAATGGCGCGGCGATAAAATGCTCCGCCAGTTGGAAGCTATGCTTATCGTTATGAATAAAGACGAATTGCTGCTTGTTTCCGGTACAGGCGAAGTAATTGAACCGGATGATGGCATTTTAGCGATCGGCTCAGGCGGCAATTACGCATTGGCAGCCGGGCGAGCTTTGAAAAAATACGCTGGCGACAATATGACGGCAGCGCAAATCGCGAAATCGGCTCTTGAAACAGCGGCCGACATATGCGTTTACACCAATCATCAAATTATCTTGGAGGAGTTGCCAAAATGAAAACCCAGACAGATTTAACTCCTAGACAAATAACAGATCATCTGGACCGTTACATCGTAGGACAAAAAGATGCAAAGCGCTCCATAGCAATTGCTTTGCGGAACCGCTACCGCAGAAGCCGCCTTGAAGAAGAGCTTCGCGATGAAGTGATTCCCAAAAACATACTTATGATCGGACCGACGGGTGTCGGAAAAACCGAAATTGCCCGCCGGATTGCAAGGCTAACAGGAGCTCCGTTCATTAAAGTTGAAGCAACCAAATTTACAGAAGTGGGCTATGTTGGCCGCGATGTAGAATCGATGGTTCGCGATTTAGTGGAAGCGGCGGTAAGAATCGTCAAGGAAGAAAGGTTTGAAGCCGTCAAAGCACAGGCGGAAGCAGCGGCGAACGAACGGATTGTCAAACTGCTTGTGCCCTCTCTTAAAAAGAAGCAAAACAATCAAAATCCATTAGAGATGCTATTTGGCCAAAAGATGGAACAAGAAGACGATGATGCAACAGCGGAAGTGGAAGTGCGGGTAAAGCGCCGGGAAATTGCGGCTGACCTGAAAGCTGGCAAACTCGAGGATGAATGGGTGACTGTCGAAGTGCTCGAGAACATGCCGTCCATGTTTGATGCGCTCCAAGGTTCGGGAATGGAACAAATGGGCGCCAATATGCAAGACGCGCTGTCGTCGCTAATGCCAAAGAAAAAGAAAAAGCGGCGCCTTCAAGTAAAAGAAGCCCGCCGAATTCTAACAGCCGAAGAAGCGGCAAAACTGGTCGATGATGAAGAAGTGGCTTCAGAGGCAATTGAGCGCTCTGAACAGCATGGCATCATTTTTATCGACGAGATGGATAAAATTGCAAGCAAAAACAATTCCTCATCTGCAGACGTTTCAAGAGAAGGCGTTCAGCGAGATATTTTGCCAATAGTGGAAGGCTCTACAGTGGGCACCAAATATGGAGCTGTGAAAACGGACTATATGCTTTTTGTGGCAGCAGGTGCTTTCCACATGTCGAAACCTTCTGATTTGATTCCTGAATTGCAAGGCCGGTTCCCGATCCGCGTAGAATTGCAGAAGCTTGAAGTCGGCGATTTCGTGAAAATTTTGACAGAACCAAGGCATTCATTGATAAATCAATATAAAGCACTTCTCGAAACAGAAGGTATTATGGTAAACTTTACTGATGCCGCAATAACTAGACTGGCTGAGATTGCTTATGAAGTAAACCAAGACACAGACAACATCGGCGCGCGCCGGCTCCATACCATCCTGGAGCGGCTGCTTGAAGATTTGTCTTTCGAAGCATCAGAGATATCACCGGCACAAATTGATATCACACCTCAATATGTGAACGAAAAGCTTGAAAATGTGGCAAAAAACAAAGATTTGTCACAATTTATTTTGTAATCCGAGTCAGAATAGTATCATTAAAGATTAAAAACCTTTAGAATATTGAATAAACACGGTGTAAATATGTAGGAGGTTCATTAGAATGAATTTATTGGAAAAAACAAGACGCATTAACTCTATGCTACAAGCAGCGGCGGGCAAGCCGGTTAACTTTAAAGACATGGCTGAAACGTTGAGCGAAGTTATTGAGTGCAACGCATTCGTCGTAAGCCGCAAAGGGAAATTGCTTGGCTTTGCAATCAACCAGCAAATCGAAAACGATCGTATGAAAGGGATGTTGGAAGAACGCCAATTTCCTTTGGAATATACACAAAACCTTTCAAACATCACTGAAACTTCCGCTAACTTGGACGTAAACAGCGAACACACGATTTTTCCTATCGAAGAACGTGAACTGTTTGAAAAAGGCTTGACTACGATTGTTCCAATCATCGGCGGAGGAGAGCGTTTAGGGACACTTCTTCTTGGCCGCGTCAACGAAGAATTCCAAGACGACGATTTGATTTTGGGCGAATATGGCGCAACAGTGGTTGGAATGGAAATCCTGCGTGAAAAAGGCGACCGCATCGAAGAAGAAGCACGCAGCAAAGCTGTTGTACAAATGGCTATTTCTTCTCTATCTTACAGTGAGCTTGAAGCGATCGAGCATATTTTTGAAGAACTAGACGGCAACGAAGGCTTGCTTGTTGCTTCAAAAATCGCAGACCGCGTCGGCATCACTCGTTCAGTAATCGTTAACGCACTTCGCAAACTTGAAAGTGCCGGTGTTATCGAATCACGCTCTCTAGGAATGAAAGGGACATACATCAAAGTATTGAACACAAAATTCCTGGCAGAACTAGAACAATTGAAAATGAACTAATTAAAATCAAAAGGCGCCGGAGCTTATCCGGCGCCTTTTTTTCTTGCTTGAAATTTCCCGTCGATATTCCGTTAAGCTGAGTGGCTTCGGGTCCATAACATATTTGTTGAGAAGCGCTGTGCCAACTTGTTTTCTGCAGACAACTGTTTTCTCAGGGCCAAGGGATGGATAAGAAGTTATAAAATTTTAAAAGACCAATTTATAAGAGAAACATGTTGCGGTATGCATATAGACCGTGCTATAATTTCAAATGGTGTTAAATACACACGCATTTCGATTTGATTCGTAGGTGCTTATCTTAATAGTCACGGTTCAGAGAAGAAGAATGCGGAGGAAAAATAACCTATCAGGAGGAAACACACAATGTCAGTAATTTCAATGAAACAATTGCTTGAAGCTGGTGTGCACTTTGGCCACCAGACTCGCCGTTGGAACCCGAAAATGAAAAAATACATTTTCGTAGAACGTAACGGTATCTACATCATCGACCTTCAAAAAACAGTCCGTAAACTTGAGGAAGCTTATAACTTCATGAAGCAAGTGGGCGAAGAAGGCGGTAAAGTTTTGTTCGTAGGAACAAAAAAACAAGCTCAAGATGCGATCAAAGAAGAAGCTGAACGCTCTGGCAACTACTACATCAACCAACGCTGGTTGGGTGGTACACTTACTAACTTCGGTACAATCCAAAAACGCGTTAATCGTTTGAAACAAATCGAGCGCATGGAAGAAGATGGAACGTTTGAAGTTCTTCCGAAGAAAGAAGTTGTTCAATTAAGAAAAGAACACGAACGCCTTGTTAAATTCCTTGGCGGTATCCGTGACATGAGTTCACTTCCGGACGTTATGTTCGTAGTTGACCCACGCAAAGAACGCATTGCAGTAGCGGAAGCTATGAAATTGAACATTCCTATCGTAGGTATCGTTGATACAAACTGCGATCCGGATGAAATCGATTATGTAATCCCTGCAAACGATGATGCAATCCGCGCGGTTAAATTATTGACTGGCAAAATGGCTGATGCTTTGCTTGAGTCAAAACCGGAAGAAGACGAAGAAACTCCAGCTGAAGCTGCTGAGTAATTCACAAGTATGACAGGTGATAAGCGGCCAACCCCACTTATCACCTTTTTTTGAGAACTTATAGATATCTTAAGGAGGAATTTAATCATGGCAGTTACAGCTCAAATGGTAAAAGAATTGCGTGAAAAAACTGGCGCAGGTATGATGGATTGCAAAAAAGCGCTAGTGGAAACTAACGGAGATATCGAAGCGGCAATGGACTTCTTGCGTGAAAAAGGCCTTTCAAGCGCTTCTAAAAAAGCAGACCGCATTGCAGCGGACGGAACTACTGCAGTTCTAGTTCAAGGCAATGAAGCTGTTATCTACGAAGTTAACGCTGAAACGGACTTTGTTGCGAAAAACGAAGGCTTCCAAACTCTTGTAAAAGAATTGGGCGAGCACTTGTTGTCAGCAAAACCGGCTACAGTTGAAGAAGCGACTGCTTCTACAATGTCTAACGGCCTGACTGTTGCAGACCACATCTCAAATGCAATCGCTAAAATCGGTGAAAAAATCTCTTTGCGCCGTTTTGAAATCCGCACAAAAACAGATAACGATGCTTTCGGTCCTTACCTGCACATGGGCGGCAGAATTGCGGTTCTAGTTGAACTTGAAAACTCTACAGATTCAGATGCAGCCCGTGATATCGCTATGCACATCGCTGCATTGAAACCTCAATACGTTTCACGCGATGAAGTATCTGCTGAAGAAGTAGAGCGTGAGCGTAAAGTGTTAACTGAACAAGCATTGAACGAAGGCAAACCAGAAAACATCGTTGCGAAAATGGTTGAAGGCCGCCTGGGCAAATTCTTTGAAGATATTTGCTTATTGGATCAAGCTTTTGTTAAAAACTCAGATCAAAAAGTTCGTGATTTCGCAGCTTCAACTGGCGGAACTGTAAAAGGTTTCACTCGTTACGAAGTTGGAGAAGGCATCGAAAAACGCGTTGATAACTTTGCAGACGAAGTAATGAGCCAAGTTAACAAAGGCAACTAATAGTTTCATATGATCGACCTAGGGAACACTGAAATGTGTTCCCTATTTTTCAATAAAAGTGTAACGGAGGAGACCGATGAGTGTTCAACAATATAAACGCATTGTATTAAAACTAAGCGGAGAAGCGATGGCGGGAGAAAAAGGGTTTGGTTTATCTCCGGAAATCATTAAAACAGTGGCTAGCCAAGTGAAAGAAGTTGTCGAGCTTGGTGTTGAAGTGGCTGTAGTTGTCGGCGGCGGCAATATTTGGAGAGGCAAAATCGGTTCGGAAATGGGCATGGACCGTGCTACTGCTGATTACATGGGAATGCTCGCAACCGTCATGAACTCGCTTGCACTGCAAGATTCATTGGAGAAGCAAGGCGTCGAAAGCCGTGTACTTTCTTCTATTGAAATGCGCCAAGTTGCTGAACCGTACATTCGGAGAAGAGCGATTCGCCATTTGGAGAAAAAACGCGTTGTCATTTTTGCAGCAGGAACAGGCAACCCGTATTTTTCTACAGATACGACAGCTGCGCTTCGGGCAGCGGAAATTGAAGCAGACGTCATCTTGATGGCGAAGAACAATGTGGATGGTGTTTATTCAGCCGATCCGAAGACAGATTCGAGCGCGGTTAAATACGAAGAGCTTTCTTATTTTGATGTAATTCAACAAGGGCTTCAAGTAATGGATTCAACAGCTTCCACATTATGTATGGACAACGACATTCCACTCGTAGTATTCTCTATTATGGAAAATGGAAACATAAAACGTGCTGTCCTTGGTGAAAAAATCGGGACTGTAGTGAGGAGAACGATATAATGCCGAAATCTGTTATGAGTGAAACACAACAAAAAATGACTAATGCAATCCAAGCTTTTTCACGCGAGCTTTCATCAATTCGTGCAGGACGGGCTACTCCAGCAATTTTGGACAAATTGACAATCGATTATTACGGTGCGCCTACTCCGGTTAACCAAGTAGCGGGTATTTCAATTCCTGAAGCCCGGTTGATCATGATTCAGCCATACGACAAATCAGTTCTTGGCGATATCGAAAAAGCGATTTTGAAATCTGATTTGGGATTAAGTCCTTCAAACGATGGCTCAGTAATACGTCTTGCGGTCCCTGCGTTGACAGAAGAACGCCGCAAAGACTTGGTTAAGCAAGTGAAGAAAGAGGCGGAAGAAGCGAAAGTGGGCATCCGCAACATTCGCCGCGACGCTAACGATGAGTTCAAAAAGCTTGAGAAGAAAAGTGAGATTACAGTCGATGACCTTCGCGGCTATTCGGATGAAGTCCAAAAATTGACGGATTCCAATATCGCGAAAATTGACGATCTTGCAAAAGCAAAAGAAAAAGAAATTATGGAAGTATAAAACGAACTTCAAAGCGTGTGAAGCGTCCTGTTTTACAGGACGCTTTTTCATGCCAAAAAAAATGAGTATCGTTAAAGAAAGCGCACAATACCATTTTTTTTGTTATGATAAGCAATAGACATGCCGATTTGTAATAGGTGGAGGATTAATTATGTTCAATAAACTAATAAAAAGAATGGCGGATTCATCTTCGGATAATAGAGAGCCCTTGCTTTCTGTTTCAAGCGGAGAAATTCCTGCACATATCGCAATAATTATGGATGGCAATGGAAGATGGGCAAAAAAACGCTCGCTGCCAAGAATTGCGGGCCATCATGAAGGAATGAAGACTGTCCGGAAAATCACAAGGCTAGCTAGCGACCTGGGAGTAAGCGTCTTGACACTATACGCTTTTTCAACTGAGAACTGGAAACGCCCGAAGATGGAAGTGGATTTTTTAATGCGCTTGCCTGAGGAGTTTTTATCAACATTTCTGCCAGAGTTGATCGAGGAGAATGTCCGGGTTGAAATGATGGGCTATCACGATAATTTGCCTTCCCACACGCTTGAAGCTGTTAGAAAGGCAAAAGAAGCAACCCAACACAATACGGGTCTTGTTCTCAATTTTGCTTTGAATTATGGCAGCCGTTCAGAAATTGTGGATGCGGTAAAAGATATTGCTGCCCAAGTGGCGGCCGGGACTTTGGACATAGATAGTATCACCGATGACCACATAACGGAAAGGCTGATGACAAAAGGTCTTCCGGAGCCTGATTTATTAATTCGCACTAGCGGTGAAGTACGTCTCAGCAACTTCATGCTTTGGCAATTGGCATACACTGAATTTTGGTTCACGGATACATTATGGCCAGATTTCAACGAAGACTCTTTGCTCGAAGCGATCGAAATTTATAAAAAACGCAGTCGCCGCTATGGAGGGTTGAAAGGGGAAGAGGCAAATTGAAAGAACGAATCATAACCGGGATCATTGCCGCAGCTCTTTTTATTCCCTTTATTCTCATCGGTGGGGTCCCGTTTATCCTTTTGATGTATGTTCTTGCGACAATCGGTTTTCAAGAACTGTTGAAAATGAAAGGCCGCAACATTTGGAGCCTCCCTGGATTAATCCCTCTAATCGCACTATATGCTTTCATGCTTCCTAATGCTTGGGCCGATCAAATATACGAATGGACAGGTTATATGAAAGTGGAATTCGCATTTTTAGCGGTCATTCTGCTTTTAATACATACAGTAATTGTGAAAAACAACTTTACATTTGATGACGCTGCATTTGCGATTATGAGTTCACTTTATGTCGGAATCGGCTTTTATTACTTGATTGAGACAGTTGAAGTGAAAGCGACGTTTTTGATTTTTGCTTTTCTTATTGTCTGGGCCACAGATTCTGGGGCTTACTTTACTGGACGTAAATTTGGAAAACGGAAGCTTTGGCCGGAAATTTCACCGAACAAAACAGTGGAAGGCTTTTTTGGCGGTATCCTTTGGGCTATCGGCATTGCGCTAGTTTTCGACTTTTTCATCGATTTGGATAAAAACGTGCTAATCATAATAGTTGTTGCCATTGTCGCTTCTGTTTTTGGGCAGTTGGGCGATTTGGTGGAATCGGCTTTGAAGCGGCACTATAACGTGAAAGATTCCGGGAAATTGTTGCCGGGGCATGGCGGGATTTTAGATCGCTTTGACAGCATCTTATTTGTCATGCCGCTTCTTCACTTTTTGCATTTTATATAAGAAAGGAAGCAATTAAATGACTAAAAAAATTGTTTTGCTTGGTGCAACCGGTTCAATCGGTGTACAAACCGCAGATATTATCCGCGAACACAAAGATGAGTTTACTTTAGTCGGTTTCTCGGCTGGAAAGAACATGGAAATCACAAAACAATACCTAAGAGAGTTTGCACCTGAAATCGTCTGTGTTCAGAAAGAAGAAGATGCAAAAGAGCTGCAAGCCGAATTTCCTGCTGTTTCAGTTGTATGCGGCAGCCAAGGATTGATCGAAACAGCTACATACGATGCAGATATTTTAGTCAATGCAGTAATCGGCAGTGTTGGGTTGGAACCAACTCTTGAAGCGATTAAGCTTGGACGGATTATTGCCATCGCCAATAAAGAAACTTTGGTAACAGCAGGGCATCTGGTAATGGATAGCGCGAAAAGATACGGCGCGACCATCTTGCCAGTGGACAGTGAGCATTCCGCATTGTTCCAATCATTGAATGGCGAAAAAAGAGAACAAGCGAGCCGCCTTATCTTAACTGCATCCGGTGGAAGTTTCCGTGACCGGACGCGCGCTGAGCTTCAAAACGTTACAGTGCAAGATGCCTTGAATCATCCAAATTGGTCAATGGGCTCAAAAATCACTATCGATTCAGCTACTATGGTCAATAAAGGCCTAGAGGTGATAGAAGCTCACATTTTGTTTGATTTTGACTACAAAGATATCGGGGTTTTGCTGCACAGGGAAAGCATTATCCACTCGATGGTGGAATTCCAAGACACAAGTGTCATGGCACAGCTAGGGACGCCGGATATGCGGGTTCCTATCCAATATGCACTCACTTATCCGGAGCGGTTGCCGCGTTCACAAGCGAAGCGCTTGAACTTGGCAGAAATCGGCAAATTGCATTTTCAGGAAATGGATTATGAACGATTCCGCGCCTTGAAGTTGGCTTTTGAAGCGGGGAAAGCAGGCGGGACTATGACAACTGTTTTGAACGCAGCGAACGAACAAGCAGTTGCCATGTTCCTTGAAGAACAAATCAATTTCTTGCAAATAGAAGAGTTGATTGAGCGGGCGATGGACAAGCATGCGGTAATTTCTTCTCCAGATTTGGAAACGATTTTGCACGTGGATGCTGAAACAAGAAAAACTGTTGAAAACATGATAAAATAGCTAAAGATTAAAACCGAAAACTGGTTTATAAGGATGGGTTCGAATGGAAACAGTTATAGCGTTTATAATAATTTTCGGTGCTTTAGTATTTTTCCATGAATTGGGGCATTTCATTTTTGCCAAGCGTGCAGGCATCCTGGTCCGGGAGTTTGCAATCGGAATGGGGCCGAAAATACTGGGCATTACAAAAGGCGAAACGATTTATACACTTCGCCTGTTGCCAATAGGCGGTTATGTGCGTATGGCCGGTGAAGATTTGGATTCCATTCAGATCCAGCCAGGGCATCGAGTCGGCGTTTTGTTGAACAAAGACGGCCTTGCCGAAAAAGTGATAATGAACCAGAAAACCATGTATCCGGAAATATTGCTTTTGGAAGTGGAAGAAGCCGATCTTGACAAAGAGCTTTACATTAAAGGGTACGATGAAGAAGAAAAATTTGTCAGAATCGGTGTTGCACGTGATGCAGTGATCGAAGAAAACGGCAAAGATACCATTTTAGCTCCATATGACCGCCAATTTGGTTCGAAAAGTGTTAGCCACCGGTTCATGACAATCCTTGCTGGACCGTTGTTCAATTTTATTCTGGCGTTTTTTATCTTTTCAGCTATCGGTTTGATGCAAGGAATTCCGACGAATGAACCTGTTGTAACAGAAGTGACCGAAGACAGCCCTGCTTCAGAGGCGGGCATGCAAAACGGTGATTTGGTAAAAGAAATTGACGGGAAAACTATCGGTACTTGGGATGAACTGGTTAATACCGTCCAAGTGAACGCTGGTAATCCGTTGGCCTTTGAAGTGGAGCGGGAAGGCGAACCGCTCGAGTTTACCATTACACCGGAAGTTTCGGAAGAATCTCCTGAAAAAGTGGGGGTAATCGGTGTGCTTTACCGAAGCCCTCTAGAAAAAGATTTCCTCGGCTCTTTCGCATATGGGGCGGAGCAAACTGTTTTCTGGTTTAAGGAAATTTTCCGTTTGCTAGGCATGCTGGTTACCGGCCAATTTACGATAGATGCATTATCCGGCCCTGTCGGCATTTACAAAACGACGGAAGAAGTAGCAAAATACGGCATCTTTACCTTAATGAGCTGGGCAGGCATGCTGAGCATCAACTTAGGAATTATGAACTTATTGCCGCTGCCGGCATTAGATGGCGGCCGCCTGATGTTCTTTATTGTCGAGGCTGTCCGAGGAAAACCGGTGGATCGCCAGAAAGAAGGAATGGTCCATTTTGTCGGCATCATGCTTCTTATGCTATTGATGATCGTCGTTACTTGGAACGATATTCAAAGATTCTTCTTTTAAAGGAAAAGCACAGGTGGCTGTTTCAGCCCCGGCAAGCTAGGCGCCTCTCTTTGACCCACAAGCGTTGCGGGCTTGAAAGATGGCGCCTTTGCAATGCCCAATAGGTTTAATTGAAATCATATTGCTTTTGCAGTAAAAAAATAATAGTCAGTTGAGGTGTATTTTGGAATGAAACAATCAGCAACTTTTATCCCGACTTTAAGAGAAACACCAGCAGATGCAGAAGTTAAATCGCATCAGCTGTTATTGCGTGCCGGATTTATCCGCCAAAATACGAGCGGAATTTATTCGTTCTTGCCTCTTGGAAAACGTGTCCTCCAAAAAGTGGAAACGGTTATCCGCGAAGAAATGGAAGCTGTCAACAGTGTAGAAGTTTTCCTTCCGGCTATGCAGCAAGCGGAATTATGGCAAGAAACAGGCCGATGGTATTCTTACGGCGATGAGTTAATGCGCTTGAGGGACCGAAATGGACGCGAATTTGCTCTTGGCGCAACGCATGAAGAAGTCATCACTAGTTTGTTGCGCGATGAAGTAAAGTCTTATAAAAAGTTGCCGCTGAATTTATTTCAGATTCAATCGAAATTCAGAGATGAAAAACGCCCGCGTTTCGGTTTATTGCGCGGCCGGGAATTTTTGATGAAAGACGCTTACTCTTTCCATGCGACTCCGGAAAGCTTAGATGAAACATATAACAATATGATGCAAGCCTATACCAACATCTTTACGCGGCTTGGTTTGAATTTCCGTGCAGTTATCGCAGATTCCGGTGCGATCGGCGGAAAAGACAACCATGAATTTATGGTGCTATCGGAAATTGGGGAAGATACCATCGCTTATTCCGACTCATCTTCTTATGCGGCCAACATAGAAATGGCAGCTGTCAATGTCGATTATCCAGCTTCGTCGGAAACACCGAAAGAAGTGGAAAAAGTTGAAACGCCTGACCAAAAAACGATTTCCCAGGTAGCTGAATTTTTGGGAACTGCTGAAGGCCAATGCATCAAGACGCTTGTCTTTAAAGCGGATGAAGATTTGGTGGTTGTCTTGTCCCGCGGCGACCATGACATCAACGAAGTTAAAGTCAAGCATGCAACAGGTGCCAAGATGGTTGAACTAGCCTCTCCAGAAGAAGTGAAGGAGCTGTTGGCTTGTGATATCGGTTCAATCGGGCCGGTGGATCTGCCATCCTCAATCCGAGTATTTGCAGACCATGCAATTAAAACAATTGTTAATGGTGTGGCTGGAGCGAATGAGGACGGATTCCATCTTATCAATGTAACGCCGGACCAAGATTTCACTGTTGAAGCATATGCAGACCTTCGTTTTGTGCAAGAAGGAGACCCATCGCCCGACGGTGAAGGAACAATCCAATTTGCAAAAGGAATTGAAGTGGGGCATATTTTCAAACTTGGTACAAGATACAGTGAAGACATGAAAGCAACTTTCTTGAACGATCAAGGAAGAGCGATGCCTTATATTATGGGATGCTACGGCATAGGTGTTTCTCGGGTCATGGCTGCTGTCGCTGAGCAGTTCCAGGACGACAATGGATTCACATGGCCGGATGCAATTGCGCCATATGAAGTCCATATTGTTCCTGTCAATATGAAAGACGAAGCGCAGCGCGAACTTGGACAAGATTTGTATAAAGAACTCAAAGCTAACCGCTTTGAAGTGCTTCTCGATGACCGCACAGAACGTGCCGGGGTTAAATTCGCCGATGCTGATTTGATCGGTTTGCCACTCCGCATTACTGTCGGTAAAAAAGCTGCTGAAGGAATTTTAGAAGTGAAGAACCGCAGAACTGGCGAGACTTTCGAATGGAAACGGGAAGAATTGCTTGAGCAAGTGCAGCAATTCTTTAAAAAATAATCACAAAATCTGATATGATAGAAAGGAAAGTACTCGTGTACTTTCCTTTCTTTTTCTTCTGCTTGAAGATGGGCGATGTTGATATTTCTTTAAGGAATATGGAGCAATACAAATGAGGCTCCTGCGAAGAAAAAAACTTTAGAATTAGAAAAAATGTTCTATAAGGACCTTTACTATTTTTTATTTTAAATACTGTAACGAAGGGGATTATTATGACCAACCAGCAAGATTCTAAGATGCGATTCAAACTCCTTCTTCAGCATCTCGATTTAACGGACGATGTACATATGCCCTTTTTTGAAGAGGCTGAACTGACACGGATGACCGTCCATAAAAAAGAGCGGACATGGCGATTTATCGTTAAACTGAATAAAGTCCTGCCGCTGCAATTATATCTTCTGCTTAAAGAGCGGCTTCATGCCACCTTTTCTCCTATAGCTTCGATTCAATTGAATATCGAGTGCGATGATGACAAAACAGATAGCCAGCTGATCCAGGATTACTGGAAGCATGTGGTCGATGAATTCTCTGACATGGCGCCGCCGCTTCGCGAACGCCTGCTGACACAGGCTCCTAGCTGGAGCGGCAGCAAACTGATGCTGAAATGTGGCCATGAACATGAAATGATGGCGTTAAAATCGAAATACAGCGAAAAATTAGCGGCTGTTTACCAGCAATTCGGATTCCCTCCTATTGCGGTCGATTTCCAGCTATCTGCTGAAAGCCAAGAAGAAGCACATAACGCATTTATGGAAGAGCGCCGTCTGCAAGAAGAGGAAATGGCGAAAAAAGCGCTAGCGGATATGAAAAAGAGAGAAACAGACCGCAAGGAAAACGGAGCGCCTGTTGGGCCTTTCCAGATGGGGGTTGCCATCAAACCGGATGAGAAAATATTCGAGATCCAGTCGATTGTGGATGAAGAACGCCGGGTAACGATCGAAGGTTATGTGTTTGACGTAGAGGTAAGAGAACTCCGGAGTGGACGTTCATTGCTAACTGTGAAAATGACTGATTACACCGACTCGATCCTTGTAAAGATGTTCTCACGTGATAAAGAAGATGCTGAGTTGATGGCCAATGTTAAAAAAGGCATGTGGCTAAAAGCGCGCGGATCTATCCAAATGGATACATTTGTCCGTGATTTGGTCATGATGGCGCAAGACATGGCTGAAATCAAGCCGGAACTTCGCCAAGATACAGCAGAAGAAAAGCGGGTAGAGTTGCATCTTCATACACCGATGAGCGCAATGGATGCTGTTTCTTCAGTAGATTCACTTGTTGCCCAAGCGGCAAAATGGGGGCACCCGGCAATAGCGATCACAGACCACGCCGGCGTACAGTCATTCCCGGACGCTTATGCAGCCAGTAAAAAGCATGGCATTAAAGCGATTTTCGGTTTAGAAGCCAATCTTGTAGATGACGGGGTGCCGATCGCGTATGAAGAACGGCACGCGCTGCTTGAAGAAGAAACATTTGTCGTATTCGATTTGGAAACGACTGGCTTATCCGCAGTTTACGACACAATAATCGAACTTGCCGCTGTAAAAATCAAAGGCGGCAACATCATTGATAAATTCGAAAGCTTCGCTAATCCGCACCATCCATTGTCCGCAACGACGATTGATCTTACGGGCATCACTGACGACATGGTGAAAAATGCGCCGGAAGTGGAAGAAGTTATCCGCAAATACCATGAATGGGCAGGCGACCACATCATGGTTGCGCACAATGCCTCGTTCGATATGGGCTTTTTGTATGTTGCTTATAAAAAATACGGGATTGATCAAAAGCATGCAACAATCGATACGCTTGAACTGGCCCGTATGCTGCATCCGGAATTGAAAAATCACCGGTTGAATACATTAGCGAAAAAATTTGGCATCGAATTGACCCAGCATCACCGGGCAATTTACGATACAGAAGCGACCTCTTATCTATTGACGCATTTGCTAAAAGAAGCTTACGAAAAAGGCATCCTGTATCACGACCAATTGAATGATTATGTCGGTGCAGGCGACGCATACAAGCGTTCGCGTCCGACCCATTGCACACTGTTGGCCCAAAATGATGAGGGGTTAAAAAATCTGTTCAAGCTAGTGTCTGCGTCACATATAGATTATTTTTACCGCGTCCCGCGTATTCCACGGTCTTTGCTGCAGCGCCACCGAAAAGGGTTATTGGTCGGTTCGGGCTGCGATAAAGGTGAAGTGTTTGAAGCTGTGATGCAAAAATCGATGGAAGAAGTCGAACAGACAGCACAGTTTTACGATTATTTAGAAGTACATCCAAAAGAAGTGTATTCACATTTAATCGAACGTGAATTGATTCGCGATGAATGGAATTTGGAGGACGTCATCCGGAAACTCGTCAAAGTGAGCCGAAAATTGGATTTGCCGCTTGTTGCAACGGGCAATGTCCATTACCTGGATGAAAATGACGCGATTTTCCGGCAAGTGCTAATCGGTTCTCAAGGCGGAGCCAATCCATTAAACCGCCACAAGCTGCCAAAAGTCCACTTTAGAACGACTGATGAAATGCTGGATGCATTCGACTTTTTAGGAGCTGAAACAGCTCATGAAATCGTTGTGGCCAATTCGAATAAAATCGCTGATATGATTGAAACGGTTAAACCGATCAAAGACGATTTGTATACGCCGAAAATTGAAGGAGCGGATGAAGAAGTCCGTGAACTCAGTTATCAAATGGCACATAAAATATACGGTGAGAAGCTTCCAGAAATTGTCGAAGCGCGGATAGAAAAAGAACTCAAGTCGATTATCGGCCACGGATTCGCGGTTATTTACTTGATTTCGCATAAACTTGTTAAAAAGTCGCTGGATGACGGTTATTTGGTTGGTTCGCGGGGATCGGTTGGGTCATCATTAGTAGCGACGTTGACCGAAATCACGGAAGTTAACCCTTTGCCGCCTCATTATATTTGCCCGCAATGCAAGCAATCGGAGTTTTTCGATGATGGTTCCGTCGGTTCCGGATTTGACTTGAAAGACAAAGATTGTCCAGATTGCGGCATCCCGTACAAAAAAGAAGGCCAAGATATTCCGTTTGAAACGTTCCTAGGATTTAAAGGGGATAAGGTCCCCGATATCGATTTGAACTTCAGTGGTGAATATCAGGCACACGCGCATAATTACACGAAAGAATTGTTCGGCGAAGACAATGTATTCCGCGCAGGGACAATCGGCACCGTTGCTGAAAAAACTGCGTATGGATATGTGCGGGGCTATGCGAACGACCATAATATGACGATCCGCGGAGCGGAAGTTGACCGCTTGGTACAAGGCTGTTCCGGCGTAAAGCGGAGCACTGGCCAGCATCCAGGCGGGATCATCGTTGTTCCGGATTATATGGACATTTATGATTTCTCGCCGATTCAGTTCCCGGCGGATGCACAGGATTCGGAGTGGAAAACAACTCATTTTGATTTCCATTCCATCCATGACAATTTGCTGAAACTGGATATTCTCGGGCACGATGATCCGACGGTGATTCGGATGCTGCAGGATTTGTCCGGCATCGACCCGAAAACCATACCAACGGATGATCCGGAAGTTATGAAGATTTTCTCCGGCACCGAATCCCTTGGCGTGACCGAAAAGCAGATCGGCTGTAAAACCGGCACGCTTGGCATTCCGGAATTCGGGACGCGCTTCGTCCGCCAAATGCTTGAAGAAACAAAACCAACCACGTTCTCGGAGCTTGTCCAAATCTCGGGACTGTCCCATGGGACGGACGTATGGCTGAGCAATGCACAGGAACTGATCCAAAACGGCACATGCCAGCTGTCCGACGTAATCGGCTGCCGGGATGACATTATGGTTTATCTGATTTATCAGGGATTGGAATCTTCGCTGGCATTTAAGATTATGGAATCCGTACGTAAAGGTAAAGGGCTGACACCTGAAATGGAAGAAGCGATGAAAAAAGAAGGCGTGCCGAATTGGTATATCGAATCATGTAAAAAGATTAAGTACATGTTCCCGAAAGCCCACGCTGCCGCTTATGTTTTGATGGCGGTGCGCATCGCTTACTTTAAAGTGCATTTCCCGATCCTTTATTACGCAGCTTACTTCACGGTCCGTGCGGAAGACTTCGACGTTAATGCGATGGCGAAAGGATCGCATTCCATCAAAGCGAAAGTCGATGAAATCAACGCCAAAGGATTAGAAGCGTCGACGAAAGAGAAAAACTTGCTGACGGTCATGGAATTGGCGCTTGAAATGGTTGAACGAGGCTACACGTTCCAAAAAGTCGATTTGTACAAATCGTCGGCTGATCAGTTCATTATCGAAGGCAAAACGCTGATCCCTCCGTTCAATGCCATTCCAGGACTCGGAACGAACGCAGCCAAATCGATTGTTGCGGCACGCGAACAAGGCACGTTCTTGTCGAAGGAAGATCTTCAGCAGCGCGGCCGTGTTTCAAAAACGATCATTGAATACATGGATGAACATGGCTGCCTAGAGGGCATGCCGGATGCCAATCAGCTGTCCCTGTTCTAGTCATTTGCATTGTGCCGGGCTCTATGGTATTATTGTAGTAACATTTATTGATAGCTCTGTCGCAGAAGAGTGGGATTTCCCGCTCTTTTCTGTTGTTATGGCATAAAGTTAAACTCGTCTCAGTGGAAGTTTTTCTCGTTTTACACTGAGCGGCAATTGAACCAATCAGCTTTTAAGGTCTGTTGATTTCCCGCTTTTGAAAGTGTGAAGCTACTGACCGTTGAAGCGGGACAAAATTGGCAGGAGGCATGTATGAGCAAAATCACAGAAACTGTCGAACAAATCGCTCAGCCGATCATCGACGAACTAAATTTAGAACTTGTTGACGTAGAGTTTTTGAAAGAAGGCCGCAATTGGTTTTTGCGGGTATACGTAGACAATCCGGAAGCGCCCATTGATATTGACCAATGCGCATTGGTGAGTGAAAAGTTGAGTGAAGTATTGGACAAGCAAGATCCGATTGAGCAGAACTACTTTTTGGAAGTTTCTTCGCCGGGTGCTGAACGGCCGTTGAAGAAAGAAAAAGACTTTGCAAAGGCTCTAGGCCGGTATATTTACATCAAAACTTATGAACCGATTGAAAATGTGAAAGAATTCGAAGGCTATTTGATTTCGTACAATGATGAAGAAGTTGAAATTGAGATCAAAATCAAGACAAGAAGAAAAACAATTGTGGTTGAAAGAAAGAAAATTGCAGTCATCCGGCTCGCCATTGATTTTTCTGCAAAACCTGATTTAAGAACTTGGGAGTGAATATAAGATGAGCAGTGAGCTATTAGATGCTTTAGATGCATTGGAGAAACAAAAAGGGATTTCACGCGATGTACTGATTGAAGCGATTGAAGCGGCGTTGGTAACTGCGTACAAGCGCAATTTCAACCAAGCGCAAAACGTGCGGGTCGATTTGAATTTGAACACAGGCACGATGCTTGTTTATTCCCGTAAAGACGTTGTAGAAGAAGTGGAAGACGAACGCCTGCAAATTTCCCTGGAAGATGCACAAGCGATCAACCCTGCTTATGAAGTAGGCGATGTTGTGGAAGAAGAAGTGACGCCTCGCAATTTTGGGCGCATTGCTGCCCAAACAGCAAAGCAAGTGGTGACACAACGAGTGAGAGAAGCAGAACGCGGATTGATCTTTGAAGAATTCGTCGACCGCGCCGATGATATTGTCAACGGAATCGTTGAACGCATGGACGCACGCAATTTGTATGTCGGCTTAGGCAAAGTGGAAGCGGTTCTTCCGCAGACTGAGCAAATGCCGAACGAATCCTATCAGCCGCATGACCGCATCAAAGTGTATATCACGAAAGTGGAACGCACAACGCGCGGGCCGCAAGTGTTTGTGTCGCGTACCCATCCTGGTTTATTGCGCCGCCTTTTTGAAACAGAAGTTCCAGAAATCTATGACGGCATTGTTGAAATCAAATCAATTGCTCGCGAAGCAGGCGACCGCTCGAAAATTTCGGTTGTCGCACACCGCGAAGATATTGATCCGGTAGGTTCTTGCGTAGGAGCTAAAGGTGCTCGTGTCCAAACAATCGTCAATGAACTTAATGGTGAAAAGATCGATATTGTTGAATGGTCCGAAGAGCCGGTGGTATTTGTCGCAAACGCGCTTAGCCCGTCCAAAGTACTAGATGTACAAGTCAACGAAGAAGAAAAATCGACTACTGTTGTTGTACCGGATTACCAATTGTCACTGGCAATCGGCAAACGCGGTCAAAACGCACGTCTCGCTGCGAAGTTGACAGGCTGGAAAATCGATATTAAAAGTGAAACAGATGCCCGGGAAATGGGCATCTATCCGAATCCGAACGCTAGTATTGAGCTAGTGGAATCGGACGAAGAAGATCTTGACGATTTTGATTTTTACAACGAAAAAGAATAACAGAGAAAAGGTGATGTCCGGTGGCTCTGCAAAAGAAAATTCCGCTTCGGAAATGCGTAGCAACAGGCGAGATGCATCCTAAAAAAGAAATGATCCGCGTAGTCCGGTCAAAAGAAGGCGAAGTATTTGTCGATTTGACTGGGAAAAAATCAGGCCGTGGGGCGTATGTCTCTAAGACGGAAGAAGCCATCGCGGTTGCACGCAAAAAGAAAGTGCTGGAAAATCAGCTGGAAGTTAAAATTCCAGAAGCAATATACGATGAATTGATTCGCGTCGTTCTCAGAGAGCAGCTGAAATAATGATCAAACAAAAAATTCTTCAATTTTTAGGTTTAGCTACGCGCGCCCGAATGACTGTGACCGGGGAAGAACTGGTAGTCAATGAAGTGCGCAGAGGAAACGCGAAAATGGTCATATTAGCAGAAGATGCTTCTGCCAATACGAACAAGAAATTGCATGATAAATGCAAAACATACGGTGTCAAAGTACATGTTTTTGGCACAAGGTTTGAACTTGGCCAAGCAATCGGCAAAGATGAACGAGTCGTTATCGCAATAACAGATGCAGGATTTGCTAAAAAATTGACTAGCTTATTCGACGAAAATAACCGGGGGTGAGCAGATGACCAATATTCGAGTACATGAATACGCCAAAAAAGTAAACAAGCCGAGCAAAGAGATCATTCAAGAGTTATCCAAGCTAAACATTGAAGTGGCAAACCATATGGCTACATTAGAGCCTACTGCTATTTCAAAATTGGACAGCATTTATAAAAACTCTGCCAATGGACAAGGTTTGCAAACACAGACACGCCAACAGCACCAAAGCCAGAACCGTCCTACAGGCGGCGGGAACCGTCCGTCACAAGGGCAAAACCGTCCTGCTGGATCTGGGCAAGGCAATCGCCCATCTGGACAAGGCCAGTCACGTCCATCTGGCTCAGGGCAAGGACAAAACCGTCCTGCTGGACAAGGCCAGAACCGTCCGACTACAGGATCGAATTTTACGCCAAAAGCGGCGAAACCGACTGCTGGCCCAGGCCAACGTTCGAACAACCGTCCAGGCGGCAACCGCAACAATCAAAACCGCAACAAAAACAGACAACAGGCACCGGTAAATCCGATGCCGCCAATGCCAAGAAAAGAAAAAGAATTGCCGGCGAAAATAACGTTCTCCGAGTCTTTGACTGTAGCGGAACTGGCAAAAAAATTAGGACGCGAACCATCAGAAATCATCAAAAAATTATTCATGCTCGGCGTGATGGCGACCATCAACCAAGAATTGGATAAAGATGCGATTGAATTGGTTTGTGCAGAATATGAAGTGGAAGTAGAAGAAGAAATTCTGGTCGATAAAACAGACCTTGAAGTTTACTTCGAACCTGAAGACGAGGACCTTCAACAAGAGCGCCCACCGGTTGTTACGATCATGGGCCACGTTGACCACGGTAAAACGACGTTGCTGGACTCTATCCGCAATACGAAAGTAACTGCAGGCGAAGCAGGCGGCATCACGCAGCATATCGGCGCTTATCAAGTTACGGAAGCCGGCAAAAAAATTACATTCCTGGACACTCCAGGGCACGCAGCGTTTACGACAATGCGCGCACGTGGAGCCAAAGTCACTGACCTTGCGATTATCGTAGTAGCAGCTGATGACGGCGTTATGCCACAAACAGTTGAAGCAATCAACCACGCAAAAGCGGCTGAAGTTCCGATCATTATCGCGGTCAACAAAATGGACAAGCCAAGCGCAAATCCGGACCGCGTAATGCAAGAGTTGACTGAACACGGATTAGTGCCGGAAGCTTGGGGCGGCGATACAATTTTCGTTCCAATTTCGGCTTTGAAAGGCGAAGGCATCGATTCGCTTCTTGAAATGATTTTGCTTGTTTCAGAAGTTGGAGAACTGAAAGCGAACCCTGCACGACGTGCAATTGGTACCGTTATTGAAGCGGAGCTTGATAAAGGCCGCGGCTCGGTAGCTACATTGCTAGTGCAAGATGGAACGTTGAATGTTGGAGACCCAATTGTTGTCGGCAACACGTATGGCCGTGTCCGCGCAATGGTCAATGACCTTGGGCGCCGCGTTAAAGATGCAGGCCCTTCAACTCCGGTTGAAATTACAGGATTGAACGATGTTCCACAAGCAGGAGACCGTTTTGTTGTTTTTGAAGATGAAAAGACAGCGCGCCAAGTGGGCGAAACCCGCGCCGCTTCAGCGCTTCAAGTTCAGCGTTCAGAGAAAACACGTGTTACGCTTGATAATTTGTTTGACCAGATGAAACAAGGGGAAATGAAAGAACTAAACTTGATTGTTAAAGCTGACGTTCAAGGTTCAGTAGAAGCCATGGCTGCTTCCCTTATGAAAATTGATGTAGAAGGCGTAAATGTGAAAATTATTCACACCGGCGCTGGCGCAATTACTGAATCGGACATCGCCCTTGCTGCTGCATCCAATGCAATCGTCATCGGCTTTAACGTCCGGCCGGATGTAAACGCGAAGCGTGCTGCAGAAGCTGAAGGCGTAGATATTCGTCTGCATCGCATCATTTACAAAGTGATCGAAGAAATCGAGTTCGCAATGAAAGGATTGCTTGATCCTGAATTTGAAGAAAAAATTATCGGCCAAGCAGAGGTCCGCAGCACATTTAAAGTATCGAAAGTCGGTACAATTGCCGGCAGTTATGTAATAGAAGGCAAAATCACAAGAGATAGCGGCGTTCGTGTTATCCGTGAAGGCATTGTTGTTTTCGAAGGTGAAATCGATACGTTGAAACGATTTAAAGATGACGCTAAAGAAGTTGCTCAAGGATATGAGTGCGGGATTACCATCAAAAACTTCAATGATGTTAAAGAACTTGATATTATTGAAGCTTACGTAATGGAAGAAATCAAACGGAAATGATCGTTTACATGGAATGCGAATTTTTCATTCCAACCGCACATTCCTTGAAAGAAAAACGGGCAGTTTTAAAAAGCATGTTAACCCGTTCAAAGCAAAAATTTAACGTTTCCGCTGCGGAAGTCGACCACCAAAATGTATGGCAGCGAACGCGCATCGCTTTTGTCACTGTTTCTTCCTCGAAAGAAATGGCGGATAAGGAAATGGAGCAAGTGCTGCACTACTTGGAAAGCAATCCGGAATGGGAATGTTTAGAGATTCAAAAAGAATATTTGTGAGAACGAGGTGAAATAGTGATGACGATGCGTTCGAATCGTGTAGGTGAACAAATGAAAAAAGAGTTGAGCGATATCATCAGCCGCAAACTGAAAGATCCAAGAATCGGTTTTGTAACCGTAACGGATGTTGAAGTAACGGGTGACCTGCAAATGGCTACAGTCTATATCAGTGTTTTAGGCGATGATAAGACAAAAGAGCAAACATTGCTCGGGTTATCCAAATCCAAAGGGTTTATCCGTTCGGAAATCGGACAACGGATCCGGTTGCGGAAAACTCCGGAATTATCGTTTGAATTTGATACTTCTGTAGCATATGGCAATCGCATTGACTCTTTGTTGCGCGACATAAAAGAAGAACCTAAAGAAGAAGAATAAAACTCGAGCCTGCGGTCTATTTTCTTAGATTAGCAGGCTTTTTTTACATAGAAATTAAGGGGCTGAAATGGATGGCGATCAACGGCATTTTGCCATTATGGAAAGAACGTGGCATGACTTCCCATGACTGTGTGTTCAAACTGCGAAAAATTTTAAAAACGAAGAAAGTCGGCCATACAGGCACACTCGATCCTGAAGTGGACGGAGTTTTGCCGATTTGCATCGGAAATACCACAAAAGTGGCTGAATACATCACGGACCAAGGGAAATCGTATGAAGCGGAAGTGACCATCGGCTATTCGACTGAAACAGAAGACGCGACAGGAAGTGTTGTGGCAACCGATGACAGCGAAAAGCATATTACGAAAGAGCAATTGCTTGATGTGTTTGAAAAATTAACTGGAGAAATCACTCAAATTCCACCGATGTATTCAGCGGTTAAAGTGAAGGGCAAAAAGCTCTATGAATATGCGCGGCAAGGCATCGAAGTGGAGCGGCCTTCGCGCATCGTCCGCATCGACGCTATTGAGCTGCTGGATGACCAGCAGGAGTGGACTGGCAAAAGCATAAAGTTCAATATACGGATCCGCTGCGGCAAAGGAACGTACATCCGGACACTGGCTGTTCAAATTGGACAGGCACTGGGTTATCCGGCTCATATGTCTAGGCTGACAAGGACACAGTCAGGAAAATTCAGCCGTGAAGATTGCGTAACACTTGCTCAAGTGGCTGAACTTGCGCAAAATGATAATGTAAATACTATCTTGAAACCGCTAAGTTATGGCCTCAGTGTCTTTCCTTTTGTCGAAATCGAAGAAAAAAATATATTTGCGATCAAAAACGGCCAGGTGCTCGAGCGCCACTCGATTCTTGCCGAACAAGAATTTGTAGTATTTACTGTCAAGGGGCATCCGTTAGCATTATACAAAAGGCATCCTGAAAAAGCGGATAAGATGAAGCCGGAAAAAATGTTTAGCATACCGACAATGGACGAGGTGTAAAATGAAGATTTTTTACTTGAACTATCCAAACCAAATGAAAATCGAAGAAGATTTAGGAGCTTTGTCTATGGCTCTTGGTTTTTTTGACGGTGTACATAAAGGGCATCAACGCGTTATCGGCGAAGCTATCGAACGGGCGAAAGAACAAGGCATCAAATCTGCGGTCATGACATTTGATCCGCATCCATCGCTAGTTTTAGGGGGGAGAAAAGAAGAAGTCTTCTATATAACTCCTCTACGGCAAAAAATGGAAATATTAAAAGAAATCGGAGTCGACGTTTGCTTTATCGTGCGCTTCACATCGGAATTTGCCCAGTTGACGCCGGAGCAGTTTATTCAGCATTTTATCAAGGACCTTAACGTTGTCCACGTTACTGCCGGATTTGATTTTTCATTCGGCAATTTTGGCAAAGGCGATATGGAGACAATGAAAGAGTGCAGCGAAGGTGCATATGGCATCACAGTCATTCCAAAGCAAGAAGATGGAGAAGAGAAAATCAGTTCGACGCGCATTCGCGGTTTATTGAAAGAAGGCGCAGTCGGGGAAGTTTGCCGTCTTCTTGGCCGTCCGTTCAAAATCGTCGGCACTGTAGTCAACGGGGATAAGCGAGGACGGACGATCGGGTTTCCAACTGCGAATGTCGAACCGGAACTCGGAACTTTTGTGCCAGGCCGCGGCGTTTATGCTGTCCGGATCCGTGTACAGGAAAACCTCTACGATGGTGTCTGCAACATTGGCTACAAGCCGACGTTCAACAATCCAGAAGTGAAAAAGCTGAGCATTGAAGTGTATATTCTTGATTTCAACAAAGATATCTACGGGGAACAAGTGACGGTCGAATGGCATCAGCGAATCCGCGACGAAAAGAAATTTTCAGGAATCGACGAATTAAAAGCGCAAATTCAGCGGGACAAAGAAACAGCAATCCGGTTTTTCGAGAGCTTAAACTAAACGGAGCAGTTGATTTTGAAAAAGCGATATGCTATGATTTACAAGTACTAAAAGTACGAACCATTGCTTGGCAATACGAATCACCAACGTTTGCTCGGTAATTGGGGATATTCGAAATTAGGAGGTGGAAACAGTATGGCTATCACTCAAGAGCGTAAAAATGAATTGATCAATGAATTTAAAGTGCATGAAACAGATACTGGATCTGCAGAAATTCAAATCGCCATTCTTACAGAAGACATCAACAACTTGAACGAGCACTTGCGTACCCACAAAAAAGATCACCACTCACGTCGTGGACTTTTCAAAATGGTAGGACGCCGTCGTAACTTGCTTAAATACTTGCGCGAGAACGATGTACAGCGCTACCGTGAGTTAATCTCAAAACTAGGCTTACGCCGATAATAGCAACTAGCAAAAGCGGGACTTGTCCCGCTTTTTCTTTATGCATAAAAGTTTTAACATTCAATCGCACTAAAGGTGCTTTTTTGATACACTACTAAAAGATACATAAAGTAGTTTTTGAAAGATTGTAAGAGAGAGGAGCTCGATTATGGAGCAAACGAAAAAAGTTTATACACTTGATTGGGCAGGCCGGAAATTGCAGGTCGAAGTCGGTCAATTGGCAAAACAGGCAAACGGAGCAGCATTGATCCGTTATGGCGATACGGCAGTACTTTCTACAGCAACAGCTTCAAAAACACCGAAAGCGACGGATTTTTTCCCGCTTACAGTTAACTATGAAGAACGCCTTTACGCCGTCGGCAAAATTCCAGGCGGTTTTATTAAACGCGAAGGGCGTCCATCAGAAAAAGCGACTTTGACGAGCCGTTTGATCGACCGTCCGATTCGCCCACTATTTCCGGATGGTTTCCGCAACGAAGTACAGGTCATCTCCATGGTCATGTCCGTAGACCAGGATTGCCCTTCTGAAATGGCAGCAATGTTTGGTTCTTCACTTTCTTTGATGATCTCCGATATTCCGTTCGATGGACCAATTGCGGGAGTAATCATCGGAATGATCGACGATGAATTTATCATCAACCCGACAAACGAACAGTTGGAGCAAAGCTTGATCAACTTAACGGTTGCGGGAACGAAAGACGCTATTAACATGGTTGAAGCAGGTGCAAAAGAAGTATCTGAAGAAACGATGTTAGAAGCAATTATGTTCGGCCATGAAGAAATTAAGAAATTGATTGCGTTCCAAGAAGAAATTGCGGCAGAAGTAGGAAAAGAAAAAACGGAAATCCAACTTTATGAGTTAGATGCCGATCTTACCGAAACAATCAGAGCCGCAGCTGAAACCGATTTGAAAACAGCGGTTCAAGTAAGTGAAAAACAAGCACGTTCTGAAGCAATCAACGTTGTCAAAGAACGCGTTCTAGTTACTTACGAAGACGCTGATGATGATGTCAAAAAACAAGTCAACCAAATCTTGGATAAAATGGTCAAAGAAGAAGTCCGCCGCTTGATCACGGATGAAAAAATCCGTCCCGACGGCCGCACGCCTTCTGAAATTCGGCCACTGTCTTCAGAAGTCGGCATCTTAAACCGTACCCATGGTTCGGGCTTGTTTACTCGTGGACAAACTCAGGCAATGAGCATTTGTACGTTAGGGGCTCTTGGCGATGTCCAGATCATTGACGGCCTTGGAATTGAAGATACAAAGCGCTTTATGCACCATTACAACTTCCCGTTGTTCTCAGTAGGGGAAACTGGTTTTCTTCGTGGCCCAGGCCGGCGCGAAATCGGCCACGGGGCTCTTGGTGAACGTGCATTGGAAGCTGTTATTCCGAACGAAAAAGACTTCCCTTACACAATTCGCTTGGTTGCTGAAGTTCTTGAATCGAACGGTTCGACTTCACAGGCGAGTATTTGTGCATCAACTTTGGCAATGATGGATGCAGGGGTGCCATTGAAAGCGCCGGTTGCCGGCATTGCCATGGGTCTTGTGAAAAAAGGCGATAACTATACAGTGCTTTCAGATATTCAAGGCATGGAAGACCATCTTGGCGATATGGACTTTAAGGTGGCTGGTACTGCAAAAGGCATCACGGCACTTCAAATGGACATCAAAATCGAAGGCCTGTCCCGCGAAATTCTGGAAGAAGCATTAACACAAGCTCAAATTGGGCGTATTCATATCTTGGATTCGATGTTAGCGACGATTTCTGAACCGCGTGAACGTTTATCACAATATGCGCCGAAAATCATCATGGTGAAGATTAATCCGGACAAGATCCGTGACGTAATCGGGCCTGGTGGCAAAGTCATCAACAAAATTATCGATGAGACTGGCGTTAAAATTGATACAGAGCAAGATGGCACAATCTTTATCTCTTCCGTTGATCAAACAATGAACGAAAAAGCGAAAGCGATGATTGAAAATATTGTCCGCGAAGCGAAAGTCGGAGAATATTATGAAGGCAAAGTAAAACGAATTGAAAAATTCGGTGCATTTGTCGAATTGTTCCCTGGCAAAGATGGCCTTCTCCACATTTCTGAAATCCAGGAAGAACGGACAAAAGAAGTGGAAGATGTGTTAAAGCTGGATGATGTCGTGAAAGTAAAAGTGATTGAAATAGACCGCCAAGGCCGTGTTAACTTGTCACGGAAGATTGTTTTAAAAGAAGAAAAAGAAGAGGCTGAAAAAGCCAACCAATAAAATTAAGAAATACGGGAAATTGCCAGCTTCTGTTGGCAATTTTTTCGTATGGGAGGACGGTTAGAGTGGTTACAACACATACTTGCGAAAATGGATTGCGCATCGTGTCAGAACATATTCCGCATTTTCGCTCGGTGGCTGTCGGCGTTTTTGTGAAAGCGGGATCGCGCGATGAATCGCCTGAAGAAAACGGTATTACACATTTTATCGAGCATATGTTGTTCAAAGGAACCGAAACGCGTACAGCTAAACAAATTGCCCGTGAATTTGACCGCATCGGCGGAGACATCAATGCTTACACATCAAAAGAATATACGTGCTACTATGCGAAAGTTCTTGACCATCATGCAGAGCATGCGGTACAGGTAATTGCAGACATGTTTTTCAACTCGGTGATGGACCCCGCTGAAATTGATAAGGAACGGCAAGTGGTTTTGGAAGAAATCAGTATGACCGAAGACATGGCGGATGACGATGTCCACGAACAGCTATGGAAAGTGATGTATCCACACCACTCAATCGGTGCTCCCATTCTAGGGACCACTGAAACGCTTCCAAGGTTTACTAAAGAAAAAATCATAGAGTTTATGGACCGCTTCTATACGCCGAAAAATACGGTCGTCTCCATAGCGGGAAATATCACGCCGCAATTGTTAAAAGTGGCCGAAACTCTTTTTGGTTCATTTAAAAAACCGGAAAACAAAAAAATTCATATGCTGCCGGATTTTTCTGCCGGATTTTCCTATAAAAATAAAGACACGGAACAAGGCCATCTATGTTTAGGGTATCCAGGACTTTCGTTGAACGACCCTAATATTTATAGCTTGTCGGTGTTAAACAATATATTAGGCGGTTCGATGTCTTCGCGCCTGTTCCAGGAAATCCGGGAAGAGCGGGGGTTGGCCTATTCGGTATACTCCTATCATTCAGCCTATTCCGACCATGGCACATTAGCCATTTACGGCGGTACGGCTGATGAGCAAATCCCCGAATTGCAGGAAGTGATTCTGCAATCGCTTGAAGAAATGCGCTTGCAAGGACTAGGGCGGGAAGAAGTTACGGATTCCAAGGAACAGCTAAAGGGCAATTTAATGCTTGGCCTAGAAAGCACGAGTTCACGCATGAGCCGCAATGGCAAACAAGAATTGATGCTTGGCCGGCATTTGGACTATGATGAAGTATTAGCACAAATTGATGCGGTCTCCCAAGAAAAAGTGGAATCGCTGATGAGCTTGATCACCGGTCAACCAGCAATTTCAATCATTCGGTCAAAAGAAGCTTCCTCTTAACGAGGGAGCTTCTTTTATTTTTTCTTCCAACGGTATTTGCCCGAAGCTTTTTGTTTAATTCAATACTGCAGTAGGCTAAATTATGGTACAATTACGCCAATATCATTGAAGGAGAGAAGCTTGTGAAATCGTATAATATAGCAATTATGGGGGCCACTGGAGCAGTCGGCCAACAAATGAAAGAACAACTTGAAAAAAGAAACTTTCCAGTTAAAACTATCGTATTTTTGGCATCCAGCCGTTCTGCTGGCCAGGAAATAGCTTTTAAAGGCGAAACATATATCGTTCAAGAAGCAGTGCCGGAATCATTTGAAGGCATTGATATGGCCTTATTCAGTGCTGGAGGCAGCATTTCCGAAAAGTTTGCGCCGGAAGCCGTTAAACGTGGAGCAGTTGTTATCGACAATACCAGTGCTTTTCGCATGGACAAAGAAGTGCCGCTTGTTGTGCCAGAAGTAAACAAAGAGGACATTCATGCCCATAAAGGGATTATCGCGAATCCGAACTGTTCTACAATACAAATGGTTTGCGCCCTTCAACCCCTCAAAGAACAGTACGGACTATCGAAAATTGTCGTTTCAACTTACCAAGCCGTATCAGGTGCAGGCGTAAATGCCATCAACGAGTTGAAAAACCAAAGTGCCGACTTTGATAATGTGAAAAATGCGGAAGCGAGTGTATTGCCGGTGAAATCGGCAGACCGCCATTATCCGATCGCTTTTAATGCAATTCCGCAAATTGATCAATTCACTGACAATGGATACACGTTTGAAGAAATGAAAATGATCAACGAAACGAAAAAGATCATGCACGATGAAAACCTATCGGTAGCCGCTACTTGCGTCCGCCTTCCAGTCGTGACTGGCCATTCGGAATCGGTGTATGTCGAGCTTGAAGGAGTTCCGACGGTTGAGGATGTAAAACAGTCGATCGCACAAGCACCAGGCGTAGAATTGATGGACGATCCAGCAAACCAAGTATATCCGATGCCCCTAATGGCTGCTGGGAAAGACGAAGTTTTTGTCGGCCGGATTCGCCAAGATCTGGACAATCCAAGAGGCTTCCATCTATGGGTCGTATCCGATAATTTGGTAAAAGGAGCAGCGCTGAACTCGGTTCAAATCGCTGAAGCTTTAGTAAAAGAACAAATCTTATAATTGTACGAAACAACTGGATACAGCTTGGTAGATGAACCGGGGCTTGCCCCGGTTTGTTTTTTCTTTGGACTGTTTCCTATAATTCCCGTATAATAATATCCATGGATATGTACGGGTAAATTTTAGGAGGAAATTAAGTGGCTAAAATAAAAAATGAATTGATTAGAGTAATACCGTTAGGCGGAGTCGGCGAAATCGGCAAAGCAATGTATGTCATTGAAATTGATGAAGACTTATTCGTAGTGGACAGCGGATTGATGTTCCCGGAAGATGAAATGTTCGGAGTCGATATTGTTATCCCGGATATGAGTTATTTGGAAGAAAACAAAGAGCGGGTCAAAGGGATTTTCTTGACACATGGTCATGAAGACGCGATCGGCTCGATTGCTTACCTATTGAAAAAAATCCAGGCGCCGGTTTACGGATCAAAGTTGACGATTGCGTTAGCGAAAGAACACGTTAAAGAGCAGGGCTCTTTGAAGCATGTGAAGTTTTTTGAAGTTACAAATAAAAGCCGTATGAATTTCGATACTACACATGTAACTTTTTTCCATACAACACATAGCATTCCGGATGCTTTGGGAATTGTATTCCATACGTCGGAAGGTGCGATTGTGCATACAGGCGAATTTAAGTTTGACCAATCGGCGAAAGGCAGCTACAGACCGGATATCGCGAAAATGGCCAAATTGGGAGAAGACGGCGTTCTCATGCTCTTATCAGATTCGACCGAAGCTGAACGTCCAGGCCATACAACTTCTGAGACAGTGATTGCTGATCATTTGTTGACGGCATTCCATGCTGCTGAAGGAAGAATTCTTGTTTCTCTTTACTCTTCAAACTTCATCCGCATTCAGCAAGTGTTTGATCTTGCCAAAATGACCGGGAAAAAAGTGGCGGTTGCCGGAAGAAGCCTGGAGAGCAGCTACGAAGTGGGCTTGCGCCTCGGCTATCTGACGGTTGATGAAGATACCGTCATTTCGTTGAAAGATCTGGAGCAATACCGTGATGACGAAGTTGTCATCATCGTTACCGGCAATCAGGGCGAACCATTAGAAGCGCTTGACAAGATGGTTCGCAAACAACATAAAGACGTGAAGATCAAGGATACGGACACGGTATTAATCACGTTTACGCCATCTCCTGGAATGGAAGTTCCAATGTTCCAGACGATGAACAAATTGGCGAAAGCTGGCGCGAACGTATTGACTTCCAGCAAGAAAGTCCACGTTTCCGGCCATGGCAGCCAAGAAGATTTAAAAATGATGTTGAATATGATGAAACCCAAATACTTTATTCCAATTCAAGGCGAATACAAGATGCTGATCGCCCATTCGAAATTGGCCCAGCAAGTCGGCCTGCAAAAATCGGAAATCTTCATTGCGGATAAAGGCGATATTGTTGAATACAAAAATGGCAAAGTACGCATGAGCGGACGCGTAACAGCAGGCAATGTACTGATTGACGGCATTGGAATCGGTGATGTAGGCAACATCGTTCTTCGTGATCGCAAGCTTTTGTCGCAAGATGGTATTTTCATCGTAGTGGTCACTTTGAACCGCAAAGAAAAGAAAATTGCATCCGGCCCAGAAATGATTTCCCGCGGATTTGTTTATGTGCGTGAATCTGAACAGTTGATGGATGAATCGGCTCAATTGGTCCGTAAAATTGTAGATAAGTATGTAGCGAAAGAAACGTTCGAATGGAATAACATCAAACAGGAAATTCGTGATGCATTAAATTCTTACCTGTTCCAACAAACAAAACGCCGTCCGATGATCATCCCGATTATCATGGAATATTAAGAGAGAAAAAAGTGAAAGGATTTCCAAGCCGACCGATCGGCGGAAATCCTTTTTCGATTATCTGAGAAATGAGGGATTAGAGTGCCACGGACTCGTCCAAAGAAAAAGCAACAAGTGAAAACAAAAACAAAAAAGAAACAGCCGATGCCGATGATCGCATTTGAAGTGATTGGCCTCGTATTGATTGGGCTTTCCGCATTCATGGCTTTTCAGCTTGGAATTATTGGGAAGATGCTCTACAATACGGCCGAACTTTTTGCGGGTTATTTGGCTTTCCTAGTGCCGATCGCATTACTGTTTACAGCTGTCCACGTCATGATCAAGCGCAGCTGGCCGCGCCCTAAACTGAAAGCGGCAGCAGGCGCCTTTTTCCTATTAACGGGGACATTACTGATTTGCCATTTGATTTGGGCCGCAGGGTCCATATTGCCGATCACATCGGCTAATGTCATGGCTGAAACGATCAGGTCGACGAAAGTGACCGGGACAATATGGGAAAGCTACTCAGCGAGCGGCGGCGGGTTTTTAGGAGCTATCCTATATTCGATATTCCACGTATTGTTCGCTACTGCAGGCACTTGGATCATTGCGCTTATTTTATTGTCTATCGGCGCCATTATCTTGACTGGCAAAACAGCAGCTCCATTTATTGCAGAAAAAGTTCCTAGCCTGAAGCCGTTAATGCTTTCGGCTCTTAACCGCTTTAAAAAGAAAAAGCCGAAACGGAAAAAGATCTCATCCACGCGCAGCAAGCCGGTTCTTGACCAGCCTCTTGAAGTTGACGAAGAGCTGGATGACTATGAAGAAGATCCATTAGTTGTGCCGATGGAGCACCATGAAGAACCGATCATTTCGGCGTTCACAGAAAACGTGAAGCCGAAAAAAGTGGAAGTGATGGAAGAACCGGATGAAGTAATAACCGGAGAAGCGCCCCCTCGGGAAGACGGGGATATCACGTTGATGTCGGCTACAGAAGAAATGGAAAACGAAGAATATCAATTGCCTCCGATCAATTTGTTGGCCTTGCCGCCCCATAGCGACCAAAGTGGGGAATATGCAGGCATCCAAAAGAATGCAAAAAAATTGGAGAAAACATTTCAAAGTTTCGGCGTCCGCGCAAAAGTGACGCAGGTCCATCTTGGGCCAGCTGTAACAAAATATGAAGTCCTGCCTGACACAGGCGTTAAAGTCAGCAAAATTGTCAGTCTCTCCGACGATTTGGCACTCGCTTTAGCTGCTCGGGATATCCGGATCGAAGCGCCGATCCCTGGAAAATCAGCAATCGGAATTGAAGTTCCGAACAGCGAAGTGGCCGTTGTTTCTTTAAGAGAAGTGCTGGAATCGGAGGAAAACGACAAACCCGACAAAAAACTGCTATTCGGTTTGGGAAGGGACGTATCTGGCCAGGCGGTTATGACTGAACTCAACAAAATGCCGCATTTATTGGTTGCTGGCTCTACGGGAAGCGGGAAATCGGTATGCATCAATGGCATCATCACCAGCATCATCATGCGGGCAAAACCGCATGAAGTGAAAATGATGATGATTGACCCGAAAATGGTGGAATTGAATGTCTACAATGGTATTCCGCACTTGCTTGCACCGGTTGTCACTGATCCTCGAAAAGCGGCTCAGGCGCTAAAGAAAATTGTTTCGGAAATGGAGCGGCGCTACGAATTGTTTTCCCATACCGGAACGCGCAATATCGAGGGCTATAACGATTATGTCCAAACCTTTAATGATGAAAATGAAGAAAAACATCCGAAATTGCCTTACATTGTCGTCATTGTTGATGAGTTGGCGGATTTAATGATGGTTGCATCAAACGAAGTTGAAGATGCCATTACACGTATAGCCCAGATGGCGCGGGCGGCAGGCATTCATTTGATCATTGCGACACAGCGCCCAAGCGTCAATGTCATCACTGGAGTAATCAAGGCGAACATCCCTTCACGAATTGCGTTTGCTGTTTCTTCATCAATTGACTCACGCACTATTTTGGATATGGGCGGAGCAGAGAAATTACTCGGACGTGGCGATATGCTGTTCCTCGGCGCAGGCCAATCAAAACCCGTCCGCGTGCAAGGCGCATTCTTATCAGATTCAGAAGTGGAAAAAATTGTGGATTTCTGTATTGAGCAACAAAAAGCGCAATACCAGGAAGACATGATTCCAACCGAAGTTGATGAAACCAAACTGGAAGAAGAGACTGATGAAATTTACGACGAAGCTGTACAATTGGTATCTGAAATGCAAACAGCTTCCGTTTCAATGCTGCAACGGCGCTTCCGGGTTGGTTATTCCCGCGCTGCGAGAATTATTGACCAAATGGAACAGCGCGGCGTAGTCGGTCCGTATGAAGGCAGCAAACCAAGAACGGTTCTTGTTCCAAAACAAGAGGACTATTAAACTGAAAAATTCAGTTAGAGTAGCATATATATTGGTTTTTTTGTGTCAGAATATCACATTAAAGAAATAGTATGTTATATTAATTCGCAAATTTCGACAAAAGGCTATTTATTTCCACTAAATTTAGTGTTATAGTATTTCTGGTTAGTAGGAATGTTTTACATCAGATGTCTGATCTCTGTCATTGGTGGTGAATCTCATGACAATTAAATCGGATCATCGTGCATTGTATCTCCAAGTGATCGATCGAATGAAGCAAGATATTGCAGCTGGTGTCTACAAAGAAAAAGAGAAGTTGCCATCAGAATTCGAATTGGCCAAATCATTGGGAGTAAGCCGCGCCACTCTTAGAGAAGCGCTGCGGCTATTGGAAGAAGACAGTATCATT
Source organism: Planomicrobium sp. CPCC 101079 (assembly GCF_007859275.1). Classification (GTDB taxonomy): domain Bacteria; phylum Bacillota; class Bacilli; order Bacillales_A; family Planococcaceae; genus Planococcus. Next base: position 32,046 of record NZ_VOHC01000021.1, on the reverse strand, counting down.
ATCCGGCGCCATGGAGTGGGTACATTTGTCAACCCGAAGCCTGTTTTTTCATCAGGCATTGAGCAATTGACCAGTGTGTCCGACATGATTCGCCAAGCGGGAATGGAACCAGGGGCCATTTATTTGAGCACCACGGAGTCCATTTCTTCGGAAGATGATATAAAACGCTTTCAATGCAATAGCGATGATACTATTATTAAAATTGAACGGGTCCGTACAGCAAATGGGGAACCGGTCGTTTATTGCATCGACACAGTTCCATCGGGCTACTTGCCTGAAAACTATTTAGGACGGACTGAAAGTTCTATTTTCTCTGCGTTAGAGGAATCTGGAGATACCCATATTGCTTATGCAGTATCGTTCATTGATGCAATTGGGTACCATGAAGATGCATCTCCGATACTCGAATGTGATCCAGAAACCGCATTGTTGGTGTTAAAACAAATCCACTATGATGAAAACGATCAAGTGGTGCTGTATTCTAAGAACTATTTTAAAGCTGATAAATTCAGTTTTCATGTAGTTCGAAAACGTGTGTAAAACTGAAAATTCCTGCTACTATGAAAAAAATACCTTGGGGGTTATTACATTGACAAAACGTAAATTTGGTCTGGGTCTATCATTAATGCTTGCTGCGGGAACAATGCTTACAGCTTGCGGCAGCAGCAGTGATGAAGGTTCTTCTACTAGTGGTTCTTCAGAAAGCGGCGGCGGAGAAGCAAGTGATTTTTCTGTAGCGATGGTTACAGATGTCGGCGGCGTGGATGATAAATCGTTCAACCAATCTGCATGGGAAGGGCTTCAGCAGTTTGGAGAAGAAAACGGACTTAAAAAAGGAGATGGCGGTTTCGACTACCTGCAATCTGCTTCAGACGCGGATTACAACACCAACTTGAACAACTTGATCCGTCGTGACTTTGATGTTGTATTCGGTATTGGTTTCTTAATGGAAGGCGCTGTTAAGGAAATCGCTGAGCAGCAGAAAGACGCTCAACTTGCGATTATTGATGCAGTAGTTGATGCACCAAACGTAGCTAGCGTATTGTTCAAAGAACAAGAAGCTGCCTATCTTGCAGGTGTTGCTGCAGCATTGATGACTGAAACGAATAAAGTTGGATTTGTCGGTGGCCAGGATATTCCGGTTATCGAGCGTTTTGAAGCCGGTTTCCTTGAAGGGGTTGCCGCTGTAGACAATACGATTGAAGTCGATGTGCAATATACAGGTGCTTTTGATAAAGCGGAATTAGGTAAAACAACTGCAAACCGCATGTACTCAGCTGGAGCAGACATTGTATTCCACGCTGCTGGCGGTACAGGAAACGGCGTGTTTACTGAAGCAAAAGAACGTAAAGAAGCAGATCCAGATGCAAACATTTGGGTTATCGGGGTTGACGCTGACCAATACGATGAAGGCCAAGTTGGCGATGCAAACGTAACGTTGACTTCAGCTTTAAAAGAAGTTGACCAAGCGGTAATCGATATTGCCAACAAAGCGAAAGCTGGAGAATTCCCTGGCGGTGAAACGATTGTTTATGGTTTAGCAGAAGACGGAGTCGGTCTTGCTGATTCACGCGGAGCTATTCCAGAAGACAAAATGGCTCAAATCGAAGAATACAAAGAAAAAATTGCAAGCGGTGAAATCACAGTTCCAGAAACAGTAGAATAAGCCACATTTACTTGCGGTCATCATAAAGACCGGTTCAGCCGGTCTTTATGATTTTTTTTCGTCTAATTTTAGAAGATTAATAGACGAAAGGCTTTAACCAATAGAAGCCTTTCCTGTATTAATTAATACAAAAGTACCAGTTTTCAAGGGAGTGAAAACCGTGGAATATGTAATCGAAATGCTCAATATCCGAAAAGAATTTGGAACGTTCTTAGCTAATGACAACATTACGCTGCAATTGAAAAAAGGCGAAATCCATGCCTTATTAGGTGAAAACGGAGCAGGAAAATCAACATTGATGAATGTACTCTTTGGCTTATACCAGCCAGAAGGCGGAGAAATTCGGGTGCGTGGGGAGAAAGTCAATATTACCGACCCCAATGTTGCGAATGATTTAGGGATTGGGATGGTCCATCAGCATTTCATGTTGGTTGAAAACTTCTCAGTTACAGAAAACATTATTTTGGGAAGCGAGCCGACCAAATACGGCGTCACCAACAAAAAAGACGCCGCGAAAAAAGTGCAGGCACTTTCTGAGCAGTATGGGCTAAATGTAGATGCGAATGCCATCATTGAAGATATTTCTGTGGGTATGCAGCAGCGTGTTGAAATATTAAAAACCCTATACCGCGGTGCGGAAATTTTGATTTTTGATGAACCTACAGCTTCACTCACACCTCAAGAAATTACTGAATTGATCCAAATCATGAAACGGCTTATTGCAGAAGGCAAATCGATTATTTTGATTACCCATAAGCTGAAAGAAATTATGGATGTTTCTGACCGAGTTACAGTGATTCGCAAAGGGCAAGGGATTGGTACAGTGACAACAGCTGAAACAAATCCGGATGAGTTGGCGGCGCTTATGGTTGGCCGCCAAGTAGAATTTAAAACAAACAAAGGCAAGGCTTTCCCGAAAGAGAATATTTTAATGGTTAAGGACTTGACGGTGGAAGATTACCGAGGCGTGGAAAAAGTTAAAAATTTGAGTTTGAACGTCCGTCAAGGAGAAATTGTCGGAATTGCAGGAATTGACGGCAATGGACAAACTGAATTGATCGAAGCGATTACTGGATTGCGAAAAATAAAACGTGGAACCGTTTCAATCCATGGGAAAGATATTACAAATCTTAAGCCGCGCCAAGTAACAGAATCCGGGGTTGGCCATATCCCGCAAGATAGACACAAGCATGGATTGGTACTGGATTTTCCAATTGGCCACAACATTTCTTTGCAGACATATTATAAAGGACCGATTTCGAAATCGGGCATCATCGATTACAACAAAATTGATAAAAAAGCGTTGGATATCATTGAAGCTTATGACGTCCGGACACAAGGGCCGCACACTCCAGCACGCGCTTTATCTGGTGGAAATCAGCAAAAAGCGATTATCGGACGCGAAGTCGACCGCAATCCTGAATTATTGATTGCGGCACTCCCGACACGTGGACTTGATGTAGGAGCAATTGAATTTATCCATAGCCGCTTGATTGAGCAGCGTGACAATGGAAAGGCCGTTCTTTTAATCTCATTTGAGCTTGATGAAGTTATGAACGTTTCCGACCGTATTGCAGTAATCCACGATGGTGAAATTGTGGATGTCGTTCTTCCGGAAGAAACGACCGAGCAGCAGCTTGGTTTGTTGATGGCAGGCCATCATATCCGCAATGACGATGATAATAATGGTAATGGTTTGACGAAGAGAGGTGAGGGTCAGAATGTCGAATAGAGCAATAAATCTCCTGGTCCCGATCGTTTCCGTTATTTTAGGGCTTGTGGTAGGCGCAATTATCATGCTTGTCAGTGGCTTTAGCCCAATTGCAGGCTATTCAGCTCTTTGGAACGGGATCTTTGGAGATCTGTATACAATCGGAGAAACAATCCGGCAAATCACACCGTACATTTTAGCTGGCCTAGCGGTGGCATTTGCTTTTCGCTCTGGGCTGTTCAATATCGGAGTTGAAGGGCAATTGATCGTCGGTTGGTTTGCGGCCGCATACGTAGGGATGGCAGTGGAATTGCCGAAAGTCATCCACTTGCCATTGGCCATTCTAGCGGCAGCAGTGGCAGGGGGGCTTTGGGGGTTTGTGCCAGGGCTGCTTAAAGCCAAGTTCCATGTCCATGAAGTTATTGTAACGATTATGATGAACTATATCGCGTTACATACTACGAACGCATTGATTAAAACTGTATCGGATGGCGGAGACAGCACGGAACCAGTTTTTGCAAGTGCTTCTTTGCGCTCTGAGTTTTTCGAAAACTTAACGGATTTCTCCCGTCTCCATTATGGGATTTTCGTTGCTTTGTTAATGGTTATGGTGATGTGGTTTATTTTGGACAAAACTACGCTCGGTTTTGAATTGAAAGCAGTAGGCTTTAACCAAAATGCTTCTCAATATGCTGGGATGAATGTCAACAAAAACATTATTCTTGCCATGGTTATCTCAGGTGCTTTTGCCGGCCTTGGCGGGGCGATGGAAGCTCTTGGTACATTTGAATATGTTTCATCTAAAGGTGGATTTACCGGTATTGGCTTTGATGGTATCGCGGTTGCCTTGCTTGGAATGAATACACCGCTCGGCGTTATTTTTGGGGCCACATTGTTCGGCTCTTTGAAATACGGTGCGTTAAATATGCCAAATGCTGCTGGAATCCCAATTGAAATTGTTGAAATTGTTATCGCAGTCATTATTTTCTTCGTAGCGTCTGGCTACATAATCCGCTTGCTCTTGCTGCGGGCGGCTACTAAGAAGGAGGCGAAGTAATATGAGTTTCTTGGAAGTTTTGTATTTCATCGTTCCTTCAGCGATATTTTATGCAGCTCCTCTTATTTTTGTAGCAATTGGCGGGGTATTCTCAGAAAGATCGGGAGTCGTCAATATCGGGCTTGAGGGACTTATGGTTATCGGTGCCTTTATCGGTATTTTGTTTAATTTGTTTTTTGCAGACACGTTCGGTGGCGCAACGCCATGGCTGGCTTTAATTGCGGCGATGGTTGCTGCGTTGCTGTTATCGCTTTTCCACGCGGTCGCTTCTATTTCTTTCCGTGCTGACCAAGTGGTGTCGGGGGTTGCCATCAACTTATTGGCAATTGCTTTGGCGTTGTATTTGGTACAAAAAATATTCGGGAAAGGCCAAACGGATTTCATTACAGAGCGATTTGGACGCTACAACGTCCCGTTCCTGCAAGATATTCCAGTTATTGGGCCAATGTTCTTTAAATCCGTTTATAATACATCGATTTTGGCAATTGTGGTTGCCATTATTGCCTGGTTCGTGATTTACAAAACACCATTCGGTTTGCGTCTGCGTTCAGTAGGAGAACACCCGATGGCTGCTGATACAATGGGAATCAATGTCAGCAAAATGCGTTATATCGCAGTGATGATTTCCGGGGCATTGGCAGGAATCGGCGGGGCGATTTACGCGCAGACCATTTCTGGAGACTTTGGCCATGCAACAATTAATGGACAAGGATTCATGGCGCTTGCAGCAATGATTTTCGGCAAATGGCACCCGCTTGGCGCGATGGGAGCAGCCATTTTCTTCGGATTTGCTCAATCATTGAGTATTGCTGGCCCATCCATTCCTTACGTTCAAGATATTCCAAGTGTGTTTTTATTAATTCTTCCTTATGTGCTTACGATTCTAGCGCTTGCCGGTTTTATTGGACGTGCCAATGCACCAAAAGCGAGTGGGAAACCGTATATTAAAGGGGAACGTTAATTCCTAGTAAAAGCCGTCCTTCCGACGGCTTTTTTTTATGGCGGAAAAGTCGGCCCACTACGGAAATCAGGATTTCCTGCGTGTTCTGCCCAAAACCGTTGTGTTCCTGCATCGCTTCACTGCTTCGTCGCAAAGAGATGGCCCAAACTGCCTTTGGTCCATCTCTTGCCTGTCGGGGCTAGGCGGCTGCTTCCGCTTTTCTTTATTTGCATTTAGTTGAAAAGGTTCGGTATAGTTAGAAGATGAACGATGAGAGGGGATTTTGCATGTTTCAGACGATAAATGTGGCTAAAGGCGTGAATGTGCACGTTAACAAAACTACACAATTCAAGACGATAAATTTTTCAATCCGCTTCAAAGATAAATTGACGAAAGAAAAAGCGTCTGCACGATCGATTTTGGCGAATATGCTTCAGCATAGCAACGAAGTCTATCCTTCTCATACCGCGTTGCGGATGGTATTAGATGATTTGTATGGAACTTCTTTGTACATGGACTCGACAAAAAGAGGAAATGAACATATCGTCACGCTTAATGTGGAAACGGTAAATGATGAGTATTTGTCGGAAACTGGAGTTTTGGAAAAAGTAATGAATTTGATGTATATCGTCTTGTTCAAACCGAATTTCGAAGACGGTTTGTTCAAACAATCTATATTCGAGCGGGAAAAAAGCGCCATCAAAGAGCGTATTGAATCGGTATTTGATGAAAAGACCCGCTATGCGCAACAGCGTATGTTGGAGCATGCTTTGCCAGACCACCCGGCTTCAATCAGCCCGAACGGCACAATTGATGATGTGGAAAGCGTGACTAATGAACTGCTGGTGGCGGAATACCGTACTATGATTGAAGAAAATGAAATTGAAATTTATGCTGTCGGCGATATTGAGCCGGAAACAGTCGCTTCTTACATCCGGGAATTTTTCCATTTCGGTGACCGTGAAAAGTCCATTGCAGCGCCTCCACTTGAATTGAAAAAGCCGGAAGAGCCGCACGTGCGGGAATTTGAAGTTATGAAGCAAGGAAAACTTCATTTGGCATTCTATACGCCTATTACCTTCAAAGATGAAAAATTTCCAATCATGCAATTGATGAATGGTGTTTTGGGCGGTTATGCCCATTCTAAATTGTTTGTAAATATCCGTGAAAAAGAAAGCATGGCTTATTATGTTTCCAGCTCTTATGCTTCTCAGTTCGGCTTGTTGTTTGTTCTTGCAGGAATTGATGCGAATCTGGAGGAAAAAGCGGTCAAGTTGATTCTTGAGCAGTTGGAAGAAGTGAAAAAAGGCAATATAACCGATACAGAACTCGATCAGACAAAAGCGTTATTGACCAATCAACTAAAAGAAGCGCTCGATTCGGCTCGTGGCCAAATCGAAATATACGACCAATACATGGAGTTGTCTGATTCTTTTGAACCGGACGACCTCATTATAAGATGGAAGAACGTCACAAAAGAAGACATTGCCGCAGTGGCTCGGGACATTTCGTTGGAAATGACCTATTTCTTATCAGGCAAAGAGGAGGATTCGAATGAATAAAGTCCAATTCGAACAATTAGACGAAACACTTTATCATGAAAAGCTTGAAAATGGGCTTGAAGTATACATCTTGCCGAAAAAAGGTTTTTCGAAGACCTACGCCACATTCACAACCAAATACGGGTCGATCGACAATAATTTTGTGCCGCTAGGTGAAACAGAACCGATCAAAGTTCCTGACGGCATCGCCCACTTTCTTGAACACAAAATGTTTGAAAAAGAAGAAGGGGATATTTTCCAGCAGTTCAGCAAGCAAGGCGCATCCGCAAATGCATTTACATCGTTTACCCGGACGGCTTATTTGTTCTCAGCAACAGGAATGATCAAAGAGAATGTCGAAACCTTGCTCGATTTCGTGCAAGAACCGTATTTCACGGAAAAGACGGTAGAGAAAGAAAAAGGGATCATTGCACAAGAAATCACCATGTACGATGATCAGCCCGATTGGCGTTTGTATTTCGGCATCATTGAAAATCTCTACAAGAATCATCCGGTGAAAATTGATATTGCAGGAACAGTCGAATCCATACAAGATATTACGGCAGAGCATCTTTACACCTGCTACCACACGTTTTACCACCCATCCAACATGATGCTATTCATCGTTGGAGCAGTTGAACCGGAAAGCATGATGGCTTTTGTTCGAGAAAATCAAATGAAAAAAACGTTCGAAAAGCCGGAAAACATCCAACGCATTTTCCCGGACGAACCGGTCGAAGCTGCCATAAAAGAACGCACGCTTGAAATGAGCGTCCAAAAACCGAAAGTCTTTGTCGGCATTAAACCGGAAGCGGTAAATTTGTCAGGCCCAGAAATGTTAAAACACGAACTGGCTGCCCAACTAGCGTTCGAATTGCTGTTTGGCCGCACGTCTGACTTTTATCACCATACGTACGAGAGCGGTTTAATCGATGAATCGTATTCGTTCGACTATTCACTGGAGAATGGTTTTGGCTATGCCCTTATCGGATCTGATACACAAAAACCGGAACAGCTAGCTGAAGAAATCCAGAATACGATCGAGCGTGCAATAGAAATGTGGCCGTTCGGTCAAACGGATTTGGATCGGGTACGGCGGAAAAAGATCGGCTTTTTCCTGAGAGCGCTAAACTCACTTGAATACATTGCCAACCAGTTTACGCGTTATGCGTTTAATGAAATGAATTTATTCGATGTTGTCCCAACACTTGAAGCGTTAAGCGTTGAGGATTTACAAGCCGCCTTTTATACAGTCAGCAGAGAGAGCCAGCGTTCCGTTTTCACTATCGTCCCGCCGAAAAAGGACAGCGAATGAAAAAGTTTGCCGTTATTCTCGGGGCTTCCGGGGAAATCGGAGAACAGATAGCCCGTCAACTTGCAGATGCCGATTGGTCTTTGTATTTGCATTGGAACTCCAAGTCTCTCGACAACTTGGCAGAAGAAATGAAAGCCAGTTATCCAAACCAGGAGTTCATTCCCGTGAGAGCGGATTTTTCAAAAAGCGATGCAGCGGATAAATTAGCGGAGCAGGTTTTCGATGCATCATGCGTCATCATAGCAAGCGGACATGCGCTATATAAAATGCTGATTGATACAACAGATGCGGACTTAGAAGAGCTCTGGCAAGTGCATGTGAAAAACCCCATGAGTGCCGTTCGGCTTCTTTCCCCTTATTTTCATCGGCATTCGAAATCGTATGTGGTTTTCATTTCTTCTATTTGGGGAGAAATAGGGGCTTCGATGGAAACAGCATATTCAGCGGTAAAAGGGGCGCAGCTATCGTTCGTTAAAGCATATGCGAAAGAAATGGCGGCATCCGGAACACGTGTCAATGCAATTTCGCCAGGATTTATCAGGACAAAAATGAATCGGGCATGGTCTGAAGAAGAGCTGGCTGCAATTGAAGAAGAAATTCCGCTTGGGCTTGGGACTCCGCAAGATGTCGCTAATGCAGTGGACTTTTTAGTTAATGGTAAAGCGGATTATATGACGGGCCAAACTTTGCGGGTCAATGGCGGCTGGCATACATGAAAATGGCAAAGCATTGCTCCTATAGTCCCCCTTTTCTTGAAGCGGTAAATCCGCTATTATAAGAGAGGGGAACTAGAAGGTTGATACTCCGAAGTGAAAGGACGGATTAGCGATGATAGAGTGGTATTTTGAATATGAGATCCAAGTGAACCGTCCTGGTTTATTAGGAGATATTGCTTCGCTTCTCGGTATGCTGCGAGTTAATATTGTGACCATTAATGGCGTGGACCAAGGCAGGCGCGGAATGCTGTTGCGTGCGGAACATTACGTTCAATTGGAGCGCTTTGAGCAAATTGTATCTACGATTGAGACTATTGTCGTAACCAAGTTCCGTGAACCGAAGCTGCGCGATATTCTGGCTGTGCGCCACGGACGGTATATCCAACGGGATGTTGATGACCGCAAGACGTTTCGTTTTGTGCGGGATGAACTCGGTCTTTTGGTGGATTTTATGGCTGAAATCTTTAAACAGGAAGGCCATAAATTAGTCGGATTGCGGGGAATGCCGCGGGTCGGAAAAACCGAATCCATTGTCGCTGCAAGCGTCAGCGCGAACAAGAAATGGATTTTCCTGTCTTCGACGATGATTAAGCAAACAGTGCGCAATCAGCTGATGGGCGATGAGCGCAGTGACAACAATATTTTTATTTTGGATGGCATCGTAACACGCAAAGCGTCAGATGAACGCCATATGCAGCTTGTCAGGGAAATGATGCGAATGCCAACCATCAAAGTAGTTGAGCATCCGGATATGTTTGTTCAGCAATCAGATTACAGCATTGAAGATTTTGATTACATTATTGAGTTGCGCCATCATCCTGACGAAAAAATTACATACGAAGTATTGGAAAAAAATGATTTTATGAACGAAGAGAACCAAGCAGATATGTTTGGTGGATTTAACTTTTAGGTAGGCAGGTGGTTGTGTTGAGCGAATTAGGTACTCGTTTGAAAGAAGCGAGAATCGCAAAAGGATATAGTTTAGAGGATTTACAAGGTGTTACGAAAATACAAAAGCGCTATTTGGCTGGAATCGAAGAAGGCGATTACAGCATGATGCCAGGTCCGTTCTACGTACGGGCTTTCATCAAGCAATATGCAGAAGCAGTCGGCTTGAATTCGGATGAACTGTTGGAGCAGCATAAATCAGAAGTGCCTGAAAAAGTGAAAGAAGATGTTCGGCCGCCAATGGCACCACCGACACCTTCACGCAGGCAAACTTTTGCAAGAAGTTCTTCAAGTGGCATCGGTGAAGTGATGCCGAAAATCATTGTTGCACTATTTATTGTTGTTATCATTGGTGTTGTCTGGTTTTTTTATCAGTTTCTTGCGACAAACAATCCTACGGAAGAAGTAGCGGAAGACGGCGGCGTTCAATACGAAGAGCCGGCAACTTCTGAAGAAGAGGAAGCTCCGGCAACTGAGGAAGAGCCGGCTGAAGAAGAAGCAGCACCTGAAGAGCCAGAAGAAGAACCTGAGGCAAGTTTAGCAGAAGAAGGCACTCAAGGCGAAACGACGACATATGTGTATACAGGTCCTGCAGAACGAGAATTGCAAATTGAGGCATCTGGCGCTTCATGGGTATCGGCGACTGATCAAAACCAAAAGGAATTGATGGAGCCGGCCCGTACGATGCAAGATGGTGACAGTGAAACCATCGATTTGGAAGGAGTCACACAAGTCCGTGTCCGGATTGGTGCAACATCTAACGTGACGTTGACAGTGAATGATGAACAGGTTGAGTACGCACAAAACGCTATTACCCAAAATATTGTGATTCGTTTTGAAGACGAAGAATAGCCATCAACAGATGGCTATTTTTCTTGAAAGGCAGAAAGGAGATGCATCTATGAATATTCCAAACAAGATTACCATATCCCGCATATTGCTGATCCCCCTTTTCATGGCAGTCATGTTGATTGATTTTAATTGGGGGACGATGACGCTTTTCGGAGCAACTATGCCGGTCGCACATTTTATAGGGGGAATGATTTTCCTCTTCGCTTCTTTGACTGACTGGGTGGATGGCTATTATGCAAGAAAATACAATTTAGTGACGACGTTCGGCAAATTTTTAGATCCGTTGGCAGACAAGCTGCTGGTTTCTGCAGCTTTAATTATTTTGGTGGAACTTGGATTTGCCCCTTCTTGGGTCGTTATCTTGATCATTAGCCGTGAATTTGCTGTTACTGGGCTCCGCTTGGTGCTTGCTGGAGAAGGAGAAGTAGTGGCGGCAGGGGGCCTTGGGAAAATCAAGACTACGGCTCAAATCGTTGCCATTATTACGTTGCTGCTTCACAATATCGTTTTCACAGCAATCAATATCCCGTTCGCGGAAATCATGCTCTATATCGCTTTGATTTTCACGATATGGTCCGGCTGGGATTATTTTTATGCAAACCGGCGTGCATTGCTGGCTTCAAAATAAGTTTTGTATGGCGGAAGTGCTTTATCAAGCAATTGATTTCCCCTTTGGACGGGGCAGAAGGAGTGGTTATGGGTGAATGCAGAAATTATTGCTGTTGGATCTGAACTATTACTAGGGCAAATCACAAATTCAAATGCGCGTTTTTTGTCGAGCCATCTTGCAGAACTTGGCATTAATGTTTACTATCACACCGTCGTTGGAGACAATGCCGATCGGTTGAAAAGTGCCATTGAGATTGCGGAACATCGGGCAGACTTGATCATCTTCACCGGTGGGCTCGGACCCACAAAAGACGATTTAACAAAGGAAACCATTGCCCGGCATCTAGGCACCACTTTAGCAATGGACGAAGAAGCGCTTGAATCCATCGTTGCGTTTTTTGAGCGTGCCGGCCGCTTCATGACGGAAAACAATAAAAAACAGGCACTCGTTTTATCAGGCAGCGAAGTACTCGTCAACCACCATGGAATGGCACCTGGCATGCTGTATAAAACCGACAGCCACCTGTATATGCTGCTTCCTGGGCCGCCAAAAGAAATGGAGCCAATGTTCCAATTTGAAGCGAAGCCGAAGCTTGCAAAAATCTTAAACAAAGAAGACGTTATTTTATCGCATGTACTGCGTTTTTATGGCATTGGCGAAGCGGAACTTGAAGACCGCCTTCAAGACATATTAGACAGTCAGACCAATCCGACTATTGCGCCGCTGGCTTCAGATGGAGAAGTGACACTGCGGATCACGGCGAAAACAAATACGGAACAAGAAGCGTGGACATTGATCGACGGCGCCAAAGCTCAAATCCTGGAACGGGTTGGCCAGCACTTGTATGGCTATGACGACGATTCGCTAGCTTCAAAAGCCGTGGAGCTTTTAAAAGAACAAGGTAAAACAATTTCGGCGGCAGAAAGTTTGACCGCAGGGTTGTTTCAATCAGAACTTGCTTCTGTGCCAGGGGCCAGTGCTGTTCTGGCAGGCGGCGTAATCACTTATAATGAAGAAATGAAAATCGCGCACCTCGGATTACCACAAGAGTTGCTGACGGAGTACGGTGTGGTAAGCGAACAGACCGCACTGGCTATGGCAGACGGGGCGCGGGAGAGATTCAACACCGATATCAGTGTCAGTTTGACAGGAGCCGCTGGGCCGGATGCTCATGGCGACCAGCCGGCAGGAACCGTTTGGATCGGCATAGCGACAGCAGAAGAAACAACAGCTTACCGCCTTCAGTTATCGGGAATGCGCAACACCAACCGCCTAAGAGCAGTTAAATTGGCCCTTTCATATGTAATCCGATCGCTTACAGACGGCAACGCACGCAAAATTTAATTTTGCGTGCGTTTTTTCGTCTAAATCCTGATTTTGCCCCGCAAATCCAGGGTAAATATAATATATGCAAATAAAAAACCGAATAAACGTTCGCTTTTTTCTTGTGTATTTCTCAATAACCTAGTATACTAGAGACAGGTAGAAAAAATGGTTTTAATTAGAGGAGGATTTCTTTTGAGCGATCGTAAAGCAGCGTTAGAAATGGCTTTAAAAGGTATAGAAAAACAATTTGGTAAAGGCTCAGTCATGAAATTGGGCGAAAAAAGCGACCGTAATGTATCTTCGGTTTCAAGTGGTTCACTGGCGCTTGATTCTGCGCTTGGAATAGGCGGATACCCGCGCGGACGTATTATTGAAGTATACGGACCTGAAAGTTCAGGTAAAACAACAGTATCTCTTCATGCAATTGCAGAAGTTCAGGCAACTGGCGGAACTGCTGCTTTCATCGATGCGGAGCATGCACTAGATCCGCTTTATGCCCAAAAACTTGGCGTGAACATCGATGAATTGCTGTTATCTCAGCCAGACACTGGAGAGCAGGCGCTTGAAATCGCAGAAGCTCTTGTGCGAAGCGGTGCGATTGACATCGTAGTAGTCGACTCTGTAGCGGCACTTGTGCCAAAAGCGGAGATCGAAGGGGAAATGGGCGACTCGCATATGGGCTTGCAAGCACGCTTGATGTCCCAAGCTCTTCGTAAGTTATCAGGAGTAGTCAACAAGTCAAACACAATCCTTATTTTCATCAACCAGATCCGCGAAAAAATCGGCGTTATGTTCGGTAACCCGGAAACAACACCAGGCGGCCGCGCGTTGAAGTTCTATTCGTCTGTCCGTTTGGAAGTGCGCCGTGCAGAAGCGTTGAAATCCGGAGCAGAAATCATCGGTAACAGAACGAAGATCAAGATTGTGAAAAACAAGGTTGCGCCGCCGTTCCGCACAGCGGAAGTGGACATTATGTACGGAAAAGGGATTTCGCGTGAAGGTGAAATTGTCGATATCGGTTCAGAATTGGATATTATCCAAAAGAGCGGTTCTTGGTATTCTTATAATGAAGAGCGCATCGGCCAAGGCCGCGAGAACGTGAAGCAATTCTTGCTTGCGCACCCGGAAATCCGCAATGACATCGCAAATAAAATCCGTGAATCTTATGGCATGGCAGCTGCTTCATACACGATTGCAGCCAATAATAAAGAAGAAGAACCGGAAGATTTCGGTCTATTGATCGATGACGAAGAATAAGAAAAGAGTCAGCACAACCTGACTTCACGGAAAAGCCGTTCAGCCTATGCTGAATGGCTTTTCTGCATTTCTTTTGAAGTAGCCGCCGGATATCCGGACGGAGTTTGAAGTTTACTGAAAACCTGCACGGCCGCCTGCGCTTTTCAGTGTTGTCTAGACTCCAGTGCCTGGCTCCTCGAGTCGTTTCGGTCTTGAAGCCATGGCAAGGGACGCCATGGCTTCAAGACCTCCAACGCTTGCCGCAACTGGCCAGGCGCTTCCGCTTTTCAGTGTCTAGACTCCGGCGGCCAGATTCTCGGGGTCATAAGCCGTTTCGGCTATGCGGCAAAACGCGCCGCTTCGCCGAACCGTCTTATGCCCGTCGAATCTGCACGGCCGCCTGCGCTTTTCGGTGTTGTCTAGACTCCAGTGCCTAGCTCCTCGAGTCGCTTCGGTCTCGAATCCATGGCAAGGAACGCCATGGCTTTCAAGCCCTCCAGCGCTTGTCGGAGCTGACCAGGCACTTCCGCTTTTCCATCGCTCCATGGGTTGACATGGTATAAGTCCATCTATACAATTAAAATTGTATAATTTAATTTTTTTTAAACGATTTATAGGTAAAAAATCTTTTATTATTCATCTTTTGAAAAGGTAATACGAATAGCAAGAGGAGGTGTCCGAATGGGTTTTACTGAGATCATCTTCGCTTTGCTTGGCATCATTGTCGGTGTAGTTGTTGGATATTTTGCGTTGAAAAAATCAAATGATTCCAAAGTGGCAGGCGCCAAAAACTCCGCAGAGCAGATTCTTGAAGATGCGAAACGAGAAGCGGAAGCGCTGAAAAAAGAAGCCTTATTGGAAGCGAAAGACGAAAATCATAAATTGCGTACTGAAACAGAATCTGAAATTCGGGAACGCCGATCTGAACTTCAAAGACAAGAAAATCGGTTGTTGCAGAGAGAAGAAAATTTAGATCGCAAGGATGATGCTTTAAACAAAAGAGAAGCGAGTCTTGAACGCAAAGACGAAGCGCTCGCAGAAAAACAACAGCATATTGTACAGATGGAGAGCAGAGCTGAAGAGTTAGTCCGTCAGCAACAGGCCGAAATGGAACGCATTTCAGCTTTAACACGCGAAGAAGCGAAAGGCATCATCTTGCAGGAAGTTGAAAATGAACTTTCAACCGATATTGCAGCAATGATCAAAGAAACTGAAGCGCGTGCAAAAGAGGAATCGGACAAAAAAGCCAAAAACATTCTTTCATTGGCAATGCAGCGTTTTGCTGCAGACCATGTTGCAGAAACTACTGTTTCTGTAGTCAACTTGCCGAACGACGAGATGAAAGGCCGGATTATCGGACGTGAAGGACGGAATATCCGGACGCTTGAAACCTTGACTGGCATCGATTTGATTATCGATGATACACCAGAAGCGGTTATCTTATCCGGCTTCGATCCAATCCGCCGAGAAACAGCGCGTCTGGCACTTGAAAAACTAGTGTCTGATGGCCGTATCCACCCGGCACGCATTGAAGAAATGGTTGAGAAGTCAAGACGAGAAGTAGACGAACAAATCCGCGAAATTGGGGAACAAACCACTTTTGACGTAGGCGTCCACAATCTGCATCCGGACTTGATCAAGATTCTAGGCCGTCTGCGTTACCGCACAAGCTATGGACAGAATGTCTTGAAGCATTCTGTCGAAGTAGCCTTCCTCTCCGGCTTAATGGCAGCAGAACTTGGCGAAGATGTAACTTTGGCAAGACGTGCTGGCCTTCTTCACGATATAGGGAAAGCCATCGACCATGAAGTAGAAGGAAGCCACGTGGAAATCGGCGTGGAACTTGGCACGAAATACAAAGAGCATCCGGTTGTCATCAACAGCATCGCTTCCCATCACGGAGACACAGAACCGACATCAATCATTTCGGTGATTGTCGCAGCAGCTGATGCCTTGTCGGCAGCGCGCCCTGGTGCACGAAGCGAGACTTTGGAAAATTACATCCGCCGCTTAGAAAAGCTTGAAGAAATCTCCGAATCATACGAAGGCGTTGAGAAATCCTTCGCGATTCAAGCAGGCCGCGAAATTCGCATCATGGTCCGTCCAGAACAGATTGACGATATGACGGCGCATCGCCTTGCCCGTGACATCCGTAAACGGATTGAAGAAGAGCTGGATTATCCTGGCCATATCAAAGTTACGGTGATTCGGGAAACAAGAGCAGTTGAATACGCAAAATAATACGATAAAGGCTTCGATGAATGTCTATTCAAAGAAGCCTTTTTCTTATGGAAAAAGGTGACTAAATGAAAATCTTATTTATTGGTGACATCGTCGGCTCGATTGGCAGAGATGCACTGGAATCTTATTTACCCCGCTTAAAAAGAAAATATGCACCGGATGTAGTAATTGCGAACGGCGAAAACGCTGCAGCTGGCCGAGGCATCACAAAAGCCATTTACCAAGACCTGTTGTTTATGGGCGTGGATATGGTGACGATGGGCAACCATACATGGGACCAGAAAGAAATATTCGACTTTATCGATGAAGTCGATTATTTAATCCGCCCTGCAAACTTTTCGGAAGAAGCGCCTGGGCGCGGCATGGCGACTGTAACAAAAAACGGCCAAACCTTATCTGTCATCAATTTGCATGGCCGCGTGTTCTTGCCGCCGCATGAGGACCCGTTTAAAACGGTGGACGCGCTGATAGAAGAAGCAAAAGCCATTTCGCCGCTTGTCTTTGTCGATTTCCATGCAGAAGCGACCAGTGAAAAAATTGCCATGGGCTGGCATTTGGATGGACGCGCTTCGGTTGTCGTTGGGACGCATACACATGTCCAAACGGCCGATGCCCGCATTTTGCCGAACGGCACTGCATACATCTCAGACGTTGGCATGACCGGACCTTACGATGAAATTCTGGGCATGACAAAAGAATCGGTGCTATACCGTTTCAAAACCAATATGCCGACACGTTTTGAAGTGCCGAAAAAAGGCCGTTCCGTTGTCAGCGGCTTTTATACCGAAGTGGACGACCAAACAGGCAAAACCACATCTTTCGAACGCATTTACATCAATGAAGATTACCCGTTCGAAAACTAAACGGGGTCTTCTTGTCGATTCTCCGACAATTCAGGCGCGCATCTTGTAGAGCAGCGGCCTTATTCAGTATAATAAGGTATTGATTGAAAGGGGTTTTTTCATGAATGAGGAACAGCGATTGCAGTCAACTCAAGTGGCAGCGACACCGGCCAAGCCTGAAAAGGATTATAGCCAATACTTCCAAAGCGTTTATACGCCTCCTTCATTGAAAGACGCTAAAAAACGAGGAAAAGAAGAAGTCGCTTATTTTGATAATTTTAAGATTGATCCTAGATTTGCGGACATGGGCAAGGGCCGCAAATTTTATATCCGTACTTATGGCTGTCAAATGAACGAGCACGACACGGAAGTAATAGCCGGAATCTTGATGCAGCTGGGTTATGAAACTGCAAATTCCGTTGAAGATGCAAACGTCATTTTGTTGAATACATGCGCCATTCGTGAAAACGCCGAAAACAAAGTGTTCGGTGAACTTGGCCATCTAAAACCATTAAAACTTGAAAATCCGGATGTTCTTATCGGGGTTTGCGGCTGTATGTCCCAAGAGGAATCGGTGGTCAATAAAATTCTGAAGACGTATGACCAAGTCGATATGATTTTCGGGACGCACAATATCCACCGCTTGCCCGAAATTTTAAACGAAGCGTATATGTCAAAAGAAATGGTCATCGATGTCTGGTCAAAAGAAGGCGATGTCATTGAGAACTTGCCGAAAGTGCGTAAAGGCAAGATTAAAGCCTGGGTGAACATTATGTATGGCTGCGATAAGTTCTGTACATATTGCATCGTGCCTTATACGCGCGGCAAAGAACGTTCACGCCGTCCTGCTGACATTATCCAGGAAGTCCGGCATCTGGCCGCACAAGGCTACAAGGAAGTAACGCTGCTTGGGCAGAACGTCAATGCCTACGGCAAAGACTTTGCAGATCTTACCTATGGCCTTGGCGATTTGATGGCTGAACTGCGGACGATTGACATTCCGCGCATCCGGTTCACAACAAGCCACCCGCGCGATTTTGACGATCATTTGATCGAAGTGCTTGCAAAAGGCGGAAACCTTGTGGACCACATCCATTTACCTGTACAATCAGGTTCGACAAGTATGTTGAAAATCATGGCGCGAAAATATTCACGCGAGCATTACCTGGAGCTTGTCCGCAAAATTCGCGAAGCGATTCCGAACGTTTCCTTGACTACTGACATCATCGTCGGGTTCCCGAACGAGACCGAGGAGCAATTCGAAGAAACCTTGTCATTGTTCAAAGAAGTCGGCTATGAAATGGCGTTTACGTATATCTATTCGCCGCGAGAAGGAACTCCGGCAGCGAAAATGGAAGACAATGTGCCGATGGAAGTGAAAAAAGAACGCCTCCAGCGCTTGAATGCCGTCGTGAATGAATACGCAGCGGCCGCTATGAAAGCATACGATGGCCAGATTGTCGAAGTACTCGTCGAAGGGGAAAGCAAGAAAAACCCTGATGTTTTGTCGGGCTATACGGCGAAAAATAAACTCGTCAACTTTGTCGGTCCGAAGTCCATAATTGGAAAACTTGTCAAAGTGAAAATAACAACAACAAAAACATGGTCTTTAAACGGAGAATTACTAGAAGTCGTTTCAGGCCAAGAAGTGGGTGTCTAAAAGAATGGCATATTCAAAAGAAGAAATTATCGCAAAAGCCCGTGAAGTGGCGGACATGATCGCTGAAACAGAAGAAGTGGAATTTTTCAAACGGGCAGAAGCACAAATTAACGAAAACCAGAAAATCCGCGAAAAAATTGCGAGCTTGAAAAGTTTGCAGAAACAAGCAGTCAATTTCCAAGCCTATGGCAAAGAACGCGCATTAGAATTGATTGAAGGCAAAATCAAAAAAATTGAAGAAGAAATCGACGCTGTGCCGATTGTCCAAGAATTCAAGCAATCGCAAACAGATGTCAACTCCCTTCTTCAAATGGTTTCAACTGCCATTGCCAACCAAGTGACAAACAAAATTATCACGGATACGGGCGGAGACATTCTTCGCGGCGAAACCGGTTCTAAAGTAGAAGCCAGCAAACCGAAGAAGCTGTCATAAGAACAGTGAAGCGTGAGAATTAAAAACTGAAAGAGCAAACGCTCTTTCAGTTTTTTCTTTTCCCTTCCCAAATTTGATATAATGAAGAAATAAAGAAATACCGTGAAAGAGGTTTTGAAATGGCACCTACACCAATGATTCAACAATATTTGCAAGTGAAGGCTGATTACCAGGATGCTTTTTTGTTTTTCCGCCTGGGAGATTTTTATGAGATGTTTTATGACGACGCCTTAAAAGCGTCCCAGCTTTTGGAAATCACGTTGACAAGCCGTGGCGGCAATGGCGATGAGCGCATTCCGATGTGCGGTGTTCCGCACCATGCAGCAAAAAATTACATTGATCAATTGATTCAAAAAGGGCATAAAGTCGCCATTTGCGAACAAGTGGAAGACCCGAAACTGACAAAAGGTGTCGTTAAACGGGAAGTGGTTCGTCTGATCACACCCGGCACCCATACAGAAGGTAAAAGCATCGATTCGAAATCTAACCATTTTATTGCAGCGGCTGAAGAACTTGAAGGCGGCTTTGCTTTGTCGTATGTCGACATCAGCACCGGTGAAGCGACGGCCACATACATAACAGGAGCTGGAAACGCGCTTCTGCAGGAATTGCAGTCCCTGCATATTCGGGAACTGGTAGTATCAGATCAACTGTTTTTATTGTTGAACGAAGAAGCGCAGGACGTTGTGTTGTCGATAGAGCCGATGGAATTTGCCTACAAGGCCGATGAAACACTGTTGACGGAATGCCCAGAAGAATTGAAAATGGGCAGCCGGCGGTTGTTGACCTATATCGCAAGAACCCAGCAGCAATCGCTTCAGCACATTCAGCCGTTTTCTTATAACGAAAATGGACAGCTTTTGACAATCGACTTTCATTCCAAGCGAAATTTGGAGCTTTTGCAGTCGATCCGCGGCGGCGAAACAAAAGGCACGCTTCTTTGGCTGCTCGATGAAACAGTAACAGCAATGGGCAGCCGAAAACTTAAGCAATGGCTGCATCAGCCACTCGCAAACAGACGGTTGATCGAGAACCGGCAGCGCATGGTGGAAGCCTTGATGGCGCAATATTTTACCCGAGTTGAACTTCAAGGGTTACTAAAGGAAGTCTACGATTTGGAACGGTTAAGCGGACGCATTGCATTCGGCAGTGCGAGCGGACGGGATTTGGCACAGTTGCGGAGCTCGCTTGAAAAAGTGCCGGCTATTATCAGCGAGTTGGCCAATTCAGGAAGTGATGTGCTAGCGAGTTTTGGAGAGAAGTTGGACCGCTGCGGTGAAGTTTGCGAATTGCTGGAAGCCATCAGTGAAAACCCGCCGCTATCCGCCAAAGAAGGCGGCGTCATCCGTGAAGGCTATAACGAACAACTTGATCAATATCGCTACGCTTCCCGCAACGGCAAAGACTGGATTGCGGAACTGGAACAAAGAGAACGCCAATTAACAGGCATTAAAACCCTGAAAATCGGTTATAACCGGATTTTCGGCTATTATATTGAAGTATCGAAAGCGAATATGCATTTGGCTGATCTCGATCGCTATGAACGGAAACAGACGCTGGCGAATGCAGAACGCTATATCACACCGGAACTAAAAGAAAAAGAAACCCTTATTTTGACTGCGGAAGAAGAGAGTTTGTCGCTGGAATACGAATTGTTTGTGAAAATCCGCGATGAAGCGAAGCAATACATTTCGCGCATCCAAAAGCTCGCTTCTACATTAAGCGAATTGGACGTGTTCCAGAGCTTTTCCGGCGTTGCAGAGAAATACCGTTTTGTGAAACCGCAATTCAACGACTCACGAGAGATTTCGATTATTGAGGGCCGTCACCCGGTCGTCGAGAAAATGCTCAACAAACAGCATTACGTTCCGAATGACTGCGTATTGACGGAACAGCAAAATATGATGCTAATTACGGGGCCGAATATGTCCGGTAAAAGTACTTACATGCGCCAAGTGGCGTTGACGATTGTTCTAGCGCAGATTGGCAGCTATGTTCCGGCAGAATCCGCCAACTTGCCGATTGTCGACCAGATTTTCACACGGATAGGTGCGGCGGATGACCTTGTTTCTGGTCAAAGTACATTCATGGTCGAAATGCTCGAGTCGCAGTACGCCATCACGCACGCCACTGAACGCAGCTTGTTGCTGTTTGACGAAATCGGGCGTGGAACTTCCACCTATGACGGTATGGCGTTAGCCCAATCAATGATCGAATACATCCATGATCATATCGGGGCCAACACACTGTTTTCAACGCATTACCATGAATTGACGGCACTTGACCAGTCGCTTGATAAATTGTGCAATGTCCATGTAGCGGCGATGGAGCAGTCTGGAAAAGTAGTTTTTCTGCACAAAGTGAAACAAGGGCCGGCAGATAAGAGCTATGGTATCCATGTGGCTGAACTTGCCAATTTGCCGCAAGCCATTCTCGGCCGTGCACGCGATCTTTTAAGAAGTTTTGAAGAAGACAAAAAACAGCAAGTCAGCCATGTCGAGCAGTTATCGTTTTTTGATGAGCGCGATACCGACAGCGAGGAAGTGCTTCAGTCGATTGCGGATGTCAACATTGCAGCGATGACGCCGCTTCAATCGCTGCAGCTGTTGAATGATTTACAGGCGAAACTAAGCAAGAAAGGATGAGACGATGGGCCAAATTCGCTTAATGGAGGAAAACTTATCCAATAAAATCGCGGCGGGGGAAGTGGTCGAGCGGCCGACCTCTGTCGTAAAGGAATTGGTGGAAAATGCCATTGATGCCGGCAGCATGGCGATTGAAGTGCTGCTTCTTGAAGCTGGCTTGACGTCAATCCAAATCATCGACAACGGGGCCGGGATGGACGATGACGATGCGTTGCTGTCGTTTTCAAGGCACGCAACGAGCAAAATCGCAAATGAACACGATTTGTTCCGCATTCGGACGCTTGGCTTCCGCGGAGAAGCGCTGGCCAGTATTGCATCGGTTTCTAAAGTGACGCTCCATACGTCTACCGGGGATTCTGGTACATTTATTCGCCTCGAAGGCGGCCGGCTGGTGGAACATCGGGCTGGATCGCTGCGAAAAGGAACCGACATTAAAATCGAACAGCTGTTTTTCAATACACCCGCCCGTCTTAAGTATATGAAGACCTTGCAGACGGAACTGGGGCACACCATCGACCTTCTCAACCGGTTTGCGCTCAGCTATCCAGCCATCTCGTTTAAGTTGTCGCATGAAGGGAAGACCATTCTCCAGACAGCAGGCAGCGGAGAGATGAAGCGCGTGCTCGCTGATATTTACGGTGTGGCGATCGCTAAAAAGATGATTCCATTTGAAGGTGAATCCCACGATTACAAAATATCCGGATTTGCTTCGTTGCCAGAAATCACCCGGGCCAACAAAAATTACATTTCTTTGTTCGTCAACGGCCGCTGGGTCAAGCATTATGCCATCGCGAACACGGTGCATCAAGCGTATCATACATTTTTGCCGCTTGAGCGGCAGCCGATTGTGGTCATGAATATCGAAGGCGACCCCTATTTGACGGATGTCAATGTCCATCCGGCGAAGCAGCAAATCCGCTTGAGCAAGGAAAAAGAGCTGATGGAACTGATCCATGCGACCATTCGCCAAACGGTCAGCGGAACGGTTCGCGCACCAGTAATCGAAAAACCGAAAGCGCCAAAGCAAATGCCTTCCAAGCAATTGGATATTTGGAAAGCTGCCTATACCGTGCAAGAACCGGTTGCGCCAAGCACTGCTTCTTTTACAAGGCCAACAGAGATGGTTAATGCAGTGACCGAAACCAAGAACGAGCCCGATCCAGAACCCGAAATTTTCCCTGAAGCACTTCCTGTTGAAGAGGTTCCAAGCAATGAGCTTCCGGTTAGAGAACTGCAGGAGGAGGAACTGGAACAAACAGTCGGATTTACGGAAGAGGAAAGCCCGCAATTTCCTGAACTGGAAGTGGTCGGCCAAATACACGGTACTTATATTGTGGCCCAAAGTTCAGACGGCTTTTATTTGATCGACCAGCACGCCGCACAAGAACGCATCAAATATGAATACTTTAGGGAAAAAGTCGGGCATATTAATGCGGCGGAGCGCCAAGCGCTGCTCTTGCCGATGACATTCCACTATAGCCGTGATGAAGCGCTGCGCTTGAAAGAAAACCTTGAAGTGTTATACGAAAGCGGTGTGTTCCTTGAGGAATTCGGCGATACTTCTTTCATTGTCAGAGATCATCCGACCTGGTTTCCGGCAGGCTTCGAACAGGAAGTCGTCGAAGACTTGATCGAGCAAGTATTGAACGAGCGCAAAGTGGACGTCAAAAAACTGCGGGAAGAGGCAGCGATTATGATGAGCTGCAAACGATCCATCAAAGCCAACCACTATTTGCAGAAACATGAAATGGAACGCCTGCTGGCTGATTTGAAAAATGCAGAGCAGCCGTTCACTTGTCCGCATGGCCGGCCGGTCATCATTCATTTTAAAACGTACGATGTTGAAAAAATGTTCAAACGCGTAATGTAATTTCCCTCTTTGGTCGATCTGCGCCTTTATTTGTCTTTATTGATGCCCTGCTGTTTTATCCTGATTCGGGAAGGGTAGAGCATAATGACAGGGCATTTTTTGCCCTTTAAGGAGTAAAGACGCAGGACCAAGGTTTATTCTGGTTGAAAGCAAGTCAGTACATCAACTCGACATTTAAAATGAGGGAGAGGGAATGCTTATGTTTTCTGCAAAACGACGATTACAGCAAGTTGCACATTTATCTAATCACCAGTACGATATTGTTATTATTGGAGGGGGCATTACCGGAGCGGGAATGGCACTCGATGCCACTTCCCGCGGACTAAGTGTCGCGTTGATTGAGATGCAGGATTTTGCAGCGGGAACGTCCAGCCGGTCGACAAAGCTTGTCCATGGGGGCCTGCGCTACTTGAAGAATTTTCAAGTGAAGATTGTGGCTGAAGTTGGCAGGGAACGTGAAATCGTCTACGAAAACGCGGTGCATGTAACCGAACCTAAAAAGATGCTGCTGCCGTTTTATAAAGGCGGTACATTCGGTCCGGTATTCATGAATATAGGGCTGCGTGCGTATGATATTTTGGCGAACGTCAAAAAAGCGGAACGCCGGACGATGTTAGAGCCAGCAGAAACATTGCATAAAGAACCTTTATTGAAACGGGACGGCCTTGTAGGAGGCGGTTATTACGTTGAATACCGGACGGACGATGCCCGGCTGACCCTTGAAACGATGAAAAAAGCGGCAGAACTTGGAGCGGTCTGCCTGAATTATGTAAAAGCAGAAGGCTTCATCTATAATACCGATGGCAAAGTGGGCGGGGTGCAAGCAACCGATCTTGTAGACGGCACGCAAATGGATATCTTCGCTAAAAAAGTCATCAATGCCACAGGTGCTTGGGTGGATAATGTGCAAGATTTTGATGCGGAAACACCGGAAAAAGAGATGCGGTTGACAAAGGGTGTACATATCGTTGTCGATCAGAAAACATTCCCGCTTAGCCAAGCGGTGTATTTTGACACGCCGGACAAACGAATGGTCTTTGCGATTCCACGGGATACCAAAGTATATGTCGGCACAACCGATGATTTCTACGATGAGGACCCTATTTCGCCAGCTGCTGACAAGAAAGATGTCGATTATCTGATCCAGGCTGTCAGACGGACATTCCCTTCTGTCCAATTAACTTCAGATGATGTCGAATCGACTTGGGCAGGTGTTCGGCCACTTATTTATGAAAGTGGAAAAGACCCTTCCGACATATCAAGAAAAGATGAAATTTGGATATCGGATTCCGGGCTGATTTCCATCGCTGGCGGAAAGTTGACCGGTTACCGGAAAATGGCGGAAACGACTATGGACCGAGTAGTCAAGCTTTTGAAACGGGAAACTGGCAGTAAATATGGAAAAAGCGTCACAAAAAATCTGCCGTTATCTGGCGGAGATTTTGGCGGTTCTAAAAATTTCGCTGAATTTGTCCATAACATGGCTGTTCAAGCTCCCCAATATGGTTTGAGTCCTGAAGAAGGCCGATTGTATGCCCAATTTTTCGGCACCAATGCCAAAAAAGTGTTCCATTTCTATCGTGGTCTTCCTGACAACGTTCCAGGAGGGATTCCAAAGACGCTGGCAGCTGTCGTTGAGTACGCAATAGAAGAGGAAATGGCACGGACGCCAAGCGATTTCTTCATCAGAAGAACAGGTGACTTGTATTTCCATATTCAGGATGTTGTCCGGTATCAGGATGGGGTGCTGGAATATATGAGCAAGGCATTAAAGTATACACCGGAACAAAAAGAGGCTTACCGTCAAGAGTTGTTAGCTGAAATCGAGCAAGCGACCCGCTATGGAAGGAAGGTACTTGAATGAAAGTGACCCGGAATTTTCTCGAAGCTTCAGACGGCCATGAAATTTTTTGTGAATTGTTTGAAGCGGAAAATCCGAAAGCGCATGTCCATCTCATACACGGGATGGCTGAACATATAGGGCGCTATGAGAGCTTCGCCAGATTTTTAGTAGGGAACGGCTACACGGTTTCAGGCCATGACCAGAGAGGGCATGGCCGCACTGCAGAAAGGAATGGCACGCTAGGATTCTTTGGAGATGACAAAGGTTTTGACCGCGTTGTAGAAGACGTAGAAGAAGTGGTTATGGCCGTGCAAAGCCAAATCGGTGAACTGCCGCTTGTGATATTCGGCCATAGCATGGGTTCGTTTGTCGCCCGCCGTTTTATGCAGCTGCATAGCGGAGACTTGAGCCGTGTCGTGCTGTCGGGAACCGGGGGGAATCCAGGGGCGGCCGGAAAAATCGGTCTTGTCTTTGCCGGGGCCGCTGCTAAAAGAAAAGGCAAAACAGAAGTTAGCCCATTACTTGGGAAAATAACTTTTGGCAGTTTTAATAAAGCGTTTAAAAAAGAAGAATCCCCTTTTGCCTGGCTAAGCAGCGATACCGGTGAAGTCGCTAAATACGAAAGCGATCCATTATGCGGATTTCCTTCCACTAACCAGTTTTATGTGGATTTGTTCACAGGGATCGGAATGATTCATAAAGCTGCTGAAGTGGATAAAATCCGAAAAGATTTGCCGGTTTTGCTGATCAGCGGTGCAAAAGATCCGGTCGGCGGAAATGGCAAAGGCATTTTTAGTTCCGCGGAGCAGTATGCGAAAGCTGGTCTGAAAGACGTAACGGTTTTTCTTGCTGAAGAAGGCCGCCATGAATTGCTCAACGAACAAAATAAAGAAATGCATTATCAAACAATAGTAGGATGGTTGAAAAAATATGATTGATGTAGTAGCAATTGTCGGTCCGACAGCCTCTGGAAAAACCGCGCTTAGCCTGGAATTGGCCAAGCGCTTGGACGGAGAAATCATCAATGGGGATTCTATGCAAATCTACCGTGATATGTCGATTGGAACGGCAAAAATAAAGCCTGAAGAAATGGCGGGCATTCCGCACCATCTGCTGGATATCAAAGATCCGGACGAAGCATTTTCTGTTGCAGAATACCAGAGGGTGGTACGCGGAAAAATCGAAGAAATCAAATCAAGGAAAAAACTGCCAATCATCGTAGGCGGCACTGGTTTATATGTGCAGGCGGTATTGTTTGATTACCGATTTACAGAAGCGCAAGTGGATGAAAACCTAAGGAAAAGCTTGTATGAGGAATTGGAGAATTTTGGCCCCGTACATATGCACGCCAAACTTTTGGCACTGGATCCGGAAGCGGATATCCATCCGAACAATACACGGCGGGTGGTACGGGCAATCGAGATTCTGCTGAGCGACGAAGAGAAGACCGACCGCAGCCTTGCTTTGTCCCCGATGTACAACGAAGTCATTATCGGTCTGGATATGCCGAGGGATGTGCTGTATGACCGCATTAACAAAAGGGTGGACAACATGGTGGGAGAGGGATTGCTGGCAGAAGTCAAGTCTCTTTATGAACGCGGAATCCGGGATGTCCAATCGATTCACGCAATCGGCTATAAGGAACTCTATGCTTATCTGGATGGGAAATTGGAGTTTGCGGAAGCTATCGAACAGCTCAAGCAAAACTCACGGAAGTACGCCAAAAGGCAATTCACCTATTTCAAGAACAAATTGCCGATTTTTTGGATTGATGCTATGGCTGACCCTGAAAAAAACTTTCAGGAAATTCTTGCCTTTATGCAGGAGAAAGAGCGAAAGCGTCGAATTCAGAAAGTGGATGTACAAAATAAAGAGCAGGGGATATAAGGGGGATTTTCATGAAACCGGTTAATATTCAAGATGTCTATTTGAATCAGCTTCGTAAAAACAATATTTTTGTTACTGTTTTTCTACTGAATGGCTTCCAATTGAAAGGGACCATCAAATCATACGATAATTTTACGGTGCTGGTTGAAACAGAAGGCAAACAACAGCTTATCTACAAACACGCTATCTCCACTTTTTCTCCGGCGAAAGCAGTCGCAATCGAACATCAAGAGTGAAATCAGGAACCAGCCAGGTCATTCGGCTGGTTCTTTTCATTGACAGCGGAAAGGCTGCAGTATACGATTTCAAAGTGAATAGATTTTGAATCAGGGGGTATTAAGTAGTGAAATCCATAACGACAGACGATTTGCAAAAACTTGTGGAATCCGGAGCAGAATTGAACTTGATCGATGTCCGCGAAGCGGAAGAAGTAGCTTATGGAATGGTACCGGGGGCAGTTCATATCCCACTTGGCCAATTGCCTGAGCAAGTTGGCGCTTTGGAGCAAGAAAAAGAATATCATGTAATTTGCAAAGCAGGCGGGCGCAGCGCAATGGCTTGCGACTATCTGGCGAACAACGGCTTTCAGACAGTGAACGTTGAAGGCGGCATGATGGAATGGAACGGAGAAGTCATCGCTTAATATCTACTTTAGGCAAAAAAAAACAGATCGAAGAGCTGATCAGCTCTTCGATCTGTTTTTTTAAAGCGATTGAATTTGGCGCGTTGGCAGTCTCCATTTGAAGGTATATGACAATATGCGCAAAACGGTGATGGCGAGGAACAAAAGGTATAAGCCCAAATCGATGCGAATAATTTCAAAACTGATTACCAATCCGGCACAGGCAGCCCATACCGCATAAATTTCGGCTTTGAAGACCAGCGGTTTTCTGCCGGCAAACACATCGCGGATAATTCCGCCGCCCGAACCCGTCAAAATGGCAGCGACGATGACGGCGTAAATCGGCAATTCCAATTCAACGGCGTACATAGCGCCTTGTACGGCAAAAGCCGACAAACCGATGGCGTCAAAAAAATTCCCCCATCGGTTCCAATGCCCGAGTAACCTATGAGGAAACAAAAATACGATAGTTATCGAGGCCAAAGCCAACTGGAACATCATTTCCTGTTCCCAAAGCGCCGAAACGGGTACACCTATCAAAAGATTTCGGATTGCGCCTCCGCCAAAAGCGGTGACTACACCGAGAATATAAACACCGAAAATATCATACTCTTCTTCCATAGCGACAATCGCGCCTGACACGGCGAACGCAATTGTTCCAATGGCACTTAATACTTCCCAAGCCATTACTTGTATCCTCCTAAAAAATGCAACTCTATGAATTGTAGCAGAATTTGACGCAATTTCAAGTAGTCGCGATAATAGAATAGTGACCAAAACAGAACGGAGAATTTGATGCAAACTACAATAAACACAATAGAAGAACTGATTCAGCCTCAATTGAAAAAAGCGGACGACATCGCTTTTATTAACCAGCGGAAAGTGCTGGAAGCATTCCAGCAGCAGCAAGTCAGCGACCACCATTTTAATCCTTCAACTGGCTATGGGTATGACGATGAAGGCCGCGATACGCTTGAGCGTGTCTATGCAGATGTCTTTAAAGCAGAAGCGGCGCTTGTCCGGCCACAAATCATCTCTGGCACCCATGCCATCACCATATCGTTATTCGGTGTTTTGCGGCCGGGAGATGAACTGTTGTATATAACAGGAAAACCGTATGATACGCTTGATTCCATTGTTTCGGGAGGTGAACGCGATACAGGATCGCTCCGGGATTTCGGCATCATGTATCAGCATGTCGATCTGACTTCTGAAAACCGCGTGGACTGGAATGCGGTAGAACGAGCGATCCATGAACGCACCAAAGTGGTTGCGATCCAACGGTCGCGTGGTTATGACACGCGGCCATCTTTTACCATCGGCCAAATTGAAAGCATGATTGAAAAAATCCGTCAGCTAAAGCCGGAAGCAATTGTTTTTGTCGACAATTGTTACGGAGAATTTGTCGAAGAGCGAGAACCGATTGAAGCCGGAGCGGATTTGATTGCGGGGTCGCTTATCAAAAATCCAGGCGGCGGCCTTGCTAAAATCGGCGGCTATATTGCCGGTAAGCGGGAGCTGGTGGAGAAATGCGCGTTTCGAATGACTTCGCCGGGAATCGGCGGGGAAGCTGGAGCATCGCTTAACACCTTGCCGGACATGTACCAAGGGTTTTTTATGGCTCCGCACATTGTGGCGCAAGCTTTAAAAGGCGCCATATTTACAGCTGCGCTGCTTGAGTCGGTTGGCATGGCTTCCACTCCGCATTATTCCGATAAGCGGACGGACCTGATTCAATCGGTGTCATTCAAAACTGCAGAGCAAATGATTGCTTTCTGCCAAACAATCCAAGCAAGCTCACCGGTCAATGCCCGTTTTAAACCGGAACCGGCATATATGCCCGGCTATAAAGATGACGTTATTATGGCGGCTGGGACATTTGTACAAGGATCGAGCATTGAACTGACGGCAGATGGCCCAATCCGTCCGCCCTATACCGCTTTTGTCCAAGGTGGCTTGACGTATGAACATGTTAAAATCGCCGTATTGAATTCAGTCGAAGCGTTAAAAAAGCAAAATCTATTATAAAAATATCCCCACGCGAAAATGTGGGGATATTTTTGTGTAAGGAAATGTAACATCGAGTTGACAAGTAATCTGACATCTATTACACTAAAATAGTAGTACAATATAAAGTGGGTGAAACAAAATGACGAATCGCGTTCGACGGTCGATGCCGCTTCTGCCCATCAGCATAGTCATGCAGCTGACGGATTTGACAGCGCGCCAAATCCGGTATTACGAAGAGCACGAGTTAATTCGCCCGGCCCGCACGGAAGGCAACAAACGCATGTTTTCATTAAATGACGTGGATGTTCTTTTGGAGATCAAAGAGTATTTGGACCAAGGCCTCAATATGGCCGGCATCAAGAAGATTTTTGAACTGAGAGTGCAGCCGAAAGCGGAAGTGGCAGAGCAAAAAACGGTAAGTGATACTGAACTGCGCCAGATTTTGCGGGAAGAGATTCTGCAATCCCGTTCTTATGAACGCGGCGGCTATCGACAAGGTGATTTATCCCGTTTCTTTCATTAAAGAGCGGGCTTACATAAACATACATAGGAGAGTGAAACCATGGCAAAGTACACAAAAGAAGACATTAAACGTTTAGTGCAAGAAGAAGAAGTAAATTTTATCCGTTTACAGTTCACTGATATTCTAGGAATCATCAAAAACGTTGAAATTCCTATTTCTCAGCTGGATAAAGCGCTTGACAATAAAATGATGTTCGACGGCTCTTCGATTGACGGATTTGTCCGCATCGAAGAATCAGATATGTACTTATTCCCTGATTTGGATACTTGGGTGGTATTTCCTTGGATCACAGGCAAAGGAAAAGTTGCCCGTTTGATCTGTGACATCTACCGTCCGGACGGCACTCCATTCGAGGGGGATCCACGCAATAACTTGAAGCGTGTCCTTAAAGAGATGGAAGAACTTGGTTTCACTCATTTCAACCTAGGGCCTGAACCGGAATTTTTCCTTTTCAAATTAGATGAAAAAGGCGAGCCTTCACTCGACTTGAACGACAATGGCGGCTATTTCGACTTGGCGCCAGTCGACTTGGGGGAAAACTGCCGCCGCGATATCGTATTGGAATTGGAAGCAATGGGCTTTGAAATTGAAGCTTCCCACCATGAAGTGGCTCCAGGACAACACGAAATCGATTTTAAATACGCGGATGCAATCAAAGCATGTGACGATATCCAAACATTTAAACTGGTTGTAAAAACGGTTGCACGCCAACACGGCCTGCATGCGACATTCATGCCAAAACCATTGTTCGGCGTGAACGGTTCGGGAATGCACATGAACGTTTCATTGTTTAACGGCAAAACAAATACATTCTTGGATGAAGATGGCGATTTGAAATTGAGTGAAACAGCGTACCAGTTCCTAGCAGGAATTTTGGAGCACGCACAAGGCTTCACGGCAGTAACCAACCCGACAGTCAACTCGTATAAGCGCCTGGTGCCTGGTTACGAAGCGCCTTGCTACGTGGCTTGGTCAGGGCAAAACAGAAGCCCGCTTATCCGTATTCCGGCTTCACGCGGATTGTCAACACGCGTTGAAATCCGTTCAGTTGATCCAGCTGCCAACCCATACCTGGCGATGGCTGTTCTTTTGAGCGCTGGCCTCGATGGCATCCGTAAAAAAATGACGCCGCCAAAAGCGGTAGACCGCAACATCTATGCGATGAACAGAAGAGAGCGCGAAGCAGTCGGCATTCAAGATTTGCCAGCAACGTTGTATGCAGCCCTTCAGGAATTGCAAGATAACGAAGTGATGAAAAAAGCGCTTGGCGAACACATCCTGCACAATTTCATTGAAGCGAAAGAAATTGAATGGGACATGTTCCGCGTCAATGTACATCCATGGGAACGCGAACAGTACTTGAAAATGTATTAATAGTAAAACCGTTGGGGCTCTAGTAGAGTGACCCAATAAAATGAGACAAGGAAAAACACCGCCATCGTCGTATGTAGTTATCCACGACAAATTGGAGGTGTTTTTCTGTATGGGTTCAAAAAAGGGATCAACCAAGCGATTCTATCCAGAAGAAATTAAGCAAGCGGTCATTCAACTG
>NZ_VOHC01000010.1 GCF_007859275.1 Planomicrobium sp. CPCC 101079 | reverse complement strand
AAGCGAGCGCCGGAACGGAAAGCCCGCTGCCTACGCTTCCCTCATTCCCCTCTTCTGTAAAAGAAAAAGGCTTGACTACTGATAAGAAAGCGTCCGCCTGGAGCGCAATGTGAAAAGAGCAACAAGAATTTCTCGACAGCCTGAAAACCAAACCCTGCATCTTTCTGATGCAGGGTTTGGTTTATTTCTTCTTATTTTTCTTTGAAACCGACACCGTAAGCAATGATACCAAAACGATGATTACAAAAGCGGCTAAAGCAGTAAGGAACATCCCAGCCAGCACTAAAACAAGCGCTGTAAGAACCGCTTGCACCGTTTGAACGATCAACACCAGCTTCCAAACCGCTTGCTCTCTATTAAACTGAGTCAACGGGAACAAATTATCCATCCGGAAATGCTGGGTCTTATTCAGCCCTTGCCACACCTGGATAGCTGAAGCAAATGCCAGCGCCGCAGCAAAAATGGCGACCGCAACCGGAAACGGAATCAGCCAAGCGCCGGCCATCAAAATGACAGTCAATCGGATCCATAGATAAAACAATTCATCCGACCGGATAAACGTGCGCCACACCAAATAAAGGTGGGCGTTTTTGGGTCCTGGTTTGATAAAGCGGTAAATCCAGTTGAGCCAAGAACGCGCCTTGATTTTGCCTTTTATATGCGGAACATCTGTGAAGTAATTGGCGAACTGGTAAAAGCGCAGCATCCGATTTTCTTCGAGCGCGATAAAGTGCCCATAAGCAAACGGTTTGCCGACTGCCTGCTGTTTTACCCACCGGCCGTAAATGATAATGATAAATAATACAACAACCGCAAATAATAACTGTTCATCTATATAGAAATAAACAAACAAAAGTACGGCAAGAAAGCGGACAAGGCGATCCACCCATGCCTGTTGCCCGGCTTTCGCTTTTCGGAACGAAAATTCCGTCTGGATATTCCACCATTTCAATAGCAACAGTAAAATCGGCAACCCGATCAATAAAGCGGAATCCAATCCGTATAGGGCATTTACCATGGGCAGAGACACAACAAACGCCACAACCGGCAAATATAGCTGCGAGAAAAATGTCCATTTTAATGCCGGATTCAGAAACTCATCCAATTTGCTTTCAAGCGGCAAAAAGTATACTGCATCTGCTTCTTTCAGCAACGTTGTCGGCGGGCTATAAGCCAATAACACCCCAAAAACTACTGCCAATAGCCAAGCTCCCGGGAATTCCGGGGGAATGTTTTGCACCCATTCGCTATAGGCGTAGCCGGCCGCGCCGATGGCAAACAACAGCACCACCGCAATATGGCCAGTGAACACGTATTTTAAATAATTTTGGACTTCAACCACGTATTTCTGAAGCCGCTTTGACCACACATTATGCAAATTCTTCATTAAGTTCATCCTCGGTCATTGCAATATACAAATCATCCAGTGAAGCATCCGGCATATTGAATGCTTTCCGTAAGTCAGCCATCGTGCCGCTTGCCCGTACACGCCCGTTATGCAGCAAAATAATCCGGTCGCAATAACGTTCAGCTGTCGATAAAATGTGGGTGGACATCAGAACCGATGCCCCTTTTTTCTTTTGTTGCTCCATTTGGTCCAAAAGCGATTTGATGCCAAGCGGATCTAGTCCCACAAATGGCTCATCAATAATGTATAGGGACGGATTCACTAGAAATGCACTCATAATCATCACTTTTTGGCGCATCCCTTTTGAAAAATGGGATGGAAACCAACGAAGCCGTTTTTCCATCCGGAACTCTTTCAACAATTCTGCTGACCGGGTTTCAAATGTCGCGGAATCCAGCCCATAAGCCATGGCGGTCAATTCCAAATGCTCCCGAAGCGTCAATTCTTCATATAAAACCGGCGTTTCTGGTATATAAGAAAAAGATGATCGGTAAGCATCCATATCATCTTCAAACGATTTGCCATTCAAACGAATTTCGCCTGATTTCGGCTGCATCAATCCGATGATATGTTTGATCGTCGTACTTTTCCCTGCACCATTCAATCCGATTAATCCGACAAGTTCGCCTTTTTTGATCGAAAATGTCACATCCTGCAAAACGGGTTTTCGTGTATAGCCTCCCGTCAGCGCTTCAACTTCCAAAACTGCCATTGCCAACACCTCTTTCTCATCATATTGTATCAAAACTGGTAGATGATTTCTTTTGTGGATAATTAAATATGATAAAATAGGAACAGCAAAACTTGAAATAACGGGATTTCCTTGCTTGCCAAAAGGGAAACGATGAAAGGATGAGGAATATGGAAAACTGTATTTTTTGTAAGATTATTGCTGGCGACATCCCAAGTGTGAAAATCTATGAGGATGACAATGTGTATGCTTTTATGGATATCATGCCTTTGACGAAAGGGCATACGCTGATTGTCCCTAAAACACATCGGGCACTGGTATACGATCTGACCTCCCAAGAAGCGGCCGATTTGTTTTCGGTCGTGCCGAAAATTGCTTCTGCCATTAAAGAAACGTTCGGACCCGCTGGCATGAATTTACTGAACAACAACGGCGCCAAAGCTGGCCAAAGCGTTGCACATTTCCATTTGCACTTCATCCCGCGCTATGGCGAGACAGACGGTTTTGGAGCAAAATGGGTAACAAAAGAAAAAGAATTCACCGCCGAACGCATCCAGCAATTGGCGGACGAAGTAAAAGAAAAATTGAGTTCCCTTACTTGATTTATGCCTTGATAAAAGATAGAATCAGGTTAAGTTTTTCGCCGGCGATCATGAGGATACGACCGGGAAGACAAAAAAGCGTAGAGCTGAGGAGAGATGAGAATTGAATACGAAAAATCTAGTTTTAATGGCGCTGCTGGTCAGCGTAGGAGCAGCACTTTACTTGATCATCCCTGGAATTAACGGGGGCATGAAACCCGATTTCATGCTAACGATGATGTTTGTCGGAATCTTGTTATTCCCGAATGTTAAAAGCGTCTTTTTGCTGGGAGTGACAACTGGTGTGATTTCCGGTCTGTTTTCCACATTCCCCGGCGGTTTTTTCCCGAACATTATCGATAAGTTCATTACTGCATTCGTCTTTTTCGCAGTTGTACTGCTCATTAAGAAAGTTGCAACAAAACTTCCGGTAGCAGTTGTTTTATGTGGCCTTGGCACAATTTTGTCCGGCACGATTTTCTTGTCAGCGGCAATATTCGTTATCGGCGCAGAAATTCCTTTCGGACTGCTTTTCACAACTGTCGTCTTGCCTGCCGTCTTATTTAATGGTGTGGCATTTGCGCTCATTTTCCCGATTGTAATTACGTTGGTCAAGCGTTCAAAACTGCAAACTGCAGTGTCTCAAAGCGTATAATTAAAAAGCTTTTCACCGATAAAACCGGTGAAAAGCTTTTTTTCGTTGAATCCCCATTCATCTTTATGTTTTAATTAAGTGGAATAAAGGAAAAGAACCGTATAGATGAAAGGGGCGTTTGGCATATGAGAGCATCAACATTTTTTATAGGGCTTGCGACAGGGCTAGCAGCAGGAGCTGCAGCAACATTATTTACTACTCCACAATCAGGTAAAGATCTCCGGACTTCGGTGAAATCCACTTCTACTGATTGGAAAGACAGATTATCCGAAGTAAAAGAGAAAGTAAACGAACTAAAAGAATCTGTAGCGGCTTTAACGGCTGAATCTAAAAGCCAGCTTCCTGCCGCGATGGATGAACTGAAAAAATCAATGGAAGCATGGCAGCAAAGTACGGTTCCGGCTAAAGAACATCTTCAGCTTGAGATTTTGGCAATCCAAAAATCAATTGAAGAACTTCAAAAGTCGATCAGCAAAGATAAAAAAGATGATAAAAACAATGAGAGCAAAGATAATAAAGAAGACCAGAGCAGTTCCGTAAACGAAAAATAATAAAAATGCCGGCAGCTTACAAGAAAAGCTGCCGGCATTTTTTTGGTTGAATTCCGATTTTTCTAAAATCTTTCGACCTAAATTTCACAAGATTTCTTATTTTAAAATTTTTTTACTATTCGCACTTTAATAGTAGTTGCTTTACTGCTATAATAAGAGAAGATACTTTCGGGGGAAAGTTGGTGCCTAAATGAGTGAACGAGAATACACGATGAAAGAAGCCATGCTGTTTAGCCAACGCATAGGCCAATTATCAAAAGCGTTATGGAAAGCAGTCGAAAAAGATTGGCAACTATGGATAAAACCTTATGATTTAAATATTAATG
Source organism: Planomicrobium sp. CPCC 101079 (assembly GCF_007859275.1). Taxonomy (GTDB): domain Bacteria; phylum Bacillota; class Bacilli; order Bacillales_A; family Planococcaceae; genus Planococcus. Next base: position 52,780 of record NZ_VOHC01000010.1, on the reverse strand, counting down.
AACACCACATTCTATGGATCTCCTATCATTTAAAAGGCGCTTCTATTTCAGACGTGGCAAAATTTGGTGTGATGCATGTCTCGACAGCCTTTAACTTTTCGAAAAAACTGGAAGAACGCGAATTATTGGCTTTCTCAAAACGCGATACCGATAAACGCAATACATATGTTGAACTGACGAAAAAAGGCGAAGAGTTGATGCAAGAAATGATTGAAAAATACCACGATACTCCTCATTCAGTTATCGAAGGGTCTCTGCCTTTGCGGGAATTATACGGAAGATTTCCAGAATTCATGGACGTAATGGCCGTTATCCGCAATATTTACGGAGATGATTTTATGGAGATCTTCGAAGCTTCCTTCAAGAACATCGAAAACCGGTTCAGCGAAGAAAATCACATTATCCAAACTGCTGAAAAACCATAAAAAACATTCTTGAAATACCTTAATTTTATGGTTGCTTTTCTCTAAAAATAGTTGTATTGTATGTATCGACTCATAAGAGAATTCTCACTTGTAGGAGATGCAAATCATGCATTGCTGGAAAACTATAAACGTAAAAAAACAGTACGGATTCGACCGGCTATTCATGATGTCCGCGCTTATCGGAGTTGGTGTATTCATCAGCTTCTATATCACGCTCAACATCGTTTATACCGATCCTTTATCCGACCAGTACTTTCTGCCATTTATCCTGGCAATCTTAGGGATTTATCCGCTTCACAAAGTATGCCATTTTATTCCGCTTTTCGGATGCCGCAAATGCATACGCCTGATTCTCACAAAACAATTGGGATTGATGCCCATCATTACGCTGAAAATAGCTGAGCCAGTGGCCAAAATACGTTTTATCTTTACTTTGGTCACTCCTTTCTTTTTGATTAATGCAGCCATTGTCACTTTGAGCATTTGGATGCCGGCTTTCAGCCATTATTTTGCGATGCTGCTTGCATACCATTGTGCCCTATGCGTTCCTGATTTGATTTACATGCGGAATTTAGCGCGTTCTCCAAAACATGCGTTAATAGAAGAAACAGATACCGGCTTTGAAATTCTTGTGCCTCAGCCGATGGCCTAAACCTGTTTTTTCTTCCCGGATTTGCTATACTAGAACCTAAGTTCAGAGGGGAGGAAATTCATGTTAATCGGCTTTGTAGTTGTTTTCTCTGTATTTTACTTGTTTCAAATCAACCGCATGACATTAGCATTGGTAACTTCACGGGAAATTCCTGAGGAAAATCATGAAAAAATATTTCGGACGATTAATATATTAATCACAATTTTACTAGTATCCTTATACGTTGGCGTAGAATTTACCCCATAAGTTCATTTGCCTTTTGGCAAATGAACTTTTTAGTTTGTTGGGCATTCTATTGGATTGGCATGTTAGCCAATCTTCAAACCATCCCCTTTCCTGCTGGTTGAGCGTGAGCTAAAGATCCCGTAGCGGAGAAAATGGCTGAAGCCACGCCCGGGCTGCTGGCAAGCCGTGAGAATCTTCATCACTTTTGTGCGCTTTTATTTACCCGGATTTTACTTTTACGAAACTTTTTGATTTTTTAAGCTTTTATGGTATAGTAACACTGGCATCAAGAAAGAAAGTTGGGAGCGAAAATAATGAAAAAATCATTTTTAACAGTCACTTTGGCTGCATCAGTTCTAGCTTTATCCGCATGCAGCGGGAACGGTTCAGACAGCGAAGTTGTCGTATCTTCTGAAGTGGGAGATATCACAAAAAACGACCTTTATGAAGAAATGAAAGCTTCAGTGGGTGAACAAGCTGTTCAGATCCTTATGATTGAAAAAGTGCTTGGCGAAAACTACGAAGTCACTGACGAAGAAGTAGACGCAGAGTATAAGAAATCACAGGAAGAAATGGGCGAAAGCTTCGACCAATTCCTTGCTCAAAACAACCAAACAGAAGAAAGCTATAAAAAAGTCATCCGTTTGAATTTGCTTCAGGAAAAAGCATTGACTGAAGACGTTGAAGTCACTGACGAAGAAATTCAAAAACAATATGACCGCCAAGGCACTGAGCTTAATGCCCGCCATATCTTGGTTGCTGATGAAGCAACTGCGGCAGACATCAAAAAACAATTGGACGAAGGCGCTGACTTCGCAAAATTGGCTGAAGAAAACTCCACGGATCCAGGGTCAGCTGCAAACGGCGGAAACCTTGACTGGTTTGGCGCTGGCGCAATGGTACCTGAATTTGAAGAAGCGGCTTATAATTTGGAAGTAGACGAAATCAGTGAACCGGTTCAAACGCAGCACGGATTCCACGTCATCCAAGTTCTTGAAAAACGCAAAGTGGAAGATCAACCGGCACTTGAAGACCAAAAAGAAGCGATCCGCACTGAATTAGCAGTTGCAAAAGCGGATCAAGCGGCTCTTGTTCCAAAAATCGCTAAGATGATGGAAGACGCAAATATCGATATTAAAGATGAAGATTTAAAAGGCGCTTTGGACAGCATTCTAAACGCTGAAGCAGCACCAGCTGAATAAGGGCGCAAATTAAAACCCGTTGTTATGGGCTACCCATAACAACGGGTTTTTGCTATTGATTATTTGTTTAGTAAATTAATGAGAAGCCCACTTTAAATCGTCGGCTTATAAAACGAACGGTTATCCAGGGCAAACAGGCGCTCTGAGAATTCCCCAGGTTTCGTTTTACCGAGCGCCCGGTCGAGCATCATCATTTTGGCATCGATGTTGTCGATGTAATGAAGGATTTCGGCTTCTTTAATCATCGGCCGTTTCGGGCTCCCCCATTCTTCTTTTCCATGATGGGACAGGACAAGATGCTGGAGCAACAGCACTTCTTCTCCGTCAATTTCAAGCTCTTCCGCTGTTTTGGCTATTTCGGTTACCATGATGGAAATATGCCCGATCAAGTTTCCTTCGATGGTATAAGTTGTAGCTATAGGGCCAGACAACTCAAACACTTTTCCAATGTCATGAAGAATAATGCCGGCATACAGCAAATCCTTGTTCAACGATGGATAAATGCCGCATAGCGCCTTCCCAAGCTGCAGCATGGAAACAACGTGGTCTGCAAGGCCGGAAACATAATCGTGGTGGTTTCTTGTAGCTGCCGGGTATGTCAGGAATTTTTGTTGGTATTTTTTTAAAATATGGCGTGTGATGCGCTGAATTTGAGGGTTTTGCATTTCAAATAAATAGCTCATCACTTCTTCTGACAATTGTTCGGTGCTTTTTTCAGAAGATGGCATCAAGTCAGCGATCGACTGGTTTTCTTCCGGCTTGGCCGGACGGATGCTTTTGATCCGCAATTGATTTTTTCCGCGGTAATTATGGATTTCCCCTCCTACCCGCACAATGGTTTCAGCTGCAAACATTTTTTCCTGTTCTTCTTTTGTATCCCACAATTTCGCTTCGATATCTCCGCTTTTGTCCTGTAAGACAAGCGATATGAACGGGTTGCCCGTTGTGGTGACGCCTTTGACGGATTGCTTGATCAGCAAATATTCATCAATGGTCTCCCCTACTGCCCGTTGTGTGATTCCTTTTGTCATGAGTGCACACTCCTTTCTGTGTTTGCCACATGAATGACATGGGCATTCGGCCAAACCTGCTGCATAGTTTCATGGCAAGTAAAATAAATAAACTGATGGTTCGCTTGCAGCTCTGTTATTAAGTTTATCATTTGCTGAAGGCGACTGCGATCAAAATGGACAAAAGCGTCATCCATCACTATAGGAAACGGATGGCTTTGCTGCATCGACACCGCAAGGGCCAGCCTTAGAGCAATATATGCTTGCTCTTTTGTCGCTTGGCTCAGTTCGGCAATATGAAAACGCATGCCATCTGTTCTTACCGCTTCGAAAAAGCCCGCGGGATTCATTTCTAATCCGCTATACGCTTGGGCTGTCAGTTTGCTGAAGTATGTTTCGGCATCAGCAATAACTGCTGGCAATTTCTTTTCTTTTAATTCGTCCATGGTTTGCTTGATCGCTTCTATGATGGCCTTGTTGATCGCCCAGCTTTTCGCAAGTGCTGCAAACTCGGCTTTTTTCTCTTCAAATTGCTGTAGCTTCTCTTCGTACTCTCCGTTTGATAGCAGTTTTTGCGTTGTCTGCTGCTTATCAGCCAGTTCCGCAAGCAATTCGTTGCGTTCATTCTTCAGTTCCGTTAGTTTTGTTTCCTGATGGGCTAAAAAGCCGCTTAGCTCTTCTTTGTTTAAGCCGGCCGGAAGTTCTGCATGCCCTAAAACAGAAAGTTGGGAACGAATAGGCGCAAGCTCATGCAGAAGGGCTTCTTTTTTTGCTGCATCGTCGGCAACTTTGTAAAACGCGTTTTCGTCAGCCGCTGCTGCTTCCTGAAGCAACAAATGTTTTTCTTTTTCTACTTGCTCTAAAAAGGCGGCAGTTTTTTTAGCCTCGGCCTTAAGTTCCGCTCGTTTTTCTTCCCTTTTCAGCGCCTCTGCTTTCTGCTTTTGGCGAATGGCATACTCACTTCGCAACTCAGCATATAGGCCTGCAGGAGATAGTGGCCTTGTTAAAATCGCTTCCGCTTGTTCCAGCCATTCACTTATCTGTCGGGCAAGGACGGCTACATCTTGTTCAAGGCGGCCGAGACGGGAATGCACGGCTTGAATTTCTCTTAGCTTTTCAAATAGGTCCAGGACGGTTGACCGGTTAGAACGCGGGTCGATTCCCAGTTGCTCAAGAAATTGCTCGTACGCTTCCTTTGCTGGCTGTCCTAGTGCTGTTTGGGATAGCAGTGCTATTTTCTCTTTGGCGGCAGCAAACCGAAGTTGTGCGTCCTCCAGCTTTCGGTCGAATTCGTTCACCCGCTGGACCAGCGCATCCATTTCGGTTTCTCTTCCCGCATACTTCTGTAAAAGTTTTTCATGGCCGCTATCCCTTTTTGCCGGCTGGCCGTTTTTCATAATTGCCCAAGCACCGGCTGCTGCCGCAAGGAACGCTATGCCTGCAACTGCATAATTTCCCTGTATCATACCGAACAGCAGGCCCAGGAGGCCCAAGCCAAGAAAAAAGAAGCTGAGCATGCGCGAGTCGGCGGAACGCTCTAAACGCTTCGCAGCTTTTGCCTCAGCCAGCCGCATTGATATAGCTGGCCACTGCTCAGCTTCCTGGCGCTCCCTGTCCGTAGGACGATGTTCCAAAAGCGCACCCACCTGTTTCCGGGCATTCTCCATTACACTTTTTTCTTCAGACAATTGGCGGGCAGTAAAGCGCTTTTCCTCTTCTTCCATATCCAGTTGCTCAACATGAAAAATCAGCTGTTCTTCGCGGTTCAATGATACATCGCTCTGCAGCGCCGCTTCGGCTGGCATGCCCACCAAACCGACTAGCCTTTCCTGGTCGTCCAGCAATTTGGTCATTTCATCTTTCTTTTGGCGATGCAGCATTTGCAGTTGATGCCATTCCGATTCCCTGTTCAGCAACTGTTCGAGCGTTTCTGTATCGTGTAGACCTTCCTCCGAGCCCCGAAGCGCTGCTAGCTCGTTATTCACGTAATCAATTTTTGAAGCTGTTTCGGTCATCCGGTCTTGCAGCCTTTCCATACGACGTCTGCCGTCTGCTGGAAAACCGCCGGCTCCTTCAAGCTCCTTTAGCTCTTTTGTTAACATTGCCGATTTTTCAAGCAAAGGCAGCGACTGAAGGTGTTTTTCCGCTTCTCGCATGCTGCTGGAAATTTGCTTTTCTTCTTCCGTCATATCGGCTAACCGGTTTTCTATCTCGTGTATCCGCTCTAAATATGGTCCGTAAAGTTCTGTCTCCGACCGAAAGTTCCTCAATTCTTTTTCATTTTCTCTAAGTTCTTCAATCAGCAAATTCATTTCCGGATTGCGGCCGGCCTTTTTGAACAATAACCCCATATCTTTTTCCAGACGGCTTTCCATTTTCGTAATGGCATCAATTCCTGTTGTTCCGGAAGCAAGCAGCGTTCTGCTCAACTCCTCTTCAGTCATCCGCTCCAGCCCTTGCAGCTCATGGATGGAAAACGAGAAAATGGATTCGAATGCGGCCCGGTCATAGTCGCGCAAAATCATTTTCAGCTCGGCTTCTCCGCCTCTTGTACCGTCTTCAAAAAAGACCGTTACATCGCCTGCTGCTTTTCCTTTTACTCGTTCGACGATTACCCGGCCGTATTTTTCATCAACCAATTGAAGCTGCCCTCCGTACTTGCCGCCAGATTTTGGCTCATATCGCGTTTTTGTTTGATTGCGCATAGGATAGCCAAACAATGTTTGGATGATAAATTGCTGAATGGTCGTCTTTCCAGCTTCGTTAGGCCCATAAAACAAAGATAATTGCGGACTGACATCAATTGTCCGGTTTTCATGTTTGCCGAACCCGTAAATAATCAATTTTTCAATTTTCATATGGTTACTCCTCTATTTGCATGCCGCGCCGTATTTTCTGGATGGCACCTTCTTGAAGTTCGTCAATGGTTTGGTTGTCTATCGCATCAAGAAATCTGCTGCCTTTTGGATGCCGGTACAAATCATTCAGCACTTCTTTCCAGTTGTTGATGTTCCAAGCCTTGATAGCACCAATAATTTGTTCGCCAAACGGTGATATCGGCAAGTCAGCCGCATTTTCCTCAAAAGCGAGACTGTGGATCCATACAAACTCCCCATCCGCTTCTACCGCTTCACGGATTGTTTCCATCAATTCAGTTTCCGGAATCTCCCTGAAGAGCTCAGCTGCTTCTGCGTCCATGCCGATAAATTCCAGCTCGACAATAGCTTCCCCGTAACGGCTGGCATACTGGGCTGCAGCTTCTCGGCATGCCTCCAGCACTTCGTTCATATGCATCATTCCGCTGCAAGAGACCGCAATGCGGTCAAATTGAATAACGGATACCGGCACAAAAGAAAGCAAGGTTTCATGTTTTGACAATGCGACATCGTAGAAGCCTTTTTGTCCTGCTTCTCCCTTATGGCGCCCTTGGATATTGCCGGAATACACAATGGACGGCTCCTGGTGCAATTCCTGCCGCATATGGATATGGCCAAGCGCCCAATAATCGTAATTTTTGGTGAGCAGCTGCTCTTTTGTAAAAGGAGCGTACACAGCGTGCGCTGTATCTCCTTCCATGCTCCCGTGCAGCATGCCAATATAGAAAGCTTCTTGCCTTTCAGCAGGCGGATAAGCTGAAATCATCGGTTCTTTAATATGGCGTTCCCCATAACTGAAACCGGTAATGACCACATCTCCATGTTCGGTTGATAGCTCTATTTGGGAAACGGCTGGCCCAAATGCATGCACATTTTCCGGCAATTCGAAACGAGTCCATTTGCCGCTTAAGTGATCATGGTTGCCATGGCTGATCACCACTGGAATTCCTGAATCCCGAAGGCGCTGCATCCCTAATTGGAACCGGTGCTGTGCACGGATGCTGCGATCCTCTCCGTCATAGATATCGCCGACGATCAGTAAAAAATCAGGCCGTTCTGCGACAGTGTAGTCAATCAGCCGGTCAAAAGCATCCAGTGTGCTGTCTTTCAACTTTTTCCACTGCTCTTTCTGCAAACCCTTCATGCCTGTAAACGGACTGCCTAAATGCAAGTCGGCCGCATGGATAAATCGAATATGCCCCATAAATAAAACCCCTTTAAAAAGCCGAATATTTGTTCTTATTTTAACATGGAAGAGGCCGAAAAAAAACCGTTAGCAGAAAACTCCTCCGCTAACGGCTTTTCCATTATTTTTTATTGCCCAATGCGATAGCTTTCCGTATATCTTTTAGCGATTGGGAAGAGCCATACATCAATACCCCGCCCCTATAGACCCTTGCCCCAAACCAGCCAAGAAGCCCGATGGTGATCAGCATAAGGGCAACCGCCAACAGCGGCTCCCATAGCGGAAGATCAAGCATGCCGACACGCAAAAACATGACCAGCGGCGTAAAGAACGGAATGAAAGATGCAACGGTCACAAATTTTGCTTCTGGTACGGAAATGCCGGAAAAGGCAATAAACGAAGCCACAATGATTAAAAACATCATCGGAAGCATCAATTGCTGCGCATCTTCGATCCGGCTAACAAGTGAACCGAGCAGCGCGGCAAGCACAGCATATAGAAAATACCCCAATAGGAAAAATAGAACGGCAAACAAGAAGGTGCTGATCTTTACTTCCGAAAAACCGAAAACACTGAAAACGCCCTCTGTCATACTCGTTCCAGCCGTTTTGATCGCCACATAGCCTGACAAGCCAAAAAGCATCATCTGCAAAATGCCGAGTGTGCCGATGCCCGCAATTTTCGCAAACATGTGCTTGACAGGAGAAACGCTTGAAATCAGAATTTCCATGACCCGGGATGATTTTTCAGTGGCCACTTCCGTGGCGATCATATTGGGGTAATAAATGACAGACATATAAATCAACATGATCAAAATGTAAACCAGCCCTCTTGCCTGGCTTAATTCTTCCTGCGATTTAGACGACTCCGATACCGCTTCCCGTTCAAATACGGCCGGCGAAAACAACTGCTGTACTTGGCTGCCATTCAAGTTCAAATTTTCAGCCGTTAAAACCGTTTGCAGTGATTGCACCGCTTGTTCAATATCGGAACCGTTTTCCATTTCATTGGCCGATTCCGAAACGTAGCGTGCCGTCAGCTGTTCTTCTTTTTCAAGCACTATGTAAGCATAGACCGTGCCATCTATGATGCCATCTTTCAATTCCTGCTCCGTCATGTCAGTGGGCATCGCTTGGACGCTGCTATCCAGCAATTCCAGCTGCTCTTGAAAACGGGAGGCCAGTTCTCCTGATGCATCCACAATATGGAGGACCGAATCTTCTTGAGGACCTTGGAACACATCTAAAATTTTCGGCAGATTTGCCATCAGAAAAAAAGAGGCACAGACAATCAGTGTAGTGATAACGAAAGATTTTGTTTTTGCTTTTGTCAGGAACGCCTGCTTGAAAATAATCCAAAAACTATGCATACACTTTTCCCACCTTTGCGATGAAAATTTCTTCGAGCGAAGGTTCTTCGATGGCAAAATGCCGCAGTGTCCCAAACTTCATCGATTCAGTTAAAAGCGTTTGCGCAGTTTTTTCATCAGCAATTTGAAACAGCGCTCCATCGCGTGTTTTCTTGTATTTCTCTACGCCCTTCACATCCATCAGCGCTGACAAGTCGCCTTCTGTTTTGATGCGGACATTTTGTTTGCCGAAAGACCGTTTCACGTCACGGATCGAGCCGGACAAAATCATTTTTCCTTTATCCAAAATGCTGATGTCATCGCACAATTCTTCAACATGGTCCATTCGGTGGCTGGAGAATACAATAGTTGCCCCTTGTTTTTGAAAGTCCAGAATGGCGCTCTTCAGCATTTCCACATTGACCGGATCAAGTCCGCTGAACGGCTCATCCAAAATCAGCAAAGATGGTTTATGCAACAGAGATGCAATAAGCTGGATTTTCTGTTGATTGCCTTTTGACAACTCCTCCACTTTTTTCAAAGCATAGTGAGGCACTTCAAACCGCTCAAGCCAATTGGCCACTTCCCGCTTCGCCTCTTTCCTCGGCATCCGGCGCAATTCCGCCAAATAAATCAGTTGGTCTTCAACTTTCATCTTTGGGTACAAACCCCGTTCTTCCGGCAAATAGCCGATTTCCGGGCTTGTCCCGTATGTAATAGGCTTTCCGTTCCAACTAACCTCTCCGTGAGTGGGATCAAGAAGCCCCAGAATCATCCGAAATGTCGTCGTTTTCCCTGCTCCGTTGGCACCCAAAAAGCCATGCATTTGGCCTCGTTCTACCCTGAGCGAAACATTGTCTACAGCTGTAAAATCCCCGAATTTTTTTGTCGCTTGTTCTACATATAAAGCCATTTAGACTCCTCCTCTCTCTTTATTTATACGGAACACCCATTAAAATGTTTCGCAATCGGAGGACATTTAAATTAAAACCGGCTATACTTAAAATGAATAAGCATTCAGAAAGGATGTTTTCAGCATGAAAACGTATAAATTAACTGCTTTTGAGCAAACCGGCAAATTGATCACGGAAGAAACGTTCACTGCTTCTACTGATGAGGAAGCACGAGACAAAGGACGGGCGCTTCTTGAAGAAAAAGATTTGTTGAACCAAACGCACCGTGTTGTTTCGCCAGCCGGAAAATTATTGCTGTTCCATTCATAAAAGACGAAAAGCATGGCAAAATGCGCCATGCTTTTAAAAGTTTTAGAGAATTATTTTCAGTATTTTTCATTTCGCTTCACTAATAAAATGAATGCTTCATCGCAAATTTTGCTGAATGTCATTTGGCTATTGCCTTAGTTAAGAAAACAGACGGTTTCATTCAAGGAGGAAGCAACGTTGTTAGTAATTTTCCGGATTTTATTTTCCATTATTTCATTAGGCCTGGCTGGTTATGGGCTAATTACACGAAATTATGAATTTCAAGCATATTTGACTTTATTTTTGGGACTCACAATGTTGATGATGGGGATACAGGAATTCCAGCAAAACAGAAAGCTGATGGGCTGGTTGTTGGTACTTGCATTTGCATTTTCACTAGTTGTATCTATTCAAAGTTTTATCTTATTATAAGGCGTTGAATGCAACTAGTTATTCTCAATCAAATGAACCGAGAAGCGTATTCGAGTTAGAATACGCTTCCTATGTTTACATAAAGTAATTACTAAGGTGAAAAGAGCCTAGAAATTTTCGTTGTTTCAGACAATCGAACCCTTTTTCTTCAAGCGACTGTTATTTTCCCGTAAATTCCGGTTTGCGTTTTTCAACAAACGCTTGGATGCCTTCAAGGTGGTCTTCCGATTTTCGCATGGCCGATTGCGCAGCCGCTTCCATTTCCAGCATCTTATCAAGTTCTCCGATTTTAAGCTGGTGCAGCGCATGTTTTGATGCTAATTTGGCCCGAAGCGGCGACATCAGCATTTCTTGCGCATATGCTTCGGCGTGTTCAAGCGCGCGCCCTTCCGCAGTCACTTCATCCACCAGTCCTTTTGCCATCGCATCATGCGCTTTCAACGTTTGCCCGGCCCAAATAATTTGTTTGGCTTTCGGGACCCCAACACGTTCTTTTAAGAAAAAATGTCCGCCGCCGTCCGGTACAAGGCCGATGCCGATAAAGTTCATCGCCAACTTGCTGCCTTCTTCCGCAATAATATAGTCACAAGCTAACGCCATGCTAAAACCAAGGCCCGCTGAAGCCCCGTGTATCGACGCAATGGTAATCTGCGGCAGTGTATAAAGCGCTTTTGCCAGACGCGACACATCTTTCATCACCACATCGATATCCATCGGACGATCGGGATCCATCATTTCCTTGATATCGCCTCCTGCTGAGAAAGCACGCCCTTCTCCCCGAATGACCAACACTTGAAGTGAGCCATCTTGAAGCAACGATTCAAAACAGTCGGCCAGTTCTTTCATCATTAAGCCGGTCATCGCATTCATCGATTTTGGCCGATTCAATACCAAGTGGCCAACACGATCTTTTTTTATTAATTGGATGGTTTCGTACATAAGAAAAAGACACCCTTTCGCAAAAATGAATTAGCATTCATCTTTACGTATTCGGTGTCTTCTTCTTGTATCCCTTTATTTAAGAGAAATTTTTACATGCTTTCGTATAAAGCTTGAACCGGTTGGATCAATACACGGTTCACTTCTTCGATCATTTGGCTCAAGCCCATTTCAGCTTCCAGCATTGCCAAGATTTTTGGGTTTTGCTGCGCTTCTTGAGCGGTTTGTTGAGCGCCCATGATTTCTTCTTCAGTGATTTCTTCACCTTGCGCTTGTTTTTGTTGAAGCGTAATTTGCAGATCACGGAAGCTCTTGAACAAGTCGTTTGCTTCATCATCTGCAGTCACTGCAGCAACTGCCTCCTGAAGTTTACCGAATTCTTCTGTTTCGCGGAATGTGCTTGCTAATTTGTTGATGTCGTCATAAATGTTTACTGCCATCATCATTCTCCTTTACATTGTATTCATCATGAGACTAAGAAGCCCTTGGAAAATTCCGATTACACCCCCAAGAACAAATCCTAATGCCGTGATCATTTTCAATTCTCTTTGTGAAATCCCCAGAACGAGTTCTTCTAAGCGTTCTAATGGGAGAGAATCGACTTGCGTTTTCACCATGCCTTCAATATCGATTTTCCGCAAGGTGTCTTCTAATTTTTCTTCTCCCTGTTGGAAGATGAACTCCGTCACAAGCGGAGTAAAATTCGTTCTTGTCCATTCTACCCCTGTTGGCCAAGTCTCAGCAAGTGTCGTGTTTAAACGCCCTTCAATATTGGCTGTTTCTTTGACATATTGTTTGACTGTATTGAGGGCCGGTTTAAAATCAAATTCCACCAGCAGCTCATCGGCTTTCCGCTCTTGAAACTTTTCCCATTCCCCGTATGCAAGCGTCACCGCAAATTCAAATGTTCGCGGGGAGTTCAGGAATTTAATGATTTCAGGCTGGATGCGGTCGACAATTGTCCGCGACTCCCCTATCAGGGAATGCAGCATATTGCCAATACGCCCGCGGGAAGCCAGAAATTCGTCCAGAAAGTTTTTGATCGTAGCCCGCCCTTCAAGAGAAGAAAAATAATCCGAACCACGGTCAATGGCATACTTTGCCCCTTGGATCAATTTCAATTCGGTTTCTTCTTTCCATTTTTCAGGCATCAATTCACCGATTGTTTTCCCTTCAATGTAATCAGCGAGCGCCAAAGCTTGGCGGTCAACCAATTCATCAAGTTTCCTTTCAACACGGACATCAATTCCGTGCTGGCCGACTCCTTCAAGCCAGCCATTAATCGTTCTCGGTGATTGGAACACTTGGACTTCCAACTGATTTTGAATCCATCTTTCTGTCTTTTGCGTCATTTCTTCATTGAAGAAACGCTTTTTGAATGTTTCCGGCGTCAATAAATGCTGGACAATGGTCCGGCCAAGTTGAGTCGACAATTCATCGCGCCGCTTTGGAATTAGCCCCGGTGTAAATGGCAAGCGCCACTTGCCAATGTACAGCGCTTTATAGGGGCGGAACAACATCTTAATAGCGATATAGTTCGTGAACCCCCCAATCAAAGCGCCAATGATCATCATAATCAGGATGGTTACAAATATATTCAACTGCTTCACTCATTTCTTTTTTCTTCTTTGTCAATCATTGCTGCTCCACCTATAATGAAGATGAACGGCAAAGGAGGAATTAGATGCTGCAACATTTTAAATTTACACCAATGTTTGAGAATCGCCAACTTCCAGGGTGGAACATTTCGTTTTTTTATAAAAACGAGCGCATCACTGGCGAGTATCACCCAGATGGCACCATCGTTTGGCTGTCAAAGCAGCCGACCCATGAAGAAGCCGTCAAAAAGATGATCCACGAGCTCATGCTCTTTCATGTATACGATTAACGCGCGGAAAAGTTCCGCGCTTTTTTGTTTGCCTTTTTATCAGGGGAGTTAAACATTTATATAGAGAAATTTTTCTATTTTATTATTTTAACTTTATAGGTTAAATAACATTATCCGTGTGTCGATATTCCGCAAAACAGCTGCGCTTTCCTGCGGGCGGGGGTCTCCGCTGTTTTACTCCATATCCCTTAATAAAACAATGGAAAATAGAATGTCATTTATCTTTTAGTAACTTTCTAAGCGCCTATGGGTCTGCGGAAGGCATTCCCAAAGCGGTTGAAGCAGTTTGTAAAAGCTAATTTCTTCAATTCAACTTTAAAAGCTTCGAAACGTGAGAATAGGGAATACATCGCTTCACCTTTAGTAATCTAGTAGCAAAAATATAAACAACAAATTCAAATAAGTTTGTCATTCCTAAATATTTACATCAATCCTAGAAGAAAGAGCGTAAGGCGGCGGAAAATCGACTGCTCCTGCATCGCTTCGCTAGCTTCATCGCAAAGGCATTAGTCACCATCGGTTGAATTAATGCCTTTCTTGCGGAAAATCCTCTACACCATGGTGCTGAACATGCTTTCCTTGCGGGCGAAGACGCAGAACACCATCGTGGATTATTACGACCAATTAAAAAAGCAACCCAACGGGAAGCCCCATCAGGTTGCGGTGATTGCCTGTGTGAATAAGTTCCTGAAAGTCGCATTTCACCTTATTCAACACGGCCTCCTCTACCAGTACGAAGCCGGCAAGGCTTCGTAACAGGAGTATAGCACATGCGCCCCTGCGAAAAAACCGGAAAGCGCAGGCTTATTTGGCCTGCCTCTTTTCAGATCACCGGTGGCTTGGCGTGCAGGCGCTCGACTCCTGCGGGACCAGCACGAGCCGAAGACCCTGGAGCGAGCACAGCGAGTGAAGCGGCTAAGGCCGTGCCCGCGGAAAGCGAGCGCCGGAACGGAAGGCCCGCTGCCTACGCTTCACTCATTCCACTCTTCTGCAAAAGAAAAAGGCTTGACTAATGATAAGAAAGCGTCCGCCTGAAGCGATTTCTTCAGTCTTTCTTCTTTAGAAGTCTACTTTTTTCTACTGCTAAGTTTTGTTTTTTGTCTTCTACAGCAACAAAAAAGGGAATGCCCCTTACCCAACAGTTTGGGTTTGGGACACTCCAGATTGAATTTGATACATTTGGTAATAGGTGCCGCCGAGTTTCATCAATTCTTCATGAGAACCGGATTCGGCAATTCTGCCGCGGTCGAGCACCAAAATGCGGTCCGCATTTTTAATGGTGGAAAGCCGGTGTGCAATGATGAATGTCGTGCGCCCTTTTTTCAATACTTCCATGGCATGCTGGATGATTTCTTCCGTTTCTGTGTCAATGTTGGAAGTCGCTTCATCCAAGATCAAAATGGCCGGATCAAACGCAAGCGCGCGGGCAAATGACACCAATTGGCGTTGGCCGGAAGAAAGCGTACTGCCTTTTTCCACGACCGGCTCGTCGATGCCCTTCGGCAAATGCTTCAAGACGCGCTCCCCGCCGACTGCAACAAGGGCATCTTCCACCATTTGGCGTGTTATGCGTTTATCCCCCAGTGTAATATTTGATTCTATTGTTCCACTGAATAAATACGGATCTTGCAGGACGATGCCCATATGTTCGCGCATCGACTGGCGGCTCATATCAGCAACATTGACGCCGTCAATCGTAATCGCACCTTCCGTCACATCATAAAAACGGAAAAGCAAATTCATAATCGAACTTTTTCCAGATCCTGTATGGCCGACTAACGCCACTGTCTCCCCTTGTTTCGCTTCAAATGAAATGTCTTTCAGTACATACTCTTCTTCCTTGTACGCAAACCAGACATTCTCAAATCGTACGTTGCCGCGGTAGCGTGGGATTTTCTCGTCGCTGACCGCTTCTCCCGTTTCATCAAGCAAACCGAATACCCGCTCTGCTGCAACAAGCGCTTTTTCAAGCTTAGCAAATTGGTTGACGATTCCGCTGATCGGATTGAACAAGCGGATGATGTAATCGACAAATGCGTACATTACCCCGACTGAAACGATTTCGCTGCCGGACAACGCTGCCCCGCCGAAATACCAAATGAACAAAATGAAAATCATCGAACGCAATACCCCTACCAAGTTGTAGGAAGCTGCAGCTTCAAGCAGCAATAGCTTTTGCTGAAACTCGAAATGCTTGTCGTTCATTTCCTCAAATTCTTCTTTCATCTGCTTTTCCCGGCGGAACGCTTGAATGATTGTCATGCCCTGGATAGATTCGTTGATCATCGCGTTCATGTCGCTCAATTTTTCACGCACTACATGATTGTAATTTGCAGCATACTTCCGATAAAACAGCATCCAAACATACAGCAGCGGAATCAAACCGAGTGTGATGATCGCCATCTGCCAGTTCAGATAAAAGAGGGCAATGTAAATGCCGCCCATGTACATGAAGCTTGTAGCAAACTGGGACAGCACCGTCACAAACAAATCCCGGATTGCTTCTGTATCGTTTGTTATGCGCGCCACAACCCTGCCTGCCGGCAAATTGTCAAAATAGCGGATCGGCAAAGTTTGCGTGTGTTCATACACGTCATTGCGCATTTTTCTGATGATGCGATTCGCTCCTTTTTGCAAGTATAAATACTGCAAATAGCGGAAAACCGCTGTGATGATCGCGGTGGCGAAAAAAACAGCCAACAACCGGGCAATCGGTTCAAAATCAACCGTTCCCACCGATCCGGAAATGTGATTGTCGATGATTTCTTTCGCGATAAGCGGTGCCGCCAGATCGGCAGCCACAGCAATCGCCAAGAGAATCATCCCTGTTATTAAAATCCCTTTAAATTGCATTGAATATTGTAATAGCCGTTTTCCTGTCCCCATTTTTACACCTCCTCGATTTGCTGTCGGAGGAATTGTTCGTTATACCAACCATGTGCCTTCAACAAATCTTTATGGGTTCCTTCTTCGATGACTTTGCCGTCATCCAATACAACAATCCAATCGGCATGCTGGACAGCTGAAAGCCGATGTGTCGTAATAATTGTTGTTTTTCCGGAACGTTCCCGCTGAATATTCTCAATGATTTTCGCTTCAGTCTTGGCATCTACCGCAGACAAGGAATCATCAAGTATAAGTATTTCCGGATTTTTAATGAGCGCCCGTGCAATGGAAATGCGTTGCTTCTGCCCGCCGGACAATGCGACTCCTTTTTCACCAACGAGTGTTTCCAGCCCGTTCGGCAGCATCTCCAAATCTTTCTCAAAATAAGACAAGCGCAGTGCATTGCGTATCTCGGCTTCTGTTGCATCAGATTTCCCGAAAAGGATATTCGCGCGGATTGTCCGCGAGAATAAGACATGGTCCTGCGGAACATAGCCGATCCAGCTGCGCAGCTGTTCTTTTGTTAAATCATTCAAGTCGATTTCATTCATTCGGATCGAACCTTCGCCAAGCGGATATTCCCGCAGCAATTGCTTCACAAATGTCGTTTTCCCACTGCCGGTTTTCCCGACGATGCCGAGTGTTTGTCCGCTGTTCAATGATAGATTGATGCCCTGCAGATTAATCGAACTCGATTGCGGATACGTAAAACTGACTTCCTGGAAGCCGATTTTTTCAGGACGGTCCGCAAATTTCGGATGCGCCGGGTCAACCACATCTTCTGTGTAGCCAAGCGTTTCGTCGACACGGTCAAGTGATGCGTTTCCACGCTGCAGTGTATTGATCAATTCGCCGATTGCGAACATTGGCCAGACAATCATCCCTAAGTAAACGTTGAATGCGACAAGGTCACCGAGTGTCATTGTGCCATCCGCTACAAGAAATGCCCCATACCCAAGACCAATCATATAGCTAACAGATGTCAGCACTTTTGTGACCGGCGTAAACAAAGCATCGATTCGTTCGACCGCCATGTTTTTTTCATAAACATCTTCCGTCATTTCAGCAAATTGCTGTTCCGACGCGCGTTCTTGAACATAAGCCCGGATAACGCGAACACCTCCGACCGATTCCAGTACGCTGTCGTTCATTTCACCGAATGCATCTTGTGCTGCTGTGTACCGTTCATGGATTTTTTTGCCCAAAATTTGGACGACAATTGCAAGAATCGGCAATGGCAGCAAAGCCCAAAACGTCAGTTCCCATGAAACGAGTACGCCCATTGCGATAATAATTGTCGCCATATACAAAGTCGAATCAACTAATGTCAATATCCCAAACCCTGCCGTTTCGGATATTGCCCTTAAATCATTGGTAGCTCGTGCCATTAGGTCGCCCGTACGGTTTTTTTCATAAAAGGTCGGCGTCATTTTTAAGAAATGGCCCATTAAGCTTGAACGCAGTTGCCGTTCAATAACGTAGGCTCCGCCAAACAGCTGGTACTGCCAAATGAAATTGATGGCATAAGCAAGTACGAGCGAGCCGGCCAGAACGGCGATGTATTGCCAGAGCAACGTGCTGGTTAATTGCCCTTCGGCGATTGAATCGATTGCAACCCCAATCAACCAAGGCGGAATAATTTCAATAATATTTGCGATAAATAATAATCCGATGGCCACCGTATAACGCAGCCAATTTTCCCTAAAAAACCATTTTAATTTCCATAAAACATCAAACATCTGTTAAACCTTCTTTCTTTTTTCCGATTTGCTAATCTCCCTCTAGCGATTCCTTGATCATAATCTTCTGTTGTTTGCTTCTGTTCATCTTCAGCATCTCCTTGGATAATTAGTTTATTTAAACAGCCAATAAGCTGATCAAACCACAAAAAAACGCATACCCGTTTTCTGGGCATGCGCTCATGAAAAAGGATCGGTGCTCAGACCTCTCCCGTTTACTTCTACTTACGAAATAAATTCAACGGCAAAAATAGGATGGCCTGACCAATGTATGGAATTCTTTTTTTGCATGTACTGTTACTTTTTTCATTGTCACGACCTCCTTTTCCTTTGAATTTGATAGGTTAAGAGTACCACCCACAATTTTGAATTGTCAACTTATTTCGGACAAATATTTATTTTCAAAAAATCCATCGATGTTTCGATGCTCTTTTGGCGGGTATTTTACTAATAGCAAATTGGATTCGAGGTGAATGGAATGTATACTAATATCCTGGTCGCCTATGATGGTTCGGACGGAAGCCGGCTGGCGTTTGAAAAAGCGCTTGAATTCAAAAAAGCCCTTCCACATATTCAGTTGTCCATTATTTATGTCAATGAAGAAGATCAGGAGTCCACTGGCTTTATGGAGGCTGGAAATGCTTCTGCTCCAGTTGTATCGGCAAGAGTTGACAGCAATTATGCACAATTTATGCCGCCTGAAATTGGGGAAAAGCGATATAAAACTCCTCACGATTTTGTGGACACCTCTGCCGAATATTCCAAGCACATGCATAATGCGATTCAGCAGCAATTGGATGCACAAGATGTGTCAGGGACTGTACTTGCTTTAGAAGGCAATGCGGCAAAAACAATTCCCGCTTTTATCGAAGAACAGAAAATCGATTTACTCCTCATTGGAAACAGCGGAAAATCCGGTTTACAGCGTTTTTTTGTAGGATCGATGAGCAAAAAACTGCTAAAAGAATCACCTTGCTCAGTATTGGTTGTAAAATAGAAAGGTCTGACCGACAAGCCAGACAATCAGTGGCTTTTCGGTCAGACCCTTTATTTTTTTGCATTTATCTAACCTTTGCATTTATATAGCCTTATGATTCAATTTCATCATTATTTTATTAGTTTAAGAGCCCCTGGAATGGGTAAAGATTACTAACAAGTAAAACTTCAAAGCGAGGAAGAAGGGGATCAGCCATGTCTAAACATACCGTTTATTTTCTATCTCCCCAACAGCAGCGTGGGCTCATGGCTGAAATTTGGGCAAATCGCCTGAAACTTCCTGATTGGGAGATAAGAAGTGCCGCGTGGGACCAAGATTCTTTTTACAGCGATACTCCAATCGAAATCATGAAGGAAATCATGCTTGATATACCCGAAGTACAGCCAAGATCCTACAACTTGGAAGAAGTAAGTGAAGCGGACTTGATTATCGCTTTGCATGACGGCGATTTTGAACAAGGAGCCATCCCATCCGACTTGCCGTCTCAGAAATTATTGCGTTGGGACATTCGGAATCCGGAATTACGGTCAACCGACTTTGTCGAACAGTGGGCCCTTTACCAGGAAATTTGCGATGAAATCGCTATCAATATTAAAAAACTTGAACCGTATTTCCGTTCCGATTATATTTAAAACCCTGTACCTTCCATCAGGTACAGGGTTTTTTGCGTCTTCTTTTATCTATAAAGAATGGCACGTACCGGGCTTCCTTCGGCTCCCTTGATTTTCAGCGGCAGCGCTGCGAGCTCATATATCCCTTCTTCCACACCATCCAGCACAATGGATTCCAAAATATAGCGTTCTTCACGGTTCATCGCTTGATGCATCACCATGTCCTTGCTTGTTTCCTGATCGACGGATGGGACATCTACACCAAGCAAGCGGATTCCATTATTTTTCAACCAAGAAGCAATCGACACGTCAAATACTGGCCAGCGCTCGGGAAATTTTGACCGGTCCTGCCAGACGCCAGTTTTAAGCAAAACCGTCTTTACGCCTGCCTCCGGCTTTTTCAAGTGATCATTCGTGATTTTTTCCATCCCCGTTACATCCATCACTTGAGCTGTGGATAGATAGATATCCAACGGCATTTCTTCTATCGTCAATCCATCATTATCGTAATGAAACGGTGCATCGATGTGCGTACCCATATGTGTACTGGTTTTGACTTCGCCGACATTGACTGAACCACTGTCTTCTTTTGTGGCCGTTAAACTATATGAGAACGGCCGGTCTCCTGGCCATTGCGGGGTTTTGTTGCTCAATTCCATTGAGATATCGATGATTTTCTTGTCCATTTATGCCACCACGTTTCGTTCATTTGTGAAATTCTTATACAACTCTTCTTGCATAATGTTTTTCAACCGGCTAACCGTTTCCTCTACATCACAGAATGAGGTGTAGAAAGCGACTGGTGCCAGACGGATAATATTCGGCGACCGAAAATCCGGAACGACGCCCGCTTGTTTCAGCGCTTTGCAAATGCGCGCTGCTTCGGGATGCGCCAGAGCAATATGGCCACCCCTGCTGTTATCTTCGTTTGGTGTTACATCCACAAATTCAGGCAGTTGCTCTTTGATCAAGTTCCGCAGCATAGCTGTCAGCTTCAGCGATTTTTCCCGAATGGCCGCCATGCCGGCTTCTTCGAACATCTCTAAGCTTCCGAGAAGCGGTGCCATGCTGAAGATATTCGGCGTTCCGATTTGATAGGCTCCTGCTCCTTCCGCTTTTGAGAAGCGGTGATCCATGTCGAATTGCTTTGCTTTATCAGAGCCGAACCAGCCCGCATGGCCAGGTTCAAGGTGATGATGGCGCTCGTGGATAAAGAGCCCTCCCGTTCCTCCCGGTCCCGAGTTCATGTATTTGTAATGGCACCAAACGGCAAAATCCACACCGTCTTTGTGCAGTTCATGCGGCAAAGCACCGATGGAATGCGCCAAATCAAACGCGGTTAAAATGCCTTTATCGTGCGCAGCTGCCGTAATGTTGCGGATCGGCAATAGTTGGCCGCTTCGATACAATACCGAAGGCAGAAAAAGAAGCGCTACATCTTCCTGCAAATGAGAGACAATATCTTCATATTCCAGCGTATATCCGTCTTTGCTCGGTATTTTTCGCATAGCTGTTTTTGGATCAAGGCCTCGGAGCCGCAAATGGCTTTCCACAGCGTAAATATCGGACGGGAAATTCAGTTCATCAACCACAATAGCAAAGCGTTCAGAGGTCGGCAGAAAAACCGTCGACAGCATTTGATGGATATTGGAAGTTATCGATCCCGTCACCATCACTTCATGTGGCTTGGCTCCAACCATAGGAGCTATCTGCAGACTCATTTCTTCTGCTAAAGTAAACCAAGGATGCGTTCCTTCCGTCCATCCATCAATGCCGAACACTTTCCAGCTGTGCATCAATTCCACCAATTTGGCTTCGGCTCGCCTGGACATTAGCCCAAGTGAGTTGCCGTCCATGTAAATGCGGCCATCCGGCTGATAAAATTCCTGTTTGAAGCGAGACAAAACATCCTTCCCGTCCAATTCGATCGCTGTTGCCATTTTCCAACCCCCATTATTGAAATGCGTAAGCTGCCGCTCCTAAGACAGCTGCTACTAGGACAACTTTCCACGGAGCCCATTTGAAATAGACTAACAATGCAAAAGATAAAATCGCGATTACAAAGTCGGCCGGAACTTGTATAGCCGAGACGAAAACCGGGTCGTACAGTGCCGCAAGCAAAATGCCGACAACTCCTGCGTTAACGCCTTTTAATGCCGCTTGGACACCCGGCTTGCTGCGGACGGTATTCCAAAAAGGCAGAATTCCTATTACCAGAAGAAATGATGGCAAAAACATTGCGACAACCGCTATAAGCACACCCAAGCCCCCGCCCATTATCTGGCCCAGATAACCTGACAATGTGAACAGCGGACCTGGCACCGCTTGAGCAGCCCCATAACCAGAAATAAACAAATCCGGAGACATCCAAACCGGTACTACCTCTCGCTCAAGCATTGGCAAGACAACATGTCCTCCGCCAAAAACGATTGAACCGACCCGGTAAAAAATATCAAAAATTGCGTAATATACCGAATCGATAACCGGCCGCAAAAGCGGCAAACCGACTAAAAGCCCAAAAAACAGAGCCCAAGCAGCCATACCGGTTTTTTTGCTGACAGCCAAAGCTAGCCTTATTGTATCTGGTGCTTTTTCCTTCCGGTACAGAACATAACCGATAATGCCGGCTAGAATAATAATGGCGATCTGAGCCCATGCTGTAGGAACCAATAAAATGGCGGATGCGGCGCCTACTGCTATTGCCACTCGCGGTTTGTCCGGTGCCAGTGATTTTCCCATTCCCAATAATGCATGGGCCACTACGGCTACAGCTACAATTTTCAAGCCTTGAAGCCAGCCGCTATCGAACGACCCATTGGTAATCAGCAACGCGAAGAGCATTAAAAGTATGACGGACGGCATTGTAAATCCGAACCATGAAAGAAACCCGCCGAACAAGCCTCCTCTCAGTATCCCGATGGAAATCCCGACTTGTGAACTGGCTGGGCCGGGCAGGAATTGGCATAGCGCCACTAAATCAGCATACGCTTTATCATCCAGCCATTTCCGCTTTGCGACATATTCTTCCCTGAAATAGCCAAGATGAGCGGTTGGACCTCCAAAAGAAGTCAAACCAAGTTTTGTTGATGCTTTTAAAATTTCGATGTATTTCTTGTTTGCCATAAGCCTCTCCTTTTCTTTGTTTTTATCTCTTTAGCATAACGGAAAACCAATGCAAATAACTATTACAGTTATATAAATTTACTAGACGAAATAATTTGTATTTTCTGTTTTTTTATCTTATGATGAAGCTAATCCACATTACCTAGCCAGCAGGAGGTGAAAACTTTGTTTCACTTTCGTTTA
Organism: Planomicrobium sp. CPCC 101079; assembly: GCF_007859275.1. GTDB lineage: Bacteria > Bacillota > Bacilli > Bacillales_A > Planococcaceae > Planococcus. The sequence continues at coordinate 29,856 of NZ_VOHC01000010.1, read as the reverse complement.
CGGATCTGAAGCAAAGGAATTTATTGGACCTTGCCATTTATTTGATAGTGTTCGCCGTTTCAATCACCTGCGCTGCCTTTTTTTCCGCCAGTGAATTTGCTATTTCCAAATCTCGTCCTATTCATGTGAATCAGCATGCAGCCGGCAAACGGAAAATCCCTATGCCTTTTAACGTTAATGCCGACGGTTATGTGTTCGCATGCCAAATCGGAATTGCTTTGTCTGTGCTGGGACTTAGCTGGATAGCTCATGGAACGATTGAAAAATTGGTCCAGTCATTTGTGTTGGCTATGAACCTATCAAATAATACTGCCATACCACTGCTGTTCAATGTATCTTTTCTGTCGGCCACTCTTGCCATGATCTCTGTAGGAAGACTGACCACAAAAGCCGTTGCACCTGAACCAATTGTTTTATTGAACGAAAAACCGCTCTTTTGGGCATATCGGTTTTTGCTTGCTGTTCTGCAGTTTATCAAAATGCTTGCAAACCTTGTCTTTGGTTTGTTTGGAATAAGGCGATTCGTATTTGCCATTGACAGCTACGCCGAAGAAGATTTGAAAGAAAAGCTGGCAATCAGCAGCGCGACCGGCAACATCACTCCATTTAAATATGCATATGCAAGCAAGATTCTCGAATTCAATCGCCTGCTGGCTAAAGAAATCATGGTGCCGCGGACAGAAATGGCCACGGTGGAAAAAGACATGGCTGTAAAAGAAGTTTTTCGCCTTGCCGGTGTGAATCGGTTTACCCGTTATCCGGTCATTAGCGGAGATAAAGACCATATAATCGGGCTTGTAAACATGAAACGCTTGCTGACAGCTTATGCGAGAGATACTTCAATCGGTGAATTGACGGCCGCGCTGTATAGTCAACCTATTATACAAGTAATCGGCTCTATGCCAATTGGCGATCTTTTAGTGAAAATGCAGCGGGAACATATTCATATGGCTATTTTAAGGGATGAATATGGCGGCACTTGTGGGCTTGTTACGATTGAAGATATCATTGAAGAAATAGTCGGGGATATTCGCGATGAATTTGACACCGATGAAACTCCGGAAGTCCAAAAAATCGGTGAGCACCACTATATTTTTGATGCAAAGATCCGCATTGATCGTGTTAACCAATTGTTGGGGATTGACATTAGAGAGGAAGACATAGATACTATTGGAGGATGGTTTATGTCCAGAAGTTTTGATATCATTAAAGGGCAAAAAATCACTGACCAAGGCTACGAATTTCTTGTTAAAGAAAGTGATGGCCATCACATTCGATATTTGGAAGTACATAAAACGCTAAATAGTGAACATAAGATGACTTAACGAAACGGCTCTCATTTGAGGGTCGTTTCCCTTTGTTTACAAGACTTGGAGGCGGGAAACAAAAATGGAAGTATACACAAACCTCCGCAAAGGAGAAAAAGGGGCATGGCTGAGTATAGGCGCTTATATATTCCTTAGCGCGATCAAGCTTGCCTTCGGGTTTACTGGATCTTCTGAAGCATTAATAGCCGATGGATTGAATAATTTATCCGATATAATTGCCTCAGTTGCAGTTCTAGTCGGCCTCCGCATTTCGCAAAAGCCCCCAGATGAAAACCATCATTACGGCCATTTGCGTGCTGAAACCATCGCATCCCTCTTAGCATCCTTCATTATGGCCGTCATCGGCATCCAAGTATTGCTCAGCGCTGCACGCGGTTTTTTTGGACCGCCCGATGCAGCCCCTTCTCCGCTCACTGCCGGAGTTGCCTTCTTTTCGGCAATCGTCATGTACGGAGTATACCGCTATAACTTGAAGTTGAGCCAACAAATAAAAAGTGCTTCTGTTAAAGCTGCAGCTTACGATAACCGATCAGACGCCCTTGTCAGCATCGGCGCAGGAATCGGCATCATAGGAGCGATTTATGGGGCCCCCATTCTCGATACTATTACAGCGCTTATTGTGGGGTTCATTATTCTGAAAACAGCGTGGGATATTTTTAAAGAAGCAGTCTTAACGCTGACAGACGCGTTCAACGAAGAAGAAGGGGAAACGATGTCAGTGATTGTCCGAAAAGTGCCAGGCGTCCGAATCTTGCGGGAGTTCAAAGGGCGCAACCATGGAAATGTCATGTTTGTCGATTTGACCATTGCCGTTGATCCTTCTTTGAACGTGATGGAAAGCCATTGGATCACCGAAGAAATTGAACGGAAAATCCACAAAGTAAAGCCGAACTGCGTTATTCTTGTCCATATAGAACCGGACTTTACGATGCCGCTTGATGATGAAGAATAACCTTCGAATCTAAATTTTTCAATTGGCGTTTCTTCCGCCTAGTTGTCCTTCAGCCTGTCTTGAATCTCTCAAGACAGGCTTTTTTATGCTCTAAATTAAGATTGCAGTTCATGCTTGATTTAAATGGCACATGTTTATATAGTTAAGAGTGAGTTATTTATCAGAAAATTCAATTAATATTAACCTGATGCGTTCCGGGTAAATAATAGCGACAACGAAAAATTATTTTCTCGTATAAATAGCGCTAATCTGTAAAATCCAGAAGATAAGCGGGGTATGGAAAATGATAGCGATTGAAAACAATACACCTTTAAAAAAGCATATCTGGGCATTGATTCTTCTTAATGTTCTAGACGGTACACTTACATATTGGGGGCTGACATTCGGCTTCATCAACGAAGGAAATCCTTTATTACAGGAATTTTCTCCTTTTGCCATTTTCTCCATCAAACTATTATTGTCCTTTTTTCTTTTCTGTTTGCTTTTCACCCCATTTGTTTTCGTTCAATCTGGGAAATGGCGTTTTTTCCTCATTTCCACCAATATGCTTTACTCTGTCATTTTGCTGCTCCATGTAATCTGGATCAGCTTTCTGGTAATGGCCTAAGAAACAAGCTTCTTTATTGCACAAAAAAAGCATCACTTCAAGTGATGCTTTTTAAAAGCGTTTTATTTGACTGAACTTATTTTATCGGGCTGCAGTTGTAGTATGGTCATGTTTTTCTGGGAAAACATTACGGTCAAGATATTTATGGAAGAACCATTCTCCTGCGCCGATAACAATAGAAGAAATAATGGCTGGTGTGACAATGTCGACATTGCCGCCCACTAATGCATCACCCATCAACCAAATAACTAAAAAGGCAACAACAATATCGGAAATTGTAGCAATCATATTGCGTTTGTTTTGGTTTCTTGCATCGCCAGCTTTTCGGAAAATCATCAAATCTCCCATGACATAAGCTACTAAAGTAAGAACTAAGCTGATCCATAAAGTATCTGCGAAAGGTACGTCGAAAAATAAGGTCAATACAATCAAAAGGACTGCTGCGATCATGACGAACTTCATAATGAGTGCTTTAATATGGTTCATTTAACTTTCCTCCTTTGTTTTGGTGTCATTAATTTATACCCAGCTTTATTTTTTTATAATCATTTTTTAAGTATAAAATATCATTTAATTATACAAATCATCTTAGTCTTCAAAGAGCGCTTCAAGACGGACAGGCCGCTGTTCTGTCATCTCAGCCAACTCATCGATTTTACTCTGTAGAAATTCCCAGTCGGCGTCTTTCAAAGCCTCGTCATTAATGCCTTCTAGAATATAAAGCTGCGTTTTCCAAATGGTTTCATGCCTCATCTTCGGTGCAAGGGCTGCAGCTACCGTAAGCGATTCTGTCATAGAAGAAATGACTGAAATATCATTCCGGCCCTGATAAGATAATTGGTAGAAAGTCCGGTACAAGATTTCGCGATAAGAAGCGAAGCGGTAATGGATGCGATTCTGATTTCTGGTATCCGCCAATACCAGATCGTCGGTTTTTAAATGCCCCATTTCCCCTAAAAGATGCCCAAGACGTATCAAGATATCATTGGTAGTATTCGGATCCTGCCTGCCAGGTGAGATTGCGCGTATGGCAACTTCGACTATTTTCTGTATCGCATAGCCAAGATCCTGCTCAGCAGTCCGTTCGTCTCCAACCGTTAAAAATTCATCCAGCGAAAGCTTTTGGCTATCTTCCTTGTAAATGTGCATGAGCGGTTTGCCCTTATAGACATAGTCGCCGATTTTAACCAGCACCTCAATTTGAATATCATGCTTTTCTGCGATTTTCACCAAATCCACAAGATCAAGAAATTGGATATACCCCCTGCTTTTTGCTTTAAGGGTTTCCCGCTGTTTCTTGGGTTCCCAACTTGTCAAAGAAACATAATTTTCATCTTGAAGTCCAATGTATTGGGAGATTACGTCTTCTGCGTCATCAATGAGTTTATTGATCAATGTGCTGATCTGCACATTTGTAGCAACAAAATGAATATAGTAAGCAAAGGTTGCAATACTGAAAAAAACGATAAAAATACCGATAGCTGTTGTTAAAATTTCGTGGTCAAACACATCTTCCCGAATATATAAGAGCGAAAGCATATTGAAAATAAAACTAGCAACAAAAATCCCGAGAACATGCTTGGTGGACCGGCTTCTAATAAAATTCTCAGGTGCACGCGGCGAAAATTGAGAGGTGTAGGTTGTTAAAACGACCAGAACCGTTGAGAAAGTGAAAGTTGTCATGGTCAGCATGGCCGCTGTCAAAATCCCCAGTATGGTCTGGCCAACTTCTACACTTGTCAGAAATATCGAGGGGATGTAACTTTGCAAGCGTTCTACGAAATACAAATCAAAATAGAATGCCGCTAATGATAAAAGGATTGCCCCGATGCTGTATAATGCCGGGGTGATCCAAACCTTTTCTTTTAATGTGTAGGAAATCGGTTTCACATTTTATCCCCTGCTTTCATTTTTGATTTCCCTCTCCTTTCCCGTTATAGGTAACCAGCAAACTCAAAAAAAGAAGGGATCTCCTGTCCCTTCCTTTAAGATCTAGCAGATTCCGCAGATGGCTTTTTATACCGATAGCGGTATTTCTTTGACGCCTCTGACAATCATTCCTGGCCGCCACTCCAATTTGCTCTTGTCAATTTGCAATTGCATCTCGGGAAAGCGCTCCAACAAACTGGATATGGCAATCTCACCTTCTAAACGCGCTAGCGGCGCTCCAAGGCAAAAGTGAATGCCCATTCCAAAGGCAAGGTGCGGGCTTTTTTCTCGAGTGATGTCAAATGTTTCTGGATCATTGAATTTTGCAGGATCATGGTTGGCTGAATTCAAAGACACGACAACCAAGTCCCCTCTGCCTATGTTTTTTCCGGCTAACTGCAAATCCTCAGATGCCCAACGGGATGTACTGAATTCAACGGGGCCATTATAGCGCAGCGATTCCTCAAGAGCTTGTGGAATCATTTCAGGATGTTCCCGCAATAAGGTTTGCTGCTCCGGGAATTCCAGCAAAGCCAATACTGTGTTGCCGATCAAATTGACTGTCGTCTCATGGCCCGCGATAATCAGCAAAGATACGACACCGTACAATTCTTTTTCCGTCAGCCGGTCTCCCTCTTCTTCTGCAATAATCAACTGGCTGATCAAGTCATCGCCTGGATTCTCCCTGACTTTTGCAAACCACTCGCCTAAGTATTGAATAAACTGGTTCATATGCTCGAAGATACTGACGCCGATTTCACCGCTTGTTCCCTCAATCAAAGAATTTGACCAAAGACGAAATTTATCCCGGTCTTCTGCAGGTACACCAAGAATTTCACAGATGACAATAATCGGAAGCGGAAAGGCAAATTCATCAATCAAATTGATTGAATTCCTATCAGACAGAGGATCCAGCAATTCATCCGCAATTTCTTGGATATGGTCCCGCATACCTGCAATCAGTTTCGGCGTGAAAGCTTTTTGTGCAAGCCCCCGAAGCCGTTTGTGATCAGGCGGATCGGAAAACAACATATTTTGCGTAAAAACGCTCATTTGGTCCATACTTCCTCCGTACATTTTGGAGATATCTTTGATAAAACGCGGATCCTTCAATACCTCTGTCGCATCTTCAAACCGAGTAACCAACCAGCCAAGCTGGCCATCCGGAAACCTCACTTGGTGAATTGGATCTGTTTCCCGTAGATCACTATATGTCGGATAGGGATTTTGCAAAAATCCTGGTGAAAACAAAGCAGGTTTTTCTGAATTGGAACCGTTCATCGCTTCTCCTCCTTTTTTCTTTTCTATACCCGTACCTCGATGACTTTGACTCGTTCCTTTCACCCAAATTTGGGAAAAACCCCAAAATAAAAAGCCGGGTTACCGGCTTTCTTTTTAAGCGGTTATAGTCTCGGCAGCAAATAATTTTTTGGGATTTTCTAAGAACATTTTATCCAACTGTGCTTCTGTCACTCCTGCGCTTTTAAGTGCAGGCAAAATGTTCTCGAACAGATGGGTAGGATGCCAGTTGGCAACAGCCGCTTCAACAGCAGGCGGAATAACAGGCGGACGTCCTAACCACATGCTGATGGAGTCGTGCGACAGCATGATCTGATCTTCAAAGCCTTCGTTCAACAACTCCAGCAAAGTTTCGATGCGCTGCTGGTCAATAGGCGCTCCCACCATTCCTTGAAGGCCGAAACGATCAAACGCAATATTTACGCCAGTTTCCAAAGTCCGTTTATGGTAAGACGAATCCGTATTGCCGCACATATGGCCAATGACGATTCCAGCGGGATCGGCTCCAAGGCCCAGCAAAAATTGAGCTTGTTCCGGACCCATCGTGCCTTCCTGCGTATGGGTCAATAGCGTGATGCCCGTTTCTTGCTGTGCCTTTGCAGCCGCCTTAAAAAACATTTTTTCGTAATCAGTGATTTCATCCTTGCTGGAAGCCAGTTTGATGATGCCCGGTTTGATGCGGGTCGTTCCAATGCCGGCTGTAATTTCCGTTAAAAACATTTCCTCGATTTCCCGTTCTGCACTTCCAAGTGCGGCCCTGAATTTAAAATACGGAGTGGCCCCTTCTCCTTCATAATAGAAGCCGGTAGCACAGATAATTTGCAAGCCGCTTTGTTCGGAAATTTCCTTCAGCACTCCAGGATCACGTCCGCATTCGTTCGGTGTCGGATCCACTACAGTCTTGATGCCATGTCCCATAACTTTTTCCGCCGTCGCCACTCCTGCAGCTACCGCTTTTTCCCGATTGAACGGGCCAAGCGTGATATCCCCCTGGAATCCAGGATACCCAAAAATGAAATGTTCATGGATTAGCGTCTTTCCAAGCTGATCTGGAGAAATTGCACCTGTCACAGTTTCAATTTGTTTTACCATCTAGACAGCCCCCTTTAGTTTATGGTGTTTCTGTTCAAGGGCAATCGGCTTGAGAAAACACATTATTGTTCTGCCGCTGAATTCGGCGACCAGACATAAGCAGTCTTCGGCAAGCCACCGATCCCCTCTTTCTTTGATAGCAAGTGGAATTCCGGCACAAGTTCATCTCTTTTGAGCAGTCATCAATGCATGCTGAATAAGGCTTTTCACAAACTGATCGAAATGCGCGAAACGAGGGTCTTGTGTCTGGCCATTCTTAAAGCGAAAGTAAATTTGTTGAATGATGACGGCCAACTTAAAATAGGCAAATGTCAGATAGAAATGCATTTCCGATATGTCCCGTCCGCTTTTTTCTGCGTACCTTTGCATAAATTCCTCCCTAGTGTAAAAACCTCTCATCACGGTCACTGGTTCTTGTCCAAGACCCTTTTTCAATAGGGGCGGGTCATCCGGTTCAATCCAGTAGCTCATAGCAGCACCTAAATCCGCCAATGGATCACCGACAGTCGTCATTTCCCAATCAAAGAGACCTGTAATCCGAGAGAAATCTTCCGAAAATAAGGCGTTGTTCAACTTGAAATCATAATGAATAATCGCCGGCCGCTGAGAGTTCGGTACATTTTGCGCCATCCATTCCGTCAATTCACGAACTCCGGCAATTTCTTCTGTTTTTGAACGGTCAAATCGGCCAACCCACCCTTCCACTTGGCGCTTCATGAAGCCTTCGGGTTTCGCCATGGCGGCAAGCGGCGTTTTTGTATAATCAATTGCATGCAATTCAACCAGCAGATCGACCATTTGCTCGGAAATTTTTTTACATAGATGTTCTGCCGGTTCAACAGCTGCCGGAAAAGAAGTATCAAGAACGGTTCCATGCCGGCGCTCCATAACAAAAAATGGGCTATCGACAACTTGAAGATCATCCGAAAAAACAAACGGTTTCGGAGCTGCTGGAAAAATGGGATACAGTGCAGAAAGTATTCGGAACTCCCGTTCCATATCATGCGCTTTTGGGGCAACCGGACCAAGCGGCGGCCTGCGCAGTACAGCTTCCCACTCTTCTATTTTTAGAGCGTATGTTAAATTCGAATGCCCTGTGCCAAATTGCCGGATGTGTAATTTGCCCTCAGGTATCCCTTCAATATGATTGCGCAAAAAAATGCTGAGCTTTTCATTATCCAGCTCTTCCCCAGACCTTACGTGAATGGTGTTATTTACTGAGTGTTCCATGCTTGGCTCCTCTCTCTTCAGAACTTTATATAAAAAAGAGAACAGATTTTTAAACCTGTTCATGCCGTATTTTTTGTTTGTACTATCCTTTGAATCCGGATTCTTCGCGGAGGGCGCGCCGCAAAATCTTACCGACGTTAGTTTTTGGCAATTCTGATCGGAATTCTACTATCCGAGGCACCCGGTAAGCGGCCATTCTGCCGCTTGCCCACTCAATGATTTCTTCTTCTGTAGCTTCTTGCCCCGCTTTTTTGACAATGATCGCTTTTACGCTTTCTCCGCGATAAGGGTCTGCAACACCGATTGCGACCGCTTCTTGGACAGCTGGATGTTCGTACAGCACTTCTTCGATATCCCGGGGGTAAACATTGAAACCGCTTGAAAGAATCATATCTTTTTTGCGGTCGACAATATAGACATAGCCTTCTTCGTCCATTTTTGCGATGTCTCCAGTGAAGAGCCAGCCACCACGCAATGTATGCGCAGTCTCTTCCGGCATATTCCAATAGCCTTTCATCACTTGTGGTCCGCGGATGATCAATTCCCCAGCCTCGCCAATCGGCGCTTCTTCTTCGCCTGTCGCCAGATCGACGACTTTGTATTCGGTAGAAGGAAAACCGATGCCGATGCTTCCTGGTTTCCGCTTTGCAAAAGGCGGATTGCAATGAGTGACCGGTGCGGCTTCAGATAAGCCATACCCTTCCAAAATTTTAGCGCCTGTTTTCCGTTCAAACTCCCGCATGGTTTCTATCGGCATCGGCGCGCTTCCACTATTGCATATATGGATGCTGTCGATTCCGTACTTCTCCGCATCCGGATGGTTGGTGATGGCGATGTACATTGTTGGCACGCCTGGAAATGTCGTCGGTTGTTCGTTTTTGATCGTCTCCAGCACTTCCTGCAAATCAAAACGCGGCAATAAAATGTTTTTCGATCCATTCAAAATTGATAAGTTCATAGCGGAAATCATGCCAAAAACGTGGAACAGCGGAATGACTGTCAAGCAGCTTTCTTCGCCAAATGCCACTTCTTGTTTGAAAAATTCTTGAGACTGCAATGCATTTACCGCTATATTGCGGTGCGTCAGCATGGCACCTTTTGATTGTCCGGTAGTGCCGCCCGTGTATTGCAGCACAGCCACATCTTCATGAATGTTTATATGAATTGGCGCAATATTGCCATCGCCTTTTCCAAGAAAAGCTTCAAATGAACAATCTGTTTCGAGCTTCAGCTGGTTTGGTTCGAAACTTACGACAATAATTGTTTTCAAATTTGTTTCGTCAGCAATCGCTTTAATGCGGGCGTATAACGGTTCGTAAACAACAATCGTTTCTGCACCAGAATCATTCAGCAAATACAGAAGTTCTCTTTCGATCAGCATTGGGTTTACTTGGGTGACAATGCCACCAGCTTTCAGGATGCCATAATAGGAAATGACATACTGCGGGCAGTTTGGCAGCATAATGGCGACACGATCGCTTTTTTGGATACCGGATTTCTGAAGAGCTGACGCAAAAACGCTCGAAAGCCCATGCAATTCCCTATAAGTGATTTCTTTGTGGTAAAACTTCAAAGCGATGCGATCAGGTATTTTCCCTGCCACTTCCGCCAGGAACTCGGGCATCGTTTTTTCAGGATACGAAAAATCTGAGCGGACACCTTCTGGATAATGCTGGAACCACACGTTTTCCAATTTCATTCAAATTCCCCCTTTATAGATGATCTGCTATTTTAATGCGCGAGCGAACGGCTCTTCCTTCTCCTGATATTTTTGCAGCTCAAGTTTCGCAATTTGATTGCGGTGAACTTCGTCAGGACCATCGGCCAAACGAAGTGTCCTAGAGTTGGCCCACTGGGCAGCAAGCGTAAAATCATCACTTACTCCAGCAGCACCAAAAGCTTGTATCGCGCGGTCGATAACCCGCAATGCCATATTCGGTGCCGCCACTTTTATCATCGCAATTTCCGCTTTTGCTTCTTTATTGCCGGATGTATCCATCATATAAGCGGCTTTCAGCGTCAAAAGCCGCGCCTGCTCAATTTCAAGGCGCGAATCAGCGATCCATTCGCGGACGACGCCTTGATTTGCCAGCGGTTTCCCGAACGGGCTGCGCTCCTGAACCCGGCGGCACATTTCTTCAAGTGCCCGTTCTGCCGCTCCGATCAAGCGCATGCAATGGTGGATTCGCCCTGGGCCTAAGCGGCCTTGAGCGATCGCAAACCCTTTTCCTTCGCCCCAAATAATGTTTGCTGCCGGCACTCGGACATTGTCGAATGTGATTTCAGCGTGTCCGTGCGGCGCATGGTCATAGCCGAACACGGTCAGCATCCGTTCAACTCTTACTCCTGGAGTATCAAGGGGAACTAAAATCATCGATTGCTGTTCATACTTTGGCGCCTCTGGATTGTTCTTTCCCATGACGATGGCTATTTTACAACGCGGATCTCCTGCTCCTGACGACCACCATTTCCGTCCATCAACAACATATTCATCTCCGTCCCGGGTGATTGATGCGGCAACGTTGGTCGCGTCGCTGGATGCCACATCCGGCTCTGTCATCGAAAAGCACGAACGGATTTCTCCATTCAGCAAAGGCTTTAGCCACTGCGCTTTCTGTTCTTCAGTTCCGTATCGGACGAGCACTTCCATGTTTCCGGTATCCGGCGCATTGCAATTGAACACTTCTGGTCCGATCAGTGATCTGCCCATGATTTCACAAAGCGGCGCATATTCTTGATTGGTTAAACCGGCTCCGTATTCGCTCTCCGGCAAAAACAGATTCCATAAACCGGCATCTTTCGCTTTTTGTTTCAACTCCTCCATAACCGGCGGCACTCTGCTCCAGCGGCTTTGCTGCCCGTTCAATTGCTCTTCAAATACTTTTTCGTTTGGGTATACATGCTCTTCCATAAATAAAACCAGTTGTTCCTGCAATTTTCTTGTTTTCTCTGAATACGAAAAATCCAACAGCCATCCCTGCTTTCTTAATACTAACCAGTTAGTATGTTCAGAATATTAACTTAATGTTAGCGTTTTCATTTTCGAAATGCAAGGAATCTTTTAGGCATTGCATCGTAGATTTACTAGTAAAAGACTAAGGTTCTTTAAAGAAAACCTCAGTCTTTTTCGTCAGACCCGGCTGAACCGCTGAAGGAAATTTTTCAGCCTGTCGCTTTTTGGCTGCAGAAACAATTCTTCCGGAGGGCCTTGCTCAACTAAATAACCATCAGCGAAAAAGACGACGCGGTCTGAAATTTCCCTGGCGAAATCCATTTCATGTGTAATCAAAATCATCGACATGTCGCTGTGCTCGGCTAAATCCTTGATAACTTGCAGGACTTCGCCCACCAGTTCCGGATCAAGCGCAGAAGTCACTTCATCAAACAGCATCACTTTCGGCTGCATGACAAGCGCTCTGGCAATCGCTACCCGCTGCTTTTGGCCACCCGAGAGCTGGAATGGATAGTTATTAATTTTGTCGGCCAAACCGACTTTTTGAAGCATTTCGATTGCTCGTTGTTCGGCTTCTTTTTTGCCGAGGCCGAGTACTTGGATCGGCGCTTCTGTACAGTTGCGCAGGATGGTCATATGCGGAAACAAATTAAAATGCTGAAAAACCATGCCGATGTTCCCTCGAATCTTGCTCAAATGCTTTTCGTTGGCATCCACTTGTTTGCCGCTCGTTTTCATATGCCATAAATTTTCGCCATTGACTAAAATGTCGCCTTCCGTCGGCTTCTCGAGCGTCATGAGCATCCGAATAATAGTTGTCTTTCCTGAACCGCTTGGGCCAATGATGGAAACTTTTTCACCGGGTTTTATGTCCAAATCAAACCCTTTTAGCACTTCCAGGTCGCCAAACGATTTTTTTACATTCTTAAACTGAACAATGGGTTGCGTCGTCATGAAATCACATTCTCCTTTTTCACTTTTTTGTCTTTGCGCATATACCGGTTGTTCATGCGCCTCTCAGCAAAGCCGACCAAAAGAGAGGACGGGTAGCTCAACAGTAAGAACAACAGTCCGACTATCGTATAGACTTCAACAAACGAAAAAACTTGCGAGCCGAGGTTCCGCGCAGTCAAAAGCATTTCATTCACCGAAATTGCCATTAGGAGCGGTGTTTCCTTGAACAAAACGATCAAGTAATTGCCGAGCATCGGAATGATCGGCGGAATGGCTTGCGGCAAAATAATTTTCGTCCATGTTTTCGTCTTATTGAAATTGAGCGCTCTGCTCGCCTCCCATTGCCCTTGGTCGACCGCTTCAATGCCTGAACGGTAAATTTCTGATAAATACGTGCTGTAATGGATGCCGAGCGTCGCGATGCCCGCTGTCATCGCCGACATTTCAAAACCGACCACTGGCACCATTGGCCAGGCAAAATAGACGAAAAACAATTGTACCAGCACCGGAGTACCCCGGACAAACTCGATAAAAGCATAGGTGATCCATGCAAGGGGCTTGAACTTGGATCTTCTGAGCAAAGTAAGCAAAAGCCCAACAATCAATGCCACTGCAAATGCGGCTAATGTGATTCCTAGCGTGACGAACATGGCACGAAATATCAACGGAAAAACTTCTGCGGCGTATGACCAATCGAAAATTTCCATTATGTACTAGCCACCCCCCGGGACGCGCGCCTTTCAAGATACCGCGATAAAATGATCAATGGCAAAGCCAGCACAAAATACATGACAAGCAAGACCGCGAAAACTTTAAGGCTGAGGCTGTAATCCGACGCCCGCAGATTTTGCGCCAAATACATCATATCCTGCAGCGTAATCAACGAAACCAGTGATGTGCCTTTTAAGAGTTCAATAGAGATATTGCCGAATCCTGGCAGCATTGTCCGAAGAGCCTGCGGCAAAATGATTCGGCGCATGCGCTGAAAGCGCGACATGTTCAAAGCAATGGCCGCTTCTGTCTGCCCCTCTGGAACAGCAAGGATGGCACTTCTGACAATCTCGGATGCATAAGCGCCGTAGTTCAAGCCGAGTGTGACGACTCCAGCCAAAAACGGTTCAAGCCGGATATCGAACAGCTGCGGCAAAACAAAAAAGATCCAGAACAGCTGGACCAGCAACGAGGTCCCTCTGAAAAATTCCACGTAGACCGTCGTAAGCAGCCTGACAGTTTTGAACCGGGAGACGCGCGACAGTCCCGCGATGAAGGCGACGATAAAAGTAAGCACACCAGCTGCAGCGAGCAAACTGACCGTGACTGTAACACCTCTCATCAATATACCGACAATATCAATCGTCTCCATAAGACTCACTCCTTTTAATGGCTGATCTTAACTAACTGCGCCAGATGCTCCAATAGAGTATCTGGCGCAGTTACGTCCTATTTCTTCAAATCGGATCAGCCAGCGCAAAGCTCTTCTGTCGTAACATCCCCAGGCAAATTTTCTTCCGTAAATCCGAACGGTTCCATCAGCTCCAATAATTTTCCGGATTCTTTGAATTCCGCCAGCACTTCATTGTACCGATCCACTAATTCCTGATCGTCCGGATGGAAGACTGCGGCTCCATAGCCGATCACTTCTTCTCCGTCGACAAGCGGCTGTTCAACACCTTCTACAATTTCAATGTTTTGCGCATCTTGGTCTTGTAATGCTGTCCGCAATGTTAAATCGGTCATCGTAATGGCATCGACTCTTCCGGTATCAAGCGCCGTAATGACAGCCGAAATATCGTTTACTTGCTGAATCTGATCATCGGCTACGCCATTCGCCAGCATATACTCGCGTTCTATCGCGCCGGCCATGACTGCTACTTTCGCATCTGGATTGCTTGCAATGTCTTCATAGCTATTAATATCCATCGGATTTCCGGCTTGAGTGGCAATGCCGATTCCAATCCTGTATTCCGGTTCGCCAAATGCGGCATTTTCGCAGCGTTCCGGCGTGATGTACATACCGGCGGTCACCGCATCAAAATTCCTGGAATTCAAACCGCTGATCAAGGAATCGAAATCGACTACCGTTCCTTCCACTTCCTCCACACCCATTTCTGCAAAAACAGCCCGGGCAATTTCTACTGATTGGCCAGTGATCGATCCATCATTCTCCTGATAAGCATATGGGCGCTCATTGGCAAACCCGACCGTTACTGTTCCTTCTTCTTCGATCGTTTGCAAGGTGCTCCCACTGCCGCCGCCTCCTGAAGAACATGCCGCCAGCATTAAGAATGCTATGGATCCACTTGTGAATTGCTTCCACTTCTTCATGGCGCTCTCCCCTTTGTTTGATAGTCAATCTGCAAGAAGAAAATTTATCTGAATATTCTTTCTTATTGTGTCATTTTTATCCTAACATATTTTTGATACTTAAAATATATTTAGCCAGGTTTTATTAATTTTTTCTTCGTCTCATCAAAATTGGGAATAATGTTTTCAGATTCATTCAACTTTTCTTTCAAAACACCTTGACCTTCTCTTTCCATTCGACTATATTTGATTTAACTTGAAGAAAGAGGTGAGGCATTATGGCTATTTTATTTTCTAAAACGCAAATCCAGTCTATAGTGCCCCCTTCTGTGTATCGGCCTTAACCGATATGCTTCTTCCATTATGCCTGGGGACCATGGACTGCGATTTGCGCGCATCCATGGTCTTTTTATTATGCATAAACAGGAGGAATTCACATTGAATAAGATTGAACAGTACGGTTGGAATAATAGCTGGCTAGAAAAAGCCTCAGCCCCGGGAATCCCCGGGCGCGTGATACTAGAACACAAACATTTATACCGAGTTGTAACAGACAACGGCGAGTGGCTCAGCTCCCTTTCCGGAAAATACAAGCACGAACACGGTTATCAAGCGTTTCCATCAGTCGGCGATTGGGTTATGGTCGAACAAATGCCGGGCGAAGAAAAAGGGATTATACAAAGCGTCCTCCCCCGTTCTTCCCAGTTTTCGAGGAAGTCGGCTGGCGATACTTCAGAAATTCAAACCATTGCGGTCAACGTTGACTTTGTATTTTTGGTCATGTCGTTGAACCAGGATTTCAATATTCGGCGCTTAGAGCGCTACTTGATCGCCTCTTGGGATTCCGGTGCAAATCCGATTGTCGTGTTGACCAAAAAGGATCAATGCGCGGACATCGAGCCGTATCTACAAAAAGTGGAAGCGGTCGCTTTTGGTGTTCCGGTTTATGCCGTTTCGAGTGTCACCGGCGAAGGCATCGACAATTTGCAGAAAATCTTGGCAGGCGCTAAAACCGGCGCTTTGCTCGGTTCTTCGGGTGTCGGAAAATCATCGCTGATCAACGCATTGTCCGGAAGCGAACTGATGGCTGTACAAGGAATCCGCGAAGACGACAGCAAAGGGCGCCATACGACAACGCACCGGGAACTGGTGTTATTGCCGACAGGCGGATTGCTGATTGATACGCCGGGGATGCGGGAATTTCAGCTCGGGGATTCCTCGGAAGGCATGGAAACAAGTTTTAGCGATGTGGAAACTTTGGCGGATGCATGCCGTTTCCGCGACTGCAGCCATGGCAATGAACCCGGCTGCGCCATCCAGGAAGCACTGGCTACCGGAGAACTGCCGCGTGACCGCTACCAAAGCTATTTGAAATTGAAGCGCGAACTCGCCCATATGGAACGAAAGAGCGACCTTGCTGCCCAAAAAGCAGAGCGCAATAAGTGGAAGCAGGTTACGAAAGACTACAGAAAACGGCCCGTGAAAAAACGATGAAGCAATAAGATAAAGCAACAAAAAGGAGCGATACGTTTGTACGTATCGCTCCTCAGGCTTTCCAGAAACTCTTGTTGCTCTTTTCACATTGCGCTCCATGCGGACGCTTTCCTCGGGGTGCGGCCTAAGCCTCCTCGCTCGCTGCGAAAACCTTGTGCTCCTGTCTCTGCATCGCTACGCTAGCTTCGAGACATGAAAAAGCGTTGCATCGCTGCGCTAGCTTCGTCGCAAATGAGTTGGGCAAATTACTTTTGCCCAACTCATTTCCTGCGGGGTCTCAGGACTCGCACCATTCCCGCAGGAGTCGCCACCTTCCGCTTCATTTAGATATCTATCTAAGCAGGTAAGCTTTGTCTATCCTAGTAACCAAGTGATCAAAGTAGAAAGCCTTTCGGCTGAATAAGGGAAGCTAGCTTTGTTCCAATCCATTTCCCTTAGCTATGGAGCAAAACAGCGGAGACTCCTGCGGGATAGCGCAGTGCCGAAATCCACTCGGGCAGTTCGCCCGAGTTAGTTCGGCGCAAGCCCGCGGAAAGCGGAGCTGTTTTGCGGAATAGCAACGAGGACATTTCCTGATCCCTTCACTATAGGAGTTATTCAACAACCGAAAAAAAAGAGTGATACGTTTTCGTATCACTCTTTTTTATTGTGCAGGCTCTGTAAGTCCATGTTTGACTGCGTATAGAGCTGCTTGTGTGCGGTCTTGAACGCCGAGTTTTGTAAAGATATTGGAAATATGGGTTTTGACGGTTTTTTCTGTTACGAAAAGCGCCGAGGCGATTTCCCGGTTGCTCTTGCCTTTCGTCAGTTCAAAAAGCACTTCCTGTTCCCGTGGAGTCAGCAGATTAACCGTATGCGGCGGAGGTTCTGCCGGCCCTTTCAACAGTTCAGAAGTCGCTTTCGGATGAAGCGTATTCTCCCCTCGCATCAAACTCCGCAGCGAGGCAACCAATTCATCCGGCTCGATATCTTTTAATTGATAACCGGCAGCCCCTGCCTCAATCGCCGGCACGACATGGTCCCTGTCCGAAAAACTCGTCAGCATCAAAATGGTGATGTGCGGATTTTGTTCTTTTATTTTTCGAGTCGCTTGAATGCCGTCCATAACCGGCATCACCAAATCCATCAAAACGATGTCAGGCTGAAGTGCCGCCGCCATTTCGACTGCTTCTTTTCCATTGACCGCTTCCCCAATCACTTCAATGTCTTTCTGCGTTTTCAAGAAAAACAACAAGCCGCGCCTGACAACATGGTGATCATCTGCTATCAATACTTTCACTTACAACTCCCCCTTCAATAAGGCATTCGCACGAGAATTTCCGTCCCTTTTCCGATTTCGCTTGACCATTCGACCGCTCCACCTTCCGCTGCCGCACGGTCACGCATGCTTTGAATGCCGATTGACGGAATGTAGATCCCTTCCTCAATCGCAAATCCCCGGCCTTCGTCTTTCAAGACGAGCAAGACATCCGAAGAGGTGACAGACAAATACAGTTGCACTTTGCTGACCCCCGCGTGTTTCCGGACATTATTCAATGCTTCCTGAGCGATTCGGAACAAGGTTTCCTCGATTCGCGATGGCAATTGGATAACACCGGTCACTTTCAGTTCCAGCGACAAGCCCAGCATCTCAGCATATCCCTTAATGGCTTCAAGCAAACCGCTTTCCAGCCCTTTTGGACGCAGCTGCCAAATAAGCGCCCGCATTTCATTCAACGCTTCCTGTGTTAAGTGCTGGATGTCCCGAAACGTCTCTTTGACGTCCGGATCTTCAGTCATTTCCATTCCACCACGCGCAGTCAAAGTGACAGAGAACAGCAGCTGATTAACTGAGTCGTGCAAATCACGCGCCAGCCGGTTGCGTTCTTTGACAAGGGCGAGTTCTTGCTCTTGCTTTGTCAGCCCGATGCGCTTGATCGCGGAACCGATTTGGAACGCGACTGATTCGAGCAAAGCCAGTTCATCATTTGAAAAACGAACCGTATCGGGCGCAGCAATATTCAATAACCCGAATTTTTCTTCACCCGATTGCAGCGGCACAGTAGCGTGGTGGGTAATGCCTTCTGTATCCCCTGCTTTGGCGGAAAGCGCGTTTTCAATCCGCTGGCATGCGATAATGTTCGATGCCTTTTTCAGATTGCTATCCCGGTAGCGTTTGACGCACCAGCAGCCACCTTTTTGCAGATGGCGGCAATCTTGGTCTTCAAGCGCCGGCGGCAAATTGGCATGCGCTACCAATTGATGCTTGCCACTGCTATCGATGAAAAAAATCCAAGCGGTCTCGAAATTTGAGCCTTTCAGCAATTTGTCAATCGCCCCATCGAGCATGCGGTCCATATCCGTTTCTTCATTAAGAAATTCGGCAATTTCTTTTAATAACGTCACATTGGAATGTTCGTCTAAAACCATAATTTCCACCTCACTGCCTATACCTAAACGATACACGTTTTATACACAGTTGTGCCTCAGCCTTTGGAATGAAAAAGCTCCCTGCAAGAGGGAGCTGCTTTGTTAGCGTCTGTTCATTTCATCCAGGAAAGACTCTTTGATGAATTCCAGCTTTTCATCGCTGTCCCGCTCGGTATCCGCAAATACGCCGAAATAGTATTTCACTTTCGGTTCCGTGCCGCTCGGGCGGACACAGATCCATGAACCATCTTTCAGGAAATATTTGAGGACATTCGATTGCGGCAATTCGATTTTTTCATGGGTCGCAAGATCTGTGAATACACGGTTTTGCGTTTCGTAATCTTCAATCATGACAACCGGAACACCAGCGATGGCCTGAATGGGCTCTTTGCGCAATCCTTCAAGCAGCGCACTGATTTCCCGGGCGCCGTCAATGCCTTTTTTCGTGATCGATACAAGGCTTTCGCGGTACCAGCCAAAGCGCTCATACAGCCCGACAAGCACATCGTGCAGGCTCTTGCCTTGCTGCTTGTAATAAGCAGCAGCTTCGACAAGCAATAAGACTGACTGCACTGCATCTTTATCACGGGCAAAGTCCTTGATCAAATAGCCGTAGCTTTCTTCGTATCCGAATAAAAACTCAAAAGTCTTATGTGCATCATTTTCTTTTAATTTTTCACCAATGAATTTAAATCCGGTAAGCACGTCTTCACAGCCAACTCCGTATGCATCAGCGACAACTCGCCCAAATTCAGAAGTAACAATGGTCTTGAAGATACGGCCGTTTTCCGGCAGTGTGCCTTTGCGTTCTTTTTGGCTGAGCAAGTACTCAATCAAAATTGCGCCGGTCTGGTTTCCGCTTAAAAGTTCATAGTGTTCGCCAGCCCAAACCGCAATCCCTACGCGGTCGCCGTCCGGATCCACAGCAATCAATAAATCCGCTCCGGCATCTTTGCCGTATTGCATTGCCATTTCAAAAGCAGAAGCTTCTTCTGGATTCGGTGATTTGACTGTCGGGAATTCACCATTTGGCTCCATCTGTTCTTTCACATACGTGACGCCGGTATAACCCGCTTCACTCAACAAGCGCTG
This sequence comes from Planomicrobium sp. CPCC 101079, assembly GCF_007859275.1. Classification (GTDB taxonomy): domain Bacteria; phylum Bacillota; class Bacilli; order Bacillales_A; family Planococcaceae; genus Planococcus. Next base: position 10,213 of record NZ_VOHC01000010.1, on the reverse strand, counting down.
CACCGTCGAGCCGGATGCGCCATGAAGCGGCGTAAACACTGCTTGGATTGGGCCCGCTTCATGTTCCTGTACGGTTAACGCATTGGCAATATAAGCCTGGTCCATTTTTTCATCAATCATGACAAGATGATTTTCTTGGAACTCAGCGTTGCTGATATTGAGTTCATCTTCTACCTTGCTTACATAATCAATGACGCGGTCGGCATCCGCCAAATTCAATTGGGCACCGTCTTCTCCGTATACTTTATAGCCGTTGTATTCCGGAGGGTTGTGGCTTGCTGTAATGACAATCCCCATAAACGCGTTCAGATAACGCACGCTGAAAGACAGCTGAGGCGTTGTCCGAGGAGCGCTGTATAAATAGGTATGAATGCCGTTTGCAGCAAATGTCCGCGCCGCTTCCATCGCGAATTCAGGGGACATGCGGCGGCTGTCATATGCAATGACCATCCCTCTTGCCATCGCTTCTGCGCCATTCTCTTTTATGTAATCCGCAATGCCTTGAGATGCTTTCCGCACAGTATAAATGTTCATGCGGTTTGTGCCCGGTCCGATTTCCCCGCGCATGCCTCCAGTTCCGAACACCAAATCCTGATGAAAAGCGTCTTCTGCCCACTTGTCGTCATCTTTTAACTGGTTCAAGGTTTCTTTTGTTGTTTCATCCAATTGATCGTGTTCAAGCCAGCGCTTGATTTTTTCTTGCCATGCCATAAAAATCCCTCCCTTTCTTTTACATTTAGTTTACCAAAGAACACAAAAAAAAGCCGCTCCCATTTTGGAAGCGGCTTCTATATATCAATCTTTTTTATATTCCACGCGGTAAACATCGTGGCGGCGGTCCTTCAATTGCTTGACCGTACCGTTTTGGCGTTGGCGGCGCAAAATCTCAAGATCCACATCCCCGATCAGCACCATCTCCAAGTTGGCGTTTGTTTCCCCGACAATGCCATCGCGGGCAAATTCAAAATCGGAAGGCGCAAAAATGCCGGACTGGGCGTATTGGATATCCATATTTTCCGTTTGCGGCAAGTTGCCGACTGTCCCGGAAATGACTGTGTAAATCTGGTTTTCTACAGCACGCGCTTGTGCACAATAACGGACGCGCAAATAACCTTGGCGGTCTTCAGTACAGAATGGCGTGAAAATGATATTGGCTCCCATATCTGTCGCAATGCGGGCAAGTTCAGGGAATTCAATGTCGTAGCAAATCTGGATGGCGATTTTTCCGCAATCCGTATCAAACACGCGGACTGAATCGCCTGCTGAAATTCCCCACCATTTCCGTTCATTCGGCGTAATGTGAATTTTATACTGTTTGTCGATCGAGCCATCGCGGCGGAACAAATAAGCAATGTTGTAAATTTCATCGTCTTCTTCTTTGACGAAGTGAGAACCGCCGACAATGTTGACGTTATAGCGCACTGCAAGATCGGTAAACAATTCGATATACTGAGGTGTATACTCGGTTAATTTACGCACTGCCTGGCTTGGCGATGGCTCATTCAAGAAGGACATGAGCTGTGTCGTGAAAATTTCCGGGAACACAACAAAGTCGGAATGTGCATCAGATGCCACATCGACAAAATATTCCACTTGGCTTGCCAAGTCTTCAAACGATTCGATGGCGCGCATCAGATATTGGACCACACAGATGCGGACCGGCAAACTTGTTTTGAAATGGCGTTTGGAAATCGGCTTATAATCCACATTGTTCCATTCCATGAGTGTCGCGTATTTTCCTGAAGCCAAGTCGTCATCCAAATAGTTCGGATTGATGCGCATGAGCTGGAAACCGTTCATCAATTGGAAAGTCAACACAGGATCGTAGATTTTATGGCGGGACACCGAATCCACGTATTCTCTTGGCGACATTTCATCTGCGTGCTTTGAATAATTCGGAATCCGTCCACCGATGATAATCGACTTCAGGTTCAATTCTCGCGCCAATTCCTTGCGCGCTTCGTAGAGCCGTTGCCCGACCTGCATCCGCCGGAACTCCGGATGGACCATTACTTCGATCCCGTACATATTGTAGCCATCAGGATTATGGTTGGTGATATATCCGCCGTCAGTGACATCGTCCCATGTATGGCGGTCATCGTATTCATCAAAGTTTATCAATAAGCTCGAGCACGAGCCGATCACTTTTCCATCGAGTTCAGCTACAAGCTGCCCTTGTGGAAAAACGCCCAAATGGCTTCTCAATTGCTCTTCTTTCCACGGGTCCATCCCCGGGAAACATAAACGCTGCATTTCCATAATTGCATTTATATCGGCATACGTCATCTCGCGGATGATCATGCTTTTTTCGAAATTGGATAAATCGAACTGTTCTGGCACTGCAGCCACTCCTTCACAAAAGATTCATAGTTCATTATATAGGATAGTCTACTATCATGATAATATTTTACTTGCCGAGGTTTAAGAATTATACTTTTATAGAAGAAAATCTTGAAAAGAGGTACTACTTATATGTCCAAGCGCCAAGAAAACGTTTTGCTGTCCATGTGGGTGGTCTCACTGGCTGCTACAATGGGATCACTTTATTTTTCTGAAATCCGGGGGTATGTACCATGTGAATTGTGTTGGATCCAACGCATTTTCATGTATCCGCTCGTTATCATCATCGGAGTTGCTTATGTTCAGAAAAATGTGCGCATCGCCGCTACTACCATGATTTTTGCCATTATCGGCGGCTGCATCTCCCTTTACCACTACGGAATCCAAAAGCTGGCTTTTTTGGCTGACTCAGCTCCTGCCTGCGGGCAAGTACCATGTACCGGCCAATACATCAATTGGCTAGGATTTATCACCATTCCATTTTTAGCGCTTATCGCATTTACATCCATCGCAGGGCTGAGCATTTATTTATGGAAAACACTCAAGGAGGAAAAATAAAATGAAAAAAATGATAGCCATCGCGGCTGTTTTCGTCCTTATTTTCGGATTGATCATCTTCTTGACCAATCAGTCGAATGACAAAAAGCTTGCAAACAATCCTTACGGCACAGAAGATTTGGAACAGCCGACCATCGATCAGTTGGACGATGAAAACTACCAGAACATTGCATTGCCAGCTGAAGTCAATGAAAAGATTACAAGCGGCGAGCCGACGACAGTTTATTTTTTCAGTCCAACTTGCCCTCATTGCCAGGCAACAACTCCGGTTTTGATGCCGGTTGCTGAAGATATGGCTGTAGACGTCATGCAGTACAATCTGTTAGAGTTTGAACAAGGGTGGACGGATTATGCGATTGAAGCAACGCCTACACTTGTCCACTACAAAGACGGAAAAGAAGTGGCACGCTGGGTCGGTTCACAGCCGAAAGAAAATATTGAACAGTTTTTCAATGAAGTTGTTTTAAAATAACTGACAAAAGGATCATGTGCAGTGCGCATGATCCTTTTTTATGGAGGAAAGCCAAATGAGCTGGAGTTATGAAGTGAAAGACGACGGCATGACTGTCGAAGAATTGCTGCGGTCCGAATGGGGATTAGGAAAAAAGGTCGTCCATGAAATGCGGATGGCGAAAAGCGTGAAAAACGATAAGTTTCAAGAGGTAATTTGGAAAGAACCTCTCGCCAAAGGAACGGTTTTGCATTTCGACTTGCCTCCTGCATCGTCGCCTTATGAGCCGAAGCACGATGTGGAATTGCCGATATTGTTTGAAGATGACCATTTTCTCATCGCCAGCAAACCGAAAGGCATGAAAACACACCCGAACGAAACAGGCCAGATCGATACATTCATCAACGCCATTCTCGGCCATATCGTCCGCAATGGCGGTTCCTATGCCGAACATGTCCATCGTCTTGATCAAGGAACGTCGGGCTTGTTGATGGTGGCCAAGCATCCAGTTGCTAAAAATGTCTTGGATCGCATGCTCGAGCAAAAACAGCTTGTCCGTGATTATGAAGCCGTCGTCAAAGGGAAAGTCCGCGAAAAATCCGGAACCATCGACGCGAAGCTAGGACGCGACCGCCATCATGCTTCCCGCCGCATTGCATCACCGACCGGCCAAAGCGCAGTCACCCATTATAAAGTGATCAAACAAATGGAAGGCAAATCAATCCTCCACCTGACGCTTGAAACCGGCCGGACTCACCAGATCCGGGCGCACCTCGCCCATCTTGGAAATCCGATTATCGGGGATGAATTGTATGGAGGAACGCCGACACAAGACGGCGCCTATCACCTGCATGCATTTCGCATGTCATTTATCCACCCGTTTACCGGCGAAAAAATTGTGGTTGAAGACACTTCACGGTAACCAAGAACATCAAGCAACCTGCATAGATTTCTCTATGCAGGTTTTTTATTTTGCAAAAGTCACTTGCGGCCGTACAACAAGCAATGGTAAACATAGATGCTATTTTTCTACGCCCAGTCCGCTGCTATTTCCCAATTGCCAAGTGCTTTGCGGATATAGATAATCTGCCCGATATGGTACGTGTTATGTGTACAAAGATTGGATAGCGCTCCCCACCAGACAGCTTCTTCCGGAAATCCTGGAATTGATTCGTGAAGCTGCTCTTCGGTAGATTCTTCAACGGCCCTTTGCCACTCTCCAAGTCCGGCGTCTAGTGCAGCAACGTGGTTTTGCCAAGAAGTCTCTGTCAATTCCTCAATAGTCCGGAAAGTCGAGGAGTTAAGTTCCGGTCCCTATCCAAAACGAAAAACCGCCAATCATTCAATGGATCGGCGGTTTGTTTTATCAAGCAGTTATGTTATCCGGATGAATGCCAGTGCGGCGGTCTTGGTTGAGTGCATCAATTATCGCCATTTCTTCTGCAGACAACGAAAAATCATAAACTGAGGCGTTTTGTGCAATGCGGGCTGGCGTCACGGATTTTGGAATGACGAGCAAATCGCTTTGCAGGTGCCAGCGGATGATCACTTGGGCAACAGTTTTGCCATGGGCGTCCGCAATTTTCTGAAGAGTACTTTCCATTAATAAGGTTCCGCGTGCCAGAGGCGACCAAGAAGTGACAGCAATGTCGTTTGTTGCGCAAAATGCGCGCAGCGGCTTTTGCGTCAAGTGCGGGTGCAGTTCGATTTGATTGACCATTGGTTTTGTATTGGCAGTGGCCATGATTTTTTCAAGATGGTGCTCTTGGTGGTTGGAAACTCCAATAGAACGGACCAGTTTTTCATCGTACAAGCGCTGAAGCGCCCGGTACGTATCTTCGTACTTGCCGGGAACCGGCCAATGCGTCAAATACAGATCCAAATAATCAAAGCCGAGCCGCTCGAGAGATGCGTCAAATGCCCGCAATGTTTCATCATAGCCTTGGTCCGAGTTCCATACTTTTGAGGTGATGAACAACTCTTCCCGTTTTGTGTCCGAAGCGCGTACCGCTTCCCCCACTTCCCGCTCGTTGCCATACAATGCCGCCGTATCAATTGCACGGTAACCGCCGTTGATGGCAGTGACCATCGCCTCTACTGCAATTTCCTTATCAGTCATCTTGTAAACACCGAGGCCGAAACGCGGCATTTCAATACCATTATGTAAGATTTTTGTTGAGTTGATTGTAAGTTCCATAACATTCACCCTTTCTTTCCTCATTGTACAAATAGCCGGCACAAATATCGACTTTCCACTTTTTTTTCTAAAACTCTTGCTTTTTCTTTTAAAAGCGAATAATATTTGAAAGGTCGTTTAAAATGTTCGTGTTTCGAGAGGAGTTTAATGATGTTTCATTTAAAAGAATATGGAACAGATGTAAAAACTGAAGTATTGGCAGGAACTACCACGTTTTTGACAATGGCTTATATTGTCATCGTGAATCCAGTTATTTTAGGAGCGGCGGGCGTGCCGTTTGACCAAGTATTCCTTGCGACAATTATCGCTTCTGTAATCGGCACATTATGGATGGCGCTATTCGCCAATTATCCGATTGCCATAGCTCCCGGCATGGGGTTAAATGCGTATTTCACGTCGATGGTGCTGGCTTCCGGCGGTGCGATTGATTACACCACTGCATTTGCGGCGGTTTTTGCCGGAGGATTGATTTTTGTTGTTTTGTCATTGACGCGTTTGCGAAAAGTATTGATTGAAGCCATTCCGGAAAACTTGAAGCATGCCATCACAGCAGGAATCGGGCTGTTCATCGCTTTTATCGGCATGCGCCTAAGCGGCATTATTGTTGCCAACGAAGCAAATTTAGTCGGGCTTGGGGATTTGACTTCCCCGCCTGTAGCATTAACATTGCTCGGCTTATTGATTACCCTTATTTTCATGTCGTTGAACATACACGGCGGTATCTTCTATGGAATGATTGTTACAGGCCTTGTCGCCTTCTTCACAGGGCAACTGAAATTCGGGGATGGATTCTTGAAACTGCCGTCCTTGCCGGAAGGCATCATCATCTGGAACCCGCTCGAAGCTTTTCAACTTGTTATCCAGTATGGCTTATACGGCGTCGTGTTCTCATTCTTGCTTGTTACGCTGTTTGATACGACTGGAACGATGATCGGGGTTGCCAAACAAGCAGGATTGATGAAAGAAAACAAAATGCCGCGCATGCGCCAAGCATTGCTTGCCGACTCGGTCGCCGCTACAGCGGGTGCCATGATCGGGACCAGCCCGACCTCCGCTTATGTGGAATCGTCAGCTGGGGTTGCTGCGGGCGGGCGGACAGGTTTGACAACTTTGACGGTTGCCATCCTATTCATCATTGCCGCTTTTTTCGGTCCGCTTGTCGGTTCTTTATCAAGCGTTGCTGCAATTACATCGCCTGCTTTGATCATTGTCGGCAGCTTGATGATTGGCGCGGTCAAACAAATCGACTGGGAGCAATTTGACGAAGCGTTCCCCGCTTTCTTGATCATCCTGGCTATGCCTTTGACTTCAAGCATCGCAACAGGAATTGCGCTTGGTTTTATCTCCTATCCTTTGATGAAGATTTTCAAAGGAAAGGGAAAATCGGTCCATCCGATCTTGTATGTATTCGCAGTGCTTTTCACCATTCAAATTTTGATTGCGCCTCATTAAAAAGCTTTATCAATACTACGATTGCAAAACAAAAAAAACCGCCTTCTCGGCGGTTTTTTCCATTTTTATATTCTTGCGCGTCGGTCTGAAACTGCAGCCGAGAAAATAAGAACAACAGCTGTCAGCAAGTGAAGCGCCCAACCGATCAGCGGGAACCAAGAGACTAAGCTTGTGATAATCCCTAAAATCGAACCGCTCTTTGGTGAATATTCCCGAAAACAGAAAAACAATGTGATCACATGGAGGACAAACATGACGCCAAGCGCTGTATATCCGGTGCTGACGACAAATCCACCGCCAATGAACGGAATCGCTAAGAATGCTTCGGCAAGCCCCGTCAACCACAATAAAGCCACAGAAATTTTCATTCTCATTCTTTTCACCTCTTCCCCGAAACTTTCGTATGTTATATATACGAATGAGTTCTGATTATGTTTCAATTTATTTTTTCTTTCTTTAAATCATTCACAGATATGGACAGAAATTCTTCACATTTCATTCCGCACTATTATTTCATTTTTCCCGTGTATAAGCTATACTAAACAACAGATGCACATTTCAAGGAGGTCGTTAATTATGAACTTAATCCTTATTTTAGGTGTCGTGGTAGCCTTCTTATCAGCTATTCTTTCAGCTGGGCACGACGACAAACCAGGTACATTCGACGAGAAATAATGCAAAAGGACAGCGATTCCGCTGTCCTTTTTTCATTTTAATCCTGGATAATCCTGCTGGCGCAACGCTTCGTACATCAAAATAGCCGCCGTATTGGACAGATTCAGCGAGCGGATATGCTCGTTCATCGGAATCCGCAGGCAACGGTCCAGGTTCTCGTCAATCAATTCTCTTGGCAAGCCTTTTGTTTCTTGGCCGAACACGAAGAAATGATCTTTTTCTCTGTCCGAAAAATCGAATGTCGTATACGTTTTCGTGCCGAATTTGGTAATGTAATAGAATTCCCCGTCTTTGTAGCTGTCGAACAGATCCTGCAGCGAATCCTGGTACGTCAAATCCACGTGCTCCCAGTAATCAAGGCCTGCGCGCTTCAACATTTTATCGTCTGTTGAAAAGCCAAGCGGCCGGACTAAATGCAATTTCACTCCTGTTCCTGCACAGGAGCGGGCGATGTTCCCGGTATTTGCCGGAATCAGCGGTTGGTACAAAACAATGTGTATAGCCAAATCTTTCACTTATCCTTTCAATTTTTCAGCAAAAAATGCCAATCCTTTGTGAATTTCTTCAAGCACTTCTTCATCCTGCTCTTTTTGCCCTGCTTGTTTTAAAGCGATAAGCCCTTCAGCCGTTCCAATTTTCCCGATTGCCCAGGCGGCTGTTCCCCGGATGACAGGCCGGTCATCATTAATCAGTAAATCAATCAATGCCGGTACGGCGCCCTCTTCCTTGAAATGCGCCAGTGCCAAGATGGCATTGCGCTGAATCGGCTTTTTGCCGCGCCACGAACCCGATACATAGCCGAACTTCGCTTTGAATTCTTTATTGGAAATCGAGAGCAGCGGCTCTAGCAGCGGCTTGGCGATTTCCGGATCCGGTTCGAATTCCGCATGGATCTGGTTGGCTTTCCGTTTGTTTTTCGGGCACACCGTTTGGCAAGTATCACAGCCATACAACCGGTTGCCGATAACTGTCCGGAATTCATCCGGCAAAAAACCTTTTGTCTGCGTCAAAAACGAAATGCAGCGCTGGGCGTTCAATTGGCCGCCTTCCACAATCGCACCTGTCGGGCACGAATCGATGCACAGCCGGCAATCGCCGCATTGGTCTTCCATCGGTTCATCAAACCGGAACGGAATGTTGGTGATCATTTCCCCGAGGTATACATACGATCCAAACTCCGGCGTGATGATGTTGGTGTTTTTCGCGCTCCAGCCGATGCCGGCGCGTTCCGCCACTGCCCGGTCTGACAATTCACCCGTGTCTACCATTGACCGCATACGGGCATCAGGATAATGGGCCGCAATAAAGGCTTCCAATAACGTCAGGCGTTCCTTCAGCGCTGCGTGGTAATCTTTCCCCCAAGACGAACGGGAGAAAATGCCGCGCCGCGCCCCCTTCACGCCTTGCGGTGCGTCTTTCATTTTTGACGGATAAGCTATCGCAATTGCGATGATGCTCACCGCTTCATCCAGCAGCAGATCCGGCCGTGTCCGCTTGTCGATGTCCGGTTCTTCAAATCCGGACTGGTACTTCAATTGCTGCTGGCGGAGGAGCCGGTGGCGCAAATTATAAAAAGGCTCTGCCGATGCAAAACCGATTTTATCAATCCCAATTTCAGAGGCATATGCAACAAGCTCTTGTTGAAACCCTTCGAGATTCATTGTTGGTAACCCCTCACTCTATTTTATGATACGATGATTAAAACCCATTTGGAAGGAAGATTGCGCATGGACATCTCAATCAATCCTAAAATTATCGAAATTCTTCCTGATTTTAAAATAGGAACGATTCATTATAACAATATCACCGTTTCCGAGTCACCTCAAATGTTAAAGGGCCGGCTCCAGCTTTTCCAGGAACAATTATACTTTGATTTGGAAGACAAAGAAATCACCGATTTTCCGGGACTCCTCGAATGGCAACTGTTGTGGAAAGCGCTTGGCTCAGATCCCAGCCGTTACCGCCCATCCGCAGAAGCTTTATTCCGCAGAATCCGCAAACAGAATTACTTGACGCCTGTCCATTCAGGAGTAGATATGAACAGCTTTCTTTCGCTGCAATACGAAATCCCGCTCGGCCTGTACGATGCGGACAAAATTTCAGGTGCTGTGGAAATTTCCGTCGGCACCGAAGAAGATCAATACGAGGGCCTCAACAACCGCATCAATACCTTAACCAATATTCTTGTATCTAAAGATGAGCAAGGCGCTTTCGGCAGCCCGTACGTCGATTCTAAACGCACGATGGTCACCGAACAGACTGCCAATGCGCTACATATCTTTTATTTGCGCCCGTCCATGGACCGCGACACTGCGATCCAGCTGTTGACTGCCGCATCCAATATGTTCACCGGCATCAACGGCGGCGACGCTGACATTGCGGTTTGGTGAATAACATAAAAACCACTCTTCGAAAAATGGACTGACCCGTTAATTTGAGACACAAGAAAAAACACCTAGACTGCCATTGTCCGGTATTCAACCGGAGAGTGGCAGTTTAATTTTTGGAACGGTCGGATGTAGTTGTAATAATACATGTAA
>NZ_VOHC01000009.1 GCF_007859275.1 Planomicrobium sp. CPCC 101079 | reverse complement strand
AAACCGTCTTTCCGTCCGGTCCCAGGCGGGACCAGAAACCATTCGGTATTAGCACCGGTTTCCCGGAGTTATCCCGATCTGCAGGGCAGGTTGCCCACGTGTTACTCACCCGTCCGCCGCTAAACCAGAAGAGCAAGCTCTTCCGGTTCCGCTCGACTTGCATGTATTAGGCACGCCGCCAGCGTTCGTCCTGAGCCAGGATCAAACTCTCCATTATAGAAGCTTGATTGCTCAATGCTGGCGCTCGCCGTCTTAAAAGACGCGCGAATCGCTTGATCTGGTAAACCTGATCAGTAAGTTGTGCTCCGATTGCCCAAGGGCAACCATCGCAGAAATTTTATTGCCGCGTTCGGAACGCGCCAATAAACTGTTGTTGACGTTTTGCTGTTCAGTTTTCAAGGTTCATGTTTGAGTTGCGTTTCTCAGCAACTTTTTTAGTATACCTTTTTTACGATTCAATGTCAAGCATAAAACTTAATTTTACACTCATTAATTGTTTCGCTTTATCGGCAACTTTATTATAATACCTCTTCCGAATCTCGTTGTCAACACTCTATTCCAGTGTTTTTTTCGAGTCGTTTTAAGGACATTCACTAATATACCAGCGTCTAATATTTAAGTCAACACTTTTAGCGGATTAATTATACTTAGAAACCATCTTTTTTCACACTACTCTTAACACCCTTTAATATCAAACTAAAACTGCATCAACTTGCACTAGCTGCCGCACCTTACTTCTCTAACAAAAAGCAAAAGCCCTCCCATTCACCTCTTGGCGAGGCTGCAGGGTAGGCTTTGATTGTTTATCTTTTTTTAACAGCTGGTTGCGCTGCAGCTTTTCGCGCTGCACGACGCTCCTCTAGTTTTTGCCGATCTTCATCAGATTTAGCGTTATATTTCGGCAAGACTAAAATTTGATACGCATTCACAGATAAAAATGGAAACAGCAATAGTGTGACCCAGCTGTCGATATTTCCGGCTTCTACCATTAAAGCTGGCAGCCATTCCAACGTCGTCACCACGATCATGAAAAACAACGCAGAAATAAACGTGGTTTTGTTTGTCCATTTCGCTTTAAAGTACGCCGTTGTTACTGCTGTTGCAATCAACACAATCAGCAGGACTGCGTAAAGCCATGCTTGGCCAGACGTTTCAGCATTCGGCGCAAAGCGGAAAACGATTAAATCAAAGATAACGACCGCGATAATCAACAGCTGAACCCAATTCCAAAGACGAAGCGTTCGGAACATATTCATCCCAAACTGATGAATCGTTAAATAAGCGAAAAACCCCATTTGCGCGATTAAACTCATCGTCGCCCCAACTACAACCATCCACACAAAGCCTGCTAGAAATTCTCCCCACTGGCCATTTTGGAACGCTTCTGCAAAAACATCATTCCAACGGATAAATAATCCAAGGATTCCCGTTATCAATCCGCCGATCAGTATTGCATTTATAGAAAATTTTACCCAATTTCGTATTGTCACTTGAATGCCTCCGTTACTTGAAGTCCTCTCACAATTGTATCAATCAGCAAGGAAAAAATCCATTAGCCATACACACTAGATGTGAACAAACCATGAAGGTCAGTTTAGAGGCACAATAGAAAACCCGAAAACCAAAACAGGTTTCCGGGTCGCTTGCTCATTTATTTTTGTGCAAATTGTTTCAAAATTTGCTGGGCTATTTCTTCATAGATCTTTCCTGTTGGATGATCAGCGGCATACACAGACGGAGCAAAGTCTTCTTCGTTCCAGTCAGGCTGCCCAAGCGGAATCTGCCCAAGCAAAGGCGCTTGCAATTCTTCTGCCAGCTTCGGTCCACCGCCTTGTCCAAACAAGAATTCTCTTGTCCCGGTTTCTTTGCTTTCGAACCACGCCATATTCTCAATAACGCCAAGAACTTCATGATCGGTTTGAAGAGCCATGGCGCCTGCGCGCGCAGCCACGAATGCGGCTGTTGGATGCGGCGTTGTGATGACGATTTCTTTTGATGACGGAAGCATTTGGTGAATGTCTAGTGCAACGTCTCCTGTTCCTGGCGGCAAATCCAATAGCAAATAATCGAGTTCTCCCCATTCTACATCTCGGAAGAACTGATCCAAAACTTTTCCAAGCATCGGACCGCGCCACACTACTGGCATATTGTCTTCCACAAAAAAGCCCATGGAAATAACTTTTACGCCGAATCGTTCTACAGGAATGATTGTATTGCCACGTACTACAGGCGTTTTATCAATCCCCATCATGTCCGGCACACTGAAGCCATAGATGTCGGCGTCAATCAAGCCAACTTTTTTTCCAAGGCGCGCCAGCGCAACAGCTAAGTTGACTGAAACAGTCGACTTGCCAACGCCGCCTTTGCCGCTTGCAATTGAAATAAATTCAACTTTGTTTAATGGCGACAACAAGTCCTGTGCTTCAGCAGCAGTTGCTTGGCCACGGAATTGAGCCAAAGCTTCCGGAGACAGCTCTTCGAAGCGAATTCCAACAGAAGCTGCTCCCGCTCCTTTTAGCATTTCAACAACTTTCATTTGCAGCTGCATTTGTTCAGGTGTATTCGTTTTCGCGATGGCCAACTTTACACTGACATGATTTTTTTCTTCTTTGATCGAGACAGACGTAATACCATTTGTATCAGTCAGGGATCTATGTAAAAAAGGATCTTGTAATGCTCCAAGCAACTCACGAACTTGCTGTTCATTTATCATAATCGATACACTCCTTAGGTCTTTTGCTCACCGTTCAGTATAACATAGAGTTTTCTATTTTAAATGTATTCAGTCTTCGGGAACAAGGAAAAAACAAAGCCCTCTTCTCCACGGAGAAAAGGGCTTGATTTCTTTGCTTATCTTCCCGTCAGCTCCCGGGTCTTAAGCGCTTGTGCGAGTGTGCTGTAGACTTCGATGTCCTTGAATTGTATACCCAAATGGATAGCTGTTTGCGCAATGTCCGGTCGAATGCCTGACAGTGACGTTCTAACGCCAATCAATTCCAATCCTTTGATCAACTGGAAAATTTGATGGACAACCATGGTGTCAATCACCGGTACTCCCGATAAATCAATGAATAATCTTTCTAGACCATGCTTGGCGCTTTTTTGTAATGTATTCTCGAACATCACCTTCGCACGGTATGTATTAATCTCTCCGATTAAAGGAAGCAGCCCGGTCTTGTTGGCAAGAATGATGACCGGTGAACTTAACTCTATGATCATCTGCTGTTGAGCATTGGATTTCTCTTCAGCTGCCTTTGCGTTCTCATAGCTGAAGCTTAAAACAATTTCACTAATGCCACTTACAATATCACGTTTCCAAGCAGTTACTTCCTCGCAGGAAACATCCTCTTTATAGAGCGATGCATATTCTTCTACAAGATCCAAGTACTGGTCCTGTGTGCGGAAGAATTCGCGGATAATATCTGTTATGGGTGTAGCAAGATGGGCTTCGTCCTGTGCGATTGCCGTAACCCATTCTTGAAAGTCTTCAAAAAACTCTTTCTTTCCTTTGTTAAAGATTGAAGAAAAGTTAACGTGGAAATCGTGGTTTTGCTTTTTAAGTGTCTCAACGACTTTAGGATCACGAGAACCGTAAACTCCACCCTGGCTTTCTCCCAAAGAAGCATACCACTCTTCTGTTAAGTTCCATGTTTTTTCTATAAAGTATTCATACAACTCGACTTTCTTTCCCATTCTTTCTCTCCTCCTGCGGTATACTTCCGGCATCTTTATCAAAATATGGCTTTAAATCAATGAATTCAATAAGCTTCATAAATGCGAACGGCTTGAAAATCCTTCTATTTTTATAGTATAACATCCTTTCTAAATTTGCATTATTGTTAACATAAAGATTCGTTGCAGCTAAAGGCTCATGTTAATCAATTTTGGAGTTTATTTCATTCGCATGTCATTTTTCAGGTTCTGTTCTAAACGACCCGGAAACGTGTTATGCTGTAATCCAACCATGTAGTTACGTAGATTCTTTTCAGCTTTTAATAGCCCCCTTTCCAAAAATAGAAAGGAGAATGCAGTATGTCTTTAGAAAGCATAAAAGAGATTCTAGAAACGGTTTGCTTTTACAACACGGTAAACATCACGCAAACTTTCAGCAAAAACGAACAAGCGCTTTTGACTGTAGTCTGCTTAAAAAACACCTCTACTTTAGAAGTAAAGAACCTTCAAGCACAAACGGTTAATTACTTTGAATCTGTAGAAGAGGCTGCGGTTGCTATTGAAAAAGAAATAGGTGCCTATAACTTAACCTCCTGAAAATCAGGGGGTTTTTATTTTGCTTGTCACTAAATAACCATAAAAAAGCCCTTTTCTCGAAGTGAGAAAAGGGCTTTTGTTGAAAATTAACGTTTTGAGAACTGAGGTGCGCGACGAGCTGAACGAAGACCGTATTTTTTACGTTCTTTCATACGTGGATCGCGTGTCAAAAGACCAGCAGATTTCAAAGCAGGACGGAAAGCAGGATCTACAGTAAGTAGAGCGCGTGCAATTCCGTGGCGTACTGCTCCAGCTTGACCTGTGAAGCCACCGCCTCTTACGTTTACAAGAACATCATAGCTGCCAAGAGTTTCAGTAGCTACTAGTGGTTGTTTGATGATTTGCTCAAGCGTTTCGTATGGAACGTAATCCGATACGTCACGGTTGTTGATTGTAATTGTGCCGTCGCCAGGTACTAGACGTACGCGAGCTGTTGAGTTTTTACGGCGACCTGTACCGATATATTGAACTTGTGCCAAAGGTGTATCCTCCTCTTATTTACTAATATTATCCGCGAAGTTCGTAAACTTCTGGTTGTTGTGCTTGGTGTTTGTGTTCTGGTCCAGCGTAAACGTGCAATTTGCTGAACATTTGGCGACCTAAAGTGTTTTTAGGAAGCATTCCTTTGATAGCCAATTCAAGCATTTTTGTCGGGTATTTAGTGCGCATTTCAAGTGCAGTACGCTGTTTCAACCCGCCGCTGAATTGTGTGTGGCGATAGTAAATTTTGTCTGAAAGTTTTTTACCTGTAAGGTGAATTTTTTCAGCGTTGATAATGATCACGTGATCACCAGTGTCAACGTTTGGTGTGAATGTTGGTTTGTATTTCCCGCGTAGGATTGAAGCGACTTCAGAAGCTAAACGTCCAAGAGTTTGCCCTTCTGCATCGACAACCAACCATTTACGCTCTACTTCGTGACCTTTAGCCATGAATGTTGTACGCATGTATATTGTCCTCCTAATAAATCGTCTCTTTTATAAATCACAGTTCCATGTTCCGTTGTTCCGTTTTTTCGTTATCCCTAACAAATAACCTTCCGGGGCATATCGTGGGGGTAATGAAAATACCATACATCATGTTATAACGCCAGCGCTTGAAAGTCAAGTGTTTTTCTCAAAACACCAGGAAAAGTTGCTTCAGTCGGTATAAGCCACATTTTCCAAGTAGAGCCCATGCGCAGCGGCTGTTTTTCCGGCTGCACTCCGGTCTTCTGCTGCAACGATTGCAGCCATTTCATCTACTGTTCTTCTTCCAAGGCCAATTTCCATCAATGTGCCGGCAATGATTCGGACCATATTGTATAAAAAGCCGGAGCCTTCTATCACCATATCAAGTTCTTCTCCGTGCTCTTCAATATCCAATCGACGGACCGTTCGGACTTTATCGACGACTCCAGTATTTGCAGCGCAAAAACTGGAAAAATCATGCGTGCCTAACACAGCCTCGGCTGCCTGCCTCATCGCTTCCACATTAGGAAGTTGCTTTGTATGCACCATGTAATTCCGCGTGAACGGACTAATGATTTGGCTGCGGTCCCATTTATAGCGATATGTTTTCCCGCTTGTATGATAACGCGCATGAAAAGTTGGATCTGTTTCCTCAATGGCCAAAACCCGGATATCTTCAGGCAATAGTACATTCAAGGCCTTCAGCCAGCCAGAAACAGGAATTGAAAGTGTTGTATCAAAGTGAATGACTTGACCGGTCGCATGCACTCTGGCGTCTGTCCGTCCACTGGCCACAACTTGAACCTCCTGCCCTTTATGAATCGTCTTTAGTACTTTCATTAGCTCCTGCTGCACCGTACGCGAATGCGGCTGAACTTGGTAGCCTGCAAATCCGGAGCCGTCGTAAGCAATCGTAGCTTTCATTCGTTTCATTTCGTCTCTCCTTAAACCCGTAAATACCATAGCATGGCCGCTAAGCCAACGAGGAGCACCAAACTTAACGTATCAACAAATCTCCAGTTCAGCTGCCGATAGCGTGTTCTTCCTGCATCGCCGCGATATCCCCGCACTTCCATCGCCGTCGCTAAGTCCTCTGCGCGTTTAAAAGCACTGACAAACAATGGAATGAGCAAAGGCACGACTGCCTTTACACGATCTTTTATCGGGCCAGATCCAATATCAGACCCTCTCGCCATCTGGGCTTTCATAATTTTTCCCGTTTCATCCATTAAGGTCGGGATGAAGCGCAGAGAAATTGACATCATTAACGCCAATTCATGGACCGGTAATTTCAGCCGTTTGAACGGTCCGAGCAAAACTTCAATTCCGTCAGTAATCGAAATTGGCGAAGTCGTCAGCGTCAAAATGCTCGTGATGAACACTAACACCAAGAAACGGATTGAGATGAATATCCCTTGTCTTAACCCTTCTTCGTAAATCTCCAAAAACCAAAAATTGATAAGCAAATCTCCTTCTCTCGTAAAAAAGATATGCAAAAGAAAAGTAAAAATCACCAATATAATGACGGGTTTCAATCCTGTTATTAAAAAGTAAAGGCGAATCTTGGATAGCGCCACGACCAAGAGCGTAAACGCCAGCAAAACAGCGTAGGTTACTACGCTGTTTGCAATAAAAACAATTGCGATAAACAAAAAAACAAATAGAATTTTGGCCCTCGGGTCCATCCGGTGGACAAATGAGTTCCCGGGAATAAAGCGGCCAAAGATCATTTTTTCCATCATTCCAAATCACGCCCTTTTGGCAACGCCAGCGCAATATTTTTGGCTAGCGCTTCTTCTGTCAATGAAATGCCCTCCAGCACGATACCGGTCTTTTCTTCAAATTTGCGTTGAAGCCGTATAGAACGAGGTGGTTCCAGACGGTAATCCTGAAGCTGCTCTTCATCGGTGAAAATGTCTCTGGGCTCTCCTGTGGCCACACAACGGCCGTTGTGCATGATTGCCACCAAATCGGCATAACGCGCGGCATCTTCCATGCTATGCGTCACCAGAACGGTTGTTAAGCCTCTTTGTATATGCAGCTGATGGAAAAGGTCCATAATTTCGCGGCGGCCTCTTGGATCCAAGCCAGCTGTCGGCTCATCAAGTACCAAT
This sequence comes from Planomicrobium sp. CPCC 101079, assembly GCF_007859275.1. Lineage (GTDB taxonomy): Bacteria > Bacillota > Bacilli > Bacillales_A > Planococcaceae > Planococcus. Next base: position 60,504 of record NZ_VOHC01000009.1, on the reverse strand, counting down.
ACCTCTGGATCCATAGCCAGCACACCAGCTATCGCCACTCTTCGCATTTGGCCGCCTGAGAGATCAAATGGGGACTTGGACAATACTTCTGGAGGCAATCCGAGCTGCTCAACCAACTCATGGGCACGGCGGCTCGCTTCTTCTTCCGGCACGCCATAATTCAGCGGACCGAACATAATATCTTTTAAAACCGTTTCATCAAATAATTGCTGCTCTGGAAATTGAAAAACAATGCCGACTTGGCGGCGTACAGGACGTAAATTTTTCGCCTTTACTCCAGCTTGGAGTTTTCGGTCTCCAATAACTACATGTCCTTCAGTCGGTAATAACAGGGCATTCAAATGTTGCAATACCGTCGATTTGCCTGATCCAGTATGGCCGATAATCGCCGTATAGGATTCTGATGGAATATGCAACGTGACGTCGTGCAGCGCCCTTTTTTCAAAAGGGGTATCTTGTGCGTAGCTGTATCCTACTTCTTGAAGTAAGATGTCCATATCTCTTCCACCAACTCATCTTCTGACATATGTTCTTTCTCAATAGACAAACCAGCTTCTCTCAGCAGATGTGTCATACGCATTGCAAATGGCAAATCGAGGCCAAGTTCCACCAGAGCTTCTCCTGATAAAAAGACCTCTTCTGGCTTGCCTTCTGTATGTTTCTGACCAGCATTCATAACGATTATTCTGTCAGCGAGCGCTGCCTCTTCTAAATCATGCGTAATGGAAATAACGGTTAAGCCTGTTGCTTTCCGGAGTTCCCGTATTGTTTCAATAACCTCTATCCGCCCTTGTGGATCAAGCATGGAAGTCGCTTCATCAAGTATTAATAATCTCGGTTTTAATGCCAAGGCACCTGCTATGGCTACGCGCTGTTTTTGTCCACCTGATAAATGGTGAGGCTCCTGATCCATAAACTCTTCCATCTTAACTTGGCGAAGGGATTCTTTTACCCGCTGCACCATATCAGCGTGGGGTACTCCATTGTTTTCTAAAGCGAAAGCAACGTCATCTTGAACCGTTGCTCCAACAAACTGGTTATCCGGATTTTGAAACACCATTCCCATTTGCGAGCGGATTTGCCACAAACTTTCTTCCGACATGATTTGCCCCATTGCCTCCACCGTACCTTGCTGCGGAAACAACAAGCCATTCATCAATTTGGCAATCGTCGACTTCCCGGAACCGTTATGGCCGACGAGAGCAATCCATTCACCATTGTGAATTGAAAAAGACAAGTTTTGTACAGCTGGGCGCACTGTTTCGTTTTCTGGCGTATATGTAAATGTCACATCTGTAAATGACAAAATAGTCGAATTCATCTCAGCTGACCTCCTCTAACTCCTGCTAAACTCTACTCTACTCGGTACCCTATATGTATGTAAATATAGCAAACCTCAACCTGCAAAGTTTTTAATTAAAGTAGTATAAATAAAAAAAGCGCGCACCTCATTCAGAGAAATGCGCTTTTCTATTTCTATGGCTTCCCCGGTTGCTTAAGCCAGGGTTGAATGAGGTGCGTAGAGCTAGACAAGACGCCGCCTTTCGGCTCGCTCATCATAACGCTCAGCTTTTCATATTGTCGTATAAATCATGATGCTAAAAGAAGAGGGCCTGAACCCTCTTCAAGTAAATCAATTATGCCTCGGCATAATGATGTCCGGAGGCTTTAATTTGAATCAGTAGATTCAGATTAAACTAGTTCGATAATTACGATTGGTGCGCCGTCTCCGCGACGAGGACCCATTTTCATAATGCGAGTGTATCCGCCTTGGCGTTCTGCGTAACGTGGTGCAACGTCATCAAACAATTTTTGCAATGCAAAAGTTGTTGTTTCGTTACCTTCCTCATCCGTAGATGTAACCAATTCACGACGCATCCATTCTGCAGCTTTACGACGAGCGTGAACATCTCCACGTTTGCCTAAAGTAATCATTTTTTCTACAGTAGAACGCACTTCTTTCGCACGAGCTTCAGTCGTTTGAATGCGCTCATGTACGATTAAGTCTGTTGTAAGGTCACGTAATAGTGCTTTACGTTGAGAACTTGTACGTTGAAGCTTTCTCATTGAAGTTTCCCTCCTTCGGTAAATAGTTCGGATCAGAAGTTAAGGCAATCAGTCTTCTTTGCGAAGCCCTAGTCCTAGATCTTCCAACTTCACTTTAACTTCTTCAAGTGATTTGCGTCCAAGGTTGCGGACTTTCATCATGTCATCTTCAGACTTGCTTGCCAGTTCATGTACCGTGTTGATACCTGCACGCTTCAAGCAGTTGTAAGAACGAACCGATAGATCAAGTTCTTCGATAGTCATCTCTAGAACTTTTTCTTTTTGGTCTTCTTCTTTTTCAACCATGATTTCAGCCGTTTGTGCCTCGTCTGTCAATCCTACGAAGATATTCAAATGCTCGGTAAAAATTCTTGCGCCAAGCGCGATTGCCTCTTTTGGACCGATGCTGCCATCTGTCCAGACATCAAGAGAAAGTTTATCAAAATGAGTCAGTTGACCCACTCGAGTATTTTCCACTTGGAAATTGACGCGTGAAACAGGTGTATAAATAGAGTCAATCGGAATAACGCCGATTGGAAGATCTTCACGTTTGTTCTGATCTGCACGGGCATATCCACGGCCGCGGTTCGCATACATGCGCATACGGAGGTGGCCATTTTTTGCGATTGTAGCAATATAAAGATCCGGATTCAGAATTTCCACGTCACTGTCGTGAGTGATATCTGCAGCCGTAACCGTTCCATCACCTTTAACATCAATTTCAATGACTTTTTCTTCGTCAGAGTAAATTTTCAGCGCAAGCTTCTTAATGTTCAAAATGATTGATGCCACGTCTTCTTCTACACCTTCAACAGTGGAGAATTCGTGCAAAACACCGTCAATTTGAATCGAAGTAACTGCAGCGCCTGGTAAAGATGAAAGTAAGATTCGACGTAAGGAGTTTCCTAAAGTGGTTCCATATCCACGCTCAAGAGGTTCGATAACAAACTTTCCATACTTGGAACTGCTATCGATCTCAATCGTTTCAATCTTTGGTTTTTCTATTTCGAGCATTCATTTACCCTCCTTCAAAACGTCGGTGTTTATTTTCGCTTCATCAAGAACTCGAGAGTCAAAAGACTTTCGCTACGGTTCAGAACACATTCAGTATGTCGTGATGTTCAAAAATCCGATTCAGATAAACGATTATACGCGACGGCGTTTTGGCGGACGGCAACCGTTATGAGGTACTGGAGTTACATCTTTGATTGCTGTAACTTCTAGTCCGGCAGCTTGAAGTGCGCGGATTGCAGCCTCACGACCTGAACCAGGACCTTTAACTGTAACTTCCAAAGTTTTAAGACCGTGTTCGATTGATGTTTTAGCAGCGGTTTCTGCAGCCATTTGAGCAGCGAAAGGTGTAGATTTACGTGAACCTCTAAATCCTAGAGCACCTGCGCTTGACCAAGATACTGCGTTCCCTTGCATATCTGTAATCGTAACAATTGTGTTGTTAAATGTTGAGCGGATGTGAGCGATACCTGATTCGATATTCTTTTTCACACGACGCTTACGAGTTTGTTGTTTACGTGCCATGTTAAGAAGAAACCTCCTTTACTGATTATTTTTTCTTGTTCGCAACAGTTTTACGAGGACCTTTACGCGTACGCGCATTGTTCTTCGTATTTTGACCGCGTACAGGTAGTCCACGGCGGTGGCGGATACCCCGGAAGCTTGCAATTTCCATCAAGCGTTTGATGTTCATTGATACTTCACGGCGAAGGTCACCTTCAATTTTGTATTGATCCAATTGTTCACGGATATTGTTCAACTCATCTTCTGTAAGATCACGAACTCGTGTGTCTTCAGAAATGCCAGCAGCAGAAAGAACTTTCTGTGCAGTTGTTTTACCAACACCGAAAATATATGTTAAAGAAATAACAACGCGTTTGTCGCGCGGAATGTCAACACCAGCAATACGTGCCATGTGTGCCATGCACCTCCTTCATTTTAGCCTTGTCTTTGTTTGTGTTTCGGATTTTCACAGATTACCATTACTTTACCGCTTCTGCGAATAACTTTACATTTTTCGCAGATCGGTTTCACAGATGGTCTCACTTTCATCTAACCTAACCTCCTTAGTAGTCCGGAGTGCAAAAGATTATTTAAAACGGTATGTGATACGACCGCGAGTTAAATCGTAAGGAGAAAGTTCCACTGTTACTTTATCTCCTGGCAGAATGCGGATAAAGTGCATGCGGATCTTGCCAGAAACATGCGCAAGAATCGTATGGCCATTTTCCAATTCTACTTTAAACATCGCGTTAGGCAAAGTCTCAACGACTGTTCCTTCGATTTCAATTACATCGTCTTTCGCCATCGACCCAGTCTCCCTTCTGTATACAAATTAGGATCTCATCTTCAAACAGTATTTGCTGATTGAACAATAGTGCTACATTCATTCACCAGGATTGCATGAGTGACAGTGAAGGCAAGTTTCCGAGTTCCGCTTCCTGCTGATGCAGGTCGGGGGTAATCCGGTTGCCAGTCTGCCTCATGTATCCTCGGCCGCCCGGACTGCCTTGGATGAGTTCCAAACCCGTTACACAGATGCTTCCACGAAACCCATTATACTCCCTACAGTGCTGAAATGCACGGCTTAAAGGCCTAAGACATTCGACACTGAATTTCATATAACCAGGCATTTTATGCTTTTGCAGCTCTCGAGAATTCATTTCTCCTGTGCCCCTTAAAGCCACATGGAGGCAACTAACTGCGCCCGGCGCCGGGTATTATCCTCGGTCGCCCTTTAGAAGAGCATCAATGTCAGCAAATACTTGGTGAATATCCTGCTGTCCATTTATATTCCCCAGCACGCCTTTGCTTTCGTAGAAATCAAGAAGCGGCTGTGTTTGTTGCATGTTTACTTCTAAGCGTTTCGTGACGGTTTCAGGCTTATCGTCTTCGCGTTGGTAGAGCTCTCCGCCATCTTTGTCGCACACGCCAGCAACTTGCGGCGGGTTAAACACAGTATGGTAAGCAGTTCCACACACTCTACAAATCCAACGGCCTGTCAAACGTGCAATCAACTCATCTTGTTCAACTTGAATATTTACGACATGCTCGATTCTTTTGCCAAGATCAGCAAGAAGAGACTCTAGCACTTCAGCTTGAGGGACTGTACGTGGAAAGCCGTCTAATAGAAAGCCTTCTTGACAATCTACCATGCTAAGACGCTCACGGACGATACCGATAGTCACTTCATCAGGTACTAGAGCACCTTGATCCATGAACGATTTTGCTTTCAAGCCTAGTTCCGTTCCGCCTTTGATAGCGGCGCGAAACATATCACCTGTAGAAATATGAGGGATGTCGTACTTCTCAACAATTTTGTCCGCTTGAGTGCCTTTACCGGCACCAGGAAGACCCATTAATACGATATTCATACGTTTTGCCCCCTCAGACAATTGGATAAGGAACGCCTAAACGTTCCTTTCGCCTATTGATTATTTCATAAAGCCTTTATAATGACGTTTCACAAGTTGTGATTCCAGTTGTTTCATCGTTTCAAGCGCAACCCCTACTACAATCAGAAGACTAGTTCCGCCAATTTGAGCCGTTTGGGGCAAGCCCGCAAGGTTAATGAAGAAAATCGGCATAATAGCGATGACTGCAAGGAAAATAGCGCCAACGATTGTCAAACGGTACAACACACTTGTTAAATAATCTTGTGTATTTTTACCCGGACGGATTCCCGGAATATATGCACCTTGCTTTTTCAAGTTATCCGACACGTTTTCAGGATTGACCTGAATGAATGCGTAAAAATACGTGAAAGCCACAATCAAGGCAACATAAATAATCATGCCGACAGGACGAGTGTAATCGAAAGTATTTTGGATCGCATCCGTAAACGCGTTAGCTCCAAAGAAAGAAGCAATGGTTTGTGGCGTAATGATAAATGCCACTGCAAAGATTACTGGAATAACTCCGGCCGCGTTTACTTTCAAAGGTAAATGCGTTTGTTGCCCGCCAGCTGTTTGGCCGCGGCCAGCAACACGCTTTGCATACTGAATTGGAATTTTACGCAGCGCTTGCTGAACGTAAATGACCAATACCGTAATAGCAACAACAGCTAATGCAATTAACGCCATAATGGCAATGTTGATCGGAAGCTGATCTCCAGCCCCTTCAATTTGCTGTGCATAAAGTTGGTTTATAGAACCAGGTATTGCAGCGACAATCCCAGCGAAGATGATAATCGAAATACCGTTCCCCACACCTTTTGCCGTAATCTGCTCACCAAGCCACAGTAAAAACGCTGTTCCTCCAGTTAATACGATAGCAATAACAACATACGTTGAGATTGTGTCATTCTGGATTAATGTTCCACCATACATTTGGTTGAACCCATAAGACATACCGATTGCCTGGATAAACGCAAGTACTATTGTGAAGTAGCGAGTGAATTGCGCAAGTTTCCGTCTTCCGACTTCACCTTGTTTCGCCCACTCTGCAAATTTCGGTACAACATCCATCTGCAATAATTGCACGATGATCGACGCTGTAATGTAAGGCATGATTCCCATTGCTAAAATCGAAAAGTTAGCCAGGGCGCCTCCACCGAAAGTATTTAAGAATCCAATCAAACCCATTTGATCAGTAGCTTGCAATACTGTTGCATCAACATTCGGTACCGGAATGAAAGTCCCGATACGGAAAATGATGAGCATCAGTAGTGTAAAGATAATTTTATTTCGAATATCAGTCACGCGCATAAAATTAGAGATTGTCTGAAACATTAAACCACCTCGGTTTGTCCACCGGCAGCTTCAATCGCTTCTTTAGCTGATCCAGAGAATTTGTGAGCTTTGACAGTTAGTTTCTTTTCTAAGCTACCATTGCCAAGAATCTTGATTCCAGAACGTTCGTTGCTCACAACACCTGATTCGATCAACAATGCAGGTGTGATTTCTGTGCCTTCTTCAAAACGGTTTAATACGTCCAAGTTTACGACTGCGTAGTCTTTACGGTTAATGTTCGTAAAGCCACGTTTTGGCAAACGACGGAACAAAGGATTTTGTCCACCTTCAAATCCAGGACGAACTCCTCCGCCTGAACGTGCGTTTTGACCTTTATGACCTTTACCCGATGTTTTACCAGTACCTGAACCGATACCGCGTCCGATACGCTTTCTTGAGCTGCGTGATCCTTCTGCTGGTTTTAATTCATGAAGTTTCATATGGTTGGCACCTCCTTCTATAGAAATCGAAAATTAAACTTCTTTAATTGTTACTAGGTGAGCGACTTTATCAAGCATTCCGCGAACGGCTGCGTTGTCTTGCTGCTCAACTGTTTGATGCATTTTGCGTAGGCCAAGAGCCTGAACAACTTTACGTTGATTCGGTTTTGAACCAATCACAGATTTTGTGAGGGTAATTTCTAGTTTAGTAGCCATGTAATTTTCCCTCCTTATCCTAATAGCTCTGCTGTAGTTTTGCCGCGAAGTTTTGCTACTTCATCAGCACTCTTCAGTTGAGTTAAACCATCAATAGTTGCACGAACCATGTTGATTGGTGTGTTCGAACCTAGAGATTTAGATAAGATATCTTGTACTCCCGCAAGTTCAAGTACCGCACGGACAGGTCCGCCAGCAATGACTCCAGTACCTGGAGAAGCAGGTTTGATCAGGATTTGCCCTGCACCAAAACGGCCGATTACTAAGTGTGGAGTAGTACCTTTAACCATTGGTACTGCAATAAGGTTTTTCTTGGCATCTTCGATACCTTTACGGATAGCATCTGGAACTTCTTGAGCTTTACCAGTACCGAAACCGACATTACCATTTTTGTCTCCAACTACAACTAGTGCGGAGAAACGGAAACGACGTCCACCTTTTACAACTTTCGCTACGCGGTTAATCGTAACTACGCGTTCTTCAAGTTCAAGTTTGTTTGGATCAATACGACGCATGAAATGTGTCCCTCCTTCTTTTAAAATTCTAAACCATTTTCACGTGCTGCTTCTGCTAAAGCTTTAACACGTCCGTGATATAAATAACCACCGCGGTCAAAAACAATCGATGTCAATCCTTGTTCTACAGCACGTTTCGCGATAGTTTCGCCGATTTTAGCTGCAGCTTCAAGATTTCCAGTTGAACCTTCGAAATCTTTTTCCATTGATGATGCGCTAACAAGTGTTACACCGTTAGTATCGTCGATCAATTGAGCGTAAATGTATTTGTTAGAACGGAATACGTTTAAACGTGGGCGTTGTGCTGTACCCGCAATTTTAGAACGTACACGTGCATGACGTTTTTTACGAGATGCGTTTTTATCGAGTTTCGTAATCACTGAGGTCACTCCTTTCAGCCTGCCTAAGCAGCATTATTTACCTGTTTTACCTTCTTTGCGGCGAACTGCTTCCCCTTCGTAGCGAATCCCTTTGCCTTTATACGGCTCTGGCGGACGCACTTGGCGGATGTTAGAAGCAAGAGCTCCAACGCGTTCTTTATCAATACCTCTGATAACGACTCTTGTGTTAGCTGGCACTTCAACTGTAAGACCTTCTTCCGGCGTGAATTCTACCGGGTGAGAGTATCCAACGTTAAGAACCAATTTTGTTCCTTGCAATTGCGCACGGTAACCTACACCGACTAATTCAAGTGCACGTTCGAATCCTGCAGAAACTCCAGTGATCATGTTCGCAAGCAAAGCACGGGTTGTACCGTGGATTGTGCGGTGTTCTTTAGAGTCAGAAGGACGTGACAATGTTAGGATGTTCTCTTCTTGAGAAATTGCGATATCTTTGTTAAAAGTGCGAGATAGTTCGCCTTTAGGACCTTTTACTGTAACGACGTTGTTTTCGCCTACAGTAACGGTAACTCCAGCTGGTACCTCGATTGGTTTTTTACCTACTCGTGACATTCTGTTGCACCTCCATTCGTTTGTTGTTTATTACCAAACGTATGCTATGATTTCTCCGCCGATTTGTTTCGCGCGGGCTTCTTTATCAGTAACTAGACCTTGTGATGTCGATACTAGAGCAATTCCTAGACCGTTTAGTACACGAGGTACCTCATTTGTTTTTGCGTATACACGTAATCCTGGTTTTGAAATGCGTTTCAAGCCAGTGATAACGCGCTCGTTGTTAGCTCCGTATTTTAAGAAAATGCGGATCATACCTTGTTTGTCATCTTCAACATACTCAACGTCACGAACGAAACCTTCACGCTTAAGAATTTCAGCGATGTCTTTTTTCACGTTAGAAGCTGGAAGCTCTAATTTCTCGTGACGAACCATATTCGCATTACGAATGCGTGTCAGCATATCTGCAATCGGATCTGTCATTGTCATTACATTTACCTCCTTCCCAAATTAGGGGATTACCAGCTGGCTTTTTTGACGCCAGGAATTTGTCCCACATATGCAAGTTCACGGAAACAAATACGGCAAAGTTTAAATTTGCGTATTACTGAATGCGGACGTCCGCAACGTTCACAGCGTGTGTACTCTTGTACTTTAAACTTTGGCGTGCGTTTTTGTTTTGCGATCATAGATTTTTTAGCCACGTTTACGCCTCCCTCACGTTTACTTTTGGAACGGCATTCCGAATTGTGTTAGTAACTCACGAGCTTCCTCGTCAGAGTTCGCAGTTGTTACAATTACGATGTCCATACCGCGTACTTTAGAAACTTTATCATAATCGATTTCAGGGAAGATCAATTGTTCTTTCACACCTAGTGTGTAGTTGCCGCGTCCGTCGAAAGATTTTTTCGATACGCCACGGAAGTCACGTACACGTGGTAGTGAGATAGCAATCAATTTATCCAGGAAGTCGTACATACGCTCTCCGCGTAGTGTAACTTTACATCCGATAGGCATACCTTCACGAAGACGGAAGCCAGCGATAGATTTCTTAGCTTTAGTAATAACTGGTTTTTGACCAGTGATTGTTTGCAATTCTTCAACAGCCGTATCTAGTGATTTCGTGTTTTGTACTGCTTCACCCACACCCATGTTGATAACGATTTTGTCTACTTTTGGTGCTTGCATAATTGAAGAGTAGTTGAACTTGCTCACTAGAGCAGGAGTGATTTCATTCACATATTTTTCTTTTAGGCGGTTCATGTGTGTACCTCCCTTCATTCAGGAATTTTATTTATCTAATTTTTCACCGGATTTTTTTGCAACACGAACTTTTTTGCCATCTTCAACCTGGTATCCTACACGAGTCGGCTCGCCGGATTTAGGGTCAAGTAACATTACGTTAGAAACGTGGATTGCTGCTTCTTGGCTGACAATTCCGCCTTGCGGATTTGCCTGGTTCGGTTTTGTATGCTTCTTCACGATGTTAACACCTTCTACAAGCACACGTTCTTTCTTAGGTAAAGCAGTCAAAACAACGCCTGTTTTGCCTTTGTCTTTGCCTGAGATTACCTTAACTGTATCGCCTTTTTTAATATGCATTCTGTCGCACCTCCTTGGTATTGCACAATGATAGATTAAAGAACTTCAGGAGCAAGTGAAACGATTTTCATGAAGTTGTTGTCGCGAAGTTCGCGTGCAACAGGTCCGAAAATACGTGTTCCGCGTGGACCTTTATCGTCACGAATAATGACACATGCATTTTCATCAAATTTGATGTAAGTACCGTCTTTACGGCGAGCTCCGCTTTTCGTGCGAACGATAACAGCCTTTACGACTTCACCCTTCTTAACAACGCCACCTGGTGTTGCTTTTTTCACGGTACAAACGATTACGTCACCGATGCTTGCAGTCTTGCGACCAGAACCACCAAGTACTTTAATCGCTAGTACTTCACGAGCACCCGAGTTGTCTGCAACTTTTAAACGACTTTCCTGTTGGATCACTTAGGTAACCTCCCTTCGGAATTTCTTACGTTCCGAAATTATTTAAATTAGATGATAACCGCTTTTTCTACAACTTCCACTACGCGGAAGCGTTTTGTAGCTGATAACGGACGAGTTTCCATGATGCGAACGATGTCGCCCATTTTCGCTTCGTTTAGCTCATCATGAGCTTTATATTTCTTAGAGTATTTTACACGTTTGCCATAAAATGCGTGCTTCTTTTGAGTTTCAACCATTACTGTAACGGTTTTGTCCATTTTGTCAGACACAACACGGCCTGTGTATACTTTGCGTTGATTACGCTCAGTCATACTTGCAAACCTCCTCTCGATTTATCAGTTATTGCCACTGAGTACTCTTTCGTGAATCACAGTTTTCATACGGGCAATCGCTTTACGCACTTCGCGGATGCGAGCAGTGTTTTCTAATTGACCAGTAGCCAATTGGAAGCGAAGGTTGAAAAGCTCTTCTTTCAGTGATTTCACTTTTTGTTCGATTTCAGCAGTGGTTAGGTCACGGATTTCATTAGCTTTCATTCGATTCACCACCAATTTCTTCGCGTTTTACGAACTTCGTTTTGATCGGAAGTTTGTGAGATGCAAGGCGCAATGCTTCGCGTGCCACTTCTTCAGATACTCCTGCAAGTTCGAACATTACTTTACCAGTTTTGACAACGGCTACCCAGCCTTCAGGTGAACCTTTACCAGATCCCATACGAACCTCTAGAGGCTTTTTCGTATATGGTTTATGAGGGAAAATTTTAATCCAGACTTTACCGCCACGTTTCATGTAACGAGTCATGGAAATACGTGCTGCTTCAATTTGACGGTTAGTGATCCAAGATGATTCTAAAGCTTGGAGACCAAATTCACCGAATGCGATTTCTTTGCCGCCTTTAGCTTCTCCGCGCATCTTTCCGCGGTGCTCACGACGATATTTAACGCGTTTAGGCATTAACATATTATTTGCCTCCTTCCTCAGATTTCTTCTTAGTTGGAAGGACTTCACCGCGATAGATCCATACTTTTACGCCAAGCTTACCGTAAGTTGTGTCTGCTTCAGCATGCGCATAATCGATATCAGCGCGAAGTGTATGGAGCGGAACAGTACCTTCACTGTAGTGTTCAGCACGCGCAATGTCAGCGCCGCCTAGACGTCCAGATACTTGAGTTTTGATCCCTTTAGCGCCAGAACGCATTGTGCGTTGGATTGCTTGCTTTTGTGCACGGCGGAAAGACACGCGGTTTTCCAATTGACGTGCTACGCTTTCAGCAACCAATTTTGCATCAAGGTCAGCTCTTTTGATTTCAATGATGTTGATGTGTACACGTTTGCTAGTCATAGCAGTAAGTTGCTTGCGAAGTACTTCTACTTCAGAACCACCTTTACCGATTACCATACCTGGTTTCGCAGTGTGAATTGTAACGTTTACGCGGTTTGCAGCGCGCTCGATTTCAATTTTAGAAACTGAAGCTTCTTTTAAACGGGCTTCAATGTACTCGCGGATCTTAATATCTTCGTGAAGAAGTGTCGCATAGTCTTTTTCAGCGTACCATTTTGACTCCCAGTCACGAATGATGCCGATACGCATACCGATTGGATGTATTTTTTGTCCCACGAATTATCCCTCCTTCTTCTCAGATACCACTAGCGTGATGTGGCTTGTGCGTTTGTTAATTGCGCTTGCGCGTCCCATTGCACGTGGACGGAAACGTTTTAGTGTTGGACCTTCATCAACGAATACTTCGCTGACGATCAAGTTGTCCAGGTTCATTTCGTAGTTATGTTCAGCGTTAGCAGCTGCAGATTTCAACAACTTCTCAACAACAATCGATGCTGCTTTAGGAGTGTGGTTCAAAATCGCAACGGCTTCGCCAATTTGCTTGCCTCGGATTAAATCTACTACTAAACGGACTTTACGAGGAGCAATACGTACTGTTCTAGCGACAGCTTTTGCTTGCATGGGGAAATCCTCCTCTCAATTAACGTCTTGTTTTCTTATCGTCTGCACCATGGCTTGCGTATTTGCGTGTTGGAGCAAATTCACCAAGCTTATGGCCTACCATATCTTCAGTTACGTAGACAGGAATGTGTTTACGTCCATCATATACAGCGATTGTTTGTCCGATGAATGTCGGGAAAATTGTAGAACGGCGAGACCAAGTTTTGATCACTTGTTTTTTCTCAGAGTCCTTTTGTGCATCAACTTTTTTCATAAGATGATCATCAGCAAAAGGTCCTTTTTTCAAGCTGCGACCCATTTGGGATCCTCCCTTCGTGATTGCACCACGGCTCTTTTGGCGAACCGTAGCGAAATCAAATTATTTTTTACGACGACGCACGATAAACTTGTCTGACTTGTTGTTTTTCTTGCGGGTTTTGTATCCAAGAGTTGGTTTGCCCCAAGGAGACATTGGTGACTTACGTCCGATTGGCGAACGTCCTTCACCACCACCGTGTGGGTGATCGTTCGGGTTCATTACAGATCCGCGGACTGTTGGGCGTTTGCCTAACCAGCGAGAGCGTCCTGCTTTACCGATGTTAATCAATTCGTGCTGTTCGTTACCTACAGAACCGATAGTCGCGCGGCAAGTAGCCAAGATCATGCGAACTTCGCCTGATTGCAAACGAACCGTTACGTATTTGCCTTCTTTACCCAATACTTGAGCTGAAGTTCCTGCAGAGCGTACAAGTTGTCCGCCGCCGCCTGGCTTCAATTCAATGTTGTGGATTGTAGAACCCATTGGGATGTTTGATAACGGAAGTGCGTTACCTGGTTTGATATCAGCTTCAACGCCTGACATGATTTGAGTTCCAACTTCGATTCCTTTAGGAGCCAAGATGTAACGTTTTTCTCCGTCAGCGTAATGAATTAATGCGATGTTAGCAGAACGGTTTGGATCGTACTCGATTGTAGCAACGCGTCCTGGAATGCCATCTTTGTTACGTTTGAAATCGATGACACGATATTGGCGTTTGTGTCCACCACCGTGGTGGCGTACAGTCAACTTACCTTGGTTGTTACGGCCGCCTTTACGCTTCGTTGGTTGTAGAAGCGATTTTTCTGGCTTGTTCGTTGTGATTTCAGCGAAATCCGAACTTGTCATGTTACGACGACCGTTGGAGGTAGGTTTATATTTTTTAATCGCCATTTTGTTTCCCTCCTTCTTTGATTAGTTCCTTAAGAACTTATAGAAATTAAATTTCGAACAATTCGATGTCTTTAGAGTCAGCAGTCAATTTCACGATCGCTTTGCGGCGTTTGTTAGTATAGCCTGCGTGTTTGCCCATACGTTTGAATTTGCCTTTGTAGTTCATGATGTTGACTTTCTCAACCTTCACGCCAAAGATTTCTTGTACGGCTTGTTTTACCTGTGTTTTGTTTGCGCGAGTGTCCACTTCGAAAGTGTACTTTTTCTCTGCCATTACTTCTGAAGATTGCTCAGTAATGACTGGACGCTTTAATACATCACGTGCTTCCATTAACTAAGCACCTCCTCTATTTTTTCTACAGCTGCTTTAGTCATAACAACTTTGTCATGGCCAAGCAAGTCTAAAACGTTAATGCCGCTTGCTGTTACTACTGTCATACCTTGAAGGTTACGTGCAGACAATGCTACGTTTTCATCTAGGTCAGCAGTTACGAACAATGCTTTTTTACCAATTGAAAGGTCTTGCACTAATTTAGTGAATTCCTTTGTTTTCGGTGCATCGAAAGTCAACCCTTCAAGTACCATCAAGTTTTCTCCAGCTACTGCAGATGAAAGTGCAGAACGTAGAGCTAAACGACGTACTTTCTTAGGAAGTTTATAGCTATAGCTGCGTGGCGTTGGACCGAATACGATACCGCCTCCGCGCCATTGTGGTGAACGGATCGAACCTTGACGAGCACGTCCAGTTCCTTTTTGCTTCCATGGTTTTTTACCACCACCAGCTACTTCAGAACGGTTTTTTACTTTATGGTTACCTTGGCGAAGTGAAGCGCGTTGCATCACTACAGCGTCGAATAACACTGATTCATTTGGCTCGATACCGAATACGTGATCGTTCAATTCGATGTCGCCCACTTGTGAACCTGTTTGATTTAATAAAGCTACTTTAGGCATTCTTGTTTCCTCCTTCCTTTGAAAAGATATTATTTCGCTTTAATAGAAGATTTTACTCGGATCAACGCTTTGCGTGAACCAGGAACATTACCTTTAATAAGAAGCAAGTTGCGTTCTGTATCAACTTTCACGATGTGAAGGTTTTGGATCGTAACTGTGTTGCCACCCATTTGACCAGGCAATTTCTTTTGTTTGAATACACGGTTAGGAGCAACCGGACCCATCGAACCAGGACGACGGTGGTAGCGTGAACCGTGAGCCATTGGTCCGCGTGATTGTCCGTGGCGTTTGATAACACCTTGGAAACCTTTACCTTTCGTAGTTCCTGTTACATCTACTACATCGCCTTCTGCGAATACATCTACTTTGACTTCCTGACCAATCTCGTAATCAGCTAAGTTTACATTGCGAAGTTCGCGAATGAAGCGCTTAGGAGCAGTGTTTGCTTTAGCTACATGTCCTTTAGCAGGTTTGTTAGAAAGCTTTTCGCGCTTGTCTTCAAAACCTAATTGGATTGCCTCGTAGCCGTCTACCTCAACTGTTTTCTTTTGAAGCACCACGTTTGGAGCAGCTTCGATTACAGTTACAGGGATTAAATCACCGTTCTCAGCAAAAACTTGCGTCATACCGATTTTTCTACCTAAGATTCCTTTGGTCATGTTGTCACACCTCCTGCAATTATTTGTGTTTTTTTTATATTTCGTTTACCGATTAAAGTTTGATTTCAATGTCAACGCCAGATGGTAAATCTAATTTCATTAACGCATCAACAGTTTGTGGTGTTGGGTTAACGATATCGATTAGACGTTTGTGCGTGCGCATTTCAAATTGCTCACGTGAATCTTTATAAATGTGGACTGAGCGCAAGATTGTGTAAACTGACTTTTCCGTCGGCAACGGTATCGGACCCGATACGCTTGCACCTGAACGTTTAGCTGTTTCTACAATTTTCTCAGCAGATTGATCAAGAATTCTGTGATCATATGCTTTTAAACGGATACGAATTTTTTGTTTTGCCATTATTTTCCCTCCCTTTTCGCCTATTTTTGATAGACATTCTCCACGAAAATTTTCCAATCACTCGCCATGGCAAAGCGGCCGGGTGTATCGGTAACCTCTCGCTTCATCGCAGTCAAAGACCAACGTTCACTAGTATACAAAATTAAAAAGAATTCCGCAAGTGTTTTTACGAAATTCTTTTAATCACTTTTATTAGTATAGCAGGATTTATTTTATATTCAACCTATACGCTAATAGTCCGAACATTTTTATCTTATGCTAGCCACATAATGGCGATCCAACCGAAAACCAAAAGCGGAATGTTGTAGTGAAGGAATGTTGGTACGCATGTATCCCAGATATGATTGTGTTGGCCGTCCACGTTGAGTCCGGCAGTCGGCCCCAGCGTCGAGTCGGATGCTGGTGATCCGGCGTCTCCTAATGCCCCTGCCGTTCCGATCAATGATATGATCGCGAGTGTCGAGAAACCGAACTCCATACTCATTGGCACAAAGATGGCTGCGATGATTGGAATCGTTGCAAACGATGAACCGATGCCCATAGTCACCAACAAGCCAGCTACCAACATGGCGAAAGCGGCAAGCCCTCTGTTCCCTGCAAACGTTTCAGAGACACTCGCAACCAGCTGCTCAATGGCTCCAGTGGCTTGGATGACAGAGGCAAAACCGTTTGCTGCAATGATGACAAAACCGATGAATGCCATCATGCGCATGCCGGCACTCAGAATGTCATCTGCATCCCGCCATTTCATAGCGCCTAGAAGGTACAAGACCAAGATACCAGCAAGCGCCCCGATAATCATGGAGTCAGTGGTAATTTGCCCGTATAGTGCAGCAAGCAGCGCCAATATAGTTACAGTGATGTCTTTTTTCGAAGCCGCCTTTTTAGAGAGTTCTTCTATATTAGTATGGGCGATGTGATAATCACGCGGCCGGCGGTAAGAGATGAACACTGCAACCGCAAGTCCGACTACTAGTCCAAGGACCGGAATCATCATCGCTCTCGGAATATCCGCCATATCAATCGGCAACCCGGCAAGCTCCATTTGCGTTGCCACAATGTCATGGAAGATCAGTCCAAAGCCATATGGCAGTAAAATATAAGGTGCAGTCAAACCAAATGTCAGCACAGAAGCGATCAAGCGACGGTCTATACGCAATTCGTTCATAATATGCAAGATCGGCGGCAGCAATAGCGGGATAAATGCGATATGAATCGGTATCAAGTTCTGCGAGAAGATTGCCATGATCAATAGCGTAAAAATGATTAACGCTTTTGCTAGCCCTTCCCGCGTTGTTTCTCCTTCTTTATTAATAAGTTTTAAGACACTTGAGACGAGCAGTTCCGGAATTCCTGTACGGGAAATTGCTACTGCAAATCCTCCAAGCATCGCATAACTGAGTGCGATTTCCGCTCCTGCCCCAAGTCCATCGGTAAACGCCGTAATTGTATCCATAAACGGCAAACCACCGCTGAGCCCACCGGCCAGTGCACCAAGCAACAATGCAAAGACCACATTGACCCGAAGCAAGCTCAAAACCAACATGACCAGAACGGCAACTATAACTGCATTCATAATATCTATCTCCTTTAGTTTGCTAAAGCGTTAAAGTGTACACTTTAAATTAACAAAAGGAGAAAAGGATGTCAACCGCATTTATTCATAATAGGAGAAAGCTGAAAAACTCTGAAAACAAAAAACCTTTGCCCCAAAGCAAAGGTTACTTCTTACTATTAAAACGAACTGGCCGTACTTATATCAGTTATGGTTTTTATACATGCATTCAGTTTGCCGATATCAAAATTACCGCCGCTGACTACCACCCCAGTATAGTTTGACTGAAACGGCAAATGGCGATAAAGCACCGCAGCCACAGCAGCAGCTCCCGCTCCTTCAACCAGCATTTTCTCACGTTCGAGCATAAACAGGATCGCAGAAGCAATTTCTTGTTCACTGACCGTAATAACATCATCAACATAGGCGTTGATGATTTGAGTCGTTAATTTGCCCGGCTCTTTTACTTTGATCCCCTCTGCGATGGTTGTGAGAAACGGTACAGCGGAATTTTGAGTACCATGGAAGATAGAGGCAATGGCGGGAGCCGCTTGCGCTTGCACCCCGATTACTCGAATGTTTGGCCGTATTGACTTAACGGCAAGAGCTGTGCCTGCAAGCAAGCCTCCACCTCCAGCCGGAACGACGATAGTATCGAGTTCTGGACATTGCTGCATCATTTCCATCGCTACTGTCGCTTGCCCTTCGATAATTGCCATATCGTCGAACGGATGGATAAACGCGGCGCCGGTGAAAAGCTGCTCTTTTTTGGCAGCGGCGTACGCTTCGTCAAAATTGTTTCCAACAAGCTGCACAGTAGCCCCGTACTGACGAGTTGCCATTACTTTCGCTTCAGGCGTCGTTACCGGCATATAAATCGTTACCGGCACCCCTTTTTCTTTCCCGGCTAAAGCGACTCCTTGCGCATGGTTACCGGCAGAAGCAGCCAAAATCCCTTTCCGGCATTCTTCGTCCGTTAAGCGGCTGACCTTATTGAAGGCACCTCTTATTTTGAATGAACCGGTCTTCTGCAAATTCTCCAATTTCAACGAAACACAATTGCCGGCGATTTCATTCAAGGTTTTCGACTGTTTGCAAGGCGTGCGGTGGACAATGGATGCCAGCTTTTCGAATGCATTGTATAAACCTACTGTATCGTACGAATTCCCAACTAAATCATCTCCCTTAATAGTAATGCGTTAAACTGATTGCTTCCTTTCTTCGTATGCCGCGATGTACGAATCGAATTGGAAGGTCAATGCAATCTCATCCCAGCCTTTTAGCAGCATTTCTTTCCAGTACGGATCAATGGTAAATTCATATCGGCTTCCATCTTGCCCGGTAACTGTTTGCTCTTCCAAATTGATTTCCAGCTTAAAGTTCTCGTGTTTTCCTTTTTGGATAAGCTCATTTACCTCTTGGTCGGTAAGCCGAATTGGTAAGATCCCATTTTTCACACAGTTATTATAGAAGATATCTGCATAACTCGGTGCGATGACCACATTAAACCCGTAATCTTGAATCGCCCATGGGGCATGCTCACGTGAAGAGCCGCAGCCGAAATTTTCTTGTGCGACTAGAATTTCAGAGCCTTGAAAGCGAGGGTCGTTGAGGACGAAGTCTTCAATTTCTGAACCGTCCGAACGAAATCGCCAATGATAAAACAAGTATTTACCAAATCCTGTTCGTTCAATGCGCTTTAAAAATTCTTTGGAAATAATCTGGTCGGTGTCTACATTTTTTCGATCCAGCGGCGTTAAGACACTGGTGATTTTGTTTATCGGCTTCATAGGTTGCCTCCTTGAACTTTTCTCTTATGCTGTAGGAACAGGTTCTTTCATGAACTTGCGGACGTCTGTCAGATGCCCTTCAATTGCTGCTGCAGCCGCCATAACCGGACTCACCAAGTGAGTCATAGAACCTGCGCCTTGGCGCCCTTCAAAGTTTCGGTTTGAAGTGGAAGCACAGCGCTCCCCTGCTGGCACAGAGTCTTCATTCATCGCCAAGCACATGCTGCAACCTGTTTCCCGCCACTCAAAGCCTGCCTCAAGGAAAATTTGGTCTAAGCCTTCTGCTTCTGCTGCACGTTTTACTGATTCCGAACCCGGGACAACGATAGCCGTCACCGCTGGATGGACTTTTTTGCCGGCTATAATTTCACTTGCCGCCCGTAAGTCTCCGATGCGGGCATTTGTACAAGAGCCGATAAAGACATGTTGAATTTCAATAGAAGACAATGGCGTACCTTCTTCAAGCTGCATATAAGCCAATGCTTGCTTTAATGCATCACGGTCCGCTTGCTGCTCAAAATCAACTGCCGCCGGAACCCGCTCGGCAATTCCAGAACCCATTGATGGATTTGTTCCCCAAGTGACAAACGGGGAAATATCATCTGCATGAATGCTATGAGATACATCGTACTCTGCGCCTTCATCTGTTGCCAACGCCAACCATTGTTCTGCCGCTTTTTCAAATTCTTCGCCTTTAGGAACATGGCGGCGCCCTCTCAAGTATTCGACTGTTGTCTCATCTGGACTGATAAGTCCCGCGCGCGCACCTGCTTCGATTGACATATTACAGATGGTCATTCGCTCTTCCATGGATAATTTGCGAATTGCTTCTCCTGTATACTCCACAATATGCCCTGTCCCCATATCTACTCCGAATCTTGAAATGATCGCCAAGATGACGTCTTTTGCAGAAACGCCAAAGCCAAGTTCTCCTTCAATTCGAATTTCCATCGTCTTTGGTTTTGATTGCCATAAAGTTTGGGTTGAAAGAACATGTTCTACTTCACTAGTGCCAATACCAAAAGCTAGTGCACCAAAAGCTCCGTGCGTCGACGTATGGCTGTCTCCACAGACGATCGTCTTCCCTGGTTGCGTAAGCCCAAGTTCCGGACCGATTACATGAACAATGCCCTGGTCTGGATGGTTAAGGCCTGCCAATGGCACTCCGAATTCTTCGCAGTTCTCCTGCAACGTCTTGATCTGCTTCCGCGAAATCGGATCTTTGATCGTTTCGCGGTTCCTAGTCGGCACGTTGTGATCCATCGTCGCAAAGCATAAGTCCGGACGACGCACTTTCCGGCCGTTCAGCCGGAGCCCTTCAAATGCCTGCGGAGACGTTACTTCATGCAACAAATGAAGGTCAATATAAAGAAGATCTGGCTTCCCTGGTTCCTCATAGACAATATGCTGTTCCCAAACTTTTTCAATAATTGTTTTTGCCACACTAACCGCTCCTATCAATTAAACGTATGAATACATGATATGTTCAGAGATAAATTCCCGTTCCAATTCTTCAATCACTTTTGCAACGAAAGCATTTGTCGACATGACCCGTTTCCCTTCACCTTCCAAGTCTCCTGTGCAATAGCCGTCTTCCAACACACTCATTACTGCAGCTTCAATCGCTGCCGCTTCTGCATGAAGGCCAAAAGAGTGTTTCAGCATCATTGCTGCCGATAAAATAGCCGCAGACGGATTGGCTTTGTTTTGCCCTGCAATATCCGGCGCTGATCCGTGGACCGGTTCATAAAGTCCAAAACCATCCGATCGGATGCTTGCCGAAGGCAGCATGCCAAGAGAACCAGTGATAACGGACGCTTCATCGCTTAAAATATCTCCAAACATATTTTCAGTAACGACGACATCGAAAGAACGCGGATCTGTAATCAATTTCATTGCTGCTGAATCAACTAGCATATGCTCAACTTCAACGTCAGGATACGCTTGCTTGCGTTCTTCCACTATTTCGCGCCAAAGCTTGCTTGTTTCTAACACATTGGCTTTATCAACAGACGTCACTTTACCTCTGCGGGTGCGTGCCATTTCGAATGACTGGTTAACAATGCGCTCAATCTCTTCTCGGGTATAAACCAGCGTATCAACCGCCGATTTTTCAGATTTTCGTTTCGGTTCTCCGAAATACAATCCGCTCGTCAACTCACGCACAATCATCATATCTACATCTTTAGCCACTTCTTCTTTTAACGGCGATGAAGAAAGCAGAGCCGGCACCGCTTTGACAGGCCGAAGATTTGCGAACAAATCAAAATGTTTTCGGATAGTCAATAATCCTTTTTCGGGCCGCAAGTGCGACGGTTGGCTATCCCACTTCGGACCGCCAACTGCCCCTAAAAGAATGGCGTCGCTCGCTTCACAAACTTCGATTGTTTCCTGAGGAAGCGGGCTGTTGAATTGGTCGACCGCCGTTCCGCCAATTGCCCCGTGTTTCAAATGAAAAGTATGCCCATAACGCATTGCGATGGATTGCAGCACTTTTACCGCCGCATCTGTTACTTCTGGTCCGATGCCGTCCCCTGGCAATACCGCTATTGTTTTTTTCATAGTATTTCCTCCTCTATCGATGATTGTCTGGCGTTAAATTGCTGGTATTTTTATTTTTTTCTGGCCTGTTTGGATAATTTGCCGATTTACAGCATTCAGATAAGCTTTAGCTGTCGCTTCCAACACATCTTGCGCAACATCACGGCCTGTGACCGTTTCTCCGTTGTACGTCATGTTGATAACCGCTTCCCCTAGAGCATCTCGCCCTTTGCCAATTGATGTGACACGGTAATCTAGGATATGGACTTTTCCTTCCACAATCCGCTCCAGCGTGTTGAATATCGCTTCAACTGATCCGGCTCCTGTTGCTGCTTCATTAACCATTTCCCCATCTGGATTATAAGCAGATGCTGTGGCAGTTGGGATGTTTGCCGTACCGTATTGAACTTGTACACTTTCCAATTTATAAACGGGTGTTTCTGTATCATGGATCTGCTGGTCTGTTAGCAAAACATACAAATCATCTTCAACAATTTCTTTTTTGCTGTCTGCCAGTTTTTTAAATTCAATAAATGCTTTGTTTAATTTTTCTTCCGTCAAGTCGAAGCCCATTTTAACGGCTCGGTCTTTAAAAGCATGTCTGCCAGAATGTTTCCCAAGCACCAGTTCTGTCGAGGCATCCCCAATCAGTTCTGGTGTAATGATTTCGTATGTCAACGGGTTCTTCAACATGCCATCCTGGTGAATTCCTGATTCGTGTGCAAAAGCATTTTTTCCGACTACCGCTTTATTAGGTTGGATCAAGCTGCCTGTCAATTGGCTTACCAATTGGCTGGTACGTTTTATCTCATGCAGGTTAATGCCAGTTTCCGTGTTATAGATTTGTTTGCGAATGTGCAAAGCCACTGCAATTTCCTCTAACGCCACGTTTCCAGCACGTTCGCCGATACCGTTAATAGTGCCTTCGATTTGTGTAGCACCGTTTTCGATAGCCGCCAATGTATTAGCAGTCGCCATACCAAGATCGTTATGGCAATGTGCCGACAATTTTACTTTCTCAATGCCTGTAACATTTTCCGTCATATACTTGAACATCGCCCCGTATTCCTGAGGAGTTGCGTAGCCGACTGTGTCCGGCAAGTTGATAGTTGTCGCTCCCGCATCAATGACCTTGCGGATAATATGGGCCAAGAATTCCGGGTCTGAACGGGAAGCATCTTCCGCTGACCACTGGACAAGCGGGAAGAACTTACGTGCGTATTTGACCGACTCTACAGCAATTTCCACTACTTGTTCAGGAGTTTTCATTAATTTATGTTCCATATGGATAGGAGAGGTTGCCAGGAAAATATGGATATGCGGCTGCTCCGCTCCTTTTAGTGCATCCCATGTCCGGTCAATATCACTTTTCATCGAACGTGCCAAGCCTGTTACGATGGAATTTTTAACTGTCCCTGCAATGCGCTGGACAGCGTCAAAGTCTCCCGGGGAAGCAGCAGGAAACCCTGATTCGATAATCGTCGCTCCAAAACGTTCAAGCTGGCGGGCGATTTCGATTTTTTCTGCAGTATTCAAGTTGATCCCAGCCGACTGTTCTCCGTCTCGTAGTGTCGTATCGAAAATATCAATTTGCGGCATTGGCGACCACCTCTTTATGTTTAGCTTTTTTGCCTTCATTGACGAATGGCATCATGGCACGCAACTCACGGCCAACTTGCTCGATTTGATGAGACTCTTCTGCTTTTTCGATAGCAGTGAATTCTGGACGATTCAACTGGTTTTCAAGCAACCAGCCTTTTGCGAATTTTCCGGTTTGGATATCTTTAAGGACTTCTTTCATCCGCGCCTTTGTATCAGCATCAACAATGCGTGGCCCTGAGATGAAATCTCCCCACTGTGCTGTGTCCGAGATAGAATAACGCATTCCAGACAAGCCCCCTTCATACATCAAGTCCACGATCAATTTCAATTCGTGCATACATTCAAAGTAAGCCAGCTCTGGCTGATAACCTGCTTCAACAAGCGTTTCGAATCCGGCTTTCACTAGAGAAGTTACGCCGCCGCAAAGAACTGCTTGTTCTCCAAATAAATCCGTTTCGGTTTCTTCTTTAAACGTTGTTTCCAAAACTCCAGCGCGTGCCGATCCAATTCCTTTTGCATAAGCAAGTGCCACTTCCTTAGCTTGTCCTGAAACGTCTTGGTGCACTGCGAACAACGCTGGAACACCGGCGCCTGATTCGTATGTCCGGCGAACAAGATGGCCAGGCCCTTTTGGCGCTACCAAGAAGACATCAACATCAGCAGGAGCTACGATTTGGTTGAAATGAACATTGAATCCATGAGCGAAAACAAGCGATTTTCCAGCCTTCAATGACGGCTTAATTTCTTCATTATAGATTTGTGTTTGCTTTTCATCCGGCACCAGCACCATGATAACGTCTGCTGTTTCGGCGGCTTCTTTTACTGTTGCCACTTGCATGCCATCCGCTTGTGCTTGGTCAAACGATTTACCAGGTCTTACACCGACCACTACGTTAAATCCTGAATCTTTCAAGTTTTGTGCATGTGCATGGCCTTGTGAACCATATCCGATGATAGCGATTGTCTGTCCTTTTAATACTTGCTCGTTTACGTCCTGGTTATAATACATTTTTGTCATTTTATTTCCTCCTCGAATTTTGGGTTTTTTATAATATATTTAATTGCGGCGCCTGCACTTTTTGAGTTTCTCTAACAAATGCTGAAACGCCGGTCCGGGTTAATTCTTTAATGCCGTAAGGCTTCATCAAGTCAATAAAAGCTTCGATTTTTTCCGGATCTCCAGTAACCTGGAAAGTGGTGACGTTTTTGCTCATATCGACCACTGTGGCCCGGAAAGGTTCAACAATGCTGTAAATTTCACTTCTGACAGCTGGCGGTGCTACTACTTTTACCAATGCCAACTCCCGCATGACTACCGCCTTATCAGTAATGTCATTCACCTTGATTACATCAATCTGTTTTTGGAGCTGCTTCAACAACTGTTCTAGCTTCCCTTCATCTTCCACGTTTACAATGAAGGTCATTTTTGACATTCCTGGTTGTTCCGTATGTCCCACTGAGATGCTTTCAATGTTGAACTGACGCTTCATCATGAGGCCTGTCACCCGGTTCAAAACTCCACTTTGGTTAATAACCGTTGTTGTGATTACTCGTTTCATTCGATTTTCACTCCGATCATTTGATTCAGCCCCTTGCCTGGCGCAACCATCGGATATACATTTTCCAATTGAACCACGCGGCAATCGATCAGCACTGGCTCGTTCGACGCGAATGCTTCTGCAAACACCGCTTCTGCTTCTGCCATCGTTTCAACTTTATAACCTTGAATGTCATATGCTTGAGCCAATTTCACAAAATCCGGTTGAACGGAAATCATTGACTGGGAATATCGTTCTTCGTAAAACGTTTCTTGCCACTGTCTTACCATCCCCAAACATTGATTATTCAAAATAACGACTTTCACCGGAAGCCTCATCTCCTGTAAAAGCGAAAGCTCTTGCAGCGTCATTTGGAATCCAGCGTCTCCTACAATGGCGACTACTTTCTCATGCGGCTTTGCCAACTGTGCTCCGATTGCTGCAGGAAAACCAAAGCCCATCGTTCCAAGTCCACCTGAAGTTACCCAGTGATGCGGATAATTGAATTTGTAATACTGCGCCGCCCACATTTGATGCTGCCCAACGTCTGTTGTAACTACCGCATCTCCTCCAGTTAATTTGTGGATCAACTCAATTGCTTGTTGAGGAAGAATTCCCCTCTCCTTATCCGCTTTATACTGTAGCGGATATGCAGCCGTGTTTGTTTTCAGCAACTGAAGCCATTCTGCTGTGTCAGGCGACTCGAATGGCTGATTCAGCAGTTCCTGCAAAGCTTCTTTTGCATCCGCTACTATTGGAATGGCTGTTGGTACATTCTTTCCAATTTCAGCTGGATCAATGTCGATATGGATTACTTTTGCATTTGGTGCGAAATGCGCCAAGTTGCCGGTCAGCCGGTCATCGAAACGTGCGCCGATATTTAACAGAACATCACATTCGCAAATTGCCGTATTTGCTGTATACGTACCGTGCATGCCAGCCATGCCAAGAAACAATTCATGGTGTCCATCTATCGTCCCTAACCCAAGCAACGTGTTTGTAATTGGAATTTGATGTCGCTCAATGAACTCTTGCAATTCTGCTGTTGCACGAGCCGCTAAAACACCAGCCCCCGCTAATATCAATGGTCTTTCAGATGCTGTTAAGGCTTGAATCGCTTTTTGGATTTGTAAGAAGTTCGGTTTGGTTGTTGGTTGATAGCCGGGTAATTCAACTTCATTCGGCTGTTCAGCTTCTACAAACATCTTCGCTGAAATATCTTTCGGGACGTCTATCACTACAGGTCCTGGACGACCGGTAGAAGCAATATAGAAAGCTTCATTGATGATTCTTGGTAAGTCTTCTGCATTTTTCACTTGATAATTATGCTTTGTGATCGGTTGAGTGATGCCGATAATATCGGCTTCTTGGAAAGCATCTGTTCCAATTACTCCGCTGGCCACTTGACCGGTAAAGACCACTAGGGGAATTGAATCGAGCATCGCGTCTGCAATTCCTGTCACTAGGTTTGTTGCACCGGGTCCTGATGTAGCAATGACCACTCCCGGCTTCCCTGACACTCTGGCATATCCTTCGGCGGCGTGGATTGCGCCTTGTTCATGCCGGGCAAGCACATGCTGGATTGGATTCCTGTGCAGTGCATCGTAAATCGGTAAGACAGCCCCTCCTGGATAACCGAAGATGATTTCAACTTCTTGCTCTTGCAAGGACCGAATCAGTACATCAGCCCCGCTACCTTTCAGTTTTTGGTCCGTTTCTTGCCTTACTTTCATGTTTACGCCCAATCTGTCCGCCTCCTTTTGAGTATGTCTTAAAAATAAAAAAGCTTTTTCATCCCTAAACAAAGAAACCTGTTCTTTGCTTAGGGATGAAAAAGCTTCATGGTACCACCCTACTTCGCTGCATAGCTGCAACCTCATGGATAAGCTAACTTATCCGCTGGTAACGATGGCCCAATCTTGCAGCCACCGGGAATGCCTAAACGGTATGAACCTTTCAGCACTCCACTCGGAGGGGATGTCATTAATGGCAGTATTACCGGCTTCCACCTATACCGGCTCTCTGTAAATACGTGGCCCATTAACTTTAACCTCGTCATTGAGTTGTTTTATTTAAATTGCTTTTAACTCTGTGTCATAAACTTTTACGCCATCTTCTTCTACAAGTTCACGGAATGCGGAAAGCAAATCTTTAGTAACCGGTCCTGGTTTGCCTTCTCCAATCACGCGGCCATCTACTTTAACTACGGATATTACTTCAACTGCTGTGCCGGTCAGGAACACTTCATCTGCTGTATAAACATCGTGTCTCGTAAACACGCCTTCTTGAATGTCGTAGCCTTTTTTGTTTGCCAGATCAATAATGGCGTTTCTTGTAATTCCTTCAAGTGCTCCGACATAACCGGGCGGCGTTAGAATTTTCCGATTACGGATGATGAAAATATTATCTGCTGAACCTTCAGCTACATAGCCTTGCTCGTTCATCATCAAGGCTTCAGAAACTCCAGCAAGATTGGCTTCAATTTTCACTAGAATGTTATTCATATAATTAAGTGACTTTACTTTTGGGCTTAATACATCTGCTCGGCTTCGACGCGTTGCAACTGATGCAATTTCAATACCGGAATCATAGAGAGCTTGCGGATACATCGCCAACGCTTCAGCAATAATGATAACGTTGGGTTCTTTACAGCTGAAAGGATCCAAGCCAAGATTCCCAACTCCTCTTGATACTACAAGACGAATGTAAGCATTTTTCAACTCATTGCGGCGCAGGGTCTGAACAACCAGATCGGTCATTTCTTCGAAAGTATATGGAATATCTAGCATTACAGATTTTGCAGAATCATAGAGCCGTTCTAAATGCTCTGCTAGCCGAAAAACATTTCCATTATAAGAGCGGATGCCTTCAAAGACTCCATCTCCATATAAGAAACCATGGTCGTAAACCGAGATCTTTGCATCTTCTCTCTTAACAAATCCACCATTCATGTAAATGACCTGCTCACCCATGATGTTCACTTCTTTCTACTGAAATTTAATAATGCGATATATTGTATATCTTTTAGGAAATTTAAATTGTTGTTATCATAACGCCTTTAAAATCAACTGTCAACTAAGTTTTCTGAAACTTTTAGTGAATTACAAATATTTTAAAAAGTTGTATCCGTTTTCATTGTTATAGTAGCAAGGTTTACATAGCTTTAAATTTTTTATAAAAAACTTTTAAAAACGCGAAAAATAAATGAAAAATGCGGCTGCTACTTTGCTTATTTACCGGTTTAAGCAATGGGGTACATGCTGTCAAATAGCTAGTGGCCAAATTTCATAAATCGTAATCGAGGCCTGTTTTGGTTTCAGCTTTGACTCAGCTTCACTTACACATGAAAGATTAGTGAGATCTATAGCTTTCGATAAGGAAATGAAAAACTGGAGAATTTCAAACAACAAAAAAACCCCTACCTCATTAAAAATGAGATAGGGGTTAAGCACTTAATAGAAATTACTTCTGGATAGAAGCAACAACGCCAGCGCCTACAGTACGTCCACCCTCACGGATAGAGAACTTTGTTCCTTCTTCAAGCGCGATTGGAGAGATTAGAGCAACGTTCATTTCGATGTTGTCTCCAGGCATAACCATTTCAACGCCTTCAGGAAGGTTGCAAACACCAGTTACGTCAGTTGTACGGAAGTAGAACTGCGGACGGTAGTTTGTGAAGAATGGAGTGTGACGTCCACCCTCTTCTTTTGAAAGAACATAAACTTCAGCTTTGAACTCAGTGTGTGGAGTGATTGTGCCTGGTTTAGCCAATACTTGTCCACGTTGTACATCGTCACGAGAAATCCCGCGAAGAAGTGCACCGATGTTGTCGCCAGCTTCAGCATAGTCAAGCAATTTACGGAACATTTCTACACCTGTTACAGTAGTAGATTTTGGCTCTTCTGTAAGACCGATGATGTCGATAGTATCGCCGACTTTAACTTGTCCACGCTCAACACGACCAGTAGCAACTGTACCACGACCAGTAATTGAGAAAACGTCCTCAACTGGCATCATGAATGGCTTGTCAGTGTCACGTGGTGGAGTTGGGATGTACTCATCAACTGCGTCCATCAATTCAACGATTTTTTCTTCCCACTCTTCTTCGCCTTCAAGAGCTTTAAGAGCAGAACCTTTGATAACAGGAATGTCATCGCCAGGGAAGTCATATTCTGATAATAGATCGCGTACTTCCATTTCAACTAGTTCAAGAAGTTCTTCGTCGTCTACCATATCACATTTGTTCATGAATACAACTAGGTAAGGAACACCAACTTGACGTGAAAGAAGGATGTGCTCACGAGTTTGTGGCATTGGGCCGTCAGCAGCAGATACTACTAGGATCCCGCCGTCCATTTGAGCAGCGCCAGTGATCATGTTTTTAACATAGTCGGCGTGTCCTGGGCAGTCAACGTGTGCATAGTGGCGGTTTGCAGTTTCATACTCAACGTGTGAAGTATTGATTGTAATACCGCGCTCTTTTTCTTCTGGTGCGTTGTCGATTTGGTCGTATGAACGAGCTTCCCCGCCAAGACGCTTAGAAAGAACTGTAGCGATTGCTGCAGTTAAAGTTGTTTTACCATGGTCAACGTGACCGATTGTACCAATATTCGCATGTGTTTTCGAGCGATCAAATTTAGCTTTTCCCATTAGAAAAATCCTCCTTAAAATTAAGTTGCTAGGTAATCTGCGTTCCCGGAAAAATAGGCGCCTACCATTCCGGGCATACAAATTATTTATACTTTATTAAAGATCAAAATTCAATTATTGACCTTTATTTTTTTTGATAATTTCTTCTGAAATTGATTTTGGTACTTCTTCATAGTGATCGAAGTGCATTGAGAATACACCACGGCCTTGCGTATTAGAACGCAATGAAGTTGCATAACCAAACATTTCAGCAAGAGGAACCATAGCACGGACAACTTGCGCGTTTCCGCGAGCTTCCATACCTTCTACACGGCCGCGGCGTGACGTAATGTCACCCATGATATCTCCAAGGTATTCCTCAGGGATAACAACCTCAACACGCATGATTGGCTCAAGAATTACCGGATTAACTTTAGAGATTGCATTTTTAAGAGCCATAGAAGCAGCTACTTTAAATGCCATTTCATTCGAGTCAACATCATGGTAAGAACCGTCGAACAAACGAGCTTTGATATCGATCAATGGGTATCCGGCAAGAACACCGTTGTCTAGAGAGTCGCGTAGACCCGCTTCAACTGCTGGGATGTATTCGCGAGGAACAACACCACCAACGATAGCATTTTCAAATTCAAAACCTGCTCCTTCTTCGTTTGGAGAGAATTCAATCCAAACGTGTCCAAATTGTCCGCGTCCACCTGATTGGCGTACAAATTTACCTTCAACTTGTGCAGAGCTGCGGAATGTCTCACGGTAAGATACCTGAGGTGCACCCACGTTAGCTTCTACGTTAAACTCGCGGCGCATACGGTCAACGAGGATATCAAGGTGAAGTTCACCCATACCCGCGATGATTGTTTGGCCAGTTTCCTGGTCTGTATGTGCACGGAAAGTCGGATCTTCTTCTTGCAATTTAGCAAGAGCTTGACCCATTTTATCTTGGTCCGCTTTTGATTTCGGCTCTACTGATAACGAAATAACTGGTTCTGGGAAGACCATGCGCTCAAGGATTACTTGGTGCTTCTCGTCGCTCAATGTATCTCCAGTAGATGTATCTTTAAGGCCGATTGCAGCAGCGATATCTCCGCAATATACTTCAGAGATTTCTTCACGGGAGTTAGCGTGCATTTGCAGGATACGTCCTACACGTTCACGTTTTCCTTTAGAAGAGTTTTGTACGTAAGAACCAGATTTAAGAGTACCAGAATATACGCGGAAGAACGTTAGTTTCCCTACGTATGGATCTGTCATTACTTTAAACGCTAGCGCTGAGAATGGCTCTTCTTCGCTAGGTCTACGCAATACTTCCTCATCAGAATCTGGAAGAACACCTGTCATTGGAGGCACATCCAATGGAGATGGCAGGTAATCGATTACTGCATCAAGCATTAATTGAACACCTTTGTTTTTGAAAGCAGTTCCGCAAACTACTGGGTAGAACTCAACATCCAACGTTCCTTTACGGATTGCTGCTTTAAGCTCTTCTTTTGTAATTTCTTCGCCGCCAAGGTATTTTTCCATAAGTTCTTCATCAAGCTCAGCTACTGCTTCCACTAATCTAGTGTGGTAGTCTTCAGCCTGCTCTTTGTATTCCTCTGGAATATCCCCTTCAGTAATTTCAGTTCCCAAATCGTTTGCATAGAAGCGTGCATTCATTTCAACCAAGTCAATGATTCCAGAGAACTCATCTTCGGCACCGATTGGCAATTGAATTGGGTGAGCATTCGCTTGCAAGCGATCATGCAAAGTTTTTACGGAATAAAGGAAATCAGCACCGATTTTATCCATCTTGTTGATGAAAACGATACGTGGAACTCCGTAAGTTGTAGCTTGACGCCATACTGTTTCAGTTTGAGGCTCAACACCTGATTGAGCATCAAGAACTGTAACTGCACCATCAAGTACACGCAATGAACGTTCAACTTCAACTGTGAAGTCTACGTGTCCTGGAGTATCAATGATGTTAACGCGATGTTCTTTCCATGAAGCTGTTGTTGCAGCAGATGTGATTGTAATACCACGCTCTTGCTCTTGCTCCATCCAGTCCATTTGAGAAGCACCTTCATGCGTTTCACCAATTTTATGGATTCGACCTGTGTAGTATAAAATACGCTCCGTAGTAGTCGTTTTACCGGCATCAATGTGTGCCATGATTCCGATATTACGTGTTTTGTCTAAGGAGAACTCTCTTGCCATGTTGTTTTTCTCCTTCCGTCTCGGATTAAGATTTTAACATCTTGAAAGAAATTACCAGCGATAATGAGCAAATGCTTTGTTTGCTTCTGCCATTTTGTGAATATCTTCACGTTTCTTAACTGCTGCTCCAGTGTTGTTTGCAGCATCAAGAATTTCATTAGCCAAACGCTCTTCCATTGTTTTTTCTCCACGCAGGCGTGAATAGTTTACAAGGTAGCGAAGGCCTAGAGTCGTACGGCGTTCTGGACGAACTTCAACCGGCACTTGATAGTTAGCTCCACCAACACGGCGAGCGCGAACTTCAAGAACTGGCATTACGTTTGCCAAAGCTTGTTCGTATACTTCAATTGGATCTTTGCCGCTGCGTTCTCTAACTAGTTCAAACGCTCCGTACAAAATCTTTTGTGAAGTACCTCTTTTTCCGTCGACCATCATTTTATTAATTAAGCGTGTCACCAATTTGGAATTATAAATCGGATCTGGCAACACGTCACGTTTAGCTACAGGACCTTTACGAGGCATGTATGTTCCTCCTTTCAACGAAATCACTTCGTTACTTGAATATGATTATTTTTTTTCTTTTGGACGTTTTGTTCCGTATTTAGAACGTCCTTGCATACGGCCGTTTACTCCAGCAGTATCAAGTGCTCCACGTACGATATGGTAACGTACACCCGGTAAATCTTTTACGCGTCCGCCGCGAAGAAGAATTACACTGTGCTCTTGAAGGTTGTGGCCTTCTCCAGGGATGTAAGCATTAACCTCAATTTGGTTTGTCAAACGAACACGTGCGTATTTACGCAATGCTGAGTTTGGTTTTTTTGGTGTCATCGTACCCACACGTGTACAAACTCCACGTTTTTGAGGTGAGCTAACGTTAGTCTGAGACTTTTGGAAGCTGTTATACCCTTTGTTCAACGCTGGTGAGCCTGATTTCGTGCTTTTTGGTTTACGAGGTTTGTTTACTAATTGGTTAATAGTAGGCATTGATTTTTTCCTCCTCTCAAAAGGTGTTCTAATACCACATATCCAGGTGGTTCATTTTTTGGGTAAAAACAAAGTCTTTGTGTTTTTTACACAAAAACTGTTATCCAGTAACCGTTTAGACGCTTACTGTTGTTTGTACCGATGATCGTTTTACTTATCTGAAACTACTTTAATAGTTAATCTGAGGATCATAAATCGAGCAGTAACAGACCGTTAAACATCAACCCTCAATATGTTATCATTCTCTGCTGACAGTGTCAACTGATTCCTGAAAAATCCCGGAAAGTTTTATTAAACTTTCCGGAATCAACAAGACTTTTTTATGATTCTGTGCTAACTGTTTCTGCTTCTTCGTGCAACTCATCTTTTGCAATCTTAATCTGACGGTAACGCTGCATCCCCGTTCCAGCTGGAACAAGTTTACCGATGATAACATTTTCTTTCAGACCTAACAGTTCATCACGTTTTCCTTTAATAGCCGCATCCGTTAAGACACGAGTCGTTTCTTGGAAGGACGCTGCTGATAGGAATGATTCTGTTTCAAGTGAAGCTTTCGTGATCCCGAGAATAACAGGACGGCTTGTAGCAGGCAAGTTGCCTTCTAGGACCGCTTTTACGTTCGCTTCTGTGAATTGGTGAATATCCAAAAGTGAACCTGGAAGCAAATCAGTGTCGCCGGCTTCGATTACGCGAACTTTACGGAACATTTGACGGACCATAACTTCAACGTGTTTGTCGCCGATTTCAACGCCCTGCATGCGGTAAACTTTTTGAACTTCTTTTAATAGATACACTTGTACAGATTGTACATCTTTAACTTGAAGCAATTGCTTCGGATCAATCGATCCATCGGTCAATACTTCACCGCGGCGGATTGTATCGTTAAGCTGTACTTTTAATCGTGCATTATAAGGAGCCAGATATTTACGAGTTTCAACGTCTCCTTGAATCGTAATTTCTTTCAGGCCTTCTCTAATTTCATCAATTTCGGTGATAGTACCGTTTATCTCAGAAATAACAGCTTGCCCTTTTGGATTACGTGATTCAAAAATCTCTTGGATACGCGGAAGACCTTGGGTAATATCGTCACCCGCAACTCCACCTGTGTGGAACGTACGCATTGTGAGCTGGGTTCCTGGCTCACCAATTGATTGAGCTGCAATAATCCCAACTGCTTCGCCCACTTCAACTTCATCGCCAGTTGCCAAGTTCGTACCGTAGCACTTCTTACATACGCCGTGTTTTGTGTTACATGTAAATGCCGAACGAATAGTTACTTCTTTGATTCCTGCTTCAACAATCAAACGAGCCAAGTCGTGAGTAATCAATTCGTCTTTAGCTACAATAACTTCTTTTGTTTCTGGATGGCGGATTGTTTTCTTCGCATGGCGGCCAATGATACGCTCGTCAAGCTCTTCGATAACTTCCGTTCCTTCCATTAACGCCCCAACTAGCAAGCCGCGGTCCGTGCCACAGTCATTTTCGCGGACAATTGCATCTTGTGCAACATCTACTAGACGACGAGTCAAGTAACCTGAGTCTGCTGTTTTCAGTGCTGTATCGGCAAGGCCTTTACGCGCACCGTGAGTCGAG
Source organism: Planomicrobium sp. CPCC 101079 (assembly GCF_007859275.1). GTDB lineage: Bacteria > Bacillota > Bacilli > Bacillales_A > Planococcaceae > Planococcus. The sequence continues at coordinate 26,071 of NZ_VOHC01000009.1, read as the reverse complement.
ATGAAGTATTCGAGTACCGTCAGACCTTCACGGAATGAAGATTTGATCGGAAGTTCAATGATTCGTCCAGCCGGGTTGGCCATGAGTCCGCGCATACCAGCAAGCTGTGTAAAGTTGGACGCGTTACCACGGGCACCAGAGTCACTCATCATGTAAATCGGGTTTGTTTTATCTAAGGAAGCCATCAGTTTTTCCTGAATAACATCTTTTGCGCTGCTCCAGTAAGAGATAACACGCGCATAACGCTCTTCTTCAGTAATCAAACCACGACGGAACTGCTTCATTACTTTATCAACATTTGCTTGTGCTTCGATTAAGATTTCACCTTTATCAGGAAGTACGACAATATCTGCAACCCCAACGGTAATACCAGCTTGAGTTGAGTATTTGAATCCTAGGCTCTTCATGCGGTCAAGCATTCTTGAAGTTTCTGTGATGTGGAAACGCGTAAATACTTCAGCAATGATTTCCCCAAGGATTTTCTTTTTAAATGGAGTCACTAGCTCGGCTTCTTCGATATGACGGCGGACATCTGTCGTAGTCGGCACGAAGTACTTCGCTGGTGTTTCCACCTGCAAGTTGTAATTTGTCGGTTCATTGATGTAAGGGAATGACTTTGGCAGAATCTCATTGAAAATGACTTTACCGACTGTTGTCAGCAATAGCATTTTGTTTTGCTCTTCTGTAAATGTCGGGTTGTTAACTGATCCCGCTAAGATGGCAATACGTGTATGAAGATGGACGTGGCCTGTTTGATAAGCGATCATTACTTCTTCCGGTCCGGTAAAAGTAGCGCCTTCTCCTGTAGCACCTTCACGCTCAAGCGTTAAGTAATAGTTCCCTAAAACCATATCCTGAGAAGGTGTTACAACAGGTTTCCCGTCTTTCGGGTTCAAAATGTTTTGAGCTGCAAGCATTAAAAGTCTTGCTTCTGCTTGTGCTTCGGATGATAACGGTACGTGAACAGCCATTTGGTCACCATCGAAATCGGCGTTGTATGCGGTACATACAAGCGGATGAAGACGGATCGCTTTACCTTCAACCAAGGTCGGTTCAAATGCCTGGATACCAAGTCTGTGAAGGGTTGGTGCCCGGTTCAATAGAACCGGATGCTCCTTAATGACATCTTCCAGTACATCCCAAACTTCAGAATGAAGACGTTCAATTTTGCGCTTCGCGCTCTTGATGTTGTGGGCAAGCCCACGTTCAACAAGTTCTTTCATAACGAAAGGCTTGAACAATTCGATTGCCATTCCCTTCGGCAAACCGCACTGATACATTTTCAAGTTTGGTCCAACAACGATAACTGAACGACCTGAATAGTCAACACGTTTACCAAGAAGGTTCTGGCGGAAACGTCCTTGTTTCCCTTTTAACATATGAGAAAGAGATTTCAATGGACGGTTACCTGGTCCTGTAACAGGACGGCCACGGCGGCCATTGTCAATCAGCGCATCTACAGCTTCCTGAAGCATGCGTTTTTCGTTTTGGACGATAATGCTAGGAGCACCAAGATCCAATAAGCGTTTCAAACGGTTATTCCGGTTGATTACGCGGCGATAAAGATCATTTAGATCGGAAGTCGCAAAGCGACCGCCGTCCAATTGAACCATCGGGCGAAGTTCAGGTGGAATAACTGGAAGAACATCCAGAATCATCCAATCAGGATTGTTTCCTGAGTTACGGAAAGATTCCACTACTTCAAGGCGTTTGATCGCACGAGTGCGGCGTTGGCCTTGAGCCGTTTTCAATTCTTCTTTCAATGAGTCAGTTTCGCGTTCAAGGTCGATTTCTTGAAGAAGTCGTTTGATCGCTTCCGCTCCCATAGCGGCTTGGAATTTTTTCCCAAACTTATCACGGTATGCGCGGTATTCCTTTTCAGAAAGAAGCTGTTTCTTTTCAAGTGGTGTATCCGCAGGATCGATTACTACATAAGAAGCAAAATAGATAACTTCTTCGAGTGAGCGCGGGGACATATCCAAGATAAGGCCCATACGGCTCGGAATCCCTTTGAAATACCAGATATGTGAAACAGGAGCTGCAAGTTCAATGTGGCCCATACGTTCACGTCTTACTTTTGAACGCGTAACTTCAACGCCACAGCGATCACAGACAACACCTTTATAACGAACGCGTTTGTATTTTCCGCAATGGCATTCCCAGTCTTTTGTAGGACCGAAAATACGTTCACAGAACAAACCGTCTTTTTCAGGTTTTAATGTACGGTAGTTAATTGTTTCTGGCTTTTTGACTTCTCCATAAGACCATGAGCGAATTTTATCGGGTGACGCTAATCCGATTTTCATATACTCAAAATTGTTAACATCTATCAAGGAGCCTACCTCCCTTTTGTCTCGAGTTTCTGCACGGCTCTTCCTCGTTTGTAACCAAGCAAATGGAAGCCGAACGGCTGTTCAAAGCCGTCCGATTCCAAAGTTTATCAATCAATTGTTCCAACAGGCGCTTCTTTGTCTGCAATTGGCAAGATGTTCAATGAATCAGCTGGCTGAAGGTCATCTTCTTCGTCCAAATCACGCAATTCAATTTCTTCATCATCAATTGTCAGCATTTTAACGTCCATACCTAAACTTTGAAGTTCTTTGATCAATACTTTGAATGATTCTGGAACACTTGGTTCTGGTACGCTTTCGCCTTTGACAATAGCTTCATATGTTTTAACACGACCAACCACATCATCCGACTTGACCGTTAAGATTTCCTGAAGGGTATGGGCAGCACCATAAGCTTCGAGTGCCCATACTTCCATTTCACCAAAACGCTGTCCGCCGAATTGGGCTTTACCGCCAAGAGGCTGTTGAGTAACAAGAGAGTAAGGACCAGTTGAACGGGCGTGCAACTTATCGTCAACCATGTGCGCAAGTTTGATCATGTACATGATCCCTACTGAGACACGGTTGTCGAACGCTTCACCGGAACGGCCGTCATAAAGAACGGTTTTCCCGTCACGCGACATTCCTGCTTCTTCCATTGTCCCCCAAACATCTTCTTCATTGGCACCATCAAATACTGAAGATGCCATATGAATTCCAAGTGAACGGGAAGCCATACCTAAATGCAGCTCCAATACTTGCCCGATGTTCATCCGTGAAGGTACACCAAGCGGGTTAAGCATGATGTCGACAGGAGTTCCATCCGGCATAAACGGCATATCTTCTTCAGGAAGAATGCGCGAAATAACACCTTTGTTACCATGGCGGCCGGCCATTTTATCGCCGACTGAAATTTTACGTTTTTGAACGATATAAGCACGAACCAGCTGGTTAACACCTGGCGGCAGCTCATCGCCATCTTCGCGGTTGAAAATCTTCACGTCAAGTACGATACCGCCGGCGCCGTGAGGCACACGCAGCGAAGTATCACGCACTTCACGCGCTTTTTCTCCAAAGATTGCATGCAGCAAGCGTTCTTCGGCAGTCAACTCTGTAACTCCCTTAGGAGTAACTTTACCAACTAGAATATCGCCATCTTTAACTTCCGCTCCGACACGGATAATTCCACGGTCATCTAAATTACGAAGCGCATCTTCCCCTACGTTCGGAATATCGCGAGTAATTTCTTCAGGCCCTAGTTTTGTATCGCGTGAATCGGATTCGTATTCTTCAATATGGACAGATGTGTAAACATCATCTTTAACAAGACGTTCGCTCATGATGATCGCATCTTCATAGTTAAAGCCATCCCAAGTCATGAAGGCTACTAGTACGTTACGCCCTAATGCCATTTCGCCCCGTTCCATTGAAGGACCATCCGCTAAAATATCACGTTTTGACACACGGTCGCCCACTTTTACAATCGGGCGTTGGTTATAGCTGGTTCCTTGGTTAGAACGGACAAACTTTTGCAGTTTGTATGTGGTTACGTCGCCTTTTACTTCTTGGCCGTCGATTTCTTCAATGCGGCGGACCTTGATTTCTTTGGCTTCTACAGATTCCACAATACCTTCGTATTTAGCGATTACCGCTGCTCCTGAGTCGCGTGCTGCAAGGTGCTCCATACCTGTACCTACGAAAGGCGCTTCAGGATTCAACAATGGAACAGCTTGACGCTGCATGTTCGCTCCCATCAATGCCCGGTTGGAGTCATCGTTTTCAAGGAACGGGATACATGCTGTTGCTACAGAAACAACTTGCTTTGGAGAAACGTCCATATAGTCGACGCTGCTGCGTTTATAGACAGTGTTTTCACCACGGAAACGAGCAACAACTTCTTCCTCAACAAATGAACCATCTGGGTTCAATCTTGAATTGGCCTGCGCCACTACATAGTTGTCTTCTTCATCAGCTGTCAAATAATCGATGTGTTCTGTTACAATGCCGGTTTCAGGATCTACACGCCGGTATGGCGTTTCAATAAAACCGAATTTATTCACTTTCGCAAATGTTGAAAGCGTATTGATCAAACCGATGTTCGGGCCCTCAGGCGTTTCAATCGGGCACATACGGCCATAATGGGAATAGTGAACGTCACGAACTTCAAATCCTGCGCGCTCACGCGTTAAACCACCAGGTCCAAGCGCCGATAAACGGCGTTTGTGCGTCAATTCAGCTAATGGGTTTGTTTGATCCATAAACTGGGAAAGCTGAGAACTACCGAAGAACTCTTTGATTGATGCAATAACTGGACGGATATTGATCAATTGCTGTGGCACGATTGCTTGCGTGTCGTTAATTGACATGCGCTCGCGTACTACACGTTCCATACGGGATAAACCGATGCGGAACTGGTTTTGCAATAGCTCCCCTACCGAACGAAGGCGACGGTTACCAAGGTGATCGATGTCATCTGTGTTTCCAACACCATAAAGCAGGTTAAAGAAGTAACTAATAGAAGAAATAATGTCAGCTGTTGTTACGTGTTTAATGGCATCTTCTACGTAAGCATTGCTAATCACAGTGATTTCTTTTTGGTTTTCGTCATTTGGAGCAAAGATTTTAACCGATTGAAGTGTGACGTCTCCTTCAAGAACACCGTTTACCGGGTTTACTGTATGGAAACCTACTCCACTTTCCAAGTTAGGAATCAAGCGATCCAAAACTCGGCGGTCGATTAAAGTGCCAGCTTCCACCAAAATTTCGCCTGTTTCAGGGTCAACCAATGTTTCAGCAATGGTTTGGTTGAAAAGACGGTTTTTGATATGAAGCTTTTTGTTCATTTTATAGCGGCCCACATTTGCTAAATCATAGCGTTTCGGGTCGAAGAAACGTGAGTAAAGTAAGCTTTTCGCACTTTCAACCGTTGGTGGTTCACCAGGGCGCAAGCGTTCGTAGATTTCCAGAAGCGCTTTTTCGGTGCTTTCTGTATTGTCTTTTTCCAGCGTGTTCTGAAGGAATTCGTTGTCACCAAGCAAATCAATGATTTCTTGGTCGGTACCAAATCCAAGCGCTCTTAAAAGCACAGTTACAGGCAATTTACGGGTGCGGTCGATTCGGACATACACAACGTCTTTTGCATCTGTTTCATATTCAAGCCACGCACCGCGGTTTGGAATAACCGTGGCTCCAAAGCCTTTTTTACCATTTTTATCTGTTTTGTCATGGAAATAAACACTTGGCGAACGTACCAATTGAGAAACGATAACGCGTTCTGCACCATTGATCACAAAAGTTCCGGTTTCTGTCATTAACGGGAAATCTCCCATAAAGACATCCTGTTCCTTCACTTCGTCCGTTTCTTTGTTGTGAAGACGCACTTTTACACGAAGCGGAGCCGCGTAAGTTACATCTCGTTCCTTAGATTCATCGACTGGATATTTTGGTTCTGCGAGACTGTAATCAACAAACTCGAGCGACAGATTCCCTGTGAAATCTTCAATCGGTGAGATGTCCCGGAACATTTCGCGCAATCCCTCTTCAAGGAACCACTCATAAGACGATGACTGAATTTCAATCAAGTTCGGAAGATCCAGTACTTCACTGATTCTCGAAAAACTTCTGCGTTGACGATGCTGACCGTACTGAACTAGTTGACCTGCCAACTTATTCACCCCTCAATAAAACGATTATAGGTCTTTGCGATTTCCACTAAATAGTGTATGATATCGAAAAGACAAAAAGAAAACGAGACTAATTTTAGCTCATTTTCGGTTAACACGTGATTTGTTCTGTCGCCATGCCATGCCCGAAAAAGGGCAAACGACCTCAAAATAATAATTTTTGCATTTTATTATGATATCACAGGCATTTTGTCAAGTCAAACTTTTCTTGCTTCAAAAATAAAGTAGCCCTTCTTCTTGTCCACTACCTGTACTTCCCCAAAAAGTTCTTCCAACTTCTCCTGCGTCGAAGGAGCTCCCTGCTTTTTTTGGATAACTACCCAAAGAGATCCACCAGCTGCCAATTTACCGAAAGCTTCTTCGTAAAAACGAAAAATCGTTTCTTTTCCTGCGCGGATCGGAGGATTTGTTAAGATGGCTGAAAAATCCGCCTCTTCCACTGAAGCAAGTCCATCACTTTCGTAAACCTTCACATTATGGATTCCGTTTTTTTCTGAATTTTTTTTGGCCAATTCAATTGCACGCGTGTTGACGTCTACCATATGAACTTCTTTTTGAGGATATGCTTTGGCGATTGCCATTCCGATCGGTCCATATCCACACCCAACATCCAACACCGGTCCATCTACTTCCGAATCTTGAAACGCTTCAATCAATAGCCGCGAACCAAAATCCACTTCACCTTTGCTAAAAACGCCTGCGTCTGTATGGAAATGGAATTTCTCGCCTCGCAATGTATACGTCCATTCTCGAGGATTGCTTTTTGTTTGAGGATTTTTGGAATAGTAATGTTGCGACATATGAGGTCCCCCTTACATTAATCCATTTCTAACCATAACTTTAAATTTAAAAAGAAGAAAAGCCCGTCGGTATACACTGACGAGCTTTTCTATCTTTTTATAAATTCTTGAAATTACTTAACTTCTACTGAAGCGCCAACTTCTTCAAGTTTGCCTTTGATTTCTTCTGCTTCTTCTTTAGAAACGCCTTCTTTAAGAGCTTTAGGAGCTTCGTCAACTAGACCTTTTGCTTCTTTCAAGCCAAGACCAGTGATTTCGCGTACTACTTTGATAACTTTGATTTTTTGGTCGCCTGCAGAAGCAAGGACAACGTCAAACTCAGTTTTTTCTTCTTCAGCAGCACCGCCAGCAGCAGCTGCAGCAACAGGAGCAGCAGCAGTTACGCCGAACTCGTCTTCGATTGCTTTTACTAGGTCGTTAAGTTGAAGAACTGTCATTTCTTTGATTGCGTCTAAGATTTGTTCTTGTGTCATTATAATTTCCTCCTATAGATTAGGTAATTTTTTTTGTGTAGCTTAACCGGCTAACTTATTAAGCGCCTTGTTCTTCTTTTGAGTCTGCAACTGCTTTTGTAATAGCAGCAAAGTTGCGGACTGGGGCTTGAAGTACGCTGAGTAGCATAGAAAGTAGGCCTTCGCGTGATGGAAGTTCCGCCAACGCTTTAACCTCGTCTGCTGATGCGATCGCGCCTTCAATAACACCTGCTTTAATCTCAAGTGCTTCGTTCTTTTTAGCGAAATCGTTGATGATTTTCGCTGGTGCTACTACATCTTCGTTTGAAAATGCAATGGCGTTTGGACCTACAAAGTGTTCGTTGATCGCTTCAAGTCCATGCATTTCTGTTGCGCGGCGAGTCATTGAGTTTTTGTATACTTTAAACTCAATTCCTGCTTCACGAAGCTGTTTACGAAGTTCTGTAAGTTGGGCAACGTTCAATCCACGATAATCAACAACTACAACCGAAGCTGCAGCACCGAATTTATCAGCGATTGTTTGTACGACAACTTTTTTCGTTTCAACTGCTTTGCTCATTTTGGCACCTCCTGTAGATTTTTTCACTTATACCGTTTCAAAACACAAGAAAAGCCTCTGGTCTTTTAACAGACACAGAGGCATAAAGTCAGCATCAAAAAGATGTTTACTGAATTCATCATGTCCTCGGCAGGGATAAATTAAGCGGCTAGCGCCCCTGCTGTCTGCGGTACAAATGGATATTTCACAACTTCGCTATTATAGCAAAGAAGAAATAAAATGTCAATAAATTATTTAGCGACTACAGTGTTAGTGTCTACTTTAACAGCAGGTCCCATTGTAGTTGTAACATTCAACGACTTCATGTAAGTACCTTTAGCAGCCGATGGCTTCGCTTTTTGCACTACGTCGAAGATTGCCGCTAAGTTCTCAGCTAGTTTGCTGTCATCGAAAGAAACTTTTCCGATTGGAGCATGGATGATACCAGTTTTGTCTGCACGGTATTCCACTTTACCAGCTTTGATTTCTTGAACAGCTTTTGTTACATCAAAAGTAACTGTACCTGTTTTAGGGTTTGGCATTAAGCCTTTTGGTCCTAAAACGCGTCCAAGTTTACCAACTTCACCCATCATATCAGGAGTTGCTACGATCACGTCGAAGTCAAACCATCCTTGTTGGATTTTTTGGATATATTCAGCATCGCCAACATAGTCAGCGCCTGCAGCTTCAGCTTCTTTAAGTTTTTCGCCTTTAGCGAAAACCAATACGCTTTGAGTTTTACCAGTACCGTTTGGAAGCACAACCGCCCCACGGATTTGCTGGTCGTTCTTACGCGTATCAATTCCAAGACGGAAAGCTACTTCTACTGTTGCGTCAAAGTTAACTGTGCTAGTTTTTTTCGCAAGTTCGATCGCTTCTGTTGCGTTGTAAAGTTTTGAACGGTCGATCAGTTTTGCTGCTTCTTGCAGCTTTTTGCTTGTTTTAGCCATTTTAAACGTCCTCCTTGTTGTGGTCTAACGGTGTAAGCCTCCCACGATTAAGGGCTGCGTTGTTCACTATCGAACTCAACGCAACCCATCCAAAAACAACTACTAATAATTAGTCTTCGATTGTAATGCCCATGCTGCGAGCAGTACCTTCAACCATCAACATTGCAGCTTCAACTGAAGCGGCATTTAGATCTGGCATTTTAGTTTCTGCGATTTCGCGAACTTGATCGCGTTTCACAGTCGCTACTTTATTGCGGTTCGGTTCGCCTGAACCTGACTCGATACCAGCTGCTTTTTTCAAAAGAACTGCAGCGGGTGGAGTTTTCGTAATGAAAGTAAATGAACGGTCTTCAAATACTGAAATCTCAACTGGAATGATAAGTCCTGCTTGTTCTGCAGTACGCGCGTTGAATTCTTTACAGAAGCCCATGATGTTAACACCTGCTTGACCCAATGCTGGACCAACCGGTGGTGCTGGATTTGCTTTTGCTGCAGGGATCTGCAATTTTACAACTTTAATAACTTTTTTAGCCACGAAACACACCTCCTTAAGTCCGTGATGTGGTAATAGGGTTTCCCCTCCCACTCAATATCCGTCTATCAATCAGGTTGATAGAATTAGTTAAAATGTTCAGATGGTACTCTGACAGTCTGACCTATGAAATAATAACACTGATGAAACAGAATAGCAAGCGATTTTTATCCCATTTTAACGGGCAGTAAGACTTCTGCCTTTTCAAGCGGAAGTCTACTGACCGTAAAAACCCGATTGGATCAACTGATATTCGGCGGGGAATGATGTCCTGCTGAATGTTAGTTTCTCTTTATACCTTCTGAACTTGCTCGAAATCGAGTTCCATTTTTGTTTCCCGGCCAAAGATATCAATCGACACTTTGACTTTGCCTTTTGTCTCATCGATTTCTTCCACTTTGCCTTGGAAGTTGGCAAACGGCCCTTCCATTACTTCAACCGTATCACTAACCGCAAAGTCGATATCGAGCTTGCGGCCTGCCATGCCCATTTGCTTCAAGATGAATTCAACTTCTTCATCTAAAAGAGGAGTCGGTTTTGCACCGCCGCCTGATGAACCGATAAAGCCAGTAACCCCTGGCGTATTCCGGACTACGTACCAAGATTCATCCGTCATAATCAATTCAACCAACACGTATCCCGGGAAAGTTTTGCGCATTACTGTACGTTTTTTGCCGTCTTTGAAATCTGTTTCTTGCTCTTCCGGAATGATGACGCGAAAAATCTTGTCTTGCATGCCCATTGTTTCGACACGTTTTTCCAAGTTCGCTTTTACTTTATTTTCATATCCAGAGTAAGTATGGACTACATACCAATTTTTCTCCATAATCGCGCGGACTAGACGTCCATCCCTCCTTTTTTCCAAATTAAAAAACCCGTTCGAATAGAATGACGGGCTATTTTTATTCGTTATTCTTGTTGGCTTAAAGTGCTAAGAACCAGCGGATCAATTCTGAAATGCCTGCATCAACCGCGGCAAAGAAAAGAGCCATGAAGATACATGTTGATAAAACAACGATGGTGTAGCGTGTTAACTCTTTGCGTTTTGGCCAGCTGACTTTTCTCATTTCTGAAAGAACATTATTGAAGAACCCACCAATGTTACCCATTATTTAAAAAACCTCCGAATTTCAAAATCACTCTATATCGTCCGGCATTCAAGTAAAATTCATATCGTTTGTTTATGCACGGTGTGCTCATTGCAATGAGCACAGAATTTTTTGAGTTCCAAACGGGTGCTAGGCTCTGCTTTCGCTGGAACCGTATAATTGCGTGATGCACACTTCGAGCAGCTTAAAACGATTTTTTTAGCCATTTCCCTCATCCTATTCGAGTTTGCAGCTTTTTCAAGGGTATCACCTTAAAACTAACCTGTCAACCGCACCTCAAGAGGTGCCTGTCTCATTCGCCTGCAGATGGCGCTCCAACTTCCGCTTGACCCGCTGCAATGCATTATCGATTGATTTGACATGCCGGCCCAATTTCTCTGATATTTCCTGATAGGATTGGCCGTCCAAATAAAAAGTTAATACCTCGCGTTCGAAATCACTTAACACTTCACCCATCTTCTCTTCCATGTACAGAAACTCTTCATTATTAATCATTAACTCTTCCGGATCGTCTATAGCGTTCCCCGTCAGCACATCCATTAACGTACGATCGGATTCTTCATCGTAAATAGGTTTATCGAGCGATACATAAGAATTCAACGGAATATGTTTTTGTCTTGTCGCAGTTTTAATGGCCGTGATGATCTGCCGGATGATGCATAGTTCAGCAAATGCACGGAACGAAGACAATTTGTCGCTCCGAAAATCACGGATTGCTTTGTACAGGCCAATCATGCCTTCTTGTATGATGTCTTCTTTATCAGCACCAATCAAGAAATAAGAACGGGCTTTCATGCGTACGAAATGCCGAAACTTCGTGATTAAAAAATCCAAGGCCTCAGTATTTCCGCTGTGGACTAAACTAACAAGTTCTTCATCTGTCATTTCGGTAAAGCGTTGGGGTTGAACTTGCTCATGATTTCCCACGGGTATCCCTCCGGTTGCGCGAGCCTCTTAAACACAAGTATACAGGAAGAAAATTTTGAGCGTCAACCGTTCATTTTTGTCCACGTCTCCATTTTTCGAAAATTTCTTCAACTTCATCGGTCAATGGAATTTTGGATGACGCCCGTTGCTCTTGGATTTCTTTTACTCTTTTTGTTATTTTTCTTTGGATTTCTTCCATTTCAATTTCTAACTCACGTGCGGAAATACGCAATGCGCCTTTGGCAAAAATCACCGATTGCTCCGTTGAATCGGAAGTCGCGACATGGATTTGGTCGCGCCGTGTTTTCAAGCTCGACGCAAGTTTTTCAATCCGCTCATCCGCTGTTTCACTTTCCCTTGTGAAAATGATTTCAACGTCATGATGCTTGTTTTTTGCTTCAATTCCAGGTACAAGATGAGCGTCAAATACAACGATGACGCGCCACCCTTTAAAGCTTCGATACTCGGCCATCTGTTCAATCAGACGGTCTCTGGCATCTGCTAATTTGTCCTTTTTTAACTCTTTCAGCTCCATCCAATCACCAATGATATTGTATCCATCAACCAGCAGAATATTCATGGTCTTTACCCTTATCCAAGCGGATGGCGCTTTCTGTAAACTTCATACATTAAGAGGCTTGCAGCCACTGATGCGTTTAGCGATGTCACATACCCAACCATTGGCAACTGGTAAAGGAAATCGCATTTATCCCGCAAAACCCGGCTCATGCCTTTTCCTTCGCTGCCTATGATGACAGCTAACGGAAGCGCAGCATCCATCTGCCGGTAATCCATCGATTCTTTTGCATCTGTTCCAGCAACCCAAACGCCGCGTTTTTTTAATTCGTCTACCGTCTGAGATAAGTTCGTGACACGCACTACTGGAATGTGCTCGATTGCACCGGTTGAAGCTTTTGCAACAACCGCTGTCAAGCCAACAGCGCGCCGCTTTGGAATGATCAGCCCGTGGGCGCCAACCGCATCGGCTGTCCGCATAATAGATCCGAGGTTATGCGGATCTTCCAATTCATCTAAAATTAAGAAGAACGGGTCTTCTGACCGTGAACTTGCCACCTTGAACAAATCATCAAGCTCTGCATAGTTGTAAGCAGCAACCGCTGCTGCAATGCCTTGATGATTCGAGTCAGTTAACCCGTCAATTTTTTTCTTCGGCACGAACTGGACTAAAACTCCTTTATCTTTTGCCAGCTGCAGCAATTCCGTAATGCCTTTTTTCTGGACGCCTTCAGCAATCCAGATTTTGTTGATATCCCGGTCTGCACGAAGCGCTTCAAGCACCGGGTTCTTGCCGCCAATAATTTCTGGTACTGTTTCTTCGCTCATTTGATCACTCCTCTCAGCTCTTCTACGATGGCAATCGAGTATGAAACGATTTCGTGGAGCCGTGCTTGTTGTTCTTTCAAGTACAACCAGCCGAGCACCGCTTCAAATGCAGTGCTGAAGTTGTAAGTTTGAACGTCTGTGTTCTTCGGCACACTGCCTGACTTGGCATTGCGTCCTCTTCTCATGACCGCTAGCTCTTCTTCTGTCAAAAACTCTTCTTCCGTCAGCCGCTTCAGTACCATTGCTTGTGCTTTTGCTGACACAAATGAGGTTGACTGCCGATGCAGCATATTCGGTTTGACATGGCCTGAACGCAGCAAGTGCTCGCGCACGGCTTGTTCAAAAACTGCATCACCCATATAAGCGAGGGCCAGTGCATTCAACTGGTCAACGTCCCTATTTCGTAAAACGTTCACCTTATTACCCCCTCTTCCAGCGCGTGCCTTGTGCAGTATCTTCCAAGATAATGTTTTTTTCTTTAAACAAATCACGGATTTCATCCGCTCTTGCAAAATCACGGTTTTTGCGGGCTTCAATGCGTTCTTGAAGCAAAGCCTCTACTTCTGCATCAAGCAATTCCTCTTCTTGTTTGAAGGGTACGCCCAAAACTGCAACTAATTCATCAAAAGTCTGAATAAATGCTTGGATCACGTTTGTCGACGTCTGCTTTTCCATCAGATACGTGTTTGACAGGCGCGACAAATCAAAAACTTTTGAGATGGCGTTCGCTGTATTGAAGTCATCATCCATCGTATCGACAAATTCATTTTTGATTTCTTCGATTTTCGATAGCCAAATATCTGAATGGTCACCGAGGTCAGCTGATGCACGTAGACGGTGTTTTAAATTGCTGTAAGCAGTACGCAAACGATCAAGCCCAGCACGAGCGTCTTCCACCAATTCTCGTGAATAATTGATTGGATGGCGATAGTGGACCGACAACATAAAGAACCGCAGGACTTGCGGATCCAGCTCTTTCAAAATATCGTTAACCAGTACAAAGTTGTTCAATGACTTCGACATTTTTTCATTGTCAATATTTATATACCCATTATGCATCCAATAACGTGCAAAAGTTTTTCCTGTCAACGCTTCGGATTGAGCAATTTCGTTTTCATGGTGCGGGAATGTTAAATCTTGCCCACCAGCATGGATATCAATTGTATCGCCTAAATGCTCGCGCGCCATCACGGAGCACTCGATATGCCACCCTGGGCGCCCTTTGCCCCATGGGCTTTCCCAGAAAATTTCATTTGGCTTGGCTGCTTTCCACAACGCAAAGTCCAGCTCGTCTTCTTTTTTATCGCCGGTTTCAATGCGGGCGCCAATTTTCAGTTCATCGACTGATTGATGCGACAGCTTGCCGTAACCTTCAAATTTGCGCGTCCGGTAATAGACGTCTCCTTGCGATTCGTAAGCAAAGCCTTTTTCAATCAGCGCTTCGATAAATTCGATGATTTGCGGCATGTGGTCCATAACGCGCGGGTGAATATCTGCTTCCTCGCAGCCAAGCGCTTTTGTGTCTTCAAAATACGCATGGATAAATCGTTCCGCAATTTGCGGTACTTCTTCACCCAATTCGTTAGCGGCTTTGATCAATTTATCATCCACATCCGTAAAGTTGGACACATACGTAACGTCATACCCTCTGTATTCCAAATGGCGGCGAACCGTATCGTAGACAATGACTGGCCGCGCATTGCCGATATGAATATAATTGTAAACGGTTGGGCCGCACACATACATCTTTACTTTTCCTTCTTCTAATGGAATAAACGCTTCTTTTTCGCGTGATAATGAGTTGAATAGTTGTATGCTCATAATAGCTTCCCTTCTTCCTTCTTAGCTTTTCTCAACAATTCGACTTCCCTCTGCAATTGAGCCAGTTTGAACTCCATCGCTTCTACTTTATCCATAATTGGATCCGGCAAATCTTGATGGTTCAAATCCGGTTTTACTTTTATGCCGTCTTTGATGACGACCTTGCCAGGAATTCCAACGACAGTCGAATTGGCGGGTACATTTTTTAATACAACTGAACCTGCTCCAACTTTCGAATTGGCGCCAATTGTAATTGATCCCAATACTTTTGCGCCTGTCGCAACAAGGACATTGTCTTCAAGGGTTGGATGGCGTTTCCCCTTTTCTTTTCCCGTACCGCCAAGTGTCACTCCTTGGTATAGTGTGACGTTGTCGCCGATTTCACAGGTCTCACCAATCACGACACCCATGCCATGGTCGATAAAGAACCGGCGGCCAATGACCGCTCCCGGATGAATTTCAATGCCCGTGAAAAAGCGGCTGATTTGAGAAATAACACGAGCTAAGAAAAACCAGTTCTTTTTAAAAAAGAGGTGCGCGATGCGGTGCGCCCAAATGGCATGCAATCCCGAATAAGTCAACATCACTTCAAAATAACTGCGGGCCGCCGGATCTTGTTCAAAGATAACATCTATGTCGTCTTTTATTCTTTTCCACATGCTGCTCAGCTCCTTTCTCTGCCAAAATAAAAAGCGCCCCTGTCATTAGCATGACAGAGACGCATAGTTGCGCGGTTCCACTCTGATTAAAAGGGACTGGTCCCTCTTCTCTCGAACACCTTTAACGCAGGCAATACGTCTGGTCTACTCGATTCGACTCAGCACTCAGAGAGGCATTTCTATGCTGCAGGGGCGCGGATCACTTTCAGCCGATGATGACCCTCTCTTTTGCGCATGCTACATATACTTCTTCTCGTCAACGATTTCGTAATGGTAAATTTATTGTACACTTTTTAAGTTATAAGTCAATCTTATGCTTTTGCGAAACCAACTACGCGGGCAATCGTTTTTTCTTTTCCTAAAAGAGCGATTGAATCCGGCAGTTCCGGACCGTGCGTTTGCCCTGTCGTTACAACTCGGATTGGCATGAATAAATTCTTGCCTTTGTGTCCTGTCGCTTTTTGGACAGCTTTAATAGCCGCTTTGATTTCTGCAGGTTCGAACGTTTCAAGTGCTTCAAGCTGTTCTTTGAATGAAGCCATGACTTCCGGTACTTGTTCGCCGGCAAGCACCTCTTGCTCCGCTTCCCCATATGTCAACTCATCAGCAAAGAATAGTTCCGAGAGCTCTGTGATTTCTGCACCAAAGCTCAATTGGTCATGGTACAACGCAATTAATTTGTTTGCCCATTCAGCTTGTTCTTCCGTAAGCGTTTCAGGAAGTTTTCCGGCTTTTTGCAAGTGCGGAAGCGCTAATTTCACCACTTCTTCGAGCGGCATTGCTTTGATGTACTGGTTGTTCATCCACGTCAACTTCTGTTTATCAAACATTGAAGGGGATTTCGACAAGCGATTCACATCAAAAATGCGAATCAATTCTTCTTTCGAGAAGATTTCTTCTTCGCCTTCCGGAGACCAGCCCAGGAGCGCGAAGAAATTGAACAATGCTTCTGGAATATAGCCAAGGTCTTTATATTGCGAGATAAACTGAATAATCGATTCGTCGCGTTTCGATAGTTTTTTGCGGTCTTCATTGACAATAAGGGTCATGTGGCCATAAGTTGGGTGTTCCCAGCCTAGCGCGTTGAATACCATTTGCTGCTTCGGTGTATTCGACAAATGCTCTTCCCCGCGGAACACATGGGAAATCTCCATCAAGTGATCGTCGATGACAACAGCGAAGTTGTATGTCGGAATGCCGTTTGTCTTAACCAACACCCAATCCCCAACGTCTTTTGATTCAAATGAAATCGGACCACGCACCAAATCTTCAAACTCATACGTTACGTCAGCCGGCACTTTCATGCGAATGGTATGGGGAAGACCTGCCGCTTCTTTTTCGGCCACTTCTTCTACTGTCAAATTGCGGCACGTTCCGCTGTACTGAGGAGCAGCAATTCCCGCTTCTTTCTGCGCTTCGCGTTCCGCTTCCAATTTTTCAGGCGAGCAGAAGCATTTGAAAGCTGATCCGTTTTCCAGCATTTCCTGTGCATAACCGCTATACAAGTCCAAACGCTCCATTTGGCGGTATGGACCATAATCGCCTCCGATATCAACCGATTCATCATAGTCAATGCCAAGCCATTTCAAGTTGTCGAGTTGTGACAGCTCACCAGCTTCGATATTGCGTTCGATATCCGTGTCTTCAATCCGGACAATAAATTTTCCGTCATTGTGGCGGGCAAATAAATAATTGAATAGCGCTGTGCGGGCTCCGCCGATATGTAAGTGTCCAGTCGGGCTCGGGGCATAGCGTACGCGTACTTGTTGTGTCATGTAGTTTTCCTCCTAAAAAATATCCTTCTGCTATTCTATCACTCTGGAACGTCTAGCGAAAGTGGGCGTTTTACCAGCAAAATGACCGCAAGCGCGGCAATTCCTTCCTCGCGCCCTGTAAAGCCCAAATGCTCCGAAGTGGTAGCTTTAACGTTCACCTGGGAAACGTCTGCTTCAAGCAATCCGGCAATCGACTCTCGCATTTGTTCGATATAAGGAGCCAGTTTCGGCTTTTGTGCGATAACTGTACAATCCACGTTTCCTAGTTCATAGCCTTCACTTTTAACGATTTCCCATATATGGGTTAACAGCTTCTTCGAATCAGCATCTTTAAATTCCGGATCAGTGTCTGGAAAATGCTTGCCAATATCCCCTCCGCCGATTGCACCAAGTGCCGCATCGGTAATAGTGTGAAGCAAGACATCTGCGTCCGAATGCCCGAGCAATCCCCGGTCATGAGGAATATTAATGCCTCCTAAAATAAAAGGTCTTCCTTCTGCTAATTGATGTACATCGTATCCTTGTCCAATTCGCATCATCGTTTTTCCTCCTGTATCCGGCTCTCCAAAATGGCTTTTCCATAAATCAAGTCATCCGGCGTCGTCATTTTTACATTTTCATAAGTACTTTCCACAATCTGTACTGGGTAATTCAAGCGCTCAACGAGCATCGCTTCATCTGTTCCAAGGAAACCATCCTGAACCGCCGTTTTAGCGGCCTTCAATATTAGCTCGTATTTAAAAGCTTGCGGCGTCTGGATAATCCACAATTGATTGCGGTCCACCGTTTCCGTTATCACGCCACCTGTTGCTTTCTTAATCGTGTCTTTAACAGGTACCCCTGCAATAGCAGCACCAGTGGCTTTAGCTGCTTCTACGAGCCGTGCAATCACTTCGCGGTCAATGAACGGGCGCGCCGCATCGTGAACCAATACAATGCTGCAAGGCGGAATCGCTTCAAGACAAGATCTTACACTGTCTTGCCGCTCCATTCCGCCTTCTGCATAGCCATGAACTTTTGTAATTTTATGCTTTTTTACATAGCTATCGATTACCCGGCGTTCATCCTCTTTCACCGCAAGCCAGATTGCATCACAATTTGGATCGTGTTGAAACACTTCCAAAGTATGAAGAAAAATAGGCTTGCCCAGAAGTTCCAGCAATAGCTTATTTTTATTTGCTTTCATCCGTTTCCCGCTTCCGCCAGCAGGCAAGACGACTGTATAGTTCATTTTGCGACATCCTTTACCCATTCATTGAAGCTTGGCGGCCATCTCGCGGTTTTGCGAAAATCATGCGCCCTGCTGAAGTTTGCAATACACTTGTTACAGTAACATCAATTGCCTGTCCGATAAAGCCTTTGCCATCTTCAATGACAATCATCGTACCATCATCCAAGTAAGCAACTCCTTGGTTTTGTTCTTTGCCATCCTTAATGACGACCACATGCATATCTTCCCCCGGAATGACAACCGGTTTCACCGCATTCGCCAAGTCGTTGATGTTCAATACCGGAACATTATGAAGCTCACAGACTTTATTGAGATTGAAGTCATTCGTTACCACTTGACCGCCCATTTTCTTCGCGGCTCTCATCAACTTCAAGTCAACTTCATTAACTTCATCAAAGCTTTCCTCCGTAATCATTATGGCCCCTTCACGCTCGCTTTGTAGGCGCTTCAATATATCCAAGCCCCGACGGCCGCGCGTCCGTTTTAGCGTATCGGACGAATCCGCAATATGCTGCAACTCAGATAGGACGAATTGTGGAACGACAAACGTTCCTTCCATAAAACCGGTAGCTGAAATATCGGCAATCCGACCGTCGATAATGACACTCGTATCAAGCAATTTATAAGTGGTTTTTTGAACCGGTTCTTCAACCTCCACTTTTTTGGCTGCTCCTAAACGCTGTGGCGTTAACATCGTCACCATTTCTTCCCTTTTTTGAAAGCCTACCTGAAATCCTAAATAACCAAGCACAACCGATAAAACAATTGGCGCTGCAGTAGCAACCACTGGTATATCAATGGTACTTAAAGCAAAGCCGATCAAAAATGCAACAACCAAACCTAAAATTAACCCAACCGTCCCAAAAAGTAAATCTGGGGTTGGGGCATGTAATAACTTTTCTTCCATCCATTTCATAAATTTGACGATTGAATCTGCAAACAAAAGAGATAATAAAAAGAAAACGATGGCTCCGATCAAAGCAGCTACAATAGCATTATTGCTCCACGGGTTGTCAAGAAAAGGGATAAGTTCAAAAACATAAGGTAAAAATATAATTCCGACAGTAGCGCCAATCAATAAAAATAAAATCTGGATAATTCTCCTTAACATGTGCTCCACCTCCTTTTGCTAATTATACACTGTTTGTGTAGGAAACGCCTTTGTGACCCTTATTAGTACTCAGAACAAAGGAAAAGGAGGCGAAATCGCCTCCTTACTGTTGTGGAAATATCTCTCGTAATGCATCGTTGACATTTTCAACGCCGACTACGCGTATGCCTTCAGGATAATCCCAGCCCCCTAAATTGGAAGCCGGTACAATCGCCCGTTTAAATCCAAGCTTCGCCGCCTCTTGGACGCGTTGTTCAATCCGTGATACACGACGAATTTCGCCTGTCAATCCCACTTCTCCGACAATACAGTCGTAAACATTCGGCGCAGTATCCCGGAAACTCGATACAATGCTTGCAAGCACAGCAAGATCGATTGCCGGCTCATCAAGCTTCACGCCCCCTGCAACTTTGATATAGGCATCCTGCGATTGAAGCAGCATACCAACCCGTTTTTCCAATACAGCCATTAAAAGTGAAACACGGTTTTGGTCAATCCCTGTCGCCATACGCTTCGGATAATTAAAGCTTGAAGGCGTCACCAATGCTTGGATTTCAACAAGGATTGGACGCGTACCTTCCATCGATGCCACAACCGTCGAACCTGCAGCTCCACTCGAGCGCTCTTGCAAGAATAGTTCTGACGGATTCAACACTTCTTTTAATCCGCTTTGCAGCATCTCGAAAATGGCAATTTCATTGGTCGAACCAAACCGGTTTTTCACGCTCCGCAAAATCCGATACGTATGATGGCGCTCGCCTTCAAAATACAGCACCGTATCCACCATATGCTCAAGAATACGTGGTCCAGCAATTTGCCCTTCTTTGGTTACATGGCCCACTAGAAATATAGCAATGTTCTTTGTCTTTGCAATACGCATTAATTCGGCCGTACTTTCTCGCACCTGCGTAACACTGCCTGGTGCTGATGTTACCTCCGGATGGTGGACCGTTTGGATTGAATCGACAATCACAAAATCTGGAGCCACTTCTTCAATCGTATGATGGATCAATTCCAAATTCGTCTCCGCATAAATGAACAATTCCGAGGAAGATGCATCCAATCGCTCAGCACGAAGTTTTGTTTGCCGGATGGATTCTTCACCAGAAATATATAAAACGCGGCTGCCGCTGTTAGCAAGCATAGCTGACACTTGCAGCAACAGCGTCGATTTCCCTATTCCTGGGTCTCCACCTATCAATACCAGAGAACCTGGCACAATACCGCCGCCAAGAACCCGGTTCAATTCACCAAGTTTCGTCTCTACCCGCGGCTCCTGCTGGGTTTCAATTGAATTGATTGGCGTCGCTTTTTGCGCCACAGTCGCCGAATGTTGAAAAGCTCCGCGCGTCCCTTTAGGCGCTGCCACTTCCACTTCTTCTATCATCGTATTCCATGCACCGCAGCCCGGACATTTTCCCATCCATTTAGCCGATTCATAGCCGCATGATTGGCACATAAACTTTGTTTTCTTCTTAGCCATACGGACCTCCTATTTCTAATAAAAAACCGCCCGCCGGAAATCCGGCGAGCGGAACGCCCTTACTTACTTCTTCTGCAATTCTACAGTAGGTTGGTCTGTGCGGACAATAAATTCCCCATCTTCTACATCAAATATAATGTGCTGGCCAGCTAGTGCTGTACCTTTCAGCAATTCTTCAGACAGACGATCTTCAACGTATTTTTGAAGAGCCCGGCGCAATGGTCGTGCCCCGTACTCTGGATCATATCCTTCATTCGCCACTTTATCAAGAGCCGCTTCAGTCAATTCCAAATCAATATCCTGCTCTTTCAAACGATCAGTCAATTGTTTTGTCATTAACGTTACAATCTCACGCAAGTTTTCTTTTTCAAGCGAGTGGAAGACGATCATATCATCAATACGGTTCAAGAATTCTGGACGGAACGCTTTTTTCAATTCAGCAAGCATCTTGTCTTTCATATCTTTATAGTCAGTTTTTGCATCTTCCAAGTTAAAGCCAACGTATTTATTGTATTTCAACTCTTCCGCACCAACGTTTGAAGTCATAATGATGACAGTATTACGGAAGTCGACTCTGCGTCCTTTCGAATCAGTCAAGCGGCCATCTTCAAGAACTTGAAGCAAGATGTTGAAGACATCCGGATGAGCTTTTTCAATTTCATCAAGCAAGATAACTGAATATGGTTTACGGCGAACTTTTTCAGTTAATTGGCCGCCTTCTTCATAACCAACATATCCTGGAGGTGAACCAACAAGACGTGAAGTTGAATGTCTTTCCATATACTCGGACATATCAATACGAATCATCGCATCTTCATCGCCGAACATGGATTCAGCAAGAGCACGAGCCAATTCTGTTTTACCAACACCAGTTGGTCCGAGGAAGATAAATGAACCGATTGGACGTTTTGGATCCTTCAATCCAGCGCGTGCACGGCGAATTGCTTTTGAAATCGAAGTGACTGCTTCTTCTTGACCAATAACACGGCCATGGAGAATTTGTTCCAGGTTCAACAGTTTATCGGACTCTGTTTGCGCAAGCTTGGAAACTGGAATCCCAGTCCACATAGAAACCACTTTCGCAATGTCTTCTACGGTAACTTGCGATTCTTCTTTGCCTTGCTTTTCTTTCCATTCTTTTTTCGTTTTCTCTAGTTGATCTTTTAGTTTCTGTTCAACATCTCGAAGAGAAGCTGCTTTTTCAAACTCTTGGCTTTGCACGGCTTCGTTTTTCTCGTGGCGTGCAGCTTCAAGTCTTGCTTCCAATTCTTTTAAATCAGGTGGAGTTGTGTAAGAGCGAAGTCTCACTTTAGAACCCGCTTCATCGATCAAATCGATTGCTTTATCTGGCAAGAACCGATCAGAGATATAGCGGTCAGACATTTTCGCTGCTGCTTCAATCGCTTCGTCAGTGATTTTCACACGGTGATGGGCTTCATAGCGGTCGCGCAATCCTTTAATAATAAGAATTGATTCTTCAACCGTTGGCTCATCTACTTGAATTGGTTGGAAACGGCGTTCAAGAGCTGCATCTTTCTCAATGTATTTACGGTACTCATCAAGTGTTGTTGCACCAATGCATTGCAACTCACCACGAGCTAAAGATGGTTTCAAAATGTTCGACGCATCAATTGCCCCTTCAGCGCCACCTGCCCCAATCAATGTATGAAGTTCATCGATAAAGAGAATAATGTTGCCTGCTTGGCGAATTTCATCCATTACTTTTTTCAAGCGGTCTTCAAATTCACCGCGGTATTTTGTACCAGCAACCACAGTACCCATATCTAGCACCATAACGCGTTTGTCGCGCAATGTTTCTGGTACTTCATTATTGATGATCTGCTGTGCCAATCCTTCAGCAATTGCTGTTTTACCCACACCCGGTTCACCGATCAAAACTGGGTTGTTTTTTGTTCTGCGGCTTAATACTTCAATTACACGTGTGATTTCGTCACTGCGCCCGATAACCGGGTCTAGGCTTCCTTCACGCGCTACTTGAGTCAAATCACGTGCCAAGCCATCCAAAGTTGGTGTATTAGCTGAGGCATTTGGATTGCTGCCAGTAGAAGCTTGTTCATTGCTTCCAAGCAATTGCAACACTTGCTGACGAGCTTTGTTCAAGCTAACGCCCGCATTTCCTAATACGCGTGCAGCAACGCCTTCGCCTTCACGAATCAATGCAAGCAATAAATGCTCTGTGCCAATATAAGAATGGCCTAATTTACGAGATTCATCAACAGACAATTCAATAACTTTTTTCGCTCTTGGCGTATAGTGGACAATCGGTCCTACATTTTTCTCGCCAACACCAACTAGTTCTTTTACGCCTTCTTCGATCAATTGTGTATTCACTTCGATCGCTTCAAGAGCTTTAGCAGCAATGCCGCCGCCTTCACGAATCAGGCCAAGCAAAATATGCTCTGTGCCGATTGATTCATGTTTCATGCGAATTGCTTCTTCTTGAGCTAATTGAAGAACTTTTTGTGCGCGTTGTGTGAATCGGTTGAACATCATAAAAAATCCTCTCCTTCATCATTTAAGCTTTCTTTATTCAAGCGTTCGCGAAATAACTTCGCTCGTGCATAATCTCGTTCTTTTGGCTGCAGTGGCTTATTTGAATATTGCTGTAGAAAAGCAGGTTGCATAAAAATCATCAATTCATTCAATATGGACATGTCCATATCTTTGATCATTTTTAAATCAATACCCAAACGTACGTCTGACAAACACCTTGCAGCTTCTTCTGTTGTCAATAAGCGAGAATAGGTAAGCGTTCCAAGTGACCGGTAAATCCGGTCTTCCAACACTACCGGGGAGTTTTCTTGAATAGCTTCCCGTGCCCGACGTTCTTGCTGGATAATCTGTTCGGTCATATTTTGAAGATCCTTAAGAATTTCATATTCAGATTTCCCAAGGGTAAGTTGATTTGAAATTTGATATACATTCCCAAGTGCTTCACTGCCTTCACCGTAACTCCCTCTCACAACCATACCAAGGCGTGATATAGCGGGAATAATACGGTTGATTTGATGCGACATTGTCAAAGCTGGTAGATGGAGCATCACCGACGCCCTCATTCCAGTCCCCGTGTTCGTCGGGCAACTTGTTAAATAACCAAACTTCTCATGAAACGCATAAGATAAGTGTTTTTCAAGCAGCGAATCGAGTCGATTGGCTACTTGATAAGCTTCTTGCAGATGAAAACCTGACTGTAAACTTTGGATTCGTAAATGGTCTTCTTCATTGACCATAACACTTAACTCTTCATTATCAGATAGCAGAACAGATCCTGAATGCTGACCTCTAGCAAGGTAAGGGCTTATCAAGTGCTTCTCGACCAAGATATCTCGATCTAATTGCGATGTTTCTTGTATATCAATATGAGTAAAGTTATAATCCAATTCTCTGCCTTTGTCCAACAATACCGCTGAAATTGCTTTATCTACTTTCAGCGCTTCATCTTCTGAAAAAGCATATGGAAATTGAAAGTCGCTTAAATTCCGTGCTAATCGGATTCGTGTACTCATCGCAATGTCAACATTCTCCCCCGCATTAGCCATCCAACTGCTCGCTCTTGGTTGAAGGAACCGATCAATTGCCATTAGAGACGCCTCCTTCAAGCTGCGAATTCAATACGCGAATTTCATCTCTTAACTTTGCAGCTTCTTCGAAGTCTTCTTCTTCAATTGATGTCTTCATTTGTTTCCGTAATTCTTCGATTTCTTTTTTTATTTTTAACGTATTCCCATAAGAAGCGGGAATTTTACCGGTATGTTCTGTATTGCCATTATGGAGCCTTTTAAAAATTTCATCGAGTTGCGGTTCAAATGTATCGTAGCAAGAAGCACAACCGAATTTGCCTAACTTTAAAAATTTTGTAAACGTAAATCCACAAGATGGACAAACTGCCACTTCTTTACGAACTGGATTAATCGTTGTTTGTTGAGCAGGAAACCAATTAGATAATAATTGATGAATAGCCATCGGGTCCTGCTCAAAAGCAATATTAATGCTTTGGTTTCCAGCTGCGCAAACATGGCACAAATGGCGTTCGGTCGTTTGCCCTTGCTGTGTTTGTTTCACTATTACTGAAGCAGGACGTTCTCCACATTGATCGCAAATCATCTGATCACCTCTTAAGCGTTAGACTGAAATTTTAATGAGAAAAGCATTGCAATGAGAATCCGGGATCTCACTTCATCTCGAAGAGGCAAAGGCAAAAGCAATGTAGAACGATCAATTGCACTTAGCATCAATTTTGCCTCGCGTTTAGAAACAATTTCTTCGTCTAGCAGTCGAAACACAATGTCTTCTGCCATACTTTGTGTTGCACCTTGTTCTAATCGATCAATAATTTCCGCCAAAACATCTGATTTTTTATGGAGACGAATTCGCTTAATGCGAATATAACCTCCACCTCCCCTTTTACTTTCCACCAAATAGCCGCGGTCAACGGTAAACCTTGTGTTAATAACGTAATTTATTTGAGAAGGGACACATTGAAATTTTTCAGCTACTTCGCTTCTCTTGATTTCAATATGGTCTCTCTCGCTTAATTCGATAACTTGCTTTAAATAACCTTCAATCACATCTGAAATATTCCGCATCGCCTTCACCTCTTCGATACATAATATGTCAAAATTGACTTTGACTATATTTGACTTAATTATACACTAACTATTTTAGAGATTTCAAATAGTACGTTTCGAAAAAGTAGGCTTCAAAAAAAGCTCGAGAAAAGTGCACTCGAGACTATAACTTAAATTATTCTTCTTCAAGCATTCGCTTCATGAAATCTTTTGCATGGCTTGAAATCGATTCAGTTTTTTCTTCTCTGTACTTGGTTTTCCATTTCACACCTTCTCGCCAGATTTCCACTACATCTCCAACTGAAACATCGTGCGTAAAATCAGCTACGGGAAATGTAAACTGATCGTGCTGCTCTTCTATTGAAGTTAATAAAGCTGTTCGTTTATCAATTGTTTCTACTTTATATAATCCTGCTTTCATATTCCTCACCTCATTTTTTGCTTTTCCCTTATTGGGTAATATTCAACCATTTAGGTAAGTAATTGCTAAAAAAAGCTAATGCTTTCTTAGGGAACGCAAAAAAGCCAGAACCTGATCGGTTCTGACTTTTTCGGTATGCCCAGCGACGTCCTACTCTCACAGGGGGAGACCCCCAACTACCATCGGCGCAAAAGAGCTTAACTTCCGTGTTCGGGATGGGAACGGGTGTGGCCTCTTTGCCATCATCACTGGACTCTTGTTAGAGTGCTTGTTCACTCAAAACTGGATACACGAC